>NZ_JBMEAO010000021.1:0-51943 GCF_048815235.1 Vagococcus fluvialis
ATGACTTAACGTACAGGGGGCCACCTGTACGTTTTTATTTTAACTAAAAAAAGCAATCAAATAAATGAATTTTACTCATAAATTTGATTGCTTTTTTGTTTTATTCAGAGACTTATGTCACAGCCTCAAAAAGGAGTTGTTTTATCTACTTTGGAGGAGTAAATAAAATGAAAAGTTTGTTAGGGTTGTTTTGTTGGTATATGTATATAATAGCTTTTAGATATGTTAAAACTATGATGAAATTGTATAAAAATAAGAATTTTTAATTAAGGAATTATTAAGATAGGATTCTCCTTTTTGTAGTTAAAAGCGAATGTTCGTTACTAATAACGAATATTTAAATATAAAAAAACTTTATAATTCGCTTTTAAAGTGTTAAAAGCTTGTTTAAACTTAAAAAGATGGTATATTGTTGTTGAATAAACAAATAAAAGGGAAATCATTATGACAACAGAGGTTACTTTAGATTTTATTAAGGGATTACCAAAAGCCGAGCTACATTTACACTTAGAAGGAACATTAGAACCAGATTTAAAATTAGCATTAGCACAAAAAAATAAGGTAGATATTGGTCAAACAACAATTGAAGAAGTCCAAGCGTCGTATCAATTTGATTCACTACCATCATTTTTAAATATTTATTACCCAGCTATGAATGTGTTACAAGATGAAGAAGATTTTTATGCTTTGGCAACGGCGTATTTAAAAAATGCTCAAAAACAAGGAATTAAAAGAGCTGAATTATTTTTTGACCCTCAAGCTCACACAACAAGAGGCGTTTCTTTTGAAACAGTAATAAATGGTTACTACCGAGCTGTATCAGAAAGTGACAAATATGGTATTAGTGCCGATTTAATTATGTGTTTCTTACGTGATATGAGTGCTGAATCAGCAGAAGAAACATTAGCACAAGCTTTACCATACAAAGATAAATTTATCGCTGTAGGATTAGATTCAGATGAAAAAGGTAATCCACCAAGTAAATTTGCTTCTGTATTTGCTAAAGCACGTGAAGCTGGATTAAAATTAACGATGCATTGTGATATTGATCAAGAAAACTCAATTGAGCACATTAGACAAGTTATTGAAGATATTAAGGTTGATCGTATTGATCACGGAACTAATATTGTAGAAGATCAAAAATTAGTTGATTATGTGAATGAGCACAACATTGGATTAACAAGCTGTCCAGTATCTAATGGATTTGTTGTAGATGATATGAAAGGAAAAGAAATTATCGAGTTACTAGAACAAGGTGTTAAAGTGACAGTTAACTCAGATGATCCAGCTTATTTCCAAAGTTATGTATCAGATGATTTATTTGCTTTAGCAACTAAATACGACATGACAAAAGAACAAATCGTTCAACTAGCTAAAAATTCATTTGAAATTGCTTGGATTTCAGATGAAGAAAAAGCTAACTATTTAACGATGATTGATGAGTATGTAACAAATAACTAATAAATGATATAAGTAGGTTGTGACGTGAGAAATTCTTATGTTACAACCTTTTTAGTTAAAAAGGTAACTAATAATTATGGTAAATCGATTAAGCTCTCAGAAAATCTGAGGGCTTTTTTAGTTTATTTGATAAAATAAATAAAAAAGTGTCACGTTTATGAATTATGAAACGTTATATAGAGTAACAAGAGAAAAAGAGGTGAGTTGATGAAAAAGAAAACTGAAGAGCGTGTATTGTTTGAAAAACTGTATGACACTTATGAACAGCGAATTTATTACTGTGCTTACAGAGTTCTTCAACAAAAGGAACAAGCAGAAGACATCACACAGGATATTTTTGAACAATTGTATGAAGATAAAAAAATCTGGCGAGACTTTGATGAGAGTCATTTAACACAATATATTTTAAGGATAACTAAAAATAAAGCCATTGATTTATACCGACGAAATACAACTCAAATAAAATATTTGAAAGATTACCAAGATACTGAAAACACTCATTTATTTGATTCTAATATGGATGAACAATTAATGACAGAAGAGTTGGTGGAAGAATTGGTTGATGAATTAAAAGAACCTTATCGCCAAGTTTTTATGTATCGAGTTTTTTATGGGTTATCTTTTAAAGAAACGGCAGACATATTGTTTTCTAGGGAAGATACTGTACGAAAACAATATGAACGAGCGCGATTGAAACTAAAATCTATTTTAGGAGGAAAAAATCATGAAGAAGCAAAATGAGATTGAGCAAAAAATAGCAGAGCAAATTGCTAATGAAGAATTTAATACGGAACGCGAGAACCACGAATTTTCTCAAACATATACAAATCGTAAAGAAAAATTTCTATCATCGCTTGATGAAGACAAAAAATCGAAATGGACGACTAAAAGAATACTGGTTGCAGCAGCTATTTTTATGATTGTTATCCCAACAACCATAGTTACTGCTAATGAAATCTATCAATGGTATGTGACTCAAAAAGAATACAAATTAACTATGTCAGTTAAGGGTAGCTCTACCAATGACTCTGTCTTTTACAAATTAAACTTAGGTTATTTGCCAGATAATGTGATAGGAGACGAGGAGAGTGGTAAATATAGCTATCGTGATACTCCGAACATGGGTGGCTTTTCATTTGTTTTATGGAAAGTAAAAGATCAAGCAGATTTTACAGAACTAAATACTAAAGATTATCAAGAAGTGACTTATGGTGATAATAAAGGGTATTTGATTCATAAAGAAGGGTTTAACGTGAACCAAGAAGGGGGCTTTGCTCGTATTGTTTACCTGTTCTTTGAAAAAGAAGGTTATGTTGTTGAAGCTTATGTAGGAAATGATGTTCCTAATAATGATTTAGAAAAAGTGATGTCGAATATCTCATTAAAAGAAACAGATAAAGAGAAAGCGACTTTCTCAATTGATTATGAAACGTATAAAAAAGAGTTAGAAAATGAGCCAGTAGACGATGGCTTAGCAAATACTAAACTGGCGATAGATAGTCCTAATATCTATAAAATTGGAGAAAGCGTTGAAGCTAATCCGTTAGATGAGTTAGCATTTGATTTTACGGTTGATAAAGTGGAAGTATTGAATAATATTAAAGAATTTGATGCAACTAATTTCCATGAGTACCCTATTGAAAGGATGAAAGAAAAACAGCTTTTATCAGAAGATTTAGTTTTACAATCTTATACACAACAAATCATTAGAGATGGAAATGGTGGGACAACTGTTGATGAAATAGTGGGAGAAAAAAGAGTAACTCCTAAATTTGTTTATGTGACAGCAACTATTGATAACAAAGGAAACTCAGACCTTGTCGATTTATCTATGCAAAATAGTCCTCAATTGGTAAAAACAGAAGGAAATTATTTTGTACCAAATAGGATAGTAGGAGAAGGTGTCGATTTTGAATCTTACTCAGGGGAAGTCGATTATCTTGATTCTCATGGTGAAGGGACAGGGTATTATAGAATGCCAACTATTAAAGGAAAAGAAAAACGAGTGATTCATTTTGGTTATTTTATAGATGATGATCAATTAGATAAAATGTTACTACCAGTTTTTAATTATTCTAACCCTGAAGACTTAAGTGACTCAGAAGCGAAGTGGATTGATATTAGACAATAAGGATAAAGCTCTCAGAATTTCTGAGAGCTTTATTTAATTTAACTGATGTTATTATGAAATGCCTTTTCATGATATGATAATAAAAAAAGTTATTTAAGGAGAATGGATATTACCAACTTTGTTAAAAATTATTTTATTATTAATTCCAACATATTTTATTTTAGGTTTAGTAACAGCGACAATAGTCGCTTCATACAAATATCTTGTGCGAAAAGAGAAGTTTGAATCTAATATTAAAGATACATGGTCTTATTTTTTATTTGAGCTGCTCGATCCTACCAATTATTTTTAATTGTATTTAAAAATAATATAGAATAAAAAAATAAGTATATAGAGATTCCAAGAAATCGATATAGTAGATTCAGTCTAGTCACTTAGTGTGTATCCTGTCCAGATACTTATAGACAAGAACATAGGTATTAGTGTACAGACTAGAATCAGCACAAAAGAAATGAAATTTTCTGAGTAATTAGGCTAATTAACAACGTTTATTAGATAAATAATAAAAAGGATTAAAGTGACACTATTTATTTTAGGTTACTTAAAGAAAAATAAGAAACTAAATATATAGTTATAAAAAGGAGTAAGTGTTATGGGAGAATTAAAATGGTTTACAGGTGGGAAAGAACGAAAGATTGTTTCCATTGAGCTTATCACTGAACTGTTAAAGGAGTTAGAAAGTACACCAAATAGTCAGTTATTACAGAACGTGTTACTAAACTATAAGGCTGATATATCACAAAATGGTATTTCTAGACCACTAGTGATGAGCCAAATGAATTTAGCAATATCTAAAGCAATGAGAGAAGATGGAATTGTACTATCTGATAATCAAACAAGATTACTAAAAGAACTGATTTCTTTAGCTAACATTAGATATGGTTCGTAACATGTTTGACAGAAATCAAGCAGATATAAGGGATATGGAATCGATTTATGGTATTGAAGTATTTTTGAGAAGTATTGGTGTAAAGCCAGATTCTAATTACTTTATGGCTGAGAAGAGCTGGCGTCCAACATTACAATTAAGAGGTAGCAGAGCGTCAATGTGGACTTACTTTAGTAGAAAACCGTATTTATTAATTGTGACTGATAAAGAGTTAGTGCTATATGATTATTTAGCAAAGGATCAAGCAAACCAAATAGCTTTTATCCCTTTTAAAGAACTTCGACAGTTTGAAATTGAAAAGTTAACTCCTTTTAAAGAATATTGTCTCAGTTTTGAATACGGCAATAAATATTATTTTTATATTGAAAGTGAAGTAATAGGCGAGATAGATTTTTCAGTTACTCACTTTGAGTCTCTTTTAGATACAAAATTTAAAGGATTGATTTAAATAATTATCATAATAAAAAAGATGCCTACCATGGCACCTTTTTTTACATCACACTAGAAACAATCACAACATTTAAAGCATCGATGTTGTTTATCATTTGAGTGAGTATTTTATTACTGTTTTCTTTTTTTAGTTGTTTAATGGTGTCTTTGATGGATGACACTTCATGTTTTGAAAAATACATTTTAAGTTGTCTTGTTTTATGCAATAACACAGCTAAGATAATCGTTTCATCACGTATTGAATCTGATAAAAATTCATCTCTCATTTCTTCAATGACGGATTCTTTTAGTGAGCATTTATCAGTTAAAGAGTTCTCAACGTCTTTTTTTAATTGTTTGAAATCTTTGTTTTTAAAAGTAAAAGCTTGAGAAATATGAGTTAGTTTCATACTATCTTTCTTAGCAATAAATTGATATAGAGTCATTAAGTAATCTAATCCTGATGGTAATTCATGAATAACTGAAACCTTATTATCTTTGATTTCTATAATTTTATTTAATTCTAAGTCCATTAGGCTAGCTGTTACAAGAGCAAGCCTAATGTGGCTATTTGTTCCGAAATATTTGTTTTGTTTCATACCAAGTAACATGAATTTTTGAGTAATAGTTAACATATCTATCTTCCTTTTTAACTGTATTTGATTTATATACTTAGTATAGCATTCACAGCTTACGCTAATAATTGATAGCTCTTACATTTTCGTCATAAAAAAAAACGACTAGTCATCAGCTAGTCGTTAAAAAGGAGTTGTTCTATCTACTTTGGAGGAGTAAATAAAATGAAAAAGTTTTTTGTTAGGGTTGTTTTGTTGGTATACATAGATAATAACAACTAGTTATGTAAAAAGTATGGCGAAATTGTATTAAATTAAGAAGTTTTTTATAAGGAATTATTAAGACCAAACATCATCTAATTTATCAGCATAAAAAAGAATAGCTTTTTTATAGTCATTAATATGACGGTCACTACTTGTCGTAGCTAAGAGAGTTAATAAAACCTCCATTGCTTGTTGATGTTGATTAAGATTATATAAGGTCATCGCATAAAATGATTTTAATCCATTATTTTCTGGGAAAAGACTCATGCCTTTTCTTAAAATAATCTCAGAATCTTTATAACGACCTAATGTTCTTAGTGTGCTACCTAAACCTAAATAAGCATTTTGTAAATCTTTTGATGTTAAATTTCCAGCAATTGCTTTTTCGTAATAAGGAACAGCAGCGCTTTCCTCACCTAAAGTATCGAAACTCCAAGCAATTTGATAATTTAGATAAGAGTCTTCAGGATAATCTTTATACAATTGAAGTAATAATTGATTAGATTCGATTAATTTATCTTTTTTTCTTAAAACAATTGCTTCAGCGATTTTATTTTTCAAAATAAACTTACCTCTTTCATTAGTATTGAATTAATTTTACTGTTAGATTGTGATTGTTAAAGGTTTGATCTTTTAATTTGTCTGTAATTTCAATGTGAGTAATGGCAGGACCAACTTGTTGCTTGAATCCTAGCGTTACAAAAGATTTATCATTAATTGTAGCATAAGACTCATTAATAATAACTTCTTTCTCTAGATTAGGTTTAAAAATGACTATTTCTTTGTTGATGGGAACATTATAAATAATACTTTCCTTTTCAAGAAAATAGAGATGTTCATCCTTCCCTAGATACTGCCAATTACTAGTATCAATGGAATTTTCTTTTGTATAGAAGGGGAGTTTAGAGGTTGTCTCAACATCTTCTATTGAATAGCCACTCATACCTTGATTAGAGAAATTAGTTTTATTTAAAGTAGTTACCTCGTAATCTCTGTTTTTACTAGTAATATGTGAGGTTAATTTTCTGAAATCTTTAGAATAAATCATTGTAGCAGAAAAAATAAACAGATTTAAACCAATAATAGTCAGAATACCTATCCCAACTTTTTTATTTGAATGTGATAACCAGACACCTACTAAAATAAACAGTAAGAAACCTGAAATTAAAAAAATAATTGGTAAAATATCATTAATAAGAGTTTCAGATTGATGCCAGTAAGTACTTGTCATAAGAATCAACCTCCTTTATGATGTTAACTCTTATTATACCTAAATTGTATAAAAAAAGTCTATTTTCTAATCAGAAAATAGACTTAAAAATTATAAATGGAATAATACACCAATAAAGAATAAAACCACTTGAACAGAAACAACCATGGCTAAATTTTTAATAGCTAGTGGAAATGTTTTAAGTTTAATTTGTTCTTTACTATAAGCTTTTGTGTTTTGCCAGATTTTTGGAAAAATTAACCATAATAATAGGAGTGTTAGTGGCACAATTTTTAAAATGACACTAACTGTTGCAGCTACAAAAGTAGCGATAACTAAAAATTGAAATAGTTTAACAGCTCTTTTTTTACCAATATAAGAAACTAAGGTATGACGATTGTTTAAAATATCTTCCTCAACGTCACAGGTATTATTAGCTAACATTAAGTTGGCAATCGAAAAAGCAGCAGGTAGAGACATCATTGTGACACTACCAATTAAATGCCAGTCAAAAGGAACAATGTCATAAATATTTAAATAAACACAAATTAAAGGAATAATAACCCCCATCGTGACACCAGATGTTACTTCTCCAACTGGAAGACTTGATAAAGGTTTAGGGCCTGCTGAGTAAAAAATCCCCATAGCGTAGCTAAACATTCCTAACCAAAGAATAACCCAGCTGGTTTGAGAAGCAAGGTAAATTCCCATAAGAGCAGAAATAATAATAAAAGCCCACATCATATTTCGAACTAGAGATAAGGATAAATTTTCTCTGCCGATAATATTTGTTTCATGTTTGTAATCATGAACATCTGTGGCATTATGATAATCCATGTAGTTATCCATAATATCAACAGCCATGTTAAAAAGAACCATTGAAATAAAAAAGATGAGCATATTTCCCCAATAAATTTGGTTGTAATGATACCATGAGTAAAGAAATCCCATAAGAAATGGGAATATACTGGCTGTTTTAGCTTTTAACTCAACTAATTCAGCAAAAATTTTAAAAGTCACTTACTATTCTTCCCTTCACTTTTCTTTCAGTGTTTATTATACTGTTATAGTAGGAATTTTCAATGATTTAAAATTGACAGTCCACGCTTAATAAGCTAAATTGAAGCTATGATTATTTGTCTAGGAGGCCAATAATGGCATTACATCCACTTTGGGAAAAATATCCCACTATCCAAAAAGAATTATTAGAAACAAAAAAAGTCATGGAAAAATCCGTGAAAATTAGAAATAAAGATATCACTCAAGCATTGCAGTTGTTCTTTGAAGCTGGCGGTAAATTATTACGTCCTGCTTATTTTTTGTTGTTCTCAAGATTAGGTGAAGAGATTGAAACAAAAAGAGCTCACCGTATGGCAGCTTCTTTGGAAATATTACATGTAGCTACATTGATTCATGATGACATCATTGATGATTCTCCTATGAGAAGAGGTATGCCATCAATCCAAGCTATGTATGGTCAAGATATTGCTGTTTATACAGGAGATTTTTTATTTACTGTGTATTTCCATTTATTAGCAACTTCTACAAAAAGTTTTAGAACGATTGAGATGAATGCTAATAGTATGAAACGTATTTTAGTTGGTGAATTAGACCAAATGAATTTAAGATACAATACGAACATTACGATGAAACAATATTTCCAACATATAAAAGGAAAAACGGCTCAGTTATTTGAGTTTTCTTGTTATGAAGGTGCGCATTTTGCTGGTTGTTCTAAAACAACGCAATTAGCAGCTAAAAGAATTGGTTACAATATTGGAATGGCTTTTCAAATCATGGATGATGTTCTTGACTATAAAGCAACAGAATCGGACATGCAAAAACCTGTTTTTGAAGATATGAAAAATGGTTACTATACCTTACCACTTATTTTGGCAATGGAAGGTAACCAAAATGAATTTCTTCCTTATTTAGAGAAGAAAACAGAACTGACAAATGATGATATTAAAGAAGTACAACAGCTGATTACACAATATAGAGGAATTGAAAAAGCAGAAGCTATCGCAGAACGATTTACGGATCGTGCTTTATCAGGAATCAAAAAACTTCCTGCTAGCCAGGAAAGAGATATTCTATTTGATGTCACATCAACCTTATTAAATCGAAATAATTAATTATCTTTAATAGCTTAATGAAACAGACTCATTCATTGAAATGGGTCTGTTTTTCTTTATATCAATATTTGACCATTATCGAGATAATTATCAACACCATTTGTAAGCGGTTTAATTTTATAATAAAAGCAAGATATATAAACAAGAAAGGGGTAAGATAGAATAAAGAAGAAAAATTAGGAAGCGAGTGTTATAAGAGATGGAAAAAACAACGTTTGAATTTGTACAAATGGATCGTGATTTACCTATGAGAGTGTTACATTTTTCAGAAAATAACCCATTAATTTATTCACAAATTAAAGAAATGATAACGGCTGAATCTTCTGTTAGTTTTGTTCCCATGCATTGGCATAAAGAGTTAGAAGTAACTTTTGTAGTGAAAGGTAATTTGTCATTGAGGAAAAATCAAGAAACTAAAAATTATCAAGATGGAACCTTTTTTATTGTCAATTCAGGAGAAATCCATGAATTGAAGGGCGAGTTCAGCCCTGGTTTTGATATTATCTGTTTTATTATTTCCTATGATTTCGTCAAAAATTATTTACCAGGTATTGATAGTTTAGTTTTTGATTTAGAAAAAACTAAAACAACTTATCCTAAATTAGAAAAGATATTTTTATCGATTTTAGCTGATCATCAATCAAAGGAACCATTTTCTTATTTAAGAATTCAATCAGAACTGTTAGCACTATTCCATATTCTGTGTACGCATCATTTAGTAGATAGTGAGGAAGAAATTAATATAGCTATTTCGAATCAGCTAAATCAGGAGATTCTTGATTATATTCATGCTCATTACAATGAAAAATTGAGTCTAGAAGATGTTTCATCTCATTTTAATTTCTCAAGAGAACATTTTTCTCGCTTATTTAAAGATAATTTTGGACGTACTTTTTTAACTTATTTAACTGATTATCGCCTTTACCGAGCGTTTCCAGAAATTATTAAAGGCAATAATACTCTTGAATTAATTAGTCAAAGACATGGATTTCCAAGCTCTAAAGCATTGATACGTCATTTTAAACAGGTTTATCATGATACACCGATTCAGTATCGAAAAAAATATAATATTCGGATAATGGATCATAACGACCAGTTAATGTAAGGTCAATGCTGCTTTTAAAGTGAAAGCAGAAAGGTGAATGTAAGATGACAACGAGTAAATTTAAATTTAAAAAATTAATGACCGATTTTATTATTATTAATATTATCATTAATGGCCTATTCTATATTGTTAACTTTCGTAAGCACACAGGTGCTGTGACATTTGAGACGATTTCTACAGACTTAATGATTGGTCTAATTATTCTAGCGATTGCTTGTCCTGCGGCTGGATTTATAAATATTCCAAAATCAATTAATAAATCGAGTGTGGATGTGTCTCATCGCCAAAAAAGTATTTTTAATCGACTATTTCCCCATCACAATGGTTTACGAAGCGCTATATTAACAATATTTACTGTTGTTTTTTCCTATTTATTTTTTATTGTATTACCACAAAGTCTTGGTGTTAACACTATTAATCACTATATTGGTTTTAGCGTTAAAGTAATAACAGCTATTATCATGTCTGGGATTGTAGGTTATATCGTTATTGAATTAACAATGGATGATTACCAAGATAAACAAACTATTTTAATGAAGGAGAGTAATTAACGATGATAAATTTAAAAAAAGCACCATTTAACTTAGATCAAACAGGGATTGATTGGGTGACAAATACACTAAATAATATGACACTTGAAGAAAAAATAGGACAGCTATTCTGTACGATTGGCATGTCTGATGAAAAAGCAGCGTTAGACTACTTAACAAAAAACATTCAAATTGGCGGCATTATGTTTAGACCAACAAGTGGTGAATCGTTAATGACAACCCATCGTTATTTACAAGATAATTCTAAAATTCCACTGTTAATCGCAGCTAACCTTGAGTCAGGCGGTCAAGGAGCAGTAGCTGAAGGGATTAATTTTGGTATGCCAATGGGAGTTGCTGCAACAAATGACGCAGAATTTGGTTATCGATTAGGAAAAGTAAGTTGTGCTCAAGGAGCAGCAGTTGGGATTAACTGGTCTTTTGCACCAATTGTAGATATTGATATGAACTTTAGAAACCCCATTACAAACCTAAGAACATTTGGTAGCGATGTAGATAAGGTAATTAATATGAGTAAAGGGTATTTAAGAGGTGCTGCTGAAGAAGGACTAGCAGTTAGTATCAAGCATTTCCCAGGAGATGGCGTGGATGAGAGAGACCAACATCTATTAACAAGTATCAATAGTCTATCTGCTTCTGAGTGGCGTGAAACTTATGGTCGTGTGTATCAAGAGCTAATTAAAGAAGATGCTCAAACAGTTATGGTAGGCCACATTGCACAACCAGAGATGGTGAAAGCTCTCAAACCAGATGCAACAAGAGAAGAACAATACACACCAGGTAGTTTATCACCAGTTTTATTAAATAATTTATTAAGAGAAGAATTAGACTTTAATGGCTTAATTGTGACAGATGCAACGTTAATGGTTGGTTTTACAAGTTTTATGAGTCGTAAAGATGCCGTACCAGCAGCAATTGCTAATGGATGTGACATGTTCTTATTTAATAAGAGTGTAGCTGAAGACTTTGAGTATATGCTAAAAGGTTATCAAGAAGGTGTTATTACAGAAGAGCGTTTAAATGAAGCTGTTACACGTATCTTAGCAACAAAAGCTTCGTTAAACTTACCAGAAAAACAAGCCAATAACACATTAGTTCCATCAGTGGAATCATTACCAAAAGCTTTAGCTAATGAAGAACATAAAGCTTGGACAAGTGAATGTGCCGATGCTGCTGTTACTTTAGTGAAAGATACCCAAAATATGTTGCCTCTAAATCCAACCACGCATAAGAGATTATACTTAAATGTGATTGAGAGAAGTATTGTTGCTGAAAGTGACTTTACTAAGTCGCTTAAAGAAGCTTTAGAAAAAGAAGGATTTGAAGTGACTTTAAGAAATCGTTTAGGAAATATTGATGCAGCTAAAATGATGGCAGGGGACATTAGTGAAGAGATGATGGCTTCCCTAGCAGATATGCAACAACCAACTTCAGAGTTTAGTAAGCAATTTGATGCTGCTTTAATTGTAGGAAATATTGGGGCTTCAAGTAATGAAGTAACGATTCGTCTAGCATTTGATGCCTTAGGTAATGATATTCCGTGGTTTGTAAAAGATGTTCCAACAGCATTTGTCAGCTTCGGAAATCCGTATCACTTACTAGATGTGCCAATGGTTTCAACAGTTATTAATAGTTACACATCAAGTGAAACAGTGATAAAAGCAACTGTAGATAAAATGTTAGGACGTAGTGACTTTAAAGGCGTTTCTCCAGTTGACCCATTCTGCGGTCGTGAAGAGTTAACATTTTAATTCCTGCAGAATTGTTATAAAATTATAAACTAAAATCAGAAAAGAGCGAGTAAAGATGAGTAGACAGTATGATGAAAAATTAGTAAAAGCGATTAAAGATAAGCAATACACAGAAATGCGACGTGACGTTGAGATTATCGTAAAACCAATTCCTGATTGTGATGATAAGGGTGCTGTTGACCCAAGATTACTCAAATCAAGTAAAAAAATGGCTTTATTGATGAAGTTTATGCCAAAAAGCATGATGAAAATGGATGCAAGTCCTAAATCAGTACAACGGTTAAGAAAAATTTTTAACAACGTTGATAGTACCCCGATTGTTACAAAAGGGTTTACAAGAGACAATAGAACAGTGAAAGCAGCTGATGGCTTTGATATTCCAGTGAGTATTTTTAAATCAGATGTAACTATGCCTAATGCACCTATTCTTTATTTCATTCACGGAGGAGGGTTCTTTGCAGGTAGTACAGATGTTGTAGCAGATGCTTTGCAACTTTTTGTGACAACAACTAATATGATTGCAGTTGGAGTAGATTATCGCTTAGCACCAGAAAATCCGTATCCAACGGGGCATGAGGATTGCTATACGGTTTTAAAATGGATAGCAAAAGAAGCTGAGAGTTTTGGAGGCGACGCTAAAAATATTTTTGTTGGTGGAGATAGTGCTGGTGGAAACCTGACTCTGTATTGTAGTAATCGCTCATTAGAAGATCAACTAAACTTAGTTCGTGGTCAATTATTATTCTATCCAACAGTTAATATGGGTGGGATTAAAGACAAATACACTGAATTTACAATGGATGATATTGCTATTTATCCACCACATGACAAATACATTCGTCCAGGGTTTGAAATGTTCAGCTCAGCTACGACTTCGTTAACGGATTTATTGGGAGACAAAGCAGACCCAATGACTAAATATTTAACGCCTTATATGGATGTATCAAAAGATTCACCAGTTACGTTTATTTCTTCAGGTGAGCATGATTTTTTAACAATTGAAAGTTTAGCTTATGCGAAAAAATTAAATGATTTAGGTGTGGAGACAACCTTTACACACTACAATGGATTAGGACATGCTTACCTAGATCATATTGGAAATTATCCTCAAGCTGAAGATTGTGTAGCAGATATTGGCGAATTTATGAGAAAGAACAGAGTGTAGAAAGATGAGAAAGGAAGTCAAACTATTTTTAGGTGTATTTACCATATTGTTAGTTGTATTGACTGTCTTTGATTTACAAATTTCAGAAGCTTTATATAATCCTGAAAGCACATTTGGATGGTTCTTTGAGTCATTTGGTGAGTTGGTATTATCTTTTATTGGTTTATTTAGTGCTAGTGTTCTTTTCAGAACGCAACAAACTAGAAAAGTACCGATGAAAATATTATTTGCAATTTTGGGTGTATTTAATGGTTTAATGGCAGCTATGTTAAATAAAATGTATTTAGATTTATCAACTATTATGATGATAATATTAATGATTGTTTATATCGGAATATTTTATTTCTTAGCAAGTTTGGTGAAGCCTGAACAAGAACAATTAGTCCGTAAAATAGCCAAAATTGGTATTTGTTTATCACTGTTACCAATTCTCATTATCACTGTATTAAAAATGGTGTGGGGAAGACAACGATATCGTTCAATGGCGGATCCAAGTGACCAGTTCACACCATGGTATTTGATGCAAACTTTTACATCAGATAATGAGTTTATGTCGTTTCCATCAGGTCATTCAGCCAATAGCGCTACAGTGATTTGGATCACGTTACTTCCTTTGTGGATTGAAAAGTTAAAACCATATAGACGACTACTTGTTGTAGCTGCCTATGGGTGGATAGTTTGTGTCATGTTGAGCCGAATTATTATGGGGGCTCATTTTTCAACAGATGTTTTAATTGGTAGTAGTATCACGTTAGGTTTATTCTATTATTTACAATCTGTGTACTTAAAAAATGAATTAATATCATTGTGAAAGAGAGTAGCTGAGTAAAGCTACTCTCTTTTTTATATACTAAGAAGTAAGAAGCTATATTTATTGCTGGAATATATAGTGTGTTTATTTAAATGAGAACTAAATAAAGAAGGAGAAAAAACTAACTTTATTCAAATTTCTATGGTAAAATTATTTAGAATTTTAGGAAAAGAAGGTGGACTCACATAGAACCCTCGAAAGTGACAGTTAATTATTTTAGAAAAAAATTACGTAGCCAAAAAAGAAAAACGGCGTTGATGTTTTTTATTGGTATCCTAATTGGTGGTGGTATCAGTTTTAATATCTACTATTGGTATCCTTTATTACAAAAGCAATTTGAACTGCCTATGATTGCCCAATTTGGTAAAAATAACCAACCTTTAAAACCAGAACCAACAATCACGACTCAAAGTTCTAGTAAAGAAGAAACAACTACATCAACAAGTGAAGAAGATTCCTCTATAAAATATAGAACCAACCCCATGGAATTTACAAAAGTGGATGCTAAATACCAAGGACTGCAACAAGAATTAGAAGGAACGATTAGTCAGTACGGTGTTTCAGGAACAATTCTTGCTATAAAAGACAATAAAGTCGTTCTTCATAATAACTATGGAAAAGCATTGGAATATAGTTCTAATTCATTGGAAAGTACTTATATGATAGCGTCAGTTCAAAAATTAATAACTAGTATTATGTTAATGAATTTAATAGAAGATGGAAAAATCGATCTAGATACTAAGTTATCGACTTATTATCCAAATATTCCAAATAGTGAAAATATAACGATTGATCAAATGTTATCAATGACTTCTGGATTATTTTTAAGCGAAAAATTATCAGGAACAATGTCTAAAGAACAAAGTATTGAATATGTCGTAAATAATGTAACCTATGAGCCATTAGAAAAATGGAAGTACTCTGATGTTAACTTCTTCTTGTTAGGAGCTATTATTGAGAAACTATCAGGTGTTAGTTATGAAGAGTACTTTGAAAAAACGATAAAAACACCACTTGAACTAGAACATACAGGTTTTTATGATGTTTATAATCCGCCATTAACAATGATTCCATCATATAAAATGGATGATTATGGTAATGTGGATCCAACACCGTTATTCTATTCAGAATCTAGTTTGATTAATGAATTAGGAACAGGGAATATGTATATTTCAACAGGTGATTTAGTTATTCTTTTACAAGGGCTATTTGATGAAAAACTAGTACCAAAAGATATTATAAAAAAAGTATTTACTAGAAATCCAGCTTCTGTTTCATATACATATAAGGCTGGTTTATATGATCAAGATACTAATTATTATGGACACGGTGTGTTTAGAGGTAATGAACCGACATTAGTTGTTAATAAAGATGCTAGTGAAGGAGTTATCTTTTTGAGTGATGTTTATACGAAAGATAAAAGAAATGTCGATTTAACTAAAAAATTATATCAACAGGTAGTTAATTTTCAATCTACGACAAATTAAAAGAATGAGATTTGCTTTTTATAAGCAAGTCTCATTCTTTTTCATTATGGTTAATTATTTAATAACTGAGTGTTCGAGGGTAACTAACAGAAATAGTGACAATAATAAGGATAGCAGTTCCTAATAAACTGATATCTGTTTTTAAATCAGATGTAGCCAATAATAAGTTGAAGATATTTATGATTAAAGCTGTCGTAGGAATCGCAAGCTTTAACTGATTATCAGAATTAGTTAAATCTCTTCTGATTAAAAAGAGAGTGAGTAAAGCTAATAATGGTGTAGTGACAAACAATCCAGTTGTGGATAAGTTATTGCTAAAATACCAAGGAAGAGAAGGAATGCTAGATGACAAAATAACTAAATTGACCACTAAAACAACAACTAGGAAAAAATAGATTTTTTTTCTACGACTAACAACTTTCATAATAAATACCTCCTTATAATTAATGACTGACCGACAATTATCTTAATTATAGTGTCACATGTTTCCTCATTCTATACCTCCGTCTGTAGTCTGATTTTGTTATCTTATTTTAAAAAATTAGTAGTTAATTAGAGTTTATTCTATACTTAATTAATAATATACTTCCAATTGACTGTGTAGTTACTACATGGTTTATAGTGAGATAATAAGGAGTTGATTGAGATGGAATTGTTATCAACAGGTCAATTAGCAAAGTTATTTGATATACCTAAGGGAACCATTAGGCATTATATTAACGAAGAGTTGTTAACTCCAATTGTTAATGAAGAAAATGGTTATCAACAATTTACAGAAAAAGATGTGTATAAGTTATATCAGATAGTTTTTTTGAGGAAAATAGGGCTTTCAATTGAGGAAATAAAAGAAACATTGAAAAAAGATGGGATTTTAACTTCCCTAAAAGAAGCTAAACAAGAAATAGCTAATCAAATTCTTGAATTAAAAAAAATTGAAGAAACCGTAGATCATATCTTGTTGGCGAATGATAAAAAAGAATCAACAGAGATGTTTTTTGAAGATAAAAAGATACGGTACTTGAAAGAAGTACCAACCAATTTATTAACAGAAAATAGCATTGATTTATTAACTGCTAAAGAATTAGGTTTTTCACATTTAGAATTATTTTATTTTCTTGTTTCTCCCATAGGACAAGAAAAAATATATGTTTTAGGAACTAAATCAGATCATGACAAGGTGTTAAAGCATGGTACCTATGCCTGTAAAGATGTGGAGATAGCAACAGAGAACCAGCTTGAAAATGAAATAGAAAGCTTATTGGCAGACCCTTTATTTGAGGTAAGCTCTGAAAAAGAAATCATATGTTATGAGAATATTTATCGCTCCCTTGGCTATAGAGATAAATCTTTTTTTACATTTGAAATTGCTTTATAGGAGAGAAAGTATATGGAATACACAGGGGAATATAATATTTTAAAACGAGTGGGTGAGGATTATATTCAAATCCCCACAGGTCTTAAGGAGAAAGGATTACATACTGATAATGTGATGACTTTAGTAAGAGAATTTTTTATTGCTAAGGAACTAAAAGAATTATCTAATCTCGAATCTATATCTGCTAGTTATCCGTTAAAGAAAAAAACAATCAAAGAAATAACTAAAAAAATAGCAGATGAGGCCGTTGATCAAGGGATATCTTTTTTAGTAGATACCTTGATTGAAGTCACACTAGATATAGATATGAGTACTAAGCCAAAAGATAGTTTATTTAGTGAGTTGGTGAGCCATTTGCTTAATGAGGAAGAACGAGATTATCTTGTTTCGATTGGAAAATACAAAGAAAAAGAATTATTTTTTGAAAGTATTTTGCCAACTTCAGAAGAAATAAGAAGTAGCTTCCATACAAGATATGAAGCCGATTTTTTTGTAGCTCATGTCTCTTTAAATAGTTACCGAGAAACAAAAGATTTTTTCTTAAAAGATTTAGAAGAATCCTTTCAAAAATGGCATACAGACATATTTTTAAATCAAGAAAAAGACTATGAGTTTTATTATCAAGACGTGGTTTATCCGATGAAGAAAACAAAAAATAATCAAGTAAGTTATAACTTATTTACAATGGATTTAATATTGGAATAAGATAAGCCAGTATCACTCTCTAGTATATTAGTTGTTGCTATGCTAGAATAGGGCTGACTTCCAAACAGAACGGAGAATTTATCCATGCTTAAACTTATTATCGCTGGTTAATAACTTAACCAATTTAATAGAAAAGTGAATCTAATTTTTTTCAGTTAACTAACTGAAGGCTATTTAGTGACGCTTTTAGCGATAAAGAGAGCAGATAAATCCAATAAATATCGCAGATCCTTTTTTAGGGTCTGTTTTTATTTAGCAAGGTTAGAGCAATCTAACCTTGTTTTTTCTGTTTTAGGAGGTGATGCATCTAAAGAATCAATTAATGTCATAAAAAAATATATATTTATCAAGGAGGAAATTTAATGAAAGACTATCAATTAACCAATAATATTAAAGAAAATAAAATATGGCGAAAAAGTTTTAATGAGTTAGCAGAATTAACCTTTGGTATTAATTTTGAAGAGTGGTATCAAGCAGGTTTTTGGGGAGATAACTATATTGCTTATGCCTTATTAGATGATGAAAAAGTGCTTGCAAATGCATCTATTACCAAAAGTGAGCTGGTAATTAACGAAAAAACGTATCAAACGATTCAGATAGGAACAGTTATGACTGCGCCTGACTATCAAGGAAAAGGACTATCCAGACAACTTGTAGAAAGAATTTTAATTGACTATCAAAATAAGGTTGATTTTATCTATTTATTTGCTAATGAAACAGTATTGGATTTTTATCCTAAATTTGGTTTTAAACGAGTAGATGAATTATTAATAAAACAAAAACTAACTAAAAAGAGAACTCAAAAGTTAGGACTGACTAAAGTAACTTTCTCTGAGGTTCAAGATAAAGTCAAAGCGATTATTAAAAGTGCTGATAAATCTTACTTACAATCATATTTATTGGATGATACGAATTTAAAATTATTTTATTATGGAACAGTTTTTTCAGATGAATTTTATTATATTAAAGAATTAAATGTCTATTTGTGTTTTGAAATAGAAGAAAACAGATTAGATTTGTTTGATGTACTGACTAACAAATCGATTTCTATAAAAGCTATTTTAGATTATTTACCTTTAGAAAACATTACTGATATTTGTTACCATTTTGATTTGAAAGAAAAGGAAGGATTGTTTTATGAGGTAGCACCTTGTGATGAGGATGCGTTATTTACTTTAGGGATTGATTCTGAAGTATTAGAAAGTGTTAAATTACCCTTCTTTAATCATGCATAACAAAAAAGTAGAGGTCATTTTTTATTGGCCTCTACTTTTTGTTGTTATGGGGTTATCCAATATCGACGAACTAATTTGTTAGTAGTTGGGTCAATTTGTTTATTTTCTAAAATCCCAAAATTAGCTTCAATGATTTTGGCTGAGCCAATGTTGTCATCGTCACATGTCACAAGAACTTTATCTATTTCAAACTCTTTAGTAAGAGGAAGAGTTTGTTTTAAAATAAATTTACCATACCCTTTTTGTCTTTCAGAAGGAGCGATTGAATAGCCAATATGCCCAGCATAGTTAAATAAGTAATCGTTTAATTCCGTTCTAAGATGGCTTAAACCGACTATTTTATTATCGGTTGTTCGTAGCAACACATATTGATGGCCTGGAACAAAAGATTTATTTGGCATTGTTTCTTTATTTTCATATAAAAATAAATGATGTATCCATTCAGAGATATCTTTGAAATCAGCAAGGGAACTAGAGCCAGCAATCCCATTTGGAGAGTCAAAAAATTCAGATTGATAAATTAAAAGTGCTTGTTCTAATTCTATAGTAGGTTTTATTAATATTAAGTCATCCATGTGAAGTCCTCCTTATTATTTTTAATAGTATAACATATATTTTTTAGGAGTGATTAAAGATAATTAATTATCGTTATTCGATAATTAATTGTTGTTTTATGATTAAAGTAGGCGTATGATATAGTCAAGGAGTTGATAAAAATGTCAATTAAAAATTTTAGAAAATTATCTCGGTTTTTAGAAAGTTTGTTTAAAGTCACAAGTATTTGTTTAGGGCTGGGGTTAGTGGCATTGTTAGTAGGAAGTATTTTGAGTATGCTTGGGAAAATGAATATATCTACTAGTCTACTTGAAATGACTGGAACAAGAGTGGAAGGTTTAGAAATTTTTTCTTTTAACAAAGGCAATTTGGATGAGCAAACTAAATATTTAGCTTTATGTCTCTCAGGAATTGTTTTAAGAAGTGCTCAAGCCTATGCTTTTTGGCAAGGTGGTATTCTGTTTTCCATATTAAAAATAAGTAATCAGCCATTCTCAAAAAGATTTTACAATATATTAAGAAAAGTTGGTTTGGTATTAATTGTGTCAGATATTTTATCTCCATTAGTTTATTACGTGTCAGCAAGTATTATGATGACAGGTGGTTATACATTTACCTTATTAACTTTTACGTCTCAATCACTGATTGGTTTAATTTTGATTTATATCGCAGAAGTTATTAGATATGGAAACACCTTACAAAAATTCACAAATGATGTGGTATAACAAGGAGGAAATGATGTGGCAATCGTCGTTCGATTGGACAGAATGATGGCAGATCGAAAAATATCTTTAAAGGAATTGGCAGATGAAGTTGGCATAACAAATGTTAATTTATCTAAACTAAAAACAGGCAAAGCAGCAGCTATTCGCTTTTCTACTTTAGAAGCAATTTGTAAGGTTTTAGAGTGTCAGCCAGGAGATATTTTAGAGTATGAAGAGGATTAATCAATTTATTTATCAAAAAAACCATTAAATACAGAATTACTGACAAAAGTAATTGAGTATCTAATGGTTTTTTATAACATTTTAAAAATATCGTATCGTTCTCCTTGTAACTGATAACCCTGTTTAAGGTACATATTTCTAGGTGTGTCATTAGCATCAGCAAGTAGAATAATAGATTTTTCGTTAGATAATTGAATAGTTTTTTGTTGTAAATAGCTAGCTATTTTTTTATTTCTAAAGGTTGGGTCAACAAATAAATCATCAATTTCTAGAGTGCTACTTGTTTCTATTAGATTGAGACAACCAGCAGGCTGATTCTCATAGTAAGCAATTAAAAAAGTTAATTTCTCATCTTTTAATTGCTCAACAATCAAGTTATTTTTTCGTTTAGCATAATCAGTACCATATTCTTTGTTGACGTCGTATCTCAATTTAAGCAAGTCATCAAGAGTATCTGAAGAAACAACTTTTACTTCAATTAAATGATTAGGAGGTAATTTCGGAAAGTTATCCTTTTCAAGAATGAAAAGTTCTAATATATCAGAGGTATAATTATTATTGCCAATATAATCTTTCAACTCTTCAGAGAAAGAGCAGTTTTCAGGGAATCTAAATTTTAAATGTTCTTGTCCGTTATTTTGATGAAACACTGTTAAATAGTTTTCAATAGCTATAAATTCAGCTAAGGAAGGCATCTTTTTAAATTGGATAAAATTTGCGTCGTATAAGTCTAGAAAATCTGAAAAATGATTGTGTTGAAACAAGTCATCCTCTTTAATGATATGACCTAAGGAAAATAAAGAATCAAATGTCATCTTGTTTGTCATAATAATCTCCTTTCACATTGTATTAAGTATAACATTGTTTATTTACTAAACAGTATTAGAAACAAAAAAATAGATGCCGCTAGATTCAGCGACATCTATTTTTTATTCTATTATTCCCCACTCACTAGGTGGCCAAATGGTTACTTTCGCTTTTCCAATAATATTATCTTTTGGAATAAAACCAACTTCTGGATACCGACTGTCTTTAGAAACTTGGCGATTATCACCTAATACAAAATAAGTGTTTTCAGGAACCGTTTCATGACCTGTTAACTCACCCAATGTAAAATCAGGTGTTAAGGGAGCGTTGTTTCCTGCTGCATGCCATTCATTTTTATATTCTGTTAAATACTCTTCTGGTAAAGGTTCACCGTTAATATAAAGCTGATCAGATTTGTAACTAACTGTGTCACCAGGTAATCCGATTACGCGTTTAACATAATTAAGCGACGGATCATCGGGTGCTACTAAAGGCACAACATCGAAACGCTTAACATCGCCTAATTTATAAGCAATCGCTTTTTCTCCATCTACTAGGGTTGGCATCATGGATTCACCTTGAACTTTAATAGGTGAAGCAACGAAAATTCTCACACCCACTAGTAAAATTAAAACAGTTGCAAACCAAACTAAATCTTTAAATATTGCTTTCATTTTTATCACCTTCTGTCACATATAGTAGCATAAAAAGATGAAAATTAGCGAAAAGGGTGCTAATTTTCATAAAATAGTCACTAAATATTCCATTTTTTATTTTGATCAAAAAAGGTAGCTTCACTAAATGCTTCTTGAATAATGGAATCAGGAAAGCCCATGCTATCTATTAAATTAATCGCATTTCGTGAAGTTGCCACACCTGATTTTAATAAATAATCAAATGTGACACCATCTTCTTTCGTAACAAATTCTGCAAAGTGGATATTATCACACTCTTTTTGAAGAATTTGTGGAAGTTCAATATCATGAGTGGCAATAAAAGCTAATTGATTTTGTTTTGTTAACCAACGAATAACGCTAGAAGAAGCTGCAATTCGTTCAATCGTATTAGTTCCTTTTAAAATCTCATCAATGAAAGAGTAACAAAAAATATCTTTTTGAACGATTTCAATTAAACGATATAAGGATTTTAATTCTGCGATAAAATAACTATCCCCATCAATAACGCTATCTTGAACACCCATAGAGGAGATAATCTGTCCTCGTCTAAGATCGAAAGAAGTTGCTAACGTTGTATTAATTGTTTGAGCAAAAAGAGCATTAATTGCTACAGACCTAACATAGGTAGATTTTCCAGAGGCGTTTGAACCAGTAATTAAAGTACTTTTATGCCAATTAATAGGATTTGGAACAGGCTCATTAAGTAAAGGATGAATGACAGCAGTCGCTGTTATGCCAGAGTCAGAAAAATTAGGATGGCACCAATTGTCTTGATAAACGGTTCTAAAATTTAGAACCGCAATGGCAACTTCTAGTTGTCCCATTAAATCCCAAAGAATATTTGCTTCTTTATTATAGGATGTAATTCTTTTTGATAAAATCCCAAAGGAAATAAAAGGAAGTAAAAAGGCAGCACTTAACATCTCAATAAAGAGTTCAGATTCACTCCCGCTTTTGACGCGAAAAGCAAAACCTAATATTAAAGCGGATTTAAAATGCTTCACGTGTGCATAAAAATCATTTTTTAAAGGTGTTTCTTTTTTGCTTAATAGATTACTTAAAGAAAGGCTTTGAACAAGATAATTCATAGCGTTCAGTTCAATTTCAAGTTGTCCTTTTTTTACTAAGTAAAGGATGGTATTAATGCACAGACCTATAATAGCAACAATCAAGCCAGGAGCTCCAATAAAGAAAGCACTAAAAAAACTAATAATAGGTAGGACACCTAAAAAAATATATAAAAAATGATTATCTAAAGGTTTTGTTGTTTGTTCACTTAAATAAATTTGAGCATAGTTAAAATCTTTTTTCCCAATTCTAGCAAATAAAAAAGAGGTTTGCTCTCTTTCTTTAGGATGGGTCTCAAAAAATGAAATGAGAGATTCCAATTTATCTAGGTCATCATTATTTAAGTTATATTGTCGTAAAGTGTTGTAAAGAGCTTCGGAACCAATACTAGAATAAGTTAGGTTCATACGCTTAAAGCATAAAAATAAATCCAAATCATTCCATGTTGTTTGATCGATAACTATTTGTTTCTTTTTTTGATTCAGCTGATAGGCTTTGAACAAACTATCTTCTGAATCTTTTGGTAGAGACCGAGGAAGATTTCCCCAATCGGCTTTAATTTGTTGTTTTAATTTTAACCTATTTATGTAGTCAGTTACGATAATAAATAGAATGATACCTAAAATGAATAAACTCATCATTAATTGTTCACTCATAAAATCCTCCTCCTAAGTCTTTTTTTTAATTGTATCATAGACAAATAGAGTCTGTTTGTCAGAATAAGAGGATTGTTCTATACTTATATAAAAGGAGTTGATTTGAATGAGTTATGAAGAAAAAGATTGGATACTAAGGCAAATTAAACAAATCGCAGCAGGATTAGGAAAAATGTTAAGTCGTGAGAGTGTTATAGAAATTGTTAATTTGGAAGCAAGTGTAGCAGATAGTTTAACACTGGATGAATTAGATGATATTTTATTACTCATTGCAGCAGAAGAAAGATACTCAACTTCTGGTACAGAATTGACAGGGATTACAGAAGAAAGACTCGCAGAATTAATGACAGATTTTAGCTTATTAAGTTCAGATGAAAGAGAAGTATTGCAGAAGTACGTAGCAGATAAATAATTCTTGACCTAAAACCGGTTTTAGTCGCTATAGTTAAGAAAAATACTAGGAGCGATTTTTAAATGATTAAACATATATTTTCAGATTTAGATGGCACATTATTAAATGAATCTGGTCAAATTACACAAGAAACAGAGCAAACTATAAAAGATAAAGGTATTCCTTTTACTTTAGTTTCTGCAAGAACACCAAAAGACATGGCTCCTATTGTATCAAAATTAGGATTAGAGTCACCTCAAGTCGCATTTAATGGTGGCCTCATTTATTTACCCAAAAAAGATGGTCACGAGATTGTATCAGAACACTATCTTCAGTGGGATTTGGCTGAAAAAATGATTATGTTAATTCAAACTTATTACCCTCATTTAGGGTTTAGTTTTTATGATGATGCGAATTGGTACACATGTTCCTTAGATGAAGGAATAAAAATAGAAGCAAGTATTGGAAGTCAAACGCCTCAATTAGTAGATAGAAATGAATTTTTTAAAAGAAAACCAGTCAAAATTTTTAAAATCATGCTTTGGATTTTTGATGAAATTGAAATGATTAGAGTAGCAGAATTTCTTAATTCTTTAGAGATTAAAGAGTTATCAATTGTCCAATCTAGCAAGTTTACATTGGAAATTACCGACTGTGAGGCTCAGAAGTCAAGAGGCATAGATTTTATTTTAGATCATTATCAGTTGAAAAAAGAAGAAGTTGCTGCTTTTGGAGATGGTCACAATGATATCCCGATGCTAAAAAAAGTAGGGCATCCAGTGGTAATGGAAAATGCATCCGATGAAGTCAAAGCTCATGGTAAGTACGTCACTAAAAGGAATACTGAAAATGGTGTTAGTTATGGAATGAACACTTTTTTTTAAGGAAAGATGGAGGTGAAAAAGATGCCAACAATACATGATATCGCTCGAATGAGTGGTTACTCAGCTTCTACTGTTTCCCGTGTTCTTAATCAAAAAAATCATGTGTCAAAAGAAGCAGAAGAGGCAATCAGAAGAGCGATTAAAGAATTAGACTATGTTCCCAGTGATATTGCTCGAGATTTAAGTCGAGGAAAAACTCTTAACATAGGAATTGTATTACCGCATACGAAGCACCCGTTTTTTACAGATATTTTAACAGGAGCAATCAATGCGTCATTTTTAACCGATTATCATCTTGTCATCTTACCCTCTGCATACGAAGAGAAAAGAGAGAGAGGTTATTTGGAGCAATTAAGAAGTCGTGCTTTTGATGGCTTAATTTTTACCTCTCATGGTTTACCTTTAGAAACGCTTGCTAAGTATCAAAAATATGGTCCGATTGTCTGTTGCGAAAAACCTTATGGCGTAAATATTTCAGCAGTATACTCAGAAAGAAGTATCGCGTTAAACAGTTCATTGAAGTGGTTGAGAGACAATAAGTATAAACAGATAGGTTTTTTTCTAAGTCGAGAAGAAAAGATTAGCGCGACAAGTAAAGAAACACTAGGTGCCTATCGAACTATTTTTAATCAAGAACCAGAAAGTAATAGAGTGAAAACAGGTGTCGCAACTTATAAAGATGGTTATCAAAAAGCTAAGGAATGGCATGAAGAGGGTGTAGCAATTGAAGTCATTTTTTCAAATGGAGACGATATTGTTGCAGGAGCTAGACAATTCTATTTAGATTATCAGTTAAAAATGCCTTACTTAGTAGGCCAAGAAAATCAATTAAGTAGTCAGTTAATGTCAATATCTACAATTGATTATCAGTTTTTAGAAATTGGTAAAAAAGCATTTGAATTAGTTTTAAAAGAAAATGGTATTGAACAAGTAAGTGTCCCATCGCGATTTATTTTAAGGGAGCAAGTAAGTTAAACATAGAATGAGAGATCGACAGACTAGTCGACCTCTCATTTTTTATTATTTTTCAAATAAGCCATTTTTAGTTAATTCATAAACTTGTTTGTTAGTGAGAGAATCAATGAATTTACGATCATGAGAAATAGCGATAATAGTCCCTTGGTAGTGACTTAGAGCGTCGTAGAAGACTTGGTTCGTTAAAGGGCTAAGATTACGTGTTGGCTCATCTAAGACTAAAATATCATTTTCTTCTAACATCAATTTAACCAGTAAAACTTTTGCCTGTTGTCCGCCACTTAGTTCATTCATAGGATGAATCATTTCTTCACGAGTAAAGTTAAGGTTAGCTAACAAGGTTCTAATGCGTTGCTCTTGATTGTCTTTAGTTGTGTTAAGTAAAGTGATAACATCCAATGTGGTGTCCATAACTTCTTCGTATTTTTGTGGCATATAACCAACGTGATAATTAACTTTATCATTTAGCATAGGATATAGTTTAGTTAAAAGTGTAGATTTTCCAATACCATTTTCACCAGTAATAATAATTTTATCTTCTGTAAAAAGTGGTAGATGAATATTTTCAGCTAATAGTCCTTTATCATTGCGTAATTCATCTAGTTCCAAATCAACAATTAATTGTCTTTTCTTAGGTGAATTAACAGGTGCAAAGAAAAAAGTTGGTTCTTCATCAATTGTTCTTAAATCCATCACTTGTTCTTTTTGTTGCACTAATTTTTCTTTTTGTTGTTTCAGAGCTTTTATTTTCTTTTGTAATCTAGGATCAGCTCGGGCAACTTGTGTGTGCTGATGTTCTGCTTTATTCCAAACTTGTTGAAGTTTATCCTCTTGTTTTTTCAGTGCTCTATTTTCATTTTTGACTAATTGATTATGCGTGTTGATACCTTTGATTCTCTTTTCTCGGTAGGTAAAAAAGTCATCAAATGAGATAGTATGAAGTGGTACTTGGTTTCTTTTAGTTAATTCTAAATGTAAAAGTGTGTTGGCTATTTTTTGAATAAAAGCTTCATCATGAGAAACAAAGATAACAGGAATAGATAAGTTTAATAAAAAATCCTCTAACCACTGAATACCGGCAATATCTAAATTATTAGTCGGCTCATCTAATAATAACAGGTCTGGATTTTTAGCAAGAGTCGCTAAAATTTGATATTTTAATTGTTCGCCACCTGAAAGCTCCTTATAAAGTTGTTCACTATATAAATTATCTATTTGAAAGGCAGCCATAGCGTTAGTTAGTATCTCATCCCATTCAACGTTTTCAAATAAATCTGCAACGATTAAATCTTCTTGCTCTTCAACGAGAGATTGATTGAGATAACCAATAGATTGATAGGAGCTCTTGATATCCCCAGAAACATGCAGATAGGGAATCAATTCTTGCTTATTTCGAATGACTTGTAACAGACTTGATTTACCGTTACCTTCCTCACCAATAATCGCTAATTTAGTGGTGTCATTGATAGTCAGAGATAGATTCTCAACTAAATAACGGCCTGTTTTTTCTTCCATTAAAGAAATATTTGTTAATTTCATCATTTTATATCACCTTTTCATAAATTTTTAGGTAGGTTCAACGTCTTCTTCTAACAATTAAGCCAACCTCCTTTCGATTTTTAGCAACAAAAAAAGCACTCCTATAAAGATACAGGAGTGCGAAATAACGTCGTTTTATCAAAAAATAAAACGAAATTTATACAAAAATAGGGTACACGAACTCACCGTTTATTTATTAGAATTAGTCTATTAAATAAAGCAGTGTTCAATTCGGTGTCCCCCTTTACAGTTAGTTTAATAAATGAAGTATAAACCTATCAATTTTAATTGTCAATTTTTTCATAAGTATGATAAACAATATTATTAACAACTTTAGCTGATGTTGCTTTTAGTTTAAGTTGTTTTTTTGTTGTGAAAAGAGGGATTCCAGACCCAAGAACTGTAGGGATGATAGCTAACTGATATCCATCAATTAAGTTGTTTTCCATAAGAGGTTTAACAATACTAGCACCACCAACAATGAACACATTTTTTCCGTCTTGTTTTTTAAGAGTAGTCACCAACTCTATCAAATTTTCATTTGTAAAAGTAATATTTTCAATTGTTTTGTTTCCTTGTGTTGTCATAATGTAGCTTTGACTATCAGCATAAGGGTAATAATCTGGAGATAGGCTAGTAGTTACTTGATCATACGTGGTGCGACCCATGATAACGGTATCAACAGAAGTGTAAAAATCGTCATAAGCTGTGTCTTTATCTGAATCTATTGAATTCTCATAAAGCCAATCAATATTTCCTTGTGTGTCGGCAATAAAGCCGTCCAAACTTGTAGCGATAAATAAAATAATTTTACGAGTCATAAGTTAGTCCTCCTTGTTTATATAATCAGTGTATAATAAAGAAATACTCTTGTTAAGAGACAAAAATTCAAAATGTCTCATTTGGGAAAGGTAGGGATAAAAATAAATGAAACCTGATATATGGAGTGCTTTGTATGAATTATTAAATGAAACAAATAGCTTTTTTAAAGATATTCGGATAAAAGATATTTGTAAAAAAGGAGAATTTCATCGTTCAACTTTTTATCGCCATTTTAAAGATAAATACGACTTGCTAGAATATGGATTAGGAATTCTTTGGAAAGACTATTTTGACACAGAAAAGAAATCAAGAATGACAATACCTTTTCAAACTGCAACAGAGTTTTATGAGTACTCTAAAGGTAGAGAGTTATTTTCTAAGCAGTTAAATGATGAAGTATTCAATGAAGCAGCAACAGCATTTTTGGTTAAACAAATGACAGCAGATATATTAAATGAACTAGAAGTGACAGCAAATAACAAGTTGCCTAAAACATTGTTAGCAGATTTTTTAGTTGAAACAATTATGACTATTGATAATTGGAACAAAAGACAAAATACATCAATAACACCAGAAAAGTTAGATGATTATTATGAACAATTGGTCTCTGGAAGTTTAGGGGAGGATTTTTGGTAAAAACTATCTTTTAATTAATTTTTATCGTAGAATATGATTATCATCCCGTTTTTGTAAGCGGAATTTGAGAGGTTGTGTGGCGTTATGATAGAGTTGTGGGGTAAATTAAAAGCGAATGATGCTATTCGTCGAACACTAGTATTAATTTCAGTATGTCTTATTCTTTATTTAATTCGAAATATACTGAGTTTAATTTTATTAACCTTTATAATGACTTATTTAATTATTAGAGGGGTAGAGGGGATTAATAAAGTAACCAAAATACCTAAAAAAATCGTCACCCTAGCAGTGTATTTAATTATTTTAATCTTCTTGTATTTTGCAATCACAGTATATGTACCGAAAATGTTTATTCAAACTATCAAAATGATTGAGGAAGTATTTGCCTTTTATCAGAAATTAAATACAGATAATAGTTTGTTTGAATGGTTAATGACTAATATTAATTTCAATGATGTCAAACAACAACTAACAACAGGAGCTAAAGTATTATTTAGCACTATTACAAGTATTGGTTCTATGGGGCTGACATTCTTCTTATCATTCTTGTTAAGTTTTTTCTTTATTATCGAGCAAGAGTGGGTAACAAATTTTGCGAGAGCATTTTATAATAGTAAAATTGGCATTTATAGTAGAGATGTAGGTTACTTAGGGAAAAAATTTGTTAATACGTTTGGAGTTGTTATTGAAGCACAGTTTATTATCGCTTTAGTCAATACAAGTTTAACAACTATTGGACTGTTTCTAATGAAGTTTCCACAAGAACAATTATTAAGTTTAGCTTTAATGATATTTATTTTAAGTTTAATTCCAGTAGCAGGCGTAATTATATCTTGTGTCCCGCTTAGTCTAATTGCTTATACAATAGGTGGCGTACAAGATGTTGTGTACGTTTTAATTATGATTACTGTGATTCATGCTATTGAGTCATATGCCTTAAATCCTAAGTTAATGAGCAGTAAAACAGATTTACCTGTATTTTATGTATTCATTATCTTGATGTTCTCAGAGAAATTCTTTGGTATTTGGGGACTTGTTATTGGGATTCCAGTATTCGTATTCCTACTAGATTTATTAGAAGTCAGAGTAGAGCATAAAAAGCCTAGTATACCGGCAATACCAGGTATTGTTGGTCCTAAAGAGAAAAAAGAAGAATAAAAAATAACCTATTGTATCTACTCGATACAATAGGTTATTTTTTTATTCATGAATATTTTTTAATCGAATGTAAGAAATAAGTTCTGAAATACCAGAAATAGCTAATAAAATACCAAACGTTCTAAAGAAGAACAGCGTCGTTGAAGAAGAATTTAGTACTAAGAAAATACCCGTACCAATTAAAAAGACACCGTAGATTAACAATGGTAACCAATTAACATTTACATATTGTTTTAAATCAAATGATTGAATAATACGCATTGAACCGTTAATAATGAAAGCAATCCCCACTAGGATAACAATCATATGGAATAAAGGTTTTGTTAAAAGGAATATCAGTAACGCTGCGATAAAATAAAAAACAGCAATTCCAATAGTTGGGTTGTAGCCATTGACTTTATGTCTGATACCACTAATTAAATTGATAATCCCCATTAAAACGTTATAAGCAATAATAGCGTATAAAACAAGATCAGTTGCTTCTGATGGTTTTAGCATTACGTAAACACCAAGTAAAATAAATGCGATACTTCTGAGTACGGCATACTTTTGTATAGATTTAAAAACAGATGTCATATAAATCATTCCTTCCGAAAATAAAGTATGTATCTTTATCTAAATTTAATCTTAAATAAAGAAAAAATCAAGAGCGAACTCTTGATTTTTACATAGAACCTTTAAAAACATGTTTATTTTTTGCAAAATAATCAACACCAGAGTAAATAGTGAAGATTAAGCATGTGTATAACATGATTTGATCTAATGGGAAATTCATTCCTGCAAAAGGAATATTGTTGATTAGTAATAAAATAATAGCAACCATTTGTGTGGCTGTTTTTATTTTACCAGGCCAAGCAGCAGCCATTACTTCTCCATCTTCCACTAATAATAAACGTAAACCAGTTACAGCAAGTTCACGACAAACGATAATGGCAACAATCCAAGCAGCAGCTTTTCCTTGCTCAACAAGCACAATAAAGGCAGTCATAACAAGCATTTTATCCGCTAAAGGATCGGCAAATTTCCCGAAATTAGTAACAAGATTATGTTTTCTAGCAATTTTTCCATCTAACCAGTCAGTAATACTAGCAATAGCAAAAATAATAGCAGCGACTAATTGACTAACCTCTAAGCTAGTTCCTACAACATCAATTGTTCCCCAGTTTAAAGGTACTAGGGCAACAATCATGAAGATAGGAATCATAAAAATACGTAACACGGTTAATTGATTTGGTAAATTCATTTTAATTTTCTTCCTCTTTCTCTTCGATTGTTTTAGTATCAACAGTTCCTTTTTCTAATGTTATCATTTTTTTGCCTTCAACGGGAGTTTTTTCGTTAAATTTAATTTCTTCTCCGTTAATTGAGATGGTAACATTTTTAGAAGCGCCAACAACAATACTAAAACTCTCTAATTCATCAGGAATGAATGTTTCTAATTCTTCTTGAGGTTGAATCGTGTATTGGTAAAATAATTCTTGGGTGTCAGTTGTTTGTAAGCCAATCCAGGCAGCGTTGTCTAAGCCTTTGAAGGCAATCTTCATTGGTTTTTCCCAATCAGCTACTTTAAAACTAACAAACTCACCATCATCAGATACTAGAGTAATATTATCTTTTGTTTTTTCTTTTTTCTTGTCTTCTTCTTTATCAGTTGATTCCGTTTCTTTGACATTTGTGTCAGAGGTTTTTGTTTGACTTTCTTGAGAGCCTATGACAGTTGTTTTATTCGGAGTAGGAACGATAGGGCCTTTTTCGGCATCCAACATAATAGCCCAAATAATAGTTCCAATAATTGCTCCAACTAATAAAACTAATAAGACAACAGGAACGTATGCAGCAATCATCGATTTTTTAGTGTTTGTTTCATTGTACTTTGATTTACGAGAGCCTTTAACAGGAATACTAAGAGCCGTTGTACTAGATAAATCTTCTTCTTCAGGCTTACCATCAAGGCGTCTTAATAAGGGTCTAGGGTTTAATCCGACCGCTTCAGCAAATTGTCTAATAAAAGTTCTTTTGTAATAGTCACTAGGCATAGCATCAAAGTCATTTTCTTCAATGGCTTCTAAGTAACGTCGTTGTATTTTGGTTATTTTTTGTAAATCACCAATTGTTAATCCTCGTTCAATACGGGCATTTTTCAGTTTTTCCCCAATGGTTTCCAATGTATTGCTCCTTCTTTCTAAATTTTCCATCCACCTGTTACAGGTAAAGTAACGCCAGTTATGTAGCTTGCTTCACTGCTTAGTAAAAAGCATGCCAAACTAGCTATTTCTGCTGGGTCAGCCATTCTATTTAAAGGGATGCTTTCAAGTAGTTCGTTTTTTTCAGGTTCAGTCCAATCTTGATTCATACGTGTATTAACAGCTCCTGGAGCAATGGTGTTTACAGTAATTCCTAAAGAAGCAACTTCTTTAGATAAGGCATTAGCAAATGCAATTTGCCCTCCTTTTAAAGTACTATATAACACTTCCATAGAGCTTCCGACTAATCCATAGATTGAGCTGATAAAAATGATTCGGCCACTTTGACAGTGACTAAGTTTCGATTGGCACTTTTGACAAATTCTCATAGGTGATTTTAAATGTGTATGCCACATATTATCTAGTTCTTGAGAAGAGTGGTCAGTAAACAAATCATATAGAGTATCTCCATGAGCAAAAATAATGCCATCTAGTTGAAAAAGAGAGGTGAAGACAGTATCAACCCCTTCTTCTTGAGATAAATCAGCTTGTATGGCTAAAAATTCTTGATTTGGAAAATCATTTATTAATTGATTGACTAGTGAAGTTATTTTACTTTCGTTTTGATAATAGTGACAATACAAAGAGTAGCCAGCTTCTGCTAATTTAATCGCACAAGCTGTACCAATATCGCCACTAGCACCTGTTATCAGAATAAATTTCATAGTCATCGTTTTTTAGGGTAGATAAAAAAGCGACTAAGTCCTTCTGGTCGAATGAAAGCCTCATGAACAGCAAGTAAGTCTTTTAATTCAATACTATCAATGACTTCAGCCAAGTCAAAGAGTGTTGTATCCCCAAATTTCATACTACTGAATTGATTAGCAATATACTCCAACGAATCAAGTGATTGTAAATGTTTACCCATCATTTTTCGTTTAGCTAAATTTAAGTTCTTTTCAGTTAGTTCAGGACTATCTTTTGATTTTAAGATTAAGTTAATCATTTGATTAGCAAATCTTTCAGGTTCGTTAGTATCTGAACTGAAATCAGCAAAATGGAAACTTCGGTCTAGGGTGAAGTCATATGAAAATGAATCATCGATTAAACCGTCATTATACATCTCTAAATAACTTTCAGAGGTATCCCCGAAAAGAAGTTGTAATAATAGCTGAATACTTGTTTGATATTTCAAACACTCGAAGCCGTCTTCTGGAATCGTATCTAAGCCTTTAAGGCCAATAATAGCTTTCGGTCGATTAATAGATAGCTCGATACTACTTTCTTTGATAATATCTTTAGTTGATTCAACAGGGAACCTACGCTCAATCGGCTGACTTTGGACAAACTTTTTGCTATCTTGGTTATTTTTAATAAAAGTCATTAATGTTTCAGGTTCCATTTTTCCCACAATAAATAAGTTCATATTACTTGGGTGATAGAAAGTGTTGTAGCAAAGATATAGATCTTCGGCCGTAATTTTATCAATACTTTCTTCGGTACCAGCAATATCAATGTGGAGAGGGTGCTTAGGATATAAATTATTTAAAATACCAAAAAACAGACGCCAATTTGGGTCATCTTGATACATTCTAATTTCTTGAGCAATAATTCCTTTTTCTTTATTAACAGATTCCTCTGTAAAATAGGGATCTTGAACAAAATCAATTAAAGTTTCAATATTTTTTAAGGTATTGTCTGTTGAAGAGAAGAGGTAACTTGTACGCGTAAAACTAGTAAAAGCGTTACTAGAAGCTCCTTGTTTACCAAAACGTTGGAAAACATCTTCATCCTCTTTTTCAAAGAGTTTATGCTCTAGAAAATGAGCGATACCATCAGGAACTTGTGTAAATTCATCTTGTCCTAAGGGAATAAATTCATTATCAATAGAGCCGTAATTAGTTGTAAACAGGCCATAAGTTTTATGAAAATCCGGTTTAGGTAAGAGTGTAATCTCTAGTCCATTATCTAAAACCCCAGTATAAATTGTCTCATTAATCGAAGGGTAAAAAATTTTTTTCATCATTGCTCTTTTTCTCCTTCCATAAAGTAGACAGCTTGTAATTTAACGCGTTTAGCAACAGATTTAATATCATCAATTGTGACAGCGTTAATGCGATTAATCCATTCTTCTTGAGAAATATCAGCTTGAGGGGCTTTTATTTTAAGGAATGTTTGTTCTAAAACTGAACGCTGATTATCTAAACTTAATAAAAATTGATTGATTAACATAATTTTTGTTTGTTCTAAGTCTTCTTCAGCAACTTTTCCTGTTGCTAGTTCTTTTAATTGTTCATTAACAAGACGTAAGACTTTTTCTCTATTTTTGCCATCAATTCCTGTTTGCACAGTCAATAAACCTCTGAAAGGTTCGATAGAGCTACTAGCGTAATAAGCTAGGCTATGCTTTTCTCTAACATTTAAAAAGAGCTTAGAGTGAGGAAAGCCACCGAATAAGCCATTAAAAATCATTAGGGCAAAATAAAGCTCATCGTAATAATAAATATCACAATGATAGGCTAAGTTTAATTTAGATTGAACAACTGGTAATTGTTCTGTTTTTTGTTGGATAACATTTTGTAATGGTTGTGTGTAAAACAAAGATTCTTGTTGGTAAGAACGATCCTTAAAACCAAAATCATTAAAACATCTAGCAACATAGCCTTCTGCCACATCACCAATTACCATAATATCAATTTTATCTTGGGCAATCATTTGTCCATAGTAGTTGGCAATAGAGAGTGCAGATTCTCTCTCAATCGCTTCAACCGTACCAAAACTTGGTGTTTTTTGGCTATTTGAGCGAGAGAAAAATAGGTTCTGTAGTGAAAGTGAAGCATGTGTTTGTTTGTCATCAAAAATTGAGTGAATGTACTCAATTAAATTTTCTTTTTCCCTTTCAAATGTCTCTTTTTCAAAGACTCCGTCAATAATGTGAGGTTCAAAAATGACATCTTTTAAAAATGAAACAGCTTCATCTAAAACAGAAATACCATTTGGAACCAGTTGGTCATTAATAATATTCATCCCTAGAGTAAAGTAATGTTCATTTCCATTTCGGCTAACACCTATACCAAAACTGGCCCCATAAAGGTCAGAGAGTTTTTTACTTAAACTTGTTTGGTCAGGGTAATTTAAAGTATTAGTTTCCATTAGACTAGCTAAAAGAGCTCGTTTGCTATTAGTTTCAGTTGATAACGGTGCAGAAAAACGAACTAAAATTCGGACCGTTTTATATTTATTAGTTGGAATAACATGTAAGTTTACATTTTGATTTAATTCATATTTCATAAATCTAATCTCCTTTGTTGATCAGATAGGTATCTTTTATTTTTAAATAAGATACACCCCTTAGAGTACCAAAAATTGAGTCGATTTGATAGGAAAACGCTAGAATTTCAGATAAAAAAATCAAGTTTAAGAAAGAATTAATGAATAGAGAAGGAAATTTTTAAAAATTATTCAATTAAAGGATGTTTAAAGGTATAAAGAGAGTCTAAATAGGAACTTTTTTAAATAGTTATGTATAATAAAAGTATTATTAAAAAGGGGTTGATTTTATGTTAAAAGAATTTAAGGATTTTATTATGCGAGGTAACGTTCTTGATCTAGCAGTCGGGGTTATTATCGGAGGGGCTTTTACAGCAATTGTGACATCACTTACAACCAATTTGATTACACCGTTAATTGGTTTAGTTATTAGTTTTATTTTCCCTGGCTCAACAGATGTAGATGATGTGACAAAGAATTTGTCTTTTAGTCTTAATGGAGTCGTTTTTAATTATGGTTTAGTTATTTCAGCAGTTATTACTTTCTTGATTACCGCATTTGTTTTATTTATGATTATTAAAGCTGTTAATAACGCTAATAGAATTGTTCCTAAAAAAGGGGAAGAAGTAGAAGAAGAACCAGTCATTGAGTTACCAGAAACACAAGAAGAGATTCTAAAAGATATTCGCCAATTATTAGTTGAGCAAAATAAAAAACCATCTGACGAGTAATCAGATGGTTTTTTTATTATTTTTTAGACTCAAAAAGAGGACTAACTGGTTTGTTTTCGTGGATACGTTTAATAGCATCTCCCATTAATTCGCCAACACTAACAATCTCGATTTTGTCTGAATGTTTATCTTCAGGTAAAAGGATAGAGTCTGTGATGATTAATTTTTCAATTGAAGAGTTATCAATACGCTCAATTGCAGGTCCTGATAAAACTGGGTGAGTACAACAAGCAACAACTTCTGTAGCTCCTTTTTCTTTAAGAGCTTCAGCTGCTAATGTAATCGTACCAGCAGTATCAATCATGTCATCGATTAAGACACATTTTTTACCTTTAACTTCCCCAATAATGTTCATTACTTCAGCAACGTTTGCTTTTGGACGGCGTTTGTCAATAATAGCAATCGGTGATTTTAAGATTTCAGCTAATTTACGAGCACGTGTTACACCACCGTGATCTGGAGAAACAACAACAACATCGTCTCCTTCGTAGCCATGATCCATAAAGTAATCAGCTAATAAAGGTGCAGCCATTAAATGGTCAACAGGAATATCAAAGAATCCTTGAATTTGAGCTGCATGAAGATCAAGAGCTAAAATACGAGTAGCGCCAGCTTTTTCAAGCATATCTGCTACTAATTTTGATGTAATCGGCTCACGTGAACGAGCTTTACGATCTTGACGAGCGTATCCGTAATAAGGGATAACAACGTTAATTGTTTTCGCACTAGCACGTTTTAACGCGTCAATCATAATTAATAATTCCATTAAGTGGTCGTTAACAGGGTTACTTGTTGATTGGATCAAGTAAACGTGACCACCACGAATACTTTGCTCGATATTGATTTGGATTTCACCGTCGCTGAATTGTTTTACTTCAGACTTTCCTAATTCTACTCCAACAGCATCTGCAATTTTTTGTGCAAGTGGTTTGTTTGAGTTTAATGAAAAGATTTTTAGTCTTGGATCAAAGTAATGATTAGACATGAGGACCTCCGCTTTCTAGTTTTGAACTTGTGATTATACTTCCAACTAAATACTAGTCATTTTTACCGAATAAATCAAGTGATTTGAGCTTATTTTATTCGTTATATGGCATTTTTTTAGCATAACCCTCTAAATTTGATTGTCGCCCGCGAGCAATCCCTAAGGCATCTTCAGGGACATCTTTCGTAATGGTAGAGCCGGCAGCAACAGCTGAGTTACGCCCGATAGTTACAGGTCCCACTAAATTGGTACCGCTGCCGATAAAGGCATGATCTTCAATAATTGTATGGAATTTATTTTTTCCATCATAATTAACAAAAACAGTACCACAACCAACATTAATATCTTTTCCTAACGTTGCATCTCCCACATAAGTTAAATGTCCAACTTTTGAACCTTCTCCAATGATGGCTTTTTTAATTTCAACAAAGTTACCAATATGAGCATTTTCTAAAATTTCAGCATTTGGTCTTAAATGAGCGTAAGGTCCAACATCTGCTCCATCTTTTACGATAGCCTGATTTAAAGTAGAAGACTTGATAATAACATTGTTACCAATTTGACTGTCTCTAATGTCAGAATTAGCACTAATAAAACAATTATCGCCAATAGTTGTTTTTCCACGTAAAACAACTCCAGGTTCAATAGTTGTATCTTGTCCAATGACAACATCACTTTCGATGTAAGTTGTGCTAGGATCAACAAAAGTTACCCCATTGCGCATGTGTTGTTCGTTAATACGTGCAGTCATTAGTTGGCTAGCTTTAGCTAAAGCAACACGGTCATTAATTCCCATTGATTCTTCTTCTGAATCCATTACATAAGCAGTTACAATTTCACCTTGTTGTTTTAAAATACTGATAACATCAGGTAAATAGTATTCACCTTGTGCATTATCATTCCCCACTTGTTTTAATGATTCAAATAAAAATTTATTATCAAAACAATAAGTACCAGTGTTAAATTCTTTGATTGTAAGTTCTGTTTCAGAAGCATCTTTGTGTTCAACAATTTTTTCAACTAAGCCAGATTCATTTCTAACGATTCGGCCGTAACCAGAAGCGTCATGAGCAATAGCTGATAAAATAGTTGCTTTAGCTCCTGTTTCTTCGTGATGATTCATTAGTTCAGAAAGGGTGTCAGCAGTTAGAAGGGGAGTATCTCCACAAATAACTAAAGTAGTACCTGTTTTATCTTGTAATAAATCAGAAGTTGCTAAAACAGCGTGTCCTGTACCAAGTTGTTCTGTTTGAAGGGCATACTTTGAACGCTCACCTAATTGTTCTTTGACCATTTCTGCACCAAAGCCAACAATTGTCACAATGTCATTAACATTGATTGCTTCAACTTGTTCGATGACATGTTCCACCATAGGTTTTCCTGCTACTGGATGAAGTACTTTATATAAAGATGATTTCATACGTGAGCCTTTACCTGCGGCTAAAATAATTGCGTAACGATTTTTCATTATCTATTTCCACTCCTTAAAGGTGTCTGAGGTTTCGATTCATTGTAACAAAAAAAGAGCTATTGTATCAAGCTCTTTCCATTGTTTATAAGACTATACCAATTTATGGTTGTTCGGGTTCAAAATAGTTTCCAGGAACTACAGTGATATTTTTTGTTCTCGTATCAACATCTTTAACACAAAGTAAAGATGTATAATCGTCAATCATGCGACGACCACTAAAAGTTGATTCAGCAAAAACAGTTACGCCGACTAATTCAGCCTCAAATTCTTCAATCAAAGCTTTCATACCATTAACTGTTCCGCCACCTTTCATGAAATCATCCACAACTAAAACACGAGAACCACGTTTTAAGCTACGTTTAGATAATTCCATTTTTTCAATTCGTTCAGAACTTCCTGACACGTAATTAACACTAACTGTTGAACCTTCTGTAATTTTTGAGTCGCGACGAACAATTACAAATGGTACGTTAAGGTAGTAAGAGACAGCTTGAGCAATTGGCACACCTTTTGTGGCAACTGTCATGACAGCATCAATTTCTTTTCCCACATATTGGGAAGAAATAATTTGACCAATTTGTTTTAATAGCTGAGGGTCACCTAATAAATCTGATAGGTAAACATAGCCACCAGGTAATAAACGATCCTGTTCAGATAAACGCTCACATAACTCGTTAACCATTAATCTTGCTGATTCAAATGGAATTTCAGGTGTGAAAATTACGCCACCAGCAGCACCAGCCATGGTTTCAAGAGTTCCGAAACCTCGATCTTTAAAAGTTTTTTTAATAATAGTTAAGTCTTCACTAATAGATGATTTAGCTGATTCATAGCGATTCACAAAATAAGTTAAAGGAGTGAGCTTGTGGGGGTTATTTAAAATATAAGCAGTCATATCAATTAAACGTTCACTTCTTTTTATCTTCATACGTTATAACTCCTTTTTAATAATTAAAGTAATACAGACTATTATAGTATGTTTTAGGTTAAAAACAAAGTATTTTTGAAAAAAAAATAAAAATGTTCGCAAATAAAAGAAGAAAAAGAAAGTTTATCCCTTTCTTTTTCTTCTTTTTTTAACAGATTCAATTAAATTAACTATTATAAATAAGAAAATAAATATAAGTGTAATAGTTGCTCCAGGTGGGGTGTCTAATTGATAAGAACCTATTAATCCAGAAATCATTCCAATAAAGCCAACTATAATACTAATAAAAATAACTTGATTAAAGGTACGCCCGATTTTCATAGAAATGGTTCCTGGTAAAATCATAATCGCTGAAACAAGTAGAGCACCAGCAATAGGAATCATAAGTGTAATGGCAACACCAGTCATAACATTAAATAAAGTCGATAATAGATTAACAGGCAGCCCATCAACATGAGCAGTATCTTCGTCAAAGGTTAACACATACATAGGTCTTCTTAAAAAGGCAAATAAAATAACGATAGCTACCATTAATACCCCTAAGACTTTTACTTGTGCCCAATTGATTGTAATAATAGAACCAAATAAATATTGCTGAATATTCATACTGTTTTCGCCTTTGTTAAGATTCATTAAAACAAGGGCAACAGCTAGTCCACCAGACATTAAAACGGCTGTAGAGACTTCAGAATATGAGCTGTAAAGCTTTCTGATGTACTCAAGAGCAACAGCAGATATAATAACAACCACCAGAGTTGTTATAGTTGGATTCATATTAATAAAAAATCCTAGCGCAATACCGGCTAAAGAAACATGAGATAAAGTATCTGCTAATAAAGATTGTCTTCTTAAGACTAAGAAAACGCCAAGAAGAGGTGCTATAACAGCCATAAAAGAAGCAGCTATTAAAGCTCTTATCATGAATTCATATGAAAACATCTCCATTCAGTGTCCTCCTTTCTAACAAGTTGAATATGACGATCCATATATTCTTTAATATCTTCGTGATCGTGAGTAATCATTAAAATAGCTTTGTTATGAACGTGAGAAGCATGACGTAATAATTTATAAAAATCACGACGAGATTTTTCATCCATTCCAGTAGTGGGTTCATCTAAGATGAATAAATCAGGATCAGAAGCAAAAATTCTAGCAAGACAAATACGTTGTTTTTGCCCACCTGACAATTCACCTACTCGTTTGTGTCGCATTTCCCACATACTAACGGATTTCAGCGCTTTTTCAACGTGTTCATGATCTGTTTTTGATAAGCGTTTAAACCACTTGCCATTAGTAAATCGGCCAGACTGAACTAACTCTAAGACAGTACTTGGAAAGCCAGCATTGAATGAAGCGATTTGTTGAGGGCTATAGCCAATTTTTAAAGGTGAACCATCTGTATTGTGCGTTGCAATAGTTACTTCGCCTTTAGCAGGTTTTAATAAACCTAAAGTATTTCGGATAAGGGTGGATTTAGCCGCACCGTTTTCTCCAGTTAATATAACGAATTCACCAGGATCAACATGATAGGATATATCTTGAAGGACTGGTTCTTCTCCGTAATAGAAACTCAAGTTTTTAACATTTATGTAATTCATTTTAAGAATCCTTTCTTGAGTTATTTTTATATAAAATGTAATCGTTACGTTTTGGACAAGTAGAAGAATAACATGATATATAAAAGAAGGCAAGAAAAAGAACTTCCGATTTTGTGGGAAGTTCTTTTTTAACGATTTAAAGTTCTAACAACATAGACTTCTTGGCAAAAACCTTTTAGTGAGTTCGCAATATGAAGTGCTCTTGAGTGTTTCTCACAAAGAGCAAGGACAGTTGGACCACTACCACTCATAACAGCAGCATCAGCTCCAAAATCAATCATTTTGTCCTTAATCATTTGTACAATCGGAAATTTTGTAGTGGTGTACGCTTCTAGCGAGTTACCTAAGTATTTAGTCATTTCAGCGTAATCATTTTGTTCTATACTCTTTTTTAAAGAAGATATATCGGGATGTGGTAAAGTCTCAACATCAATTTTTGAAAAAACACGAGGTGTAGAGACACTAATCTTTGGCTTGACTAAAACAACCCAACATTGTGGCATGGGTCTATTCAGAGGCATTACAATTTCACCAAGACCAGTTACAAGTGCTGTTTCACCTTTTAGACAAAATGGAATATCGGTTCCTATTGGAATAGCTAATTTTGTCATATCTTCGATGCTAGCATTTAAATTAAATAAGCGATTAATCCCTCTAAATGTAGCTGCAGCATCACTACTACCGCCACCAAGACCTGCAGCAACTGGAATATTCTTTTGAAGTGTCACATGAACACCTTCGTTAAAATCATACTTTTTTTGCATAGCTTCAACAGCTTGAAAAATATTATTTTTACGGTCAGTCGGTAAAAAACCACTATTTGTTTCGATTACAATTTTATTGTCTGGTATTTTTTTGAAACTTAAGCGATCAGCTAAGTCAATACTGGCCATTATCATTTCAAGCTCATGGTAGCCATCTTCTCTTTTATATAATACATCTAGACCTAAATTGATTTTCGCAGGGGCTCGTTCGATGATTTCCATGGGCGTCGTCTCCTTGCTAAAGTGTTATTTCTTTGATTATACATGAAAAAATAGAGTTTTTAAATTGTTGAATGTGTATTTTTATAAGATTGCTCATTCTTATTTTTATTGTCGTATAAAATTTGTTAGGAAAAGAGCGAGTATAACTAAGAAATAAGCTATAATAAAAGAAACAATTTGAAATGAAGACGTTTTTATAGATAGAGGGAGGATAATTTTATGAAAAAAAAGAAATCCATATTAGGAATTTTGATAGCTATAAGTGTTATGTGTTTAATTTTTCCAGTGACAGTTTTCTCCGAAGAAAAGTCGAGTGTTACAGTTAGGGCAATACTACCAAAAAATCAAAAAAATAAAGATGTCATGCATTACGATTTAAAAATGAAGCCGAAAGAAGAACAGACCGTTGAATTGGAATTAACTAACTCATCTAAGGAAGATAAAGAGATACAACTTGAATTAACGAATGCTAAGACAGATAATTTTGGATTAATAGCGTATGAAAATTTAGACTCTAAAAACGAACGCAATGAAACATTAAAGCTAGCTCTAACAGACATAGCGACAGTGCAAGATAAAGTAGTTGTTAAAGGAAATGCTAAAGAAGTCGTTAAAATTAATATCAAAACACCTGATGAAGGGTTTGACGGTGTGGTAGCAGGTGCTGTAAGATCAACTGAAGTTTTAGGAAAAGCAAATGAGAAAGAAGAAAAAGACAACAGTGTTGTTTATACGGTTGCTTTAAATGTTACTGAATCAGATAAAGAGGTTTTAGGGGAATTAGAGTTATTAGAAGTATTTCCTAGTCAAGTAAATGGAAAAAATATGATAAAAGCCAACATTCAAAATAAGGAAGCGCAGTTTATTGAAGAAATTAGTTATGAAGCAAAAGTAACCAAAAAAGGTAATACTGAAACGTTGTATCAAAGTAAAGTTGATAACTATCGTATGGCACCTAATTCTAGTTTTGAACTTGAAACTAGCTTAAAAAACCAAAAATTCAACGAAGGTGAGTATACATATAAATTAGTGGCTGAATCTAAAAGAAGCGGTCAGAAATGGGAGCTAGCAAAAGACTTTAAAATTGATAAAAAAGAAGCAAAAAAATTTAATAAAACGGCTGTTGGTTTGGAAGAAGAAGATAAAACCTATCTTTATGTAATTGGTTTGGGAGGCTTATTATTGTTACTGGCTTTAGTTGCTAGTTTAGTGAGTCAACGAAAAAAGAAAAAGAAAACGAGCAAGCGTAAAAAAGGCAAGTCTCATAAAAAGGGCAGAAAAAGATCATCTAAAAAGAAAAGAACAAAGTGATTAAAAAATCACTCTGTTCTTTTTATTTGCGATACATTTTAAATTCTAAAAAGCGGTCATTATAGACTTCTAAATATTTTGAACCTAAGTCTTCATAAACTTCTAAGTTAGCCATCGTTTCCTCATTTGGATAAAACTGCTCATCTTCGGTGATTTCTTTTGGCAGAATAGCTTTAGCTTTTTTATTTGGTGTTGAGTACCCAATATATTCAGCGTTAGCAGCAGCATTTTCAGGTTCTAACATAAAGTTGATAAAATCATAAGCTCCATCAATATTTTTAGCTGTTTTAGGAATAACGATATTATCAAACCAAAGATTCGAACCTTCTTCAGGAATGACGTAATGAAGATGTTCGTTATTATCTAACATCTCACTTGCTTCTCCAGAAAAAGTCACTGCAGCAGCACTTTCCTCATTAATCATATACATTTTGATTTCATCAGCCACAATGGCTTTGACATTTTTTGTTAAACCAGTTAATTTTTTAGAAACAGCAGCTAGTTCATCATCATTTTTACTGTTTAAGGAATGACCGTCACTGTTTAAAGTTAATCCAATAACTTCACGAGCGCCATCAATTAACATAACATTATTTTTTAACTCAGGAGCCCATAAATCGTCCCAATGTTGCATGTTTTTTTCATCTACAAACTTATCATTATAGATAATACCTAAAGTACCCCAAAAATATGGAATGGAATATTGATTACCTGGATCAAAGTCAATGTCTAAAAATTGAGAATCAATGTTTTCTAATCCCTTTATTTTATTATGGTCTAGTTTTAATAGTAGGTCTTGTTTCATCATTTTTTGAATCATATACTCACTGGGAATAGCGATATCATACGCCGTTCCACCTTGTTCGATTTTAGTAATCATAGCTTCATTGGAATCGAATGTTTCATAAATAACTTTGTAACCATACTCTTTTTCAAATTTTTTAAGGAGGGCTGGGTCAATGTAATCCCCCCAATTATAAATAGTTATGACTTTAGCGCCTGCTTTTCCAGAGCTTTTTTCAAGATTGAAAGCAACAACCGTTAAACCTAGAATAAGAGCGATGATGCCAATGATTAAAGAATTTAATTTTTTCATCATAATCTCCTTTCTATTGTGTCACTTTTTTACGGTGTTTTTTATTAGTTGAATCTTTGCTGATAAAGTAATAACCAATCACAAGAACCATAGAAAATAGGAATAGTAGGGTACTTAAAGCATTGATTTCTAAACTAATTCCTTGTCTTGCACGTGAATAGATTTCCACTGATAGTGTACTAAAGCCGTTACCCGTTACAAAGAAAGTCACAGCAAAATCATCAAGTGAATAAGTAAAAGCCATGAAATACCCTGCAATAATTCCAGGTGTGATGTAAGGCAAGATAACTTGTCTTAACACTTGTAAGTTACTTGCACCAAGGTCTCTAGCTGCATCAATTAAAGAATGATTCATCTCTTGAATTTTAGGTAAAACCATTAACACAACAATCGGGATACTAAAGGCAATATGTGATAAAAGAACAGAGATAAAACCTAATTTAAACCCAAACCATGTTCCTAAAAAGGTAAACAGAATTAAAAAGCTAGCTCCGATGATAACGTCAGGTGAAACCATCAGGACATTGTTTAGACTTAATACAGTATTTCGAATACCACGTTGCTTAGTAAAATGAATCCCCATCGCTCCGAAAGTACCAATAATTGTGGCAATTAAAGCTGATAAGAATGCCAATAGGAAAGTATTAATCACAATTCCAATTAGACGAGCATCTTCAAAAACAGTTTGATAATGTTCTAACGTAAAACCTGTGAAGCTAGTCATATTACCACCAGCATTGAATGAATAGAAAATCAAATAGAAAATTGGCACATAAAGTAAGATGAAAATAAAAATTAGGTAAAGGTTTGACCATTTGAATTTTTTAGTTGTCATTTGGTTTTACCTCCTTTTTTCTTTTCTCTGGTTAAGTACATAATAAAGAACATAGTAATAATTAAGATAACGCCAATAGTAGAACCCATTCCCCAATTTTGAGTGACTAAGAAGTGTTGTTCAATGGCTGTACCTAGTGTAATAACACGGTTTCCTCCAATTAAACGCGTTAACATGAATAAACTTAAAGAAGGAATAAATACCGCTTGAACGCCACTTTTAACCCCATTTAAAGACAACGGGAAAATAACACGTCTAAAAGTCTCAACCCCATTTGCCCCTAAATCACGACTTGCTGAAATAAGAGATGGATTGATTTCTTCAAGTGCATTGAAAATCGGCATAATCATAAATGGTATCTCAATATAAGTTGCAACAAAAATAAAACTAAAATCTGTAAAGAGAATTTGTTGATTACCAATACCAATCATTTCTAAAAAATGATTAATGGTACCATTAACACTAAATATGCCAATGAATGCATAAGCTTTTAATAGTAGGTTAATCCAAGTTGGTAAAATAATAAGCATTAACCATAACTGTTTATGTTTTGTTTTTGTTAATAGATAAGCCGTTGGATAACTAATTAACAACGTAAAAAAAGTAATTAAGAAAGCATAGAAAACTGAGTTGAATGTCATCTTTAAATAAGTACCAGATGTTAAGTATTGTTGATAGTTAGCTAGTGTGAAAGCCCCATTTGTATCAAAGAATGATTGATAAACAATTAATAACACTGGTGCGATAACAAAAAGCAATAACCAAAAAATGTAAGGTATAGTATATAATCTTTTATTTACAGTCATATCTAAGCCCCCTTACTCTTCGTCATAGCTTTCAAGACGAGCATCGAAGTCTTCTTCGGATTCACCAAAACGCATAACATGAATATCTTCAGGTTCAAAGTAAATACCAACTTCTTGGCCCTCTTCAGCGCGACGAGTTGAGTGAACAGTCCATTCGTTACCTTCTTTATCAATACAAAAGATTTCATAATGAACTCCTCTAAATAATAAAGAATCCACAGTTGCAATAAGCTTACCTTTTGAAACAGGAACAATACTTAAATCTTCAGGACGAATCATAATTTCGATAGGTTCATTTTTACGCATACCACCATCAACACACTCAAATGATTTACCAACAAATTCAACTAAGTTATCTTCTAACATGACACCATCAACAATATTACTTTCCCCAATAAAATCAGCTACAAAACGGTTGATTGGCTCATCATAAATATCTCGAGGTGTTCCACTTTGTTCGATATTACCTTGATTTAAGACGAAAATTTCGTCACTCATTGCTAAAGCTTCTTCTTGATCGTGAGTTACAAAAATAAAAGTAATACCAAGACGTTTTTGTAATTCACGTAATTCTGATTGCATAGCAGTTCTTAATTTTAAGTCTAAAGCAGATAAAGGCTCATCAAGTAATAAGATATCCGGTTCATTAACTAAGGCGCGAGCAATTGCAACGCGTTGTCTTTGTCCACCAGACATTTCACCGATTTGTCTTTCTTCAAAACCTGATAGCTGAACCATACGTAAAGCATCTTTTACCTTACGTTCAATTTCGTCTTTATTCATTTTTTTGATTTTCAAACCAAAAGCAACGTTATTAAAGACATTCATATGAGGGAAGAGAGCATAGTCCTGAAAAACAGTGTTTACTTTTCTTTTGTTTGCCGGAACTTGGTTAATCTTTTTGCCATCAAAATAAATATCTCCAGATGTTGGTTCTGAAAAACCTGCAATTAATCTTAATATGGTCGTTTTTCCACAACCAGAAGGTCCTAACAAGGTGTAAAATTTACCTTGTTCAATTTCAAAACTTACCTCTTTTAAAACGACAGTGTCGTCAAATTCTTTTACCACATTATCAAAACGAATAATTGTATTACTCACTAAAGCCACCCCTTTTATAAATATGAATTTGTTGCTACTAAAATTAAACGACTTGTTCCTTCGTAGTCATTTTTTATTTGATGTTTCTTCAAAGCTTGATAGTAAATAGTTTCTCCACTATTAGCGTAGTACTTATCTGCCCCTATTTCAACACATATCCTTCCCTCTAGCACAAAGCCAAATGTATCAGACATAGAAGGTTCAAATTCTTTATACTCTCCATTTTTATCTAAAGAAAGAATAATTGGTTCCATTTCTTTTTCATTAGAATCTGGTACTAACCAATTGATCTCGTATCCTTTTTCTTCTTCATAATAAATAGTATGTTCCTCACTGGTGTAGACAACTTGTTGAACTTGTTCCTTTTCATCGAAAAAAGCTTTCGGTGTGACACCTAACACTTCTAAAATAGAAAAGAAAGTTTCCATTGAGGGGGAACTTAAATTTCTTTCAAGTTGAGAGATGTATCCTTTACTTAAGTCAGTTCGTTCTCCAAGTTCTTCTTGGGTAAGATTCTTTTGAACACGCAAATTTTTGATTTTACTTCCAATATTCATAGATATCCTCGTTTCATAGTTTACATTTACTAAACTTCAAAGCACAAAAGTTTAAAAATACTAAACAAGAAGTTTACTAACAACGGAATTATACAAGAAAGATTAAGAGAATTCAATGATTTTAATCAAAGAAATAATGGAAAATAAGGTATACTTAAATAGATGATAAAATTAAAAGAAAAGAGGGCATTTCATGACAGTCGAAAATTTTAAAGCTTTGGTTGTAGAAGAAGTAAATGAAGAAATTAAAGCAAGTGTAAAAATGTGGCAATTAGCAGATTTATCAGATGGAGAAACGATAATTAGAACGAATTATTCAGGTGTTAACTACAAGGATGCCTTAGCAACAATAAAAAATGGTGGCGTTATCAGAAGTTATCCGATGATTCCAGGAATTGATGCGATTGGTGAGGTAGTGGAGACAACAGCAACTCATTTAAAAGTGGGAGACACAGTTGTGATCACTGGAAAAGGACTAGGTGTTAGTCATACTGGTGGGTTTAGTGAAATCGTAAGAGTTCCTAATGATTGGCCAATTCTTTTACCTAAAACCGTAACACCAAAAGAAGCAGCTATTATTGGAACAGCTGGTGTAACTGCTATTGAATCAATTAATGAGTTAGAAAGAAATGGTTTATCAGATAAAGAAGCACGAATTCTTGTAACTGGAGCAACAGGTGGAGTTGGAAGTATTGGAATTGCTATGCTGAAAAGTTTAGGCTATAAAAATATTACTGCTTTATCACGTAAAAAGAATGAGGAGTTCCTATTAAGTTTAGGCGCTACGAAAGTGATTAGTTTAGATGAATTTATGCCAGAAAAAATCAAACCATTACAAAAGCAAGAGTATGATTTTGTTTTAGATACAGTTGGTGGGGACGTTGTATCAGCTATTTTACCTCAAATTAATTACGGCGGAGCAATCACTTTATGTGGAAATGCTAGTGGAATTAAGCTATCTACAACAGTGTTACCATTTATTTTAAGAGGGATCAAACTATTAGGAGTTGATTCAGTTCAATTGCCTAATGAAAGAAAAGAAGCCATTTGGAATCGAGTGGGAGAAGAGTTAGATAAGAGTTTATTAGAAAAAATTGGTGCCGTTGAAGTATCACTAGATGACATCAATGAAGTTGTTTCTTCTATATTAGAAGGAACTCATTCAGGTAGAACGTTGATTAAACTTTAAAAATTAAATAGAACTAGAGCGAGCTTCAGGTTAAAACCTGAAGCTTTTTTATTTATAGGTGGTTTATTTGTTTGTTTTTTAAAGGGGACATTAAAGAACGTTTGGAAGCTTCAAAGTGTTGATATCAACACTGTATCTTTAAAAGGTGAGTTAAAAAAACATGTTCATTTTTTAAAAATTTTAAAAAATTAAAAAAAGAATAAAAAAAAGACAATTAATACTGTTCTATACTTTTTATGTAGTCACAAAGTTGTTAAGAAAAAGTTATTAATATGGAAACTATCAAATAAATAATTATTAATGTGTATTTCTACTATATTAAAAACTAAAAAAATTAAAAAGTTTATTAAACAACTTAATTAGGGGGAGGAGAAAAGTGCGATATAAAACAAAGTATAGAATAAATTATAAAAGCGTTCTAACTTTAGTGATGTTAGTAATAACATTTGTATGTACAGAGCGAATTGTTCAAGCTTCCGAAGTAGATGTTTCAAATTGGTCAGAATTTACTGAGGCTATAGCCAATCCCGATATTACACAAATCAATGTCATTGAATCATTTGCAAATCCATCACCATCAGCATCTGTAGCAAGTGCAACTGCAGGGACTTTGGATAGAAGCTTAAAGATTAAAGGGATAACTAAAGATGGAAGCAAACCATATATTGATTTTGGTAATACAGCAGCTCGTGTAGCACCAGGAATTACATTAGCAACCAATCCAACTGAAAAATCAATTTTAGAATTAGAAGACATTGAATTTAAAGGTAGTGAATCTGTCTCTAATGCTAACGCACCCAATGCATCTATGATTAAATCTGATGATGCTGCTTTTAATTGGAAAATAAAAATTTCTGGATTTTCTTATAATAAAGGAAATACAAAACGCTTTGTATACGGGCCGACGATAGAAGTTATATTTGATGGTTTGGAGACTATTTTTGATAATGACTACGGAACATCAAGTGCTACTAGTACAGCGGGGATGGCATCTATTGGAACAGACATGAGTCGATTGATTGAAGCGTATGCTGTTAGAGTAACCAATCAAACTAAATTAACAGTAGATACGAGAGATTTATTCTTTTATACAAAATATAATAATGCGACGAATTTAGAAGAGGGGCCTGGTTTCTATGTCCAAAAAGGTTCTACTTTTATTGGAAATAATATTACCGTGCCGATTATTGCTTCAGAAGGTAATTATTTTAAATTATACGTTGAAGGAAATCCTGACAATCCAAGTGATGACTCAATGGCAAGTGAAGCCTACATCTACGGTGAAACTAAAAGAAGAACAGATATGGGTGGAGTAGTGGCTGTAAAAGGAACTAATGCTCATTTTAAAGTAGATAATAAGTCATACTTAAATGTTCATTCAAGATGGTCTGTAGGAATATTAATGCAAAGTCAGTTTGGGATTTTTGATGTCGATAATCAATCTAAATTGGAAGTCGAACAAGATTCTGATAATGGATATACCTTAGGGGCAGCTATGCGTTTTCGTTGGGAAGGTGACATGACCTTTAATATTAAAGGTCAATCACAATTGAATATTATCAAAAAAGACATTGATGCTAATGGTAATCCAGCAACTGCCAATAGAGCGGGTGCGGTAAGAATGTATCAAACTGGAAATAAAATTAATGTGACAGAAGGTTCTCAATATTATATAGAGTCAGATTCAAATGAAACAATTATTGATTTTGATGGAAATGATGCTCAGTTCAATTTACTTGATGAAAATTCTAGGGTGGTTATGAAATCTAAGCGTTCAGGTGGTATGTCAGGAAGTAGAGCACATATTGTAGCAGGACCAGGAACTGAGTTTCAAGTAACTGCTGGTGGGACGGGAGCAGCGTTTGGTTTAGCGGCAGGTTCAATTTTAGAATTTGATAACATGCTTTATTATGATTTTACTCAAACTAATAAACGTGCTGTGATGGGGACAGCTAATTCAACTTTACATTCAATTAATTCAGATACGAGTATTTGGAATACAGCAAGTCGAATAGATGGTAATCCAGATAAAGCCTGGACTTTGGTTAACTTTGGAGCAAGTGGTGGATATATGGGAACTTTAGGAGATACATTCACTGTGAAGTTATTACCAGATAAACTTGGGCAAACATTTACTACTGATCCAGATGTTAAAAGCTTTTTAACAAAAGCTCCTACAAGAATTAGAGATTTATCACGGATAAGTGGAAATAATGCAAAACCAATTGTAGATGAATTAAGAATTCCAACTAATGCTGATAGATATATTTTTGGACATGTATCTGTCCCAGAAGGTGTTGTGGATCAAAGAGATGCCTGGACAGATGAAGCAACAGTTAAAGTGAAAGTTACAAAAGTTAATGGGGATACATATGACCTGAATAATTCATACTTTTAATTAAAACCATGTGAAACTGCCTCACGGCAGCTTACAATTACTTTTTCATCTTCACCCGTTAAGTGATGAAAAAAGAACCCCTTTCTGCTATGGTTAAAGTGACT
>NZ_JBMEAO010000022.1:0-47073 GCF_048815235.1 Vagococcus fluvialis
TATTCCTCAATATTTTTGAACAGTGAATGTTTGAAGTAACTTTTTAGTCAAAATCAGTTGATAGGGATATTAGTGATACATATTTCAATAAAATGTACCAAAGAATTAAAGCTATGAATTATTCAGGATATGAATTAAAAGGTAAAACAATTGGTGCAAGTGATACGAGTGAAGGTTTGTCAGTGTATGGTGAAGAAGAACGAGCAGGTATGTTTGCAATAGAAAATAAAAATGGAGAATTCTTTGAAGAAGGAGATCAGGTAGAAGTACTTAGTGCTTGGCGTGGTGGTGCAGGAATGGAAACTAACCCGTCACCTGACAAGACGCATATAGGATATCCTTCCGATAATGATAAGTGGGTTAAAGAATCAGTTAAAACAATTGATGTAAGACCACCTTCTCAAGTGAAATCAGATGCTAAAGTAACAAACGCAACTAAACAAATATCAGGAACTAGTGATGAAGAAGGAGCTAGAGTATTCGTTAAGGTCAATAATGAATGGTTGCTAAATGACCAAGTGAAACCAGTTTACGGCATAGTAAAAGAAGGTAAGTGGGAAGTTGATTTATCTAAATATGTTGAAAAAGAGGACAATATTGATGTGTATATAAAAGATAATACAGAATTATCAAAAGATATCGTATACACATTACCAGAGACTTATACGATGGAACCAGATGGAGTATGGGGAAATATAAATGAACAAATTGATGCTTATGATAAATATTTGGGATATCACAATGCTATTAGTAGTGATGAAGGTGATTTCAGATTTGATAAAGGACTAAGGAAATTAACAACTGATGTCCTTCCGGATAATCCTAAAGTAAGTAAATCATATATCTCATCAGGAGGAGAAAGTTCTCAGGTTGGAGATGTATTAAATTACATGATTGATATCAAAAATGACAAACCTCTTGAACTAGCAACAAATTGGAAAAATATCGTAGTCACAGATAAATTACCAGAAGGCTTATTATTTGATAAAAAAACTGCAGATATAGAAATCAATAATGTTCCAATTTCAGAAGCAGATTATGATTATGATGAAAGCACTAGGGAATTGAAAATACTAATAGGTGATTTGGAATCTCAAGAGGAAATGAATATTAGTTTTAAAGTGAAGTTAACTACGTCTTCTGTTGGAAAAGTAATAACAAACAAAGCTATAGCAGTAGGTAATTCTCCAAGAGAGAAAAATTTTGTCATGGGACCTGAAAATGAAACTCATGAAAAAGAAACCTATCAAGCAGAAGGTGAAGTATCGACAACGGAGGTTTTTGGTACTTTAGAACTTACATCAGCCCCTACAGTGATTAATTTTGGAGCTGTAACCTATGATGCAACAATTAAAAGGGTAGACGATGGTGTTTATGATCAAGATTTAATTATTAATGACACTAGAGCAAGAAAGTCTAAATGGATTCTAGGAGCTAAGTTGATTACTCAAATGACTAAGGTAGATGACGAATCTATTAAATTAGTTGATTCACTACAATATGTCAATGATGGAAAAAATATTATCTTAAGCGAAGAACTACAAGATGTTTATCAATCGAATGAAGATACTTCAGGAACTAGTGATAGTGTAAACATCTCAGATACATGGGGAACGACCAAAGATTCTAACGGTATTAAACTTGTTGTAGACCCATCTAAATCAAAAGTGTTAAAAGGACAATATTCAGGTGAAATTGAATGGCAACTCATGGAGGCGACTCCATGATGAAAAAACTAATTAAAGTAATTTTTTGTACGATATTGTTCATGTCTTTTAACCAAATAAGCGTGAAAGCTGAATCAGCAGGTGGGCAGGTTTCTTCTAAAAGTGGTATTACATTTTATCAAAGCGAAGAACCACCTACTAAAGAACCAAAACCAACTCCTAATCCAAAAGATCAGACTGGTTCAAATAGTAAAACATTTTTACCAAAGACTGGGGAACAAAAAGGCAATGGTACATTTTACGGATGGGGATTAGTATTAACGGCCTTTGTAGGATGGGTTCTTTTGAAAAGGAGGAGGAAGTATGAAAAATAAGTTATTGATTATGTTTACGCTATCTTCAGTAACCTTCCTAACTCTAATATCAAAATCTATGGTAGTTAACGCTGAAAATGGGTTTTCGACAAATGGCAATGTTCATGTGGAAGCGAGTGATACAACAAAGCCATTAGATCCAGAAGATCCTTTAAAACCAGTTGATCCAGGAGAAGGACCATCAACTGATGGTGAATTAAGAATAGACTTTGTATCGACCATTAATTTTGCAGATGCAAAAATTACAAAAACAAATAGAAAATACCAAAGTCTGGCTCAATTATTTCATTCAGAAACACCGGTTAGAGCTTCATATATCCAAATAACGGATTTACGTAAGGGACAACCAGGATGGAATCTTCAATTAAAACAAGAAACACAATTTAAAAATGATAATGGCATTGAACTTAATGGAGCTAGATTATCTTTTGATAAAGGTTGGGCTAACTCAGGTGGTATTGGTAAATCACCCGTCATGTTTAGAGATGCTATCTCAATTGATTCAATTGGAAACGGCTATCAAATCGCATCAGCAGAGCAAGGGGCTGGAAATGGAACATGGTTATTATCTTTTGGAGCCTCAGCAGAAAATAAGGCTGGTCAAGAGAATACACTATCTAAATTAAAAGATGATACTGGTAAGGCTATAGTAGACCCGATTTTTGATAAAGAAATGTTTACTAATTCAGCTATTAATTTATCAGTCCCAGATAAAACAACGATTGTACCAGGTCGTTATCAAATAGAGTTAACATGGATTTTACAGGCAACTCCATAAAGAAACCTGTCTAAAAAATGATTGAACAAGTCAAAATGACTATCAATAAAAAAAGAAAAAAATTATAGGAGGAATAACATAATGAAAGCAAAAACTTTATGTGCAGCAGTATTATCAACATTTATTCTTGGAGGAGTAGTGGCATCAGCAGCACCAGCACCAGGAGACCCAATGACAACTCAAGGTCATGTAACAGTTGAAGAAGGAACAATCGATCCAGATACAGGCGTAACTGACCCAGAAAAACCAGATGAAAAATTACCAGAATTACCAGATGTAAAACCTAACCCAAATCCAGAAATGGGACCTTTAGAAATTTCTCATGCACCAGAATTACAATTTGGAACAGTTAAAACATCGACAGGTGAAGTATCAACATTTGCTGCACCAAACACATTTACAACAGCAGATGGAGAACAAAAACGTGGAGCTATTTTACAATTTGGTGACTTACGTACTGACTCTAATGGATATACAGTTTCAGCTAAAATGACTAAACAATTTACACAAGGTGCTGATGAGTTAACAGGAGCAACAATTACTTTAACCAATCCTTGGTCAGCAACAGCGACTGGTGCTACAGGAATTAAGCCTGCTTTTGAACCAGAAGTGTTATTAGAATATGACAAATCAGCTATCGTAGCAACAGCTGAAAATGCTGAAAAAGTTGGTAAAGGTATGTGGACAGTAGAATACGGTTCATCAACAAATGTTAATACAGATGATACAACTGCTAACTCAGTTCAATTAGTAATTCCAGCGAACACAGCATCATCAATGGCTGGTGGAAGCTACACTTCTGATATTGAATGGTCAATCGTTGCAGAAGCAACGCCAGAAGCATAACAAAATTATTTAGCCTATCATTTACTAGATTAATTAAGCTGATGACATCTTTCATCAGCTTAGCTTTTTTTAGTAAATGTTCAATTAATAAGGTACATGAAAACAAGAACAATAATCAAAAGTGGGGGAATAACATGCAAAAAATAACCAATAAGAAGAGTCGAATAATGATTAAAGGAATGTTGTTAGGTGTATTACTATTTTTGTTATCACCAGTCATAACATTTGCTGATGATGAGATGGATAATGTCGTTGGATTTAACTATAAAATAGAGTATCCAAAAAGCCAAATTGGTGGAGAAAATGGTTTCTTTGATTTAGAACTAAGTCCAGGTGTAGAAGAGACTGTGACATTAAATATCAGTAACGGTGGAAAAAAGAATGTGACAGTTAATCTATCAATAAATGGAACGAAAACCAATTCAAATGGAATAATAGAATACGGACCAACTAATATTGAAAACGATAAATCATTAAAGTTTCCATTTGAAAAAATCGTTTCAGGACCAGAAAAAGTTGAGGTGAAGGCAGGCGAAGTAAAATCAGTTCCAATAAAAATTAAAATGCCTGAAACAGCTTTTGAAGGGTCGATTCTAGGCGGTATTCAAATGAAGAAAGCTGATCAAGAAGAAGAAACACAGAGTGAAGGCGCAACAGTTAGAAATACTTATAGTTATGTTGTAGCGATGAGGCTTCGAAACAATCAAACAAAAGTAAAACCTGAAATAAAATTTAATAAAGCACAAGGATCTCAAAGAAATTACCGAAATTCAGTGGTTATTAATCTATCAAATATTAAAGGAACGCTTGTAAAAAATACGCTAGATATTGAGAGTCAAATTACAAAAAAAGGTTCGGAAGAAGTTCTGTATGAAAGAAAGCAAACAGGCATGTCAATCGCTCCTAATTCTCAAATGGATTTTTATGTATCTATGGCTGGTGAACAGATGGTACCAGGAGATTACAGAGCTAAGGTGTTAGCTAGCATAGGGGATCAAAAATGGGAAGAGACTCTTGATTTTACGATTACCAAAGAAGAAGCAGATAAATACAACAAGCGCGACGTAGGTCTTGTTCAAGATCGTGGCTTAGATTGGAAAATAGTTACAGTCATCGTTGCTGGAGCATTAGTTGTTATTGGTCTTTTATTTGCTGTTTTAAAAATAATAAAAAACAAACGTAGTGGAAAAAAAAGCAAAAAAAAATCAAGTAGAAAATCTCAATCCAATAGAAAAAATAAATAGGGGGCGTAATTAATGGATATATTGCAATGGCTATTTATTATCGGGGTAGCAATAACCATTATTTTTTTAATTTGCTCTGTCTATTTTTTTATTACTTTTATCATGAGTAAAAGTAACATCAAAAAAACTGGAACTGCTAGTAAACAAAAAAAAGCAAAAAAAAGAATATCTCGATTAAAAAAGCAGAAGAATAAAGCCTTAATTCGGGGAATAACATGTTTGTTATTAGGAGCTATGGTAGGAAGTTTATCAGCTTATGTTACTTACTACCAAGCAACTAATCTCTCAACGGAAGATATGGAAAACATTAAAGATGGGTTTTATTATTTACGTGATTTAGAAAAAGAATTAGAAGGAATTCAAAAAGGGAAAACAGATGAAGAAAAGGCAAATCAGACAATCAATTTTGTAGTAACTTCTTTAGCTGGTTACAGTGTAAAAAAAGCAAGCACGTTAAATACAATAGATGGTCAAAGAGTGCTAAATAGGTACTATCAAGGGATGTCAGAATTAGGTATTAATGTTAGTCGAAAATCAGCAATGCTATCATCAGATAAGTTGAGTTTAAAAGAAGCATTATCAGATATCCAAAAAATTAAAAATTATGAAAAGCAAGTTCTAACTTTTTATAAAGTAGATAAGTCAGTTTTAGAGTCAAAAAAATGACAAACAATTATAACGAGTGTTATAAAACTAGTGAAAATATCTTATGTTCGTTAAACAGGTTTTAAATAAAAGAAAATAATGAGAAAAATGAAAATAAGATGATAAAACTCTATTCCTTAAGAAAGTGTCACTATTAGTGAAAAACAAAACAATGTAAAGGGTTTATTTTGAAAAAATACAATTATCCAGAAAAATAAAAATTAATAATTTAATAAGTTTTTTTTAATGACTCCATATTTATGCATCAAAAACTGTATATTTTTAAAATAAATTAAAATAGTTCTTGCATTTAAAATTAAAATATGTCCAATTTGGGTTTGTGAAAAGTTTTATATGGAAGAATAAATGATTGAGGAGAGGATTATATAGGGATGATACATTTTTTTTTAGAGAAGGCAGATTTACGTAAGTTGGAGTTTCTTAGGTACATAGAAAAAGCATCGTCACAAAAGGAATTAAGGGAAGTTATCATTAAAGATTTAAAAATATCTGAGTTTTTATTGAACAAAGTGATAGATGAGTTAAATAGTGATTTTGAAACATATCATTTAGAAAATGAGTTTAAGCTTATTCCAAGTAGTGCGGGAGTTAAGTTAGAGAAAAAAGGAAATAGTGCAGCAAGTCAGTTGGAACTTTTATTAGTAAAAAATTCACTAGCATTTTCTTTAATAAGTGATATATTTTTTGGAAAATTCACATCAATTAATGAGTATTCGGAACATCATTTTCTTAGTTATTCTTCTGTTTATAATAAAATGTCAGAGATAAGAACTTACTTGAAACAATTTGGTTTTACAGTCACTAAAAAAAATGAATTATCTGGCAATGAAAAGAAAATTAGACTCTTTTTTTCTTATTTATTCACTAAGGTTTACAATCAAAATTTAGATATCTATCCAAAAAAAGTAGAAGAAAAATCTATCATTTTTGTCTATCAATTAGAAAAGTATCGTCACCAACCTCTAAAAGAATATCCTAAAATAAAATTATCTCATTATATAAATGTTGTGTTTTTGAGAGCAAGCCAAAATAATTATTTAAAGAAAGAAAGTCTTCATGTTGAACGTTCTTATTTAAAGAAAAATGAAACAGCAATTTGGTTAACAAAGACTTTAAAGGAGTTAGGTTTGTCTGTTCCAAATGATAAATGTGTCTGTGAAATAGATGAGCTATTCTGTTTTTTAAAAGCAAAAGAGCTTATTGAAGAAGAGGATTTTTTAAATTATGTAATCGATCAAAATTTTAAAATTTATGGTTTCAATTTTATGAATGCTGCTAAGAATAGATTTCCTGATTTGAGCACATATATTGATCATAATATGAGACAAATAGAGTTAATTCATTTTAATGCGCTGTATTTCATATTACCAATGAAGCAACCACTAAGAAGCCCAGATAGTAAATCTGTGGCTTATGGTTTTCCCGATTACGTGACATTTTGTCAGTCATATATCAAGGAGCAAAAAAACAACCAAGAGATTTGGAAGTTAAATCAATTTTTATTTTATAAATACTTGTTAATTCTGGTTAATGGTGAGCTAGTTAGTAATAGCAGTAAACCTATTAACTTGTATGTAGATTTTTCAGATGGAAAAAAATATACCAACTTAATGCTTGGTATTATCAAACGTTTTTTAGGATTTGAAATTAATTATCAAGAGTTTGTAGATGATAAAACAGATATTATTTTATCAGATGTCTATTTTGAAAACTACAATCATATTTATCAAGTGATTTGGGAGACATCTCCTGAAGCTGCCGACTGGGAAAAATTTATTCTAGAGTTAGAAAAATTGAGAAAACATAATTAATCAGTTTAAAGAGTAAAAATATTTAAGGAGGTTTTTTAATGGAGCGAATTGGCTATGTCTATTCATCTTTAGATGATGCTTATATAAAAGAACAAATAGAAGGGATTAAAGAGTTTGGTGTAAAAAAAATCATACTTGAAGAAGATGGTATTAACGAGTTAAAAGAAGGTGATGAGTTAGTAGTTTATGAACTGAGAAGTTTAGGTAAAACTATTACACAATTAGATCAATTTCTTACTTTTTTGAATAAGAAAAATATCAAATTAACATTAATAGATAAAGAAAGTGAATTTCAAGTAATTACTAATCATCAATTTTATGATTTAGTTTCTGAAATTGCTGAAATGGAAAGCTTTATCATTAGTGAGCGAACAACAAGAGGTATTCAAAAGGCTCGAAGAAGTGGGCGAATAGGTGGTAGGCCTAAAGTATCAGAAGAAACGATTGAAGAAATTAGATATTTGTATCATAATCAATCGTATACGTTAAGAGAGATAGCGGAAAAATGTGATGTTTCTTTAGGAACAACGTATAAATATGTTCAAGATTGTAAATAATAGAACAGTTTTTTATCATACATAAATAGATTGAAAGAGAAGAATCCTAATAGGAGCTTCTCTTTTTTTACAATTCAAAATGAAAAGGCTTAATAAGTTCATTTACTACTCTTTAATGGGAACGAATTGTAAAGTTCGTTGAATATAATGTATAGACCAATTACGATAGGGAGGATGGTTTTTTAAAATAGGAGGTTAAAGGATAGTGTTGAAAAAGAAATTAAGTAGTTTAGTATCAATTGTTGCGTTACTTTTAAGTGTTTTGGTTGTTCCATTAGATGTACTTGCTGTTGAATCAAATAAAATTGTTTCTAGTAACTATAGAGATTATAACAGTATCATCTTTAATGACCACACAGTACATACTGCGGATATAGAAGGATCAGTTGCAATAGGTGGAGACATTATTACACATGGCGGATTTACATATGCGGGTTCTTACAGCAATGCTCATAACATTATTGGTCAGGGAAGCTTGCATGAAGGAACACCAGGGCTAGTGGTTGCGGGCAATATAAATTACAATTCAGATTCCTTAGTAGTTGTTGAAGGTGGAAACTTTATTCACACTGATTTGTATCAAGTATCAAAAAAATTTAATATAGATCCAAATTTTTCGATGATTAATTGGTCGAAAGAACAAATGGATGCCTTATTTAATTCTTTTAAAGCAGATATTGCTAACGAAATGTCATTATACAAGTCCATGATGACAGACCAAACAGAAGAAACTATTTATCATAAAAAAGAGGCGTGGGTTTCACAATTTGATTTCTATGAGTCGAAAGAGAGTGATAGTGTTTTATTTGTTGATATGTCAGCAGAGAGTCATGACATTAATGACATCTATTTACCTAATTTAGATGCTTATGATCATGTAATTATCTACTCAAGCCAACCGTCTTTAAAATTTTCAAGAGGTAGTATTGTTTACAAAGGCTTTCCTATAGATACAGGAAAACCAAATAACGATGTTTTATTTGATATGGCAAGTAAATTAACTTGGGTTTTACCAAATGCTACTGATTTAAGAATTGAAGGATATGGATTGATAGGAGATGTTTATGCTCCTAATGCGAGCGTTGATACAAAGGGAGGTTCGCTAAACGGTTCTTTATATGCTGAAAATCTGATATCAGCAGGAGGTTTTGAGGTTCATAATTTTAGAAATAAACCACTAATTCCTGAAAAAACAACAGAACCGACAGAACCAAGTACAACAGAGCCAAGTACGACAGAACCAAGTACAACAGAACCAAGTACAACAGAACCAAGTACAACAGAACCAAGTACAACAGAACCAAGTACGACGGAACCAAGTACAACAGAACCAAGTACGACGGAACCAAGTACAACAGAGCCAAGTACGACGGAACCAAGTACAACAGAGCCAAGTACGACAGAACCAAGTACAACAGAACCAAGTACAACAGAACCAAGTACAACAGAACCAAGTACAACAGAACCAAGTACAACAGAACCAAGTACGACAGAGCCAAGTACGACAGAGCCAAGTACAACGGAACCAAGTACAACGGAGCCAAGCACAACGGAGCCAAGTACGACGGAACCAAGTACAACGGAACCAAGTACGACGGAACCAAATACAACGGAACCAAGTACGACGGAACCAAGTACAACGGAACCAAGTACAACAGAACCAAGTACGACAGAGCCAAGTACAACAGAGCCAAGCACAACGGAGCCAAGTACGACGGAACCAAGTACAACAGAGCCAAGTACAACAGAACCAAGTACAACAGAACCAAGTACGACAGAGCCAAGTACGACAGAGCCAAGTACAACGGAACCAAGCGCAACGGAACCAAGTACAACGGAACCAAGTACAACGGAACCAAGTACAACGGAGCCAAGCACAACGGAGCCAAGTACGACGAAACCAAGTATTGAGCCTTTAATGGGAGAACTTAGAGCAACAAAAGAGGTAAATTCATCTATAGCTAAATTAGGTGATATCTTAACTTATGAAATAACTGCTGAGAACATTATTGAAAATAGTATTATTTCTAATGTTAAGATTAGTGATAATCTTCCAAAAGGATTACAACTTATCAAAAATAGTGTTGTTGTTAAAGTAAATGGAGAAGAAGTTAATATTAACAAAGAACAAGTAGTGACAGTTGGAAATAAAGTTTCAGTTACTTTTAATGAAATTAAAGGTGGACAAAACATAAGCATATCACTTCAAGCAAGAGTAACTAGTGAGGCTGTAGGAGAAATAATTAATATCGCATTGGTTGAGGGAGAAGATGTAGACCCAGTTAAACCAAAAGAAGAGATACCAGTTACTCCTGAGCCGACAGAGCCAAGTACGACAGAACCAAGTACAACAGAACCGACAGAACCAAGTACAACAGAACCGAGTACAACAGAATCAAGCAAGACAGAATTAGGTGTTGTAGGTTCATCCAATCCGAAAACTCCTAATGGAAAATCGAATGTATCAAATCAGAAGTTTTTACCTAAAACTGGAGAAGAATTAACACCAAGAATGTTACTCATTCAAGGATTAATCACAATTTTGGGTACATTCTTATTGTTTTATACTAAAAAAAGAATTGAAGATAATCCGTTAAATTAAAAATAAAAGCTCCAATCACAAGTTACATGTGATTGGAGCTTTTTTATTATAAACCTAAACTATTTGGTTTTACATCAGCTGGAATTGGGTTGATGTAAGGCGTTTGATCGGTGATAGCTTTTAATTCAGCTTTAGCTTCTGTTAAAATTTCAGGGTTTTCAATTGCTTTCATAGCAGTTGCAGCCATTACTTTAGCTGCTTGTAACATACCTTTTTTAGCAATTGGTGTTTTACCATTTGCAACCCATTGCCATGAATGTAAGGCGGTATTCATTACTTCTGTTGCCATAACACACTGTGCAGTTGGAACAACCCAACTAACATCACCAACATCAGTAGAACCTGGCATTACAATGTTTGTTAAAGCTTCGTTGAATGGATAGATATAGTCAGCTAAAACTTTACCTTGGTTAGCACCTAAAACTTGTTTTTCAACAGCAGTTACAGGAGGAACCATCATGAATTTTTTCTCATCTTCAGATAATGAAGCATGCATTTCTTTAGCGAATGCGATGTCTTCTTCGTCAAAGTTAGGAGCACCAACTTCAAACATTGTATCTGACATTAATTTAGATAATACTTTATTTGGCATGTAGTTTGAACAAGCTTTGTCAAAGTGAACTTCAACTTCAGTACCAGTCATTAGAGCAGCACCTTTAGCGCAGTTTACTAAACGGTCGTAAATATCTTTTACTTGGAAAGCTTTAGGAGCTCTGATTAAGTATAAAGATTTAGCGTGAGCTTGAACAACTGAAGGTTGCATACCACCACCATCTAAAACAGCATAGTGATAACGAGCTTCAGGTGTTACGTGTTCGCGTAAGTAGTTAGCGCCAATGTTCATAATTTCCATAGCATCTAATGCGCTACGTCCCATATGAGGAGAGTTAGCAGCATGAGAAGACACACCTTTAAATTCAAATACTGCTTGGATATTAGCTAATGTTGGTGAACCGATAATCGCATTATCAGTTCCTGGGTGCCAACATAAAGCCATATCTAAATCATCAAAAGCACCGGCACGAGCCATGTAAGTTTTACCTGATCCACCTTCTTCAGCTGGACAGCCGTAGTATCTAATTTGAGCATCAATATTATTTTCTTTTAAATAGTCTCTTGTAGCAATAGCAGCAGCTAATGAAGCTGTTCCTAATAAGTTATGTCCACATCCATGACCATTTGTTGTACCTAAGCTTGGGTCAGCTTCTTTAGTTGTTGCTCCTGCTTTTTGATTTAATTCTGGAAGAGCATCATATTCACCTAGGAAACCAATGATAGGACCTTTATCGCCATATGTACCGATGAAAGCTGTGTCGATATCACCAGTATTTGTTTCAACTTTAAAATCTTCTTTTTCTAAGAAAGCAATAATTGTTTTTGCTGATTCTTGTTCATGGAATTTTACTTCTGCAATATCCCAAATACGGTCACTTAGTTCAAAGTATTCATTTTGTTTAGCTTCAATTAATTTTTCGATATTTTTAATCATAATATGTAGCCTCCTGATAATAGTTTTAGATAAATAATGTTATTCCGTAAGAAACAAAGATTGATAAAGCTGTAATGGCAAGACCTGGCAAGATAAAGTTGTACGTTTTTGTGCGTCCTGTTCTATCTAACTCACAAGCAAGTAACATAGTTGGTTGTGCTGGAATGATAAAGTTAACATTTAAACATTGAACGATAATTACTAATAATAATGGAGATACGCCAAGTGCTAAAGCAAGTGGGAAAACAATTGCAGCAACAGCTGTTTGTGCTCCAATAATCATAGCGACAAAACTACAAAGAATAATAATAACCCAAGGATAGCTTCCTAGAACTGCTCCTAGGCTGTTTGTTAATGTTTCTTGATTACCTGGTGAGCCAAAGATTGTTCCACCAAGCCAACCACCTCCAAGTACAACTAAAGATGCAGCTAAAGCGTTCATTGTAGCAGGAGCATTTAAGATTTTTTTAGATTCAACTTTGAAGAATAAAAGATTAAGTGCAGCTGATGCATACATGAACATTTGAACTAAGTCTGCTGTAGCTATTTTAACATTTTCTCCGTTAACTGTATATTGTGGTAATAATCCTGGGAATAAACCAAACACGATAATACCAAGTACACATGCTAAGAATACGTAAGTTGAATATTTTGCTTTGTTGTCATGAGTTGTTACTTCAACCATTTCTTCACCAGCAATTAACGTGTCTTCGTTAAATGGAACTTTTTTATTAACAACTAATAAAATTAAACTTAAAAGGACAATTGAAATAATTGTTGAAGGTAAAACAATACTTAAGTAAGTTCCCATTGAAATACCAAATGGCATTAATAACATAATAACAAATGCAGTTGAAGATGAAGCTGGGCTACATAATAAAGCCATGTTAGAAGCAAGAACAGATGAGATTAGAGCTCCTTTAGGATTTACTTTAGATTTAATAGCTGTTTCAGCAATAATGGGCTCTAATGATAAACTAATCATGGCAGTTCCCATACCGAATACAAACATGAAACATACAAGTGGTGCAACGATTGTGATTGCTTTAGGGAATTTTTTAATGATTTTTGTCGCAACAGAGATCATATAATCCATACCACCAGAGGCTTGTAATGCACCACTAGCAACTCCAATAGAGATAATAATTAGCACAGCGGTAACAGGTGGAGCAGAAGGTGGTAATTTAAAAATAAATAACATAATGAATAATGCAACAATCGAAGTTATACCTGAACCTAATGCGCCGCCTTTAACTAAACCATAAATAATGAATGAGACCATAATGACAATTTCCAATAATAGTAAAAACATATAAATCCTCCTAAATTTTATTATTGCTTAAATTGATAAAGATAATGTACAGATGTAGAAACTTGATAATAGATAATAGTTTAATAACAAAGTGTTTAAATGTTGTTTATTTCCTTTGGTTGAAGAAATAATAACACGTAAAAAGGATGTAAGTAAACAAAAAATTGTCTTTTTATCGGACAATAATGAAATTTTAATGTTTTATATTTTAATAACTATTGATATATAATCTGTTTTATCAAGTTTTGTTCGGTATAAAAATAAAGTTGATATGTTATTTTATTATTTTAACAAACCTAAGTTTAATAACACGAATAAAGTCGTTAGTGAAAATATTAATTAGTCAGTTTTTAATACTTTAATAACAAATGAAAGCGTAATTATGAAAAAAATCATGAAACAAGTTGTTTAAAAGATATATTTGATATATCTTTTAGTCAGAAGTAAAATGGGTTTAAAGAAAAATTAGCTCCGTTGTAAAGAAAGGATTTACAAATAAAATGAGTTTGAAAAGAGAAATAAGTTGGTTATCTTTTAGTTTAATAGTTGGGATATTGGTAGGGAGTTTAGAAGTCTTATTCGGAAAAATACTCTTATTAGTGACAGATTGGCGACAGTTGAATTTTATTTTTTTTCTACCTGTTATAGGTCTATTTATTTATTATTTATATGATAAGTTTGGTGGCAAATCAAAAGAAGGAATGGGATTGATCTTTAAAGTAGGACAAGGAGAAAATGAAAAAATTCCTGTGGTGTTGATTCCATTAATTATGGTATCTACTTGGTTAACCCATTTATTCGGAGGAAGTGCAGGACGAGAGGGAGTTGCTGTTCAAATTGGTGCGACTTTATCCAATTGGTTAGCTAAATTAAAAATATTAAAATTGAATAATGAAGCAGATTTCAACCGCAAATCAGTGATAATTGGGATGGCAGCAGGTTTTTCAGGTTTATTTCAAACACCCTTAGCTGCGGTATTTTTCGCATTAGAGGTGATGATAATAGGGAAATTAGAAGTTTCTTTCTTAATTTATACAGGAGTAGCTTCTTATACCGCCTTTTTTATTTCACAGGGATTAGGATTAGAGAAAGCTTCTTTTATCATCGAAACTAATATGACTTTAACACCAATGATTGTGCTCAAATTGGTGATAGCAGGATTATTATTTTCAGTTGTTGGCACGTTATTTACTTTAAGTTTAAAAAAAGCCAAACATTATTTTAGTGTGTGGTTTCCTAATGGATATAAACGGATTTTTTTTGGTGGTATTATCTTAGCTACTTTGATTATTATTAGTCATTCAGGTCGTTATGCAGGTCTTGGAACTAATATAATTACAGCGAGTTTTACTGGAGATACTGTTTACTCTTATGATTTCCTAGCCAAGTTATTATTAACCGTTTTGACTCTTGCGATTGGGTTTCAAGGGGGAGAGGTTACACCGCTTTTTGCGATAGGAAGTTCATTTGGGGTTTTAATAGCTCCTTTAATCGGTCTGCCGATTGAACTTGTTGCAGCATTAGGTTATGTAGCTGTTTTTGGTAGTGCAACTAATACTTTTTTAGCCCCTGTTTTAATTGGAGCAGAAGTATTTGGTTTTGAGTGGTTACCCTATTTTTTCATTACGATGTTAGTAGCCTATCATTTTAATTTTAATCAATCGATTTATTCACAACAAAGAGAATTAGAGAGCTTTGTTCATAATAAAAAGTCCTGACTTTTGACAGTCAGGACCTTTTTATTTATTTTTCTCTTCCAATAATTCGAACTTCAGTTTCTAAAACAACATCAAATTCTTCTAAGATTGTTTTTTGAATATGTTTAATTAACTCGACGTAATCTGTAGCAGTTGCTCCATCAATATTAACAATGAAACCTGCATGTTTTGTTGAGATTTGAGCGCCGCCCCATTTCAACCCTTGTAATTTAGCGTCTTGAATTAATTTACCAGTGAAGTGTCCTTCAGGGCGTTTAAAGACACTACCGCATGAAGGGTATTCTAGAGGTTGTTTACTTTCTCTAAGTTCCGTTAATTCATCCATTTTTCCTTGGATAGTATCTAAATCACCTTTTTCAAGAGTGAAGGTCACATTTAGTACAATACCTTTTGTTTGCTGTAAAACGCTGTGACGATAAGAAAAGTCCATATCATCTTTATACCAAGTTACGATAGAACCGTCTGCTAAAAGAATATCAGCAGATTCAAAACAATCAACTAGCTCTCCGCCATACGCACCAGCATTCATATAGGCTGCTCCACCAATACTTCCAGGAATGCCACAAGCAAACTCTAAACCAGTTAAAACTTCATCACGAGCAATTCGAGTAACATCAATTAATTTTGCGCCAGCATCAGCCGTAATAAGCGTATCTTTTACAATGACATCTTTTAAATCTGTTAACATGATAACAAAACCAGCAATGCCGCCATCGCGTACAATCAAGTTACTTGCGTTACCAAGACAAAGCCATTCAATATTTTCAGCATTACAGTAGTCAACTATTTGTTTTACTTCAGTTACTGATTTTGGAAATAATAAACAATCAGCTGGTCCACCTGTTTTGGTGTAAGTAAATTTTGAAAGTGGCTCGTTAAATAATAAACGAATCCCGTTTAAATCTTTTTTTATTTTTTCAGTGTTCATATATTTAGTCCCCTTATCCATCCATAAAGTCCATCGCGATTATTCTAACATATTTTACATCTAATAGGCTATTTTTATCTTAATTTAAAGGGATGTTAGACTATTTAAAGTAGATTTATTATTTTTGAACAAGAGATTCTGTGTTAGAATAAATAATAGCGATAGAAGTAAGTTGGAGGTACGATTAATGAAATTAATATCCTGGAATGTAAATGGCTTGCGAGCTGTTGTTAAAAAAGGATTTGTAGACATTTTTGATGACATTGATGCAGATATATTTTGTTTACAAGAAACAAAGCTACAAGAAGGCCAAATTGACTTGGAACTACCTGGTTATCATCAATATTGGAATTATGCAGTTAAAAAAGGTTATTCGGGAACAGCTATTTTTAGTAAGACTGAAGCACTTAGTGTTGCCTACGGAATAGGTATTGAAGAGCATGACCAAGAAGGACGCGTTATTACAGTTGAATATGATTCTTTTTACCTAGTGAATTGCTATACACCGAATGCTCAGGCTGAACTAAAACGAATCGAATATCGCCTAACATGGGAAAAAGATTTCTTAGCTTATTTAAAAGAATTAGAAACAACCAAATCAGTTATTTTGTGTGGGGATTTAAATGTGGCACATAATAATATTGATTTAAAAAACTGGAAAACGAATCGTAAAAATCCAGGTTTCTCTGATCAAGAACGTGAAGCTTTCTCATTTTTATTATCTAATGGATTTGTAGATAGTTTCAGACATTTTTATCCAGATTTAGAAGGAGCCTATTCTTGGTGGAGTTATCGATTTAATGCTCGTCAAAATAATTCAGGTTGGAGAATTGATTATTTTTGTGTATCAGAAAGTCTAACGCCCCAATTAGAAGATGCGTTTATTTTAAATGAAGTGTATGGAAGTGATCACTGCCCTGTGGGATTAGTGCTGACAACTTAGGAAGGTGAGGTAGAAACATGAAACAAATGATGAAGCGATTATCGCTCGTTAGTTTATTATTGCTATTCTTTTCAGTGTTACCTAGTATTAGTTTTGCTGAAGATAGTAAATTACTTTATGACTTAAAATATGATGAACAAAAAAGTGTTTTGTATGGAAAAACAAAACCAAATGCTAATATCTATATCAATGATTTAGCAGGTAGTATTGTAGCCGATGATAAAGGCGAATTTGAAATGCCAGTTCCTAAAGGGCTAAAAATTTCAACTGTATTAATGCTAGATGCTGAAGGAGATACTTCTACAGATCTTAGATATAATTTCGAGAAAAATACTGTAGAGACTGAATCAACTCAGCAAGAAGGAAGTAGTTCTTCTTCTAGTAGTGATAAATCAGAAGAGAAAAAAGAATCTGATTCTAAAAAAGAAGAAAAAGAAAGCGATAAAGAGAAGACATCTGATTCTACTAAAGAAAGTGGAACGACTGAAACAAGTAGTACGGAAAGTAAAGAGGCATCAACTAGTCAAGAATCTCAAAACAGTATTTCTTCTGAAAGTTACGATGCAGAAAATGAAGTAGAAGAAAAAAGAAGTTTAATTTGGTTATGGACATTATTAATTGTTATTGGCGTTATTGGATTATTAGTAGCTATTTACTTTGGTTATAAGAAAAAAATTGAAAAAGAAGAAGCTGCTAAAAAAGCTAAACGTAAAAATTCATCTAAGAAAAAACGTCAAGAAAAATTAGATGATGATTTTGAAGAAGACTTGTATGAAGATTTGAAAGCGTCAGAAGAAACTGGAACCCGTAAAAAACGTCGTTCTGAGACAACTAAAGAAACTGATTTAGATGAGTTAATTGAATCAGAGTTAAACAAAGGAACAAAAACGAAAACAAGAAAAAGAAGTAGTAATTCATCAACAAGTGATAGTAAAAAGAAAAAGAAACGTAAATCAAGTAGATAGAAGGAAATAGAAATGAATTTTATAGCATATGATTTTGAGACAGCTAATCATGAATTACATAGCGCATGTTCGATTGCTTTAGTAATGGTTAAGGACAATCAAATTGTAGGAAAGTATTATTCATTAATTAAACCTGAAACTTACTTTCACTCAAAAAATATTGAAATTCATGGGATTTCGCCAAAAGATGTAGAGAAAGCGCCTAGTTTTAAAGAAGTGTGGCAAGAGATAGAGCATTATTTCCAAAGAGACCGATTGATTGTGGCTCATAATGCATCATTTGATAATAGAGTCTTATCTGGTTGTTTAGCATACTATGATTTACCTGAGGCTCATTTCTTGTCCTTGTGTACGGTTAGAACAAGTAGGAAGCTCTATAAGGAGTTGCCTAATCATAAACTAAATACTGTTTCAAAGTATTTAGGCATTGCATTAGATCAACATCATCATGCTTTAGATGATAGTTTAGCTTGTGCTAATATTCTTTTAAAACAAGAAGCCGAATTTGGCGTAGTACCTTTAAAAGCATTAGTAAAACAAACATAAAAGGAGGCAGCCAATTTGGCTGCCTCCTTTTATGTTAAGTAACTCATTAAAATAATATCAAGGTACTGATTGTCTTCTGATAAAAAGCCTCGTCTGATAATACCTTCTACTTCAAAATCTAGTTTTTGATAGAGGTGGAAAGCTCTTTTATTTCGTTCTTGGACTTTGATTTCTAAACGCTTAATAATACTAGCTTCTTTTGCCCAAGCAATAATTTCTTCTAGCATAATAGTTCCTAGACCGCAATTCCAATACTCTTTTAAAATACTGATGCCGATTTCACCAATATGTTGGACAGGTTGATCCATCTCTCCCATAACAGTCGCCACACCGATTAATTCATCATGATTATAGGCAAGGAGAATAAGCTGGTTATCTTGTTCATAAATAAAATCAATTTGTTCAGCCATATCTATTGGGTTTAGTTTTAAGGATTGCTGATTGACTAAAAGAAAAGGGGTTTCTTGATCTAAAAGATTCATAACACGTAATAGATCTTTAGCATCACTTGGAACGGCTTCTCGTAAGGTAATAGCTAGCTCAGTCATCTATATTTCCCAGCCTTTATCTTGAAGTCCTTTAATAAGACGATTAGTTAGCTCATTATCTGTTTTTGAGATAGAAAAAACACGCTCATTATCACTAGATTTATCTAAAAATAATTCAGTGTAAGGTGAAAAAATATCTTCTTTGATTAAATGTCCCCATTCAATGACACAAACACCGTCACCTTCAAGATATTCATCTAATCCTAGATCAGAAGCACCTTCACCGAGACGGTAAACATCCATGTGATAGAGAGGGAGTGTTCCTGTTTCGTATTCTTTAATCAGAGTATAAGTAGGGCTTTTTATCATTTGAGAAATGCCTAAACCTTCAGCAAATCCTTTTGTAAAAGTTGTTTTTCCAGCGCCAAGATCACCAGTCAGAATAAATATATCTCCAGCTTGACTTAACTGAGCGATGTCATAGGCTAATTTTTTAGTTGTTTCTTCATTGGGTAAATTAATAGTTATCATAGGTACCTCCTTGTCAGTCATAGTATAAAGCTAAGTAAATAAAAAAGCCATTGATAAATGGCTTTTTTAGAGTAATTCAATTGAATAAGTTGTTTGAAATATTTTTTTCTCATGAGGAGAAAGCTCAATGTTTCCCCATTCTGGATGATTAATGATGTCTGGTAATTCCTGTGTTTCAATAGCTATCCCGAGTTCAGAACTCATAGGTTGTTTGTTAACTGAAAAAGAATCGTCATTAAACCCAGTGGTACTAAAGATAATTGCAGCATCTCGGTTAGAAGAAATACTTAATTTTCTACCACTTAATGGCTCTGATAAAGTGATTTGAGGGTTAGATGATGCCAATAAATAAGCGTCATCAATGCCTTGTGGTATCTCATTGATACTATCAGCAATGAGTCTTTCATGATTAAAATCATAACCTGTGTCTTTTGTAGTTAATAGTTTTCCAGTAGGGATATTATTCTCATCTGTTTCTAAAAGATGAGAACTATTAATTAGTAGTTGATGTTTTTTAATATCTCGTTTAGCATTTCCAGATAGGTTAAAGTACACATGGTTGGTTGGATTAATAATTGTTTTTTTATCACTAGTCACTTCTGTAGTCATAATGACACTTGAAGTAGTTAACTCATAGGTATTGGTTACATAAATAGGTCCAGGATAACCTGATGAGGTATCTGTTAGAGAAAAAATAACTTTAATTGAGTTAGTTGTTTCTAATAGTTCAAAAGTCCAGAATTGAGCCCACCAACCATGACTACCACCATGAATATGATGTTCTCCTAGATTTCTTTCTAGAGGAACATCTTCCCATTTGGCATTTTTTATACGTCCTGCTACTGGACCTACAAGTGCACCAAATTGAGCTTTATCATTTAAGATACTTTTAGCTGTATCTAAGCTTAGAAGAATATTTTCTTGCTGACCATCTTTATCAGGTGTGATAAATTGATGCCATCTAGCGCCAAAGTTTAAAAAAGTAGCAGATAAAGTGTCATTAGTTAAAGTGATATAGGAAATATTGGTTTCTTGATCGGTAAAAACGCTTGAGCTGATCATTTATTTATTGTTCCAAACTGATGTTAAATAATCTAAAGATAAATAGCTTGTGTCAGCAACTAATGCGATATCTGATCCCAAATCTTTAGCTTCTCCAACCCCAATAGGTAAAGCACCACTCGCTTTAATAGCTTCTATTCCAGCAGCAGCATCTTCAATACCGATAGCCTCTAAAATATCAATGCCAACAGCTTTAGCAGCTGCTAAAAAGATATCTGGCGCCGGTTTACCTGCAGCTAAAGAAGCAGGATCTACAATGGCATCAAAGAAATGACTGATTTCCATTTTGTCTAATAAAAGAGGGCCGTTTTTACTAGCAGAAGCTAAAGCAATTTTAATGTTATTGTCTTTTAATGTTGTTAATAATTCTAAAATACCTGGATAGATATCTTTTGGCGAAATAGCTTGAATCATTTCAACATAATTTTCATTTTTTTCTTTAGCTAACTCGGCAAATTTTTCAGGTGTTACTGTATCTTGTTTGTTGCCATGCTCTAAAATAAGGGTTAGTGAATCTTCTCGACTAACACCTTTAAGTTTTTCATTAAATTCTCGGTCAATTGTAATATCTAAATCGTCAGCTAATTTTTTCCATGCAAGAAAATGATATTCAGCTGTATCAGTAATCACACCATCTAAATCAAATAAAACACCTTTAAACATTTTAAACATCCTTTCATTTTAAAAAATGAGAGTGCAACTAGTGTTACACTCTCGGTTTACTTTTAGTTTAAATCAGACATATATGAAAAGCGACTACTTATCAATATATAGCCTTAATCTTCAACAGAAACAGTAATTGATTCTGTAATTGAATGGACTTGTCCGTAAACTGTTACATCAATCGGTTCACCACTTAGTAAGGTAATAGTCACATTTGAATCAATTAAAATATGTAGTAAACGACCACGGTAGTTTACGTGGAAAGCATATTTACTCCATTTTTGAGGTAAGAATGGGGCAAAGCTTAGTGTTTCATCATAAGTCTTCATTTGAGCAAACCCTTGGACGATAGCTAACCAACTACCAGTCATTGAAGTGATGTGTAATCCGTCTTCAGTGTCATTGTTGTAGTTGTCTAAGTCTAAACGTGCTGTACGTTGGTACATTTCAACAGCTTTTTCTTCCATACCTAATTCAGCAGCTAAAATAGAGTGAATACATGGTGATAGAGAAGACTCATGGACTGTCATTGGCTCATAAAATTCAAAGTTCTTACGTTTTTCTTCTATAGTAAAGTCATTTCCAAAATAGTAAACCCCTTGTAAAACGTCAGCTTGTTTAATAAAGCATGAGCGTAAAATGTGATCCCATGACCAATTTTGGTTTAAAGGTACATCTTTAGGATCTAAGTCAGTAACAGGCATTAAGTCTTTATCTAAGAAAGTATCATGTTGAACAAAAACGCCTAATTCTTCATCTTCTGGTAAATACATATTAGCGATAATATCTTCCCAATGTTTGATTTCATCATCTGAAATGGAAACAAGAGCATTTTCTTTGTATTTCGCATAATTTTCTAGAGTGTATTTTAATACCCAAACAGCGATATAGTTAGTGTACCAGTTGTTGTTAACGTTGTTTTCATATTCGTTAGGGCCAGTAACACCGTGCATCATGTATTTAGCGTTGCGTTTTGAATAATGAACTCTGTCTGCCCAGAAACGAGCAATCGCAGTTAATACTTCTAAACCTTCATTTTCAATGTAACTTGTATCACCAGTGTAATTAGTATAGTTGTAAATGGCATAAGCGATTGAACCATTACGGTGAATTTCTTCAAAGGTAATTTCCCATTCGTTATGACATTCAACACCAGTGAAAGTAACCATAGGGTAAAGAGCACCTTTTAGACCTTGTTGGCGCGCATTATGATGAGCTTCAGGTAATTGATTGTGACGATATTTAAGTAAGTTTTTAGTCACACTTGGATCAGCCAAGGCTAAATATAAAGGAACAGCGTAAGCTTCAGTATCCCAATAAGTAGCACCGCCATATTTTTCTCCTGTAAATCCTTTAGGACCAATATTTAATCTTTCATCTTCTCCGTAGTAAGTAGAGAATAATTGGAACAAGTTAAAGCGAATTCCTTGTTGTGCTTCATCATCGCCTTCAATAACAACATCTGCAATTTCCCAACGATTTTCCCATGCTTTCATGTGAGCATCTTTTTGTTCTTCAATAGTTGTGTTGTTAACATCAGCCATTAATCCTTTAGCAACGTCTAATTGTTTGCTTTCTTCAATATCACGACTTGTTACAATAACAACTTTTTTAGTTAATGTAATTTCATCTTCTGCAACCACTTCAAAAGTAAATGTTTCTGTTGCTAAGAAAGGTGCAGTTTCTTTTTTACTTGTGATATCTGTAGAAGAAACATTTTCCATTAAAGCAGTAATAGTAAACTGTTCAATGCCAAATTTGTTAGGAATTGTACGAGCCGTAACAAAGTTTTCACCTACTGAGCGCTCTTCCCAGAACATTTCATCGTAGTTACTATCTTCGTTATGAACGTTGTTATCTAATTTTGAAACAACTTTAATGTTTCCTGAACCAGCTAAAACTTTAGCTGTCATGTCAACAACACCAAGTTCTTTTGTTGTTAAACTTAAGAAGCGTTCAAACGAGAATGTAACTGTCATACCTTCTGCTTCAATAGTGAATTGACGACTTAATAAACCATGTTGCATATCTAGTTCTTGATAGAAGTCTGTTACTTCTTGTGTAGCTAAATCAATCTTTACATCATTGATGAAAAGATCCATAGCGATGAAATTAATAGCGTTAATGACTTTTCCAAAATAATCAGGGTAGCCATTTTTCCACCAACCTACACGTGTTTTGTCTGGGTACCAAACTCCTGCAATGTATGTTCCTTGGTGGTTATCGCCACTGAAACCTTCTTCAAAGTTTCCGCGCATTCCCATATAGCCGTTTCCAGTACTTGTTAAAGACTCTTGTAAACGAATGTCTGATGTATGAAGTTCATTTGTTGCGATTTTCCATGGATCAATAGCGAATAATCGTTTTAAGTGTTCCATTAAAATAGTCCCCCTTGAGATCAGTTGATACCACCATCATAAACGCAAACGATTGCGAAATCAATAGACCAAGATAATCTTGTTACCAGTAACATTTTGTTTCAGTAAAACACTTACATCTTTACAAAGAATTTTCTGGTGTTATACTTTAATTGCGAAAACGATTGCGTTGTTCGGATGCAAAAGGAAACAAGTCAGAAGGAAGAGGGAAAAGAGATGAAAAAAATATTTAGTTTTGAGTTTTGGCAGAAGTTTGGTAAAGCTTTAATGGTTGTTATTGCTGTTATGCCAGCTGCGGGATTAATGATTAGTATTGGGAAAACAATTCCATTAATTAGTCCAGAGATGGGAGCTTTAGTGACAACTGGTGGCGTTATCGAAAATATCGGTTGGGCAGTTATTGGTAATTTACATTTACTATTTGCTTTGGCTATTGGTGGAAGTTGGGCTAAGGAAAGAGCTGGTGGAGCTTTTGCTGCTGGGATTGCTTTTGTTTTAATTAACCGTATTACAGGTTCTATTTTTGGTGTAACCGGGGATATGCTAAATGACCCAGAAGCTTTTACCCATACTTTATTTGGAACAAAAATAATGGTAAAAGGGTTCTTTACTAGTGTTCTTGAAGCGCCAGCCCTTAATATGGGTGTTTTTGTAGGGATTATTGCAGGTTTTGTAGGAGCTATGGCTTATAACAAGTACTACAATTACCGCAAATTACCTGATGCTTTATCTTTCTTTAATGGAAAACGTTTTGTTCCTTTTGTGGTTATTTTATGGTCTGTTTTAGTTTCATTAGCACTTGCTCTTATTTGGCCAATGATCCAATCAGGGATTAATAACTTTGGTTTATGGATAGCAACTAGTCAAGATACAGCACCTGTATTGGCACCGTTCTTATACGGAACGCTTGAAAGATTATTACTACCATTTGGATTGCACCACATGTTAACTATTCCGATTAACTATACGCAATTAGGTGGAACTTATGAAATTTTATCAGGAGCACAAGCTGGTACACTTGTTTATGGACAAGATCCACTATGGTTAGCTTGGGCAACAGATTTACTGAATTTAAAAGCACCTGGAACAATGGATCAATATGAAGCTGTTTTATCAGGCTTTACACCTGCTCGTTTTAAAGTAGGTCAAATGATTGGTGCCTCAGGTATTTTAATGGGTATGGCATTAGCCATGTATAAAAATGTTGATGCTGATAAAAAAGCTCAATATAAAGGAATGTATGTTTCTGCAGCTTTAGCAGTCTTTTTAACAGGTGTCACAGAGCCTTTAGAGTTTATGTTTATGTTTGCTGCAATGCCACTTTACGTTGTTTATGCCTTGATTCAAGGTGCAGCATTTGCAATGGCAGATATTGTTAACTTAAGACTTCATTCTTTTGGTAATATTGAATTATTGACACGATTACCAATTTCAATTAAAGCGGGTCTTGGTATGGATGTCGTTAACTTTATTATTTGTGTTATTGTCTTTGGTGTTGGTACTTACTTCTTAGCAAACTTTTTAATTAAGAAATTTAACTATGCGACACCTGGTAGAAACGGAAATTATGAAGTAGAAACAACAGAAGCGCCTGCTTCAACAGATGCTTCTGGATTAAGCCAAGAAGTGATTGCGATTATTAACTTATTAGGTGGGAAAACAAATATTTCAGATGTTGATGCTTGTATGACTCGTCTTCGTGTTAGTGTGAAGGATAACCGACTAGTTGGTAACGAAGAAGCTTGGAAAAAAGCAGGAGCTATGGGATTGATTGTTAAAGACAATGGTGTTCAAGCTGTTTATGGCCCTAAAGCTGATATTTTAAAATCAGATATTCAAGATGCTCTTGATTCTGGAATTGAAATTCCTAAAATGAGTACTCAAACTGAAGCAACTGATTCAGTTGTTTCTGAGAAATTAAATAAAGAAGTATCCATTACAACTGTTGCAACAGGTGAAGTGATTGCTATTGAAGAAGTAGCAGATGAAGTCTTTTCTCAAAAAATGATGGGTGAAGGATTCGGAGTAATTCCTTCAGCCAAAGAAGTTGTATCACCAGTTAATGGTACAGTAACATCAGTATTTCCAACAAAACATGCCATTGGTGTGATAACAGAAGATGGATTCGAAGTTTTAATTCATATGGGATTAGATACGGTTCAAATGAGTGAGCAAGCCTTTGAAGTAGTTGTTAAAGAAGGCGACAATATCTCTCAAGGTCAGTTAATAGCAAATGCAGATTGGGATAAAGTCAAAGCAGAAGGTAAAGGAACAACGATTGTTGTAGTCTTTACTAACTCTCATATGATTCAATCCTTTGATTTAACGGCTAACGGAACAAAAGAGAAAAACGATGCAATAGGAACTGTTTATATGTAAAAGGAAGGCTGGCTCAATTGAGTCAGCCTTAGCTTGATTAAAGAGGAGTGAAGAGATGCGTGTTATGTCATTAAATACCCATAGTTGGTTAGAAGAGAATCCATTTGATAAATTAAAAGAAACAACAGATTTTATTATTGAAAATAAAATAGATTTAATCGCATTACAAGAAATTAACCAACATATAAATAGCCAAATAGTAACTAATTTAGATGATTTCTGTTCAGTGGAAAATCAGCAACCCATTAAAGAAGATAATTATGCGTTGTTGTTAGTTAATTACTTACGTGAAAAGGGCTTAACTTATTATTGGGGATGGACTTATAGTCATATTGGTTATGATATTTATGAAGAAGGTTCAGCAATACTGTCTTTAAAACCATTTGAAGCTGAAAGTTTACTGGTTTCACCGATGAATGACCCAAAAGATTATCATACGAGAAAATTATTATTAGCTCATTTTGAAGATAGTTTTTCAGCTGCCAGTTGCCATTTTTCTTGGTGGGATAAAGATGAAAAGCAAGGTTTTTATTATGAATGGCAAAAATTAATGGAAAAAGTGGCACCTATCAAACATCAAGTGTTATTATTAGGAGACTTTAATGCCCCAGCTCATATCAAGTCAGAAGGCTATAGTCTAGTCAATGAGACTTTTTATGATGTTTACAGTCTTGCCAAAGAAAGAATCGGTTCTTATACTGTAGATGAGGAAATTGATGGGTGGGAAGATAACGAAGAGAAGTTGAGAATTGATTTTGGCTTTTTAAGAGAAGAATCTCAGATAGAGACTTATCAAGTTATATTTAATAATCAGAAAGGTCCAATTGTGAGCGACCATTTTGGTATTATGATAGACATGTAATGAAAATGAAGGAGAATCACAATGAGTGTAACAATTAAAGATGTCGCAAAAGAAGTAGGAGTAGCCCCTTCAACTGTTTCAAGAACGCTAAAAGATCATCCAAGTATTTCTAAAGAAACAAAAGAGAGAGTTAGAAAAGCAATGGATAAGTTAGGATATGTTCCTAATGTGTCAGCTCAGAACTTAGCGAATAAGTATGTTAATACCATTGGAGTTATTCTCCCAGCTACTAGTTCTAAAGAAAGAAGTAACAATCCTTTTTATTTAGAAATGTTGATGGCAATGAATGAAGAGGCTAGCCAGCAAAAAGTGACAATAGCTATTGCTAGTGGTCATTCTGATGAAGAGTTACTTGAAAATGTTGAGTTAATGTATCGACAAAAAAGAGTGGATGGCTTTATTTTGATGTATTCAAAAGAAAAAGATCAAGTCTTAGATTATCTTGTTAAAAACAAGGTACCATTTACTATTATTGGGCAACCTTACAAATACAATAATGAAGCTAGTTGTGTGGATAATGATAATCAATTATTAGGCCAAACAGCAACACAACATTTAATTGATAAAGGGCATGAAAGAATTTTATTTGTAACTAATAATCAACAGGAAAACTTTTCGAAAGATCGTTTTTTTGGTTATCAAAAATGCATGGGAGATAATCAACTAGCAAGTTATAAAGAGTTATCTTTAATAACCCCAGAAGATTATGTTGAATTTGATGAAGTGATTAACGAATTTAAACCAACAGCATGTATTGCTATTGATGATATGTTTGCTCTAAGAGTAATTCAAATGTTGAATCTACTAGGTTTTAAAGTACCTGATGACGTGTCTATTATTAGTTTTAATAATTCTATTTTTACGACACTGCTTCACCCATATATTACTTCGATTGATGTCAATGTCAGTGATTTGGGTAAAACGGCAGTAGTAGAGTTTTTAAGTCAGTTAAAAGAAGAAGATGCACTCAAAAAACGAGTGATTATACCACACCAATTAATTGAAAATGAAACAGTTATTCATATATAAAAAAAGCTGCCCAAAAGGACAGCTTTTTTTATGCAGTTTTACTATTATAAAGGTGTAAGAAAACATCTTCTTTAAAATAAGAAAAATCTTCTGCTTTAATTGGATCTGGATAACTCATAATCAGTAAAGGAAGTGGTTCTTCCCCAGGTTGAATAGGAGGTTGCACATAGTCATGCTCATTTAAGTGAAAACCTAAACGTTCGTAAAATTGAATACGTTTCTTAGCAATCTCGTTTTCAGGTAATTCTACCTCTAAAAGAACAGGCTTTTCACTAGCTGCAAGCATTTCTTTCATGACAGAAGCGCCAATACCAGTTCCACGACTAAGAGGAGAAACAGCTAAGTGCTCGATAAAATGTGATGTTTCAAGTTGCCAAATAGCCATAAAAGATAATAAATTTCCTTTATTATCGTGATTAGTTTTAATTTCATAATTTGATTTGTTTAATAATGCTTTTTGATCTTCATAAGTTCTTCTTTCACTAGATGGAAAAGAAGTCACCATTAAATCGTAAACATCTTCAAAATGTGGATGCATAAATATCTAAACTCCTTAAAAAATAATAGTATATAAAAAATTGTAACACAGACATATGAATTTATAATGAAAGAGGCTGACCAATTTAATTGGACAGCCTCTTTTGTTGTAATAATTATTTTACTTGTAATGCTTGTGAAGCTGTAATGATTGATAATTTGTAAACATCTTCTTCATTACATCCACGAGAAAGGTCAGAAATAGGTTTGTTTAAACCTTGTAAGATTGGTCCAATCGCTTGGAATCCACCTAAACGTTGAGCAATCTTGTAACCAATGTTACCTGATTGGATTTCTGGGAATACGAATACAGTTGCTTTACCAGCTACGTCTGATTCAGGAGCTTTTTGAGAAGCTACACCAGGAACGTAAGAAGCGTCAAATTGTAATTCACCATCAATAGCCATTTCAGGAGCTAATTCTTGAGCAATTTTAGTTGCTTCAATAACTTTAGTTACTTCTTCAGATTTAGCAGAACCTTTTGTTGAGAAGCTTAATAATGATACTTTAGGATCGATACCGAATAATTCAGCAGTTTTAGCACTTTCAACAGCGATTTCAGCTAAAGCTTGAGCATCAGGGTTAATGTTGATAGCACAGTCAGAGAAAATGTATTTTTCTGAGTCACGGTTACCAACCATTAAGAAAGCACCACTTGTACGGCTAACGCCTGGTTTAGTTTTGATAATTTGTAAAGCTGGACGAATTGTGTCACCAGTAGAGTGAATAGCACCACTTACAAGTCCATCAGCTAAGTCCATGTATACTAACATTGTACCAAAATAGTTTTCGTCTTTTAAAGTTGCACGAGCTTGGTCTTCAGTTGCTTTACCGTTACGACGAGCGATAAATGCTTCAACCATTTCATCTATTTTGTCAAATTTTTCAGGGTCAATAATTTTTAAGTTGTCGATGATTAAACCACGAGCGCTAGCGATTTTGTTAACTTCACTTGGGTTACCTACTAAAATAGGTTCAACTAAATCATCTGATTTTAATCTAACAGCTGCGCCTAAAACACGAGCATCTGTTGGTTCTGGAAATACGATTGTAATTTTTTTGCCGCCAATATTTTGTTTAAGTCCTTCAAATAGTTCCACTTATGAAACCCTCCACTTTATTATTATACTTTTTTGTTCACTGTTTTATCATACAACTAAATGAACAAAAAGAACAGTATTTGAGACTGTTTTTTCTGAAAATCATTGAAATATTAGATTTTTAGTAGTATTAATGTAACAGAATAATGGTCTGTTGTACTATTATTCCCAGTTGATTTCTGTCTTGTTTTGTTTTTTTAATAGGTTATTAATAACAGAGTATGGCTGACTTCCGAAAAAGCCTCTGTAAGAAGATAGTGGGCTAGGATGCGGAGCCTCAATAATAAAGTGCTTTTCTGTATCAATCATTGCTTTTTTCTTTCTAGCAGGATTTCCCCACAAAACAAAAATGACAGGATCTTCACGAAGACTTAGTTTTTTTATAATACTATCAGTGAATGTTTCCCAACCTTTTTCTTTATGAGAGTTTGCTTGTCCTTTTCTAACTGTTAAGCAAGTATTTAACAAAAGAACTCCTTGCTCCGCCCAAGAGAGTAGACAACCATCTTTTCTGGTAATACCTAAATCACTTTCTAGTTCTTTATACATATTTCTTAAAGAAGGAGGTAAAGGTTGATCAGGTAAAACAGAAAAACTTAATCCGTGAGCTTGATTCTCACCGTGATAAGGGTCCTGTCCTAAAATAACGACTTTAACATCTTCAAATTTAGTTGCTGAAAGAGCTGTGAAAATATCTTCTTCCTTAGGAAAAATAGTTTGGGTACTATATTCAATTGATAGGAAAGTTTCAAGCTCTTTAAAATAAGTCTGATTAATCTCTTCTTGTAAGTGTTTTTGCCATTCTGTTGGAATTATTAGCTTCATTCTATTCACCTCGATGATTAGTTTATCATAAACAGTAGAAAGTATGATTACTTTTAGAAAAATGTTAAAATAGAAATAACCAAATTCTAGGAGGCAAACAATGATTAAAATGATTGCATCAGATATGGATGGGACGATTTTATCTTCTCATTTATCCATTTCAGAAAAAAATAAAGAAGCAGTGTTATATGCACAATCTCAAGGGATTGAGTTTATGATGGCAACGGGGAGAGCATACTCAGAAGCTAAACCTGCTTTAGATGAAGCAGGAATTAAGTGCCCGATGATTACTGGAAATGGAGCTCAAGGTTTTGATGCCGAAGGAAATGAAATATTTAACATTGGTATTGATAAACAAACGACAAGAAATATCATGAGTTTATTAAGAGAAAATGAGTTGTATTTTGAGTTAATGACAACTGATGGAGTTTATGCTGAGAGCCAGCCAAAACGAATTGAAAATTTTGCTACTTTACTAGCAAATCAAGTACCTCATTTAACATATAAAATGGCGATTGCTATGGCATCAACACACTTAAATATGTTGCCAGTTAATTATATCTCTTCTTATGATTTGTTACTTGAAGATGATAGTATAGAAGTCTTAAAAATTATTAGTTTTAGTGATAAAGGCGCAGATTTTTTACAACCGATTGGAGAAAAAGTGGAACAACTTGGTAAATTATATGTTACCTCATCTTTCCCAAACAATATTGAAATAAATCATGAAGAAGCTCAAAAAGGAAATGCCGTTAAACGAATGGCTGAAGAAAGAGGTATCTCTTTAGAAGATGTTATGACTATTGGAGATAATTATAACGATGTTTCTATGTTAAGTATTGCAGGTGTTAGTTTTGCAATGGGAAACGCTGAAGATGGCGTTAAAAAAATTGCGAAATATGAGGCAGATACAAATATTAACGATGGTGTTGGAAAAGCGATATTTAAAGCAATTGAAGAAAATCTATAAGAATTAAAGAAAGAAGCTGAGTAAACATGGCGACTTATTATATAGAAGAACATTTATTATCGGCGAAAGTTCGAGTATTTATTAAGAATGAAAGCGATGAGCCTGTTTTTTTACTTCTAGGTAATTGGGGAGTTAAGGGTGATAGTGTATCCATTTATGATTTAGATGGCCAGCGTTTAGCAAAAGCAACTCAAAAAAGTGATGGTTTTAGAGCGAAGTTTGATTTGTATGATAGCACTTCTCAAATAGGAACCATGAAACAATTATTCGCGCTAAAAAGAGATTATTATGTCATCAAAAAAGTAAACTGGCTTGTTATTGGTCATATTCCTAAAAAAAGGTATCAAATAATAAGTTTCAAAAAAAGAATACTTGAAGCAGGTGTTATTTCAAAAGAAGGAAAAAGATTTTTTAAAATTATGATTCCTAATAAAGAGCAAGCTCCTGTTTTAATCTGTGCTATGGCAGTCCTAGATTACTGGGCAAGAAATGCTAAAAAGTTAGAAGAATTAAGTAAGTTAAAAGAGTTTCATTTAGAAGTGGGACAAAAATCATATTGCTCAAAAAAAGATTAATCTAGAATTAATCTTTTTTTGAGCAATTAAAGTGACAAAGTGTCACTGCTTAAGTAAAATAATCATATAATAACAAAAAGGATGGTAAGAAATGAAAAAATTAGCAAGAACAAGTATGACTTATATGATAGCAGGCTTAGCATCAGGCATTTATTATAGAGAATTTGGCCGATTTAATGACTTTCAAGGGAAGAGCCAGTTAAATACCTTGCACACTCATATTTTAGTTTTAGGTATGTTCTTTTTCTTAATCGTATTATTATTAGAAAAAAGCTTTAAACTAAGTGAACATAAAAATTATAAAAAATTCTATGCCATTTATAATAGTGGATTAGGAATTACTCTTTTATTAATGTTAATCCATGGATCAATGACCGTTTTAGGTTACGATGATTCACCCATGATAGCAGGACTTGCAGGAATTGGACATATTGTATTAACTGTTGGTTTAGGTTATTTCTTTAATGTATTAATTGCTCAAGTAAGTAAACAAGAAAAAATTTAACATAAAAAGAAAGTCGTGACTGCTAGATGCAGAAACGACTTTCTTTTTATGTTAAATTTTTTTGAACTAATAAACATTGATCCATAGATAACGATTAACGCAATTACTACCATAATTATTTTGTTAGTAGAAGAAATGAATAAGTGTTTTGTCATTGGTAATTTTAGTAAGGTTGGAATTAAAGCGAGCATAGTTAAAGAAGGAATAGCATAATAATACTCTTTTTTCTTTTTAACTAATATCCAAATACTAGCAATTAATAAGGCACTCCATACAATAACTAAACTAGTGAAACTTGGTACAGGAATACTTAGCCAAAAATCACCAAAAATATTAGATAAGAAAGTTAGGCCAATAAAAATAAAACTAACTAAAAAAACGACAAGGTATTCTTTTTTCTTACTTTTATTAGGTTTAAAAGTGTAACGATTAATCATAAGAAAAATGAGTTCCACAAAAATAAAACTAATCACACCGTTAAATAAGAGGGTTAAGAAATTAAGAGTTGGCTCAGGTTTAGTCAACATAGAGAATAAAGCAAATACAGAACTGATACTAAAAACAATCAACATTAATTTTAACTTTTTTAGGAAAGATATTTTAGGAACTTGTTTCAAGAGAGTATCCAACATTGGTTGAGGGTTTTCACCAAAATAGTCTTTAGCTGATTCGTTGTTTTTTTGAGCCTCTAGTATATCTTGAAGTAATTCTATTAATATTTTTTCAATCGTTAATTCATCTTGAAATAATGATTTTGTTCGTAGATAGATTAATATATTTTCGTAATATTCATTATTTTCAGGTGTTAATTGTTCACGGAGTTCATTATTTAATTCAATTAATTTTTCTGATTCAGTCATTTAAAACATCCTTTTCATTGTTTAAAATAGTTTCAACATTAATAGTTAAGCTTTTCCATTGCTTTTTAAATGCTATAAGATTATCTTCTCCAAGATTAGTAAGTGTATAGTATTTACGGTTAGGACCGTCAGGAGAAGGTTTTTCGACTCCTAAAATCGCTCCTTGTTTTTCAAGTTTTTGGAGCAAAGGATAAACTGTACCACCAACAATATCCTGAAAACCAGAAAGCCGTAATGATTGGACTAATTCATATCCATAAATAGGTTTTTCTTTAATAATGGCTAAAACACAGCCTTCTAAGACACCTTTTAGTAGTTGCGTTTGTTTCATAAAATTGATTACCTCCTGCTAGTATGTATAACATATTAGTGGTATTAATTTATCATATTCCAACTAGTATGTAAAGCATACTAGTTGATTTTCTTCATAAATTATTAAGAATTTTACGAAGAAAGAATTAAAGGATATAATTTATACTAAGAGATGTACAAATAAAGGACGTAGGTGAAAAAATGAAAAAGGAAGAAACAGTTATTTTGGTGGTTGATGATGATAAAGAAATACGTGAAGGCATCAAGATTTACCTGACGCAAGATGATTATCAGGTAATAGAAGCAACTGATGGAGTAGAAGCTCTTAATATTGTCAAAAACAAAGATATTCATTTAATTATTATGGACGTTATGATGCCTAACTTAGATGGTATTTCAGCTACTCAAAAAATTAGAGAAACAAGTAATGTGCCGATTTTGATGTTAAGCGCTAAAAATGAAGATATTGATAAAATAAGTGGATTACATGTAGGCGCAGATGATTATTTAACTAAGCCTTTTAGCCCTATGGAACTTTTAGCGCGTGTTAAGTCAATGTTACGTAGATATTTTACATTAGGTGAGTTTGGTCAAGAATCAAGTGAAGGCATTATTGAATTAAATGAGCTTAAATTAGATACTCATGCAAAAACTGTTTTTGTAGAAGAAAGAGAAGTTAATTTAACGAAAACAGAGTATAAAATTGTTGAGCTGTTAATGTCTCATCCGGGACGAGTTTTTTCAATTGATGATATTTATGAATCAGTGTGGAAAGAACCTAGTTTTAATTCAGATAATACAGTATCAGTTCATATTCGAAAAATTCGTGAGAAGATTGAAAGTAATCCGAAAAAACCAAAGTATCTAAAGGTGGTGTGGGGCATTGGCTACAAAATGGAAAAATAGGCTACTTTTTGTATTAGCAACATTTCTTTGTCTTGGTGGATGGTTTATGACTTATATATCGAGTGACAGAGTGAGTACAGCTGATTCTACAAATTATGGACTTGATTTTCTAATGGTTGAAAGTATTTATGTTAATGAAACGATTAAGGACTATGAAAAGAATCGACCAAAAGATATTAGTCAGGAAGAAGTCGAAAATTATCGTAATCGTTATGGTGATTTAGGAGCCCAAGTATTAGATATAAAAAATCAATATGAAGAAAAAATAGTTGCGACGACTGATGAGAAAGAACAAGCAAAACTAAAAAAAGAACGGGATAGTAAAATACAAGCGATTGTTGAAAATTTTAGTGATGATGAAGTGGTTAAAAAGAAAATTATTGAAGAAGAAAAAGAATATTTAAAGCGTCATAAAAAGCAAATACTTACTGATTCATCTAATTATATCTCTCAAGCAAATGAGTCGTTTCAGTATTATTTTAAAGATGCACAGACTGGTGAAATCTATACAAATGTTTCAGAGTTAACTAAATATTCGAGTGATAAAGAAATAAAAAATGCTCTGAAAGAAAATGGTTATGGGAAAATTAATCGGGAAGAATATCCAATTGGTTTTCATCAACTAATAACATCTGAAGCAAGTGAAAAAGGATTGTTTCAGTCAACCATGGCATTTTTAAAAGGATATAGTATTGTGTCAAAAGACTCTAATTTAGCGACACAACTAAAAGAGCAAGATCAAAGTAGGGAAGTTTTTAGCCAATTAATTTATGTAGGCATTATAGCAATGTTAGTTGGGATAGTTGTTTTATATCTGTATATTAATACCGATTTTATTCTTCTTAAATTAAAAAAACTGCCAATAGATATTGCTATAATTATTTTTCTTATTTTAGGATTTTTTGCTGCTTTTTCAGCTGTAGTAGTTCATCCTTATAATATGAGTGTTACGTCGAATTTATATAATATCATTTTGCCGTTTGTAGGAGGGCTTTTCTGTTTAGGGATAAGTTTCTTAGCTTTTAAAGTCATTTGGCAAAAATTAATGCCTAAATATCGAGAGAAAGAGATTAAAGAAGTATTTGGAGATAGTTTTGTTTGTATTGTTTATAACGGGATTTTTAGAACCTATCGGAAATTACCTTGGCGTTTAAAGATAGTTACAATAATTCTTTTATTGATAAGCAATGTCTTTTTAGTAATGCTCTTTTTAAGGGGTTATTTAGGTAGTTTGTATCAATTGATTTTAGCTGTTGGTTTATTGATCTTGCTAGGGATAGAAATTAAATTATTTAGAGATGTACTTTTTAAGACAAAGAGAGCATTAGAACAATCTAAGAAATTATTAGCCTCTTATGATGAAGATGTGTCTGAGGAATTAAGTCTTGATGAAATGATTCGAGAATTAGGAGAATTGGAAAAATTAATTGAAGTCTCTCAAAAAGATACAATTCAAAGTGAAATGTTAAAAGCAGAGCTATTAACGAATGTCAGTCATGATTTAAGAACGCCATTAACGTCAATTATTACCTATGGTGAATTATTAAAACAAGATTCTCTTTCTGATGAGAATAGAAAAGAATATATTGAGATTATTAATAAAAAATCACAACGAATGAAACATCTAATTGATGATTTATTTGAAGTGACTAAGATGAACAATGGTGAAATTATCTTAGATAAAACAGAAGTCAATTTAACTCAATTACTACAGCAATCTGTTTCTGAATATAGCGAAGAATTTGAAGACCATGATTTAAAAGTTATTTTTAATAAACCAGAAGAAGAAATAAATATTTCTCTAGATGGTGAGAGAATGTGGCGTGTTTTTGATAATATCTTTGGCAACGCCATTAAATATGCTATGCCTAAAACACGTGTTTATTTAAAATTAGAAAAACAAGAAGAGATGGCAAGGATAGAATTAAAAAATATTTCTCAACATGAACTAAACGAAGATGCCGATCAGTTGATGGAAAAATTTCAACGTGGAGATAGTTCGAGACATACAGAAGGATCAGGATTAGGATTAGCGATTATTAATTCGATTGTCTCTCTCCATGAAGGAAATATTGAAATTGAAGTTGATGGTGATTTGTTTAAACTTAATATTTATTTACCTTTATAAAAAGAGAAGCTAAGTTATAAGTAAAATCTTATAACCTAGCTTCTTTTTTATCTTTTTGGTGCCCTGTAACCTGCGTTTTCTGCTTCACTAATTGTTTTAAACCAAGCAGCTGGATTTGTAGTTCGACTGTAATAGGTAGAACCAGGCACATGATAAATCCCGTTATTAGATCCTTTTATTGTACCATTTCCGTTTTCATCAACGTATTGCTGTTCTCCGTTGTTAGTGGCTTCTTCTTGAGCTTGTGCCTCTGCTTCAGCTTGTTGCTGAGCTGCGATTTCAGCAGCGGCCTTTGCAGCAGCTTCATCAGCTTCTTTTTGTTGTTTTTTGGCTATTTCTTCTTTCTCTGAGTCAGAGATGTAATTAGGATCTATAGTACTTGATCCGTCTGTATAATTTAAAGTAACCCCGTCTTGAATATTAAAAATATAAACATTAAATTGGATGTCAGAACTACCAATCGATTGAGCTTCCATTTGTACACCACGAGCGAGTAGTTCATCGTCTTTAAAAATAGGTGTAATACGGTATCTGACATAGTTATCTTTATCTCGTTCTAGATACTCTTTAACATCCATCTCATGTCGCAGCATTTCAGGTGAGTTTAATTGGCGAGTTCCAGTGATTAAATTTTTCCAATTATCATTTTCACCAGACAAAGCAAAACCTATAAGATGTGATCGATTGTATAGATAGCCACCTTTTATCTCTTTGTTTTTCCAGCCCGTTGGTTTTACTTTTGAAATGTCGCCCCGTTTTTCTGAAGGCATTAAACTCTGATTTAATAACGCATTTGCCACAGTCGCTCTATTTAAAGAATCTAAATCTCCATAAGTTTCCCAAGCACCATTTTTAATGGATAAATCCTTATCAGTGAAGTAGGGAACTCCTTTATTCACATCAATTGTTTGCTCACCAGAATAATCTAAACTAGCTAAATGTTTATATGATTTTTTGATTTCTTTTGAAATACTATCTTGTTTCTTAGTGACTTCTTTTGTTTTTTTATTTTCTTTTTTTAGAACTTCTTTTTTATTGGTAGTAAGACTTATTAATTCTGGTTCGTCCTGTTTTTTACCATTCCATTTAAATTCAGAAGTAATTTTTTTGTGTTTTTTTGATTTAACTGAGACTTTCCAAGTTGTATCTTTTTTGATAGTCCAGTCTTTTAATTTTTTACTAGTATCATCTTTAATACCGTATTCTTTTAAAGCTGCTTTTGTTTCTTTTTTTAATCGTTTCTCCTGTTTGGTTGTAATTTTTTCTGTTTTAGCTTTATTACTTTTGGCCTCTACAGAAGTGATGCTTGTAAAAGAAAATGAAAAACTTAGTAATAAAATAAGCCCAACATGTAAGTTTCTTTTTTTGATTAGTGATTTCATTAGACCAACTCCTTTAGATAACAAATGTATTTATATCTTATAGTACCACATATGTAGATAAATAAACTGCAATGCTTAATTAGCGATGAATGCTATGTAAAAAGACTTAATCAGAGCTATGTCAAATGCTTTTATACTAAGTTATACTTGAATAACAAAGGGTTTTGGCAGACGAATTATAATGTTCTAGTTAGTATGGAAATAGAGGAGAGTAGAAATGGAATTATCAGAAAAACTAAAAAATAAAAGAAAAGAATTAGGTGTTTCACAAGAAGAAGTAGCAGAAAAGTTATATGTATCTAGACAAACTGTTTCAAATTGGGAGACGGGGCGCACACTACCAGATATTAAAAATATTATTTTAATTAGTGAGATTTATGAAATAAGTCTGGATGAATTAATTAAAGGAGATAGAGAAGTTATGGAAAAAATTGAGAGAGATAGTGATAGTGCAATGAGTAGTAAGAAAATAAGTTTAATACTAATTGTCATAGCAGTAGCTTATTTATTTTTATATTTACTTAGTCATTTTTTTGAGACACCTAAGATTACTAGTCCTTTCATTAACGGAATCGCAGTGATGGTGTTATTAGGAGGAGGCATAATTTATCTAGTTAAAAATAATAAAATTTTTAACTATTTGAATAAAATAAAAATAGAATTTGTATCGAAAATAGTGATTATTTTTATTGTTGCTGTTATTTTATTTTATGCGAATCACTTCATTAATCAATTGATTTCTGTTGAATGGCAAAAAAATACGATAAAAGTTATAACAACAATGGTAGTTGCTATTGCAGGAACAGTTCTATTTAAGACTAACAAATAAATATAAATAAAAAAGTGTAGAATTTTCTACACTTTTTTTATTTACGTAAATTCTTTTTTCTCTTTAGGTAGATTGTATTAAGAGTAAATGCAAGAATGAGGCTTATTAAAATAATAACCAACAAGGTGATGGCTAATGCAGACAGGGAATCTCCATAGTTCTTCAAATAATAAGACGAATTTAATAATAGGAATAAGAAACCAATGCATGACACAATAAAAGTCGAAAAAAATAGAATACCATATTTATTGGTCGTCATTGAGTAGCTGTCTTTACCAATATTACCTCGATTATAAAAATCAAAACCTGTCATAGAATCTGCTTTTGGGTTTAATCTATCTAAATCTGATTTTTTCAAATATATCACTCCTAAATTAAAAATAATAAAATATATTTAGCGCCAGAAGAAAAATAAGGTAGAGAAAAATTCTAGAATCAGTTGTCCAAAACTGGTTCCTAAACCATTTATTTTAGATGTTTCTTTTTTTCGACGACTTCTCACTAGTTTCAGCACCTTTCGTAGTATTATGCTTCATTATAGCAGTAAACTGTTTGATAGGGTGAAAAAAATATAGAGAATTTTAGAGAACCATATAGCATTGAATAAGAACCATTTATCAAAATAATAAGACAGATAGGTAAAAAAAACGATAGAATGTAACTAAGACGGGAGTTGGTAAGATGAACGTTTCTTTTGAGATAGATGATAAATATGAAGAAGTCGAAATAAATATATATGCTAAGGCTATGACACCAGCTATTCAAGAAATATTAACTATTTGTTCTAAAGAATCTCAAGAAACACCACTTTTTGGTTACAAGGATGAACAAATAATTCCAATTAAAGAATCAGAAGTGATTCGTTTTTTCACATCTGATAAGAAAATTTTTTGTCATGTTGGAAATGAAGAAGTTCTAATTAAAGAACCTCTGTATAAACTAGAAGAAAGATTTGTAAAAATGATTAGAATTTCAAGTGGAGAGATAATAAATCCAGATTATATTAAAAATTTAGAACTATCTTTTACAGGAACAATAAAGATTAATTTTAAGGATGGATCATTTAGCCATACATCACGAAGATATATGAAAGAATTTAAAAGGAGGTTAGGAATATGAAAAAAATGATTCAACATATGGGTGTTGGTATTTCTTCAGGAACTTTTATTGGCCTAATCACATCTTTTATTATTTCATGGCGAGTTGGAGAAGGTAAGTTTTATCCAAGTACACCTTTATTTATGTCAAAATTTAATACTGAATTAGAAGCTTTAGGTTGGAGTATTGTCTTGTGGAGTGTCATTGGTATCATGTTTTCCTTTGCCAGCTTAATTTATAAAAAGGATAACTGGTCAATTCTTAAACAGGCTAGTATACATTTTTCTTGTACTTATTTAGGATTGTTGTTACTAAACGTATTACTGAATTGGTTTGAGTACTCTCTTACAGATATGATGAGATACACTATTATTTTTATTGGTATTTATGTATCAATGGTAGTTTTATCAATGTTAAAGGTGAAATTGAGTGTGAATGAAATCAATAAAAAATTAAATGATGGCAGGGGACGAGATAATGAAAACAATCATTGATATAGATAAGGTTAATAAGGTGTTTAAGGATAAAAAAGTATTAATGGATATTTCTATGACAATTGGCGAAGGAGAATGCGTCGCGTTGTTAGGGAAAAATGGCGCGGGGAAAAGTACTTTAATCAATTTGATTTTAGGTCATTATTATCCAACCAAAGGTAATCTTTCGTTAACATACGGAAAAAAAGAAATTGGCTTTTTATCTCAGAAAACACGGTTTCCAGATGATGTGACTATTCAAGAAATGATAGATTTTGTAAGTAGTTTTTCTGATAATCCTTTATCTAGTCGTGAAATAGAGATGATACTTCCCTTTCCAAAAAAGAAATACCAACAATTAGTGGGAACTTGTTCAGGGGGAGAGCAACGTTTGATTGATACCTGTTTAGCTTTAATGAATCGACCTAAACTTTTAATAGTAGACGAGCCTACAGCTAGTATGGATACGTCTACGAGAAATCATTTTTGGCAGTTAATAAAACCGTTAAAAGAAACAGGCACAACGATATTATTTACTACTCACTATGTAGAAGAAGTAGATTATTGTGCAGATAGGGTAATCTTATTAGATCAAGGTAAAATAAGAGCAGATAGTACACCTTATCACTTGAGAACTTTAAATAAAAAGAAAATTATGATAATTGAAAATGATATTTACGAATCTAGAGAAAATAGTCTGGAATCACTCATTAAGACTTTTAACATAAACGTTATTAAAGATAAAGCTGTTGTCAGATGGCATTTTAAAAATGAAGTGACAGCAAATTTATTAAAAAACTTAATGGAAATAGATTTTCCATTTGAAAATGTTGAACTAACGAATACGTCGTTACTTGAAACGATTTTTAATAATAATTTACAGGAGGGAGTAGAGATATAATGCTAGCTTTAATAAAAATAGAGGCTAAACGAATGAGTCGAGATAAATCAACTTTTATTATGAGTATTGGAATGCCCATTTTTTTCTATTTTATTTTTACATCTCTAATTCCTATCTCAAAAGAGTATCAAGAAGTTTATTATCGTGAATACTTAATGTCGATGACAGCATTTAGTTTATGTAATTTTTCTTTATTTACTTTTCCTTTTGATATTATTCAAGATAGAAAAAATGGATGGAGATTACGACTAACTCACGTGGATTTAAGCCAATTCTCTATTTATTTTGTTAAAATGTTAAAAATGGTAGTGATGTATATTGTTGCTATTGTCGCCGTCTTTTTAGTAGGAGGACTAGCTAAAGGTGTAACACTAACTCCTCAAGAGTGGATTATATCAGGATTAGCTTTGTTGTTAGGTGGGGTTTTATTTTTAGGAATAGGATTAATAATGACGTTATTTAAAAATGAAAAAACCGCCTCTGTGTTTGCTAATATATTATACCTAGGTATGTCTTCTTTAGGGGGATTATGGATACCGACAGATCAATTTCCAGAATGGTTACAACCAATATCAAAAGCTATGCCAACCTATCAAGTAAGAGAACTTGCTGTGGGGTATATGAATACAGGTGTTATACCAATTCAGTCTATTTTAATATTATCCTTATATAGTTTGTTTGGTATAGCTCTCACTTTAATAATTACCAAAAAAAGAAAACAAGATATTCGTTATTAATCATAGTTTTCTAAAATGGATAGAATATGTTTTTTGACGTTATTTATTAAAGAAGTAGGGCTTAGCAATTGAATGGACGTCCCAAAGCTTAATAAGTAGTTAACCATAAAAGGAATTTCATCTTTGCTATAATGGCCAATGATGAAGTAGGAATCTTGTTCTTTCATTAAATCTACACCTAAATATTTTTTTGAATGAAATAAATCTAATGCCTCAGCTTTCAATTTAGCTTTGAAAGTAAGAGGTTTTTTTTGTTTATTTTCTTCAAGGTAACGCTCATAAAGAATGTCAAAAGAAAGAGGGGTGTGCTCTTCTAATAATTCGGTGATAGTTGAAATATAATCACAACGAAAATATCTAAAGGACTCCTTTGATAAATCCCAAGCAAGTAAATACCAATGGCCATATTTAAAGCCTAACTGAATAGGACGAATATTGCGTTTATCTTCGGAGTATCTTGTATAGGTAATTATCAGTGTTTGTTCTTCATAAATACCTTGAAATAACTCAGTTAAAAAAGGCACACTAGAAATAGTTTGAGTCGTTGAGATTACCACCATCTTTTCTAGCTGTTCATTAATTTTGTATTCTTCTTGGGGAGCAATCGCTAGTAATTTTGTTTTTAAGTGTTGATAGGAAGAAGAAAACGGAGATTGTTCCATGTGTTTAAATAATTGTAATGCTAAAAATAAAGAATGCCATTCTTGTTTATTCAAATAAAGTGGAGGTAAGTTATTATTTTGTAAGACTTGATACCCACCAAATCGCCCTTTATTAACTGTAATTGGAGCTCCTAAAGCTTCTAAGTCAGAAATATCTCTTAATGCAGTTCGTTTTGAAATAGAAAACTCTGTCATTAAGTCATTGAGGTTAAAGTCTTTTATTTGGTTGATGTAGAAAAGTTCAGCAATGAGTCGTTCATTTTTTTTCATATATTTTCTCCTAAAGGTGACTAAAAATGGCACTATTAACTTATATAGTGTGAGTATAGCATAGGAGAAAGGAAGTTGAGTCAATGAAACAAATAAAATTAAGTGAGATAAGTATTCGAGGTAACAAGATTAGAACAAGTAATTCTAAGGTAGACGAAATTATAGAATTGTGGCAAAAGGTACCAACTATGGGACTAGAAGGCAATCTATATGCTGTATATTATAATTATGAGAGTGACCATCATGGTGAATATGACTTTTTAATAGGAACTTCTAATTACCAAGAAGGTGAAGACGTTGTCTTATCAGAGGGCAATTATTTAATGGTTGAGATACCAAATGCGACACCTGAGAAAGTAGGGGCAGCTTGGCATATCATATGGGAAGATAAGGTAATTTATGAGCAACGCTTATTTACAGCCGATTTTGAAGAATATCAAGCAAATGGACAAGTAACAATTCATTTAGCAATAAAATAGTTGACAAACATTCATAAATGTTTAATAATACTCTTAACATATTTTAATAAACAAAAAACTATGACAAGATAAGTAGGATAAGCAGCGGTTTAAAGAGAGCTCATGATGGTGTGAATTGAGTAATTGACGTTATTTGAAAATGGTCTTCGAGTTTATTTGTTAGTGAGTCGATAAGATAAACTAACAACGTATGCCTACGATATAGGGATAAGAATCGGTTTTTGGTTCTGATAGAGGTGAGAAAAAAGTAATTTTTTCTCATGAACTAAGGTGGTAACACGTGAGCTCAAAGCTTTCGTCCTTTTATAAGGATGAAGGCTTTTTTTGTTTATCTAAAAATAAAAAATGGAGGAGATTTACTATGACACAATTAGAAACGATCAAAACATTTATTGAAGGAAATTTACCAACATATAAAGCGTTAGCCTTAGATATCCATGCCCATCCAGAAGTTAGTAATTATGAATTTTATTCATCAGAAGCTTTAGTTAAACAACTAAAAGCAGAAGGTTTTTTTGTAGACTATGGAGTAGCAGGGCATAGAACAGGATTTGATGCTCGTTACAAAGCTGAAAAGTCAGGACCAACTATTTGTTTCTTAGCTGAATTTGATGCGTTACCTGGAATTGGTCATGCTTGTGGTCATAACTTATTTGGAACAACCTCAGTGTTAGCAGCTAGTGCCTTAAAAGAAGTGATTGATGAAATTGGTGGTGAAATCAGAGTTTACGGAACACCTGGTGAAGAGGGTGGCGAAAACGGGTCAGCTAAAGGTAGTTTTGTTAGAGAACACTTTTTTGATGATGTTGATGCAGCTGTTTGTGTTCATCCAGGAACCTACTACTCAAAATCTGGTCCTTCACTAGCTAATGATCCAGTAGATATTAAATTTTATGGTCGTGCGTCTCATGCATCAGCAGCGCCAGAAAAAGGAATTAACGCTTTAGATGCTGTTATTCAAGTTTACAATAGCATCAATGCTTTAAGAGAGCATTTACCAACTGATGTGAGAATACATGGTGTTATTACAGATGGAGGAGTAGCTGCTAATGTGGTTCCAGAATTTGCTTCTGCTAGATTTTATTTACGAGCTGCCACAAGGCCAACTTTAAATGAAGTCTATCAAAAGGTAGAAAATATTGTTAAGGGAGCGGCTTTACAAACAGGTTGTACTTATGAATTTGGCTTATTCCAAAACTCAGTAGATAATACAGTATTAACACCTACGTTTGATGAGGCTTTCTTTAAACACGTGGAGGCAATTGGAATTCCTGAAAAAGATATTTATCTTAAAGAAGAAGTAGGAATCAGTTTAGGATCAACAGATGTGGGAAATGTTAGTCAAGTTATTCCGACTATTCAACCAACCGTTTCAATTTCTGATGAGTATATTGCGGGGCACAGTATTGAATTTAGAGAAGCATCGAAAAGTGAAAAAGGACTAGCATCAATTGCGTTAGGAGCAGAATTATTAGCTAGAACAGCATTTGATTTAATCGTAGACACAGAATTATTAGAATCAATTAAAAAAGAACATCAAGAGAATCTGAAAAAACAATTTTAATGCTCTTTTAAGTTAACAGGTTTATAATAAAATCAAGTTATTATAAACGGGGGATTGAATAGAATGAGTACAAAAGAAACGCTAAGTAAAATTAATGCTTTCCGTGATGCAAGAAATTGGCGAAAAGCCCATAATGAAAAAGATTTAGCTTTGTCTATTTCTTTAGAAGCCAATGAATTATTAGAAATTTATCAGTGGAAATCAGCAGAAGAAGGTAATCAAGATAGAGAACACTTAAAAGAAGAAATTGCTGATGTTCTAATCTATACGTACATGATGGCGGATAATCTGGGATTTGATATTGATGAGATTATCGCAGAAAAATTAGTGAAAAATGGGATTAAATATCCTCTAATAAAATAAGTAAAGTTGTGATGTAAAGAGAGTTGCTTACATCGCAACTTTTTTTATTTATAACTTTTGTTATAGTTGACCTATAATAAGTTTTGTTATACTATGTGTATAACGATAAGAGGTGAGAAGATGATTATTGAAATTGACACGAAGTCAGAAATACCTATTTACACACAATTAGTATTTCAAATTAAAAAAGGGATTTACAAAGGAAAATTAAAGCCAGGAGACAGTTTACCTAGTGTGAGAAGTTTGGCGGGAGATATTGGAATAAATCTTCATACAGTGAATAAAGCTTATAAAAAATTGGTTACTGAAGGTGCCGTTATTCAAGTCAAAAAAGGATATGAAATTTCTCGAAACGCACCTCCAAAAATAAGTCGAGAATATAATATAGAGCTAGAGATGCAAGTAGAAAACTTGTTAATCGATGCAGGCGTTTACGGGCTTGATTTGAAAGAAGTCATGGAAAGAGTAGGTAACAAGTTAGAAGGAGTTGACAGAGATGATTAGTGTTTATTTTTTTACTAGTTTGAATATATTGATGGGATTATTATTAGGATTGACTCCTTTTATTAGTCGGAAAAACACACCTTTCGGGGTTAGTCTACCAGTGACAGAGACAACTAAAAAAGTAGTAGATAAACAAAAGAAAAGCTATTTTGTTATTAATTTTTTATCAAGTATTGTCTTGAGCATAGTAACAATATTATTAAATCAATTATCTAATAATATTAAGGAAGAAACATTAGTCTATTTAAGTATTGTTAGTTTGTTTATCATCTTATTTATTTCAATAGTTACTTATGTGACTCGTTTTAAAAAGATAAAAGAATACAAACAAAGCTTATCTAGCCAAGAAAAAATCAGTCAAAAAATAGTAGTAGATTTGTCTTTTCGAGATGAAAAACTTATTTTTCCAACAAGTTATTTAGTAGGAATTAATTTAATATTTGTGTTGTTAACCTTAGTTTTAACAATCGCTAATTATCACAATATTCCAGATACAGTTGTGATGCAATGGGATTTTAATATGAATCCAAGTAGAGTAGCTGATAAGAGTTGGGGAACTGTTTTATCACTTCCTTTTATTCAATTATTTTTAACAGTGGTAATGGCTATTAGCAATCACTCTTTTTTATCTGCTAAACAACAAATTGATAGGGATAATCCAGAACAATCAGCTGCTAAAAATAAAAAATTTAGAAGACAGTCTTCTTTACTAAATTTTGTCATTTCTATTTTAACGCAAATATTAATGACAGCTATCCAATTGCTAATTATTTTTGATACGATTTCACCTAAAGTTGTTATGATATTATCGATTATCTTTACAGTTCTAGTTCTGGGAATTACTTTATGGTATTCACTTTATTATGGACAATCAGGAGATCGATTAAAAAACATGCCGACTACTTCTGAGGATAAAGAACTAGAAGACAGTATTATTATGGATGACTCAGATGACAATTGGAAGTTAGGTATGTTTTATTTTAACAAAGAAGATCCTTCTTTTTGGGTAGAGAAAAGAATGGGAGTCGGGATGACTTTTAACTTTGCTAAATGGCAAGCATGGGCTTTTATGATTGGAGTTATACTAGTACCTTTTATCATTGTATTTTTCACTAATTAATCAAAAATAAAAGAGGCTGTGACATAAGTAGTTACAGTTCTTAAATAAAAGAATCGAAATTCGAAAATCTTAAAAAGATTTTTGGATTCCGATTCTTTTTTGTTATCTATTGGTTTATTTTTCTGATTTACAGCC
>NZ_JBMEAO010000023.1:0-38547 GCF_048815235.1 Vagococcus fluvialis
ATTCCTCAATATTTTTGAACAGTGAATGTTTGAAGTAACTTTTTAGTCAAAATCAGTTGATAGGGATATTAGTGATACATATTTCAATAAAATGTACCAAAGAATTAAAGCTATGAATTATTCAGGTATCTATGTCACACATTAGATATGGTTATTAAGCCTTTAAATTCTCTTGTAAATAGTAGAATATGAACTATAAGTCATCTAGATAGTATATTACTTACACAGTTTACAATACTCCCTCAAGTTCATCGAGGGACTTATTTTTTAGTCTCCCCTATTGGTCTCTTTTGAAGCAACTTTAATAAGAATACATTTTTATATAAAATTATTTGAATCAATGTATTCTCTTATAAATAATTATTCCTACTAATATTTTTTATAGAATTAATAAACTAAAAAATGCTAACTACTGATTAAAAGTGTTCAGTAGTTAGCATTTTTATTTTAATTTCTAATACAAATTTTTCTAAAATAGTCTCACTATAATCCTTGATCCAATAAATACTTTTCTATTATAAAGATATCTTTCCCAATACATCCAACAAAGCTTTCCCCGCAGCATTAGCTGCAGCTAGCTCATTTTCTTCATAGGATTCATCTGCTTCGTCATTCGCTAAATCAGAAACACTTCGTAAGGATATAAAAGGTTTGTCATTTAAGTAACAACAATGAGCCATACTACTAGTTTCCATATCGACTAATAAAGGCTTGTGCATCTCAATTATTTGTTTTCTCTCAGTTTCACTTGCGATAAACGACTCACCAGAAGCTATATGCCCTCTTATCTTTACTCCTTCATACGCATCAAATAGTTTTACTAACTCGCCATCTGCTTCAAATGTCGATATGAATGGTTTTAAAGCTTCCATTTGTTCAATAGACACATCGTGATGACTAAAAGTAGTTCCTAAAACGAGATCTAAGGGACGCAACTTATCAGATAATCCTCCACCTATTCCAATATTTATGACAGCTGTTGGGTCAAAGTAATCTATTAATACTTGTGTGTACACTGTGGCATTTGTTTTACCTACGCCGCTAGCAACTACAACTAGTTCTACATCTCCTATCTCACACTGATAAAAGATTGCTTTTTTCAATTTAATTTGATTAACCATCTGACTTGTTTCTAATATATAGTTTATTTCACTCTCCATTGCTGAAATAATACCTAACTTCATAGAACTACCTACTCTCTATTTAATCTTATTCTTATTAATTGACTCTTATAGGAAATGACTGCTATGGTAACATTAAATAAAACAATTAAGGACGTGTTCCCATGGTCTCATCTATCCCATTTATTAATAACTACTTTTCTTCCACCCAGCAAACTGAACTAACACAACTAATCAAAGAGCCTTATAATTCAGACTACGAAGCACATCAATTTACTCTAGGCGCTCAATCTTATCGGAGTCGTTTAGCGAAATTAACGCCTAAAAAGAAAGGTTACTTTGTAGCTTTTTGGGAGAAAAACTCTCAGAATCAAAACCAATCCTTTTCCTTAGAGCAACATCCTGACTACCTCATTATTGCCATTATGGATCAAGAGAAAAAAGGTCTGTTTATTTTTCCTAAGGATATCTTAGCTATACAAGGTATTTTAAGAACTGCTACACAAAAAGGAAAGATGGCTATTCGAGTCTATCCTTCTTGGGAAACTGAGCTAAATCAAACAGCTACTAAAACTCAAAAATGGCAATGTCAGTACTTTGTTGACCTGTCTTCTTAAATCTTATTTTCTATAAAGACTTAGATTCAAATAGCCATTATGATATTCACCTAGGTAAACATTAGATAATTCTACTTGTTGCTTAGCTAGTTCTTCTTCTAACCAAGCTTTATTTTTATCAAATGTTTCTAATACATCTTCATCCACCACGCCATTAGTAATTAAAGGAAAACGAACCTGTTCATCTCCATATAATATAATAGTCAGCTGACCATTTTGTTCTTGGACAGCTCGTTTCACTTGTCTTGTATCATAGATACTTTCTGTTCGTAGTTTAAACATCAAATCATTTGCTGAAATTCCTTTTTTAGCACAGTTTTCTACTAAAACTTCCCCGTTCTTTATAACAACTATTGGTTTTCCATCAATTAATTTTTTGACAATAGCAACATTTTCTTTCAGATATTTGAATAGTGTCACTAAAAATGTCCACATAATTAATATCAAGAAAAATTGTAAAATGGATATTTGCGTGTTATAAATCATCCCGCCAATGATACCACCTAACACAAAATTCTGTAATTGATCAAGAGTTGAGGTTGGAGCTAAGTTTCCTTTTCCTAATAAATTCATTTGAAAAATCAATGAAATTAACCCGATTGCTAACTTAATTCCTATTTCTAAATAATCTTTCATTTTTCTACTCCTTTATCAAAGTGACATCTTTGGCATTTAATAAAAAGGTTTCTTCTAATTTAAATGAGGACAAATCAGCATTCATATTAATCTGATAATAACTATCCCCAATTTTTATTAACATCTCATCTTTAACGTATTTCGAATTCACTGCCAAGTCTGTTGGTGAAACTTCTTGATTCTCACCTATATTATCTAAAAAATTAATCATTCTAGAAGAATTGTTAAGATTATTTTTCCCTACTTCATATTCATTGACTTGTATACCTACCATAAAGACAATCCCTAGAGAAACTAATATAATTAAATCTCGATATTTCATTTGATCTTGACTATGAAATCTTTTTAAAATCACTCCTAATAACAACGCAAGTAAACCAATAAAAAGAACATACTTTATCAAATGATTACTTGTGGATTGATTTAAAAAGAATTGATACGAATAAAATTCCATCTCGTTCCCTCCATATGTGATCAGTTATTTAATATTAGTATACTACTCCTAACACACAAAAAGAAGAATCCTCTAAAGTTAGAGAATTCTTCTTTGTTTTATTTAATTTCTTCACCATTTGTTGCAATAACTTCTTTGTACCAATTAAAAGATTTTTTCTTATAACGACTCATATCTCCATTACCTTCATCATCTAAATCAACATAGATAAAGCCGTAGCGTTTAGACATTTCACCTGTTGAAGCACTGACTAAGTCAATACATCCCCAAGGTGTATAAGCCATTAAGTCAACACCATCTAATACAACCGCTTTTTTCATCTCAGCAATATGTTTTTCTAAGTAATCAATGCGGTAATCATCGTTAATTTCATAGTTTTCGTTTGGAATATCAATTGCTCCTAATCCATTTTCAGAAATATATAATGGGACACCGTAGCGACCATATAAATCACATAACGCTAATCTTAAACCAATTGGGTCAATTTCCCAGCCCCATTCACTTGCTTGTAGGAATGGATTTTTCACGCCACCAAAGAAGTTCCCTTGACTCTTATCATCTTGGTGCTCAGCTTTAACTGAAATAGCCGCTGACATGTAATAGCTAAATGATAAATAGTCTACTGTATGAGCTTTAATTAACTCTAACTCTTCAGCTGTTCTTTCAATCTCAATCCCTTTATTAGCAAAGTAAGCTAAAGCGTATGTTGGGTATTCTCCTCTTACTTGAATATCATTACAGAAGTAGTTAAACATTCTATTTTTTTCTTCTGTAGCCATAACGTTAACTGGATCTGAATCATAAGCATACATAGTCGCGTAAATACTCATACAACCCATTTGAATCTTAGGATTGATTTCTTTAGCTATTTTAGTAGCCATTGAACTTGCTACAAATTGATTATGTAAAGCTTGGAAGTTCTCTGTTTCGGTCGCATTTTGCATAGCAGTTGAAAAGAAAGAGCCCATAATTCCTGTATTGATTTCATTAAACGTCATCCAATAAGTAACTTTTTTACCAAAGCGTTCTAGAATCGTGCGCGCATAGTTTTCAAAGAAACCGATTAATTCTTTATTTTTCCAGCCACCATATTCTTTTACTAAGTGTAGTGGTGTCTCGTAGTGAGAGATAGTAATCGTTGGTTCAATATTATATTTTAATAACTCATCAATGACATTTTCATAGAATTGAAGTCCTTCTTCATTAGGTGTTTTGTCATTACCATTTGGAAAGATTCTTGCCCAAGAAATCGACATACGGAATGTTTTAAATCCCATCTCAGCGAATAATGCAATATCTTCTTTATAGCGGTGATAGTAGTCAATCCCTTTATGGTTTGGATATGTGTATTTTGACTCATCAATTTCTAAAGGCATATCACCTGAAAACATTAATGGCATTCTTAATTTACCACCTGGTGAGATATCAGCAATCGTTAATCCTTTACCACCCTCGTTATAAGCACCTTCTAATTGGTTCGCAGCAGTAGCTCCTCCCCATAAAAAATCTGGACGAAATCCTGTGTTTGTCATAAAATTACTTCCCTTCGTATGTTATTAACTTTCACTTTCCCTATGACTCAAGTAAAATAGAGTAAAAAGGAGATGACAGCTATGTTTGATTTAGAAAAATTGCGACATGCAAGTGAAACAGATATTCATATCGCTAACTACATTACTAACCATGAACAGTCAGTAGCATTCATGCGCGTTCGTGAATTAGCTGAAAAGACTCATGTCTCTCCTGCTACCATCGTGCGCTTTACTCAAAAAATGGGCTTTAGTAGTTTCCCAGAATTGAGACTGGCATTAAAACAAAAGCTTGCTAACGAAGGAACAACGTCCTCACAGTTAACAACTGATGATTTCTTTTTAGAAAACACTTATTTCCCTGAGGATTTCCAAGAAAAAGTCACTCAACTCGTTTCATTTTTAAACCAAGTTGATGTCGTTCATTGCCTAGGTACAGGTTCTTCTAGCGCTATGGCACAATACGCTCAGCAACGTTTGTCTTCTCTTGGTTATCAAAGTTTTGCTTCTGTTTCTACTTTTATTCCTTACTTAGCTGTTAAAAGAGAACAACCAGCAAAAGGAAATAAAGAAATTTGTTTACTCTTTTCAGTATCTGGAGAAACACCTGATTTAATTCACATTGCCAAAGCACTTAAAGAAACATCTATTAAATCAGTTAGTATCACTAATAAAGAAGCCAATACTTTAACCACTTTATGTGATTTTTCATTGTCTTATGACACACCTTTAAAAAGGCAATCCTATGCAGTGGATATGTCGACTCAGATACCTGTTGTTTATATTATTGAAACACTAGCTAAACAACTTTACTTAAAAAAATTCCCATTGATTGAAAAAGAGTAAGCTTAATCAGCTAACTTGCCTTTATTATAATCACACTCTGGAGATAAGAGAATACTTTAAAGAGAAGTTGATTCAAGTTACTCTCACGAAACACTATGTTTCATATTAAATAACATAAGGAGATCATTTCATGACACTATTTGCACATCATATCTGTATACAAACAAACACTTATGAAGAAACAAAAAACTTTTATTTAGCTTTAGGATTTAGCCTATCTTTAGAAACACCTAACTTTCACGGTCGTTCATACAACACTTGGCTAAAACTAGGAGATTTTTACATTGAGTTACAAACAGGTAAAAAAACACTCAATTCTTTTAATGCTGAATCAGAAGGGATTCAACACTTCTGTTTATACACTGATAATTTGGAAGCTATCATTGACTCTCTTAAAGATTATTCAGATAATTTTATTAAGAAAAACGATGAAATTATCTATCATGTGGAAAATGGTGAACTATTTAAAATCAAAGCACCTGAAGGAACTATTATTGAGTTCAGGAATAATAGTGGTATATAAACAATAAAATTACCTTCAAATATTTTAATTAGAGATGATAGACGAAGGTAATACAAGAATGAATGAATCAATCACCAAAGAATGTTTTTTTAACATATAGGAGTGACATTTCTATCTTAGATTGACTCGATAATTTTTATTTGATAAGTCATTTCTGGCTGATGCGCTTTTAAATCCGTCATAATCCTTTTCAAGGCATCTACTCTTTCTTCGATAGTTGTCATTCGATTTCCTTGAATGATAAATAAAGCATTTTTAGTAGTTTCATCAATTTTACATAATTCAGAATCACGGCAACCTAAATACCCCAACACTTTTTCCTGATCTTCATAAATAAAATCTGTTGTACTTACTTCTTTTTCATTAGACATAATGGGATAAAACAATTTCTTTTCTTTTGCAACCGTAAAGATAACGGGAAATTCAATCTTATCTAAGTCATGGGCTCCAATGGATAGATAAGATGTCAATGCCTCCAAGTTGTAAATATCTACAATACTATTTACTCGAGGCATTTTTTGACGACGCTGAGTATTTTTTATAAGTGCTTCAGCAGCTGGAGGATATTTCTTTAGACTTCTACCTACTTCAGATACCATGTCTCTGTATCCCTTTATCACTCTATTTTCTCTCAACATCTCCAAATCTAATCCGCTAACTCGTTCCTCTTGGTAGGCAATTCTCTTTAGAAATTCTGGTGATAATGGAACTGTTACATCTAAATTGCGGACTATCCCCAAAGCTACAGTTTGAATTCCCAAATCTACTAAACTATCATCAATACAAAAATCCATCTCAGTTCTCCCTTTCTGTTCAATTTTTTATTTTTTTGATCTATAAACATACTATGAATCATATATCATCTAATTTCAACTTAATATAATTGTTGCATTTTCAACAATTAAAGTGTAAATTATAGTTAAAATAAAATTGAGGTGATTTAAACATGATTAAAAACTTAGAAAATCTATTTAAAGAAAATGATATTTACTTTGAACTATATGACCACGAACCTATTTTCACAAATGAAGATGCGGTTATTATGAAAGAATCAAAAGGATTTACGGGTACAGAGACCAAAAGCCTCTTCTTAAAAGGAAAAGATAAACGCTATTATATTTACTTTACTTTTACCACTAAGCAAACTGACTTCAAACTTTTAAAACGAGTTGTTGAAAACAAACTATCCATTGTAGCTCCTAAGGATATGGAGGAATTAACTGGACAAAAAGCTGGCGCAGTCTGCCCGTTTGGTTACACATTTGACGTGCCACTAATCATCGATAATGACATTTATCAGCAAGAAAAATTAGTCTTTGCTCCAGGGAAAACCTGATCAAACAATGGTTATCTTAGTTAAGGACCTACCTAAAATAATTGATCTTTTACAACTTGAAACTTATATTGCAAAAGAGGAGGCATAATAAATGTCTGATATTCTAAGAGAAATCGGTATTATTGCCCGTGCCCTATCTTCTATTAGTAACATTGAGTTTAAAGATATCAACTTAAACAAAGGACAATATCTTTTTTTAAGCCGTATTGCTGAAAACCCTGGCATCATTAATGACGACTTAGCCGAATTAACTAAAGTTGATCGAACAGTTGTCGCTAAATCCGTCAAAAAATTGGAAAATGAAGGATTCATCGTTAAAGAAAATGATCCCGATAATCGAAAAATCAGACATCTATTTCTCACAGATAAAGGCACCCAAGCTTATGATTACTTAACTCGCGAAGAAAATTATTCAGAACAACAAGCTCTACTACATGTTTCCGAAATTGAACAACAACAATTATTAGGTATCCTAAAAAAAATTAGTCAAAATGTAGCAGCTGATTGGGACTATGTAAAAAAAGGCAATAAAAGAAATTACTAAAGGTGGACTACAATAATGCATATTCATATTGGAAAAGAATCTTGGCAACGAGCTGCTGCTTGTTATATCAGAATGACAGTTTTTGTTATTGAGCGCTCTATTGCTTTAGAAGATGAATTCGATACTTTAGATACTGATGAAACTGTCTATTCTGTTTTGTATGATAACTCCCTTCCAGTTGCTACTGGTCGATTTATCAAAGAAAGTAAATTAGTCTGTCGCTTTACTCGCATTGCTACGATCAAAGAATATCGAGGACAACAATGTGGTGCTAAAATCATTTATTCTCTTGAGGAGAAAGCAAAGAGAGATGGTTTTCAACAGGCAATTATCCATTCTGAACTCACTGCTGTTCCTTTCTATCAAAAACAAGGTTATGTTATAATTTCAAACATCTATGAAGAAGATGGCGTCCCTTGTCAAACATTAAGTAAATCTTTTAGTTAAAAAAGATGGTTCCATAAAACACGTAAAATATCGTATTTTATGAAACCATCTTTATTATATTTATTTTTCTAATACAAATTGAATACTTTCTAAATCAAAATACTGTGTTAATAGATTATTAACAACAGCAAATAACTCCTCTGTGTTTTGATAGTGATTAGCGACTTTTTGCTGTTGAGGTCCTTTTTTAAAAATTAATTTATTATACTCAGGAATCACAGCTATTTCGTTGCCCTCTTTTTTATAGATATCATAGTCCTCAGACATGTCATATTCTTGGTGTAATTTATAACCATTAGCAACAGCTATTGCCATAACCATAGAGTTCACATTGAATTCGTCTAGAACATGTTCATTACCTTTTAACTCCATCACATAAATGTCTTCCTTAAAAGTTGGACAAGCATTACAGCCACCATTAACAAACTCTAAACCACGTTTAATTTTAATTTCTTGCATCACTTTCACCCCATCTTTATCTATACGCTCATTTTATCACAAAAAAGAATAACCGTAATAAAGAAACAGCTAATCCTTTTCCAAATTAGCTGTTTCGTTTCTTTATTTTTCTAACCATTCTTTTCCTTGTAACACTTCTTCATAAGTTAACTGGTGTCCTTGTGTCCAAATCATATCAACTGTTGCTTGGCGTTCTTTAAATAACTCCAAGACATACTCACTATCTTGAACTGAAACTATTGGATCCATTTTCCCCATAGTCATAAAGAGATTCGTTTGCGATAAATCTTGTTTTTCATTTATTTCTACAGGATACATTGGATGAAATAGAATTCCTTTTTGATACATATCAAAATAATCTAATAGCAATTTAATCCCAATATTGGCACCGTTAGAATAACCAACTAAAACTATTTTTGACTTATCAAATTCATACTCTGTGATTAACTCTTGAATAAAATTATGTAACTCAATTGCTCTTTGGTTCAAATCTTCTATATCATAAACACCTTCTTCTAGGCGTCTAAAATATCTTGGATAACCTTGCTCTAGTATTGCCCCTCTAATACCTACTAATGTAGCATCTGGGTTCAACGCTTTTCCTACATCAAGTAGGGATTCTTCATTACCACCTGTTCCATGAAGCAAGATAAATACTGGCGCTTCTTTTTTTCCTGGTTGGATAACAAAATTCATATGTCATTCTCCTTTTAATCTGGTCGAACAATGGTGGTTTTAGTTCCTAAAGTCGCATAATCATGTCCTGCCAAACGACTCATCGGTCTTAAACCATCTGGATCAATTCGACCCTCGTGATATAACTCATCTTTAATGTGATACGTTTTTACTTTCAGTAATAATAAATCTGTGGTGATTTCACCATTATCTTCAATTGGAATATGCTGATGTAGCGACACTTCCATTTTAATTTTAATTTCATTTAAAAGGGGAACTTTAACTGTAGAGCTAACTCCTGTAGTAAAGTTCGTTAATGATAATTCACTTTCAGATTCTTTTAAATTAGCTGCTGTTTGGTTAATATCATTAATATTTTCTTCATCAGCAATATGAATCACAGCTTCTTTAAGTGTCACAATATTTCGAGCTGTATCTTTCATTTTTCCAGCTTTTCGTTGAATCGCTAAAGAAACAATTGGCGGATTAGATGTCACAATATTAAAGTAACTAAAAGGAGCAATATTTAATACCCCTTCCTTAGACAAACTTGTTACCACTGCGATAGGTCTTGGAATAATCGAGCCTATTAAAAATTTATAATTATCTCGCTCGCTCATTTCTTCTGGTCTAATTGTTACCATTAGCCTACTCCTTTTCTCGCAATGGAATCAACGTTTGCTCCAATTGACTTCTCATATGCTCATATTGTGGTGGTAACATTAATTTACTACCCAACTCTTCAAATGTTTCATTAATCATAAATCCAGGTCCATCTGTTGCAAGTTCAAATATTACATGACCTTTTTCTGCTAAATAAATAGCTTTAAAATACTGACGGTCTTTTACTTCGGTTACGTTATAACCTTCTTCATATAAGAAATCTTGCCATTCTCTATGAACTTCATCATTTGGAACTGACCACGCAATATGGTGAACTGTTCCTACTCCAAATCTTCCTCGTGGTAATTTTTCTTTAGGTACAATAATATGATGTCTTTCTTCACCTATCGTTACTAAATGAGCTGCCTCTTCATTCTCTTCTACTAATTCTAATCCTAAATCGTCTTTTAACGTTTCAACAGTTTGTTTAGGTTGGCTAGATAATAAAGCTGCTCCGTGGAATCCTAATATTGCCGGAGTGTCACTTTCATTTGCTGATTCAACAAGTGCAATAGCTAAACCGTGTGGATCTTCTAATTCAATTGTAGGTGATAAAAACAAACGACTAACTGTAAAATCAATATTAAAACCTGTTAATCGTTCATTCCAGTAACCCATACTACCTTTCGGGATACGAAAAGCAATCCGTCCGACTTGACCGCTACCCACACGACCACGAGCTTCATTATCCCAGTTAAAGAAAGTCATGGTTGTGCCCACATCTGCTGTTTCATTTCCATAATATAAATGATAGGTTTCAGGGTCATCAAAGTTAACCGTTTGTTTAATAAATTTTAAGTTTAAAATGCCTTCATAAAATGCAATATTCTCTCTTGGGTCTCCAACTATAGCTGATATATGGTGAATTCTTTTAATAGGTTCCATTAATCTCTCTCCTCATCTTTTTATTTATCAATTTAAGCTTCTCTTGTTGTATTAAAAGGTTTAATAACACTTTCAATGTATTCTCTTTTTTCTTCTAAGAATGGCGCTAAGGATAAACTTTCACCTAATGTTTCATAAGGCTCGTCTCCCATAAAACCTGGCTCGTCTGTCGCAAGCTCCACTAAAATATGGCCAATGCGAACATAAAGTGATTCAAAATAGTAGCGATCCACATGTCCAGAATTACCTAAACCTAAACGGTCGAAAACATCTTTCCAAGCATATAAAGCTTCTCTTGTTTTTACTCTGAAAGCAATATGGTGAACTTCCCCGTAACCTTGCATAGCATCTTGGCTAGTTGTGTCATCAACTAATACCATTTGGGCACCATTACCACCTTCACCAATTTCCATTAGATAACGATTTCCTTCATGAGCTATTTCTTTAAAGTTTAAAACTTGCTCCATTAAAGATTTAAAATTAGCTAAATAACTAATTGTTACTTCAATTCGACCTAAACCATAAATAGCATATTCTTCAGGTACTGGCCCTTTTTTCCAAGGAGTCCCTGGTTTCATTCCCTGATTGTTTTCATCTGAAATTAATTGATACGTTTGCTCATCTTCATCCCAGAATTTAAGGACTTTTGTGCCAAAATCTTCTTTAACCTCTTCATGTTTAACGTTGAACTCTTCAAAACGATTTTTATAATACTCTAAAGCTTTATCATTTGGTACTCTGAATCCAGAAATACTTACCGTGTTAGTTCCTTTACGTCCTTTGGGATTATTAGGAAAATCAAAGAATGTCATGGTTGTTCCTGGTGTTCCATGATCATCTGCAAAATAAGTGTGATAGGTATAAATATCATCTTGATTAACAGTTTTTTTGACTAATCTCATTCCTAAAATTTCTGTGAAAAAGCGATAGTTTTTTTCAGCATCACTTGTCATGGCTGTAATATGGTGTAATCCTAGTAATTGGTCTTTTTCTGCTATTTTCATCTTGTTTTCCTCTTTCCTATAATTGTTTATCTAATGTTCGACTAAGTTTACCTAATGTTTTAATTAATTGATTTAGTTCTTCTTCTTCTAATCCAGCAAAACAATCTGATATGGTTTTAGAATGAAGTGGAAAAATAGTAGTCATTAACTCCTGTCCTTCTTCTGAAAGACTGACATAAGTAATTCGCTTATCATCTGGATTAACAATTCGCTCCACATAATTCTTTTTCTCTAATTGATCAATAACATAAGTCGTACTACTACTCGCAATTAAAATTTTTTCTTTAATCGTTTGAGTGGTTTGCTTTCCTTGATGAAATAGTAATTCCATAACTGAAAATTCTGTGATGTTTAATTGATAGTGAGAGACATCTTTTTTGACAATTTTTTCTAGCTTATTACTATTTCGTAGAATACCTATGAAAGCTCCCAATGATTTGTCTTCTCGTTTCATCTCTTATCATCCTTTTTAATTATCTCTAATTCGAGATATTAATTTAAAAATAAAAAGTTAATTTCTCTTAACTTACTTTTAGTATATAACTTTACTTACAAAAAGTAAATAAAAACGACTTACTTTTTGTAATAAGTCGTTTTTGAGTTAAATCTATTGGCTTTCTAACATCTTTAATATATTGCCATACCCTAATTCCCTAGCGTAATCTTCTGCTGTTTTTCCGTAATTATCTTTTAAAGTACGGTCTGCTCCGTATTTTAATAACTCAGCAACTATGTCCTGATAAACTTGAGAGCCGTCCGTTAAAGCTACAGCTTCAATCAAAGCGGTATAACCATAATTATTTTGATGATCAATATCAACAGTTCCATCTTCTAGTAATACTTTTACTGTATCCAAATGACCTTTTTCGGCAGCTGGAATGATGGTATTACCACCAAAACGATTATAAATTTGTTGATTAGGTTTACTATTTTCTATCATATAAGAAAGTATTTCTGTTTTTCCCTGAGCACCCGCATATAGATATGGACTATCTTGGATATTATCTTGTTGATTCACATCCGCTCCATTATCAATTAATAGTTTGGCAATGTCGACATAATTATTATGGGTTGCGATAAGTAAAGGCGACTCATTTTGAGCATCCACTTCATTGATGTTATAGGTCTTATCCATCATAATTTCTTGTACTTGCTCACTATCATTCTGAGTGACTGCTTGAATTAATGTTCCAGATTCAAATTGTTTCATTGGCTCTTCCATCTCCTTTGACTGTGTTTCAGATTGACTATTACTTGATTCACTTACTTTAGTAGATTCAGATGATTCAACAGTTTCTTTTGAACATGTTCCACATGAAACAAGTAGAACACTTAACGTGAGAATTAGTATAATTTTCTTCATAAATACTCCTTTCTTAATTACTTTCTTTTTTATTATACAATATAAAAAAGACTGTGACATTTTATCGATGTCACAGTCTTCTGCACTATGAATAAGTTAATCTTTTCAAAACAAGCCGAAAGTTTTAAAAATGATATTGGTATTCACTTTTTATCTAATTGTTTTAAAGGCTTCTGACCATAACACCAATTCATCTAACATGTCATTGATACCAGCTTCCATATGTTCACCTGGTTTGAATGTTGTAAAGTTTTCAAAATCAGTAAATAAGTTAAAGGCTGGGTTTGTTCTAACTGTTGCTACTTTTTGTTCTGCCATGATAACACGTAATTGTTCTGCTGCACGGATTCCCCCACCTGAACCGTAACTTACGATTCCAGCTGCTTTATTAAAGAACTCTGGACGAGCGCTATCAATTGCATTTTTTAAAGGTGCTGTTAAACCATGGTTGTATTCTTGAGTGATAAAGATATATCCATCTAACTCATCAATTTTTGCGTTCCATTTTGGATTTGCTTCAGCTGTTCCCATAAATGGTAAGTTAAATTCTTTAATGTCTACAATTTCAAATTCATGTTCAGCGCGTTTGCTCGCTACTTCTTTAATGTAATCTCCTACTTGTGGGCTAACGCGTCCTTCTCTAGTACTTCCTAAAATAATTCCAAATTTCATAATTGAATCCTCCAATAATTTTTTAAGTTTTTTATTTTCAAATGTTAGCAAGTATTCTGTTGAAATACTTTGTCATCTCTTTGATGGTCTTATCATACAACACTTACTAAAAATAAGTCAAAGTAAAAGACTTACTTTTTATAAGTTTTTTAAAATTAAATATAAAAACACGTTAAAACCTTAATCAAATAGGTTTTAACGTGTTAAATTTTTTATTTTTCTTTAACGCTTTTAGCCATTGGCCATTTATCAAAGAATGTATTCATAAATACCATTGGTAACATAAATACAAATTGTCCACCTAAAATACCTAACATTGGATGACCTAATCCTAAGTCATTTGCCGCAAATGGCCAAATATGTAAGTATTTAATCCAAAGAACTCCTAATACTGATCCAACAATGATAACTACTGCAAATTGAAGTAGGATACGTTTTAATGCTGAAGGCATTACGTCTTTATTTGGATAATCATCAAAATGGTGGTGCCATGCTAACATCACATTGATAATCGTTAAGGCAAATGAAGCTACTGCTAAATCTGCTGGAATCCCTACTGATTCAGCTAATGGTGTTAAAAGATTTCTTAAAATTGGTAACATCGTGAAAGCTCCTGCCAAAGCAATTGCTAATCCAATAAGACCTGACCATGGTTGTTTCGTTGTAATCAATTTTTGTGGGTATCCTTCTCCACCTTCTGCAGGGATTAAGAAGAAGAAAATAAATAATTGACACCATGCTAAGGCTGTATTCCAGTCACCAAATGGTTGTTTCGTAATTGCCACACCGTCTACTTGAAGTGTGAAGAAGCTTGGTAAAATGAAGAAGATCCAAACTAACAATGCAATGAAAAGACCTAAGAATAAAGTACCAAAACCTACTGACCAATCTTCTTTAGAATATTTACTAAATGGATATCTACCAAATAAACTAGTAATTGGAATTTGAGCTAAGATAACTGCTAATGTAAAGAAGTTGATCGCTGCCCATCCTTTAATAGCTAAAAGAGCTTGAGCATCGTCTACTGGGCGGAACAATACTTGCCAACTAAACGGCTCCCACCATAAACCTAAAACAGAAACAAATATAGCAAAAGCCACTGCACCTGTTAAAAGTGCTTTTCCTGTATATATTAAACCTGTAATTGGCTGTTTTGTTGTTTTTTTATTTTTTCCGTAGTTACCTAAACTTAATGTAAACCATACCCAAGTTGAAATAACCATCCAGAAAAATGTTCCTTCAACAGATTCTTTTAGAAAGTGACCTAATACTTCTGGACTAAGTCCTGCTACAGAACTTCCACCAATTAGTAAGATAACTGCTTTCCAAATATTTGACCAAACTACCCAAAAAACTGACGCGACAACTACTAAAAGTGCCACTGTTGCTAAGCCACTTAGCACAGGGTGCTTAATTCTCTTTTCCATTACAAATTTCTCCATAATCGTCTCCCTTTTCAAAAACTACATGAGTTTCAAAACTATTTATTCTATTATTTATGTAAGGCTGTAACTTAAAAAAAATGTATTATTTCATTTTCGAATTTGCGCAAATTACAATTTTACTTTAGCTTGATAGGTAAGCGATTACAACTTAGTAATTTTAAGAGAGGGTATTACTAAAATTAATAGTTTTTAACAAATTACTGATAGGACAACAAAAAAGACACCTTTTTAATCAAAAAGGTGTCTTTTCATTTAATTGCTACTTGCTATTTTAAAAAAGTTAAATTTCAGGTAATACAATATGACGATATTCATCTAAAATAGCTTGGTGAATCTCAAAAACGCTTCTAATACTACTTATGTTTCCTAATATTTGCCCAGCCATTAGAGAACCATTCTCCACATCTCCTTCAACAACAGCTTTTGCCAATGATCCCATTGTCAATTTCTCTAACTCCTCACGTGGAACATCTTGATTTTCTAAAGCTATATAATGGTCAGTCATTGTGTTTCTAATAGTTCTAACCGGCGCTCCGTTACGACGACCTGTTACTACTGTTGAAGTTTCTACAGATTCAATGACTTTTTCTTTAAAACTATCTGGAATTGGACATTCTTTTGAAGCTAAGTAAACCGTTCCCATTTGTACACCAACTGCTCCTAGAGAGAAAGCTGCTGCTAAACCACGACCATCTGAAATACCTCCTGCTGCTAAAACAGGGATAGAAACAGCCTTAGTCACTGCTGCAATTAACGGCATTGTTGCCACTTCACCTATATGCCCACCAGCTTCAGTTCCTTCAGCAACAACTGCATCGACTCCTAAGTCTTCCATTTTTTTGGCTAATTTAGCACTAGGAACAACAGGAATAACCATCACACCAGCTTCTTTTAATTTTGGCATATATTTTTTAGGTGTTCCTGCTCCTGTTGTGATTATTTTCACATTAGATTCTATAATAACATCCACGATTTCATCACAATTCTCCATCATCAGCATTACATTTACAGCAAATGGCTTATTCGTCATTTCTCTCGTTTTTTTAATTTCTTCTCTTAATTTTTCTGCTGTCATACCACCTGATGCAATAATACCTAAACCACCAGCTTCTGAAACAGCTCCAGCTAATGCTGATGTCGATATTTGAGCCATTGCTCCTTGAAATATTGGGTATTCAATCCCTAATAAATCTGTTATTTTTGTCATATTATTTTCCTCTTTTCTTTTATTAAAGAGCTAGAGAACTCAGATTCTCTAGCCCAATTATATTACTTTTTAACGCTTTTAGCCATTGGGTACTTGTCAAAGAAGGTATTCATAAATAGCATTGGCATCATATAAACAAACTGACCACCCATAATACCTAACATCGGATGTCCCAATCCTAAATCATTACCACCAAATGGCCAAATGTGTAGATATTTGATCCAAAGTATTCCTAAAATAGCCCCTACAATAATAACAATTGCTAACTGAGCTAAAACACGACCCAAAGTATTTGGCATTAACTCTTTATTAGGATAGTCGTCAAAGTGATGATGCCAAGTTAGTAAAACATTGATAATCGTTAAGACAAATGATGCCACAGCTAAATCTGGTGCTATTCCCACTGACTCAGCTAAAGGCGTTAACATCCCTCTTAGAATCGGTAAGAAAATGAAAGCTCCACCAGCTGCGATAATCAAACCAATAAAACCTGACCATGGTTGCTTAGTAGTTACTAATTTTTGTGGGTATCCTTCTCCACCTTCTGCTGGAATTAAGAAAAAGAATATAAACAACTGACACCAAGCTAAAGCAGTAGGCCACGTCCCAAACGGCTGGCTAGTCACTATAACACCATCTATTTGAAATGTCATAAAACTTGGAACAATAAAGAAAATCCAGTTGAATAATGCTAGAAATAATCCTAATGATAGCGTACCAAATGCAACTGACCAAGGTTCTTTACTGTATTTACTAAATGGATATTTACCAAACAAACTAACTAATGGAATTTGAGCTAATATAACTGATAAAGCAAAGAAGTTAATCGCTGCCCACCCTTTTATAGCTAGTAACGCTTGAGTATCATCTGCTGGTCGGAATAATACTTGCCAACTAAAAGGTTCCCACCACAAGCCTAAGAACGTTACAAATACTGTAAATCCAATAATTCCTGATAAAAAGGCTAATCCTGTATAACGTAAACCTGCTATAGGTTGTTTAGTCGTTTTAGCGTATTTACCATAGTTCCCCATGTTTAAGGTAAACCATACCCACGTTGAAATCACAATCCAGAAAAAAGTTCCTTCAACTGATTCTTTTAAAAAATGTCCTAAAACTTCATCACTTAAACCAGCAACAGAACTTCCACCTATTGCTAAAATAATCATTTTCCATAAATTAGACCATAGAACCCAACCAATAGAAGCAATTAAGACAATTACAACAACAGACAATAAGCCACTTAGTAAAGGATGTTTAATCCTTTTCTCCATTACAAATTCTCCCATAACCTTCTCCCTTTTCTAAAAGTGTCAGAGTAGGTTAACTAGATTAACCTACTCATCAACCAAGTTATTAGATACTCATTTCTTTAACTGTTTCAGAGACGATAACTGTTGCTTCTGTTTTTTCTAACACATCTTCCACAGTAACACCTGGTGCTGTTTCAGTTAACAATAGACCACCATCAACAACTTCAAACACAGCTAAGTTTGTAATAATCATATTAACAACTCCCGCTGCAGATAAGGGAAGTGTACAACGTTTTAATACTTTTGAATTTCCTTTTTTATCGGTATGTTGTAATGAGACAACTACTTTTTTAGCCCCTACTAATAAATCCATCGCTCCACCCATACCAGGAGCTAAAACACCAGGGATTAGCCAGTTAGCAATATCTCCATTTTCAGCAACTTCTAAAGCTCCTAATACAGTCATATCAACATGTCCACCACGAATAATGGCAAATGATGTCATCATGTCAAAGGTAGATGCACCAGGTAATAATGTAATTGGTGCCCCACCTGAGTTTCCTAAATCAGGATCAGACGTTTCAGCTGTTGGTGTTGCCCCAAAACTTAATGCGCCATTCTCAGCTTGTAAAAAGACATTCACTCCTTCAGGAATGTAGTTAGCTGCAGCATTTGGGATACCAAAACCTAAGTTAACCACTGAATTATTAGTAAACTCTTGTGCTATTCTTCTTGAAATAATCTCTTTTGGACTCATTATTCTACCTCCACTTTTAATTGATTTGTACTTGCCCATAACTCGTTAAAGTAATTTTTAGACTCTTCAAACGTGTCACCTTGAACAATGTAATCAACTAATGGGCCTGGTACTTCTACATCATCTGGTGCAATCTCACCAACTTCAACAATTTCATTCACTTCAGCAATAACGGTTTTAGCAGCTAAAGCCATTTGTAAGATAGCTGATTTACTTGTACCTCGAGCCATAATGTTTCCTTGTTTATCTGCTTTAAAACCTCTAATTAAGGCATAATCAGCTTTGAGAGGTGTATAAAGTAAATATTTTTTACCTTCCACTTCGATTACTTCATGCTCTTCTTCTTGTTGTGTGCCAACGCCAACTGGTGTAACTACAGCACCAAGTCCTGCTCCACCAGCATGAATTCGCTCTGCTAAAGTACCCATTGGACAAAATTCAATGTCAATTTCATTGTTTAAATATTGGCGGCTTAATTCTTTAGATGTTCCTACGTGCGCTCCAATGTATTTTTTGATTTGTTTATTTAAAAATAATTCTTCCACATCGTGAACTTTACCTGGATATGAAGCAACTGACATAATCAAAGTCAAACCATTAATGGTTTTATTTTGAGCTAATTTCTCAATCAAACGAATCGGAGAGCTAACTCCTAAAAATCCTGATATCATCATACTTGAACCTGGTTTAATTAATGCAATCGCTTCTTCAACTGTCTTAATCTTATTCATGATAATCTCCTATCTGCTTTCAAATTTTGCTTTTCTTTTTTCAACAAATGCATACATGCCTTCTTTTTGGTCTTCTGTTGAGAACAATGCTCCAAATGACGTTACTTCATAGTCTAAACCTTGACCAATTGTCATATTGATTCCTTCGTTCATCACTTTTTTCCCAATCTCAACAGCTAATGGTGCTTGAGAGGCAATTTTTTTTGCTAATGCTAGTGTTTCATTCATCAACTCTTCTTGTTCAACAATCGTATTCACTAAGCCAATTCGTTCAGCATCTTCAGCTGAAATCACTTTGCCCGAGAAGATTAATTCTTTGGCTTTAGCCATTCCTACTGTACGAGCTAAGCGTTGTGTACCACCAAATCCTGGAATGATTCCTAAGCCAACTTCTGGTTGTCCGAATTTAGCATTATATGAAGCAATACGAATATCAGCTGATAAAGCTAGTTCACATCCACCACCTAAAGCAAAGCCATTAACTGCCGCAATAACAGGGATTCTAAAGTTTTCAATTTTAGCAAAAACACGGTTTCCTTTTTCTGAAAACTTACAAGCTTCCATTGTTCCCATGTCAGACATTTCCGTAATATCTGCTCCTGCTACAAAGGCTTTTTCACCACTACCTGTAATCACTAATACATGAATATCATCTGCTTCAATTTTCTCTAATAATACTTCTAAAGAATCTAGTACTTCTGAATTTAAAGCATTTAAAGCTTTCGGACGATTAATCGTTAAAATTCCGATTTTTTCTTCTTTTTTATAATCTACACACGATAACATTGTCATTAAGTGACGCTCCTTTTTTAGTTATAGTCAAAGAATCCTTTACCAGTTTTTCTACCTAACCAACCTGCTTCAACATATTTTTGAATCAGTGGTGAAACACGATATTTAGGATCTTTAAAACCTTCATATAACACATTCATAATGGCTAAAACAACATCTAATCCTATTAAATCGCCTAAAGCTAAGGGACCTAATGGATGGTTAGCTCCTAATTTCATGGCTTGATCAATTTCTTCAGCACTGGCTACGCCTTCTCCTAAAACAAATGAGGCTTCATTAATCATTGGAATTAAGATACGATTCACCACAAAGCCGTAAGAATCTCTGACTTCAACAGCTGTTTTACCAATTTCTTTTGTTAATTCTTGGATAGTTTCTTTCGTTTCAGTCGTTGTGGTTAAACCAGAAATCACCTCAACTAATTTCATAACTGGAGCTGGATTAAAGAAATGCATACCAATTACTTTATCTGGTCTATTCGTTGCTAAAGCAATTTCTGTTACTGATAAAGAAGAAGTATTAGTTGCTAAGATAGTATGTGCCGGTGCCACCTCATCTAATTGTTTAAAGATGGATAATTTAATATCTTTTCTTTCAGTAGCTGCTTCAACAACTAAATCAACTTCCTTAGCTGATTCATATGAAGTTGAAGGTAAAATACGATTCATAATTGCTTGCTTATCTTCTTCTGTTAAGCGTTCTTTTTTTACTTGTCCGGCTAATTGTTTATCAATTTTGGCTATATTAGCTGTTACGATTTCTTCTGAGATATCATTCAAATAAACCTCTAAACCTGATTTTGCAAAAACTTGGGCAATTCCTGCTCCCATTTGACCAGAACCTACAACCATTACTTTTTTTATTGACATAACACACTCTCCATCTGTTTTTTATCTTTCTACTATTAGTGAAACTCCTTGACCTCCACCAATACATAATGTAGCTAAACCATTATGAGCATCTTGCTTAATCATTTCATGAATTAAAGTCACTAATACCCGTGCGCCACTAGCTCCAATTGGGTGACCTAAAGCAATCGCACCACCGTTAACATTTACAATATCTGGGTTAATATTTAGTTCATTTACCACACACAAAGCCTGTGCTGCAAAAGCTTCATTGGCTTCTACTAAATCTAATTCTTCAACTGTCATGCCTGCTTTAGCCAATGCTTTTTTAGTTGCTGGTATTGGCCCAGTTCCCATTACTAAAGGATCAACACCTGATGTGGCTTGTGCTTTAATTGTTACCAATGGTTTTAAACCTAAGTTTTCAGCCTTTTCTTTACTCATTACAATTAAAATCGCTGCGCCATCATTAAGACCTGATGCATTCCCTGCTGTAACGGTGCCATCTTTTTTAAAAGCTGGTCGTAATTTTGCCATATTTTCTATAGAAGCTCCGAACCTAGGATACTCATCTGTATCAACAACTAAATCTTCTTTTCTACGTTGTTGAATATGAATAGGTATAATTTCCTCTTTAAAACGTCCATTCTTAATAGCTGCTTCTGCTTTCTGCTGGCTCTCAACGGCTAGTTTGTCTTGTGTTTCTCGATTAATATCGTACGCTTCACTGATATTTTCTGCTGTTATTCCCATATGGATATCATGGAAACTATCTGTTAAACCATCTTTTATCATTGTATCGATGATTTGGTCATGGCCCATTTTGCCACCCCAACGGTAATGATCTAATACAAATGCTGCCTGACTCATATTTTCTGTCCCACCAGCCACTACGACTTCGTTATCCCCACTAATAATCGTTTGTGCTTCTAACATCACAGATCGTAAACCTGATCCACAAACTTGATTAATTGTTAAGGCAGGAACTTCTTTAGGAATTCCAGCTGCTATAGATACTTGTCTTGCAACATTTTGGCCCTTACCTGCATTCAACACATTTCCTAAAATGACTTCATCCACTTCTTCTGGTGACAAATTCAATTGGTTTAAAGATTCAACAATCACTTCTGCTCCTAACTCAACAGCTGAGACATTTTTGAATGAACCTCCAAATGAACCAATTGCCGTTCTTAAGGCTGATACAATGACAACTTCTTTCATAACGATCTAACACCTTCCTGACTCCATTTTTCATTGGGTTTGTTATTTGCGCAAATCACACTCTTAATGTAACCTCAAAGGTAAGCGTTTACAATTTAATATAAATTAAGAATACCTTTAATAAAATTAATAGTTCGTGTTTCACAACCTTTGCATCTTAATTCTTTTTTTTAAACAAAAAAAATAGCACAAATTGTGCTATTTAATAGACGTTTTATAACATCGGTTTTCGATTAGCAAAACAAGTTAAGATAGCTCCTTTAACATATCTCTCTAAACTTTCATAATTTTCTTTAACAGGGCGTGTCAATAAAATTTCAAAAGGGATTGGATCTTTAAAAGGAATCATTTTAACTTCTTTACTTAATTGATACTTAATAGGTGAAGGCAACAAGGCAATCGCTGTAGATTCTTTTGTCACCTCTGTTAAAAAGTCCCACGATGAAGAAGTAAACTTCATGTCCTTTGTTATCCCTTCACTTCTTAAACGGTTAATAATTAATTTGTTCGATGAAAAATCGCGATTAAAAGTAGCTAATGGATAACTCTCAATTTCAAGCCAGTCTAGATTTTTTTTAGTAGCTAACGGATGATCCACACTCATAAAAGCCCCTATCTCGTCAATAATTAGTGTAAATTCTTCAAATTTTTCTTTATTTAGATAGGTCGGATGAATTAGCACTGCTAAATCTAGTTCACCTTGAAGTAATAATTGATGTAATTTATGTGAACCTGCTTCAACAATTTCGATTTTCACCTCATCATTTTGGACAATAAACTTAGTGAAAAATGAAGTGAAATAAATCCGTAAAATAAGTGATGGAATACCAATTCGAATACGCCCCTTCTTTTTTAATGAATCTCGACGAATCATTTCATGCATATCAAAATGAAGTTTTCGCACTCTCAAAGCATACCCATAATACTTCTCTCCTGTTGGCGTTAATTCTTTCAAACGACCATTCTTTCGGTAGAATAATTCAATATCTTCTTCTTTTTCAAAATTAGATATTAATTGACTAAGTGACGACTGGGAGACATTTGCTTTTTTGGCAGCTAAAGTTAAGTTACCGCCTGCTTCAACAATTTTAATAAAATAATCCAATTGATAAATATCCATAGTTAGCCCTCCATAATCTTCTTACTCTAGTCTACTATAAATACCTGTATAGGTACGGGGGTTAGCTAAGATAAAATCTATTACTTTATCTAATAGAAAAACAGCCTTATCATGGTTTTCACACCTTGATAAAACTGTTTTGTTTAGGATTTATACCATTTTTTTATTTCATCAATCTCTTCATCTGTTACACCATGTTGACCATCTGTAATAGTTAACGTCACGTCAGAATATACTTTTACCATTTCTTGTTTTAATTGAACAATATCTCCTGGAACAATCATCGGATCATTAGCTCCCGTTATTAACAACACGCGTTTAATTCTTTCTGATTTTTCAAACGTAAAACGAAAATTTTGAGGATGCATTAGAATAACTTCATCCGCAATATTAGGGGCTTTATTAAGAATACCTTGAATAAAATTAGCTCCATTAGAATAGCCAATAAAGGTTATTTTATCAAAGGAAAGTGCCATTTCTTGCCATTCCTCTAAGAATCGATTAACATGATTATCATAATCTTCCACATCAAGTTGATTATCCTTTAGAGGAGCAAAAAAACGACGATTAACACCTGTTGAAACATCTCCTAAGAAGCTAATAACATTTGCTTGAGGGTTTAGCTCTCCAGTTAAAAAAAGGAAATTAAACTCGTTACCACCTGTTCCATGAAACAGAATAAACGCTTCTTTTGATGTTGTTTTTTCTATAAAAAATTTCATTATAATTACCTCCAAAAATAATACAGATTGGACTGAATGACATGCAAAATTTAGGTATTCACCATGTGTCATCTCTTGTATCAGATATCCATCGTTCTTATGATTTTTATCATAACACATTGGGTTTAAAACTCTTAATAAAAACAGTTAACCAAGATGAACAAACTATGTATCATCTCTTTTTCTCTGATACAACTGGACGAGGTGGCACAGAATTTACTCTTTTCCAAATTAACACCTTTAAAGAAAATAACTTCGGGACTAACTCTATCGAAAGAATTATCTTTGCTGTTCCTAGCATTGAAGCACTTAGCTATTGGGAAAACCGCTTAAATCAATTAAACATAGAACATTACGGAATTGAAACTTACGGTGGGGAACTTATGCTTCGCTTTGAAGATCTAGATGGCTTAAAGATTGGTTTCGCCGTTGTCGCTAATAGTGATGAAACATATTATCCAAATCTTGACAGTGATATTCCTGAAGAATTTGCAGTTTTAGGTATTCACTCAGTTCATTTACGTATGCGCTATACATCTGCTACCCAATTTATTTTAGAAGATTGGTTTGAGTTTCATGAAATAGCTAGATACCCTGAGGAACGCTTCCCTATTACTGTCGTTCAAAATACACAAGGTGTCTTTCAACATAAGATTTTTTTGATTGAAGACAAAATTAATCCTGTAGAAGATCAAGGAATTGGAGGCATCCATCACTTAGCTCTTTACGCTGCTGATAAACAACGCTTAGAGGAAATCCAAAACTTAATAGACGAAAGAAACTTTACTAACTCAGGTATCGTTCCAAGAGAGTTTATCTATGCCACATACTTTAAAGAACCAAATGGCTTACTATTTGAAGTTGCTTCTAAAACAGTTGGTTTACCTGAATTTCCTCAAACGTACAATTTAGATGATATTCCTCTTTATCTACCAGAATTTTTAGAAGAAAAAAGAGAACTAATCGAGATGGAATTAAAGCAAATTGATGGGTTTAGACAATAACCTGGTACACTTTTATCACTAAAAGCTATCCATTTAGAGTTAGGAGAATCATATGAAATCCAACTATTTCCAAATCCTCACATTAATGCTAATTTATAGTATTATTTATTTTCTTGCTTTAGTGTTTGCTACTGGATACGGAATTGGTTTAAAACTGGATGATAATCAGGGAATCGCCTATTTTTTAATTCTAATTACAACTTGTATCACAATGGCTTCTTTTTCAGTAAAAGATTCAAAAAAACGAAGATTGGTTGTTAAAAATATTTGTTTTTTAGTTATCTTGTTTATCATTCTGTTTTTATCTGGTATTGTCGGTTCAAATGAAGCGATGTTTATTTTCGTAGTTCCTATCTTTGCTATCCCTATTTTTATCTTTGTTTGGGCATTTCATTATCTAACAATTACTAATAACAAAAATTAATTTATTAACTGATTCTTCACAAAAAAGGAACTATTAAAGTCTAAATTAATTCATATTTCTCAACTAATATATAGGCATACCAACAAAACAACCCTAACAAACTTTTTCATTTTATTTACTCCTCCAAAGTAAATAAACAACTCCTTTTTCCCTTAGTTAATGACTAAGGGATTTTTTGTGTCAAAATAGCAAATAAAACCATTTGTTCATTTTTATTGAATAAGTTCTTTATATATGCGTTTTTGTTTGTTTAATGATGTTTTTTCATACGAAATATCAAAAAGAAGACTTTCTCTTTGACTTTAATATATATATATTTTAAAGTGTTATTATAAGAAGCTACAAAATTTTCCAGATATATGTTGTAATAAATTCATTCTTTTTATGAATTATAGGAATGAATGTTGTGCAATTATCCATCGAATAGGTTAACCTTTTGAAATTGTTCTATAAAAGCATGATAAATATTATTAGTTTAATTTTTTATATTTCTTTATCCTAAAATAACAGTTGTATCACAAGATCAAAGCGACATGCTTATATAAAAATGTCACTGATTGATTAATAGATATCTTCCAAGGATTATTCGGCTTGTTTGAACCGTCTTTGGTAGAGATGATTAAATTATTTATTTACAGGAGAATAAAATTAATAAAAATTTAAAGGAGGATTATTATGGTAGACAAAGGGCATACAGACAAGATAAAAGGTAAAACAAAAGAGGTTTTGGGAGATTTACGCGGCGATAATAAACAAAAAGCTGAAGGTATTTTAGATCAAGCAATTGGTAAAACAAAAGAAATAACTTCAGATATAAAAGAAAAAACAGATGATTTTATCGACGATGCCAAAGATAAGTTTAGTAAAAAGTAAGTTTTTAAAAATAAATTATAATTACGCCCCTGAACAAAGATTGTTCAGGGGCTTTTTTTACTTATTATATTATAGTCCACTAGTGAAATTAAGTAACAGATTACTACATCATTTACTACTTACTCTGCATCACATCCATTTAATTACTTTAAGAATTAGGTGAATTTAATGACAAATATAATATGAATTTATTTTTTAATTAGAAATATGATTTATTCCAGTTGATTATTGCAGTCTTAACACCCTATAAGAAATTTTTAATCAGCCTATTTTCACTCCAACTCTTAATGCATCAAACATATCAGCTATAAATACCGATATAAGAGTTATTACTGATTTTTTTCACGTGTATTAATTTTAAACCTTTATAAGTTTTTGGCGGATAGCTACTAAATTCAAATTGTAAATTTAAACCACGAGCCTCAATCATCTCTTCCATAGCCAAATCATTATCTGATTGTAATAATTCCGCTGCTTGAGTTGCCTGTGTTGTCAATAGACAACCTAATCCAAAACCTATTATTGCTATTTTTTTTAATGTCATTCTGTTTCACCCCTTTTATCAAATTATATAAAAGTGAGTGATTTTATGATGGCTTTTATCATAAAATGACTAAAAACGGTCTTAACTGTTAATTATTTTTTTCAATCCTCGAACAGAGACTCCACACGTCTCTCCATTTGTCATAACAATTACTTTTCTTTTTCTATCAATATAATCAATACTATTTTGATTAATAATAATAGATTTGTGAACTCTAACAAAATCACTAGACAATTCCTCAATATCAGATAACACTCCGTATAGCTCAAGTTCCCCATTTGCCAAGTGAATCTTTATTTTATGAGGCGTTCCAGTTGTTTCAACAAACATGATATCTTCTAATAAAAATAGTTTTGTTATATTGCCTATTTTTAATTTAATTTTATTAGGATTATCTACTTTTTCTGATAGATAATAAGAATTAGCTATTTCTAAACATTCGACTATTTTTGTTTCAACAACAGCACTTGAAGAGTCTTTTAAGATGTAATCTAAAGCTTCTAATTTATACTCAAAAGTTAGTTGTAGTAGCTCGCTATGGGTTGTAATAAAGATTATTTTAGCGTTAGGATCTTTTTCACGAATCATACTTCCCAGTTGAATGCCATTTATGTCATTATTAAGATCAATATCTAAAAAATAAATACCGTCTATGTTTTTATTATTATTAATATAATCAATAATTCTATCTGGACTGGTCACTGATTCTACTATCTTCATGTCATATTCTTCAATCAGAATTTTTTTATAGATAATTGTCTCGAGATTTTCTTTTTGTATAACATTATCTTCGCAGATAAATATGGGTATCACTGTTCTAACTCCTCTGTTTTTATCATCATTTTTTGGATAAAGAAACCTTTATTAATTTGAGTTTCCAACATAATATTAGAATTATTTTCCGTTAATTCTTGTAAATTACTAAGGCCAATACCGCGATTGTCCCCTTTTGTCGAAAAGCCTTCTTTTTTCAGTACATGGAGTGGTTCAATAGTTGGTCGTACATTATTTTTCACAATAAGGTAAACATACTCTTTGTCAGAGAATATGGCTATTTGAATTTCACCATCATCCAATAACAATGTTTCTTCAATGGCATTATCTATAATAATCCCTATCATTCGAATCAAAATAGTATCTTTAATAAGTAACTTTTGGCTAATATCATCGATGATTTCAAGGGAAACATTAATATTATTTTCCTCAGCTTGCAGAATTTTTACTGCTAAAATACTTTTTAGACTATTTAATTTAATTTTTTCTAATGCGCCAATATTTGAATAATCATTTTTCATACTCTCCTTAGAGGGATTGATGCTGTCAGAATAAAAAGACTTAATGCTATCAATATCGCCTTGATTAATAACGTACTCTAAAGATGACAACAAATTAATATAGTCGTGCTTAAATTTTCTAATATCTTTATATTCCCGATTAACTTGATTTAAGTAATTCATCAGATATTTTTCTTCTATTTCTTTTTTTTCAAGCTCAAAAGTTAAAAGCTGTTCTTTTTTGTAACTTCTAAATAAAAAGAAACTAACAATACCCACAATTATCAGCATTAAACTTAGGCCGATTTTTTTTATATACGTTTGTGGAAAAAAAGAAACAAGATAAAATTGGTAAATAAAGAAACCGATCATCAATACCATTGAATAGATGTATTCTTTTTCTTTTTTCTTCATAGTTGGTAAAACGAATTTCGAGACTAAAATACTGAATAATATTATTAGAGCATAGGATAGACCTTCCACCCAAAAATAACTCATATTTTGAATATTACTTTTTCTCTCAATGGTTGTTAATAATATATTGACACTAATATTAATCCAAATTGAAGAAGTTATAAGCGATATACTCTCTATGATGTCTTTTTTCCTTAAAATTGAAGAAATTAGTAACAATACGAAGATAAATAAGTAACTAATAATCGAAAAATTCAATGAAATAAATCCAACCATAATAAAAGAAGTTATAAAAAGTGGATTTAATTTAAACGAAGACAACAATAAAAAAGACACAAAAATTTTAATGATATTTGACACACTCAAGTAAACAAATAATATGACAACCAACCCCTACTAGACATTTACAGTAATAATATCATAACTATAGGTATTTTTCTTTTTTCAGCACGAGATGCAGGTAAAAATTTGATAAAATCAATTTCCTTAGTATTATTTTTCACAATAAAAAAAGGAAGCCTCTTTTTAAAGGATTCCTTTTACAAATTGAGTCAGGCTAGATTATGATATGATTAAGAAAAAATAAGGAGAAAATAAATGGTTAAAGTATTATTAACTGGAATGTCAGGTGTGGGAAAGTCTACTATTTTAAAGGAAATAAGTAAGCTCTATCACCTTTCTATCGATTTAGATTATGATTGTTGGATTTATAATGATGATAAGAATAATACGTTAAAAATGGACACTCAAAGAATCATTGATTATCTTAGTCAAAACAACAAAGAAACTATTTTTTTAGCTGGTACCACAGAAAATCAAAAGGAAATATATCCCTATTTGGATTTTATCATCACTCTCACTACTCCTTTAGAAATTATGCGAAAACGAATCCTTATAAGAGATAACAATCCTTTTGGAAAAAGTAACGACGAATGGGAAAAAATAAAAAGTGATAAGGAAAATTTTGAGCCTCTAATAATTAAAGGAAGTCATTTTGCAATATCCACGGAAGGCTCAATCGATAAAATTATTAAAGATATTTATAAACTGGTCAATTTGTAAATATTTTTAAACCCTTGTATTAGTTTTAAAAAAATATATAGACAATTATCCTGTAATAAGTTAAAAATTACGAATTGTAACCAAAGAACATGATAAATAATAAGCCATACAATCCTAGAATTATTGTGAGTAGACCCAATAAACCAAGAATTATTTTAGTACTTCTACTATGTATTTTAAATATAGTAACCACCAAAATGATTCCGACTAAAACAATAGATAAAAATATTAAATTTAAACCTACATTATCCATAAACAAATTTAGCATAGTAATCAGCCCTTTTTATTTATTATATCATCATTTTTAACTTGGCATAATGGTGCATATTGTTAATATTCTGCACTTTCGAAAGAGAACTATTTAACATAAAAAATCCCCAAAACTTTCATAGAGAAAGTTTTGGGGATTTTATTTTCGTAGTATCAGATTATACTAATCTAGAAATTTTTTAGTTTCAGTTGTAATTTCTTTTGCTTTTGTGTGATGAAGATAATGTGTACCTTCTAAAGTTTTTATTTCAGCTTTTTTACTTTCTTTTACCATCTCTTCATGGATACTTAACCAGTTTGGATCTGAATCAGTACTTTCAGAAGCTAAAAGATAGAGAACTGGTAACTCTTTTGGATAAGTCATATTTTTTGTTTTTTCAAAATTTTCAGGCATTATTTTGGCTTCATTCATTGTTGCGTTAGATCCAATATTTCTTAAGGCAAGGTATTTATATTGTGTTTGAAGTTCAGCATCAATTCCCGCTGGTGTACCAAGCATATCTGGACTAGCACTAGATAATAAACGGAAAAGGCCTGACTTACTTAATAACGAAATAGTTCCTTCTTGATTATCGTCTGCACCACTCTGGGCTGGTAAACTACTATCGATTCCCACAAATGCCTCAACTTCATCAGGATAAGTTTGGATGTAATTTAGTGAGTACACGCCAAAAATAGAATGTCCCATTAAAATATAATTTTTAAGCCCTTCTGCTTCGACTACTTTATGAACTTCTTCAGTAAGATTCTCAACAGAACGTTTTTTATCTGTATCATCACTTAAACCATATCCCAAAGGTTCAATGGTTACTACTTGATAATCTTTTTCCAACTCATCAGTTAATGGTTTAAAATCAATAATTGGAGAAGCTGTCATATATCCAGGTAATAAGACAATAATTTTATCACCTTTTCCTGACACCTTGTAACTTAGTTTTTTTCCGTCAATTTCAACAAAGTTTTCGATTGGCATGATTTTTTTAGCTTCGTTTTTTAACTGAATTTTATTATTAATAAATACTCCTGCAAAAAATAATAAGATGACACTTAAAATAATTAATACAGTAATCCCCATTATTTTCCCTAATTTTTTCATAATTATTCCCCTTTAGTAATTAAGTTAGTTGTGATAGTTTGTAAAACATCATCACTTAGAATAGCTAAACCGCTATTATTTAAGATAAGTTGAGCAGTGGTTAATTTATTAAAAAAATTATCTGCAGTTGTTTCAAATAGAGATGGAATGAACCAAGTAGTAATTAACAAAATAACGACTTCAGCCATCTCTTTTGGCTGAGGTGTATTAATAGAACCATCCTGATTGCCTGCTTCAATATATTTTTCTATTAATGGGACAAGATGCTCATTCATTTGTTTTTGATAAATAGTCGTAAAGATTGAGTCTTCCAGTAATCTTATAGACGAAGCAGTAGATGAGATTATTTCCTCACCAAACATCGATTCTATTAATAGTGTTTGGATTTTCTGAAGACCTGTTAAGGAGGTATTTGTATCTATTTGATTTAAAATAGATTGCTTAGGTATAAAACGATAAGCAAGTTCTCTAATAATCTGATATTTTGATTCAAAATGATGGTAAACAGCTCCTTTCGTTAAACCATCAAGTCCTGAAACGATATCACTAATGGATGTTTGTTCGTACCCTTTCTCAATAAACAAACTAGCGGCACTATCTAAAATCATATTTTTTACTTCTGCCGCCGTATATTTTTTTTTCAATTTAATCTCCCCCACAGCACCTTTCAAAAAAACATTCAATCGGTATCTTTTTTTTATGAATATAATACGATTAACAATATTTGTCAACAAATAGAGTCTATTTAACACTGTAGTAATGCTGTATAAAATGCTTAGAAGGATGCAAAAATAGAGGCTGACCTTTTGAGTCAACCTCTATTGAATAGGTATAATGTACAATTATTTAAGAATAAATAACAATTAACAAGCCTGCTAATACAAAAATAGTTGTCATTTCTAAAGCAACTTCCAACCACTTGTATCTATAATCTAAAAAAGTATTACCCGCTTTGTATTCTTTCGGTAAGACTTCTCCTATTGCTATCGCACAAAAGAAAATGATTGTAGCAATTATAAAAAAATGTTCATCTGATTTGGGAATTCTCCATATAAAATAAAAATAAATGGACATTAATATCATTCTGACAATTTTTACTATTCTAATTTGTTTTATAGACATAACAACCATCCTTAACAAAATAATTTAAATTCTTCTAATTATATCATGACTAAACTAACTTAGTATCTTCTCTCTTATGTAAACGACATGGTTTTGTTTTTTCAGCATATATATCCGAATATTTCTAATACCTAATAAACTGGATAAATTTTAAGGAACTTGAGAAAATGACACATAAAAGAAAAATGGAATAATTGTTGAAATAAATAATGTACATGATAATGAAATTATAATTAGGAAAATATTTCTTAAATGCCTATCTATTTCAACTTTTTTCAACTTATATAATATTAAAGAAAAAACTATTATCATTATCCACAATATCATCAAGCTCCCCACAAGATTGCTTGAAATGTCTTTTATTATTTTGTTCGATAAATAAGGAACACACAGACCTAGCCATATAAAAAATGTTGGAATCCCTAAATTTAAAATCATATTAATGATTACTAACGTCTTACTTGTTTGAACAGTCATTTTATTTACCTCATCCATTTCATGTAACTATTCTCTTAATTTTTTTATTTAACGTTGTTTAACCTTTCAAAATCTTCTATCGTGATTATTATTTTTATCTCAATAGTTCTTTTATCATTAGTAAATTTTTCCATAGAAAAAGAAATATTATTTTCAGTACACATACCAATCAATAAAGCCAAACATTCTAAAGCTTCATAAGACAAACCGCTCTTAGTATGATTATATATGCTAAATTCAACTTCTTCTTTTCCAACAATCATTTCTAGTGTCGCTTCATCAATATTTTTCCAATCAAAAAAAGTACTTATACTGTATTCAACAAAATTTTTATTCCCCATATCAATTTTTACTTCTAAACTATCATCTTCAAACATACTCTCTTCTCCTATCATTTGATTTTAAATAGTTGTAAATGATTTAGCATTTTCAAAGAAACTCTTACTAAATAAAAAGTTGTTCCAAATCCTTTACCTTTTTAAGTTATGACGCTAACTTTTCTAACCTAAATTGAATTGAAATCCTGTTTCTAAATGCACCATTTCAAATTGGGCAACAATTGCAGATAGATTTAACGGACTATACAGATGAGGATAATCTACACCGTAATGATACAAATCTTCTATTTTCAAAGATTCTGGATGTGTTAATTTTTCAGCATTAACTTCTAAAACAATTAGTTTTTCATACTTTTGATATACTGCATTCGCTACATCAATTAATTGATTTTTAAAAGAAAAATGGATAAATCCATCTCTTACTAATTCCTCAGGTTCGTATATTTGTTTATTTTTATTTTCGTTCCATTCTTTTTCAGAAAGCATTCGGTAGATAAGCAATTTGATCATTCCTTTTAAACTAATTATAGCATTTATGGTTGCTACATACTTTTTCTAAACTATTTTAATTGATTCAAAAAATCAGCACAGAATACGTGTTATGATAATGACATCAACTAAAAGGGGACATACTAATGGAAAAAGTTAATTATAAATACCCATTCTACAGAAAACGATTTATCCTCCCCTTAATTTTGGCTGTATGTTCTTTTATATTAAGTCAGTATGCTGCGGGTCATCCTCATTGGACTGAATCTTTTTACAGTCTCTTTTTATACCCGAAAATTAAATCAATTATTGGCTTTATTCCTTCTTTACTACCATTTTCTTTTTTTGAAATTCTTATCGTTACAATTATTTGTTTTCTTGTGTTTGTTATCATTTCTTTCTTTAATAAAAAGAAAGACGCAACTAAAAATAGAAAATTGATGCTTAGTCAATTCATCGTGAATCTAATTTCTATCATCTGTATGATTTACTTTCTCTTTACATTAACTTGTGGGCTAAATTATTATCGTTATCCTTTTAGTTATTCAGCTAATTACCAAGTCCAAAAAACTAATGATAACTCTCTTAATGACTTAGAAAACCTACTCCTAGACTTAGCCGATAAGCTAAACGATAACTATCAAGAGTTTAATTATGAAGACAAACAAGATTTTTTTTCGTTCTATGGTGATGAATCCATTAAAGCCATAGAAAATTTATCTACAGAGTATCCTATGTTTAATCAAATAACCTATTCTACCCCTAAACCTTTAATATCTTCTAAGTTATTTTCTAAAGCAGGGATTGGTGGTATATTTTTTCCTTTTACCTTTGAATCGAATATAAATACTGACATACCGAATTATTTAATACCTGCAACGATGATTCATGAATTAGCTCACCAAGCTGGTTTTATGAGAGAAGACGAGGCTCACTTTATTGCTTATCTGGCATGTATCAACTCCGATAATAAATCATTAAGATATAGCGGTAATTTTTTAGCTTTTCATCAAGGTATTGCTATTTTAGAAAAAGAGGATATAAATAAATACAATAACGTGGTTAGCCTTTTGTCAGAAGATCTCAAATATGATTTTAATTCTTATGAAGCATATCTTGAAGATAATAAAGGGCTCTTACAAAAAATCTCTAATCAAGCCAATGATCTTTATTTAAAATCCAACAAACAAAAAAATGGGATTAATGATTACAGTCAAATGGTCCAGCTTGTTTTGGCCCATTACCAAAAAGAAAATAAAGCTCTCAAAACAAAATAGTTTTGAGAGCTTTTATAAATGAGATACATCATTAAATACAGTTAAAACACGTTGATTAAAATTATTTTCACTTAATCTTGTAATACTACCTACATCAGATTGGAAATAAGCATTATGTAACATCTCTGGCTCAAATTGTAACCACCAAGCCACAATATAACCTACTGCTCCTCCATGGGTAACGATGATGACCTGCTTACCTTGGTCATTCTTTAAAATGTCATTCATAGTCATCGAAACTCGGTTATAAAATTCTCGCCAACTCTCCCCTTTATCAAATAAACGATAGTCAATAGTAAATTGATTATCTTTCATTGGGTTTCTATGCTTTTTTGCCCACTCTTTTGTTTGTCCTGTAGCAATTCCAGTGTTTAATTCTCTTAATCCTTGGTCAAGATGTACCTTTAAATTCAGTTGCTCGCCAAGTATATCAGCTGTTTGAGAAGCTCTTAGTAAATCTGAAGAATACAATACAGATTCTTTATTTTTTTCAACCATGCTTTGTAAGCTTATTCCTATTTTTAAAGCTTGCTCTTTACCTAACTCGGTCAATTTAGAATCTGTCCAACCACCTGACATATTGTTTATATGATGTTCTGATTGAGAGTGTTGTACCAAAATTATATTTTGCATAATAAATCTCCTTTATGTTATGGAGGTAAATTGATTAGTATTCCTCTAATTTTTTAATTCATTACATTATTTATTAGAAAAAATAAATGATAGTTATCAATAAACCCAAAGTAACTTGACTGTTAGCATATTATATATCACATAACAATAATTTTATAACATATGATATACTTTATTAAAAAATAAAGTTAGGAACTATTCTTAGAATATGTTTGGTATAAATAAATGAATAAAAAGATATTAAAAATAGCTCTAAATGTTTTGTTATGCTTGGCAATAATTATTATTATTTATAATTTTTATCCCATACTAGTAGACGCTCGTGCTGGAGGTGGTGGGAATACTGGTGGTAGTAGCTCAAGCAGTTCTGATAACAGCATAATGAAATTCGTTCTTACTATTTTATTAATGCCCTTCCTTCTAATCAAAAGATTTTTTTCTAATATGAAAGAAAATGCCCTATATACCGACATTGATAACTTAGAGAAATGGGAATACCGAGTACTTTTTATGAATATTCAATCAGCATGGTCTTACGGGGATATGATTGACGTTAAAGAGCGGATGGATCCAACGCTCTATGAAGATTTTCAGCAAAAGTTAGCTGAGTATAAACGAGTTAATAAAAGAAATGTTCTCACTGATATTCAAATTGACAAAGTTAAGGTGTCACGTGCAAGTCAGAATAAAAATATGAAAGAGATTCTTTTTGAAGGAACAATTATTGATTATTTTGAAGAAAATGGTGTTCCACCTCAAGGAGAAATAAAACCAATCTCATTCAAGGATATTTGGATTATTGAAAGAACTGAAACAAGTATTATTGTTAGAGATATTCAGAATTTATAGATAAATATTTAAATCTCCCAGACAACGCCTGGGAGATTTCTACTTATCCAATAATTTCTTTATCTCATCAATATCTTTTGTCTTAATTAAACGCTCAACCTCACTAATCACATTTTCTCTTTGAAATTTTGCAAAAAAGAGATTTTTCATAGCAAGTTCCACATAAGCAGATACATCTTCTTTATCCATAAAAATCATCCCCTATTTTTTATCATAAATCTATTATGATTAATTTAATTTTTTAGAAAGATATAACGCTAAATCATCATCATTAAAGCATGATTCATTATTATCGATATTTTTATTTTGATACCAGACACCTGTTCCATCTGGTATGTATCCTCTTTTCACGTATATTCTTTGAGCTGGTCCATACCCTTTATGTAGTCCCACACCAAGTGTGATTACTTCTGATATTGTCTTCGCTTCTTTTTCCACTTCATCTAATAATTGATTGCCTATTCCTAATTTTTGATATTTTTCAAAAACATTAAAATCTGAAACCTCAGGATAAATATTAGCAAACGGGCCATGTTTGGCTAATACCATCAGCGTAACGTATCCTGCAATTTGGTTTTCTATCTCCGCTACAAAACCAATTCTGATACCCTCATTTTGCTCGTTGATATAGTTTTCTAAAACCATATCACGCGGAGCCCATCCTTGTTCTACAAACATTTTGGAAATTCGAGGAACATCTTGTAACTCCATTTTTCGAATAAGTATGTTCTGCTTTTCTTTTGTCATTTCATCACCTTACTTTTTATTATTAAACGACTAATTCTATAGATGAATCAAAGTACTGTTCTATAAAATAAACTTGCTCTTTAATTTCATCAAGGGAGAATGACTCACCTATGTCTGATACCACCCACTTGGTTTCAACATCATCTTTTCGGTGAATAATGGCGATTAATTCTCCTACAAAAATTTCTAATGGCGGTAATGGATTTCTTGAAATGATGTAAGCATCTTGTTCTTCTCCATCTCCACCGATTATTCTAGAGATAAAGCCATAATTAACAGGATATGTATTGCCAAAATCGTCAACATAACCAATTGGTCTATCAATCGTTACTTTGAGTATTAATTTTTCCAATCTATATCATCTCCTTTATTAAGGTACTGAATGATATTCTGAATTCGTTAAACCAGGCGCTTCTCTCTTAATTTCTTGAAAAAGAAACTCCATTTCACCATTATTGTGAGCCTGCATACTAAAAGATATTATTATGTAATCTGATTCATTCATGACGTGTATCTCATCCTTAATGTTAAATTCCTTTTCAAGATATTCTTTAAAATCAGTATAAGGCGTTTTAGGTGCTAACACCAGTGTCACTGTATAATCATATAATTTATCTAACTCTATTTGTTGTTGCTCAATTTTTTTCTCTTTCAATGCTAATTCACTATTTTGTTGTTTAATTGTTTGTAGACTTAAAAAATTAAAGACAGTCATAACAAACACTGCGGCAATTAATACAGGTATTAAATACTTGGTAATACTATTTTCTTTTTGCTTTTCTTCCACTACCTCTTCTAATAATAAAAGCTCCATCGAAATATCTAAGAGTTCCGATATTTTGATAATATTCTTTTTACTAGGATACGTATTCCCTAACTCCCATTTAGAAATACTTTTATCGCTAACATCTAGTATTTCGGCTAACTCTTGTTGGGTAAGAGAGTTAGCAATTCTATACTCTTTAAGTTTTATTGATAAAATAGACTCACTCATTTTACTCACTCCTCCAATATTTATTGATACTTCTATTATCACTGTTCTCAATGATTTATTACAGGAATTTTTAAAAATAGAGTTAGAAATAGATAAAAATAGAATGAATATCATTTCAGTAGTAACCAAGAATGAGCCTGAACTAAAAATAGTTACTTAACTGATTACTTAACATAACCTGATATTATTACAAACTAAAAATCCCTCAGAAAAACTTTCTAAGGGATTTAAATATTTTCTAAAGTAATTATCTATGATTTTCTCTTAGAAATGTCAGAGTTAACATAAATCACATTTAATAAGTTAATAATTGAAGAATGCATTAACAATTTATCAGTAAAAAAATTCAGTACAACTAAATCGAATATTAAAAATAATTGACTTTTATTTCTTTTGTGTTACAATTATTACAAACGTTACAAAAAGGAGGATTATTATGAAGAAAAAATTATTGTTTACGGGGTTGTTGCTAACAACATTATTAGTTGGAACATATGTTAATGCTGAAGAAAGAAAAAATACAGATATTGGTGTAGTAAAAACTGAAAAAACTCAAAGTGCAAGCGAATTCAATATAGAAACTGCTAAAAGTGAAGCTATTTCTAAAATAAAAGACATGTATAATTCTCAAATGATACCGGAAGAAGAAATGAATAACTTTTTAAAGGCTCTATAATTTCTACTGTTGGTAGTTTAAAACTATCAACAGTTTTTTTATACAAAAAAACATGTGATATCCGTTAGAATGAAATTGCGAAAGAACAATCTAAGGAGGACACCACATGTCATA
>NZ_JBMEAO010000024.1:0-26056 GCF_048815235.1 Vagococcus fluvialis
ATTTCTTTAAGAAAGTAAGACCCCTGAAAGATGATCAGGTAGATAGGCTAGAAGTGGAAGTGCAGTGATGTACGGAGCGGACTAGTACTAATCGGTCGAGGACTTAACCAAAGAAAAACCGGTGAAAGAAAATAATGTAGTCTAACTAAAAACATCCAGTTTTGAGTGGATAATCACTCAATTAAATAAACGCACGCAAGTGTGGTGACGATGGCAAGAAGGATACACCTGTTCCCATGCCGAACACAGAAGTTAAGCTTCTTAGCGCCGATGGTAGTGAAGGGTTTCCCTTTGTGAGAGTAGGACGTCGCCATGCTTTTTGCGTTAAACCGGAGGTTTAGCTCAGCTGGGAGAGCACCTGCCTTACAAGCAGGGGGTCAGCGGTTCGATCCCGTTAACCTCCATTTAAATGACGACTCGTTAGCTCAGTTGGTAGAGCATCTGACTTTTAATCAGAGGGTCACTGGTTCGAGCCCAGTACGGGTCATTTGAAATAAACGCGCCGGCTTAGCTCAGTTGGTAGAGCATCTGATTTGTAATCAGAGGGTCGAGGGTTCAAGTCCTTTAGCCGGCACTTCTTTAAGCGGAAGTAGTTCAGTGGTAGAACATCACCTTGCCAAGGTGGGGGTCGCGGGTTCGAACCCCGTCTTCCGCTTTTTAAGTTCCAGCCGGGGTGGCGGAACTGGCAGACGCACAGGACTTAAAATCCTGCGGAGAGTTTTCTCCGTACCGGTTCGATTCCGGTCCTCGGCATATGATTAAACAGTAAAAAAATGACTTAGAACATAAAAGTTCTGAGTCATTTTTTATTTTCTTATTATTTTAGGCGTATTGATGTATTATTTTGTGATACTTTTGTATAATTAAGGTCAGAGATAGTCAATCATAAATGAAAAGGTGGTGTTCTTAATGGACAATCGTAATATGTCAGATTTGATTGAATCTTATTTAAAAGAAATATTGGAACGAAATCAAGAAATTGAAATTCGTCGTTCTGAAATGGCTGATTTATTTGAATGTGTGCCTTCTCAGATTAATTATGTTATTAAAACACGATTTACAGTTCCACAAGGTTACAAAGTGGAAAGTAAACGTGGTGGTGGAGGTTATATTAGAATCGTTAAAATTAATTTAATGGAAAATAGTAGCTATTTACTTCATCTTGCAAAATCAATTGAAGAGTCACTAACTGAAAGTGATGCTTTTGCGATTTTGGAACAGTTATTTATGAATGAATTTATTGATTTAAGAGAATTGAAACTAATAAAAACTTTATTGGGAAATAAAAGCATTATGAGTATTTCAGATAATAATCGTTTACGTGCTCATATGATGTTAGAGCTTTTAGAACGATTGACGTATGAAGAGAAGGAGTGACTTGAATGAGTGAATTATTTACAGGTAGATCAAAAAATGCGTTGGAGCTTGCTCAAAAACACGCTAAATATTTTCAGCAGGATGCAGTTGGTTCTGAACACTTATTATTAGGATTGCTTGAAGAATCTAGAGGTATTGCTGGTAAAGTTTTACGCAGCTTAGACATTGAAGAGCAACAAGTAATTGAAGAAATAGAGCATATGATTGAATATGGTAAGCGTAAATCGAAAGTAGATGAATTATTACCTTATTCTCCAAGAACGAAAGAAATTTTAAATAATGCGTCTATTGAGGCTAAGAGAGTTCATGCACCAAGCATTGGAACTGAACATTTGTTATTAGCTTTAATCAGAGACGAAGAAGTATTGGGTGCTAGAATTTTAACGAATTTAGACCTGAGTTTATCAAAAATTAAAAATCTAGTGTATAAAAAGATTGGTATATTAGATTCAAACAATAAGCAGGCTCAGAGAAAACAGGGGAGCCAACAAGCCAAAGGACAAGAAGAAGGAACGCCGACTTTAGACTCTTTAGCACGTGATTTAACACAATTAGCAAAAGAAAAAAAATTAGATCCATTACTTGGAAGAGAAAAAGAAGTACAGAGACTTATTCAAGTATTGAGCCGTAGAACTAAAAATAATCCTGTATTAGTTGGCGAACCAGGTGTGGGGAAAACAGCTATTGCTGAAGGATTAGCTCAACGTATTATTAATGGTTTAGTTCCGAAAGAAATGCTTGGTAAACGACTAATGATGTTAGATATGGGAGCCGTTGTAGCAGGAACTAAATACCGTGGTGAATTTGAGGATAGATTAAAAAAAGTTGTTGATGAAATTTATCGTGATGGCAATGTTATTTTGTTCATTGATGAGTTACATACATTGATTGGAGCAGGTGGAGCGGAAGGTGCAATTGATGCCTCAAATATTTTAAAACCAGCGCTTGCTCGTGGTGAACTTCAAACAATAGGTGCTACAACTTTAGATGAGTATCAAAAATACATTGAAAAAGATTCTGCTTTAGAGCGACGTTTTGCGAAGATTCAAGTAGATGAGCCAACTCCAGAAGAAGCTGAAGCTATCTTACTTGGTTTACGTGGACGCTATGAAGAATATCATAAAGTAAAAATCACAGATGAAGCAGTTAATGCGGCTGTAAACCTATCTACTCGTTATATTAGTGATCGTCAATTGCCAGACAAAGCGATTGATTTAATTGATGAGTCTGCTGCTCGTGCAAGACTTGAAATGGCAAATAAACCATCTCCATTAGTCTTACAGCAAAACAAATTAGATGATTTGATTTTAGATAAAGAAGCTGCAATTTTAGCACAAGATTTTGAAAAGGCTGCTGATTTACGTAAAAAAGAACAACGAGCTGTTAAGCGCTTAGAAACACTTAGAATGAAAGAGCAAGAATTGGAAGGCGTTTATCAAACAGAAGTAAGTGAAACAGCTATTATATCTGTAGTTGCTCAGTGGACAGGGATTCCATTAGATCAACTAGAGAAAAAAGAAACTGAACGTTTACTTGAGCTTGAAAAAGTATTACATAAACGTGTAGTTGGACAAGACGAAGCGGTTAAAGCAATCTCTAAAGCCATTAGACGTTCTCGTAGTGGTTTAAGTGATCCTAATCGTCCAATTGGTTCATTTATGTTTTTAGGACCAACAGGAGTCGGAAAAACCGAATTAGCGAAAACATTAGCTGCGACTATGTTTGGTTCAGAAGAAGCATTGATTCGAATTGATATGTCAGAGTTTATGGAAAAACATAGCACAAGTCGTTTAGTTGGTTCTCCTCCAGGATATGTTGGTTATGATGAAGGCGGACAATTAACTGAAAGAATCCGTCAGAAACCTTATTCTGTTATTTTGTTAGATGAGGTGGAAAAGGCTCATCCAGATGTCTTTAACATTTTACTTCAAGTGTTAGATGATGGTCACTTAACAGATTCTAAAGGACGCAAAGTTAACTTTAAAAACACGATTCTAATTATGACATCTAATATTGGTGCGACAGCATTAAGAGACGAGAAGACAGTTGGATTTGCAGCAAAAGACGCATCAAAAAATTACGATGCCATGAAATCTCGTGTCTTGGAAGAACTTAAGAAACGTTTTAGACCAGAGTTTTTAAACCGTGTGGACGAAATGTTAGTATTCCATCCATTATCAAAAACAGAGTTAAATAGTATTGTGAAGATTATGAGTCAATCTATTGTAGAGCGATTAAAGAATCAAGCAATTGATTTGAAATTAACACCAGCAGCTATTGAAGTCGTGAGTAAAGCTGGATTTGACCCAGAGTACGGAGCAAGACCGATTAGACGTGCTTTACAAAAAGAAGTAGAAGACCGTTTAAGTGATATGTTGTTGTTAGGTGAAATAACACCTAATAGTAAAGTGGTTGTAGGAGCTGCTAAGGGAGAAATCCAAGTTAAAGTGACTCCTAGCACAAAAAAATAAGTAGTAATATCACAAACTATATTTAATTCAATTAATATTTAAGAGAAGACTAGCTATTAATGGCTAGTCTTTCTTTATTTATAAGCATGATGTTATTTAACTTACTATTATTAAACTTGTGATGTTATTGTCAATCTTATTGAGCTGTGGTAGGATAACCTTGATTAGAAAATGAAGGAGAAGCTTAAAATGATTGAAATAACAACGACAGTAGAGTCGATAACACAAGCTAAAGCATTATTAGAATTAGATATAGACTGTTTGTATTTTGGCGATAGCCAATTTGGCTTACGTCTACCAAAGCATTTTACTAGAGAAGAAATAAAGGAATTAGTACAATTAGCTCATGAGAAAGGGAAAAAAGCTCGTATTGCAGTGAATGCGATTATGCATCCTGAAAAAATGACTTTAATACCTGAGTATCTTGATTTTTTAGAGTCCATTCAAGTGGATGAAATCGTCGTTGGTGATCCGGGAGTTATTCATGTTTTACGTAGAGATAATTATGCCTTACCTTTTATTTATGATGCAGCTACAATGGTCACGAGTTCACGCCAAATCAATTTTTGGGGTGACCGTGGAGCAGTAGGAGCAGTCTTAGCACGAGAAATACCTTATGAAGAATTAAAAGTATTAGCTGATAATTTAACTATTTTTGGAGAGATGTTAGTTTATGGGGCAACTTGTATCCATCAATCTAAACGTCCTTTAGTTCAAAACTATTTAAATTTTACAAAATTAGATGAGAAAACAAGTAAGAGCCGAAATCTCTTTATTTCAGAACCTAAGGAAACAGAAACTCATTATTCAATATATGAAGATGAACATGGGACTCATATATTTGCAACAAATGATGTGAACTTATGTATGGAATTAGAGGAACTTAACAAAATTGGTTTAACACATTGGAAATTAGATGGGATTTATACACCAGGAGATTCTTATGTGACGATTGTTTCTTATTTTATTAAAGCGAAAGAATTAATTGAATCAGGTAATTGGAATGAAGAAGAAGCGACTAAATTAAATGATTTAGTAAAAGCAGCTCATCCCAAAACACGTGAACTAGACACAGGATTTTATTATTTAAATCCAGATGATATTAGGTAAGGAGTAAAAGAATATGACTAAAACTAAATTAAAACGACCCGAGGTGCTAGCACCTGCTGGAACTTTAGAAAAACTAAAAGTAGCTATTACTTATGGAGCAGATGCTGTCTACATTGGCGGAAACGCGTACGGACTTAGAAGTCGAGCTGGTAACTTTTCTTATGAAGAAATGGCAGAAGGCGTGGCTTTTGCGAAAGAACATGATGCTAAAGTTTATGTAGCGGCTAATATGGTAACTCATGAGTTTGACGCTAAAGGAGCAGGAGAATTTTTCAGAGAGCTAAGAGATGTGGGAATTAGTGCGGTAATCGTATCTGACCCAGCTTTAATTGAAATCTGTATTACAGAAGCACCTGGTTTACCCGTGCATCTATCAACACAATCTTCAGCAACTAACTTTGAAACTTTAGAGTTTTGGAAAAATGAAGGTTTGGAGCGTGTTGTATTAGGTCGAGAAGTTTCAATGGATGAAGTTAAAACGATTCGTGAGAATACAGATGTAGAGATTGAAGCTTTTATTCATGGAGCGATGTGTATTTCTTATTCTGGTCGTTGTACTTTATCTAATCATATGTCTCATCGTGATGCTAACCGTGGTGGTTGTTCACAATCTTGTCGTTGGAAATATGATTTGTTTGATATGCCTTTTGGTGAAGAACGTCGTAGTTTGACTGATAAAGGTGAAGTAGAAGAACCATTTTCAATGAGTGCTGTTGACATGTCGATGATTGAGCATATTCCTGATTTAGTTCAGAATGGTGTGGATAGTCTAAAGATTGAGGGACGAATGAAGTCAATTCATTATGTGTCTACTGTATCTAATGTTTACAAAAAAGCAGTGGATAGCTATATGGAAGACCCGGAAAATTATGTCTGTAAACAGGAGTGGATTGATGAATTATGGAAAGTAGCTCAACGAGAGTTATCGACTGGATTTTATTACCACACACCAACAGAAGAAGAACAACTATTTGGTAAAAGAAGAAAAATTCCTGTGTTTAAATTTATCGGAGAAGTACTTAGCTATGATGAAGCAACAAAAATAGCAACTATCAGACAACGTAATCATTTTAGATTAAATGATGAAATTGAATTTTATGGACCAGGATTTACTCATAGTCATCAAACCATTACAAAAATGTGGAATGAAGAAGATGAAGAGATTGAAAAGGCTCCAAATGCTATGATGATTGTTAAAATGCCAGTTGAGTCACCCGTTAAACCAGGAGATATGATAAGAAAAAGAAAATAAGGGTGGAAATTATGGAACAATTTGATTATATCGTTATTGGTGGAGGTAGTGGTGGTATCGCCTCTGCCAATCGTGCTGGGATGCATGGCGCTAAAGTATTATTAATTGAAGGAAATCATATTGGTGGAACTTGTGTCAATGTGGGATGTGTTCCTAAAAAAGTGATGTGGTCAGCTTCAGAGATGAGAACGACTATGTTAAAACAAGCAAAAGAATATGGCTTTGATGTAACAATTGATGATTTTGATTTTTCTCGTTTGGTGGAAAATCGTGAGACTTATATTGAGCGTCTACATGGTTTGTATATGAAAGGTTTGGCCGGAAATGGCGTAACAGTTGTTAATGGTTACGGGACTTTTGTTGATAGTCAAACAGTTGAAGTTAATGGTACTTCTTATACTGCCCCTCATATTTTAATAGCAACAGGTGGAAAAACAGTTCGTCCTGATATTCCAGGAAGTGAATACGGCATTGATTCAGATGGCTTTTTTGCTTTAACTGAACAACCAAAATCAGTAGTAGTTGTAGGAGCCGGATACATTGCAGTTGAAATTGCAGGTGTTTTACATGGTCTGGGTACTGAAACCCATCTAGCTTTTAGAAAAGAAACCTTCTTACGTGAATTTGATGAGTTAGTCATTGAAGGATTGATGACAAGTTACAAAAATCAAGGAATCAATCTTCATTCACATTCTGTACCAAAAGAAGTGAAACAAGTAGCTGAAGGATATGAACTCGTATTTGAAAATGGTACTTCGATTGTTGCAGAAGAAATTATTTGGGCAATTGGTAGAACACCTAACTCTCGTCATATTCAATTAGAAAAAGCTGGAGTTGAAGTAAACCAATGGGGAGCTATCCAAGTGGATAAATTCCAGAAGACATCGACACCAGGTATCTATGCTGTAGGAGATGTCATTGATAAAGTTAACTTAACGCCAGTGGCAATCGCAGCTGGAAGAAGATTATCAGAACGCTTATTTAATAACAAAACTAATGCCCATTTAGACTATAATACTATTCCAACAGTTGTCTTTTCTCATCCAACTATTGGAACAGTTGGTTTAACTGAAAAAGAAGCACGAGACAATTTTATGAACGATAACATTAAAATTTATACATCAACATTTAATCCTATGCAATATGCAATAACAGATTATAAAGAAAAGTGTTATATGAAATTAGTTTGTGTGGGAGAAAATGAAAAAATTGTGGGACTTCATGGTGTTGGAGTCGGTGTTGATGAAATGCTCCAAGGCTTTGCTGTAGCAATAAAGATGGGCGCTACGAAGGAAGATTTTGACAATACAGTAGCGATTCATCCAACTGGAGCAGAAGAATTTGTGACCATGAGATAACAGATAAGAATTGTTATTATTTAATAAGACTTTCAAATTTACTTTGAAAGTCTTATTTGTATGGGGTATAATTGATTGTGATTAAATTATAAAAAGGGGAGGATATAAATCATGGATTTATTGACGCTGGCAAGAACGCAGTTTGGTATGACAACCGTTTTCCACTTCTTCTTTGTACCTTTATCAATTGGTATGGCATTTGCTATAGCTATCTTAGAAACAATGTATGTTGTTAAAAAAGATAAAATTTATAAAGATATGGCGAAGTTTTGGGGAAATATTTTCCTACTTAGTTTTGCAGTAGGAGCAGTTACTGGTATTATTCAAGAATTTCAATTCGGTATGAACTGGTCAGAATATTCACGATTCATGGGAGACATTTTTGGTGCACCACTAGCTGTGGAAGCCTTATTAGCCTTCTTCATGGAATCAACCTTTATTGGTTTGTGGATTTTTGGATGGGACAAATTTAGTAAAGGACTACATTTAGCATTCATTTGGTTAGTATCAATCGGTACAATGTTATCAGCTTTATGGATACTATCAGCTAATGCCTTTATGCAAAATCCTGTAGCCTTCAACATTAACGAAGCTTCAGGAAGAGCTGAATTAACAAGTTTCTTCGGCTTATTACAAAACCATCAATTATGGTTACAATTACCTCACGTATTATTCGGAGCAATTTTAACAGGTGGATTTGTGATTGCAGGCTGTTCAGCTTGGAAATTATTACGTAAAGAAGATACGGAATTCTTTAAAAAATCAATGCGTTTTGGATTGATTATTGGACTAATTGGTTCAGTTTTAACAATGGGAGCAGGTCATGCACAGATGAATGCTGTAGCAGCTGATCACCCAATGAAATTTGCTGCAATGGAAGGTATCTATGATGATACTGAAGGCAGTAAAGCACCTTGGACAATTGTTGCAGGGATTGATACTGAGAACAAAGATGTTAAATGGCATATCTCAGTTCCAGCTATGTTAAGTATCTTAGGTGGACAAGATAGCTATCAAGGAATGAACTCAGTTAATGACGATCTTCATAAAGAGCATGACGCTCAATTTGGAGAAGATATGGACTATTACTTACCCGTTAAAACATTATTCTGGTCATTTAGATTTATGGCTGGTTTTGGTACATTAATGGCGTTAATGGCTATTGTAGGATTATGGTTGTTACGTAAAGATTCAATTATGAATATGAAATGGTTACTGTGGCTATTCACAGCTGGGATTGCTTTCCCATTCATTTCAAACTCAACAGGTTGGATTATTACAGAGATGGGACGTGCACCTTGGACAGTTTACGGATTATTCACGATTGCAGATAGTGTCTCTCCTGGAGTAACAACAGGTTCATTATTATTTAGTAATATTGTTTACTTCTGTTTATTCCTATTCTTAGGAATGGTTATGGTAGTTTACTCAAAACGTTACCTGAAAAAAGGTCCTTACTATGTAAGTCCTTCAGAAGCACGTAAAGAAGCTATTGATCCTTTTGCAAAGGAGGCCTTCTAAGATGAGTACTTTACAACTTTTATGGTTCTTAATCATTGGAGTTCTTTTCACAGGTTTCTTCTTTTTAGAAGGATTTGACTTTGGTGTAGGGATGGCAATGAAAACATTGGCACGTAACAAACGTGAACGTGACCAAGTAATTAATACAATTGGACCGATTTGGGAAACCAACCAAGTATGGTTAATTACAGCTGGGGGAGCAATGTTTGCTTCATTCCCAGAATGGTATGCTTCATTATTTAGTGGTTTTTATAACATTTTAATCTTAGTTTTAGTGGGATTAATTATCCGTGGGGTTTCATTTAAATTTAGATCAAGTTCTGAAACAGCTCGTGAACGTAATCTATGGGAATGGACACTATGTATTGGTAGTTTCTTAACAGCTTTCTTCTTAGGAATGATGTTTGTGGACTTAGTGCGTGGTATGCCATTAGATGAAACTAAAAACGTAATGAACGCAACATTTACTGATTATGTTAATATTTATTCTATTGTAGGTGGAGTTGCGGTAACGTTAATTTCTTACTTACATGGTTTAAACTACTTACGTCTAAAAACTGACGGAAAAATTAGAGAGCGTGCAAACGCTCAAGCTAAAAAACTTTACCCAGTATTGTTTGTTGGTTTAGTTGCATTTGCCGTATTATCATTTATTGATACAGATTTCTTTAAAGAAAGAATGGTTTCTTCATTAATTATCTTAGTAGCAATTGTTTTATTTGCTGTAATGGCAGCTTATGGAACTTACAAAGATAAAGAAGGATTTTCATTTATTTCAACTGGTTTAATCTTTGTTGGCTTAGTAGCCTTCTTATTTAACGGATTATTCCCTCGAGTAATGATTGCTCAAGATTCAGCATTCCATTTATTAATTGAAAATGCATCAAGTACACCTTACACATTAAAAGTAATGACAATCGTTACTGTTTGTTTATTACCAGTTGTTTTATTCTATGTTTCATGGACATACAAACAATTTAGTAAACGTGTTTCAATTGATGTTTTAGACAATTACTAAATCATAAAGGAGACGTACCTAGTTTGATTGATAAGAATTTATTTCGAATTGAAAAAATTAGGCCAGTCTTAATAGGGCTTGCAGGACTAGGTGTCCTGCAAGCCTTATTGATTATTGGCCAAGCTTATTTTTTATCTTTTGCTATTAGTGAACTATGGGGTGGTGAGCCACTATCAGCTCAATACACTCGTATGGGTGCTTTTTTTATTTGTTTTATGTTACGCCAAGTTTTAATCTTTTTTAGAGATCGTTATTTAGATAATTATGCTTATGAACAATCTCAAATTGTCCGCAAGCAGTTATTAGATAAAGTCTTTCGTTTAGGACCTAACTTTGTCCAAAAAGAAGGAACTGGAAATATGGTAACAATGGCCATTGAAGGTGTCTCTCAAATTGAAAATTATTTGACTTTAATCTTACCTAAAATCACGAATATGATGATTGTTCCATGGGTGATTTTTTTATTTGTGTTAACTCAAGATATTCGTTCAGGAATTATTTTGTTACTTGTTTTTCCTATTATTATTATTTTTATGGTGATTTTAGGATATGCCGCTAAAGCCAAAGCTGATCGTCAGTATGAAGGCTATCAATTATTAAGTAATCACTTTTTAGATTCTTTAAGAGGACTTCAAACTTTGAACTTTTTAGGTTTGAGTAAAAAATATGAAAAAAATGTGTACGGCATCAGTGAAGATTATCGTAAAGCCACGATGAGTACCTTAAAAATAGCGATATTATCAACATTCGCTTTAGATTTCTTTACCACTTTATCAGTAGCTATTGTGGCTGTCTTTTTAGGTTTTAAATTGATGAATGGTCATATGTTACTGTTTCCAGCGTTAACAACTCTAGTCTTAGCACCTGATTTCTTTTTACCTTTAAGAGATTTCTCAAGTGATTATCATGCTACTTTAGATGGTGGTAATACCTTAAAATCTATTTTTGCTATCTTAGATAAAAAAGAATTCTCTGAAAGTAAGCCAGTTGTTTTAAATACTTGGAGTAAAGAAGATAAGTTAACTATTGAGAATCTATCTCTTATGTATGACGAAGCAGCGTCAGAAAACACCTTAGAGAATATTAATTTTAATTGGCAAGGTTACGGAAAAATTGGTGTTGTCGGTTTATCAGGTTCAGGAAAATCAACTTTAATTAAATTACTAGGTGGCTTTTTAGAAGCTAAGGAAGAAAGTATTCAGATTAATGAAGAAGCTTTCAGTCATTTAAGAGTTGATAGTTGGCAAGACCAATTGCTCTACGTTCCTCAAGATCCTTATATTTTCCATGCATCGATTAAAGAAAATATTAGTTTTTACCAACCAGATGTAGATGAAACTAGTATATTATTAGCTGTTGAAAAATCAGGTCTTTTAGAAGTCGTTCAAGAGTTACCAGAAGGTTTAGAAACAATTATCGGAGATGGCGGTCATAGCTTAAGTGGCGGACAATTACAACGAGTTGCTATTGCAAGAGCCTTCTTAGACCAAGGTCGTCAAATTCTATTATTTGATGAACCAACAGCTCATTTGGACGTAGAGACAGAAGCAGAGTTAAAAGCCACTATGTTACCATTATTTGATAATCATTTAGTATTTTTTGCGACACATAGACTTCATTGGATGAAAGAGATGGATTACATCATTGTCATGGAAAATGGTTCTATTGTTGAGCAAGGGACTTATCAAGAGTTAAGAGAAAACAATGGGGCCTACAATCGTTTTGTAGAGCAACTGAAAGGAGAGTAATATGGAAAAGAAACATGTATTACTTTCAAAAGAAGATCACTGGGTACGCCCATTTTTTAAGAAATATAAATGGTTGTTAGCTTTAGTTTTATTTTTAGGTTTTTTAACTTTCTTTGCAGCGTCAGCTTTGATGTTTACATCAGGTTTGTTAATTAGTAAGTCAGCAGCAAAACCTGAAAATATTTTAATGGTTTATGTGCCTATTGTTTTAACACGTGGTTTTGGTATCGCAAGACCCAGCTTACGCTATGCTGAACGTTTAGGTAGTCATAACTGGGTATTAAAGATGACATCAGATATTCGGTTGAAATTGTATCAATCAATGGAGTCTCGTGCTGAAAAATCAAAAGAAGATTATCAGACGGGAAGTCTACTAGGAATTTTAGCAGAAGATGTGGATCATATTCAAAATCTGTATTTAAGAACTATTTTCCCAGCAATCGTGGCTATTTTAATCTATGTCTTTATCGTAATTGCTTTAGGAATTTTTTCAATTCCGTTAGCTTTAGCTATGTTACTTTTAATCGGTGTGATTTTAATTGTGTTACCTTTAACATCAGTCTTAGTCAATAATGCGCGAGTGTATCGTCAAAAAGCAAAAAGACATGTTCTTTATAATGATTTAACGGATGCTGTTTTAGGTGTTGGTGATTGGCAGTACAGCGGTCGTTACCAAGAATTTTTAAATGGCTATGATGAATCAGAAGCCAAAGTTCGAGTGGAAGATAAAGCTATGAAACAGTACTCACGAAGAGATGGCCTAATCAAACAATTTTTCTTTGGCTTAATTGTGATTGTCTTAATCCTTTGGTCAGGGACTTACTTTGGTGAAATTGGTGGACAAGAAGCACGTAACTGGATTGCAGCTTTTGTGTTAGCATTCTTCCCGTTAATTGATGCGTTTGCTCCTGTAACCGATTCTCTTAAAGAATTACCGCTTTATGAAGATACGGTTCAAAGGTTGTCTACTTTACCAGATATGTCGAAAGAGCAGGTAGTAGAAAAAGAGCTAACTATAGCTAATAGTCAAATTGAATTTAAAGCGGTGGATTTTAGTTATGGTAATGAACAAAAACAATTATTGAAATCTCTAAATTTAGTGATTCCAGAAGGAGAAGTTTTAGCTGTTTTAGGAAAAAGTGGCGTTGGTAAAACGACTTTATCAAAACTTCTTAGAGGTGATTTGGAACCTAATTCAGGAGAGATTTTAATTGGTGATGTGAAGAGTATTGAGCTAGGAAGACAAAAATCAGAAGTGATAGGTGTCTTGAATCAACAACCGCATATTTTTAATACGACTATTCGTAATAATATCCGTTTAGGTAACATTAATGCAACGGATGAAGCTGTTGAAGCAGCTGCAATTCAAGCAGGATTGGGGCCAGTGATTCAAAAATTACCACAAGGACTAGATACTATAGTAGAAGAAAGTGGTAAACGATTCTCTGGTGGAGAGCAACAACGGATAGCCTTAGCACGTATTTTGCTACAAGATGTGCCGATTATTATTATTGATGAACCAACTATTGGATTAGATCCTTTAACCGAAAAACAATTATTAACAACCGTTTTTGAGGTATTAAAAGGCAAAACAGTTTTATGGATAACTCACCATTTAGTTGGTACTCGCTATGCAGATCGTATTATCTTCTTAGAAGATGGCGAAATTAGTATGGAAGGTAGTCCTAAAGAACTACTAGCTAATAATGCTAAGTTTAAAGAGTTATATGAATTAGATTTATATGAATAAGCCAAAAGACTTTCTTATTTTTTTATAAGAAGGTCTTTTTTTATTTTTAATGACAGCTGTTGTGTGATAAATTAATAAACGTGCCTTAAAAAGTATAAATGAACAAGTTTAATAGTTAAATGAAACATATGTATAGATAACATGGTATATTATACATGTAAATAGACGGAATAACCTCATATAATAATTTTGTAAAAATAATAAATGAAAATGTCGGTTCAAATGACAAATAACAAAAAAAATAAAAAGAAAATTTAGATATACTTTATGTATCAAGTAAAACAAAGAAAGGCAGGTGAAACCAATGAAGAATAAAAAAATAACGATTATAGCTTTAATGATTATTCTAGTTTCACAATTTAGCGTTGGGATCACAGTCCTTGCGACAACTGAGACTAGCTTTTTAGAAAACTCAACACATGAGATTATTACTGAGGAAACACTAGAAGAAAATGAAACTAAATTTATACCTGAATCAGGTGAATCAGAAAATAAAGATGTAGTAATTGGCCCAAGTGAATTTGTTGCTACACCGAGAGGATCAACAATAACTGCAACTAGTCCAGTGATATGGGTTCCATTGGGTGCAGATGAAGATGTTTTTAATACAGCGTATTTGAATGAAGGCATTATAAAAATAGATGGAAAAACTGCCAATCCTGGAGAATTCATGATGCACACAGCATTCGGTGGAGACACAGATGCAATTGATGCTTCGCATGATGTAGAAAGATGGTACATAAGTTCAGTAGTTGATAAAGCTAATAGTGAAAATCGAGTAAGTATTGATAATAAATATAAACTAAATTATGGGAATAGTATTGTTTTTGAATCAGAGGGAAGAATTGCAGGAGCTTTTACTCATAATGTGAAAACCTACCCAGTAATAGAAAATTATTACGATGTAGAAATTTCAGCTAATAGTGGTATTGGGAGCCGAAATGATGTTATAAATAGTAGTTATGGAGATAAGGAATATTATAAAATAGAAGCTTTTTCTTTTTTAGGTAATTTTGAAAATCCAAATAAATCAGTTGTGGCAAAAGGGAATGATAAAAAGGGCGACGTTTTAAACAGATGGAAAAACTTACGGGTAAATGAAGGTAGCATAATTAGAACATGGAGCGCTGAACCTGCTAATAATAAGTTTTATGTTTCGAACAAGGCTAACACTCAAAAGCTAAGTTATGCCAATAAAGATGGTTATGCTTATTATAAAGTGACTAAAGAGGGATTAGAACCGTTCACAACAATGCCGTTAAAAGTAGTTCCACAAACTATTACAACACGAACGACGGATGAACAATTAGACAATATGTTAGATGATTTATTTGAAGAAATACCAGATGGTGTAGAAGTAGACAAATTTATAGAATATCCAAAAAGAAATAAAGAAGGAAAAAGTAGTGGGAAAGTTCAGGTAACAGAAACATCAAGTTACACTCAAAATAAAGAAGTGAAACAAATTTACGAAATCCCTTTTACTGTCATTGAAGTACCCCTAGAAGTTGAGATGAAAGAGGATATCTCTATTTTATTAGGTGAAAAAGAAGAGAATATCGATGTATACGATTTTATTGAATCAGTATTTTACGAAGGCGAAGAACTAGATAGAGATGAATATACAGCTGAGTTTGTTGCTGTTCCAAATACATTCTATATAGGTGTAGATGATGTGATTGAAATTGAAGTAACTCTAAATGAAGATACTGATATTTCAGGAGTATTTCCAGCGAAAGCTGATATACTATGGGGAAATACGATTGTTAGTAGATCAGAGAGTAGCGCTAACAGTGAAATGATGACTTCAATCAGTTTATTGGAAGATAATAAAAATCCGTATCTTAAAATGACTTACGGTACAGGTAATAATAATAGAGTTCGTTCTGGAAATGATATACAAATTTATCGTAAGAATGCAGATTCGATTCTTTTTTCAGAAAGAGAAGATCTCTCATGGTCTTATCAATTTGATGCAATTAAAACTTGGCAACCTAAACTAGATACAATTGATTTTGAGTACGGAGATGTATTAAAACAAAATGTGTTTGATAGGTTTTCTGAATCATTTAAAGGAATGAATACTTATGTTTCAAGAGACGAAGAACTAGTAAGAGAAACAGAAGGGTATGAAGATGCCTATTACGAATTAACTAAAGACGGTTATCGTTTATTACAACTTAATCAATTAGGCATTAAAAATAATGCATTAACTTTCGAATATGGTGCAAGTCAAGAAGAGATTAATGAACAAGCTGGATCAGCTGTTATAATTCCTGCGCATATTAAAGATACTGATAAGTTTAGATATGAGTTAGATGTAGACACAACTAAACTAGGTAAAAACAAAGGTAAAATCAATATTTATGAAAAATTAGACACAAAAGATGCTGGTGAGTTCATGATTTCTAAAGATGTTGACTATGTTGTAGAACAAAATGTAGTTGTTAAATTAAAAGAAAACACAATTCCAGTAGGAACACCTAGTAAGGACATTAAAGTAAGTGATTATATTGAAAGTGTAACTGATGGTGGAAAAGAGTTAGGTCCTAAAGATTACACAGCAACAATTGAAAATTCGATTAATACTAATTTAGTAAGTAGTCAAGATACAAAAATCAAAGTGAAGATTGGCAATAATGAAGTCTCTAAAACAACTAAAACTAATGTCATTTGGGGGCATACAATTGGATCAAGTAAGGATGGGTCAGAAAAAGAAAAAACCGATGTATCGATTAGTATGTTACATGATTTAGAAAATCCATATTTAATAGCAAATGAAGGTATTGGTTTTGGAAAAAATGCTAGTTCACTTAGTTATATCAATGTTTACCGTAGTTCAACAGATAAAAGTAATGAAGTGTTTTATTCACGTCATTACTATCCAAAAGGTAACCCAGAAGAAACAATGGATTTATTAAATAACGGTGGTAAATGGTGGAATGGTAATACAGAATTAGTTGGATTTAAAGATACTGAGTTTAAATATGGTGATGTATTGACGTATGAAACAAGACAATATGGTGACCCGGAAATTCAAGAAAAAAGTATCAGAACATTTGCAGTAAGAGATGAAAAATTAGTTAAAGAATCAGAAGGCTATGATAAAGCATTTTATGAAATGACTAAAGATGGATTTCGTTTAATGACTTTAAATCAAATTGTGGAAGATAATCAATCCTTAGCATTAGATTTAACAACTGGAGATACACAAGACACTATTGATAAGCAAGTAGCTGAAAAAATTGATTTAAAAGGAAAAGATAAAAATAATTTTAGATTTGTAGCTGAAGATATTGATACTAAAACAAGTGGTAAAAAGACAGGGAATATCCAAATTTATGAAAAATTAGCTACAAGTGGAGAGTTTATGACATTATTACCTATTTCTTATGAAGTAGAACAAGGTTATAGTATTGAACTTAAAGAGAATATAATTCCTGTAGGAACACCAATTGAGTCAATTAATCCTAATAATTATATAAAAAGTGTATCGGATGGAACTAAAGAATTGGATCCTAAAGACTATACTGTGACAATTGAAAACACCTTTAATACAATGAAAGTTAGCAATCAAGAAACAAAAATTAAAGTAGTGGTAGAAGGTAACAATTTAGTGGGAAATACGACTACTAAAATTTTATGGGGAAATACAATTGCTAGTAAATCAACAAGTGGATCGAATATCTCAACATCGATTAGTTTGCTAGAAAATAACTCAAAACCTTATTTAGTAGCTAATGAAGGTACAGGTTTTTCAAGAAATCCAATAACAATTGACCCTACAATTTCAGCTTATCGTGGCGATATAAAAAAACAATTGTTTGTAGATGGAACAAGTGCAGGCGTTGATAAAACACCAAGAGAAAATATGGAAAAATGGAATAAAATGTTAGAAAGGACAGATTTAGAGTATGGTGATGTTTTTGGATTTACAATGTTGGAAGAAAATGGAACTAATTCTAATGGTAAAAGAACATGGGCAGTAAGGGATGAACAATTAGTTTTAGAAACTGAAGGATATGAAGATGCATACTACGAAATGACCAAAAATGGTTTCAGACTAATGAATTTCAATCAATTAGAAGTTAATTCAAAAATGCCGGTTGTTTCTATTAATACAACTATTGAAGAAATGAATAAAACAGCTAAAGAGGCTATGACTATTCCAAAGCATATCACAAATACAAATGATTACCGTTTTGAATATGCTTCTGTAGATACAAAAACAAGTGGTATTAAAACAACACAAATGAATGTTTATGAAAAATTAAGCACAGGTGGCGAATTTAAAACAACGTATGAAGTTAAGTATCAAGTGAATCCGCAATTAACTGAAACGTATTTTGATGTTGCAGGTAAAAAAATCAAAGAACCTAAGATGAGCAATTTTAATTTTGGAACAAGTTATACTCCGACTCCAGAGAACTATATTACAGTTGGGGATGAGGTTTATTCTTATGCAGGTTGGTTAGCAGCAGGGAAAAAACCTGGAAAAGACAAACCAAATACTAGTAAAGTACCAAGCTTTACAAAGGAAGATACTATTCAGTATATTTATGAAAAAGCAGACAACTTAATTAATATGACTATTCCAACAGAACTATTGTTTGGAACAGACGGTAATAGTAAAAATATTACTTCTAAAAATTATGGTATTAAAAATAATTCAGACAATGTATCAACAGAAGTGAGTTTATCTGAATTTAAAAAAGAAAAATCAGATGTTAAATTATTAACTAGTAAAGATAAAGATCCAAGTAAGACGCAACAATCAGCTAGATTAAATGTGACATCAAATGGTACTGAAGTGATTAAGAGTTTGACAGAAAGTACCAAAGATCAAACGATAACAACCTTAGCTCCTGGTCAAGATACATCGATTGGGTTAACAGGTACTTATTTTGGTAATTTAAATGAAAGTACAATTGTTCATTACCAAATGCAGTTTAAGTTTAAAGTTATTCCTAATTAAATTGTCTGACAAACGGACAAAAAAGTAATATTAGAAAATTTATTTTCTTATATACTTAATGTATCAAGTAAATGATTTAAAAAGGGGTAGAAAGAATGACTAAACGTAAGGTAAAGAAAAGTAATAGCAGTAAACAACAAACAGGATTAACTAAAAAGAAAAAGCAGATTATTGCAGCTATCGTATTATTATTGTTACTAGTAGGTGGTGGTATTGCCTATAAAGTAATGAACAAACCATCAAATCAGATTATGGGTGGAAACTTCTTACCAGAAGGAAAAGACGCTAAACAAATGTCTAAAGAAGAATTAGCCAAAGCTGCTCAAAAAGCTGTAGATGAATCTGAGTTTACTTTAAGTATTTTACCAGAAGCGAGTTTCCCTGATGGTAAAAGTAAAGGGAACATTTATATTAAGAATGAAGCTAATAATGCTTTTCCGATTTCAGTAGAAGTCGTTGAAAATAAAAGTGGTGATGTTATTTATGAATCAGGTGCCATTGAGCCAGGATTTGAAGTAACAGAAGGCACATTAAGTAAAGATTTACCAAAAGGTAAGTATGAATGTACTGCCAAAGTATCAATTTATGATCCAAAGACCAAAGAATTTAAAGGCCAAACAGCCGCTGAAATGGAGGTTGAAGTGAAGAATTGATAGTTTGTCAAAAAAGGAAATACCGAGAGTTTCAAAAGTTATAAACCAAAGATTTACCCATAAAAGAAAAACAAAAAAATAAAAAGAAAAGAAAGAAGGAAATAAGCATGATGAACAAAAAATTAGTAGGTACAGCTTTAGTAGGATTAATGACAATAGGATTTGCAGGCCAAGTATTAGCAGATCAGGTAAATGATCCAAAGGGAACAAGTAACGTAAAAGGATCAAATAGCGGTAAAATGGAAGTACGTGGAAACTTAGGTGAAATTGATAACGAAAATCCAGAAACTCCAATCGAAGAAGGAAGCGATGAATGGATTAACGTAACCTTCCCAACGTCTACAATTTTTGGTCAAGGTGAGCAAAACAAAATTACATCTCCAAAATATACAATTACTAATAATTCAGGACGTCACGTTAATGTTACAGTTTCAGATTATATTATTGATGCGGCTAAGAGTGATGCAGGAGCAGTAGCAGCATTAAAAGAGTTGAACATTGAAGAGCCAGCAGGAGAAAAAATGAAAGTTAATCTTGCTACAGAAGGTGTTTCTTCGGTAGATCCAGGAGCTAATAGTTTAGGAAAAATCAATACAAAAGATACATTGAATTTCTCTTTCACAGGTGAAGTCGGAGATACAACTGGTTTAGGTGATAAAGCGTTCGTTGAATCTCATGTTGTGTTTACATTCAAAGCACTTGCTAAAGAAGGTAATGAAAAATAATTAGTAATAATAAGTAACAAACTTGTTGATTATTAAGATTACGAGGTTGTCATCTATGAAAAAAATAAAGAAGCACCTTCAATTACTAATGTGCCTATCGATTTTTATGATAGTAACGACAACGGCAAATGCTAGTAGTGATGAAACAACCATTAATGGTGAAAATACCGGAAACATGACTGTCATTGGTGATTTAAGACCTAAGAGCAGTGAGCCGGAAGAAGAAATTGAAGAAGAAAAGCCAGAAAAAAAAGAAGAAATAAAAGTTACCATCCCGTCTTCATCCAATGATACTAACGATTATTTACCTAAAACAGGAACAGAAGCAGATTTCTTATTTGTGTTTATTGGGTTGTCATTAATTGGTGGAGCAGTAATTGTTATTAACAGAAATCGAGAAACTAACTAGTTTAATCTAGTTAGTTTTTTTATTACCTTAATTAATCAATTTGTTGGGACTATTCTATTGTTTATGTTCAAAACATCTTTACAGAACTTGCTTAAAAAGGTACTATTAGTATGATTAGGCTAAATATTTTTAGATAAGGAAAAGTTGAAAGGGGGCAACGGTTTATGTTGTCAGAAAAACTAAACATAGACGTTCAAATACATCAAGAAGAAGTAAAAAAACCAAATCATTCAAGCATTGTCCTATTACCATTAAAATATAATAGTGGCATAGTACATCAATTAGAGTTAAGAGTAACTTATTCAGGTCTAGAGTTAACACCTAAGCAAATTGATAGCGCCTCACAAATTATCTTTAAAGAATGGCAATCTATCTTTCCTCTGTATGGTATTCAAAGAGCTTTTGCGGATATGATTGGCTCAAATGAAACAATTATTTATATTACGTTTGATGCAACGAATATCTTCTCTAATACTCAATTACGTAATATTAAGAGAACTATTACAGAATTACTTGAAGTTGAGTTAAATCAAGTATATAACCAAATTAAAGAAAAACAAGCAAAAAAAATGGCATCAGTAAGTCATGATACTTATGATTTCTCTGATAAATTTAATCAGTTAAAACATGAAAACAATGAACTGCAAATGATGTTGCAAAACGACATATTTGGAGATCAATCTCAATCTAATCGAGTAAATGATTTACGTAAAGAATTAACTCGTCAGCAAGATTCATTATCAAATTTTTCAGGCGCTAAACATAACAACGAAGAAATAAATGGATTATACAATCAAGTTCAAGAAACTTTGGAACATACTAGCCAAAAATTAAATCAAACACAACAAGATTTAATGGATAAACAAAGAGAAATCCAACGTTTACAAAGTCTAGTTATGGAAAACGAACGCTATATTAATGGTTTGCAATCGGACTATGATAAATTAGCAGAATCGAGCCATTTCCAATTGCAACATACTTTGGAAGAAAATGACGTGTTAAAACATGACTTAGATATGTATAAGCAAAATGAATTAAGTGATCAACAAGAAGTTCAACGTATTAAATCTGAATTAGGTCAATTGTTGTTAGAGACTGAAAATTCTCAAGAAGAACTACGTCAAAGATTACAGCGTACTCAATATGAAAATCAAGAGTTAAGAGCAGTTATTCAAGAGAACCAACAATTTGAAGAAAAAATTCATCAAGAATTATTAGAAACGACTAAAGAGTTATCAAGTGTAAAAGATGCCTTGCAACAATTAGAATTGGAAAAAGGAATGCTGAATCAAGAATGGACAACTCGCTACAATACTCTTTCGATGGAGAAAGAGGATTTAGCCTTGTCTTATAAAGCAAGTCTTGAAGTAGAAGCAGCTCGCAACACGGAATTAATTGATTTAAAATCTCAATTAATTGAGTTAGAACAACGACTACAAAAGAATGACTTAGATAAAAAACAAATTGAAACGAATTGGCAATCTCGTTTGTTAGCTGAAGAACGTGAAAAAGAACGTTTAGTTCAACAAATTACTAATGATAAAGAGCAGTTCTTAAATAATAAAGAACAAGAAATCAAACGATTATCAGATCGTTTGGCACAACAAAAACAATTGGTAGATAAATTAATGTCTAACCAATCAGACTCTCAATCTGTTTGGCAAGAAAATACAGAAGCTTTAGAAACAAACTATCAAGCATCTTTAAAAAGAATCAGTGAGTTAGAATTAGAAGTTTTATCATTGACGGAAAAAAACAAACTTTTATTAGCTCAATTAGCTGAAAAAGAACCTATGACGGATTTAGATATCACAGCTAGTTTGGTTCCTGTAACAGAAGTTGTAGCACCTGTTGAGGACATTATTGTTTCAGTGGAAGAACCAAAAGAAGATGAAAAAGTTGAAACAGTAAGTGAAGATACTTATTACGATGATGAAGAGTCAGATTATGATTATGATTATGATGACAGCGACTACGATTATCATGAAGTAGATGATTTAGTTAACTACAATCCTGAAACTATCGAAGAAGGTATCGATGAGTTACTAGATAACAAAGATGAAGAAGGAAAATCAAAAATAGCGAAAAAAGACTATGAAGTCTATGAGTTATACTTAGACCACCTTCCTGAATTATTAGAACAAGGCAAAGCCGAAGAGTTTTATAAATACGTTGAACCCAAAATGAAGAAATTCAAAAAGTTCAAGAGAGACTTTGAAGATGATGTAAAATCACCAAGTTTATTCTCACGTAAATATAAAATGGAAACAGGTTTAGCTAACCAAATGAAAGCTTATGTTTTAATGAGTCGTCATTTAAGTGTCTTATTAGATGTTGAAATCTCAGACGACGAGTATTATGATTATGACTACGGTTATGATTACGATTACGACTATGATTATGAATATGACGAAGATTAAAATAAAAAGATGTTGCTAATTCTAGCAACATCTTTTTATTTTTAAGCTAATTTTTTCTTTTCTGCTCTTTCAATAGCAAATTTAATTAGAAGAGGTGAGAATAGAGTTGTTAGAATAATAGCAACAACAATGGCTGAATAGTGACCTGCACTAACAAGTCCTAAACTTTCTCCCATCTTAACAATGATTAAAGCCATTTCACCACGAGATACCATTCCAGCTCCTACGATAAGTGATTGATCTTTATCTAAATGAGTTAAACGTCCACCCATGTAACCACCAATTAGTTTTGTTAAAGTAGCTAATACAGTGAAGACAATAATTAGAATGGCATACTCTTTAAATGCTGATAATTCAATATCTAATCCAATTGATACAAAGAAAACAGGGATAAATAATGAATAGCCTATAACTGAAGTATTATGCTCAATGGTATGTTTTGTTTCATGTTTAGAAAGAAGTAATCCGATAAAGAATGCCCCAATCACATCACTCATACCAACCTTTTGGGCAATAATAGCAAAAGCAAAACATAGTACTAAACCTAAAGCTGTTTCAACTTCAACAGCCACAATTTTTTTAGTTAAGCTAATGAGAGGATTTAAGATATATTTAGCAAATAAGAATAATCCTAAGAAGAATAAAATCTTAGTTCCTAGTAAGTCCCAAAGTAAACCGACACCGCCAACAGATGAACCGCTATCCATGTTTAAGAAGGCACTGAAAAGACTCACAATCAAAACAACAGCAATATCATCCACTACAGCAGCGCCTAAAGTTACAGAGCCTTCAGCTGTATCAAGTCGTTTGTATTCTTTTAACACTTGAACGGAGATACTAACAGAAGTGGCACTGAAGATAACGCCGATAAATAGGGCTTCTTTCCATGAAATATCAAAGAGATGGGCAGCTCCACTTAGAAAAATCATAGGTAAAACAATACCAAAAAGGGCAACCATAACAGATGGTTTCAGGTATTTTTTTAATTTGTCTAAATCACTTTCAAGTCCTGCTAAGAACATCAGTAGAATAACACCAATCTCAGCAAAAATCGAAATCATTTCTGTGTGTAAGACTAAGCCTAAAAGGGCTGGTCCTAAGATAACACCAGTTAGTAACTCACCAATAACGGCAGGAATCCCGATTCTCGAGCATAAGTGACCAGCTAGTTTAGTTCCAATAATAATTAAAATTAATGACAATAATAATTCCATTAACATATATTTACTTCACTCTCCTTTAAAATTTTCGCAAAAAAAGACGTAAGCTAAAAGGGCCTCTTCCCGCCCTGAAAGAGATCACCTTGAAGCTTACGCCCAACCTTGTACGATTTGATATATATTTATTGTGCCATATTTAAATAGCATTTTCAACTTTTTTATTGATTAACTAATGTTGTGAAGGTTTCGCCTAATGCTTCAACACGATTTTTCCACTCATCAACGGTTAAGTTATTTTCAACAACATAACGGTTACGTTCATGAATACGACACTCGTGAGAACAACCACGAACATATTTTGCTTCGTTTTCTTCAGAACATAAAATCTGTCGGTTACATTCAGGGTTAGCACAGTTAACGTAACGTTCTGATGGTGAACCATCAAACCAATCTTTCCCAACAACAACAGGGTTCACATGGTTAATTGGTACACTAATACGTTCGTCGAATACATACATTGCACCATCCCATAACTCACCTTGAACTTCAGGGTCACGACCGTAAGTTGCAATTCCACCATGTAATTGTCCAACATCTTTAAAGCCTTCACGGACTAACCAACCAGAGAATTTTTCACAACGAATGCCTCCAGTACAGTAAGTAACAACACGTTTATCCATAAATTGTTCTTTGTTGTCACGAATCCATTGAGGAAGTTCTCTAAATGAACGGATGTCAGGACGAACAGCACCTTTGAAATGACCTAAGTCGTACTCATAATCATTACGAGCATCAATGACTACAGTGTCTTCATCTAAGATAGCTTCTTTAAATTCTTTTGGAGAAAGATAGGCACCTGTTAATTCAAGAGGGTTAATATCGTCTTCTAAAGATAAAGAAACTAACTCTGGACGAGGACGAACGAACATTTTCTTGAATGCTTGTTCTTCTGAAGGGTCGATTTTAAAGAAGATATCCTTAAATCTTTCGTCAGCACGCATGTGAGCAATGTATTTTTCAGTGTCTTCTGTTAAACCTGATAAGGTACCGTTAATTCCTTCATTAGCAACTAAGATACGTCCTTTAAGGTTAATTGATTTACAAAAAGCTAAATGCTCAGCAGCAAAGCCTTCGGGGTCTTCTAAGGGAACATAGAAATAATATAATAATACTTGATATTTTGACACAGTCTTTTTCCTCCTACTAGTTTGTACCAAACTATTATAGTGTAATGGTGAGTAAAATAGCAACTTTAGTGCTTAATTCACAAGCTAGGCAATCGTTTGATTACAAAGAAGAGTTGACGTTATGTTAAAATAAAGTTATCTTACTAGAAGAGTCTGTCAATAAGTGAACAAAGGAGCCCTTTGAATGAAAATATGGGAAGAATTAAGAAAACAATGGCGCTTTATGGATGGGGTAGTAATTGTCTGTTTAGTCTTGTTATCTTTTACGCCATTAATTGTTTTTGGCATGAATCAAAAAGGAAATACTGATGAGAATGGCTTAATTGCGATTATAAAAATAGATGGTAAAGAAGTTGATCGTTTTGAATTAAATGACTCTACCAAACATTTTGAAAAAACTTATTATCCTGGTAAAAATAAATATAATATAATTGAGATGGAAGGCACTAGAATCAGAGTGAAAGAGGATAATAGTCCTGATCAAATTGCTGTAAGAACTGGCTGGATATCAAGGGCAGGTCAAACGAGCATTTGCCTCCCTCATAAACTGGTAGTAGAGTTAGTTGCAGCTAATCCGTCTGACGACGACGATGATATGATTATTTCTTATTAAAGGGAGGAAACCACATGATACGTAAAGTAACGGATAAAAAAGATATTGAAAAAGTGCACACATTAGGTAGCTATGCTTTTAATATGAACCATACCGAGGAGCAAAAACAAGCATATATTGAGAAAAATACTCATATTGATAATTATGTAGATGAAGTAGATGGAGAAGTCTTAAGTCAAATTGATAGCGTAAAATATTTTGTGTAAATAGAAATTTTAGGTAGATAAAAAGAAAGTCCATTCTGTAAAATTAAAGTTACCACAACCGAAATTTTATAGGAGGACTTTCTCATGACTAATTTTACTACAG
>NZ_JBMEAO010000025.1:0-24599 GCF_048815235.1 Vagococcus fluvialis
AGTCACTTTAACCATAGCAGAAAGGGGTTCTTTTTTCATCACTTAACGGGTGAAGATGAAAAAGTAATTGTAAGCTGCCGTGAGGCAGTTTCACATGGTTTTAATTAAAAGTATGAATTATTCAGGTAATAAATAAACAAGAAAAATTAATATGACGGGGGTTCGTCACAACCTGGGGGATGATGTGAGTATTTAGTCTGACTGATTAGTAATAAAATAAACTAAAAAGGGGAAAAATCAGTTGACTGCTAAAATTTATAGGGGATTGATATCGTTACTATTGTTATTTACTATTGGGAAAGTGGCATCTATTATAGAACCAGATGACACAGTTCTGGCTGCTACTAAAGAAGAGGTTCTTGTTGAAAATCAAGAGGAAGTCGTACAAGTAGATGGTCCTAACTGGGGAGAGCAGATTGTATCAGAAGAGACTTTGGGGAAAGATGATTCAGATGAGACAACTGCAGAGATAGTCGATAAGAATAGTAGTGTAGAGAGTACAGAAAAGATAGCATTAACGACTCAAGATGATATTGAAGAAGTCATTATAGATCAAGAAATTGTAAAAGAAGAAGTGATGGTTGAAGAGAGTGTTGAAATTTCTCAAGAATTTGAAACACAACAAGTAGAAAATAAAATTCAACCAATGGCTATGTATATAAATAACCAAACTATTTTCTATGAAAATGGTGGTGAGGTTTATGGTCAATCAATAATTGATAACGATTACAATATGGTATCCACGTGGGGTGGAGCTTCAGTACAAAATGGTGATGACGGATTAACGACACATTTTATCGGTCATAATCCAGGGATTTTCTCAGTTTTATTTGGGCTTTCTATTGGCTCAGAAGTTGGAGTGACTGATGGTAATGCTCGTCTAACGACCTATCATGTCGTTGATATTTGGGTTGTTGATAATTCTGGTTATGAGGTTCAAACAGGTGAAGATACTTGGGATAGAATTACTAGTCCTTATCAAGGAGAAGCAATTGTATTACAAACGTGTATTGATGATTATACTAATCTCATTCTCTTTGCAATAAACTAAACAAAAAAGAGGGGATTCCATCATGGAATTCCCTCTTTTTGATTACTCTTCTTCTGCTTCAAAAGCGTTGAATACTTCTTCAATCATATTCCATTCTGCTTCAGAATCGATTTCAGTTAAGCGTCCTTCAGCTTCGCCATCTTTTTGTTCGTAAGCGTAAGCTAATAATTCAACTTCTTCACCTTCTGGAGAACTAGCGTCATATAGTAAAACATAGTCTTTACCAAATTCTTCTTGTCCATCAATTGTTAAATGAATACGGAAAAGAATTTCATTTCCTTCGTCATCAATTAAAGTGATTAAATCATCTGCATCGTGGTCATGAATATCATGGTCATGATCATGGTTGTGATTATCTGTCATTTGTACATTCCTCATTTCTTTTCGTTTAACTTCACTCAACATTATACCCAAAATAATGAAAAAAGGCTATCAATCACCTTAGAGAAATTAATTTTATCTAAAGGCGATTTTTTTGGCTTTTTCAGTGTTAGCAAAATGGAGTTTAGCATATTTATTCAGAAGGGGCATACCACCTCGTTTTAATATTTTGGCAGCTGCTTGATCAGATTTAGTCCCAGCTCCAGATGGAACAGTAAAGCCAAGTTCCTGGCTGGCTTTATCAAGTTCCTCTAAAAATGTTGCGCGACAAATAATAGAAGCCGCAGCAACAGATAAATGATACTGTTCACCTTTAGTTTTGAAATATAAATTTTCTGTTACTTGATTAGGTTCTCTTTTTAAATAATTGCGGTAACTATTTTCTGTTGTAAATTGATCAATTAGTATGCCTTGCGGTTCTTCAGGTTTTAAATCATTTAAAAGTAGAAAAAGAGCTTGATTATGAAGGGCAACTTTCATGCGATTGACATTATAGTTTGGTTGGATTTCATTATATTTTTCAGGTGTCACAATCAATTGTCTATAAGGAACTACATGAACCAAATCTTTAGCAATTTTTCGAATCATAGTGTCCGTTAGCATTTTGGAGTCTTTAACTCCTAATTCTTTAAGAAGAGGTAGTTGTTCCTTTTTAGCGTAAGTAGCACAAACCACAACAGGACCTAAGTAGCTACCATTTCCAACCTCATCACTCCCTACAACAGACCAATTAGCAAAACCAGTAGGTAAAGTGGAAGAATCTTTATTAGACTTTTTATTTGTTGAAGGAGTCGTAGGTTTAACTTCTCCCCATTTACTTGCTTCACTTTCTGCTTGAGTCCCTTGAAACAATACTTTCCCTGATTGATAAGCAGTAATCGTTACACCAGGTAATTTAGCAGAAAAAGTAGCGTAAGGAGGTGTCTTAGATAAGTTTGCTTGGTACAATGTATTCATTTTTGAGATGGTTTCTTTACTACAAACGAGCGTAATAGATTGACTCATTAAATCTCCTCCAGATATTATTTTCATTGGTCATTATATCAATAATAAAATTATAAAGAAATAGTTTTGAAAAGTTCCATTAATTTTGATGGATAAAATTGTTATTTGATTCAAAGTCTTATATAATTAAGCTTAAGGTAAAACGGTAAGAAATAATTGATTCTATGTAGTTAGGAGGTTGCGTTATGGCACAAGAAGAAATGAAGCGCTATAAGACTAAAATCGCTGGCGAGACTTATACAATTATTGGAACAGAAAGTCATTATCATATGGAGATTGTTAATGATTTGGCGAATGAACAAATCGAGCAGATTAAACAACAATCCCCAAGCTTAACAAATGAACAAGCTGCTATTTTACTTGCAATTAATACCATATCGGTTCAAGTGAAACAGCAAGAAACTATTTTGGATCAGAGAAATGAAATTGATCAGTTAAAAGCTGAAATTGGCCGAGTAAGAGAATTAGAAGAAAGACTGGACCGTATTGAAGCAAGAGAAAAAGAAGCAAGACAAGCAATCATTAAAGAGAAGCGACAATTAACTGAGGAAGAAACACTGAACCATATTGAAGTTCAAAAAGTGTTAAACCAACAAGTGAAAGAAAAAATTCAGCGCAACAATGATCATAAAAAAAATAATTAAAAATAATCAATGAGTAAGGTTTGAAACGATGTTAACAATTTTAATAATTATATGTTTAGGAACAAGTTTTTATGCGGGGTATCGGCGAGGATTAATGTTACAGCTTGTTTATGGAGCAGGTTACATCATTTCTTTTATGGTAGCTCACAGCAAATATAAAAGCTTAGGAAAAAAACTGGAGCTTTTAGTTCCTTATCCGGCACCAACAGAAAAAACAAGTTTAGTCTTGTTTGATAAGAACTTAATATTTGATTTAGACAAAGCTTTCTATGCAGGTTTTGCTTTTGTATTAATCATATTTATCGGATGGTTAATTACGCGTTTTATTGGTGTATTATGCTATCGATTAACATTTATCCCTATAATAAAAGAGGGAAATGACTTGGCTGGAGCTCTTTTAAGCACAGTTTTAACCTTAGTTGGATTAACTATGATTTTAACACTACTTGCTATGCTGCCAATGGATTTCATTCAAAATTTATTTAAGAAAAGTTGGTTAGCAAGAACCCTAGTTGATTCTACGCCACTTGTTTCAAGTTGGCTAAATAACTGGTGGATAACGAAAATTATTTTATAACAAGAGGTCAAAGGTATAGTCTATCATCAGTTGACTAGATGTTTTGCCTCTCTTTTTTTTAGTGGTAGGACAAATGAAGGAGTACATAATGAATAAAAAAATATTACAAACCTTAGAGTTTGATAAAATGAAACAATTATTGGCGCAACATATTGTGACCAAATTAGGTGAAGAGCATATTCAACAATTAACACCCTTAAATGATTTTGATAAAATCGAAGAGTATTTAATTGAAACAAAAGACGGATTTGACGTGCTGAGACTACGTGGTGGTATTCCAATTCCGGTATTAGAAAATATTAAACCACATATGCGACGTATTGAAATAGGTGCGATGTTAAATGGGCTAGAATTAGCTCAAGTAGGTCGAGTATTAAGAACCGTAACTGAATTGCAAAATTTCTTTGAGGATTTAAGAGAACTTGAAATAGAATTAGAAACGCTATACGAGTGGAGCGAAAAAATGATTGCTCTACCTGAGTTAGCTAAGACAATCCGTATCTCTGTAGATGAAGATGGTCATGTGACAGATGAGGCTTCAAGTGAGCTAAAAAGTATTCGTCAAAGTATTAGACGTTCTGAACAAGGTGTCAAAGACCAGTTAGATAGTATCTTAAGAGGTGGAAGTAGTAAGTATTTAAGTGATACCATCGTAACAATGAGAAATGAACGTTACGTTATTCCTGTCAAAAGTGAATACCGTGGTCATTTTGGTGGGGTAGTTCATGATCAAAGTGCCTCAGGACAAACCGTTTTTGTAGAACCGAGACAAGTGGTTGAACTTAACAATAAATTACGTCAACATCAAATTGCTGAACGTAAAGAAATAGAAAGAATATTGGCAGAATTGTCTAATGAATTAGCACCATATAGACAAGAAGTCTTGCAAAATGCATTTGTTATTGGAAAATTAGATTTCATTAATGCCAAAGCTCATTTTGGAAAACAGATACAAGGTGTTGTACCAACACTAAGCCAAGAAAAATTTGTGTCATTAAAAGAGGCAAGACATCCTTTAATTGATTCAGACAAAGTAGTGGCAAATGATATTATTATTGGTGAAGCGTATCAAGCCATTGTTATCACAGGACCTAATACAGGTGGTAAAACGATAACATTGAAAACATTAGGTCTATTGCAGTTGATGGGACAATCCGGTTTACCTATTCCAGCTCAAGAAGGTAGTACGATTGGTGTGTTCTCAGATATCTATGCTGATATTGGGGATGAACAGTCCATTGAACAAAACTTGAGTACGTTCTCTTCTCATATGACCAATATTGTTTCTATATTAAAATCTTTAGATGAAGATAGTTTAGTTCTATTTGATGAGTTGGGAGCGGGAACTGACCCTCAAGAAGGAGCCGCTCTAGCGATTTCAATCTTAGATCAAGTCGGTCAAACAGGTGCGTATGTGATGGCAACAACTCACTATCCAGAGCTTAAGGTATATGGTTATAACCGAACAGGTACGATTAATGCGAGTATGGAATTTGATGTAGATACCCTTAGTCCAACCTATCGATTATTAATCGGTATTCCAGGAAGAAGTAACGCTTTTGAAATTTCAAAACGCTTAGGATTATCAACAAGTATTATTGACCAAGCTAAACAAATCATTGATGGTGAGAGTCAAGATTTAAATGAAATGATTTCAGATTTAGAAAATCAACGTAAAATGACAGAAACTGAATACTTAGAGATGCGTCATCACGTAGATGAATCAGAAGAATTACATCGTGACTTAAAAGAAGCCTATGAGTTATTCTTTACTGAGCGTGAAAAAGAATTGAATAAAGCTAAAGTGAAAGCTAATGAAATCATTGCAGAAGCAGAAGAAAAAGCTGAGAGTTTAATACAAGATATTAGACAAATGCAAATCAGAAGTGAATCAACAAGCAAAGTGAAAGAGCATGAGTTCATTGATGTTAAATCGCAACTATCTGATTTAAAACATGAAGAAACACATCTAGCTAAAAATAAAGTACTTAAAAAAGCAAAAGAGAAGAAAAACTTTAAACCAGGTGATGATGTTCTTGTTGAAGCGTTTGGCCAACGAGGCACGTTAATTAGTAAAACAGGTAACAAAGAATGGCAAGTTCAATTAGGTATTTTAAAAATGGCTGTTTCAGAAGATGGTATGACTTTACTTGCACCAGAAAAAGAGCCGGCTAGAAGAATGACAACGATTAAAAGCGATGGTGGTGGAAGCCGTAGTTCAGTGAAAACCCAATTAGATCTACGAGGTAAACGTTTTGAAGAAGCTGTTTCAGAAGTGGATCAATACATTGATGCAGCCCTCTTAGCAGGTTATCCTCAAGTAACTATCGTTCACGGTAGAGGAACAGGAGCTTTGAAAAAAGGCGTTCAAGATTATTTAAGAAGTCATCGACGAGTGAAAAGTTTTGAATATGCGCCAGCCAATCAAGGGGGAGACGGGGCAACAATAGTTACTTTTTAATACCAAGCAAATGATTAGATATAAAGTACCCCCTTTGGTATAATTCAATTATAATCAATCATAAGGAGAGTGTTATTGATATGTTATTAGATTTAACAGATAAAAATTTTGCTGAAGAAATCAGTGAAGGATTAGTAATGGTAGATTTTTGGGCTCCTTGGTGTGGACCTTGTCGTATGCAAACACCTATTTTAGAACAAATGTCAGAAGACTATTTAGACCAAGTTAAATTTGTAAAAGTTAACGTTGATGAAAACCCAGCAACAAGCCAACAATTTGGTATCATGAGTATTCCAAACATGCTTTTATTCAAAGATGGCCAAGTAGTTGAGAACATTGTAGGAGTTCATCAAAAAGCACAACTTAGTCCAATTATTGACAAACATTTATAAAATAATGAAGCATTCAGCAAGATAATCGTTGCTGAATGCTTTTTTTTATTTCTCTTGTTATACTTATGTCGAGAGACTGCAAGGAGTGATAGTCATGAACGATACAATTAAAAATAAATTAGCTTTGTTGCCAGACCAACCTGGCTGCTATTTAATGAAAGATAAAAATGGAACCATTATATATGTAGGAAAAGCTAAAATTTTAAAAAATAGAGTAAGATCGTATTTTACTGGAAGTCACGATACTAAAACAGAACGTTTAGTAAGTGAAATAGTAGATTTTGAATACATTGTAACTGAATCAAATACAGAAGCTTTACTGTTAGAAATTAATCTGATTCAAAAAAATATGCCGAAATACAATATTATGTTGAAAGATGATAAATCTTATCCTTTTATAAAAATAACAAACGAGAAAGCACCAAGATTGTTAATTACAAGAAAAGTATTAAAGGACAAGGCATTGTATTTTGGTCCCTATCCAGATGTGAGAGCGGCTAACGAAACAAAAAAAATGTTAGATAGAATGTATCCGTTAAGAAAATGTAACAATATTCCTAATGAAGTTTGCTTATACCATCATATGGGTCAGTGTTTAGGACCATGTATTAACGAAGAAGTTGAGGAACAATACAAACAAATAGTAGAAGAAATTAAACACTTTTTAAACGGTGGTGGGTATACAGAAGTTCAAAAAAAACTAGAAGTAAAGATGAATCAAGCGGCAGAAAATATGGAATTTGAACGAGCGGCTGAGTATCGTGATCAAATAAACGCTATTGAAACAGTTATGACAAAACAAAAAATGACAAATGCGGATTTCATTGACCGTGATGTGTTTGGATTTGCTGTTGATAAGGGATGGATGGTTGTTCAAGTCTTTTTTGTCCGTCAAGGTAAACTGATTGAAAGACGTGTGTTTGATTTTCCTTTCTATAAAGAAGCGGAGGAAGATTTTTTAACTTTCATTGGTCAGTTCTATTTAGATAATCGTCATTTTATTCCAAAAGAAATATTGATTCCAAAAGAAATAACCAAAGAAGATGTTGAAGCGATTGTGCCAACTAAAATATTACAACCTCAAAGAGGAGAAAAGAAAAAATTAGTTGAACTGGCTAATAAAAATGCTGCTATCTATTTAAAAGAGCAGTTTGGTCTGATTGAAAGAAAAGAAGAGAGAACTATTGGAGCTGTTGAAAAGCTTGGTGATATCATGAATATTCAAACACCGTACCGGATTGAAGCATTTGATAACTCTAATATTATGGGGACTAACCCTGTTTCAGCCATGGTTGTTTATATTAATGGTAAACCTGCTAAAAATGAGTACCGTAAATTTAAAATTAAAACAGTTAAAGGGCCAGATGATTATGCGTCTATGGAAGAAGTCATTTTTAGACGTTATTCAAGAGTGTTAAAAGAAGACCTTCCTTTACCAGATTTGATTTTGATTGATGGAGGAAAAGGGCAAGTTCATGCGGCCCAAGAGGTATTAGAAAATCAGTTAGGTGTAGATATACCAATTGCGGGATTAGCGAAAAATGACAAGCATAAGACCAGTGATTTACTGTTTGGAACAGACTTAGAACCTGTACCATTAAAAAGAAATTCCTCTGAATTCTTCTTACTCCAAAGAATCCAAGACGAGGTACACCGATTTGCGATAACTTTCCATAGAAATACAAGAAGTAAAACAAGCTTTGCTTCTAAGTTGGATAATATAGAAGGTTTAGGACCAAAACGTAAAAAGGAATTACTCAAAAATTTTAAATCCGTAAAAAATATAAGTGAAGCAACTGAAGAAGAGTTGATAGAAAAAGGAATGCCCAAAAACGTTGCTAAAGCTATTGTGACACACTTTAAAATAGAATAACGTGGTTTTTTTGTATATAAAATGGTACAATAAAAAAGATTTTTCAAAAAACATATCAAAGGGGAATATTTGTGTCTTTAATTATTAATACAACGTTGATTGTCGCTATTTTTGTCTCTATGCTTTATTTTTACTATCGAGGGAATGTTGCTAAAAAATCTGAAGTAGGACAAAAAGTACTTGCTTTTACCAGTCAAATCACGATGAGTGCCTTTATTTTAGGCTTAGCAGTCATTTTAATTGAATTAAATGCGTTTGGTTTATCTCGCTCAAAATTTGTTGATCATTTATTACTATACGGAGCATTCGTTAGTATCGTTAATAGTTTAAGTTTATGGTACTTTTCACGTACTCTAAAAGAGAAATAAACTGTGTAAATTGAGAAATTTAACTGTAATAGTTTCAATCAATTGACTTTTTTGTGAAATACTCCTATAGTGAAATAGAATTAATGTATGGAGGGAATAGGAAAAGATGAACAAGCCGAAAATTGTTATTCTTGGAGCAGGTTATGCTGGATTAAAAACAGCAAAACAATTGCAAAAGAAAAATGTTAATGCTGAAATTATTTTAGTAAACAAAAACGAGTATCACTACGAATCAACTCAGTTACATGAGGTAGCTGCAGGAACAGAACCAGGAAGTAAAATTAGCTTTAATATTGCTGACGTTATTGATAGCAAAAAAGTTACTTTTATCCAAGATGAAGTAACATTAATTAAAAAAGATGAGAAAAAAGTAGTATTAGCTAAAAAAGGTGAAATCACTTATGATTATTTAGTAATTGCTTTAGGGTTTGAATCAGAGACATTTGGTATCCCTGGAGTAAATGATTTCTCAAAACCTTTAGTAGATATTAAAACGGCTGAAGCAGCTCGTCAGTACTTAGATGCTAATTTAGCTAACTATGCTAAATCAAAAGATGAAGCAGATTTATCAATTGCTGTTTGTGGAGCAGGGTTTACAAGTATCGAGTATTTAGGAGAAATTACTAACCGTATTCCTAAATTAGCTGAAAAATTAAACTTCCCAGCTGACAAAGTTAAAATTACTTGTATTGAAGCAATGCCTACTTTATTACCAATGTTCTCTGAAAAATTAGGAACATATGGTATTGATGTTCTTAAAAAACGTGGTGTGAACTTTATCGTAGGAACTCCTATTAAAGAGATTAAAGAAAACACTGTTGTTTACGAACAAGAGGGCGAATTAAAAGAATTAACAGCTAATACAGTTATTTGGACAACAGGAGTACGTGGTAGTGCTGTTGTGGGTGAATCAGGATTTGACGAGCGTCGTGGACGCGTTGTTGTAGAATCTGATTTATCTGTAGCTGGATATCCAGAAGTATTTATGATTGGTGACGTTAGTGCTGTTATGGATGGTGACTCAGGTCGTCCATTCCCAACAACAGCTCAAATCGCTTTACAACAAGGTGCTTATTTAGGTAATGCTTTAGCTGCTAAATTAAACAACCAATCTGTAGAAGCTTTTGCGTACAAACCATTAGGAACAGTAGCTTCAATTGGTAATAACGTTGGTTTAGGTAACGTTATGGGCAAAGAAGTTAAAGGTTATATTGGATCTATCATGAAGAAAAACATTATCAATAAATCATTAGTAACAACTGGTGGAACTAAAACACTTCTTAAAAAAGGTCGTTTTGACTACTACCATTAAAAATAATTGAATTAAACAGAGTCGTTTATCAAATGATAAACGGCTTTTTTGTGTTTGCGAACAAAATAAAAGGGGATTATAAATAAAATTCGGTTTTAAAGTAATAAAAACTATTATTGTTATAAAAATAATTTGCTATCATATTGAATTTAAGAAATTTTAAGTTTATTTATTGATAATATTGGGTTTTGAAGAGGTTAAATAAATTATTAAAGTTATTTTATATTTACAAAACCACTATAAAACAAACTAAAATAACTACAAACAAAGATAAACAAAGAATAAGTATGGTTAATTAACGTTGAAATTGTAAAAAACAGGTGGTATAATTCTGTTAACCAAAAATGAAAGGGGATACACATTCGTTATTTGTTTCGGTGAAGTGTTATTTAAAATGTAGATAGTTCGTCTTTGCTTATAAAAAGTAAAGATGAGATGGATAAGTTACTAAGTAATATAGCTCTTTAGAGAGCTTTTATTTTTTGTCAAAAGATAATGAGGAGGATTTTAAATGAAAATGAGTAAGAAATGGTTATTAGGTTTAGGGATGTTAGCTTTAGGTGTTGGATTAGTAGGTTGTGGAAGTGGTAGTTCTTCTAAAGGGAAGGAAGCTACTGATTTTCCAGAAAGTACACCAGAAGCATTAAAAAAAGAAACTAAAATTATGGTTATCAGAAAAATTGGTGGAGATGATCACACAGCTCAATATTTAGCAGGAGCTAAGTCAGAGGGAGAATCATTAGGATTTACAGTGGATACATTCTCAGCAAATGGTGATACAGCTAAATTCCATGATGCTATCAAACAAGCTGGAGATAAAAAATATGATGGTGTTATTATTTCCCATGGAGATGATGCTGCAACTGCTCAAGGAGTTAAGGAATTAACTGACAAAGGTATACCTGTAGTAACTTTTGACTCGGTAGCAGAAATTTCTGAAATAGAAGGGGTAACAATGACTTCTCAGAATGATGAGGAATTAGCTAATTTAGCTTTGGAAGAATTACATCGACGTCTTGGAGATAAAGCGAACTTTGCTTACCTTTGGGTAGATGGTTTGGTACCTATGGTTAAAAGAAACAAAATTTATACATCTTTTATGGAGAAAAATCCTGGTTATAAAGAATTAGATCGTTATGGCGTAGTAGCAGCAGACACAAGTGTTCAAACTCAAAATGCAGTAGGCGCTATGTTAACAAAACATGGAAAAGGTAAAATGGATGGTATTTTTGCTACGTGGGATGCTTTTGGAATGGGAGCTTACCGTGCCTTAGAAGAAGCAAATAGAGATGATGTAACGTTAGTTAGTATTGATGTGTCTAATGCAGATTTACAAGCCATGCAAGCTGAAAATAGTCCTTGGGTAGCAACAGCAGCTTGTGACCCTAAATTAATTGGTGAGATTAATATGCGAATTTTAGCTAAGAAAATAGCTAAAGAAGAAACACCTGCTGAGTATACTATTGCACCAACGTTAATTACTCAAGAACAATTAAAAGAACATGGTTCTGATGTGACAATGGAGAATTTACCTGAAGTTGTTGAAGGTTGGGGTAAATCGGATGAATTTGTTGAACCGTGGATGACAGATTTAAAAGAAAGTAATCAAAAATAATAAATAAAGATAAGGGAGTTAGCTATGGTCAAATTAGAAATGAAAAATATATCAATTGAATTTCCAGGAGTAAAAGCATTAGATGATGTAGAATTCTTTGCTCAATCAGCAAGAGTTCATGCATTAATTGGGGCTAATGGAGCTGGTAAGTCAACGTTGATGAAAGTTTTAGCAGGTTCTTACGACCATTATACTGGGGAAATATTAATAAACGGGAAATCATGCACTATTAAAAGCCCTAGACATGCCCAAAATGTCGGTGTTCAGATTGTCTATCAAGAAGTCGATACAGCACTGATACCTTATCTTACTGTAGCTGAAAACATTTTATTAAATGAATTAGTTTTAGTAAAAGAAAAAAATCGCATTATTCGTTGGAAAGATATCTATCAAAGAGCGCAACTTATATTAGATGATCTTAATTTAACAATTGACTCTAAAAAGTTAGTTTCAGAATTAAGTTTAGCTGAAAAGCAGATGGTATTAATTGCAAGAGCTGTTTCTTTTAAGTGTCAGTACTTAATATTAGATGAGCCGACAGCCCCCTTAAGTAATTCTGAGACAAAGGAACTTTTTAGAATTGTTAATGAGCTAAAGAAAAAGGATGTTTCTATTATTTTTATATCCCATCGTTTACCTGAGTTATTTGACATTTGTGACGATATTACTGTTATGAGAGATGGACAGTTTGTTGCACGTAAATTGATAAGTGAAACCAATCAAGAAGAAATTGTAGAGTTGATGTTAGGTAGACAAATGGGCGATCAATTTCCAAAAGAATCGATTGAACATGGGGATACGCTATTTGAAGTTAAAAATTTATCAGATGGTAGATTACTCGAAGGTATCAACATGACAGTTAAAAGTGGTGAAATAGTAGGGATTTCCGGACTAGTTGGTGCAGGAAAAACAGAATTATGTAAAACGTTATTTGGCGAATTTAAGCCAGTGACAGGTGAAATGTTTTTAGCTGGTAAAAAAATAAAAAATAAAAATCCTTATGTTGCTGTGAAAAATCGAATTGCTTTTGTTCCAGAAGAAAGAAGAAAAGAAGGAATTTTAGTAGAGGAAACCATTACTTCTAATGCAAGTATTGTTAATTTAGGGAAGTTTTCTTATCTAAAAACTTTTTTAAACTTAAAAAAAGAAAAGCACAATGCTCAAGAAGTAGTCGATCAACTAGCAGTTAAAGCGCCATCTGTTCAAGCGAAAGTTAAAAATTTATCTGGTGGGAATCAACAAAAAGTAGCGATTGGTAAATGGTTAACAGTGGATTCAGAAATTTATATATTTGATGAACCAACTAAAGGTGTTGACGTCGGTGCCAAAAAAGATATTTTTGAACTAATTGTTAAGTTAGCAGCAGAAGGTAAAGGGATTATTTATGCAACCTGTGAATTTCCTGAAATTCTAGGTTTAACTGACAGAAGTTATGTCATGTATGATGGGAAAATTGTAAAAGAGGTAGTGACTTCTCAAGTAACTGAGGAAGAACTCTTATATTATTCAACAGGGGGAAATTAAAGTGGAGCAAGTTATAGAGTCAAAAATAAAACCAAAAGAAAAAAAGAATGTGATGGATTTTGTTTATAAGTATGGTACTTTTTTAACCATCATTTTATTAGTCGTGTATTTTAGCATTGCTTCTGAAAGTTTTCTAACTAAAGATAATATCATAACTATTTTACGATCTATTTCTATTGTAACGATTATAGCAATTGGTATGACCATTTCACTAACGGTGGGTGGATTTGATTTGTCAGTTGGATCAGTTGCATCAGTTTCAGTAGGAATTGTTATTTCAATGTTTGTTTGGTACGAACAAAATACATTTGTAGCAATATTAGCTGCGATTTCTGTAGCTGCAGTTTTGGGGTTAATTAATGCTTTTATGATTGTAAAAGTGAAAATACCAGACATGCTAATGACATTAGCGACAATGTTTGTATATCAGGGAATCGCTTTGACCTACAGTAAAGGGGCTATGATTTCTGAAAAAATGATTATGCCTAATGGATTAGTAGCACCTGGTGAAATTAGTGGTGTTTTTGCTAAATTAGGAAAAGTACCTTGGATTATTATTATTATGTTTGTAATTGTTATCTTAGTTCATATTTTTCTGACATACACAAAACATGGACGCTATATGTATATTATTGGTGGCAATATGGAAGCAGCAAGACTGTCGGGAATTAATGTAGATCGCTATAGAATTATTGCTTACGTATTATCTGCGATTTTAGCTTCTATCGGTGGGATTATTTTAGCTTCTCGTGTGATGACAGCTGAAGTGAATCCAGGAGCTCCTTATTTAATGGATGCCGTTGCAGCGTCTTATATTGGGTTATCAATTGGTGGTTCTGGAAAAGCAAATGCTATTGGAACTTTGTTTGGAGCTATTTTGATTGGTATTTTACAAAATGGTTTAGTGATGATGTCAGTTCCTTATTATGCGATGGATATTGTTAAAGGAATTGTATTAGCATTTGCTTTGACACTGACATACTACAGAAAAAAATAGGGAGATAAGAAATATGACGACAAGAGATTTTAATAAAGAGTATTTCCGATTTAATGAAGAAGATGCTATTGCTTATTCAATTGAAAAATTAGGCTACTTTAGTCAAGGAGATAAATTAGAGTGTGTAGAAATTGGTGATGGTAACCTTAATTATATTTTCAAAGTTTATAGCAATGAAAAATCAGTTATTATCAAACAAGCAGGTCCTGAAGCAAGAATTTCAGATGACATAAAATTATCTCCTGATCGTAATCGGATTGAATCAGAAATTTTAAAATTACAATATGAGTTAACAAATGGTAAAGTTCCTGAGGTTTATTCATATGATGATAAGATGAACTGTACGTCTATGGAAGATTTATCTGATCATGTCATTTTAAGAGCTGGCTTATTAGGATATCAATCTTTTCCGTTATTGGCAAAAGAATTAGCTAACTTTATGGTTGAAACACTACTTCCAACAAGTGACGTCGTGATGAATCATTTGGAGAAAAAAGAATTAGTGAAAAATTTTATTAATCCTGAATTATGCGAAATTTCAGAGGATTTAGTTTTTACAGAACCTTACTATGATTGTTCAAGAAATGATATGCTACCTGAAACAAAAGAATACGTTAAAGAGTTGATTTGGTCAGATGATGAATTGAAGTTACAAGTAGCTAAATTAAAATTTGATTTTATGACAAGAACAGAATCGTTGATTCATGGCGATTTACATTCAGGTTCGATATTTGCTAAAAGTGATTCAATGAAGGTAATTGACCCTGAATTTGCTTTTTATGGTCCAGCTGGATACGACGTAGGTAATGTTATGGCTCATTTTATTTTCTCTATTTTACATGTTAAACATATAGAAAAAGCTCCAGAAGTTTTTGAAGTTTGGGTTAATAAAGTATTGGGAGAAACTTTGGATGAGTTTGTTTCAGCGTATCGTTTAAAATGGGATCAAATAGTAACAGATGATATGGCTAAAGTGTCAGGCTTTAAAGAAGAGTATCTGTCTCAATTATTAAGAGATACAGCTTCTTATGCTGGTACGGAGTTATTACGAAGAGTAATAGGCCTTGCTCATGTCGCTGATATAACTAACTTACCAGAAGAAAAACGTATTTTAGCAGAAAAAGAAGCTTTACTGATAGGTAAGACATTAATTAAAGAGGCAAGTCGTTTTAAATCAGGTGCTAACTATCAACAATTATTTAATTAAAAGTGAGGGAAAAACATGGAAGCATTTATCGAACCAGTTCAATTAAAAGATGAAACAAGTGAATTAATTTTATTAGATCAAACGTTGTTACCAAATAAAGTAGAATATTTACATTTAACAACTCAAGAAAGTATTTGGGAAGCTATTTATAAATTGCAAGTAAGAGGAGCTCCTGCAATAGGAGTAGCCGCAGCTTATGGTGTTTATTTAGGAGCAAAAGCGTCAACAGCTACAACATTTGAAGCGTTTAAAGAAGACTTTATGACATCTAAAAACTATCTAGCATCTTCAAGACCAACAGCAGTTAATTTATTCTGGGCTTTAGAACGTATGCAGTCTCGTTTGGAAAAAGAAGCAGATAAAACAGTATCTGAAGTGAAAGAAGCGTTGTTAGAAGAAGCTAATCAAATTTTATTAGATGATAAAGAAGTCTGTCAAAATATTGGTGAGTTTGGTTCTGAACTACTAAAAGATGGTATGACTATTTTAACTCATTGTAACGCAGGTGCGATTGCAACAACTGGATTTGGAACAGCCTTAGCGCCGGTTTATGTGGCTAAAAATAAAGGCTTAGATATTTCTGTTTATGCAGATGAAACAAGACCGTTGTTACAAGGAGCAAGGTTAACAGCTTGGGAGTTAGTAGAATCAGGTATTGATACAACTTTAATTTGTGATAATATGGCTTCGATTGTTATGAAAGAGGGAAAAATTGACGCTATTTTTGTTGGTTGTGACCGAGTAGCATTAAACGGAGATGCAGCTAATAAAATTGGGACATCAGGGGTTGCGATTTTAGCAAAACATTACGGAGTGCCATTTTATGTTTGCGCGCCGCTATCAACAATTGATGTGAAATGTGCAACTGGGGATGATATTGAAATTGAAGAAAGACCCGGAAGTGAGATAACGGATATGTGGTATGAAACACCGATGGCTCCAACAGGTGTTAAAACATATAACCCTGCTTTTGATGTAACCAGTCATGAGTTAATTACTGGAATCATTACAGAAAAAGGTATCTTAAAAGGGAATTACAAAGAAGCTATTAGTGAGTTATTTGATTTGAATTAATAGTAAGACATGAAAAAAGCCAGTTAGTTAACTAACTGGCTTTTAACAAGCTTAGTAATGTTCTTTGTAAGTAATCTTTTTTTCTTTTAAGAAAGTAACCCATTCATCACTTAAATGATTATCTGTAATTAAAAAGTCGATATCATCAAATGAACAGATTTTTTTAAAGGCTGTTCGATCGAATTTCGTGTAATCAGCAACTAGATAAGTTGTATTGGCTCTATTTAGAGCGATGTTTCTTATTTCAGCTTGTTGCTCATTTGAATCGGTAATGCCATGAGCGATATTTAAAAAACGACATGAGATAAACGCTTTATCAAAGAAGTAATTAGTCATATTGGTTTCAGCTTGTTTACCAAGAAGAGACATCGAGTTTGGGCTAAGATTACCGCCAATAACAACTAAATTGATTTGATTTTGAGTGGCTAATTCATTTGCAATCTTTAATGAATTGGTAGTCACGGTTAAACGTTTCTCTTTGACAGATTGTGCGATATAAAAAGAAGTAGTGGAAGCATCTAGGAAAATAGAATCTCCGTTATTGATAAATTCTGTACAGGCGAAAGCTATCTTTCTTTTACCTTCTATATGAATGTGTTCTCTAAAGTTAATATCAATTTCATTTTGAACGCCTTCGGTTATATAAGCTCCACCGTAAGTTCTTTTTAAAAAACCTTCTCGTTCAAGTTGGCTCAGATCTTTTCTGATGGTCTCTTCTGTTAGTTTGAATGTTTCTGAAAGTTCTATAACAGACATGCTGTTTCGTTCTCTGATAAGTTCTTTTATTTTTTCTTTTCTAACAATGGGAAGCATATGGTACCTACCTTTTTTCTTTTCTTATAGTATATCATGAAAAAAAGATTGAAGTAAGAAACAACTAAGATATAACGCAGAAAAACATAGTGTAAACAAAGATTTAATTGGAGATGAAAGTAAATGAAAATAGAAAATGAGTTAGAAATAAGACAAAGTATTTGCGATATAGGAAAAAGAATATATGATCGTGGTTATGTAGCGGCTAACGACGGGAATATATCAGTTAAGACATCAGAAGGGATAGTCTATTGTACACCAACAGGCGTTAGTAAGGGGTTTATGACTCCTGATATGATTGTTAAAATGGATTTAGAAGGAAACCAATTATCAGAAGGATTAAAAGCTTCTTCAGAGGTTAAAATGCACTTACGAGTATATCAAGAAAATCCTGAAGTAACAGCGGTTGTTCATGCTCATCCAGTGGCTTCAACAGCATATGCTATTGCTGGGATTCCTTTGAATCAAGCGCTGTGTCCAGAAGCTATAGTTACTTTAGGGAACGTATTGGTGGCTCCTTACGCAACACCTGGAACTCAAGAAGTACCTGATTCGATTGCTCCTTACTGTACAGACTATAATGCTGTTTTATTAGCAAATCACGGTGCATTAACATGGGGAAGAGATTTAATTGAAGCTTATTATCGAATGGAATCTTTAGAACATTTTGCTATGTTAACAACTTATACAAATCAAGTAATAAAAAAAGCAGAGCACTTAACGAGTGAACAAGTAGGAGATTTAATAAAAATCCGTGAACAGATGGGTGTTAACTCAGGCGGATTTCCAGTTGTTAATTAATTGGTTTTATAAAGAAGGTTTAGTTATTAACGACTAAACCTTCTTTTTTATGATTGACTAACCTTAATAAAATGTCTTTTTAAAGTAGGTAACAATTAATTTTTATAAATAGTGTTGACAAACTATTCTATTTTGGATACTATATCGTTAAGTGATATATCACTCAATGATATATCTTCTTACGATATAGTTGTTAATGAAAGGAGATGGACAGGTGAATGAGCCGTTAACAGACTCAAATTATCTAATTCTTTTAGCGTTGTTAAAGCCAAAACATGGTTATGCTATTATGAAAGACATTTCTGATATTACAGATGGAAAAGTTTCTATAGGGCCTGCAAGTATGTATACCATCTTAAAAAAATTAGTTAAAAGTGAATTAATTACGCTAGAGCAAGATGATGATCGTAAAAAAGTTTATTTGATAACTGATTTAGGTGTACAAGCTTTGGAAGCTGAAGTAGAAAGAAGAAAGCTATTTTATCTTGCTGGTGAAAGATTACTTTCAGAGTTACGAGGTGAGTTGGATTGATCATTAAAGGGAAAAAGTATTTGTTTTCAAAAGGGTTAGCATTTTATGCTGAAATGGAAAGTCAGCGTTTAGAAAGAGAGCTTTCTGAAGGGTGGTTAATTGATAAGATTCATTGGTTAGGTTTTTATCGATTAAAACAAGTGGAGCAAGAACAAGCTCAAGTAGTAATTGATTTTTATCCAGGTAAAAAAAGTGAAATAGATGAGTACATAGATATTTATCAGGCAGCAGGTTGGGAAAGCGTGACAAGTTATCGACAACGTTATTTTATTTTTAAATCAGATATTGGAACAGAGGCTGTTTATACAGATGAGGAGAGCTATGCATCAAGATTGAGTAAAGAAAGACAGTGGATGCTTTTAAACTCATTGTATTTTGTTCTGATAGGTTTAATCGGGGTATTATTAATGAAAATGCCGATGACAAAAGAGTTCCTTTTATCTATGCCATCTATTTATTACACAATAGGCGGAGTGACAATGATTAGTTTAATGTTTCCAATTGTCATGCTAAGTCTACTGTTGTATTACAAATTAATTTATTCTAAGCGTCAGGCTTATTTTAAAGAACCAAAACGATATGCCAAAAGGCAACATTTTTTTATTGATTTAATATTTGCTGGTTTAATCGGTGGTGTCTTAGGAGGCATCATTGGTTTTGTAACAGGTTATTTCGGATTATTTTAAGGAGGATTTGTATGTTAGAAGTTGAAGGGTTAACAAAAACATTTGGTGACATGAAAGCAGTAGATGATGTCTCATTTCGTATACCAGATGGTAAAATTTTAGGGTTGATTGGGCAAAATGGAGCAGGAAAATCAACAACATTTAGATTGATTTTGAATTTTTTAGATCAAGATAAAGGAACAATCCATTGGGACAACCGGGATATTAATGAAGATGACTACAATCAAATTGGTTACTTACCTGAGGAAAGAGGATTATATCCGAAAGTAACGATTGAAGACCAATTAATCTATTTTGGCCGATTACGTGGAAAAACGAAAAAAGAAATTGTTCCATTAATTGATAAATGGATGGATAAATTCCAAGTTAAAGGTAAGAAAACAGATAAAGTTAAGTCATTATCAAAAGGGAATCAACAAAAGGTTCAATTAATCTCAACTTTGATTCATGAACCTAAGTTAGTTATTCTTGATGAACCATTTAGTGGATTAGATCCAGTTAATGCGGAGTTATTAAAACAGGGAATTATCGAATTAAAAGATCAAGGATCTTGTGTTATTTTTTCAAGTCATAACATGGAAAATGTAGAACAAATCTGTGACCATTTAGTTATGTTGAAGAATGGGAAAATGGTATTAAATGGCCGAGTTGATGATATTCGTGAACAGTTTGGCAGAACACAATTACAAATTGAAACAAGTATGTCAAAAGACGAGTTATCTGCTATTTCAGGTGTCCTTGAAGTAGTAGAAAAAAGAGCAAATACGTACAACATTAGATTAGAAGAGCCAAGTGTTGGTAAAGTGATATTTGATGAAGCGATGAAATTAACGGATTACCTACCAGTATTCAATCAACAACCACCAACATTAGAAGAAATATTTAAATTAAAGGTGGGCGAAAAAGATGAATAAATTTTGGGTAGTAGCACTTGAAACGTATAAAAAACATGTTAAATCAGTTAGTTTTGTTATGATGATAATTGCGCCTATATTAATGTTAGGATTTGTCTATGGCGGTGGCTATATGAATAGTAAGTTTTCTGAATTAAATAACATTTCTGTTATAAGTGAGTCAAAAGATGTTCAGAGTGCTTTTGTTGAGCAAACTAAAAAAGATTTTAAAATCGACAATAAAATTAAAACAAAAGAAGAAGCTGAAAAAGCATTAGCCAATGAAAAAATAGATGGTTATTTGGTTATTTCGTTAAATGATAATGGCTTAGAAGCAAATTATACTGGTGTGAAATCACTTGGAACAACTGATAGTGCGGTGATTCAACAGAACTTAAATCAATTACAATTAGGTATGAATACAGCATCTTTAGATTTAACGGAACAAGAAGTAGGACAGTTATTAGCACCAGCAACTTTTTCTGAAAAACAAGTTGTGATTAAAGATGGTAAAATTGAAGAGAATAAGAGTAATAAAGCTGCTATGGTAATGGTTAGTATGATTGTTGTTTTTACTATGTACATGATTGTTATGTTGTACTCTACAATTACAGCTCAAGAAGTGGCTTCGGAAAAAGGTACTCGTATTATGGAAGTTATTCTCTCAAGTACAACAGCTTCTAAACATTTTTATGGTAAAATAACAGGTATTTCATTAGTTATTTTGACTCAAGTCGCAGTATACTTAGTCACTGGGTTAGCAGGGTTTTTATTTGTTAAAGATATTCCTGCTGTTAAAGAATTTTTTGAAGTAGTATCTCCAAATGAAATTTTAAAAGGTTTATTAGGATACAATCTTCTTTACTTATTATTTGGTGTGCTAATCTATACTATTTTATCTGCTTTTATGGGTTCTTTAGTTAATAAATCTGAAGACTCAGCGAAAGCAGCAGCACCGGTGACTTATATTATTATGGCAGGATTTTTACCAAGTATGATGATTGGTATGGCAAATCCGCAAAGTGTCTTAATTAAAATCATGTCATTTATACCATTCTTATCATCATTTGCGATGCCAATAAGAATTGCTAACTATGAAGCGACTAATATGGAAATTTTAATTTCATTAGGCGTTTTAGTTATAAGTATTGTGATTTTATTGAAACTTGCAGCTAAAGCGTATAAATCTACAGTGCTTGTTTATAGTGATAAGAGTATGATGAATGTCTTTAAAGATGCTATGAAGTTATCTAAATAAAAAATGGTTATTCCATTTTGGAATAACCAACCTTGAAAGAACGTTGATATAGACGTTCTTTTTTTGTTTTTTTACGTGGAAGGTAGGAGTCGAACCTACACTATACATATAGGAAAAAACTTTCAGCTATACAGGTATAACACCAAGTTCATCCACTAATTAAAGATATTTATACTATAAACTATAGTAGTTAAGAAAGGGTAAAGTAATTTTGAAGAAATATCTAATAAATTAGAGTAAAATACAATTAGTTTTGAAGAAAGTATGGTGATGAAATGTTTTCTCTTATTTTAACAAGTATTAGTTTATTTATCGCAACGAACATAGATGATTTACTATTATTGATTATGTTTTTTGCTTTATATAGTTTACCTAAAAAAAGAAAAGAAATAGTGATTGGTCAATATATTGGAATGGGAACCTTAATAACTATCAGCGTGATTATTAGTTATACGATAGGGAAATTAGATTTGTTTGATTTAAAGTGGTTAGGGATTATTCCTATTCTGTTAGGGGTGAAAACTTTTTTTGAAAAAGAAGACGAGTCAGAAGGGTTAGATAAAAAAGATAATAAGTTGGTAAGTCAAGTTGTCTTATTAACATTATTAAATGGAACTGATAATATTGCTGTTTATGTTTCATTGTTTAGTCCATTAGGGGTTCAAGAGATGGGACTTTCAATAGTAGTTTTTTTAATCATGACAGCTGCTTGGTGTGTGTTAGCGATGAATTTAGTTCGCCATCAAAAAGTGAAAGATAAGATGATTCAATATAAACGATTCATTGTACCAGTTGTTTTAATTTATGTAGGACTTAATATGCTATTAGGATAAAGAAAAAAGCCAAAACTTGAAAAAGTTTTGGCTTTTTTGATAATCTTAAAGTAATTTGTTGTAGAATTCTACTACGTATGACTCATCAATTTCTTGTGATAACTCTTCACGTTCTGGTAAACGAGTTAAGCTACCTGATAAAGCATCAGCATCAAAGCTTACGAATGCTGGGCGGCCTAATGTAGACTCAACAGCTTCTTTGATGAATGATACATCTTTAGATTTTTCACGAACAGAGATAACTTGTCCTGGTTCAACGCGGTATGATGGAATATCAACGCGTTTTCCGTCAACTAAGATATGACCGTGGTTTACAAATTGACGAGCTTGACGACGTGTAGTAGCTAAACCTAGACGGTAAACTACGTTGTCTAAACGTTGCTCTAGTAAGATCATGAAGTTAACACCGTGTTTACCTTCTTTGATTTGACCAGCAGCTACGAACAAGTTACGGAATTGACGCTCAGTTAAGCCGTAAGTATGACGTAATTTTTGTTTTTCAGCTAATTGTAAGCCGTACTCAGATTTGTTTTTTCTTTGGTTAGGTCCGTGTTGACCTGGTGCGTAAGGACGACGAGCTAATTCTTTACCAGTTCCTGATAATGAAACGCCTAAACGTCTTGATAATTTCCAACTTGGTCCAGTATAACGTGACATAAATAATTCCTCCAATAAATTTCTTTTGTTTTGGAGTAAAATAATTTCTTAAAAATATTAACATCCGCTTAGTTTATTTTTCAATCTTCACCCTTGCAGCCGTGGCTACTCAATTGAACCTAAAAAGGCAAACAAACTAATAACGAGCTGTTTATTTTTTAGCTGCATTATTTTACACAAATTATATTATACAATGAATGACTAGTGATAGTCAATAAAAATAATGATTATAAAAATTAATAGATTTTTGACGGTTTTTTTCCAAATTTAGATACAATAAAGAAGTTAATTATGATAGATTGTATAAGAGAAAAATTTAAACAGATGTTTAAGGAGTAGAAAGGGATTTAGAAATGGAATATAAATCGGATTTAATGGAGACAATTGATGCATCAATTGCAAAGAAGAATCAACTGATTGACACGAACTTTGGAAGGTATGCAGTTCGCTCGATTTTAGCAACTCTTTACCTGAGTTTAGGATCAGCAATCGCAATAGGGTTAGGTTTAAAATTTGATGGTGGAGTAGGAAAAGCTTTATATGCCTTAGCCTTTGGTTTAGGTTTATCATTAATTATCTTCTTAAACGCAGAATTAGGAACATCAAATATGATGTATATGTCTGTTGCGGCTTACCGAAAAAAATTATCAGTATCAAAAGCTGCAAAAATTTTATTTGTCTGTGTGCTATTTAACTTAATTGGAGCAATTGTTTTTGCTTACTTACTATCAATGACTGGTGCTTTTAACAATTTACCAGCTGATAACTTCCTGGTTCATATAGTAGAAGGAAAGTTTGAAAAAGGTGTTCTTCAAACCTTAGTAGAAGCAATGTTTGCCAATATCATTGTTAACTTGGCTATTTTAATGTCAATGAAAGCAAAAGATGATATGGCTCGCTTCTCAATGATTCTATGTATTATCTTTATCTTCACATTCTTAGGATTTGAGCACGTTATCGCTAACTTTATTTATTTCCCATTAGCATTCTTCACTTCTGGTGGAGCTGTGGCAGGAATGACAGCAGCAGCAGTAGGAACTAATATCGTATTAGCCTTTATTGGTAACTTTATCGGTGGAGGATTAGTTATTGGTGTGACATATGCATGGTTAAATAAAGATTTATCTGTTAAATATTTAGATTAATTACTGAGATGTAAAAACTCAAAAACAATGATACTTTTATCCTTGTTTTTGAGTTTTTTTATATGTTATGTCATGTAGCTAAATTATTGAATGTAAACTAATAGAAATAAACTTGTGAATAAATTATTTATATTAGTTTTTAATGAGAAAAAATTGAATATACAAAACAGTTTCTACAATAAGTGAATAGATGTTATTTAATTTTTATTTTGCTTGTTAGAAAGATTTGTTGTAAAAAAAACGAACTATAAAAAAAGATATTATCTAAACTTTCGTTAATTGTGAAAAAAATATCAATTGTATCCCTGTTCATTAAAGGGTCGTATGATGTGTAATAAATTGGATTTATTCTAATTTTAGAAACATTATGTATCCTGAATAATTCATACTTTTAATTAAAACCATGTGAAACTGCCTCACGGCAGCTTACAATTACTTTTTCATCTTCACCCGTTAAGTGATGAAAAAAGAACCCCTTTCTGCTATGGTTAAAGTGACTA
>NZ_JBMEAO010000026.1:0-23826 GCF_048815235.1 Vagococcus fluvialis
CGCCAGCGTTCGTCCTGAGCCAGGATCAAACTCTCAATAAAAGTTATGATAACGTCTTGCGACGTTTAGCTCATTAATTAATTTAAAACTTGCTAGCGAATGTTATTCACTAAATATGGTTTGTTTTTACTTTCGTAAAAACGCCCTACACATTTGGTTTATCTTACTTTGTTCAGTTTTCAAAGGTCTAATCAGTGTTGCCTTAACAACTTTTATATCATACCAAGTTATCAGAATATTGTCAACACTTTATTTAAAGTTTTTTTAAGAAGTTTTGTTATCTTATCTCTTCTAATTTTTCGCACCTGTTTTTTGGGTACCAAAATATAATACCACTTTAAGATGCTCTTGTCTAACTAAAAAACAATTTTTTTAAAATTATTTTCTTACTATATAAATATCCTATTTTTAGTTACCTGAATAACAAAAAAAAGAGATTCTAATTGAACTTAGAACCTCTTTTAATCTTTGTGTGAACAAAATTATATTTACTTATCTCTTAAATCGGATTAAAAAAGCGCTTTTTAATGTCCTATTTAGCGATGTAATTCATTTTTTTAGCTTCTTCTCTTAACTCATCACGGAATTTAGGATGAGCAATAGCGATTAAAGCTTCAACACGTTCGTTGATTGTTTTACCTTTAAGACGAGCTGCACCATACTCAGTTACAACGTAATCAACATCATTTTTAGAAGTTGTTACAGCTGCACCAGTATATAATGATGGAACAATTGTTGAAATTGCATCGTCTTTTCCAGCAGTTGAGTTTAGCGCAATGATCCCCACACCGTTTTCAGTCATACGTACACCTTTACCAAAGTCAGATTGTCCACCTGTTGAAGAGTAGTATTTGCTTGGTAATTTTTCAGAGTTACATTGACCTAATAAATCAACTTGGATTGTTGCATTGATTGTGTATAAGTTATCTTCTTTAGCAATCTCTTTTACAGAGTTTGATTTGTTAACTGGTAAGAAGTATACATCTTCATTTTTATGTAACCATTTGTATAGATCTGTTGTTCCCATAGCAAATGTTGTTACTGTTTTACCAACGTAAGTTTCTTTTTTAGTGTTATCTAAAGAACCAGAGTTGTATAACTCCATAGCTTTATCAGGTAACATTTCAGTATGGAAACCTAAATTTTTCTTAGTTGATAAGTTGTTCATAACTGCTGATGGTACAGCTCCGTAACCAATTTGTAAAGTTGCTCCATCTGGAACTAACTCAGCAATGATTTTTCCAATAGCAGCTGATTTTTCATCAATAACTGGCGCTGGAATTGTTGGTAGTGGTTCACTACTTTCAACTAAAGCTGTAATATCATCGATATGTACATGATGATTTTCACCATAAGTGTAAGGAGCGTTTTCGTTTACTTCAATGATGATTTTAGAAGCAACATCTAAAAGGCCACCAACATAAGCGTTTGCTAAACTTAAAGAGAAGTATCCTTTTTCATCCATTGGTGAAGCATTAAACATTAAAACAATTTCTTCTTCACGCATTTTAATTAAATCAACAGTATCACCAAAGTGGTTTGGTAATAATTCAACAATACCGTCATTCATTAATTGACGATCTCCACCTAAGAAGATTGATACTTGTTTTAATTTATCTTTTGGTAAATCATAAGTTTTTACGTTAGTTAACGTGCGGTATAATTTGTTGTTTTCTAATCCTTCGTAAGTACAAAGTGCGTCATGAAGTAATTTCGGCTCACCTGGTGCGATTGGGTAAACAACAGCATCACCTGGTGCTAAAAATTTAATTGCTTCTTCTGGACTCATTTTCTTTTCATTATATCTTGTCTGTAAGTCTTTCATTATGCTTCCTCCAGTAACCATTTATTATTGATTTTTAAATTCTGCTGAACGTTTTTCGACGAAGGCTGTCATACCTTCAGTTTGATCTTCTGTAGAGAACACTAAACCAAATAACTCTGATTCTAAACCTAGAGCTTTATCAAGTGGCATTTCATATCCAACTTTAACAGCTTGCTTAGCGAAATTAATGGCAATTGGTCCTTTTGTCGTAATTTTTTTAGCATATTTCATTGTTTCTTCTATTAAAGCTTCTGGTTCAAAAACTTGATTGAATAAACCAATTCTTAATCCTTCTTCTGCTTTCACATTTACTGCTGCGTATAATAGCTCTAAAGCTTTTGATACACCCACAATACGTGATAAACGTTGTGTTCCACCAAATCCTGGAATAACGCCTAAGTTCACTTCTGGTAAACCAGCTACTGCATTAGTTGTTGCAAAACGAATATCACAAGCCATAGCTAGTTCTAATCCGCCACCTAATGCATAACCGTTGATTGCTGCAATAACAGGGATTTCTAAATCATCAACCGCTTTGAAAGCACGGTTCCCAATAATTGAGAACTCGCGCGCTTCTAAAGCATTTTTTGATTGCATTTCTTTAATATCTGCTCCAGCCACAAAAGCTTTTTCGCCAGCACCAGTAATTACTAATACTCTAGCTTCTTTGTTAGCTTTTACTTCATATACTGCTGCTTCAATATCTTCAAGAGTTTGTTGATTTAAAGCATTTAAATTTTTAGGACGGTTAACTGTTAAAGTGGCAATACCTTCTTCAATTGAAAGTAATACATTTTCATAAGTACTCATTTATAAGCTCCTTAAAAATTATTAGTCGTATTTGTAGAATCCGCGACCAGATTTTTTACCTAAGTAACCAGCAGCTACATATTTTTTAAGTAATGGACATGGACGGTATTTAGGATCGTTGAATCCTTCATATAATACTTGCATGATTGATAAACAAGTATCTAAACCGATGAAGTCAGCTAATTTTAAAGGTCCCATTGGGTGGTTCATACCTAATTCCATTACTTGGTCAATTGCTTCTGGTGTTGCAACTGATTGGTATAAAGTGAATGCCGCTTCGTTGATCATTGGCATTAATACACGGTTAGAAACAAATCCATAAGAATCATTTACTTCTACTGGTACTTTGTTCATTTCTAATGTTAAGTCATGGATTGCTTGGTAAGTCGCGTCATCAGTTTGTACTCCACGGATGATTTCAACTAATTTCATAACTGGTACTGGGTTCATGAAATGCATACCGATGAAACGTTCTGGATTAGAAACAACTGCTGCTAAGTCAGTAATTGGTAAAGATGATGTGTTTGTTGAAAGAATAACGTCTTCTCCTACGATTTCATCTAATTCTTTGAAGATTGCTTTTTTGATTTCAAAGTTTTCTACTGCTGCTTCAATAACTAATTGAGTGCTTGCTGCATCTTTTTTGTCAGTTGATAAAGTGATACGATCTAAAACAGCTTGTTTTTCTTCTTCTGTTTTACGTCCTTTTTCAACGTCACGAGTTAAGTTTTTAACGATATTTGCTAAACCTTTTTCTGCAAATTCTTGTTTCATATCATTTAAAAGAACTTCATATCCTGCTTGAGCACATACTTGTGCAATTCCGTTACCCATTTGTCCTGAACCGATTACCATAATTTTTTCTAATTTCATGATTTGTTTCTCCCTTACGATTTTTTATTTTTTATTATTTATTATTAATAGTCACAACGAATTAAAATAGCATCACCTTGAGCTGCTCCACTACAGATAGCTGCGATACCGTATTTAGCTTTACGTCTTCTCATTTCATGAACAAGAGTTGCAATAATACGTCCACCAGTTGCTCCAATTGGGTGACCAAAGGCAATTGCTCCACCATTTACGTTAATTTTTTCTGATGGAATATCTAACATTTTTTGAGTTACTAATGTAACAGCTGCAAATGCTTCGTTAATTTCAAATAAATCAATGTCGTCAACTGTTAAGTTGTTTTCTTCTAATACTTTATTAATAGCATGTCCTGGTGCACTAGCGATAAGTCTTGTTTCAACACCACATTCAGCATGTCCTAAGATAGTAGCTAATGGTTTGATTCCTAATTCAGCAGCTTTTTCTTCTGAGGCTAACATAACAGCAGATGCGCCATCATTTGTTCCTGGTGCATTACCTGCAGTAACTGTGTTTCCTTCAACGAATAAACCTTTCAAACGTTGTAAGTCTTCAATAGTAGTGTTTGGACGTGGAGCTTCGTCTTTAGAGATTACTAAAGCGTCACCGCGACGTTGTGGTACTTCGATTGATACGATTTCTTCTTCTAATACGCCAGCTTCAATTGCTTTTGCTGCTAATTGTTGACTACGTAATGCCCACTCATCTTGTGCTTCACGGCTGATTTCAAATTTGTCAGCACCGTAACCACCGTTAACAGCCATATGTTGATCATAATAAGCATCCCATAATCCATCATTTACCATTAAGTCGATCATTTGAGTGTTAAACATTCTGTTACCCCAACGCATATCTTTTGAAGCAAAAGGAGCGTTAGACATAGATTCCATACCACCAGCTAAAACGATATCTTTGTCTCCTGAGCGGACCATTTGATCAGCTAATGTTACAGCTCTTAAACTTGAAGCACATACTTTATTGATTGTTTCAGAACAGATTGACCAATCTAATCCAGCTTTGATTGACGCTTGGCGTGAAGGGATTTGTCCAGCACCTGCTTGTAATACTTGACCCATTACAACGTAATCGATGTCTTCTTTAGAAACGCCACTTTTTTCAACGGCTGCTTTCATTACTTCTGCACCTAAATCTACTGCTGGGATTGCTTTGAACGCTCCACCGAATTTACCAAATGGCGTACGTACTGCACTTAAAATTACACTTTTTGTCATTATTTTTTCCTACTTTCTTGATAACGCTTAATTGGTATTTCCATTCAAACCTGTTATGATATAATCACTAACTAAGTGAGTTCTTCACCTAGTAGCGAAAGGATGATCTTGTTGTACTGGAAGAATATCAATTTTCAACATCTAAATTATTTTTTAATTGCCGCCCGTCATCTTAACTTCACTGAAGCTGCCGACGAACTTTATATAAGCTACTCTACTCTAAGTAAAGCAATGACACGTTTAGAATCACAATTAAACGTGAAATTATTTGAAAAAAATGGCCGTAACCTAAAATTAACCAAATTTGGCAAAATATTAGCAGGTCATGTCAACTTGGCCATGACCGATTTAAAAAACGGCATGGATGAAATCGAACTTTTAAGCCATCAAGAACAAGGTGAAATTAACCTCTCTAGTGTCTTTACCGTTTCTTCATCCTACTTACCTCAACGCCTGAATCGTTTTAAAGCAGAATTTCCTGATATTGATATCTTTTTAACACAGACATCAACTCAAAAAATCTTAAACAATGTTATCAATGGTGACATTGATGTAGGCTTCTGTGGTGAGTTCAATTTCTTCGATTATAAAGATGACATCAATCGTGAGTTTATCTATGATGATGAAATCGTCTTGATTGTGCCAAAGAGCCATCCTTTAGCTAGTAAGAAAAATGTTTCCTTCCTAGATATTAAAGATGAAGTCTTTATCGGTTACAATGAATCAGCAGGTATGAGTCATTCTATTCGAACAGCTCTTAACCGTGTTGCTGGTGAAGATTTCGAATTAAACACACTTTACGCTATGAATGAGGAATCAGGCGTTATCGGAATGGTTAGGGCACATCATGGAATTGCCTTTGTCTCTACCCGAAATGCCCTAAACTATGACGACATTAAAATAATTGATGTTACTGACTTATCAATTATTTATAATATCTACATGGTTTGGCAACGTTCTGAGTACCTTCCAAGCAGTGTTAATGATTTTAAAAACTTCATCATTGCTGACAACCGAAAATTTGGTATATAAGGTTGTTTCAAAAATTAGAAACAAAAACGAGCAATCAGTAATGATTGGTCGTTTTTTGTTTTAATTTTCAACCTAATTGTTAGCTGTAAATGTTTGACTTTAACATCAGCATGTTAGGTTTATACGAATGCACCCATACCTGTTAAGGCTCTAGAAAGGATTAATGCGTTAATATCATGAGATCCTTCATAAGTGTAAACTGCTTCTGCATCAGCAAAGAATTTACCAACACCGTAGTCAACGTTAATTCCGTTACCACCACAGATTTCACGTCCTAAAGCTACTGCTTCACGTAAGTTCATTGCGTTATGCATTTTATGTAGAGAAGCATTAACTGTATCGAAGTCTCCTCTTTCTTGGTTTTCAGAAAGGATAACTGATAAAGCAATGTTTGCTGCTACTTTAGTTTCCATACGAGCAATTTTTTCTTGTACTAATTGGAATTTAGCAATTGGACGACCAAATTGTTGACGTTCAGTTGCATATTTTAATGTTGCATTTAATGATCCAGCTGCTGTACCTGTTGCAATATGACCAACGTCTACACGAGAACCTTGGAATACACGAGTTACATCGTTGAATCCTTTAATTTTTGGTAAGTATTGTGACTCATCAATTGTTGCGTCGTTCATCATGATTTTACAGTTTTGAACTGGGCGTAATGCCATTTTATGTTTGATTACTTCAAATTCAACACCTGGAGTATCACCATGTAAGATGAAACATTTGATTTCGCCATCAGCTTCGTCACGAGCAAATACTGGGATAACGTCTGCAGTGTTTGCTGCACCAATCCAATATTTCTCTCCGTTTAAAATCCATTTACCGTTTTCTTTACGAGCACTTGTTTTTAGACCTTTAGCAATATCTGATCCGTTTAATGGTTCAGTTAAAGCGAAACATCCAGTGTATTCAAAGTTTTCTAATTTTGGTAAGTAATGAGCTTTTTGTTCTTCAGTACCACCTTGTAAGATAACAGTATGTGCCATACGGTGAATAGTGTACGCTGTTGCAATTGATGTGTCAGTACGTGCTAATTCGTGGAAAAGGAATGCGTTATAAACTTCGCTATAAGTTTCTTTTCCTTCACGACCTACATATAATTTTTCGTCGTTCATGATTTTAGCATTTCTGTATAATTCATAAATTTGAACTGGGAATTCGGCTTTATCCCAATACTCAGCGATAACTGGCTGAATTTCTTTTTCTAGAGCTTGACGTAAAGTATATAAAACGTCTACTTCTCCTTCAGTCAATTTGTTTGAAAGTCCTAATAAGTCCTCTGGGTATAATTCCTGAAGTTTCTCTATTTTGTTCATTTGCTAATTCCTCCAATTAGTATTTTAAGTTACTAAGCGCTTACAGATAATATCTTAACAAATAATTCCAATCCTTGTAGGGAAGATAATTCTCCTTTCTCTTTGATTATTTCACAGATAAGATTTTAAATGCTTATACTATGAAAACGCTATCTTATCATGTTTAATTGTACCTTTTATGAAAATCACTTGCAATTATAACCCATTTCTCTCATTGAATTCACAGATAGACTACCCCTTTACCCCTTTAACTGTGAATATAATTCAAAAAGACTGTGAAAAACTAGGACTAGGAATATTGGAAACGCTTTAGAGTTTTGGTTATACTAAGTTCATGATATAAGAAGGAGTGACACAAATGACAAGAATTACTGATTTAGTAGGTATTAAATACCCAATCTTTCAAGGTGGGATGCAACATATTTCTCGTAGTCCATTAGTTATTGCTGTTTCAAACGCTGGTGGCTTAGGTTTATTAACAACTGGAGCACTGGATGGTGAAGGCCTTCGAAAAGAAATTAACACAGTTCGTGAAAATACAGATAAACCTTTTGGGGTTAACTTAAACTTACTTCAGCCAAATATTGATGAGTTAGTTGATATTGTTATTGAAGAAAAAGTAGCAATTGTTACAACTGGAGCTGGATCTCCTAAAAAATACTTCCCTCGTTTCAAAGAAGCAGGAATTATTGTAATTCCTGTAGTAGCTGCTGTAAAACACGCTTTAAAAATGCAAGAATTAGGCGTTGATGCGATTATTGCTGAAGGGCAAGAAGCTGGTGGACATATTGGTAAATCAGGAACACTTCCTTTGGTAAGACAAATTACTGAAGCAGTGGATTTACCAGTTATCGCAGCAGGAGGATTTGCTGATGGTAAAGGATTGGTGGCTGCTCTTGCTTTAGGTGCTGAAGGGGTTCAAATGGGAACTGTTTTCTTAGCAACTGAAGAATGTCCAATTCCTGTTTCATTTAAAGAATCAGTTGTATCAGCAATTGACACATCTACTATCGTAACGGGACGTAAAGGTGGACATCCGGTTCGTTCTTTACAAAACAAAATGCTTGTTGAGTATTTAACACTAGAGATGGCTAACACACCAGAAGAAGAACTAGAAAAATTAACTGTTGGTTCTCTTTACCGTGCTGTTGTTGAGGGCGACACTGAAACTGGCACAATGATGGCTGGAGAAATCTCAGGTATCATCCCTGGTATCCGCCCAGTTAAAGAAGTTATTGATGGCATTATGAAAGAAGCTAACGAAACAATTGCTAGCTTAAGTTTATAAAATATAAAAAGGGTAACTTCTCATGAAGTCACCCTTTTTTTTATTCAAAATAATAATTGTTTGATGATACAACTCTTGCGCCAAATGGCATTAATGCTAGTTGAGCTAGTTTAAAACTTTGGCGTCCAAATGGAATCCCTATAATAGTAATACATAGCAATAACCCACTAATAAAATGTCCAATGGCTAAAGGTAAACCACTCACAATTAACCAAATAATATTAACAATTAGGGACATGCTACTACTGCTATAGACAACTTGTTTACCAAAAGGCCACAAGCTAAGACCTGCAATTTTAAAACATTGTAACCCTACTGGAATACCAATGATTGTAATACACCATAAACAACCTGCCAAAAACCAAGAAATAGCTCCTACTAATCCACCAAAAATCAACCAAATTAAATTACCTAAAAAATTCATCTCTTTCACTTCTTTTCTATTAAATTGTCTTTATGTTTCTATTATAAAGTATTTTAATAACCAAAAAAGGTGCTTAGGTCTGATTTTTAAAACGTAAAATCTGTCATTTCTGATAATAGTTGCTCTTTTAATTCTTTTTTAGCAAAAGAATAGCTCACAGCATTTTGGTTTAATTGTCTCAACTCTTCAGTTGTTAAGTCATGATTTTCAACTAACAAATGATATTCATTACTTAGTGTTGTATTAGAGACCGTTTTATTATCGGTATTAATGCAAAACGTAACTCCCTTTTCTAACCACTCACGCATTGGGTACTCTTTTAAAGAATCAATCGCTCTTGTTTGAACATTGCTTGTTGGGCAACTTTCAATACAAACATCTTTTTTAGCCATATAGGCAGTTGCTTTTTCATCGCCATTTATCGCTATACCGTGTCCAAGGCGAGTAGCTCCTACTTCAATTGCATCATACATATTTTGAATACAACCACATTCCCCCGCATGGAGAGTTAAGGCAACATTTCCATGACTCGTAACTACTTCAATAGCTTCCTCATAGTCACGAACGAATAAATCTTTCTCAGCACCAGCCAAGTCAAAGCCAACAATTTTTTCATTTTTTGTACTTAGAGCTTTAGTAAAAGTTCCTACAATTTCTTGAGAGACTCTTGAACGCATTCCAATAACTAAAATATTGCCATAAACAGGATATTCTCTTTCCGCTTTTCCAATTCCAGTTGCTACAGCTTTAACTGTTTGCTCTACTGATAAACCATTTCTCATTGATAAGGTTGGAGCAAATCTGATTTCAATGTAGCGAATGCCATCTTCTGCAGCTTGTTCCATAACATCATATGCAGCCATTTCAAGTGACGTCTCAGTTTGTAAATAAGGTAAAACATAATCAAAGCAAGTTAAATACTCTTCTAAATTTTTACAGGTCCTTGGAGCTTGCATGTTTGAAGCAACCTCTTCTAAATCATCGCTAATAACTAACCCTTGTACTGCAGCAATTTTTTGTAGCGTCTTTGGTCTAATGGATCCATCTAAATGACAATGTAACTCCGCCTTAGGAAATAACTTAATCTCTGAATGTTTTAACACCTATTAACCCCTCCAAATTTTGATATATTGTTGACCATTATATCGGCTTCTTTAGGTATTGTATACCTTTATCACCTTTTTTTAATGATTTAGTTGGTTATTGTATTAAACCTATTATATTTTAATCCATTCATGATGTATTTTTATATAGTTCGAGATGTATTTCACCAAAAATAATAGCATAGGAGTATAATTAATTTACTATTACTACATGATATTTACTTATGGAGGTTGACTATGGAAACTTTATACAAAGGAAAATCAGCTCATGTTTGGGAAATTAGCAAAAAAGAAAAACAACCAAAATGGATTGAAGATTTATTTAATAAAAATAGTCTTGTATGGTATGATGATAAATTAAAAATTTTAGTTCCTACAGTATGCCCAGACACTGTTAGGGATATAAAGCGTGGTTTATTAGATACTCTAGTATGTAATTTTGGAGGAGGATATCAAATGGGAAATATAGGGGATTTCTTTGACGCTACTAACGGTAGAGTCATATCTAAAGAGAAATTCACGTCACAATATACAGTCATAGACTCAATTAATCAAGATGAGGGACATTATGTTTAATAAAATAATAATTCAAATCCTAGTTTTTATGTTAATTGTTTATATTTTTGTATCCTTTTCTGATTATTTTAATTTAATAGATTATTTACTTGGGACAACCATTTTTTCTGTGCTTACGATAAGCATGAACTACTGTGAATTAAAAAAATATTTAGAGAGATGATTTAATTAATAAGATAATGTAAAACCTAGTCATGATGAAATTATAACGAGATCTACTCGTTATATAGTTGTTGTAGCGAGTATATTAACATTAGTTGCTATATTGCCATCTAAAATAAAAGTACCAATCATTTTTTATGGTATTATTTTTATTATCTTTTTTAAGACATGTTTATTAATATATTACATTATCAAAAATTACTTAATTGAAAGTAAATAAAAAAGACTTCCATCAATGATGGAGGTCTTTTCCATTTAATCTTTGCTAAATAGCAGTCCGAAAAATGCTATAACAAACATAATTAAAAAGGTAATTAAGGATTCCCTAAATGCCTCTGGAACTGTATTTCCTAAGAATAAAATACCGATAAAGAAATATCCTACAGGAAGAATTGCTGCAATTACAAAACATATTAAAAACAATGATATATATTTTTTCATAACATTAGAATATAACTTTTATGCCACATTTTCCAGCACTTACAATTATTTGTAATCGTCTTATGTGCCCAATGTACTGCTCCTATTGTAACACCACTCAAAATAATAGCACCAGTAGCTGCCATAGCAACTTGTCCTACTCCAGGAATAAAATACATAAGCAAAGGAAGCTGCATACGCTCTGATTGATTGTCTATTGCTTGGGTGTTCAACTTCATATGTTGTTTCTAGAAGTTTTTCTAGTTCTACCTGATTATAAGATTTTCCATTAATTATTAAATCTTCTCCTAGTAATTCAACTATTCCTACTGTTGATTACGAATTGATCGAATCATTGAGAAGATTCAATTAATAGAGAAAGAAAAAACTGATAATTTTGTATCAAGTTTGATGCAGATGGTGATAGACGAGAAATTAGATTTAGAAACAGCTAAATTGATTATTGAAAATTATAAGAGGAGTGAAAAAAATGGATAATGATTTTGTTAGGTTATTAATTTTTTTGGGGTTAAGTATTAGTCAATGGACCTTAGGGTATTATCAATTAAAAAAATTGGGTTTTGTCATACCAATTATATTTTATATCTGGGTGTTTACTATAATTTATCCTCATTTATATAAATTAACACTTCTAAAAGCACCAGTACTATTAATATTACTAATTCTCTTAGGTGCCATTTTTTATTCTGCTTGGCAATCAGGTTTTAAAGAAAAAGAGAAAAAGAGAAGAAGATAACTAATGAAATTGAAAAAATGAAAGCACGAGATATTCAAAAATAGTTTTTTAAATGTCATGGTAAAGATAATCTGATTTTATTACTAACTAAAAAGCACTCGAATTTGATTCTGAGTGCTTTAATATTTTGTAATTTAATTATTTGCATTTTCATCTTAGAAACGTCAGCGTTAATATAAGTGACGTTAAACTTAGTTATTCTTTAAAATGGAAGTAATAAAATTAGAGTTCTAAGGAATGACTTTATTGGTGAATATTCTTTTTTTCGTTGATCTTTATAAATTCTTGATCCAGAAATAAGAAAAGTAACAATTAGTAGCAATAATATAATTACTAATAAAACCATACTATGATGCTACATCCATATTATTCCATTCACACATTCCTAATGCACTAACTACTCCCCAGCCAACAGATGCAGGATTTGCCCCTAATGCTCCTACTGCGATACCATATAATATTGCTTTAGGTGCAGTACACTTTCCACCAGTAATATTCTTTAAGTCTGATTCATTAATTTTTTTCATCTGAATTCTCCTTTATAAATTATCTGCTAGACATTTCAAACCACCAGCAACTGCTCCAACATTTGCTCCAAATACCGCTCCCTCAATTGTTCCAAAGGCTGGAATGGCACTTAATCCAATACCTCCTTTTACAGCTCCCATTGCTGCTCCACCTAGAACTTGACCTACACATCCTCCACCTGAAATTTTTTGTAACTCTTGAATATTTAATTCTGTTGTCTTTTTCATTTTCCTATCTTATATTTTTTCTACATAATAATTTTAGCAGTGTCACAATATATGTAGTTAAAAGTATCTTGAATACCGTTATAAAGTATCTTGAGTGATAAATATCTATTTATTAATATGTTATTCGACCAGTTGCTTAACATAAGCAGATGTTATTCCGAATTGCAGAATTCCCAAGGGATTTAACGACAGAAATTGTGAATATCAACTGGCAGAGCTAGAACCATTCAAGAGAATCCCTTAAACTAGGAATTCTTTTTTTATATCGTTGTTGGCACTTTGAGTATCGTATCATTGTAAACAGATTAATTTACGAGTTATTGATCTGTTTCTCTAAATCCATGGCATATGATTTAAAAGAATTCAATAAATCTAGTACTTCTATATCGACTTGTCTTTTATTAGAATCATCAAAACTAATTATTTCATTATTATTATTATCAAATTCTTGTAATTTTAATGTTTGCCTAATTTTATTAGATAAATATCCTTCACAAATTGAAAAAGCACTTAAAAGTAAACTACTTTTAGTACATGGATGTATTTTATAAGTATATTCATCCAATATCGCATTAATATTTTTACTAAATTCTTCAATATCAGATAAATTTCCCCCTAATATAAGGCCATCAATTTCATCATAATATCTATCTTTAATCATTGTTAAAGTCAATCTTGCTTTTAAGCTATTTCGTAATCCTTCAGATAGTCTATCTAAAGACACTGTTTTTTCTACATTTATACCAATTTGATGGGCCATATGAGCATCTGAAAATGATTCTACATAGCTATAGCTCTTAGTAATAGTTGTGATTGTTTCAGAATTGTTTTTTATATGGAATTAAAATGATATCCCTATTTCCATTTTTAAAAGCCTATCAAAACAACTAGCAACCTGTGATAAAGTTATCTCATTTAAAATATTTACTTGTGGACCTTTTTTTATTAATTCACGAATTTCTTCTTTACTTTTACCAAATACACCCCCTGTACTTGGCCAACCTATAGCAACAAATCTGTTTTCAATAAATGTATCATACTGATCTTCATTATTTGGAAATACTTTAACTTCGTAATATTTTTTTTACTCATAATATTATTCCTTTCAGTAATATATTTTTTCTTATTTATTAATTTTATCACTTATTATTATATTTATTTCCCTTTCAACATTCAGGATGCTTTTTAACGTCACTCAAGATGTTTTTTTCTATATACATTGTAATAATGATATATTTATTCCGTAGTAAAAATAAATATATCAGGAGAGCTTTAAAATGAAAACGGTAACAAATATAAATGTTAAAGAAATGAAACAAATTAATGGAGGAGCCAAATCTCCCTATGAAGAACCTTGGAGAAAACCAGGAAAAGGAGTAGGGATTTCAATTGGATGTACAATAGGGATAACTGATGCGTTAATAAATAAAAATCTCTGGGCATTAGCTGCTTGTGTAGGTGGTTAAATTAATAAAAAATACTACCTGGCTATCTATTGTAGATAGTCAGGTAGTGTTTTTTTTAATTTACCTAGTAACCAATACCATATAGGCGTTATTAAGAAAAGAAACATTACAACAAAGTAGAAATGTTCATAATTTAAAGTACTAGTTTTTTCTGGATTTGTTATTTTTTTTATTATATCTATTACCACAGGTAAATTCATAAAAAACAAAGATCGATACCAATTTTTCCAATATTTACCAACTTTAATACTATTATCAACATTCTCAACCATTTTTACATCCTCCTTTAATAGTGCTTCTATAGAAATATTAAGTACATTAGAAATAGAAAGTAATGTGTTTATGTCTGGATAATTTCTTCCCCTTTCCCAATTAGAAACAGCTGTACGAGTTACATTCAAACGTTCAGCCAAATCTTTTTGTGTCATATCAAGATAAATTCTTTGTTTTTTTATTTCATTTCCAATATCCATTAAATTATCCAACCTTCTATTGTTATTTAAATATATATCAGATTAATTAGAAAGAAAGCAACTGTTACTAGTAGTGAAATTAAAGGACAGCATCTGTTACTTTTGTAATCTGATTTTACTTTACAAATAATATATCCTTCAAATAATTAAAATAACTCTTCTTACCAACGATAATAGATAACCGGCCTATTTCACCATATCTAATTTCTCCAATTGATTTATCTAACGCTCCTTTTACTGTATAAAAAGAGCCTTGTTCCGTTACAGTACTTGTTTGAGAAATTTCAGTTATCTTTCCTTTATAGATTTCGCGAGAAACTCCTTTTTGATCTAATTCTAACTTATAAGTTTCTCCTGTTTTTATTTTATTAATTTCATTCGCTGGAATAAGTGTTTCAATTTCCATCTTCTCTCCATTTGAAACAAATAATGTAGCTAATTTTGTTCCTTTAGGTACTTGGGAAGACGTAGTGTCTACTTCACTATTTAAGTGAATCACGCCTGATTCAGGAGCTATAATTTCAAATGTATTATCTATATTTTTAAGAGATTTCTTTTCTTCTTCTACTGTTAATCTTTGTTTATCCAATTCACTAATTTTAGTTTTTACTTGAGCAATATTGGTTTCTGTTAATTTATCTATCTCTTCTTTCAGGCGATTTGGATCATCCTGTTTAACTTCTTGAACAGAATTTTGAACCTTCGTCAGCTTTAAATTATCAAGCTCGGATTGAATTTGAGCCACTTCAGTATCTATACTCGCAATACTTGACGTTTTTTGAAGTTTTCTTTCTTCTTCTATTTCCTTATCCAGTGTTTCTCTAATTAAATTAAATTTTGAAGCAAGTTGAGGGTAAGATGTTTCAAAATAAGTATAATCTCCACTAATTGCCTGGCGTAAATGATTTAATCCATCTAGATACTCTTGTTTATCACTAATTAATTGATTAACTTCATCTACAATCATCATCCTATTAGTGTTTTTGGTTTCATTATTTTTAAACAATAAATTTATTTGTGTGTTGTAGCTTTTAATATCTGATTGATACTCTTCAAATTTATTAGAATATCCATAACTATCTGATTTAACAAATAAATTTTTTCCTTCTTCTATGCTTCTTTTAAGGAGTTGTAATGCTTTTTCTTCTTCTGAAATTTCAGACAATTGTTTTTCTAACTTTTCAATTTCAGTCTTATAATTTTTGGTATCATATTTAACTAAACTATCGCCCTTTTTGACTTCTTTACTCTCAATTAAATGATTCTCTATAATAGTTTCATCATTAATTCCTTGAATAAGAATTTCTTCACCTATAACTCTCGCATTTCCTCTAACGATTACTTCTATTTGACCAACAAAAAGAAAAATGATTAAACAGACTAATAATATAAGTACTGGATACAAGCAGTATTTATAAGCTTTAGAAGTTTTAGATAGATAAATAGACGAATGATTTTTCCATTTTTTTTCCATCTGTTAATCCTCCTAGACAACATTCCATAATTGATAATAAACACCATTTTTTAATAACAACTCATCATGGTGACCTTCTTCAACTAGCTCTCCATGCTCTAAAACGAATACTTTATCGCATTTTTGAGCAATCGATAAACGATGGGCAATAATAATAACGGTCTTATTCGTTAAAGATAAAATGTACTTCACCACTTGACTCTCAAGAATAGGATCCATCGCACTAGTTGCTTCATCTAATATTAAAATACTGGACTTTCTAAGTAGGGCTCTAGCAATAGCTAATCGTTGTCTCTGTCCACCAGATAAATTAACGCCACCTTCTTCTATCAATGTATCAAATCTAAGGGGGGATTGATTAATAAATTCTAAAATACCTACTGCTTCACAAGTATTCAATATGGCCTCAAAATCTATATCGTCAGGACTTAATCCAAATGTTAAGTTCTCTAACAATGTCCCTGAAAAGAAGAAAGAATCTTGTGGTACATAGCTAACATGTCTTCTTAGATAACGATTATCTATATCTGAGCTGTCCATTCGATCATACTTTATATGCCCTTCTTGAGGTTGATAAAAGTTAACCAATAATTTGGCTAGAGAAGATTTTCCTGAGCCACTTTGTCCTACCAAAGCAACCTTACTTCCACCAGGTACTGTCATTGTAATATCTTTAATCACAGGACTTCTAGTACCATAAGCAAAAGTGACTTGTTGTAACGTAATATCTTTCTTAAATATTCTGCGTTTAAAACGTTTATTAGGTACTCGTTTTTCTTCTTCAATATCAAAAACTTCATGGAGTCGATTATTCGCTATACGTGCTGTTTGTAATTTGGTCTGCAAATTAATAATATTTTGAAGAGGATCTGTAAAGAAGGTCAATAAGGCATTATAAGTAATCAATTGTCCAATACTTATTTGGCCATTGATAACAAAATAAGAACCTATCCAAAGAATAACGCCACTAATTATAAGCTTCACACTCGTTTTTAGGGTTTGTTGCATATTGTCTAATTGAGACGTCTTAAAACCTTTTCTTAACATAGATACAAATTCTTCATCTACTTTTTGATACACTTTTTCTTCACTGTTATATGCTTTTATTGTCTCAATACCATCTAAACTCTCAATAATACTGGAATTTAATTAAGCTCCTGCCTGCATTTCTTCCTCAGTTGCTTTATTGTAACTCTTAACAAATCCTAAAATAATGACAGTATATAAAGGCAAACTAACCAATGTAATTAAAAAAAGTGACATATTTTGAATAGCTAGAACGATACCTATTGTTATAACCATCGTTAGATCTAGAAAAATAGTTAAAGTTGCACTACCTAATGCGTCAATTATTTTATTAGCATCCAAAAATCTAGAAATAATTTCTCCTGATTTTCTAGTTGAAAAAAAATTCATTGGTAGATTGAGTACATGTTTAAAATAACTTAGCATTATTTCCATACTCATTTTTTGTCCCATAATTAACAACAAATAATTTCGACTAAAATCAAAAATAAGTTGAAAAACATACATAACAATTAATCCGATAGAAATAATATTCAATGATGATAACGCACTATTGGGGATAAAAAAGTCAATAACGCCTTGAAAATAATAAGAGCTTACTATTCCAAATAACGTAATTAAAAGTGACAGTAAAATCACATTAAAAATGAGGCCTTTTTGTTTCAATAAAATCGGTAAGAATGAGCTTAATCCACCTGTCTTTTCCTTAATTGCAACAAATTTTTCTGACGGTGTCATAATTAGCGTAACTCCTGTCCACTCTTCAGAAAATTCCTCCACTGTTTTTGACATCATTCCTCTACCAGGATCTGCAATAATCAACTTGCCATTCTTGATACCATAAACAACCACATAGTGTTGGTAAGCGCTATCAATAACAACATGAGCAATGGCTGGATATTTCATTTCATCATCTGTCCAAAGTTCGCTATCAGCTTGAATAGCTAGTACATCGTAATTAAATTTTTCGGCACATTTTTTTAACCCAAACGCTGATGTCCCTTCTAAATCTGTCCCTGAAATTTCTCTCAACTTATGAATGGGAATCTCCATACCATTGCTTTTAAAAATCATCGCTAGACATGTAACACCACAATCTTTTTGATCCTGTTGTTTGATTAAAATTGCTTTTTTCATTTTTTCTCCTCTTAAAGTTAATTAGCTGTCTTTAGAATAAACCCTATTTTATCTTGTATATTCAGAACATCATGAATTACGCATTTTCCATTCATTAGTCATGAAATTTTCTTGTATTTACATTCTTTCTCTTAAATAAGTCGTTTCAAGACTTTTTTGTATACGCTTTCTTTTCGAAGGTTATTCTATATATGTAAATAAAAATAATTGGAGGTTATAACATTGAAAAAATTTAAAACATTGGATGATCAAAAAATTTCTTGTATTTCTGGAGGCGGTAGTCCGTATGAAGAACCGTGGAGAAAACCTTCACCAAATGGCGTTGGTCAAAAAAATCCTACGTGGGCAATAAAATGTGCTATTGGAACTACAAATGCTCTTTTGAATAAAAACCCTTGGGCTCTAGCTAGCTGTATTCCTTAATCAGTACATAAATAAAGTTAGATTAATATTAATTTGATCTAACTTTATTTTTATTTTTCTACTAAAGGAGAAAATTATGAAAACTATTCAATACATTTTAATCATTATTAGTTTTATTTCAATCATTATATTAACAACGAACATGAAAGATCTTAATCAATCAAAGCTACATAAGTTTGGGTTTCTATTATATTATTTTTCAATTTTTGGCATTCCTTTCTTAGTTTTAATTTTAAGCGATTTTATAGATAACAAAGATTTACTTGTCTATTATTTAGGTATGATTTTAATTTACTCTAATCTATTTTCTCAAATCCTCATCTTGTTAACTGTTTCAATAAAAAAATTACCAAAAACTTATAAAAAACACTACTATATTATTGGTCTAAATACCTTAATATCTGTTGCTACTTCTATATTTTCACTTTATTCAACAACTTAAGGTTTATTCTACTCAGTAAAAAACACTTGTGATTATAAAAGCATCAAGGTACCATTCTCTAGGATAAGAAAGCTTTAAATATGAGAAACGCTTGGTAGTTAATTTTTATGGACTTACAACATAGTTTTTCTATCTATTCAAGAGTCCATCCAATCTTTCAAATGGTTCAAGACATTATTCTATACGCTTCAAGACATATTTATCTAGAAATAATATAATAGTAATAATATGAATACGAATCATAAAATAATGCAAGGAGTGAAACATTATGTCTTTAAAAAAGTATAGTAAAATATCAGATACAAAATGTCTCGATATAAATGGTTATGGTGGAGAATGGATAGGGGATGTATTGTTAGCATTAGGGCAATCAGGTAGACGTATTACTGCTATTGATGCTCAAAGAGCACTCGATCAGTTAAATGGAAAACGTCCTAGAGGAAATATAAGAAGTTGTGGTCCATATGGTACAGGTGGAACGCCAAACGTATGCTAATCATTTCAAAGTAATCGATTTTAAAAACGCATATACCATGTGTATTGCGTTTTTTTGTAACTAAATATTTAATAAGAAATGACTTTATAAATCGTTTAATGATTCAAATTTGAACTTAGTTAGTCATTAAATCACAGCATTTTTTTATGGAGGGTTATTATGAAAACGTTATATAAAGGAAAGTTAGCTTATGTTTGGGAGATTAGTAAAAAAGATAAACAACCCAAGTGGATTGAAGACTTATTTAATAAAAATAGTCTTGTTTGGTATGATAATAGAATAAAAATTTTAGTTCCTACTGTATGTACAAATCACCTTAGAGATATAAAACGCGGACTACTGGATACTTTAGAATGTAATTTTGGAGGAGGATATAAAATGGGGGCTATCGGAGAGTTTTTTGATGCCACTAACGGTAGAATAATATCAAAAAAAAAATTCTTCTCACAATACACTATCATAGTACGACTGACCAAAACAAGAGTTTTATAAACTAAAAGGAACGTTCATATATGGCAGCTTAAGTACTTATGGAAGTTGAAAACAGATTAAGATGAAAAAGAATCGTATTGTAATTCTATAAAACTATAAAAAAATCCAATCCATAGATTATTTTACAAGGACTGGATTTTTTATTTACAACATTATCTTTAAATTTCCTTCATTACTTTTTTTAGCGGTTTAGCTTTTCCTAATGAGAAAGTTCTTTTTAATTGATTATCCAATATAACTAATCGTTTCAAATAATCAATTTCTCTCACATTTATTGGATTAATTAAACATGATCTATTAATTCTAAATAAGGAATTGTGTACTAATTCTATATCTGATAAATGACCATAAAATTCATATTTTCCATTCTTTGTTGCTAAGTCCAGTCTATGAGGAATATCAGATGTCTCAATTAATATAACATCTGACAATTCAATATTATACGTTTGGGTGCCTATTGAAAAAGAAAAATTTTTCTTTTGAACACAATTTATTGAATCTATTCTTTGTTGTGCTTCTTCTAATACACTGTAAACATCATCACGAATTTTTTCGATTGTTTGATCTTTCATAATAAAATCCAAGGCCTCCACTTTTTCTTTTAAAGTCAGTGGTGCCATTTCACCATGAGTGGTAATAAAAATTATTTTAGCTTGAACATCTAATCTCCTTATAGTTTTAGCTAATTCAATACCATTGATTTGATGACCCAGATCAATATCTAAAAAATAGATGCCATTATTAACATCAAATTTTTTATGTATTTAATAACTTCCTCTGGACTCTGAGTAGTTATTCTCACATTAAATTCTTCATCATGAAATAATATATAATTATCTATTATTGTTTTTAACTGTTGTAACTGAGCTAGATTATCTTCACAGATAATAATAGGATAACTCACTACATTTCCTCCTCTTTATTTACTATAAGTTTAACAGAAAAAAAAGAATCATTATGTTCATATTGAACAAAAACATTAGCATATTTCTTTTGGATTTCTTTTACATTCGTTAAACCTAATCCTGAATGATTTACTTTCGTAGAGTATCCTTCAACCATCAACTTAGTTAATTTTTCCTGAGTGTTATTAAAGCTATTTCCAACTTTCAGCATAAAAAATGATTCATTCTCCAATAAAGCAATATTTATTTGTTTTTCTTCTGATTCTACAGCAGCCTCTATCGCATTATCCAAAGTTATACTAAACATTCTGATTACATCGAAAATATCTATACCGAAATCTTTTATAATATCTCTGCATTCAAATTGACAATTTAAATCTAATTTTAAAATACTACGTAATTTGCTTATAAAAATACTTTTTAAATACTCGTTTTGAATATTACTCAAATCTTTAAAAATATCCATAGTAGAGTTATTAAAATAGCTCTCTGAATAATCTTCTAACTCATCCAAAAAACAAATTATTTCATTGTATTCTTTATTTTCAACATTAATTCTTAAACTTAAAAGCATGTTTTTATAATCATGTCTAAATTTACGTACAGACTGATAATCATCTTCTAATTCTTTCGTGTAATTCTTTAAATTTTCTAATTGATTCTCAAATAACTGTTCTTCATATTTTTGCTTTCTTTTTTTTCTATCTCTAAGTAAAAATACTATGGAAAAAATTGTTTGAAATAAAACAAATAATAAAACAAAATTAATTAAAATATCATAGCTATGGAGCTCGCGTAAAATAGTTACGATAAGCATCAACATTAAATAAATATATAATAAAAAAAAGGTAACTAATACTGAGTCATTTTCTTTCAAAAATAAATCAATTTTCAATTTTTTATACGATAGAACAAATAACAATAATACAATCAAAGTAATCGTTATTTCAATTATCATAAAACCTATACCTTTAATTCCCTCGATATTTACGTTAGGCATTATTAAATTAGCAGCTATTAATGAAGAAAAAGACACGAATAATAAACTGACTAGTAGTGTGTTCGGTAAAAAATAATTTTCACTTTTATTAATATATTTTTGTTCTATAAAAATATAGAACACTAAAATGAAATCCATCCAATCTCCAATAATAAGCTTTCCAAAAAATACTCCAACTCCTAAAATTAACAATTTACAAACACTTAGTTTATTTTCATCACTTAAGAAATAAAACACAACAAACGATAAGAAATTTAATATAAATATTGTCAAAATAAAAACCCTTAAATCAACCATTATCATAATTGCTACACCTCATTTATAAGTATAGCAAAAAAAAAACTTAATTAGCACTTTTTAAACAGTGACAAAACACATTGTAACGCATTTCCTTGATAATTACCTGATTTATAAAAAGGTTTAGCGTTCCCTCCATTTATTTTTTTCAATATCTCTTCATTTTTTATTTTATTCATCTTTTATTCTCCTTTTATGTTAAATTATTTTAACTAAATTGTATCTTAACAAACTCAGTTTATATATAAATATCTTGAATGACTACTTATGAACTCATAAAATATTGTTATCATACATTTATAGATGAACATCAAATTTAATACACTTATAAATCATATTTAAATATCAATCTTCTCATCATACTTCCAAATTCATCCTATTATCTGACTCTATTTTACTATGATACATAATGAGTCTAAAGCATCGTTTGTAGTTTCTAATACTTCAGATATTAACTCAAATATTATTACTAGCTTATTTAAGTCAAAACTAAAAATAATAATCTTTTGCATTAAGCTATTATTTAAGATAAAACATGAGTTATCGAGAAATTAAAAAATAACGAGTGATTGTGAATTTAATGTCTGTCATACAACAATTTGTTGATAGGTTCAAGAATACAGTCAGGTTACTTATTTTTCTAGAAGAAAGGAAGTAAGCAAATTTGAGGATTAGCGGAGACATAACATCAACTAATTATTAGTAGCCGTATAAAATTCAAGCAAGAAGTGACATTTTCATTTATTAATTTACTACAGAACTATTACAATTGATATTGTATTGAAAAAAGAATAAAACCACTTCAAGATATCGTTTGATACCTTTCATGATATTTTCAACTTACATTGATATTTATCAAGTAAAATCTAATTGTACTGAATATTACTTATTAATAAGGAGGACAAAACATGTCTAAAGTAAAACAATTGACAGCTACCGAGATTCAAAGTATTAATGGTGGTAAATATTATGGAAATGGGGTTACCTGTGACAAAAAAGGTTGTAGAGTAGATTGGGGTAAAGCTATTGGCATTATTGGAAATAACGCCGCAGCAAATTGGGCTACAGGTGGCGCCGCTGGGTGGAATAAATAATAGTATGTCATTTACAACTTAATACACATAGACTTTTATACTATGCGTATTAAGTCATAAATGCTTATCATACTCAGTAAGTATCACTAATTACAATTTGGATTAAAAAAATATTTGCGAGGTGTAGCATAATGGAGAAGTTAAAATGGTTTTCTGGTGGTAAAGATAGAAGTGAACAAGTAGTGGCTATTATCACAGACTTATTAACCGATTTAAATAATGATCAAAAAACTATGTCTCTTCAATTAGTATTAACTAATTATAAAAATGAATTAATCAAGAAAGAATCTTCTATTCCTTTAATACTAAGTCGAATGAATCTAGACATTTCAAATACTATTAAAAAGAATAATATTCTTTTATCAAGTTGTCAGTCAGATAAATTAAAAAAGATAATATCTCCTGAATAATTCATACTTTTAATTAAAACCATGTGAAACTGCCTCACGGCAGCTTACAATTACTTTTTCATCTTCACCCGTTAAGTGATGAAAAAAGAACCCCTTTCTGCTATGGTTAAAGTGACTA
>NZ_JBMEAO010000027.1:0-19379 GCF_048815235.1 Vagococcus fluvialis
ATGACTTAACGTACAGGGGGCCACCTGTACGTTTTTATTTTAACTAAAAAAAGCAATCAAATAAATGAATTTTACTCATAAATTTGATTGCTTTTTTGTTTTATTCAGAGACTTATGTCACAGCCTCAAAATTTTAATCTAATAAAAAAAGAACTGTTTGTTGCTATTTTAATTCTGAGACTGATTATTCTAGTCTATGAACTTTTTTACTCTTTGACAAATTGGTTGATAAATAATAGTATATCGAAACCTAAAAATAAGTTAATTTCATTATTATTTCTTAATTAAATTAATCAAGTTTTTTCTTTTGAGAATCTAGAGTTTGAATGCCCCGATGGACTAACACTTTCAAATAAATAAGTGTTTGAGATAGGTCTAATTTATTAGCTATTACATACTTAATCTGAATATCAAAAGGAAGTAATTCTTGATATTTAACAGTTGCCATATGTTGATAAATAAAGGTGGGATTTTTTTCAAAATAAATTTCTAACATGGATTCATCCCAGTCTAAACGACTTGCTTTAATCAATATTTTTTGAAATGACTGAACATCCATTTCAAAAAATAAAAGCATTTCATGATCTATACAAGTAATCTTCTCATCTACAGCCATCATACTCAGTATCACTTGTAAAGTTAGATTAATTTTAGTTCCTGCATAAGTTCTAAATGCAATACGTTCACCTTGGTAAATAAAAAATGGATCACTTGGAATTATCTGTTCACTTTTCAACTGTTTCAACACTTCTTGAATAACCGTATCTTTACCATTCATCCAATGCTCGTCTTGGACTAACTCTAACATTTTTTGCCCAATTAGATGGCTCGTTACACCATCGGCAGATAAAAATTTAGGTGGTTTCCCATCATTAGTCGGACCAACTATTATTTTTTTATTTTCATGGTTGATTTCATAAATCTTCCAAACCTTAGCTCCAAGTAAAATATTACTATCCACATTAAGGAAGATATCAAACGGTATTTCACCTATTTTTTTCATTTCACTAATAACTGAATAATTAGTTGGGGTATCAAATTGTGAAAAAAAGCGAGCTTTTCTCAATAAAGGTTCCGTTTCAATTCCCGTAATAAATTCGTCACCTACTGCCTCTATGTAATTTTTCTCTAAAAGGTGGGAAATTATCGTTTCCATATCATTTCGCTGAACCCACTGCCAGTTCTTAAAACTTTGCGGTAAATTGTAAACGACCCTTTGTTTCACTCCCGATTTTTCTAACAACAACGCTAATATCTGATGGGCAAATATATCATAAGGTTTACTAGTAATACTTAATTTATCAATCTCCCCTTCTTCATATAAATCTATCGTTGCTAATCCTTTCAATAACTCAAATGGATTCGTTGCTATAAAATGAAGAATACTTTTTTTTGTTTTACGCCCACTTCTACCCAATCGCTGCCCTAAACTAGCAACAGAATAAGGTGAATTATATTGAACAATACTATCAACTGAACCAATATCGATTCCCATTTCTAATGTGGATGTACAACAAATTGTAAACAAATTACCTTTGGAATCTTTCGCAAATTTTTCTACTTCTGTTCTTAAATTTTTAGTCAAAGAAGAATGATGAGCAAAATAATTAATATTCATTTTGTCTTTCTGTGCTTTCTTATTTAAGCTTACTGCTAAATATTCTACTGTTTTCCTTGAATTAGGAAATACTAACATACATTCTTGTTGTGAATACTGATAGATAGCTTCTACGCTCTGATCAGACTTACCTTGATCATTTTGACAAAAATATTCAGTAGTTACAAATAACTCATTTTGACTTCTATCTAAAAGTATACTGGTTACTCGATCATTCGTAAAAAAATCTTTTGCTAATTGACTATCTTCTTTGTTTAAAGTCGCTGACATTCCAATATATCTAGGTTCTTTAATCATATATTTTTGACATCTTTCAAGCAATGATTTTAAATGAAGACCTCTATTAGTATCTAAAAAACCATGGATTTCATCCACCAAAATCCACTCGACACCTGAAAATAATTGTTGCGCTTCAGCACTTCTTAAAGTTAACATTGCTTCAATTGATTCTGGTGTAATCAACAAAATTCCATTTGGATTTCTAAGTATCTTTTTCTTCTGGGTGCTAGATGCTTCACCATGCCATTTAGTGACGTTAACATTCAAGTATTCACATAAACGAGAGATACGATCAAATTGATCATTTATCAAAGCGATCAATGGGGAGATGTAAATAATTTTTACACCTGAATTAAAATTTGAAATCGCATTGATTGCTGGTAAAAAAGCAGCTTCTGTTTTACCAGAAGCCGTAGGAGCACTTAAAATCAAATTATTTTCTGTCATCACTGCTTGTTTTATTGAAGCGGCTTGTATTTTAGTCAGACTCTGCCATTTTTGATCATAAATATATTCTTTTATTTCCCTTTTTAATAGGCTATAAGCAGCTGTCATTACAATACCTCAATGTCGTCATCAAAGTTACCTTCATCTTTTTCAACAGGACGAAAGTCTTTACCAAATTTTTGTAAAATGATAGATTCGTTATCCTCTGAAGGGTTTTGTCTAATTAAATCTAGTATTTCAATAAAATCTTTAATCACTGCTCTAGGAGTTAAAAATTCATCTGCCCCTGGACGATTTAATTGCTCTTCCATGTATAATTGGATATCTTGTGGTATTAGTTCAAGTTCTAGCTGATAGTGAATATTATAAATGTCAATCAATTGTTCTAACAAAGTAAATATTTCCTCATTTGTTAATGGTTTTAATGGTAGTACCGTTCGATTAGTATTTATTAATTTAGAATCCATAGCTGCCTCATCACCTAATCTCGTTTTTAAAGCACCATAACTAGCTAGACCACGATACTCATCAAAAACCGTTTTTCGAGTTGTTCCAAAATTGATATATAAATATTTAACAGCATTTGATTTACATTCATTGTAAATATTAAGAATTCTTTCATAATTTCGCTCTCTTGTTTGGCGTATCGGCAATTTATAGAGATTAACAGCTTCATCAAAATTTATAGTAAATCCCGCGTACCCTAGACTAGCAAATAATTCTGACAAGTTTTTTAAAGCATCATACCAATTATCATCATTAATAATCTTACTAATTCCTAATTCTTTTTTCGATTCGGTCTTAGTCTCAATATCTCCTCTAATCCATCTTAAAGCTTTTAATTTTAACATTCGATCTTCCAAAATAATACCTTCATAGTACTTAACGATAGCCTGTCCTAGTTCAAATGATAGACCAACCGATGAAAAATCACTAGTTACATCCAATATTCGATCAGACATTTCTTTCTGATACTCTTCTGAAAAAACACTTTGAATTTTTATATTATTTTTTTCAGCTATCTCACTTGCCAATTGATATAACCACTCCTCCAAAATAGTATTTAACGCATTACCATCTTGAGAAGTTTGTAAAACAATATTATCCACAATTTCACTATATAACGCCTTAGCTTTACCATCTGAAGCATGAAATCTTCTTGTTGGTGTTAAATCAACCGTTGATACAATAAAATTTTTTTGAAGTGCTATTGATTCAATGGTTCTAAGCATAAAACTTTTACCACTACCAAAATCTCCAACCCAAAATCTAATATCACTATCCCCTGTAGAAACTTTTTCTAAAATACTAATAACTTCATTTACTTCATAACTTCTCCCCACCAATAAATGCCTGATTCCTTTTATTGGAACAACACCAGATTCTAACGCACTAATAATAGTACTTGCTTCTTTTTTATTTACCTTATTCTTCATTTTGTAAGATCTCCTTAGCGTATTCAATATAGTCTATCTCAATCGTTATATAATCATCTTGTATAGTTAACAGTTGGTCATTTAAGTCTTCATAAAATTCTTGATTGATTTCTTTTATTACTAAAAGGGGCATCTTGTCTTCTTGTTCAGCTATTTTTCTTATATCAGATAAAGGAATTCTCTCATTTTCTAGTATTCTAGCAATTAAACTAAATGTGCGATTGGAGTATGGCATCTCCTTACTTTTGATATCCTCAACATCATTAATTTTTATTTCTTGTACTTCCTCAGATATCTCAATAAATTCCTTCAAAATATCAACAGTTTCATTTAACTCTTTTTTGGACTGTTGCACTTGTTCTAAATCTAGAGTAATTTTCTTTCTAAGTTGCTTCTTCAATTCCAGAATTCTTTCAATCATTTCTAGAGACAATGGATTATTTTTTTCAATCATCTCTCTTAAAAGCTCCATATTATCTACATAAACAATTTTTGCCATTCGTTTATTCAAAGAAACAGTCAATTTTTCATTTCTAGCAAGTTCATAACAGAGGATTAATTCTAAATCTTTTTCGAGATCTTTTTTCAACAATATTTTTAATGATTTAACATAATCCTTTTCATGCTGAATTTTAAGCAACTCGTTCTTCCAATCACCTTTTTTTATGGAAAATAAAATAAGGGCAACTAAAACATTACTATTTTTTGCTAGTGATACATACAACTCATCTAATAATTTTTTTCTGACATCTAAAGAAACTGCTTTAGAATAATCATTCAATAAACTATTAAGTGTTAAAGACACTTCTTTAGGAAGAAACAAATGAATAGCGTGATTTTCCTCCTCCACATTTAAACTAAGCGTATAACTTGTTTTAGGTAAACTACCTCTAACTGTATTTTCAGTTACTTTAAGTAAAGAATTGATAAACTTTGTGGTTCGTTCACTTGTTTGTTTGGTTAAATTATTTAATTTCTCTACAGCATTTTTTGAAGTTGGTTTCCATCCTAATTCTTGCTCGGATGCCTCTAAAATAACTTTCCATAACTTCAGATATAATTTTATTATTTCCTTTTTAGCTGTTGATAGTTCCCATAATTTGGTGTCCCTATAACTAGCTTGGTTCATTAAAAATATTTCTAAAGTTGTCAGATTATTTTCATCTCTTAGAATCCCCTCTTGATCCCACCAACAGTAGTTAAAATTATCATTATTTACTGTGATATCTAAAGGATTGTATCTCTGATCTTCTCTACCAGTAAATTTTTTCTCAAGCTCTTCTGCTTTCCTTTGAACTTGTTCTCTCACTTTATTCCCAAGAATTCGCTCTAATAAATCATAGGAAAACTTATTGTCATAAAAATTTTTGCCCCTATTGTAATAATAAGTCACATGCCCTTCTGCAATACAATAAAAAGTATATGGTAAATTATCGTAATAGCTATTGTTTTTCAAACATTTAGCAAATTCTTGCTGTAATGTTTTATTCTCTTTATGTAATTCTTCATTAGTAAACTGACATAACAGACAATATAATTTTAATGTCTCTTTTTTTACTTGTTCGTTCTTCATTGCTTGACGTTCGTAAGGTAGTTCAAGACAGTCCAACCAATTTATACTTTCGAAGGTTAATTGATTCTCTTGATTTATCAGCTCAACCTCTATATCTGTCACATCTATAAAATCTTCTATCACTTCTTTATTTTCTATTTGTGTAGGTACCACTATATCTCTAGTAGTTTTTCTCCCTAATTTAACAGATACCGTATCTTGAATCACTTTATTCTCTGGAATACTCGTTTCTACAACTATTTTAGCTATTTTTCCCACTTCTATTTCTGGTTTATTATCTAGAGTAGTGACAATAGTATCTTTCTTGCGCTTTTTCTTCTTTGATTTTTCTTTTTTTTGAGAAGATATGTTAACTTTCGTCTTTTTCTTTGTTTTCTTTCGCTCAGTTTTACTAAGTTGTCCCCAATCCATCATATTCTTAACAAAATCAATCAATCCTGTTATTAAATAGATACCACCTTCAATAAGAGAATACATCATCATAATACTAAATAATAAAAAACTTAGTGTATTTTCAAACATAGATGCAAGCAAAAAAACAACTACAAAAAGGCTTCCTGACAAATAATTCTTTAAGTAAAATTTTTGGCAGCCAATCCAACCAAAAAAAATTGCTAATAAACCTGCTATCCACTTTTTCTTACCTATATTCTTAAAATCTTCACGTTTATATATATTCAATACTTGTTTCAAGCAATTTCACATCCAATGTTATATTATGTTAATTCAATTATAGCTTATCGTATCTAATATTTATAGGACATCCTTGTAACTAAAAAAAGTGGCTGTATAATTTTTGACGAGGTGACTAAATAGTCTCGATTTAGTATACAGCCCTATTACAACTCTATCTCAAGCACTCCATGATACACTAAAAAAAGACAACATTAGTTTTATCTAACGTTGTCTCTCTGTAGAATTGGTTATTACATATCTTATGTAGATGTAGATATTTTTACTTATATTAATTAACCTCATTATTTATGATACGCATGTCCATTTATTATCCTAAAACAACGATACACCTGCTCAGTCAATATCAGTCTCATTAATTGATGTGGATAAGTTAGTCTGCCAAATGAAATTTGGGCATTACTTCTTTTCATGACTTCATCTGATAATCCTAAGGAGCCTCCTATAACAAAAACGAACGAACTAGTACCTCTTGTGGATAAACTATCTAGTTGCTCCGCAAATCCTTCTGAGGTGATTTCTTTTCCTTGAATGGCTAATGCATAAACATAATCTTGATCGGCTATTTTTGATAATATTTTTTGTCCTTCTTTTTCTTTTACTTGCAACATCTCTGCATCACTTAGATTTTCTGGTGCTTTTTCATCTGGTACTTCAATGATTTCAAATTTACAGTACTTACCAAGTCTTTTTTCGTATTCTGCAATTCCTTGTTTTAAGTATTTCTCTTTTAACTTGCCTACTGCAATGATTCTAATTTTCATCTTTTTCTTCCTTTTCTTCTTTATATTGGTATTTTATATAGTTATCCACACTCATCCACAGACTTACCCACATTTAAAATGCTTTTTTTAAAGTTATCAACGGAGTTATCCACTTACTTGTGGATAACCCGTGTGGATAACCAATTGTTTTATCACATGTTTATTCTGATTTTTCACGATTCTTTCATTATTTTTAAATGAAAGAAGTGAAATAAAACGAATCTTCTTCATCTTTTTTTCAAAATTGAGGGTTAGACTATAGTCACTAAACAAATTATAATAAAAATAGATAATTTATTAAAGGAGGAAAGGTGTTTAACACCGAAAATAATGAGAAAAGACGTAACCCCATCAAATCCAAATAAAAAATCACAAGATAACAAACAGTATGTGCGTAATAAACGTAGTAACGATTCATATATAAAACGTTTTGGTGTCTCACTTTTAGCAGGCGCTTTAGGTGGCGCTCTTGTATTAGGCGGTTATACTATGATTGACGGTAATACTAACAACCAAGCTTCTTCAGACCCTAAAGTATCAGAAAAAATTCCAGATACAGGTAAAACAAAAGTTCAAAATACTAAATTAGATGTTACTAATGATGTAACCAAAGCAGTTTCAAAAGTTGAGGATGCTGTGGTTTCAGTCACAACTTTACAAAAACAGACATCACAATTAACAGACTTAGAAAAAATATTCGGTCCAGCTAGTGGAACTAAAGAAGACGAAGGCGAGTTAGCTGCAGCTAGTGAAGGTAGTGGTGTTATCTACCGTAAAGATGGCGACAAAGCCTATATCGTAACAAATAACCACGTAGTTGCTGGTGCTGATGCTGTTACTATTCTATTTAATAGTGGTGAGCAAGCTGACGCTAAAATTATCGGAACAGACGTCTACAGTGACTTAGCTGTATTAGAGATTCCATCTAAATATGTAACCAATGTGGCTGAATTTGCTAACTCTGATGATATTAAAGTTGGAGAAACAGCTCTTGCTATGGGTTCTCCATTAGGTTCTACTTTCTCTAACTCAGTTTCTCAAGGAATTGTTTCTGCTAAAGACAGAATGATTAGTAACCAAACAGATGATGGCCAATTAATTAATAGTAACGCGATTCAAACTGACGCTGCGATTAACCCAGGAAACTCTGGTGGAGCTTTAGTTAACTCAAGTGGTCAAGTTATCGGTATTAACTCAAGTAAAATTGCACAAGCTGCTTCTGGTGTTTCTGCAGAAGGTATGGGATTTGCGATTCCAAGTAATGATGTTGTTAAAATCATCAATCAGCTAGAACAAGGAAAAGATGTTCTACGCCCAATGCTTGGTGTTACAATGATTAACTTAAACATGATTAGCCAAGAAGAAAAAGAAAGTGTTCTTAACTTAAAAGGTGACACAATTACAAATGGTGTGATTATCGGTTCTATTGAAAAAGATTCTCCTGCTGAAAAAGCTGGCTTAAAAAAATACGATGTGATTACTGCTCTTGATGGACAAGAAGTAAGTACTAGTGCTGAATTACAAGCCGTTCTTTATCAAAAAGAACTTGGTGATAAGATGGATATAACTTTCTACCGTAACGGTTCTAAAAAAGATACGACTGTCACACTTGACCAAGACTCTAGTAAAATTTTAGAGAAAAAACAAAAAGAAAAAGAAGCTGCTGAAGAAAAAGCTAAAACAGAAGCAGAATCTGAAAAAAGTATCTTTAATCAATAAAAAAAAGGAGCTCAATTTTAAGAATTGAGCTCCTTTTTTGATATTAAATTACGAATAAATCACAGGCTTTATCTGGATCTGTGTCCATTACTCTTACTTGTTTGTAGACATCGACATCATGTTTGATTAAAGCATCTGTCATGGTCATACTAGCAATTTCTTTTAAGTTATTTTCACGGCTTAAATGCCCTAAATAAATCCGTTTAGTTTTATCTCCAATGACATCCGTTGCAACGAGTGCTCCGTCTTCATTAGATAAATGGCCTTTATCACTTAAAATACGTTGTTTCGTACTCCACGGATAACTGCCCATTCTCAGCATTCCAGGATCGTGATTGCTTTCCATCAAATAGCCATTGGCATTTTTGATAATTCCTCTAACGCGGTCACTACAATAACCTGTATCTGTTAAGACAACAAAAGATTTGTTATCTTTATGGAATTGGTAAAATTGAGGGTCTGCTGCATCATGTGACACACCAAAACTTTCAATATCCAAATCTCCAAGAGTCATAACTTGGCCCATGTTGAAGATATTTTTTTGCTCAAAACTAACGTTACCAATTAAGGGATCCATGGCTTGCCATGTTTTTTCGTTAGCATAGATATCTAATTTGTATTTTCTTGCTAAAACCCCGACACCGTGAATATGGTCTCGGTGCTCATGAGTTACTAAAATGGCATCTAAATCTTCTGGTTTACGGTCGATTTCTGCAAGTAAAGAGGTTATTTTTTTCCCACTTAGTCCTGCATCAACTAATAATTTCTTTTTGCCAGTTTCCACATAAAGACAATTACCAGAACTACCACTAGCAAGGACACTTATTTTAAAATCACTTGTCACTTCAAGAGCCCTTCCTTTCCTTATCATTCATACTGCCACTTAGTATATAACATTTTGACTAATTTTTCACTTCAGATACGTTACTAGAAATGATGGCTGAAGAAAAAGCATTCACTTTTTCTATCTGAATATTGTTTTTATTGCTTTCAACCGCAACAAACCACGCTGGAATATAGACATTTTTTTCTCTAACCGTAAAAATACGCGTATAGCCTAATTCAATCCATTTAATTTTATTTCCTGATTGCAATCTGTTATTTGTATACAAACTAATGATTGCTTCTCTTTCAGAGATTAATTTTTGTGGGTCACGTAAAGCTTCAATATTCGTGATATACGTTTGCTCATAACTATCAATCGTAGCTACTTCAGCATTATCTTTTTGAAGATTAACACTTAATTGTGAGGTTTCATCATATACTGGGAGACCTTCCCATTCTTGATGAAACATGTATTTAGTATCTTTTTGACTTTCAAAAGTGCTGTATTTATATTCATCACTATACAAAACATTTCCTTTTTTGGTGATAAATGCTTCTACTTCCTTTTCACCATTCTCACTGTCGATAACAGTATCTGTTTTTGAAAATAGCTGACTCGTTAATTGGGCATCGTTTACTTGCCATTCTTGATTTTTTAATTGTTCTTTAGCATCTTGAAAGAATTGTCCTTCTTCAGCAGATAGATAATATCCTTGATGGATTTTTTCTGATAAAGAATGAGGAACTTTAATGTCATCTGCTCTAAGTCTCTCTTCAATATTCTCAGAAATCGTCCCTGTTGATACTGTTTTTTGTTCTGTTTTTCCTTCTTGATACACGTAAAATAAAAACATATTTAAAAATAGGAAAACAACTAAAAAGATTCCTTCTACTCGTTTAAAATCCATTATTTAGCCCCTCCTTGCTCCATTAATACTGTAGCCGGATACCAGGCATCTTCAAACTTAACGTACCAAGTTGGCACTAAATCAACCACTTGCTTAGTCTCTGCATTGGCTTGCCATTCGTAAGCAATTTGAACGTCATCCACTTTACTTAAGTCAACTCCAGCTGCTACTAAGTTAGCCATTAACTCTTCTGTTGGAATCAAGCTTACTGTTTCTTCAGAAGGAATTGGAATTTGAATGGTTTCTTGATTGGTTCTCACAAAAACACTCTTATTTTTGACTCCTACTTCCAAACGACCTTTCATATCTTGTCCAAATACAGGGTAACCTTCGATATAATTTCGATAAATGATATCTCCTTCTTTGGAATCAAAATAACGTAAAGTTCCTAATGTGTTACCTAAATTTTCAACATATTGGAAAGTGTCATAATAAAGACTATTATTTCCTCTATCTTTTCCTTTTTTCAGCTTGCCAAAGTAAGTTACTTCGCCAGTTGCTGATTGGATGGTTAGAGATTCACCTTCCCCATTTGAAACATTAACATTATCACTCTCGTTGGAGTATAAATCATTCGGTTGATTAAAGAATGCTTTGGTAAATGTGGTAAATGACTGTGGCGCTAAAATATAACTATAGGTTTTTAATTCAACATCATCTACTAAATAATAAATACCCGCAATATTTTCAGGCGTTAAACTAACTGGTAAATAATTAGCTTTTTTCTTATCCTTCAATATGCTTTCAATAGATTTACTGTCGCCCTCAACGTCGTAAGAAATCCCCTTATCAAGTTGATGATTAACAAAATAAATTTTGTCATCTTTCAGTGAAAAGATAATCCGATTAAACATCATGTCTTTCATCTCACTTGGTATGTCTAAGGTTAAATCATAAATATCTTCATAGACTGATAGAGGATATTCTTCTGGAAATAACAGGTTAAAGGCATCCCCTGCATAAATTATCTCCTCAATCTCTTTTTGATTCATTTCTTTTCCATTGTTAAAATTGAAGCCAGTTACTTTATGATGAATATCTAAAATCATGCTTTCTTTGTTTGAATACAAATACTCATCTTTAGATTCATGGTAAAACAGCTTAGTTGGCACATAAACATCAGTCATTTTTTTACTGTGAACTAACTCTTCACCACTGTTTTTATCTTTTTCTGCTAGTGACCGATTAGCTGGTTTTGTCCAAATTTTCCATGATAAGAACAAACTTAAGAGAATCATCGTCACTAGGCTAACTTTAATTACTTTATCTAATAATTGATTCATTCCCATAAGTCCTCCTCATACGGCTCGTAAGGTAAGGAAATAAAGAATGTTGATCCTCTACCTTCCTCACTCTCCACCCAAATGCTACCACCATGAGCTTTTACAGATTCTTTTGAAATAGCTAGACCAAGTCCAGAACCACCCATTGCACGAGATCTTGCTTTATCTACTCGGAAGAAGCGGTCAAATACTTTACCTAAGTTCTGTTTTGGAATACCTAATCCTTCATCTGAGATACTCACAATGACATTTTTATGAGTCTCCAACAAGCGACAAGTTATCGTCCCACCAGCTGGAGAATATTTCATGGCATTATTTAGAATGTTATCAAATACTTGAATCATTCTATCTGTGTCAATATCAACCCAAATAGAGCGTTTTGTAAATTCACGTTTGATTTCGTAGTTTTTATCACTATCTTTAATAACCATATCAAAACGGTCCAACACGTAATTAAACAATTCATTTAGATTAACTAATTCTTGTTTTAATTCGATCTTGTTAGCATCCATTCGTGACAATTGAAGTAAGTCATTAATCATTCGAATCATTCGGTTAGTTTCTTCTTGCGTCACTTTTAAGAAAGCGGGAGCCACTTCTGGATCTTGCCACGCACCATCTACAAGTGCTTCAATATAACTTCTCATACTTGTTAGTGGCGTTCTTAATTCGTGAGATACGTTGGATACGAATTGGCGACGTTCTTCTTCATCTTTTTCTTTTTCGGTTACATCATGAAGCACACACACCAAACCACTAATAAAACCAGATTCACGGCGAATCATCGAGAATTCTGCTCTTAATAACATGGCTTCATCCACTTTTTCAGAGAAATCAATTAATATTTCTTCTTGTTCTTCTAATAAGGTCCTAAAGGTATACGATTCTTCGATATCTAGTAACGTCAGGATAGAAGTTCCTAACACCTCTTCCATTTTGACTTGTAATAAGGTTAGGGCAGTTTCATTAATTAAAATGATATTGCCTCGTCTATCAGTCCCAATAACCCCATCTGTCATATGGGAAAGTACGCTATCTAAACGGCGTCTTTCAGCATCCATGGTTTCTTGTGCTTCCTCAATTCGAGCTGTTACCTCATTAAAGGTTTCCCCTAATTGACCTAACTCATCTTTCCCGTATACTTCAACTTGTCTTGAATAATCTCCATTAGCGATGCGGACTGCTTGTTGTTTCATTTCGCCAATTGGTTTCGTGATTGTTCTAGCTACTAAAAGAGCGATAATCAATGAAAAAATCAGCGCAATCATCGATGCATAGAAGAAAATTAACGCAATATCACTTACTTGTTGGTATTTACTTTCAATATCACTTTTCACGTAAAGAAAACCAATAACTGCATTTCCAGTAGGCGAATATATTTGCTGAATATTCACGTAAACACGGTCTCCTGTTACAGGATCACGTCTCTCTTCTCTTTTAGTCGTATAAGCATTAAAAGCTTCATAGTCATTTTTCTTTCCTATGTCACCTTGAAGATTAGGATCACTTGTTGCAATTACAATCCCCTTATCATCTACTAAGCGAGCTTCTAAAATATCACTTTTAGAAAACTCAACTAAGGTTCTTTTTAAATTATTATCTTTTGGATTTTCTTTATATTTCGTCAATTCACTACTTAAATTCGTCGCTAAAGAATCAACCTGAGCCGACACATTGTCTTCAAAGGTTCTAATCGTTGAAGACTCTAACTCACGAATAAAAATAGCGCCGATAATCTCTATAGAAATCATCAACAAGAGAACAAATACCAGCGCTATTTTAAAATGAACTGAAGAAAAAAATCGTAATTTTTTTTGCTTCACCATTATGAGTTAACTCCTAATCTTGCTCAGGATTACGTAAGTAGTAACCTACACCACGTCGTGTCACTAACCAAGTTGGATGACTTGGATTGTCTTCAATTTTTTCACGTAAACGTCTAACGGTTACGTCAACCGTTCTCACATCACCAAAGTAATCGTATCCCCAAACTGTTTGAAGTAAATGCTCACGAGTCATTACTTGTCCGATATGTTTTGCTAAATAATGTAATAATTCAAATTCTCTGTGTGTTAACTCAATCGTCTCTCCGCGTTTGGATACCATATACGCTTCAGGATGAATGGTTAAAACACCAATATTCAACTCACTATTATTTTCTTCTTCTACTTTAGGAGCTGTGTTGCCTTGTCTTCTTAAGTTCGCTTTTACACGTGCTACTAATTCACGGTTAGAAAAAGGTTTTGTGACATAATCATCTGCACCTAATTCAAGACCTAATACCTTATCAATTTCTGAATCTTTTGCCGTTACCATGATAATTGGTGTGTCATAATTTTTACGAACCTCACGACAAACCTCTAAACCGTCCATTTTTGGTAACATTAAATCTAATAAAATTAAATCTGGTTCTACTTCTGTCACCATTTCAACAGCTTCTTCACCGTCAAATGCTGTGAACACTTCATATCCTTCTTTACTTAAATTAAATTTAACAATATCTGAAATTGGTTTTTCATCATCGACTACTAATATTTTTTTCAATTTAAAGCCCTCCTTGAATTTAAATTTCTTAAACTGGATCCTTTCCATTATACAACATTTTCTAGTCTATCTAAAATTTTATCTCACAATCATTGGTAGACTCTCTTATTTTCTATCTTTTTTTGAAAAACATTGAACGAATTCTATATTTCTGCGCATCAATGAGTAAAATATGAATTCGAACTAATGTTGATTTGGCAAGGTTTGCCTTTCATTTGATTTTAATTTACAAAAAGAGCGTTCTTTTATGTTGTCAGTTTTCAACTTATGTTTTAAGCTATTGGTATAAGTTAATTTATTTAATTTATTCGGCTAATACTGATACGTAAGTTTTGTTTTCCCCTTCCCTTACAAAACCTTTCTTACGTTGAGGTAGATTAGGTGGTAGCTATATGCTACTGCCTTTTTTTATTTTCTTGTTATTTATTCACAAATGTATCCGCTGTCATTAAACCTGTTTTCTCACTAAAAAATCATTAAAAACACGAACATAATGTTTACTATCATTCTCCTTTTTTTCTTTATCTGACAAGTTCTTTTCCCTTGTTATATAATGATTAGCAAACTTAATTAAATGAATCAATCGTATTATTAGTTATTCTTAATGTTCGCTTTGTGGGGATCAGAGTAGGTTTTAATAAATTGAGGTACAAAAAAAGAACTACTAAAGCAAAATAGGCTTTAATAATTCTTTTCATTAGATAAAATGTTTAATTCGTTTTTCAATATCTATTCTAGTTTCTCTAAAAACAGCCATTATCTCTTCTTCAGATCCAGTAGCTTTGGCAGGATCTGTTAATCCCCAATGTTGATGAGCAACGGTCTTAGGTATCACAGGACAATTATCTAACGCATCTCCACATAATGTAATGACTAAATCTGATTGATTCAGATAGTCCATATCGATTATTTCAGACTTATTATGACTAATATCGATTGCTACTTCATCCATTATTTTGACAGCTCTTGGATTTATCCCATGAGTCTCGATTCCTGCACTTCTGACTTCCCATTCTCTTTCATCTAATAGCTCTTTAGCTAATCCTTCAGCTATTTGGCTACGACAAGAATTCCCTGTACATAAAAAATATAATTTTTTCACTTGTTTTATGTCCCCTTAAATCAAACTAATTTTCTCTGTTACTAAGTTGCACATAACAAGAAAACGACAAAATTTATTTTAACAATAATGGTGTAAAATTCAATTATTTTGTCTTTTGTTTACGGATAAAAAAAGAGGAAAACAACTAAAAGCAATTCTTACCTATGTCCTGATTTATACAATCCCTCATAATTTAAGGTCTCAACATTTCGTTTCTTTCCCACGCATCAATTAATCGATTCAACCTTCTTAATCTTGTTTCTTCTTTTTTAGCACTCATTATCCACCAAATTGAATCCCTTTTATAAGAAGGAGAAAGTTCATTAAAAAATTTCCAAGCACTTAGGTTATTTTGGATTTTAGTTTCATATTCTTTTTTTAACTGAAGATCTCTGCTTAATGCCGAGTAGCCTGTTTTATCTTTTCTTTGATTAAAAAGGATTAATCCCTCAGGTCTCATTTGCTCAAGTTCTATTAATTTTTCTACTTTATTTATATTAACTTTACTCCAAACACTATTAGGTTTTCGTGGCGTAAATCTAACCTTGTAACTATCATCGTCTACTTTCTTCCTAAGTCCATCAATCCAACCAAAAGCCAAAGCGCAATCTACTGATTCTGACCAAGTAAAACTTTCTTGACTAGATTTCTTTTTATAAAAGCCCAACCAAACCCCTTTTGTTGTCTGATGATTTAATTCTAACCAATCAATAAAATCTTCTTGCTTTCTAAAATAGATAACTTCACTCATTTTTCCAGCCAATTTAGAATCATTTGGTTAAGCTCTTCAGGCCTCTCCTCTTGAATCCAATGTCCTGTATCTAGAGTTTGTACTTCTATATTTGGAACAAACTCTTGTATATTTGGTAGTGGTGGAATCACATCTTTTTCACCATAAACCATTAATGTTTTTTGATAAACAATAGGAGAAACTTCACCTAACAAATCCCAGTTACGGTTTAAATTTCTATACCAGTTAATGCTTGGTGTAAACCCATTTTTTTCAAATCCTGAGATATAAACAGAAAGATCACTATCACTCATCACAGGCTCACCTAACGCTGTAGATGATTTCGCTAAATTAATCATTTCCATCCCTTCACTTGGTGCTTGTGTTGGTACATTTTTTCGATATAAGTTATTCATAAATTGTGTCACATTGTCATCTAATATGGCATCTGCAACACCAGGTTGTTTATTGAAATGAACAAAATAATAGTCTTCTCCTAAAAATTCTTCCATAAAATCAATCCAAGGTTTCTCACCACGTACTTGGTAAGGCAAGCATAGATTAATCATTTTTGTCACACGTTCTGGATGTAATAATGCCATACTCCAAACAACACTTGCTCCCCAATCATGTCCCATAAAAATAGCATCCTTATAATTATAGTAATCTAAAAGTGCTACCATATCGCCAGTTAGATGTTCAATATCGTATTTAGTTACTTCTTGCGGACATAAAGAATTACCATAACCTCTTTGATTTGGAATGATTACATGGTAACCTGCTTCAACTAATGGAGCTACTTGAAATCTCCAAGAGTACGCATGCTCTGGCCATCCATGACATAATATGATAGGATTCCCTTTATTTTCTTGTCCAGCTTCAAAAACTTCTAATTCCACGCCATTAACTACGATTATTGTTGATTCAATAAATGAATTACTATTTTTCATTATTTTTCCCCCTACTTAATATTAATCTGTCTTACAAAAATAATATTAGCATGATGGTTTGACAACAGTCTGTCAGCTTTGAATGGAAACTTTTTAAAGATACTTATTATTCATCAGTTTAAGCTTAGAAGAAATTTGCTGACGTAATTCTTTTGGTTCTAAAACCTCTACATGTTCTCCAAAACTAAAGATAAGAGACATCAACCAATCTTGTTGAGGCATCATTGATTCAATATAAAAGTCTCCTGTTTCTAAAACCGTAATATCCTCTTCCTTAAATATATCTTCTACTCTAGATTTCATCATAGCTGATATTTTTAGGACAATCTCTATCATTTCAGTTTGTTCATTCTCTAAAGCCATCATCTCATGATAAGATTTTTTTCGACGTTCAAATGATTGTTCATCCATGTGATAATCACGAATCCGAGACACTCTAAATAATCTAAAATCTTCTTTTAAAAGGCAATAAGCATATAAATACCACGTATATTTTTTAAAAACTAGTGACATTGGTTCTATTTGTCTGTTACTAGCAACATTATCATAATTCCTATAAGCAATCGTTAAGAGACGTGTTTGTGTAATAGCTTGTCTAATGGTTTTAACCAATGTTTTTTGACTGGGTGAATCTCCATATGGATGCAAATCAATAATAATTTGCTCTGAGTATAATTTTAGATCATCTATTTTATTTTCTGGCACAATATTTTGTAATTTTTCGATGGATGATTCCAATTCAATATCGTCAACAGTTGCATTAATATCCGTTAAAACTGAAAGAAGCGAAGAAAGATTATTCATTGTTAGAACTTGGTGATTTAATTTATAATCCTCATAAATACTAAATCCACCATTATTTCCAGAATGAGAAATAATGGGAATCCCTGCTAGATTAATCGTTTCAATATCTCTGTAGATTGTTCGAACTGAAACTTCAAATTTCTCAGCTAATTCATTTGCTGTTACACGATTCCTATTAAGTAACATGACTATTATAGTTAACATACGCTCTATTTTCATTTTTTCTCCTTACAAATCATTTATTTTTGTTAGAACAATTAAATCATATTATCTTAGTATATATATCTTTATCTTATTCTTATTCTATTGCGTTACCTTGCGTTATTCTAACGTTACTTGTCACGGATTTAAGACAAAAAGAAAAAACGCTGATATACAGACACCTTACAAATGTCTACATATCAACGTTCCTAACATATGGGCTATGAGGGTATATATATCTAGTTTCAACTGATTATATCCTCTTTCAAACAGCCACAAAATGAAATAGCTACTATATAAACTAGCAATATACAATTCATTATAATTCATTGGTTCCGTAGTCAAAAACGGAGTCATGGAACAGGGCTTGCGAGATGGTAAGTTAATATAAAATAAAAAGAGATGAAAATCTCATCTCTTTTTTACTTATGTGATTATTTTTTTACAATGAACCTACAGCATAAGGAATTTTGAATTATCTTTATTATTCGTCTTATTAGATTCGACTTTTCCAGAAACAGTCAATCTAACTTTATAATGTGACGGTAAATTCTCATTATAATGGAATTCTAATTCGTATTCTAGATTTTTTTCTAGTACTTCTGTTTTCATAAATTCTGAATAGAATGAAGGAATATAACCAATTCTTTTTCCTGCATTTTTTAATACACATACTGCGTTTTCATCGAATTTATTCCCTTCATCAATCTCAAGGCTTAAATTGTCAGTAGAGATCAATGTGCTATCTAAATCATTATGATGTCTCCAACCTCTTAAATAGAAACTGATTTTGTATCTGCTATCTGAATCAACCTTAATTGGTTCTACAAACTCATAAGAATCAGTTTTTAAAATCCCACCAGTTAAAGTTAAAATATCAAAAACTGAACTTTCTGAAGTTAATCCTAATTCTTTATAAATCTCTTGATAATCTTTCCTCTTAAAATTTGGTAATCTTCGATCAAAAGTACTAAAAACTTTCTTAGAAATGTATTCTTTTGAAATATCTTCAAAAGATGGATGTAATTGATAACCATGTCTTACAGCTTCGTCTAACCCCTTGTTCGATTCTTCTTTTTCGTAAGCAAAACTGTAGATACCTTCAGAATTCCTAGTTAAATTAGCTACGTGAAACCATTGTCTAGTAACTACGTCTTGCCACAATAAGCAAAGTTTATCTAACATAATTCCTCACCTTCTAATATCCATATTTTTAGGGTTGAAATTCTTAAACTAATCATTTTTGATAGTATATCAACCCTATTATCAGTAGCTACTCCATGCAAATAACTACTAATTTCCATCTTAAGTGTATCATAAGTGTGTCTTTCAAATCTACTGAAACATTCTTTAAATTTTATTAAATCATATTTAATACCTGAATAATTCATAGCTTTAATTCTTTGGTACATTTTATTGAAATATGTATCACTAATATCCCTATCAACTGATTTTGACTAAAAAGTTACTTCAAACATTCACTGTTCAAAAATATTGAGGAAT
>NZ_JBMEAO010000028.1:0-18875 GCF_048815235.1 Vagococcus fluvialis
AGCGGATAAAAATGAAATTAGGTGGACTGTGTCCTGTTGATTTCCGTCTTAAGATGGCAGTTTAAGACAATAAAAAAGGAGTAGATTTCTCTACTCCAAAAAAGTCTAACTTTTAGGGTTCACTACAAATATCAGTCTTTTTATTTATTATTATTGAAATCTTTCCATAACTTCTTTTAGATAGTAACCTGTGTAACTTTCAGCCACATTGATAACTTCTTCAGGTGTTCCTGTGGTAACAATAGTTCCTCCACCGTCTCCACCTTCTGGACCTAAATCAATAATATAATCGGCTGTTTTAATCACATCTAAATTATGTTCAATCACTAAAACAGTATTTCCTGCATCAACCAATCTTGTTAAAACTCCAATTAATCGGCTAATGTCATCAGCATGAAGGCCTGTTGTAGGTTCATCTAAAATATAGAAGTTTTTACCAGATGAGCGTTTATGTAGTTCACTTGCTAACTTCATACGCTGCGCTTCTCCACCCGACAAGGTTGTAGCTGATTGACCTAGTTTCACGTAACCTAAACCAACGTCAACAATTGTTTGCATTTTACGGTGAATTTTAGGAATTGCTTTAAAGAAATCAACCGCTTCTTCAACCGTTAGTTCTAAAATTTCAGCAATATTTTTGCCTTTGTATTTCACTTCTAATGTTTCTGAATTATAGCGATGGCCGTGACATACTTCACACGGTACATAAACATCAGGTAAAAAGTGCATTTCAATTTTGATGATACCATCTCCACGACAAGCTTCACATCGTCCACCCTTAACATTAAAACTAAATCGTCCTTTTTTGTATCCTCTGATTTTAGCTTCATTGGTTTTAGCGAATAAATCACGAATATCATCAAAAACACTTGTATAGGTTGCTGGATTACTTCGTGGTGTTCTACCAATTGGACTTTGGTCAATATCAATAATTTTTTCAATATCTTCATAACCAGTAATTGATTTATATTTACCTGGTTTTTCTGAATTTCGATTGATTTTTTGAGCTAAGGCTTTTTTGAGAATTTCATTGACTAGTGTACTTTTCCCTGAACCAGAAACACCAGTTACAGCTACAAATTTACCTAGAGGAAATGACACATTTAAGTTCTTTAAGTTATTTTCAGCTGCCCCTTTAATAACAATTTCCTTACCATTACCTTCTCGTCTTGATGTTGGAATTGGAATTTGTTTTTCTCCTGATAAATATTGTCCTGTTAAAGAAGCTTTATTTTTTTCTACTTCACTTGGTGTTCCAGCCGCAATGATTTGACCACCTAACTCTCCTGCTCCTGGCCCAATATCAATTAAATAATCAGCCGCTCGCATCGTATCTTCATCATGCTCAACAACGATTAAGGTGTTACCTAAATCACGCATTTTTTTAAGAGAATCAATCAAGCGATTATTGTCTCTTTGATGTAAACCAATGGATGGTTCATCTAAAATATATAGTACACCAGATAGATTAGATCCGATTTGTGTCGCTAATCTTATTCGTTGTGCTTCACCACCAGAAAGAGTTCCTGCTGCTCGACTAAGAGTTAAATAATTAAGTCCCACGTTTTGCAAAAAACTCAAACGATCAGTGATTTCTTTTAAAATTGGATGAGCTATCATTTGATCTTGTTCACCAAATGTTACTTGTCCAAAGTAACCTAGTGAATCGCCAACGGATAATTCACTAATTTCACCAATATGCTTGCCATCAATTTTTACTGATAAAGCTTCATCATTTAAACGGTATCCCTTACACGTACTACAAGTAAGTTCAGTCATATATAATTTCATTTGCTCTCTTGTATAATCACTATTTGTTTCATGATAACGACGTTTAATGTTTGATAGTATTCCTTCAAAAGCAATATCAACATCTCTTACGCCACCAAATTCATTTTCATAGTGAAAATGGAAAACTTCCTCTTTTGATCCATTCATCAAGATATCAGTTTGTTCTTCTTCTAATTTTTCATAAGGTGTGTCAAAATCAATCCCAAACTGCTCACAAGCTTGTTCCAACATTTGAGGATAATAATTAGAACTGATTGGATTCCACGGGGCAATCGCACCTTCTCTTAAAGTTTTTGTTTTATCTGGTACGACTAAATCTTCATCAACTGCTAATTTAATACTTAAACCATCACAATCTGGACAAGCACCAAATGGCGTGTTAAATGAAAACAGTCTAGGTTCAATCTCACCTACTGTAAACCCACAGTAAGGACAAGCGTAATGTTCACTAAACAACATCTCTTCCTGACCAGAAACATCTACTAATGCATATCCTTCTGATAATCTAAGTGCCATTTCAAATGAATCAAAAAGTCTTGAACGAACGCCTTCTTTTATAACAATTCGGTCCACTACAATTTCAATGTTGTGTTTTTTGTTTTTTTCAAGTTCAGGAACTTCTTCAATGTCGTAAATTTCTCCATCTACACGAACACGTACAAATCCCTCTTTTTTTATCTTTTCAAATATTTTTTTATGTTGTCCTTTTTTCCCTCTAACAATCGGAGCTAAGATTTGAATTTTAGTACGTTCTTCTAATTCTAGTACTTTATCTGTCATTTGTTCGGGTGATTGACTACTGATTTCAGTGCCATCGTTCGGACAAATCGGATGTCCCACTCTAGCATATAAAAGTCGTAGATAATCATTTATTTCTGTCACAGTCCCTACTGTTGAACGAGGATTCTTACTTGTTGTTTTTTGGTCAATTGAGATTGCGGGACTTAATCCATCAATACTATCAACATCTGGTTTGTCCATTTGTCCTAAAAATTGTCTAGCATATGCTGATAAGCTTTCAACATATCGACGTTGTCCCTCAGCGTACAAAGTATCAAAGGCTAATGAACTTTTTCCTGATCCTGAAAGCCCAGTAATAACAACTAATTGATCTCTTGGAATGGTCACATCAATATTTTTTAAATTATGTGCTCTTGCACCTTTTATAACGATTTTATCATTTTCCATTTTTGTCCTCCTCTTACTTGCCAGATTTTAACTCAAGGAGCGTATCTCTTAAAGTTGCGGCTTTTTCAAAGTCTAAATCTTTAGCGGCTTGTTTCATTTGATTTTCTAATTCAAATAATAATTCTTTACGTTCTTCTTTATTTAAGTTGTCATATTGCTCAGCTAGACTTGTCTCTTCTTCTTCATCACTAGCTTTTGAAATACTAATTAAATCTCTAATTTCTTTAATAATCGTTTTAGGAACAATGCCATGTTCTTCATTGTAAGCTTCCTGAATACTTCTTCTACGTTTCGTTTCATCAATCGCTTTAGTCATAGAATCTGTCATTTTATCAGCATACATAATTACTTTTCCGTTTTCATTACGAGCTGCTCGCCCAATAGTCTGAACTAAAGAACGTTCGCTTCTTAAGAAGCCTTCTTTATCAGCGTCTAAAATCGCTACTAATGACACTTCTGGCACATCGATTCCTTCTCTTAGTAAGTTAATACCAATTAAGACATCAAACTCTCCTAAACGAAGGTCTCTAATAATTTCAGTTCTTTCTAATGTCTTTATATCACTATGAAGATATTTAACCTTGATACCTAATTCTTTAAAGTAATCTGTTAAATCTTCAGACATTTTTTTCGTTAATGTGGTTATAAAGACACGTTCATTTTTCTCAACTCGCTCATTAATTTCTCCAACCAAATCATCAATTTGTCCCATAATAGGTCTGACTTCAATAATCGGATCAAGAAGTCCCGTTGGTCTAATAATTTGTTCAGCTACTAAATCAGTCTGTTCTCCTTCATAAGGGCCAGGTGTTGCTGATACATATAAAATTTGATTAACATGATCTTCAAACTCTGTTAATTGAAGCGGACGATTATCTAAAGCACTTGGTAATCTAAACCCATAGTCCACCAACATCTGTTTTCTAGCTCTATCCCCATTGTACATTCCTCTCACTTGAGGCATCGTCACATGTGACTCATCTACCATGATTAAAAAATCATCCGGGAAGAAATCAATCAACGTATAAGGAGGTTCACCTTCCTTACGTCCTTCCATTTGTCTAGAATAGTTCTCTATACCAGAGCAATAACCCATTTCACGCATCATTTCAATGTCATAATTAGTTCTTTGTTCCAATCGCTGCGCTTCTAATAATTTTTCCTCTTTACGTAGTACTTTTAGACGCTCTTCTAATTCTGACTCTATACGTGCGATGGCTTCTTCCATTTGTTCTTCGTTTGTCACAAAGTGAGTTGCCGGAAAAATTGCTACGTGCTCCGTATCTGATGTAATCTCACCTGTTAAAGCGTTAAATTCTCGAATACGATCTATCTCATCTCCAAAAAACTCAACTCTTAAAGCTGATTCATCGTGAGACGCTAAAAAGATTTCCACAACATCTCCACGAACTCTAAATCTCCCCCGTTGGAAATCAATATCATTTCGGTCAAACTGAATATCTACTAATGAACGTAGTAATTGATCTCTTTCCATTTCCATTCCAACTCTTAGAGATAAAACTTGTTCCTGATACTCTTTAGGATCTCCTAAACCATAGATACAGGAAACAGATGCCACGACAATAACATCATTTCTTTCTAATAATGAACTAGTCGCTGAGTGACGTAATTTATCAATTTCATCGTTCACACTAGAGTCCTTTTCAATATAAGTATCACTTGAAGGAACATAAGCTTCTGGTTGGTAGTAGTCATAATAACTAACAAAATATTCAACTGCATTATTAGGGAAAAACTCTTTAAACTCACCATATAATTGCCCTGCTAACGTTTTGTTATGAGCAATTATTAAAGTAGGTTTATTAACTTCTTTAATCACATTTGACATGGTAAAAGTTTTCCCTGAACCAGTTACTCCTAATAGAGTTTGAGCTTTTTCATTTTTATTTATATTATTAACAATTTGTTTTATTGCCTCTGGTTGGTCACCAGATGGCTCATATTTTGAGACTAAATCAAAGGTATTATTCATTTGTCTTTCAATCATTTTTTTGTACTCCTTTGCTTATCTTCTGACTGTTCTATTTTACCATAGCGAACATATTTTCGCCAAATTTTACTTTTCGAATAATTTATTTATTTTCATTTTTCATAGAAGAAGAGTACAATAGGTAACAAGAATTATTTTTCACATCAGATTTTAAGAAAGGGAGATTTATACATGTCAAAAGAAATATCATTTTCACAAATAAAATCATTCAATGATGATTTTTATAGCAAGTCAAATCACTTAATTAGCCAAAGAGCTGTTATGAAAAACGGAATTCTAGCTTCTTCAGAAAATCAACAAAGTACTATTGATAATAACCCAGTTTTTTCTATCGATTTAGACACTGGTAAAGTTGCCAACCAAAAACAAAGTGGTCGTTGTTGGATGTTTGCTGCTCTTAATACATTCCGTCACCATATTGAAAATACTTTTAATATTAAAGATTTTGAATTGTCTCAAAACTTTACTTTCTTTTGGGATAAATTTGAAAAAGCAAACTACTTCTATGAAAACATCCTTGCTACTGCAAATGAAGAATTAAGTAGTCGTAAAGTTGCCTTTTTACTTCAAACACCTCAACAAGATGGTGGGCAATGGGATATGTTAGTGGCTATCATTCAAAAATACGGCATTGTGCCAAAAACTGTGATGCCTGAAACATTTAGTAGTTCTCAAAGCCGTGACTTGAATACTTACTTAAACAAAAAATTAAGAAAAGATGCTGTGACTTTAAGAACACTTGTTGAACAAGGCGCTTCTGATGAAGAGATTCAAAAAGAAAAAGAAAACATGTTACAAGAAATCTACAACCTTTTAGCAACTTCTCTTGGGACACCTCCTTCAACATTTGATTATTCTTATGTGGATACTGATGGAGAATACCAATTAAAACGTAATTTAACACCACAATTGTTCTATGATGAATTCATTGGTCGTAACCTTTCTGAATATGTCAGCATCATTAACGCACCAACAGCTGATAAACCTTATAACAGTGTTTATACAGTTGAAATGTTAGGAAACGTTGTTGGTGGAAAAGAAGTTCGCCATTTAAACGTTGATATTGATACATTTAAAGAGCTTGCTATTAATCAATTAAAAATGGGTGAGGCTGTTTGGTATGGTTGTGATGTTGGTCAATCTTCAACTCGTGATTCTGGTATTATGGCAACTGATATTTACAGTGTTGAAGAAACACTAGACATTGATTACTCAATGACAAAAGCTGAACGCTTAGATTATGGCGAAAGCTTAATGACCCATGCGATGGTTATTACTGGAGTCGATCTGGTTGATAACAAACCAACTAAATGGAAAGTTGAAAATAGTTGGGGAGATAAAGTCGGTAAAAAAGGTTATTTTGTAATGAGTGATGATTGGTTGAATGAATATACTTACCAAATTGTCGTTAACAAAAAATATTTATCACAAGAATTACAAGATATTCTTGAAGCTGATAACGTGACAACTTTAGCACCTTGGGATCCAATGGGAGCTTTAGCCTAAAAAAGTGTTCCATAAGTAAATTTACTTATGGAACACTCTTTTTTTATTGACCTAATTGTTGTTTTAATAATAACTGAACTCGTGCTAATTCTTCATCTGGAATAATTTGATAAGAGACATCATCAATCATTTCACCATAGCCGTTTAGAGTTTCGTTATCAATTGTCATAAATGATGTTCTATAATCCATGGCAATTTTAAACATTTCGTCTGGTTCTAAATCTGTTTTCATATTATCTTCAATTGCTTTTAAAATTTGTTTATACTTTGTAACCCCATTAAAACTTAAGGCCTCATCGGCAATTGCACCAATGACTTCTTGTTGTCTTACTTGACGACCATAATCTCCATTAGGGTCTTCATAACGCATTCTTGTATAAGCTAGTGCTTCAACACCATTTAGATTATTTTTACCAGCTGGGAAGGTAATACCATCTTGCTTGAACTCAAATTTATTATTGACTTCAACACCACCAACAGCATTTACTAAATCTTCGAAACCTTCCATATTAATCCAAACATAGTGGTCTAACTCAATATCTAAGAATTTTTCAACAGAATCCATGGCCATCTTTTCTTGACCATAGGCATACGCATGAGCTGCTTTTTCAACAGTTCCATAACCAACCATTTCCATACGTGTATCACGAGGAATACTAATTAATGTTGTCTTTTTCTCATTTGGATTAACTGTTGCGACTAACATTGTATCTGAACGGCCGATATCATTTCTACCAAACTCTCCTGTATCTAAACCTAGTAATAACACTGAGAATGGTTTACCATCCATAACAGTTGTCGTATCTGGTCTTCCTTCAACAGGATGACTTACTTTATTGGCTGTTTTCTTAACATCTAGATAAGTTTTCCCCAAAAACGTACCTATTCCTAATAACATAACTAATAATATACCTGATAGAATAAGAACTATTTTCTTTAAAGGACTTTTTTTCTTTTTACTTCTTCTTTGGTTTTCCATAATTCATCTCCTATAAATAACAATTTAAAACAAGTCTAGCATAGCATTTCTATAAAAACCATATTAAATATGGCAGGTTTAAAGAATCTTAACTTTTTAAAATAACAAGTACTATTTGTTATTAATAGTTGAGGCTATTTGACTGATTGCTCTTTCAATGTTTTCTGGACTAGTTGCTAGATTAATGCGGATAAAGCTACCACTGTCTTGATCGAACCATTCACCATAATCGATAGCTATTTTAGCTTTATTCTCCATCATATCTTGCATCTCTTGTGGCTCAATATAAGCAGATAAATCAATCCATGATAAATAGGTTGCTTCTTTATTGGTAACAACTGCTTCAGGTAATAATTCAGCAAACTTACTTTTCATTAAGACAAAGTTAAATTCAATGACTTCTATTAACTCATTTAGCCACTCTTCTCCACCTCTGTAAGCTGCTTCAGTTGCGATCATCCCCATTAAACTTGTTGTACTACCAATTCCTTTGTCTAAATAACTATCAAATAGTTGTCTCTTTTCTTCATTTGGGATAATCACATGAGAATGAAGAAGACTTGCCAAGTTAAATGTTTTTGAAGGAGCTGTTAATACAAATAGATTACTATGAAATTTTTCATCTAATGATAGAGCACTAATAAATTTTTTTCCTGGTTGAATAAAGTCTTGATGAATTTCATCAGAAATAACTTGAACACCGTGACGATTACATATTTCGAATAATTGCGTTAATTCTTCCTGCGTCCAAACTCTTCCTACAGGATTTTGAGGAGAACAATGCAGAAAAATTTTAACGTGATTATCAATTATTTTGGCCTCAAAATCTTCTAAATCAACAATGTAATGGCCGCCTACATTAACTAGCTTTGATTCTACTAATTGTCTGTTGTTATTCCTTACAGCATCAAAAAATGGATAATAAACAGGTGATAAGATTAAAACACTATCTTTTTCTTCTGTCATACTTTGAATAATATAATTAAAAGAATTAACCACTCCAGTTGTGAAACGAACCCACTCTTTTTCTAAATAAATATCATGTCTTTCTTTTTGCCATGTCAGAAAAGCTTCATAGTAACTATCCTCCACAAATGAATACCCAAAGACACCATGATTAATGCGCTCCATTAACTTTTCTTGTATAACTTCAGGTACCTTGAAATCCATATCCGCTACCCAAAGTGGCAATAAATCATCCTTTTCAAATTTATTTAATAGACCATCCCATTTTACTGAAGCGGTTCCTTTTCTTTCTACATAATAAGTATCAACAAAACTCTTTACAGTCATTTCATATCCCCCTTAAATTATCATTACATCTATTATAACTATTCTTAGAATAGATAGACAGTTATTTAAAAGAAAAATAGAAGGTAAAATCATCCATCGATAACTTTACCTTCTATGCTTAGTTCATTTTATGTTAAATACTACTAGCTTCATATCCTAACTCTGTAATAACTTCTAATACTTTATCTAAAGGGATTTTGGTTTCATCAAATTTAATTTTAGCTTCAGCATCTTTTAATTTTACTTTTATTTTCTCAACACCATCTAGTTCGGACACAGCTTTTTCAACACGTCCAACACAGTGATCACAGCTCATACCGTTAATTTTTATTTTTTGTTTCATCTCAAATCACCTTTCTTTTACCAAAATTTACAAATGTAGTTACATATATATAGTAACTCCCTTTATACATTTAGTCAAATAAAAAAGTTTAGCTAACATCTAGCTAAACTTTTTATTTTTTATGGGTAAATACGATGTAATAAACGTGGGAATGGACTTGCTTCACGAATATGCTCGATTCCACATACCCAAGTAACAGCTCTTTCTAATCCTAAACCAAAGCCTGAATGAGGAACAGCTCCGTATTTTTGGATATCTAAGTACCATTCGTAGTCTTTACGATCTAAACCATCTTTTTCAATTTGCTCTAATAAGTAATCAAAGCCAATAGCACGTTCACTACCACCAATGATTTCTCCGTATCCTTCAGGAGCAATCATGTCTGCACGAATAACAACATCATCTCTAGTTGGATGTGGTTTCATGTAGAATGGACTCATTGATTTAGGATAGTTCAAGATAAATACAGGTTTTTCAAAATGGTTCGCGATAAATGTTTCGTGTGGAGAACCAAAGTCATCTCCCCAAGTAATATCTTCAAAACCATTTTGTTGTAATAATTCAACTGCTTCATCGTAAGAAATACGTGGGTAAGGTAATGTTGTATATTTTTTAAGTAATTCTTTATCACGTCCTAAAACGTCTAAAGCATAATCACAGTTTTCTAATACTTTTTCAATCATGAAAGCCACATATTGCTCTTGAATTTCTAAACTCTCTTCTTGAGTCACAAATGCCATCTCAGGTTCCATCATCCAAAACTCAGTTAAGTGACGACGTGTTTTAGATTTTTCAGCTCTAAAAGTAGGTCCAAATGAGAATACTTTACCAAAAGCCATTGCTGCAGCTTCTAAGTATAACTGACCTGTTTGAGATAGATAAGCTGGATCTCCAAAGTAATCTGTTTCAAATAACTCTGTAGTTCCCTCAGGAGCACTACTAGTTAAAATAGGTGGATCAATTTTAATAAAGTCACGATCATTAAAGAATTCGTATGTTGAACGAATTAATTCATTACGTACTTGCATAATAGCATGTTGTTTTGAAGAACGTAACCATAAATGACGGTGGTCCATTAAAAAGTCTGTTCCATGCTCTTTTGGTGTGATTGGGTAATCATGACTCTCCCCAACAACTTCAATTCCTGAGATACCAATTTCATAACCAAATTTAGAACGTGTATCTTCTCTAATTTCACCAGTAATGATAACTGATGTTTCTTGGTTTAATCCTTTTGCAAGATCAAAAAGTTCATCTCCAACTTCACTTTTGACAACAACACCTTGGAAGAAGGCTGAGCCATCTCTTAAATTCAAGAAAGCAATCTTTCCACTTGAACGCTTATTAGCAATCCAAGCACCGATTTTTACTGTTTCTCCTACATGATTCTTTGAATCAATAATCTGAATTGTTTTCATTCCAACTCTCCATCCATACAATTTATTTTTTTGCCTTTTTCTCAATAAACGCTGCAATTTGATCAACAGCTTTATCTAATGTTTCTAAATCAGTCGCATAACTTAAACGAATATGGTCACTTGTCCCAAATCCTTCTCCAGTTACCACTGCTACATGAGCTTCTTCTAATAGGTCATTTACCCAAGTTGTTACGTTCTCATAACCACAAAGTGTTAAACACTTTCTTATATTCGGATATAAGTAAAATGCTCCTTGTGGCTTTTCTAAAGTAAAACCTGGTAACTGACTCACTCGTTCATATAAATGATTTAAACGAGATTCAAAAACAGTTCTCATTGTTTCGACCTGTTCTTGACTACCACTCAAAGCTTCTATTGCAGCATATTGACTAACTGCTGTTGGATTACTTGTTGCTTGAGAGGCAATTTTAGTCATTTGAGAGATAATTTTACTATCTCCCATTGCATACCCAATTCGCCAACCTGTCATCGCATAACTTTTTGACACACCATTAATAACAATAGTGTTCTTTTTTATATCCTCTGACAACGTAGCTATTGGCGTAAAGACATTCCCATTATAAACTAATTTACCATAAATATCATCGGCAACAATCAAAATATTATGTTTAACTGCCCAATTTCCTATCTTTTCCAGTTCTTGAGGTGAATAAATAGCCCCAGTTGGATTACATGGTGAATTTAAAATGAATGCTTTTGTTTTAGACGTTCTTGCTTTTTCTAAATCTTCTACAGATACTTTAAAGCCATTGTCTTCTTGTCCTTCAACAAATACTGGTTTTCCTTCTGCTAATTCAACTTGCGACGCATAGCTTACCCAATATGGAACTGGAATAATGACTTCGTCTGCTTCATTTAAAATCGTTTGGAACAGAGTATATAAAATAAATTTAGCTCCTGTCCCTACTACAATTTCACTTGGCTCATAACTAATGCCATAATCTACTTTTGTCCGATTAATAATACTTGTAATTAGTGGTTTAATTCCCCCGACAGGCGTGTAAAAACTAGCTTCTCCATTTTGGATAGAAGCAATCGCTGCTTCTTGAATTGATTTAGGCGTTGCGAAATCGGGCTCTCCTAAAGTTAAACTCAATACATCAACACCTGATTCTTTTAACGCTTTTGCTTTAGCAGCTGCTTGTAATGTCGCTGAGGGCAATAAACGTGAAACTCTTTTTGATAATTCCATAAACATACCTCCAAAGTTTCTTAGTCAATTTTTTTTATCACATCACCATTTTTAAAATCAATTAAATAATAAACAATTCCACCATCTTTACTTTTAGCCACAATTTCCCATGTTGGCTTATTATCATAGATACCTAAAGAAACTTTTTTTATTTTTGACGTTTCTTTTAAATCTAAAACTTTTTGGATAGCTTCTTTATCAGTTAGTCCCTCTTTTTGTTCCATCACAAGTGCTTCGGATCCATCTTGAGGTAAAAAAACAACTTTCTCAACTTGATTCTTATCTTCACCAACGACTGTAAAATAAGTTTTTTCTCTTGTGAACCAATAAAACTCATCTACTTGTTGAATATCTGCAACACTTTGAGCAATTTTTATTCCTTCTTTTTTAGCTTTTCTCATTGGAGAAGCAGATTGGAAGAGAACTAGACTAATTAATACGACTGCCAAGATTAAAATTAGTCCTAATATTTTTACTTGGCGGTTACTTCGTTTATTCATTATCCGCACCTCCTTGAGTATTTTCCTTATTATAGCAATCTTTCATCTTTTTTTCAGTAAAAAACTGCTTTAGTTCAATCAAAGCATTTGTTAAAGAACTTTCTTTTATAGGAAGCCCTTTAGGTAAATATTTTAGTAGTTGTTTGCTATAACTAGACGTGGTTAAACGACTATCAAGAACTATCACAGCTCCGTAATCTCTCTCATTTCTAATCAAACGGCCAACGCCTTGTCTTAAACGACTACCAGCTTGAGGTAACGCTTCGTCGTAGAAAGGATCTTTTCCAATACTTTCTAAATAACGATATTTGCCTTCTATTAGCGGTCTTTTGGGTGGATCAAAAGGAAGTTTAGTCATGATGATTAATTCAAGCTCTGGTAAATTCAAATCCACACCTTCCCAGAAACTATTAGCTCCAAGAATAATACCTCCGCCTTCTTTTGAAAATCGTTTAACAATCTTTTCTTTAGTACCTGTTATCCCTTGGGCGTATAAAGAAACGTCATTGTCTTCAAATCTCACTGCTAGCTGGTAATAAACTTGTTTAAGTACTTCGTGAGAGGTAAATAAAACAAGAATTGAGCTGTTTAACGCATCATACGATTTAAAAATAGTATCTGAAATATAAGTTACATATGCTTGAAAATCAGCCATTTTTTCTTTGTGATAATCAGTAATAACCATTAACTTAGCATGATCTTCGTAACAAAAGTTTTCTTTTAAGATCAATTTTTTAGGTTCAGGTAAATCTAATTGTTTTTCAAAATAATCAGAACTAATATCTAATTGCAATGTACCACTGGTAAATATTATTTTTTCAAACGCTGGGTACCAAGTTGTTTTTTGAATGGAGACTGATGAGAAATCAATTTCTTTTAAGACTAATTGTTGATTTTCTAATGAAATTAACTGTGTTAATTCGGATGAGTCTCTTTTAAAGTATGCTATGAAACTAGTCAAATTTTCCTTAAGAATAGTCAATTGATGCATATAATCTAAGAAGTCAAAATAATTTTCTACTTTAATAGTTGGTTTTATTTGAGCCACTTGATTCTCAATACTAACAATCAATTCCAGCATTTCCTTAAAAATAAGGAGTAACTCTTTTAAATTCTTTCTAATCGCATTTGGCCACTTATCTGTTGAACCAATAACTTCAAACCGTACTTCTCTCTTTTTATCTGTTAATTGACTTTCCCTTATTATATAAGCCTCTAACCATTGTAAATCTTCTTTTGCCTCGTGACTTAATGTTACTAATAAATCTACATGCTTACTCAAATCATCGATTGCTAACAACTGAAGAATGGGTTGAATGGTTTCAACTTCTTTTAATTTCCTTAATAGATGAAACAATATTTTAAAACTAATTTTTTTCAACTGTTTCTCTTCTAATGTATGAGTTAATTTATGAGCCTCGTCTATTACTAAAATAGTAGACTCTGGAATCAAAGGTGTTTTCCTAAAACTTTCCTCACATAAAAAAGCATGATTAACAATAATAAAATCAGCATATTCTTTCTTATCCTCTAAGTATCTTAAAAAATCTTCTTCGTAAAATAAACTCCCTTTATCTAGGGTATGTATTCCTAAGTGCTCTATATGATCAAAGAAGATATGTTTCTTATTTAGATTAATTTCATCTAAATCACCTGTTTCAGTCCATCTTAACCAATTTAAAACCGCCATTTGATTAATGACATACTGTTTTTGCGTGTTTGGTTGTAATATGAGCGTTTTGTAAAATTTGTCTAAATCTATGAAATGACGACTACTTTTTAGGATAACCCCATTTACTTTCTCTTTTACAACATCTTCTAGTTCCTTTAAATTTTTATTTAACAATTGTTCTTGTAATAAAATTGTACTTGTCGAGACAATAATCGGTTTCTTGTTTTGAAAATTTAAAGGAAATAAATATCCCATAGATTTTCCAGTACCTGTTGATGCTTCAACTAATAGATTCTTCTGCTTATTTTCCTCTTGTGAAAATTCAAAAATAGCATCCATCATCACTTCTTGTTCTTTTCGGTAATGATAAATTGGCTCTATAAAACTTTTTTTATCTGCTTTGGTTACAGGATAATCCATTTTATTATAGTTATCTCGACTATTATAATCATAGGATTTATACCTTAAACTAATCATCTCAATTGTTTTTACTTGATCGAGTAAACCATTCAGTTCATGTGTCTCTTTTTTATTTAAAGATTTTTCAAAAATCAAATAGTTTTCAACACCTAAGTAAACCGATAAATCAGCCATCTTTTTTAGAGTGACATAAGGAATATCATCTATTTTTTTGACTAGTTTAATAAAAATTTCCGCTGTAGTCATCGCATCACTTAAAGCTTCGTGAGGATTCTCATGAGCTATCTCTAGATACTCAGCCAAGTCTGATACTCTAAATCCAAATGATTGTGGTAACATAATTTGAGCTAATTCTACTGTATCGATACAAGGAAGATTCAAAGGAGTTAATCCAGCTCTTTCTAATTCACTATTCAAAAAACCAAAATCAAAATAAACATTATGTGCTACAAATACACAGTCAGTTAATAAGTTTTTTATGATTAAAGCAACATCTTCAAAATAAGGAGCTTGTGCTACTTGCTTATTATTAATTCCTGTTAAATTTTCAATATGTTTTGGAATGTTTTGAAGGGGATTTATATCAGTAGAAAAATGATTTATAATCTTTCTATCTTGAACTAATACGCATGCAAATTGAATCATCTTGTCCTTCTCTGTATTAGTCCCAGTTGTTTCAATGTCTACAACTGCATAGATTGTTTGGTCCTTCATTTAATCTTCTCCCTTTCAATGTCACTTCTTCCTATTATACAGATTTCATCTCCTTTTTTCATCTATTTCTATTCAGATTTTATGAGTCATAATTAGAGTCCCAGATTGTTTTAGCTTGAGAACTATGGTTAAATAGATGTATATAAAAAGTTTGATTAGGTGGACTATTATGAAAAAATTAAAAATATTAGGAGGTTTTGTCTTTATTTTTTGGGTAATCGGACTCATTCTTACCTTTGATCATTCAGGTGTTTGGTATTTATATTTCCTGATTTCAAGTATTGCTCTTGTTTTAGCCTCAATTCTACTTTATCAAGCAGAGTTTAAAAAAGTTTATGACTACGCTGACAAAGAATTCACTCGTTTAAAAATTAAACCAGCTGAAAGCGAAAGAATTAGCTATGACGAGGATGAAGAATACTACGAAGTTCTTGACAATCAAAGAAGAAAAAAACGACGTCGCAAAAAAAGAAGCAGTACCTATTTAGAGACAACTATGCGCGAGAGAAAAAAAACCAATGAACATTCTGGTTCCTCTCATGAAATACATCGTATGTCGTCTATAAGAAACAAAGAGTATCTTCATACAAAGATTAACCTTCTGTATGATGGAGAAAAGCAACAACTTCTATTTGAAACCATTCAGAAACTTAAGGAAAATAATTTTTTCTTAACTTATTATGCTGGTGTAACAAACGAAGATTTAATAACTAAATTTGAAGAATATGAAGAACGTAACATCTTTGAACTCTATGATAATGTGATTCCTAATACCTACGCTAAAGTACTTTATGATACGAAGTCAGCAAGTAATAGAATTGCCATTTTCCTTGGTGCTCAAAGTGATGCGACTGAAGAAGTATTTCTTGGATTTATCGCACTAGAAGATAGCTACAATGCAAATCTCTTATTGCAAAAATACGACAATATCCAAGTTTTCCCTACAATATTAGGTGGCACTTATAAACGTGTATACCGAAATAAAGAAGGCGATATTAAAATTATTAAGGACTTCATCAATTATGATTTAACTATCTCTTTAGCTTTCTACAATAATTAAAAGGCCTAAGCAATTGCTTAAGCCTTTTTTTTGAATACTTTTTTCTTTGAAATAACATAATTAAGTACAATAGCTAAGATTTGAACAAATAAAGCAAATAAAAATTCATTTAACAAATCAGGTGTTCCAATAAAAGATTTTGTTAAAGCATTGTTAAATATATAGCTATCATAAGGTAGTTGATTCAGATGAAATCCATTGATAAAAAAGCTAGCGTATTTTTCAACACCTACATAAGTAATTCCTAAATCTAATAATAAAACAACAGACCTTCCTATAAAAAATACAATAAATTGCTTTAATATACCTATTCTATTGTTATCTTTAAAAACAAAAAATTTGTTGGTCATAAATGCAAAAACAATAGCACCAAACTGAGCGACCAATACACCTAGTAAGGAATTCCCAGTTAAATTAACAACTAAAAATCGTAAGATAAAATAAACAACTGTTGTTAATACACCAAAAATCAGATACATTCCTATTTCACTTTGATATACTTTCTTCATTTGACTTTTCCATCGCTCCATATGCCTGAAAGAACAGCTGCTACAGGAAATATAATCCATGAAAAGCCCCAAATATCAAATAAAAAACTAAATAATAAGTAAATAGCTACAATAATCATCCAAAAATTTTCGTTAAATTTTTTCCAAAATAATCGTTTAGCTAACTCATCTTCAGTTATAGATTTATCTATACCGTTTTCTAAAAGGAAGGTATAGCCACTTTTCACATTTCCACCATAAATAACAAAAAAACAACCAATTACTGCTATGATAATTGTCATAGGTACAAATAATAAGATATTAGAAGCTTCTTGGGACCCAATTAACACTGGAATAGAAGAAATAATAAAAAGTGAAATACCTATTATTAAAGATAAGACAAAAGATTTTTCATAATTTTTATTTTCATTCTCAATATAAGATTGATCTCTTGTACTCAACAGAAATCCTTTTTCAAGATATGAAAACTTAGTTTGTTTTATTCCATGTACTACAAACAATGCTACTGAGATTACTGTAACTAACAATGCAAAAATCACGCCTGTAATAACCGTATTAAAATGAACTCCAAGTATTATTAAGCTAGCTGCAACACCCATTAATATGACCCCAAAACCAATTCCAACACTTGTTGTTTTTTTCATTGCCATATACTCATCAATGCCATCACGGTCTAAAGTCAGGATATTATTTTTTTGAATGGGACTACTTTTTTCAACTTCTAGTTCACCTAATAATTCATCAATATTACCAAACTCTGAAATAACTAAACCAATTGCTTCATTTTGTGAAACACCTTGCTCACTTAATTCTAAATACTTTTCTTGCATATTTGATAGGATATCTATTTTTACTCCATTTAATTCCTCTGTATCCGGTAAATTCATAAACATTGTTTCTACATAGTTTTCAATTACGTTCATCTTTATTTCCTCCTAAAAACTGATCTACAACTTCTTTTGTAATTAACCATTCTTTTTCTTTTTCTAAATAAAATTCCAACCCTAAAGACGTTATTTTGTAATACGTTCTTTTTTTACCAAATGTCTCTGCACCAGGATAAGATACTATATACCCTTTTTTAGTTAATCGACTAAACGCAGAATATAACGTTGTTTCTTTAATGACATATTTTTCATCAGTTATTGTTCTAATCTTTTTAGAAATCTCATATCCGTAAGAATCTCCATCAATTAGAATTGATAAAATAATTGAGTCATTGTACCCTCTAATAATGTCACTACTTATCATATTATCACTTCCATTTTACTCTATCCATCGTAGTAATATAATATCATTATTACTACGACTAATCAAGTAATTTCCAAGCATAAAAACTAGATGATTAATTGATTAAATGGTATCATTTAGCTATAAGATTGAAAGGATGTTTTATGATATGAAAATGGCACATACTTGTGTAAGAGTAAAGGATTTAGAGGCTTCTGTAGACTTCTATACCAAAGCTTTTAACTTTAAGGAAACAAGAAGAAGAGATTTTCCTGAAAATAAATTTACTCTTGTTTATTTAACTCTACCAGGAGATACTTATGAATTAGAATTAACTTATAATTATGATTCCGAAGGATATGATTTAGGAAATGGATATGGCCATATTGCTATTTCAACTAATGATTTAGAAGGGCTTCATGCACAACATAAAGAAGCTGGCTTCAATCTAACTGAATTAAAACATTTACCTGGTGTTCCTCCATCATATTACTTTGTTATTGACCCAGATGGTTATAAAATTGAAGTTATTCGTGAAAAATAAATAGAAAAACGAGGTCACTTTTTATGTGACCTCGTTTTTTTGTATAACTATTTTCTAGACAACAAAAAAAGCAAATCAATTAATTGATTTGCTTTAAACTCCGGCAGTAGGACTCGAACCTACGACATCATGATTAACAGTCATGCGCTACTACCAACTGAGCTATGCCGGATTATTTTAATAAGCATGGCAACGTCCTACTCTCACAAAGGGAAACCCTTCACTACCATCGGCGCTAAGAAGCTTAACTTCTGTGTTCGGCATGGGAACAGGTGTATCCTTCTTGCCATCATCGCCACACTTATTAATTGAGTGATTATTCACTCAAAACTGGATGTTTTTAGTTAGACTACATTGTTTTCTTTCACCGGTTTTTCTTTGGTTAAGTCCTCGACCGATTAGTACTAGTCCGCTCCGTACATCACTGCACTTCCACTTCTAGCCTATCTACCTGATCATCTTTCAGGGGTCTTACTTTCTTAAA
>NZ_JBMEAO010000029.1:0-18430 GCF_048815235.1 Vagococcus fluvialis
CTGTAGTAAAATTAGTCATGAGAAAGTCCTCCTATAAAATTTCGGTTGTGGTAACTTTAATTTTACAGAATGGACTTTCTTTTTATCTACCTAAAATTTCTATTTACACAAAATATTTTACGCTATCAAACGTTTATTTAAACATATCATATGTTAATGAATAATATGATGCTGATACTCCTTTTTTTTGTTATAATAAGTTTGTAATAAATATGCAAGGGAGAATGTATTTATGAATAAAAAAGGAAGACATTTTTTAATAAAGAAAATTATCTCTCAAGAAGTAATAACTAGCCAAACAGAATTAGTTAAAAAACTGAATGAAAATAAAGTAGAAGTAACTCAAGCGACTATATCTAGGGATATAAATGAGCTAGGAATTAGAAAAGTGAGCGATTCAAGTGGTGTTATAAAATATGGCATAGTAGCTAAACAAGAAGAGAATGATGATAGCAAACTAAAAGAGATTTTTAGTGACTATGTTAGTAGTGTTGTTCAAGTTCAAGTTTTAAACGTTTTAAAAACATCATTAGGAGAAGCTAATATTGTTGCTGCAGAATTAGATGAGAAGGGGATACCTGAGATTGTAGGGACAATCGCAGGAACTGATACGTTGGTTCTTTTTTCAGGATCAGAAGTAGAAGCTAAAAAATTAAATGATCAGTTATTATCTTATTTAAAATAAAAAAATAACCTTTGCCAAATACTTTAATATAAGTGGCAAAGGCTATTTTTATTTGAATGTTAGCTACTAATCACTAACTTCTAGTAAATCTTGTTTTCTGAACATTGGTTTTTTCATCAACTGAATAACCATCTTCTTCAATGGTACTTTTTAATACAAGGTGAGTGTCTTCATCAGAATCTCTGACAACAACAGTATTCTCTAAGATAGTTTGAACCTCACCAACAACTTGCTTCTCGTGAACTGTGGGATAATCAATAATTGATCCTATTACAATCATAATTTTAGACACATGGCATCAATCCCTTCTATTTCAATTATACCACATTTATATAATGTATGTTTTTTTAAGGAGTTGTTCTATTTAAATCTTAGTAATAAGTTTATTTTCTTAGTGAATAAAAATTGTCAAAATTCTTCCTTTGTGCTATTATTTCTAATGAATACAATACGGATAGCAGTCAAAGTGCGTATCCACTTTTTTTTGAATTGTCAAAAAAGGGTGGAGTAGGCACTTTTTTATATGGATTTTTTTAGAAAGGACCTAAAAAGAGATGAATAATATTACAAAAGAATTTGATACAATTGCAGCCATTTCAACACCACCTGGTGAAGGGGCTATAAGTATTGTCCGTTTAAGTGGAGATGACGCAGTTGCTATTGCCGATAAAGTTAACGCTTATACTAAGAAAAAATTAGTCGATGTTGCTAGTCATACGATTCACTATGGACATATTAAAGATCCTGATACAGATAGTGTGTTAGATGAAGTCATGTTTTCTATTATGTTAGCACCTAAGACCTTTACAAGAGAAAATATTGTTGAGATTAACTGTCATGGGGGAATGGTTGTTGCTAATCAAGTTTTACAGTTGTTACTAAGACAAGGAGCTCGTCTAGCAGAACCAGGAGAATTTACCAAAAGAGCGTTTTTAAATGGCCGTATGGATTTATCTCAAGCAGAAGCGGTAATGGATTTAATCCAAGCTAAAACAGATGAATCAATGAAGTTAGCGTTAAATCAATTAGATGGCAAATTATCTATTATGATTAAAGACTTACGTCAACATATTTTACAAGCATTAGCTCAGGTTGAAGTGAATATTGATTACCCTGAGTATGATGATGTCGAAGAAATGACAACTCAATTAATGAAAGAAAAAGCAGAAGAAGTAAAGGGATCCATTGATCATTTATTATTAACTGCTAAGCAAGGTAAGATTTTAAGAGAAGGATTATCAACAGCAATCATTGGTCGTCCCAATGTAGGTAAATCAAGTCTTTTAAATTATTTACTTCAAGAAGATAAAGCAATTGTGACAGATATCGCAGGAACGACACGGGACGTGATTGAAGAATACGTCAATGTGCGTGGAGTCCCATTAAAATTAATAGATACAGCAGGTATTCGTGAGACAGAGGATATCGTTGAAAAAATTGGTGTTGAAAGAAGTCGTAAAGCCTTACAAGAAGCAGATTTAATTTTATTAGTATTAAATCAAAGTGAAGCCTTAACACCTATGGATAAAGAGTTACTTGAATTAACTCAAGGGATGAACCGTATTATCCTTTTAAACAAAATGGATTTAGCAACACAATTAGATTTAGTAGAATTAGAGACGTATTTGAATAATGAAACAGTGCTATCTATTTCTGTTACATCAAGTGAAGGCATTGAAAATCTAGAACAAAGTATAAAAGATACTTTCTTTACAAACTCAGGGAAAGAAAAAGATGCTACTTATATTTCTAATTCACGTCATATTGCTCTTTTAGAACAAGCTAATATGGCTCTTGATGAAGTCTTAAATGGCATAGAGATGGATATGCCAGTTGATTTACTCCAAATTGATATGACTCGTTCATGGGATTTATTAGGTGAGATTATTGGTGATAGCGTTCAAGATGAGTTAATTACACAGTTATTTAGTCAGTTCTGTTTAGGAAAATAGTGGGAGAGAAAAATATGGAAAAACAACAATACGATGTCATCGTTGTCGGTGGTGGACATGCAGGTTCTGAAGCTTCTTTAGCTGCAGCACGTATGGGCATGAAAACATTATTAGTTACTTTAAATTTAGATATTATTGGCTTTATGCCATGTAACCCGTCTATTGGTGGACCAGCTAAAGGAGTAGTTGTTCGTGAGATTGATGCTCTAGGTGGCGAGATGGGTCGCAATATTGATAAAACTTATATTCAAATGCGTATGCTAAACACAGGTAAAGGACCTGCAGTAAGAGCTTTGCGTGCTCAAGCTGATAAGTTTGAGTACCAAAATGAGATGAAGAAAACTTTAGAAAATACTGAAAACTTAGATTTAAGACAAGGAATTGTTGAGAAATTAATTGTTGAAGATGACGTAGTAAAAGGGGTTCAAATCAGCACAGGAACTCAATTCTTCAGTAAAGCAGTTATTATTACTGCAGGTACAGCTCTACGTGGAGAAATTATTATTGGCGATTTAAAATACTCTTCAGGACCTAATAATTCTTTACCAGCAATCGGCTTAGCTGATAACTTAAAAGAATTAGGTTTAGAGATTGATCGTTTTAAAACAGGAACACCACCACGTGTTAAATCAAGCTCAATTAACTATGAAGTAACTGAGATTCAACCAGGAGATGAGACACCAAATCATTTCAGTTTTGAAACGTCAGATGAAGCTTATAAATCAGAGCAATTGCCTTGTTGGTTAACTTATACTAATTTAGATACTCATGATGTGATTCGTGAAAATCTACACCGTGCACCAATGTTTACAGGAATTGTTGAAGGTGTGGGAGCTCGTTATTGCCCATCTATTGAAGATAAAGTGGTACGTTTTAGTGATAAACCACGTCACCAAATCTTCTTAGAGCCAGAAGGAGCCAATACAGAGGAAGTGTATGTTCAAGGTCTTTCAACTTCTTTACCAGAAGATGTACAACATGAGATGATTCATAGTGTGGCAGGTCTTGAAAATGCTGAAGTTATGCGTAGTGGTTATGCGATTGAGTATGATGTTGTCGTACCACATCAATTACGCCCAACGCTTGAAACAATGAAAATTGCAGGTCTTTATACAGCAGGTCAAACGAATGGAACGTCTGGCTATGAAGAAGCTGCTTGCCAAGGGTTAATTGCAGGAATTAACGCTTCGTTAAAAATCCAAGGTAAAGAACCATTAGTATTAAAACGTAGTGACGCTTATATTGGTGTGTTAATTGATGACTTAGTAACTAAAGGAACTAACGAACCTTACCGTCTATTAACGTCCCGCGCGGAGTACCGTTTATTATTACGTCATGATAATGCTGATTTACGATTAACAGAAGTTGGTCATAATATTGGACTTGTTAGTGACGAACGTTTTAATGAGTATGAAATGAAAAAATCAATGATTGAAGCAGAGATGAAACGTTTAGAAAAAACACGTTTAAAACCAACTCAAGAGTTACAAGACTATTTAGCTACTAAAAATAGTGCTGCTTTAAAAGATGGCATCTTAGCAGCAGATTTATTACGCCGTCCTGAGTTAAATTACTTAGATATTGCTAAGTTCGTTGAAACACCAGAAGTAGCGGTACCACGTTATGTCTACGAACAAGTTGAAATCCAAGCTAAGTATGCTGGTTATATCAAAAAAGCAAATGACAAAGTGGATAAATTAAAACGTATGGAAGCTAAAAAAATCCCAGCTAATATTGACTACACTCAAGTTAATAGTTTAGCAACAGAAGCAGTTCAAAAGCTAGAAAAAATCAGACCAGAAACGATTGCACAAGCCAGTCGTATTAGTGGTGTAAACCCAGCTGATATTAGTATCTTAATGGTATATATCGAACAAGGTAAGATAGCGAAAAGAGATGAAAACAAGGCTTAGTGATAAGCCTTGTTTTATTTGTATTAATCAACTATATCTAAAATTTTCCTTTTCTTTCTTCAATGACGTTGTTAATTGTTTTAATAAATGTCTCTTTAGATATGTCTTTAGTTAAGTAGATTTTTTTGTGAGAAAAATCATTAATAAAGATTTCAATTGTAATGAGGGTGGTTAAATCATAAATATAAGGGCTAGCAAAGTTAATAGGATCGATTGTAGCGATACGTAGCTCTTCGTGTTTATCAGTTCCATGTAAAGAGTTAACGATATTTATCAAAAAAATCAAGGTTTCTTTTTGTTGGGTTCCTTGATTATCAATGGTTCCTGAAACGTAGGTATAGTTTATATCTTCTATATTATCTGTCATAAGGAATCTCCTTTCGATATGAAGCATTATCTTTTATAAAACATGCCACAACTATTAGGCAATGTCTCAATAAATCCATATTGTGCATACAAATCTTTAGCTTTTCCATCAGCAATTAAATTAACATAGGCTTGTGGGTCAATAGTTTCCTTAACATAAGTCATTAGGTGTTCCATCACAAGTTTTCCTAGTCCACGACCTTGATAAGAAGGTTCTACTACGATATCGACTAATTGAAAGACAGTACCGCCATCTCCAACAATTCGTCCCATAGCAATTAATTGATCGTCTTCTCTAACTGTAATAGCAAAGTAACTATTACTTAATCCAACCTTAGCTCCTTCGATACTTTTAGCAGATAAACCGCCCATTTTCCTTAAATATAGGTATTCCTCCACTGTAGGAATATTTTCAGAGACAATAAATGTTTGTTTTTTCATATTAAGTTAAACCTTTCTTTTTGTGTAACACATTAAAATGTTTCACATGAAACATCTTTTTCTGTTTATTATGAAGGATATTCATTGAATATTTTGTTTTTTTGCGTTAAAGTAGAGTTATCTGTGAAACATTTTTTTGTTTCACAATAAGGAGAATAAAGATGAAACCAGAAATTTTTAAACAAGAATTAGCCAAAATAGGCATTGAATTATCTGAAAAACAAATGAATCAATTTAATATTTATTATGAACTATTAGTAGAATGGAATCAAAAAATTAACTTAACAGCTATTACTGAATTAGAAGAAGTTTACTTAAAACATTTCTATGATTCAATCACCTTAGCAACTACGATTGATTTGAGTAAAGAAAATTATTCTTTATGTGATGTAGGAGCAGGAGCTGGGTTTCCAAGTATCCCGTTAAAGATAGTTTATCCTAATTTAGAGGTATCAATTGTTGATTCGTTAAATAAACGTATTAACTTTTTGAAATTATTAAGTGATTCTTTAGAGTTAGAAAATGTTCATTTATATCATGATAGAGCAGAAACTTTTGGTCAAAATAAAGCTCATCGAGAAAAATATGATTTAGTGACAGCAAGAGCAGTTGCTAGGTTAAATGTCTTAGCTGAACTTTGTTTACCATTGGTGAAAAAGAATGGTCAGTTTTTAGCTTTAAAAGCTGCTAAAAGTGAAGAAGAAGTAGTAGAAGGTAAAAAAGCAATTGCTATTTTAGGTGGGAAATTAGTCAAAGAGACTGAAGTTTCATTACCATTTAGTGAAGATAAACGTTACATTGTAGCAATTGATAAGAAAAAAGAAACACCTAATAAATATCCAAGAAAACCAGGAACACCAAATAAAAAACCTTTAGTTTAAATGATAAGTTAATGGAACACATTGGAGGAAAGATAATGGCACGGGTAATCTCAGTTGCAAACCAAAAAGGTGGAGTTGGTAAAACAACAACTACCGTCAATTTAGGCGCTTGTTTAGCAGATGCAGGCAAACGTGTTTTACTGATTGATATGGATGCTCAAGGAAACGCGACAAGTGGAATTGGTATCAAAAAATCAGATGTCACAAATGATATTTATGATGTATTAGTAAATGAAGTTCCTATTAAAGAAGTGATTCAACAAACCGCTCGTGAGAGATTAGAAATTGCACCAGCAACGATTCAATTATCAGGAGCTGAAATTGAGTTAACCTCAATGATGGCTAGAGAATCACGTTTGAAATTAGCTTTAAAAGATGTTATTGACGAATATGATTTTATTTTAATCGATTGTCCACCATCTTTAGGGCATTTAACAATTAATTCTTTTTCAGCAAGTGATTCTATCTTAATTCCTGTTCAATGCGAGTACTATGCACTTGAAGGTCTTAGTCAATTACTTAATACGATTCGTTTAGTACAAAAACATTTTAATCCAGATTTACGCATTGAAGGTGTGCTACTAACGATGTATGATGCTAGAACTAACTTAGGTTCTGAAGTAGTAGAAGAAGTAAGAAAGTATTTTAGAGAACGTGTATATGACACGATTATTCCAAGAAACGTTAGACTATCAGAAGCGCCAAGTCATGGAAAATCGATTATTGATTATGATCCAAAATCAAAAGGTGCAGAGAACTATCATGCTTTAGCAAAGGAAGTGATGAATCGTGAGCAAGACTAATAAAGGGTTAGGCCGAGGAATTGATGCATTGTTCAAAGATTTTTCAGATATTGAAGAAGTAGATGAAAAAAAAGACATAGTTATGGAAATTCCATTAGAAGAGTTACGTCCAAATCCGTATCAACCAAGAAAAACATTTGATGAACATGCATTAAAAGAATTATCAGAATCAATCAAACAATCAGGGGTTTTCCAACCCATTATTGTTAGAAAATCGACTATTAAAGGATATGAAATTATCGCTGGTGAACGCCGTTTTAGAGCCTCTAAATTAGCTGGAAAAAAAACAGTTCCTGCGATTGTTAGAGAATTTGATGAAGCAAGAATGATGCAAATTGCTGTTCTAGAGAACTTACAACGTGAAGACTTGAGTCCAATGGAAGAAGCAGAAGCTTATGAAATGCTAATGAAGAATCTGAAGTTAACACAAGTCGAATTAGCTGAACAATTAGGGAAAAGTCGCCCTTATATTGCGAATTATTTAAGACTATTAACGTTACCTCAAATTGTTAAAGACTTAGTTCAAAAAGAGCAATTGTCTATGGGACAAGCAAGAACTTTATTAGGCTTAAAAGATGAAAAAGATATTATTCCATTGGCTAATCGCGTGTTAAAAGAAGGTTTAACAGTTCGTCAATTAGAACAAATTGTTTCTGACATGAATGATAAACAATTAAAAACGCCGAAAAAAGCGAAGCAAATAACACCTAAACCTTATTACATTCAAACAAGTGAAGATCGTTTAATGGATAAGTTTGGAACAAGTGTTGCGATTCAAGAGAAAAACGGTAAAGGTAAAATTGAAATCGAATATTTATCTCAATCAGATTTAACTCGAATTTTAGATATTTTAGACATTCAATTTGATGATTAATCAAATAAGTATCTCTTAAAAAATAGGCTTGAGAGATACTTATCTTTTCGATTATTTATAGAAAATAAATTAAGAATACATCAACTAATAGAGAGTAATTTATGTTACTATATAGCATGTGCAAGAAGAGTAAAGGAAGGTGTTTATATGTTTGATTTAGGTGATATCGTTGAGATGAAAAAACCTCATGCGTGCCAAACAAATCGTTGGGAAGTTACTCGTATGGGAATGGATATAAAAATCAAATGTGTCAATTGTCAACATATTGTGATGATGCCTCGTAAAGAGTTTACTAAAAAGATGAAAAAAGTGTTAGAAAAAAAGAACCAAGATAACTAAAGAAAGAGTGGTAATAAAATGGCTTTAACAGCAGGTATTGTAGGTTTACCAAACGTTGGTAAATCAACCCTATTTAACGCGATTACAAAAGCAGGAGTAGAAGCAGCAAACTATCCTTTCGCAACAATTGACCCAAACGTAGGAATGGTAGAAGTACCAGATGAGCGTTTAAATGAATTAACTAAATTAGTAAAACCTAAAAAAACAGTTCCAGCAACATTTGAATTTACAGACATCGCAGGGATTGTAAAGGGTGCAAGTAAAGGTGAAGGATTAGGAAATAAATTCTTAAGTAACATTCGCCAAGTAGACGCTATTTGTCATGTAGTTCGTTGTTTTGATGACGAAAACATTACTCACGTTGAAGGACGTGTTAATCCTTTAGAAGATATTGAAATCATTAACTTAGAATTAATTTTTGCAGATTTAGAGTCTGTAGATAAACGCATGAGCCGTGTTGCTAAGATTGCTAAAACTAAAGATAAAGAAGCCGTTGCTGAATTAGCTGTTTTAGAAAAAATCAAACCAGTTCTTGAAGAAGGTAAATCAGCAAGAACAATTGAATTTTCAGATGATGAGTTACCAATCGTTAAAGGATTATTCCTTTTAACAACAAAACCGGTTCTTTATGTAGCTAACGTTGCAGAAGACGAAGTGGCTGATGTTGAAGGTAACGAGTATGTTCAACAAGTGAAAAAATTTGCTGCAGAAGAAAATGCAGAAGTTATCACTGTTTGTGCTCGTGCTGAAGAAGAGATTGCTGAATTAGATGATGAAGACAAACAAGATTTCTTAGAAGCTTTAGGTATCGAAGAATCAGGATTAGATTTACTAATTAGAGCGTCATATTATTTATTAGGACAAGCAACTTATTTTACTGCTGGAGAGCAGGAAGTAAGAGCTTGGACATTTAAAGTTGGCATGAAAGCACCTGAATGTGCTGGAGTTATCCATACTGACTTTGAACGCGGATTTATTCGTGCGGAAACTGTTTCTTATGATGACTTAAAAGAGCATGGTAGTATGTCTGCAGCTAAAGAAGCTGGTCGTGTTCGTTCTGAAGGAAAAGAATATATCGTTAAAGATGGCGACGTTATGTTGTTTAGATTTAACGTTTAAAATTAGAAAATAAAGGTGAGACAAGTGGAAGAATCAAGAGAAGAACTACAACAAAAAGTGGCTCAAAATCGTGAATTAATGCCGCAACTAACGAAAAAGAATGACCAATTTATTTTTGACTTAAACAAAGCTTTAGAAGGAAGCGACATTTCTGAAGAGAAAAAAGTATTAGCGATGAATGATATGCTAACACAACTAGTTGAAGGACAAAAAACAGGTGTGACAGCTAAACAATTGTTTGGAACACCAACAGAAGCCATTGATCACATTTTAAATGCGCCAGAACCACCAAGAGAAATGTCTTTTAAAACAATTATGTTAGATAACTTCTTAATGTTATTTACTATGTTAGCAGTTATCACTTCTTTATTTAGCCTATTTTCAAAAAATGGAACTGCTAGTGCCCAAGGAATTACATCTTTAATTTTAGGAGGTATCTCTGGAGCCTTCTCATTCTACTTAATTTATAAATACATTTATGTTTACGATGAGCCAGGAGCTGACCAAAGTAAACGTCCAGGAGTATTAAAAACAGGTGGAATTATGGCAGTGAGTTTCTTACCGTGGTTTTTAGTAATGGGTGTATCAGCTTTCTTACCAGTAGCTATCAACCCAGTATTAAATCCAACAATCACTTTAGTAATGGGAGCTGCAACATTTGGCTTACGTTATTGGTTGAAGAAAAAATATAATTTCCAAGGTGCGATGTTTAGTCGTCGTTATTAGGAAGAGCAAGATGAGAAAAACGTTACTTTACGCTTAAATTCTAAGAGTAAGGTAAGTTTTTCCCCATCTTGTTTTTTTTATTAACTCAATCAATTGACGAACCTACTTTTTTTTGGTAAGTTTGTAAATAAAATAAAAATAAGGGAGTGCTATTTTCTAATGACAAATTGGGAAACAAAATTTTCAAGAAAAGGTTTTACATTTGATGACGTCTTATTAATTCCAGCGGAAAGCCACGTATTACCAAATGATGTGGATTTATCGGTGGAGCTTGCGCCCAATTTAAAACTAAATATTCCAATTATGAGTGCTAGCATGGATACTGTTACTGACAGTAAAATGGCAATTGCTATGGCTAGACAAGGTGGACTAGGGGTAATCCACAAAAATATGTCGATTGAGCAACAAGCTGATGAAGTGAGAAAGGTAAAACGTTCTGAAAGTGGCGTTATCATTGATCCATTTTTCTTAACACCAGAAAGTTTAGTCGCTGAAGCAGAAAACTTGATGGCAACATACCGAATCAGTGGCGTTCCAATTGTGGAAACGTTAGAAAATAGAAAACTAGTTGGTATTTTAACAAACCGTGATTTAAGATTTATTTCTGATTACAATCAACCAATCTCTGGTGTTATGACCAAAGAAGATTTAGTAACAGCTGAAGTTGGTACTTCATTAAAAGATGCAGAGAAAATACTGCAAAAACATAAAATAGAAAAATTACCAATAGTTGATGAAGAAGGAAAATTAAGTGGTTTAATTACTATTAAAGATATTGAAAAAGTAATTGAATTTCCGAATGCCGCAAAAGACCAACATGGTCGTTTACTTGCAGCTGCAGCAGTTGGTGTAACAAGTGATACATTCGAACGTGCAGAAGCTTTAATCGACGCTGGGGTAGATGCTTTGATTATTGATACAGCTCATGGCCATAGTGCTGGGGTTATTCGTAAAATCAAAGAAATTCGAGATACATTTAAAGATGTTGTTATTATTGCTGGTAACATTGCTACAGCTGAAGGAGCTAGAGCTCTTTATGAAGTTGGAGTAGACGTTGTTAAAGTTGGAATTGGTCCTGGATCGATTTGTACAACTCGTGTTGTTGCTGGTGTTGGGGTACCTCAATTAACAGCTATTTATGATGCAGCAGGAGTAGCTCGTGAATTTAGAAAAGCTATTATTGCTGATGGTGGTATTAAGTACTCAGGAGATATCGTTAAAGCTTTAGCAGCAGGTGGACATGTTGTAATGCTTGGTTCAATGTTAGCAGGAACGGATGAGTCTCCAGGTGAATTTGAAATCTTCCAAGGTCGTCGTTTCAAAACTTACCGTGGAATGGGTTCTTTAGGCGCTATGGCTAAAGGTTCAAGTGACCGTTACTTCCAAAGTTCAGTGAATGAAGCAAACAAATTAGTTCCAGAAGGTATCGAAGGACGAGTTGCTTACAAAGGTAGCGCTCAAGATATCGTCTTCCAAATGATTGGTGGACTACGTGCTGGTATGGGATATGTTGGCGCTGGTAACTTAAAAGAGTTACGCGACAATGCTCAATTTGTTCAAATGAGTGGTGCTGGTTTACGTGAGTCTCATCCACATGACGTTCAAATTACAAAAGAAGCACCAAACTATTCAATTGAATCATAATAAAGAAAGAGTTTGATTAGATCATCTCTAAAAAAAATAAGGAGTCAAAAATGAAAATCTCATTTTTGACTCCTTATTTTTGTATTTGTTGAATTCTTTGTGATGAGTTCTATAACCCGTAAACAATGATATTTTTCTTTTGAAGAATAGCTAAATCACAAAGATTAGCTATTTTTTTTAATTGAGATAAACATTCTTTTTTTTCAATCTCACCAGTGATTTCCAAATTAGAACATACATCATAGCCTACTATCACCTTTATTATTTCAGGAGCATTGTAAAAGAGATTCTCCCAAGATAAAAGGATTTCTTTTAATTTAGAAATATCTTCATTTATTAATGAAACACCAACTATATCGATACCCGAACGTTTTTTTCCATCTGTCCAAAAAGAAGTTATCCAAAAAAAGGAAGAGGAAATATAATCATATAAATTTTCATCCATATCTACTCTAGAATTAATATCATTTTCAATTTCAAAGCTAATAACACTCATTTTATTTCTCCTTTTTAAAATTAGATACTGTTAATTATATACCCCATCCATGTTGCTAATGAAAAAAGGGGAGGGAAAATAGTACATAGTAAAACTAGACTAAAACCAATTCTAGTAAATATTTCTTTTTTCTTATTAAAAATAATTCTAGTTGAGAGAAATATTATTATTAGAGATAACCCTAAAATAATATAAGTTATCAAATGAATAATATCTATTGGATAGTAATTCCAGTTGATAATCACTGAAATATAAACTAGAAACAAGAATAGTGTTGCTATTTCGTTGTATTTTTTAATATTCATAATAAATACCTCTTTTTTATTTATTATAAGTTATAGTCAAATATTCGGCAAATATGAAATGTATTTTGCTATGTTAGTATTAATTAAACATAATGAAATGTTTTGTTGAGTCATATGATATAATAAAAAATAATTGATTTGGTTAAGAGGTAAGAATAATGACTATAAAACAGATTAAAAAAATAAAAATTGTAAGAGGAATATTATTGTCTATTTATATTTATTTTGGGTGGGAGGTAATCCAAGCCCCTCGTCCTAAATCAATTGTAATAGAACATCTCCTAATAATTAATGTTATCATTATTTTATGTATCGGTATTCTTTCAGAAGTTTTACCGAAAGAACATCGTAGTGGAAATACATTTTCAAGCTATAAATCAAAATTATCAGAAATGATTTTGGAATTAGTATTTATATTGATATTAGCAGGATGTCTTATTTATTTTTTATAAAAAATAAGTTTGAAATAGTCAATAAAAATATGTGGAATAGTGTTAAGATGTAATTTTTTTGTTATAAAAACTTTTTAGCATATTTGGTTACTTATCTTATAAAGATTAATACTATACTCTTCACCAAAAAAAGGAACAAAATCAATTTTGATTTTGTTCCTTTTAATTTATTTAGTAATAGTTGTTAAACCGCCCATGTAAGGAACAAGTACTTCAGGGATAGTAACACTACCGTCTTCATTTTGATAGTTTTCTAAAATAGCAGCGACTGTACGACCAACAGCTAAACCAGAACCATTTAAGGTATGAACATAATCTGTCTTACCTTCTTCGTTACGGAAACGAATTTTAGCACGTCTTGCTTGGAAGTCCTCACAGTTTGAACAAGAACTGATTTCACGGTAAGTATCTTGAGCTGGAATCCAAACTTCAATGTCATAAGTTTTAGCAGCAGAGAATCCCATGTCACCTGTACATAAAGTAATTGTACGGTATGGTAAATTTAGTTTTTCTAAAATAGCTTCAGCATTTCCAGTCATTTTTTCTAATTCGTCGTAAGATGTTTCTGGATGACTTAATTTAACCATCTCAACTTTATTGAACTGGTGTAAACGAATTAAACCTCGTGTGTCTCGTCCGGCACTTCCTGCTTCAGAACGGAATGATGGACTTAGAGCTGTAAAGTAAACTGGTAATTGTTCAGGAGCTAAAATTTCATCACGATAGTAGTTCGTTAAAGGAACTTCAGCCGTTGGAATTAGCGTATAGTTACTATCTTCAATTTGGAAAACATCTTCTTTAAATTTAGGAAATTGTCCCGTACCAAACATTGATGTTTCGTTAACAATGTAAGGTGTCATCATTTCAGTATAGCCATGCTCATAAACATGAGTATCTAACATTAAGTTGTAGATAGCTCTTTCTAAACGAGCCCCTAATCCTTTGTAGAAGACAAAACGACTACCAGATACTTTGGCACCACGTTCAAAATCTAAAATACCTAAGTCTTCAGCTACTTCCCAATGTGGTTTAGGCTCAAAATCAAATTGTTTAGGAGTTGACCAACGTTTCACTTCAACATTATCCTCTTCATCAGCACCAACTGGAACATCAGTATGAGGTAAGTTAGGTAATGTATGAGAGATTGTTTGTAATTTTTCGTCAATAACACGAATTTCTTCATCTAAACCTTTAATCGTTTCGCCAACTTCTTTCATTTCTAGAATCTTATCGTCAGCATTTTCTTTGTTACGTTTTAAAGTAGCGATTTCTTGAGATACGTCATTACGTGTTTTCTTTAAAGTCTCTACTTTAACTAAATGGTTACGTCTTTCTTGGTCAAGAACCACAAACTCATTTAATACCTCTTCGTTGACACCACGAGTCATTAATTTTTCTTTGACTTCATCAATATTCTGTCTAATAAATTTTACATCTAACATTTCTATTCCTCCTTATAATAATAAAAATAAAAAACCTCTCCACCCCAAAAGAGACCAGCTCTTTTGGGGCGAAGAGGTTGAATTTCGCGGTACCACCCATAATTTTGCACAAATGTGCCTTCATTAAGTGTAAGAATAACGGTCTTTACTTGCCGGCGTAACTTAATCAACTAGTGTTTTCGTTACACGTCTTATGAAAGTGGATTCCTAAAGTTATTGTATTGACTTTCACCAAACGTCAACTCTCTAAAACAACAAAATTTAGTACTAATCTTTCGACATTTTATATTAAGTAGAGTATAGCTACTTTTTTTTACTCTGTCAAATTAAGATTTACCTGTTATTCGATACCAAGCAATGGTAAAAATATTATCTTTCTCTAAATCTTTTTTTAAAGTAACTGGAATACCAGGTTCTTTATGAATAGAAGAATCTAGATAACCAAGAGAATCACTTTTATTAGTAACAAATTGTTCACCTATAATGGATTCTTTACTCACCGGAGCTGCTAACTTTCCATTTTTAGTGATCTGATCAGATGTTTCTTTAAATGTTAGTTCAATGTCATCATTATTTTTAACCCAAATCACGACATCTTCCGTAACCATTAAAGGAACAGTTTTATATTTTGAGTTTTTAGTTTCAATAGAAGCAACACTAGGACTATCACCTTTTTTCAGAACACTGGTATAAGTCCATTCTTTATTGAGATAGTCAATCAAGTGTGAGGTTTCTTCAAAACGATTATGTTCTTCGTCAACTCCTAAGATAACTGTAATAATCTGAGTCCCATCTTTTTCAATTAACCCAGCAAAACACGCTTCAGCTAAAGGAGAAGTACCTGTTTTTAGCCCCATTACATGTGGTGTTTCATAATCAAAACCAGGAAGCATATCGTTTGAATTCCAAATGGTAAAAGCTTGATCTGTTCCTTTGAAAAGTTCAGTGCTAGGTTGAGACGAAATATCTAATATTTCAGGATAATCTGTAATTAAGTGTTGAGCAATAATAGCAACATCTTTAGCACTCATCATATTTTCGTCTTCTTCTTTAGTGTTCCCATAATATTTACCTTGTATATATTCATTACTTAAACCAGAGGCAGATACTAAAAGAGCATCTGTAATGCCCCAATCCTCTAATTGTTCGTGCATCATTTCAACAAAGGCTACTTCCGAACCTGCAATACGTTCTGCTAAAGCAGAAGTTAATGAATTAGCAGAGGAGATAAGAGAAGCCGTTACTGCGTCTCCTACTGTATAAGGCATATCATCCTCAATAGGAATATTAGATAAATCGGGATCTTTGCTTAATTTTTTTTGATAGTCACTGACAGGTAATGGTTCATCCCAAGATAAATTACCACTGTCGATTTGTTCATAGACTAAGTAAATAGATAATAATTTGGTAATAGAAGCAATAGCGAGTACTTCATCACTGTTTTGGGTATACAGTATTTTGCCACTGTTCGCATCAACTGCAATAGCTGATTTGGCTGCTAATGAAAATTGTTTTTCCAATGCCTGGGCTTTTAGAGGAGAGAAAAGGGTAAAAATAATAAAAGTCCAAATAATCACTCTAGATAGCCGACATTTCATTTGTTTCATAAAAGAATTCCTTTCTTTCTTTTTATAGTAAAGAATGTCTATTAAAATTTAACAAAAAAAAGGAGCCAAAGCAAATGACTAGGCTCCTTAGTTAGTTGGTATTTCAACATGATGAATGGGTAAGTGGATGATAAAAGAAGTCCAACCATTTTCAGATGTGGCGTATATCTGACCTTGGTGTAAGTCAACAATACTTTGGGCAATGGCTAAACCTAATCCAGTACCACCTGTTTGTTGAGAACGAGACTCTTCAACACGGTAAAAACGATCAAAAAGAAGATCTAAAGATTCTTTAGGTATTTCTTTTCCATTATTTTTTACTGTGATAATGACCTCATCAGCTACTTGTTCAGATGAAATAAGTATTTTAGTACCATCTGTCCCATATTTTAAGGCATTAGTTAGAAGGTTATCAAAGACACGAACTAGTTTTTCAGTATCTCCTTCCATTAGAAGAGAACTAGGTTTTGCTTCAAAATCAATGGAAACTTCTTTTTTCTGAGCATCTAATTCAAAATCAACCACAATTTGAGCAATTAATTGCTGCATATCAAAGGTCACTAGTGATAGTGGTGTATTTGATTGTCTCACTTTAGTGTATTCAAATAAATCATCTACTAAAAGCTTCATTTGCTTCGCTTTTAAATAGGCTGTGTGAGTATATTTGAGTAACTCTTCTTCATTAGAATATTTTTTTTCTTCTATTAAACCCAGATAACCGATGATTGAAGTTAAGGGCGTTCGAATGTCGTGACTCACATTAGTTATTAATTCGTCTTTAGATTGTTCGATACGTCGTTCTTCCTCGATAGCTTCAACAGTACTATCAACAAGGGCGTTAATACTAGTGATTAATTTTCCAAGATCGCCACCTAAATCAAAAGGAATCCGGTGATCATAGTGTCCACTAGAAATATAATGAAGTTCACTAATAATGTGGCGCTGTTGCATTTGTTTATATCGACGTACTAAACGCCAATAAAGAATACCGATATCAATGATTGCCATTAAAGCAAAAATTGGTTTTTTCCAAATCATGGCTTCTGGACTATAGAAACTCTCATAAAACGAGGGAACCAGAGAATGAACTAAAGTTTCTATAGAAACACTAGACTGAATGATTTGAACTAAAATCATATACATAGCAAGATTTAAGAGAATTAGAAGGATAATAGTAACTAAACCTTCTATAAGTAGTTCACTTTTTTCTTTAGATGTCAGACGAACACGAGTATAGGTTTTGTTATCAGCTTTCGATTTTATAGCCAACACCCCAAACTGTTTGGATCACTTTTTCACCATTCGTGGCTTCTTCAATTTTGTCTCGTAAGTGACTTACATGAACCATAACAGTTTTTGCAGATACTAAACTTTCCTGTTGCCAAACGCGCTCAAAGATTTCATCAGCACTAAAAACATGATTAGGATGACTTGCTAAAAGATGTAGAATACCAAACTCTAACGCAGTTAATTGAATACTAACACCTTTATCTGTCATAACTTCATGAGAATTTTTCTTGATAACTAGAGGACCAATTTCTAAAACGTCAGGAACGTCTGGTTGTACCTTCATATTCGTACGACGTAATAGTGATTTAACTCTAGCCATTATTTCAAGAGGATTAAATGGTTTGGTAACATAATCATCAGCTCCAGCAATTAAACCTTGGATTTTATCCATATCCGTTGTTTTAGCTGTTAGCATAATAATAGGAATTTGAGATTCTTTACGTAATTCTTTAACGACCTCCATTCCATCCATTTCAGGCATCATAATATCAAGAATCATTAAATCAATATCTGGATGAGCTGAAATCTTTTCTAGAGCTTGTTTACCATCGTAAGCTTTTACCACTTCATAGCCTTCATTTTTTACATAAATACTTAATAATTCAACTATTTCTTTATCATCATCAACAACAAGTATCTTCATTGTATATTTCCTCCGCTTCTATTATTAATAATTCTATTGTACCAAAAAAGAAACAACAAAAAATATTTTTAAAAAGATGTTTACAATTTTTTAAAAAAGTAGTATATTACTAAATGTTCTTGTAAAAAAAGAGGGACAAACAAAAATAAAAAAACATTTTGAAAGTTGTTGACAAACAATATTAAAACATGTTATTATTTTGAAGTTGCCTGATAACAAGCAGTTAACAAGCAAACAAAACGATTTAAAAAATAATTAAAAAACTTGTTGACAAACATTAGCAAGTTTGATATTATTAAAAAGTTGCTACGGCAGCTAAAGAATAGATCTTTGAAAACTGAACAAAGTAAGACAAACCAAATGTGTAGGGCGTTTTTACGAAAGTGAAAACAAACCATATTTAGTGAATAACATTCGCTAGCAAGTTTTAAATTAATTAATGAGCTAAACGT
>NZ_JBMEAO010000003.1:0-217290 GCF_048815235.1 Vagococcus fluvialis
AGCGGATAAAAATGAAATTAGGTGGACTGTGTCCTGTTGATTTCCGTCTTAAGATGGCAGTTTAAGACAATAAAAAAGGAGTAGATTTCTCTACTCCAAAAAAGTCTAACTTTTAGGGTTCACTACATTCACCTCTTTTTATTCGTATACATTCATCTCAAAGATTAAGCCTAAAGCGATTAATGTGGCAATTAGAGAAGTTCCTCCCTGACTTAGAAAAGGAAGAGGGATCCCTGTTAGCGGTAGTAATCCAATAGAAGCCCCAATATTCTCAAAGGTTTGGAAAACTAACATAAAAACAACACCAACACAAATGTAAATATTAAATTTTGAATTACTCTTTAGTCCAGCGTAAAAAATTTGGAAGAATAAATAGAAATATAAAATAATGACTAAAGAAGATCCGATAAAGCCATATGCTTCACCAACGAAGGTGAATATCATATCTGATTCTCGAACTGGTACGTAAACATCCACTCCAGCAGCCCCTTTTCCTAAAATCCCTCCAGAACCCATAGCGATAAATCCTTGGACTTGCTGATAGGCAATTGAGTCGGCAAAGGCATAAGGATCTTTCCAAGCGCGAACTCTATCTAGTTGGTATTGTTTAAAATGGAGAGTCTTTAAAATCTCATTACCTGATTCTGTAAATACGAGATAAATTAAAGCTCCACCTAAGACAAGTAGGATAGCCCCAATAGTCCCTAATATTCGCCAATCAATACCAGCAGCGATTAAAAGAGCTCCTAATACACAAACGAAGACTAACGAAGTACCAAAATCTTTTTGCATAAACATTAAAGCAAATAGAGGAATACTGTAGGCAATTAATCGCCATAATAAATTCATATCAGTAGAAATTGTTTTGATTTTCGTTTTCATATCATATTGAATAAGTTGTTTTGAAATAAATAATATATAAGCGATTTTAGCTAGTTCAGATGGTTGGAATTTCATACCAGCTATGTCTAACCATCTTTTAGTACCTGTAATGTTGTACATAGTTACATCATAGAAGAAGTACAGGGATAACATTAACAATAATGAAAAACCATATATCCATGGAACTAATCGCCAAATCAGTTTTTTATCTATAAATTTAATGACTAACATCCCACCTAAACCAATGCAAATAAAAATAACTTGTTTGATGGCTTGATTGATTGCGGAGACATCTTCATAAGTTGCTACCCAGTATTGTAACCAAACGCTTAATATAAGCATTAAAAAAATTGGCAGTAGCAATCCGTAATTAACTGTAGGTTTATAAAAATACCTCTGTGATCTTCTTGACATATATTCACCCTCTTAATAAAAATTCCGTCGTTTATAAAACTACCATTAATTGATAGATGAAATCAGTAAAAAAAGAGATTATTAATCAAATTTTAAACAATAAAAAAACAACCTAAGTAAAATAGGTTGTTATAATAAATCAATTTTATTTCGCCACACGCCAGATTTCCAACGTTTAAGGAGTAATATCGCCCTGAGTGCTTCATCTATTGTGTAAGCTAGCCAGACTCCCAAAAGTCCTAATTCTAAAGGGATAGCAAGGAAATAAGAGAAAGGTAAACTAATAATCCATAAGACAATTAAACTACAAATAAGCGGGAATTTCACATCACCAGAAGCATTTAGTGAACCAACCATCGTCATATTGATGGCTCTAAAAATTTCTAAGAAAATATCTACAAAGAAAACAACTTTAGCAATAGCAATGATCTCAGGGTTATAGGTAAATATATGCATAATAGGTTCAATAAAAATAAAGGTAGCAAGGGAAATGATGAAAGTAATACCAACCCCAAGGTATATAGTGTTCTTTCCTCTTAAATAGGCTTTATCAAAATCTCTTGCTCCCACATTTCGACCAATAATAATTTGGTTTCCTTGTGCTAAGGAAGAAGCGATTAAATAAATAAATTGCGTGATTGCTGTTACGTATGATTTTGCAATTAAAAGATTAGCTCCTAAAGTAGCAACAATCATAGTTACAACAACTTGAGAACCCATATAAGAAAGGTTTTCTCCAGAAGATGGAAGTCCTAATTTTAATATTTGTTTTAATTTAATTTTTGAAAAGTGTTTAAATGATAATTTTAAAATATTAAAGTTAATTTCTTTTTGAAGAATGAAAAAGCCTAAAATCATAGCAATAGTGTTACTAATAGCAGCAGATATACCTAAACCTGCAACGCCTAAATTAGGTAATCCAAATGGACTATAAAGAGCTAAATAGTTACCAAGGACTGTTAATATAAGGGCAAGCATTGGAATTTGTAACGCTGCTTTGGTTTTCCCGTGGCTTCTAAGGAAAGCAACGATAGCAGCTGAGATAGAAGAAACAAATAAACTAGCCCCATAAATTTGAATATATTTGACACCAAGATCAACAATATCATCAGGTAATCTAATGGCAATTAAAAGTTGTTCTGGAAACAACATAAAGAGAGCACTGATAAGAAATCCAATAATAAATGAGCCTATAATTCCAGTTGTGATAACTTCAGGAATCTCTTCATTTTTTTTAGCACCGATTAACTGAGAAATAATAATTTGCACACCAACTGTAATAAAACCATAAACAAAAACTGACAGAGTTAACAATTGATTAGCTGAACCAACTGCTGCAACGGCCGGTTCTGAATGTTGTGCAATCATCCAGACGTTTATGTTACCAACAAAAACCCGTAAAAAAAACTCAATAAAAATCGGCCAGCTTAAATAGAAAAGTTCTCTATTCGAATGGCGATTTTCTGTAAAAAAATGATTCATTCGTGAAATCATTTAGGCAACCACTCCTTTTTTGCGTTTGTATCATTAGTATTCTATCTTTATTTCAAACAATGTCAATGGTTATTCTAGTTCTTTTTTTGAGCATAAGCGTAGACAAGAATACCTGAAACCGTTAAAGTTAAGAAGTGAATAAAGGTATGGAGGAATGTGTAATGTATGATGTAATAATCATCGGAGCAGGACCTGGTGGTATGACAGCTGCTTTGTATGCGTCTCGAGCAGATTTGAAAGTTTTAGTAATTGAAAGAGGTGCTCCTGGTGGTCAATTAATGAATACTGCTGATGTGGAGAACTATCCAGGATTTTCAATGATTACAGGACCAGATTTAGCAATGAAAATGTATGAAAATTCAACTAATTTTGGAGCTACTCATACCTATGGGAATGTAACGAACGTTGAAGATTTAGGATCAAGTAAAAAAGTGTATTGTGATGATGAAGTTTATGAAGCAAAAACAGTAATCATCGCTTCAGGTAGTGACCATAGAAAAATTGGCGTTCCTGGTGAAGAAGAATACGCTGGTCGTGGTGTTTCTTATTGTGCTGTATGTGATGGGGCTTTTTTCAGAGATCGTCACTTATATGTTATTGGTGGAGGCGACTCAGCTGTTGAGGAAGGGTTATATCTAACTCAGTTTGCAAGTAAAGTAACAATTGTTCACCGTAGAGATGAACTAAGAGCTCAAAAAGTAATTCAAGATCGTGCATTTAAAAATGAAAAAATTGATTTTATGTGGGATACTGTGCCTGTAGAATTTAAAGGCGATGATAAAAAAATCACCTCTATTGATTTTAAAAATGTTAAAACTGAAGAAATTACTAATGCTGAAGCAGAAGGCGTATTCGTCTATATTGGTTTAGATCCATTGACAGAACCTTTCAAAGGATTAGGCATTACTAATGAAGAAGGTTGGATTACTACAAACGAATACATGGAAACGAAAATACCAGGTATTTATGCTATCGGAGATGTTCGTGATACAGTACTACGTCAAATTGCAACAGCAGTTGGAGATGGTAGTATCGCGGGACAAGAAGTATATAAATATATAACAACCGTGTTATAAAACAACTTGGTACTTAAAAGAGTTAATACTTATAGTATTAGCTCTTTTTTTATATATTTTATTTTATTATCCTTTTATGAATGTTATAATAAAACAGAATAATCTTGAAAGGGTGAACAAATTGACTTGGAAAAATACATACCAACAGTGGTTGGACTTTAGTCAAATGGATGAATTAGTAAAAACAGATTTAGAAAATAAACGAGGTAATGAAGAACAACTAAAAGATTCTTTTTATGCACCACTTGAATTTGGAACAGCTGGTATGAGAGGAATTATCGGAGCTGGGATTAACCGAATGAACATTTATACAGTTAGACAAGCGACAGAAGGTTTAGCCCTTTTTATTGATAGTTTAGATGAAGCCGCTAAAAAACGTGGTGTTGCGATTGCTTTTGACTCAAGACATCAATCTCCTGAATTTGCTATGGAAGCATCTAAAACGTTAGCAGCACATGGTATTAAATCATACTTATTTGAGAGTTTACGTTCTACTCCAGAATTGTCTTTTACAGTTAGACATTTTAATTGTATCGCAGGAATTATGATTACAGCTAGTCATAACCCGAAAGAATATAATGGATTCAAGGTTTACGGTTCTGATGGAGCACAAATGCCTCCTCAAGATGCTGATTTAGTAACTAAATATGTTAGATCAATTGACAATCCTTTAACCATCGAAGTCTTACCTCAAAGTGAAGCAGGAGAACTGATCCAAATTGTTGGGGAAGACGTAGATGCTGTTTACTTAGAGCATTTAAAAACAGTAACAGTTAATAAAGATGTTATTAAAAAAACAGAAGATGAGTTAAAAATTGTTTTTACCCCATTACATGGAACAGGTCAAATGATTGGTGAAAAGGCTCTAGCACAAGCTGGGTTTAAAAACGTCTTAGTGGTCCCTGAACAAAGAGAAGCGGATGCTGACTTTTCAACTGTTAAATCACCTAACCCAGAAGAAGCTTCAGCATTTGAGTATGCGATTGCTTTAGGAGAAAAAGAAAATGCAGATATTTTATTAGCAACGGACCCAGATGCTGACCGTTTAGGTGCTGTTGTGAAAAATGATAAAGGCGAATATATAGTACTTTCTGGTAACCAATTAGGTAGCATTATGGTACACTACTTATTACAAGCTAAGAAACAAGAAGGTTCTTTAGCTGAAAATAGTGTAGTTATTAAATCAATTGTTTCAAGTGAATTACCAACTGAAATTTGTAAAAAATATGATGTTGAAATGATTAATGTGTTAACTGGTTTTAAATTTATTGCAGAACAAATTAAATCATTCGAAGCAAATCAAGCTAAATCATTTGTTTTCGGTTTTGAAGAAAGCTATGGTTATTTGGTTCAACCTTTCGTTCGTGATAAAGACGCTATTCAAAGTCTAGTGTTACTTTCTGAAATTGCAGCTCACTATAAAGCTAACAACCAAACTTTATTTGATGCGATTCAAGAAATTTATGCAGAATTTGGTTATTTCGATGAAAAAACAATCTCAGTTACGATGTCAGGTATTTCAGGGGTTGAAAAAATCAAACAATTAATGTCAGACATTAGAACGAATATTCCATTAAATTTTGCAGATGTAGCAGTTGACTATTATGAAGATTATTCAACTCAGAAGAGACATTTTATTGCTGGAGATAGCGAATCAATTGACTTACCACCATCAAATGTTTTAAAATTCTTTTTACATGATGGAAGTTGGATTGCCATTAGACCTTCGGGAACTGAACCGAAAGTGAAGTTTTATTTAGGGGTTAAAGGAGCAAACCATCAAGAAACAACAGAAAAAATAAATAAATTTGAACAAGCAGTTCAATCATTTATTAATTAAGTAAATTGGGGATGTATAGATGACATTAGAACATGTTAATGAGGAATCAATTCTAAAGGTAAGTAAGTTTTTCAAAAGTATTAGTGATCCGACTAGATTACGAATACTAATCGCTTTATCTGAAGATGAATTAAATGTTTCAGCTATCACTGAAAAACTTCAGATGGAACAATCAGCGATATCTCATCAACTAAAGCTTTTACGAGAATCACATTTAGTTAAATCGAGAAAAGAGGGTAAATCAGTTGTTTACTCTTTAGATGATCAGCATGTGACTGATATTCTTGCAAAAACATTCCAACATATGAATCACGTTCAAGATTAATGATAAAAATAGTAGCGTAAGTGAATTGACTTACGCTACTATTTTTTTTGTTAAAAAAAAGATGACCTATAAAAGTCATCTTTTTAATGATTATTTTTTACCTTGTTTACCGGCGTTACGTCCTTTAACATTAGCGTTAGCATTTCTTGCAGCTTGCTTAGGAGCGTTACCTTGTTTCTTAGGTGTTACATCTTTAACAACAGGTTTTACTGTTTTGATTGGATTTTTTTCAAAATGTTCAGCTAGTTCAGCTTTAATTTTTGGTTTGTGATAGAGAGTTGTAATTAAAGATTGAATACAACTAAAAATACCACCGACTACCCAATATAAAGTAACTCCAGCAGGAGAACTAAATGAAATCATGACAATCATTAAAGGTGACATATAGCTCATCATCTTCATTTGTTTCTTTTGTTCTTCAGCCATACCAATCATACTGATATAACTTTGGGCAAAGTAACTAATACCAGCTAAAGCAACTAATAACATACTTGGTTTTCCTAAATCAATTCCTAAGAAAGTTGAATCTGAAATACCAGTAGTAAATTTAGCAGCATAGAATAAAGCCGTAAAGATAGGCATTTGAATTAGAAGTGGAAGACATCCCATACCACCCATAATATTGATGTTGTTATCTTTATAAAGTTGTTGTAATTCAGTTTGAGCTTTCATTTTTTCTTCGTTAGAAGTAGCGCTCTTCATGCGTTTGTTAATATCGTCTGTATAAGGTTTAACAGCTTGCATTTTTTCTTGCTGAATCATTGATTTCTTCATTTGGCTTAAACCAAGAGGCATGATGGCTAAACGAACAACAATCGTTAAGACAATAATGGCTAAACCAAAACCTAATCCCCAGTTATCGGCTAAAAATGTAATAGCATTTCCCATTGGAGCTACTAAAAATTTATAAACCCAGCCGTCCCCAGTTGGTGTTCCAGTCTTTTTGTCGATATCAACACAACCAGATAAGAAAAATATTAAAGCTAATAAACTTGATGAGTACATCAATCGTTTTAATTGTTTCATTCAATTCGTTCCTTTTCTTGTAATATACACAAGCTTTACTATATCTAATTATGTCCCTTTTTTCAATAAAAATCGTTAAAAATTTAGTTTGTCACTGAAAACTTCCTATAATCTTCACAAGTTTCTTTCTCATGAAAGATAACTTGGTCAACTCTACCAAATGGAGCAGGTGATTTTTTTATTGCTTCAATAAAGGCTAACATAGCTTGTTCTTCGCCTTGAGCTTCTATGTAAACATCTCCGTTAGGTTCATTTCGAACAATACCTAAAATCCCCAGTTGATCAGCAACCATTTTTGTTGTATATCGAAAACCAACACCTTGGACTTTACCTGAAACTGTCATACATGTTTTCATTTATCTCTCTCTTTTCTTTTTCTCTTAATTATACAGGATAGATGTTTTTCATATCAATCTTAAAAAAATTTGATATAATATACGAGACTGAGAGGGATATGGATGAAAATAATAGAATCAAACAAAAATGAATGGATCAAACAACTAAAAAAATTAGAAAAGAAAAAGTATCGTGATTTAGAAAATCGCTATCTGATTGAAGGTGAACATCTTGTAGAAGAAGCGATAATGAATCAAGCTGATATTGAGTTCTTATTAATTACAGCAGAAAGTTATGAAACCTATCAACATTTAGTTACTAAAGTTTCTGATGACATACTAGTCCAAGTAACTACTGATATCATCAAACACTTGTCTAGTTTACCTAGTCCGCAACAGGTAATGGCTATTGTAAAAAAAGGAGTAAAAGCAAATAAGGAATCCATTAAAAATCATTTGTTACTTCTTGATAATGTTCAAGACCCAGGAAATGTTGGGACAATGATTAGAACGGCAGATGCAGCTGGCTTTAAAGGAGTTGTTCTTGGAGAAGGTTCTGCCGATATTTATAATACGAAAGTACTCCGCTCAATGCAGGGAAGTCACTTTCATATTCAAGTAGAAGAAGCGACATTAGAAAATTATATTATTGAACTGAAAAATGATGGTTACCAGGTTTATGCCACAGAGTTAAATGATCAGGCTATTTCTTTCAAAGAGATTCCTACTACTGAAAAAATAGCTATTATTATGGGCAATGAAGGACAAGGAGTAAGAAAAGAAATCATCGATTTATGTGATTGTCCTGTATATATTCCCATGTTTGGTCAAGCAGAGTCCCTTAATGTGGCTGTTGCAGCTGGAATTGTCATGTTTTCATTACAAATATTATGAATTTATTAAGTAGGTTCATTAAACTAGCTATTAAACAAACTTCATGATAAACTACAATCACTGAGTTGAATTAAAGTAAGTAAATAAACATTTAACTAAAGGAAAGTGAAGATATATGACATTAAAATGGCAAGATGACGCAGAATACTTAGAGCTAGTCGCAGACTTAATTTTTACAGATGAAGTACAAAATCTAGTGGAATTTAAGCAACATCATTATTCAAATCGTTTAGAGCATTCCATTAATGTCTCTTACAGAAGTTTTTTATTAGCAAAAAAATGGAATGGGGATGTAAAAGCAACCGCAAGAGCAGGCCTTTTACATGATTTGTTTTATTATGATTGGCGTACAACTAAAAGTGATGATGGAAGTCATGCCTATGTCCATCCAAGAGTAGCATTAGAAAACGCTAGAAAATTAACAGAAATATCAAAATTAGAAGAAGATATTATTGTGAAGCATATGTTTGGAGCTACAATTGCTCCTCCGAAATACAAAGAAAGTTACATTGTTACTTTAGTAGATAAATATTGTGCCTGTGAAGAAGTTTTTGTGCCACTTTACAATCAAGCAAAAGTAAAAGCTTTCCAATATTTCGGCTTAGCTAATGTCAATGTTTAAAAATAAGCCGACTTGCTAGAAATAGTCGGCTTTTTGTTTTATACTTAATGATAATACTTCTAAAGAAGGTGAAAGAAATGGAAACATGTGAGAATCAACAATTTATGTTATGCCCTAAATTTGAGAAAACATTTGAAATTTTAGGGAAAAAGTGGAATGGCTTAATCATTGATGTGCTAATTGCAGAAGGACCACAGCGATTTGTACAAATTGCTAATAAGATTCCAGATGTAAGTGATCGCGTTTTAGTAGAGCGATTAAAAGAACTAGAAGAAAAAGAAATTCTTGAAAGAAAAGTTAAATGTGAAGAGAAAAACAGAATTGAGTATGGATTGACAGATAAAGGTTTAGCACTAAAACCTGTTATGGAAGAAATTCAAACTTGGGGAGAAAAATGGGTAGAGGTTAAAATTTAACCTTGACCTTTGATGCTATCTCTTGTAGTATGTAAGGCAAATACAAATATTAATAATAACGTTAAGGGAAAAGAGTAGTTTAAGGAGTTATCAAAAGGGAGACTTGCCACCGACTGAAAGCAAGTTGTTAATGAATTAAGTGAAGTTCACTTCCTAAGTTGTTTAGAAATAGTAATAGACCGGTGGAGTCATCGTTAAAAACAAGAGTGTGTACGCTTTTAGCGTGCAAATTAGGATGGTACCGCGAGACATCGTTCCTTTATATAAGGAATGGTGTCTTTTTTTGTTGCTAGAAAAGAAAGGAATTGAGGAAGATGTCGTTAAAAGAAACATTAGAACAGTTAAAGACAGATGCTTTAGCTAAAATTGAATCAACTCAAACATTAGAGAGTTTAAATGAAATTAGAGTTCAAGTCTTAGGAAAAAAAGGTTCTATGACTGAAGTTTTAAGAGGGATGAAAGATTTAACACCAGAGATGCGACCTGTTGTTGGAGGTTTAGCAAACGAAATTCGTGACCTTTTAACTGGAGAGCTAGAAGAGAAAAAAGTTGTGTTAGAACAAGAAGCATTAAATGCTGCTTTAGAAAAAGAAACAATTGATGTGACATTACCAGGTGATGAGTTAAATATTGGAACGTCTCATATCTTAACTCAAGTTATGGAAGAAATTGAAGATGTCTTTTTAGGATTAGGATATGAAATTATCGAAGGGTATGAAGTGGAACAAGATCACTATAACTTTGAGCGTATGAACATTCCTAAAGATCACCCAGCGCGTGACATGCAAGATTCGTTTTATATCAATGATGAAGTGCTATTAAGAACTCATACATCACCAATTCAAGCTCGTACAATGGAGAAACATGATTTTTCAAAAGGATCATTAAGAATGATTTCACCAGGTAAAGTATTCCGTCGTGACAGTGATGATGCCACTCATAGTCATCAATTCCACCAAATCGAGGGATTAGTTGTTGCAGAAGGAATTACAATGGGAGACTTAAAAGGAACTCTAGAAGTCTTACTTAAGAAAATGTTTGGTGAAGATCGTGAGATTCGTTTACGCCCAAGTTACTTTCCATTTACAGAGCCTTCAGTTGAAGTAGATATTAGCTGTTTCAAATGTGGTGGTAAAGGATGTAATGTCTGTAAACAAACAGGTTGGATTGAAATTTTAGGAGCTGGTGTTATTCACCCACGCGTCTTAGAAATGTCAGGAATTGATTCAACTAAATATAGCGGTTTTGCTTTTGGATTAGGTCCAGACCGTGTGGCAATGCTTAAATATGGTGTTAATGATATCCGTTATTTCTATCAAAATGATTTACGATTCTTAGAACAATTCAGAGTAAAGGGGTAAGACAATGTTAGTTTCATATAAATGGTTAAAACAATTAGTTGATCTTGAAGGGATTTCACCTATCGAATTATCAGATAAAATGTCTCGTTCAGGAATTGAAGTAGAAGATGTAGTTGTCCCAGAAGAAGGACTTAAAAAAATCGTTGTTGGTGACGTTAAAGAGTGTGTTCCACATCCAGATAGTGATCACTTATCAATTTGCCAAGTAGATGTTGGTGAAGAAGAAATTTATCAAATCGTATGTGGTGCACCGAATGTAAAAGCTGGCAAAAAAGTAATTGTTGCTTTACCAAATTCACGTATCACAGGTAATGTTAAAATCAAAAAAGGGAAAATGCGTGGTGAAGTATCTCTTGGTATGATTTGTTCATTAGATGAATTAGGTTACTCAAGTAGTGTTGTACCAAAAGAATATGCTGATGGTATTTATTTCTTACCAGAAACGGCGATTCCAGGAGAGCCTGTCTTTTCATATTTAGAAATGGATGACTCAATTATTGAGCTATCAATTACACCAAATAGAGCTGACGCTTTAAGTTTACGTGGTGTAGCTCATGAAGTAGCTGCCATTTACGACCGTGAAGTAACTTTTCCAACAAAAGAATTAGTTGAAGCAGCAGACACTAATATTGAAGATTATGTAAGTGTTTCAGTGGAAAATACAGATGACACACCAACGTATCGTATGCGTGTGATTAAAGACGTAACAATCAAAGAAAGTCCAATGTGGTTACAGACATTATTAATGAATGAAGGAATTCGTCCAATTAATAACGTAGTGGACGTAACTAACTATACATTACTATTATTTGGTCAACCTCAACATGCTTTTGACTATGACAAATTAGGTAGCAAAGAAATTAAAGTTCGTCGTGCATTAGAAAATGAAACTTTAGTAACTTTAGATGAAGAAGAGCGCACTTTGACAACAGAAAATATTGTCATTACAAACGGCAAGGCACCAATCGCTTTAGCTGGTGTAATGGGCGGATTTGATTCTGAAATTACAGAAACAACAACAACTGTTGCTTTAGAAACAGCGCTTTTCCATCCAACTGTGACAAGACGTACAGCAAGAGGATTTGGTCTATCAAGCGAATCAAGTAAACGTTTTGAACGTGGTATTAACGTTTCAACGATTGAAGAAGCAAGTGCTTTTTCAGCTCAAATGATTGCTGAACTTGGTGACGGAATCGTTGTAAGTGGTGAAGCAGTAAGTAATGAATACGTTAAAGAAGATGTAGTTGTTTCAATTACATTGTCTAAAATCAATAACTCATTAGGAACTGATTTAACAGCAGAGGCTGTAACTGGTATCTTCAAGAGTTTAGGTTTTAAACAAGAACTAAATGAAGAAACTTTTGTAGTAAGTATTCCACCAAGACGTTGGGATATTTCTATCGAAGCCGATTTAGTGGAAGAAGTAGCACGTATTTATGGTTATGATAACTTACCATCAACTTTACCAAAAGGTTCATCTGTTGCTGGAAGATTATCACGTACGCAACAATTAACACGTAACATCCGTAAGCAATTAGAAGGTAATGGTTTATATGAAGCAATTAGCTATATGTTAACAACGCCAGAACTTGCAACGAAATTTGTATTAGAGCCAAAAGGAACAATTGCTCTTGACTTCCCAATGAGTGAAGAACGTTCAGTAGCTCGTCAAAGTTTAGTGTCAGGTTTATTAAAAAATGTGGCATACAATCAAGCAAGAAAACAAAACCATGTAGCCTTTTATGAAATTGGTAATATCTTTGAAACAGTGGAAGGCGAAGCGTTACCATTAGAAACAAAACATTTAGCTATGGCTATTTCTGGAACATGGGAAGAAAAAACATGGGATTCTCCTGCTAAAACAGTTGATTTCTATACCTTAAAAGGAATTGTAGAAAATCTATTTAATTTACTTGGATTAGAAGAAGATGTTTTATTCACTTCAAGCAAAGCGTATCAAGATATGCACCCAGGTCGTACAGCTCAAATTACAATTGGTGAAACTGTATTAGGTTTTGTTGGACAAGTCCATCCTCAAGTAGCAAAAGACATGGAAATTAACGAAACTTATGTGTGTGAGTTAGATTTAGCATTATTATGTGAATTAGCTAAAGCAGAACCTACGTATAAAGAAGTTGGTAAATATCCTTCTATTAAACGTGACATTGCTTTACTTGCTGATCGTGATATTTCAAGTCAAGAAATTATCAACGTTATTAAAGAAAAAGGTGGCAAAAACTTAGTTGATATTCATCTTTTTGATGTATTTGAAGGTGAAAAATTAGGTCACAATAAAAAATCACTAGCTTATTCATTAATCTTTAGAAATGATGAAGCAACATTAGTTGATGAAGAAGTGACTAATGCTGTAGAGAAAGTAAGTGAAGCATTACAAACAAACTTAAATATTGAAGTAAGATAATGAAAAGATTTTACTTACTTGCCTATGTGGGTAAGTAAAGTCTTTTTCTTTATACCTTAATATAGAAGAAAGATGAAAATGGAGGTTAGGGATATGGGTTTTGAAACACTAAGTAAGGCAATTAATAAGGAAGAGTTATTAAATTCTTATCAGCTATCGGGAGCTGATTTAGAACTAAAAAATAAAAGAGACCAAGAACTAAAAGATATCATGACAGGCAAAGATCAACGACTTTTAGCAGTTATTGGACCGTGTTCAGCTCATGATGAAGAAGCAGTTTTAGAGTATACATACCGGTTAAGTCGCTTACAACAGAGTATAGGTAATGAGGTTTTCATAATACCTAGGGTTTATACGAATAAACCGCGTACTAATGGGGATGGATATAAAGGATTATTACATCAACCTTCTGTTACTGGTAAATCGAATTTATTACAAGGTATCCAAGCGGTAAGGAAAATTCATCATCGAGTTATTACAGAAACAGGATTAACGACGGCTGATGAAATGTTATATCCTGAAAACCTTGAATATGTAAAAGATTTATTGAGTTATATTGCAGTTGGAGCAAGATCAGTTGAAGATCAACAACATCGTTTCGTTGCAAGTGGGATTGATCAACCTGTGGGAATGAAAAATCCAACAAGTGGTCAGTTAAATATTATGTTTAATTCAATTTACGCAGCTCAACAAAAACAAGAATTCATCTACAATAATCAAGAAGTAAAAACATCATCCAATCCATACGCTCACGTAGTTTTAAGAGGTGGTTTAGATAGTTACGGCAAAAATATTCCTAACTATCATTATGAAGATTTGCTAAAGGTAAAAGAAATGTATGATGGCTCAAGTTTAGCAAATCCTTTTGTAGTAGTAGATACAAACCATGATAATTCAGGGAAACAACATTTAGAACAAATTAGAATCGTTGAAGAAGTTCTAAACAGTCGCAAGTGGAATCAAGATTTAAAACCATTAGTTAGAGGTTTTATGATAGAAAGCTTTATTGAAAATGGGCGTCAAGAAGTAGATGGAACTGCTTTTGGACAATCTGTAACAGATCCTTGCTTAGGTTGGAAAGAAACAGAAGAACTTTTAGTAACATTAGCTAAAAATAAATAATAATGGAGGAATGTTGTATGAAAGGAAAAGAAACATTAAAAGGTTTAAGACCTTATTTACCAGGTAGACCAATGGAAGAAGTCAAAAAAGAATACGGTTTGGATCGTGTTATTAAGTTAGCTTCTAATGAGAATCCTTTTGGTTTTTCAGAAAAAGTAGGAGATGTTCTAAAAGAAGGATTGACTAACTTACAATACTATCCTGATGGTGGGGCAATTGATTTAAAAGAGGTTTTAGCTGAGTTTCATGGGGTCACAAAAGAACAATTATTAGTTGGAGCAGGTCTTGATGAAGTCATTCAAATCGTTTCAAGAGCTTTACTGACTAAAGGGGACGAAATTATTGTTCCTAATCCAACATTTCCTCAGTACGCTCACCACGCAATTATAGAAGGGGCTGATGTGATTAAAGTAGATGTGAATCCTGCAACTGGAGAAATGGATTTAGAAAAAATGATTGAGCAGATTACTTGGGATACTAAAATTATCTGGCTGTGTAATCCAAATAATCCAACTGGAACTTATGTCTCACAATATAAAATCAAAGATTTTTTAGATAGGATACCAGAACACATTTTAGTGATTAGTGATGAAGCTTACCAAGAGTATGTTACTGAGGAAGAAGTAAGTTCAAGTTTTAATTTCTTAAAAGAGTTTCCTAATCTAATGATTATGAGAACTTTTTCTAAAGCTTATGGTTTAGCAGGGCTTAGAATAGGATACGCGATTATGTCTGAAGAGTTAGCTCAAGTGCTTGAAGTAGCAAGACTTCCATTTAATACAAGCAGTTTAGCTCAAAAAGCAGCTATTACAGCCTTAGAAGATCAGGAATTTATTAGACGTATGACTAAAATGAATTCAGAAGAGCTAGAAAAATGGGAAGAATACTTATCTGAGAGACAGATTCCTTACTATGTTTCTCAAACTAATTTCATCTTCTTTGATGTAGGAGAAAAGGACGGAGCAGTGACTCAAGGCTTATTAGAAAAAGGCTTTATTATTCGTGGTGGATTAAAGCCAGGATGGTTAAGAGTAACGATTGGTGAGAAAAATGATAATTTGATGTTAAGAAACACCTTAAGTGAGTTAATTTAATAACATTTGTTAAAAAGAAAGGGAAATTTAAATGATTTTCCTTTCTTTTTTGTTAGTTAATTGGTACATTATTCTAGAATGATAAAGGGGGAAAAATAGGTGGGTCAATTATCAAAAGCGTATCAACAAAATGAGTTAATTAAAAAGAGTATAATTGTTATATTTGCAGGGTTAGTAATTGCTGTTGCGTTGAATTTATTTTTAATTCCGGCAAACGTCTTTTCAGCAGGAGTTAATGGAATGGCCCAGTTACTTTCCGGGGTATTATTGCAGTCGTTTGATATTACATTAGATACAGGGATATTAATCTTTTTAATGAATATTCCAATTGCTATTTTAGGTTGGATTAAGTTAGGTAAGTCTGCAACTATTTTTAGTTTATTAACAGTTTTATCTGTCACAATTATGACGTTAATTATCCCAGTTGGTCAGGTAACCGATAATCCATTAATGAATGGTATAGTAGGTGGTGTTTTAACAGGTGTTGCTGTAGGGATTACAATGAAATATGGATTTAGTACTGGCGGAATGGATATCGTTTCTCTTGTATTGTCTAAAACAACAGGGCGAACAGTTGGCTCATTAATGTTAGTGATTAATTTATTTATCATTGGTACAGCAGGATTTGTTTTTAATTGGGAATCAGCACTTTATACGATTATTTCTATTTTTTGTACTACACAAGTAGTAGATAAAATTCATACAAGCCATCAAAAAGTAACTGCTTTTATTATTACCTCTAAACAAGAAGAAGTGATTCATTCTATTCAAACTGAAATTTTAAGAGGAATGACACTTTTACCTGGTACAGGAGTTTACTCAAGAAAAGAAACATCTGTCATTATGATAGTTGTCACAAAATATGAATTATATGCGTTAGAACAAGCTGTTTATTTAGCAGATCAAAATGCTTTTATTAATATTATGCCAACGCAAACCGTTTTAGGAGCGTTTTGGAATGAAGATCAACAAAAACAAATGAAACAAATGATAAAAGAGATTTAAACTCTCTTATCATTTGTTTTTTTATTGCCTTAAACGACTGATTTAATAAGGTTTTGTAAAATCAATTGAAATTTTTTGAAAAAAAAGGTTGCAATTTTTTTATTAAGCACATATACTTTGATTATCAAATCATTTGATTATCAAACTATCTCGAAAATAGTTGCTTTTATCTTTTTTTACCCATATACTTTGATTATCAAACTAATAGTGAAAGAGGCATTAGAAATGGACGATAGCATGAATCTAGTCAATGCCCAACTAGTAAGAGTCTTTAATGACATTTTGACAATTGAAGAGACAGAGCTTAAAAAAAGTAGTTTCTCTGATCTATCAATCAAAGAAATGCATACCATAGAGGCCATCGGTATGGGTAGAAATAAAACAACAGGTGAGGTAGCAAAAGAATTATCAGTAACTGTAGGGACACTTACGGTTGCAGTAAACAATTTGGTAAAAAAAGGATATGTTGATAGAGTTCGAAGTGATACCGACAGAAGAATTGTTAGATTAAAACTAACTAACCGAGGTCGTTTATTCTTTAGAGCCCATCAGCACTTCCATAAAAAAATGGTTGAGGCAGCTTTAGAAGATATGGCAATTGAAGAAAAAGAAGCCTTAGTAAAAGGTCTTCAAAGTCTTCATAATTTTCTGAAAAAGTATTATTAGTATAAGGAGATGTAAGTAGTATGCAGTTGTATCCTCAAGTTACGAAAGTGGCAAAATATTTGCCTGATCATAGAGTAACCAATGACGATTTAGCAAAAGTAATGGATACGAGTGATGAATGGATAGCATCTAGAACTGGTATTAGAGAACGTCGGATTTCGATTAAAGAAACCACAAGTGATTTAGCTACAGGCGTGGCTAAGCAGTTAATTCAAGATTTAGATGTCTTAAGCATTGATTTTATCATCGTAGCAACTATGACTGCTGATTATGGGACACCATCAACTGCTTGTCTAGTCCAAAGCAATATTAGAGCAACTAATGCTTTTTGCTTGGATATTAATGCTGCTTGCTCAGGATTTGTCTATGCTCTTTCCACCGCTGAAAAATTTCTTTCAAGTGGAACATATAAAAGAGGCTTAGTCATTGGTGCAGAAACAATGTCGACGATGTTGAACTGGGAAGACAGAAGTACAGCGGTTCTATTTGGGGACGGTGCAGCAGGAATATTACTAGAAAATGTTTCGACAGAAAAACGATTCGTTGATGAGTGGATTCAAGCTGACGGTAAACGTTCTATGGCACTTTTTGGTAAAGAAAATGTTGATGGCAATCCATTTAAAAAGCCTGACAATCGTCAGACGACAGGTATGCAAATGGATGGAAAAAAAATATTTGATTTTGCTTTAAGAGATGTGTCGAAAAATATGATCGGTATTCTTGATAGAAACCCAGAATTCAAAGATTCTTTAGACTATGTTTTAGCCCATCAAGCCAATGTCCGAATTTTAGAAGCTATTTCTAAAAAAACAAAAATACCTATGGCTAAATTTTTACACAATGTGGCTCGCTATGGTAACACATCAGCAGCTTCAGTACCTCTTTTGTTAGCTGAAAAAGTCGAAGATGGTACATTAACCCTTGGAAGTAATCAAAAGATTATTTTAACTGGCTACGGAGCGGGTTTAACTTGGGGAAGTCAATTAATTAAATTATAAAATTATTTTATTGGAGGAATTATTATTATGTCAACTTTTGCAAAAATTCAAGAAATCATCGTGGATCAATTAGGTAAAGAAGAAGAAGAAGTACAATTAACAACAAACTTCCGTGAAGAGTTAGAAGCAGATAGCTTAGACTTATTCCAAATCATGAACGACATCGAAGATGCATTTGAAGATTCAGATGTTAAAATCGAAACTGACGAAGGTTTAAACACTGTTGAAGACCTAGTGAAGTTCGTTGACAAACAAATAGAAGAAAACAAATAATTAGAATAACAAATGAAAATAGCTATGAAGTCACCTGACTTTATTAGCTATTTTTTTAAAGGGACTTATTGAGAGGGTGGCAAAGTGAGCAAATCAAGAATTTGTGACATGTTAGATATCGAATATCCGATATTTCAAGGAGCTATGGCATGGGTAGCAGAAGAAAAACTAGCTAGTGCTGTTTCAAATGCAGGTGGACTAGGATTAATTGCTTCAGGTCATGCACCTAAAGAAATTATTAAAGAGAAAATTGATATCGCTAGACAATTAACAGATAAAACTTTTGGAGTGAACATTATGTTGATGTCTCCATTTGTTGAGGATATTGTTGATTTAGTTATCGAAGAAAAAGTAAAAGTCATTACAACTGGTGCAGGTTCTCCAGGTAAGTATATGAAACGTTTTAAAGAAGCTGGTATTATTGTCATTCCTGTTGTTGCTTCAGTTGCTGTTGCTCGCCGTATGGAAAAAGAAGGCGCAGACGCAGTTGTTGTTGAGGGCATGGAAGGTGGCGGTCACGTTGGTAAATCAACAACTATGACCTTAGTACCACAAGTCGTTGATGCTATCAATATTCCGGTAATTGCAGCTGGTGGTATTGGAGACGGACGCGGAGTTGCTGCTGCATTAATGTTAGGAGCAGAAGCGGTTCAATTAGGAACGAGATTCTTAGTTTCCACAGATTCGATTGCTCATGATAACTTTAAAGGTAAAGTTGTTAAGGCAAAAGACATTGATACAGTCTTAACTGGTCAGTTAACAGGTCATCCTGTACGTGGATTAAGAAACAGCTTAACAAAAGAATACTTAAAAGTAGAACGCTTTGAAGGTGGCCAAGAAAATCCTGATTTTGAACGCTTAGAAAAATTAGGACAAGGGGCATTAAAACGTGCTGTTATTGATGGGGACGTAAAAAATAGCTCTCTTATGGCGGGTCAGATTGCAGGACTCATAAAAACAGACACACAAAGTTGTGATGAAATCATTCAAGAGTTAATGAGTGAAACAACAGAGGTGTTGAGAGAACGCACTAATAAGTGGGGAATATAAGGAGAACATGAGATGAATGTAGCTTTTGTCTTTAGTGGTCAGGGAGCTCAATACTTAGGTATGGGTCGTGAATTTTACACTAATAGTTTGATATTCAAACAATTTATTGACCAAGCTTCTAAGGTATTAGAACTTGATATTCCTCAATTAATGTTTGAAGAAGAAGAAAAATTAAATCAGACTGAGTACACACAGCCAGTTATTTTGGCAATGAGTGTGGCTATTTCAGAAATGGTTAAAGACTCTCTGGGAATTAAACCAGTAATGAGTGCAGGTCTTAGTTTAGGTGAGTATACAGCTTTAGTAGAAAGTGGTTCTCTTGATTTTGAAACAGCCTTAAAGCTTGTTAGAAAAAGAGGGAAACTAATGCAGGAAGCAGTACCACAAGGTGTGGGTGCGATGACTGCTGTTATGGGGATGGACCGAGAGACGATTCAATCTATTTGTGAAGAAGCAAGTAGTGTCGCTGGTGTTTATCCGGCCAATTACAATATGCCTGGACAAATTGTGATTGGTGGATACAAAGAAGGTGTTGCTAAGGCAGAAGAGTTATTAGCTGAAGCAGGAGCGAAACGATTAATTCCATTACAGGTAAGTGGGCCTTTCCATACACCTCTATTAAAAGAAGCTTCTGAGAATTTAGAGGCAGTTTTAAAGGAAATAACGTTTAAAGAGATGACTATCCCTGTTGTGACAAACGTAACAGGTAAAGTTATTCCATCTGAAGAACAGATTATTTCAACTCTAACGAAACAAGTCATGTCACCAGTTTATTTTGAGGACTGTGTGAAAGAGATGATCAATGAAGGTGTGGACACTTTTATTGAAATCGGACCAGGTAAAACATTAACTAGCTTTATTAAAAAAATTGATAAAACAGTAAAAACTCAAAATTGTGAAGATCAAAAAACATTTGAGAAATTAGAAAAATTAATTTCTAATCAATAGGAGGTAAACGACTTGTTAAAAGAAAAAACAGTTGTCATTACAGGAAGTTCTCGTGGGATTGGACGCGGATTAGCTATTCAATTTGCTAAAGAAGGCGCTAATATCGTTTTAAATGCACGTAAAGAAATTGCTCCTGAATTAATAGAAGAAATTGAATCATATGGCGTGAAAACCCATGTTGTTTTAGGGGATATCCAGTATATGGATGATGCTAAAAAGTTAATTACTGAAGCGAAAGAAACATTTGGTTCAATCGACGTGTTAATTAATAACGCTGGTATTACTCGCGATATGTTATTAATGCGTATGAAAGAAGAAGAGTTTGATTCAGTTATCAATGTCAACTTAAAAGGAACTTTTAATACGACTCAACAAGTTTCAAGTATCATGTTAAAACAAAAATCAGGTACGATTATTAACTTATCAAGTGTTGTTGGTTTAACAGGAAACGCTGGACAAGCAAATTATGCAGCTAGTAAAGCTGGTGTCATTGGTCTAACAAAATCAGTTGCAAGAGAACTAGCATCTAGAGGAATCACATGTAACGCTATTGCTCCAGGTTTTATTGAAACTGATATGACTGATGTATTAAGTGACAAAGTCAAAGAAGCAACAATTGCTTCGATTCCATTAAAAAAATTAGGTCAAGTAGAAGATATTGCAAAAGCTGCAGTATTCTTGGCGACTAACAAGTATATTACAGGCCAAGTCATCAATGTTGATGGTGGAATGGTTATGAACGGCTAGGAGGAAATCTCATGAGAAGAGTAGTTGTAACAGGTATTGGAGCCGTAACTCCATTAGGTAATACAGCTGAGGAATTTATGAAAAATGTTTTAGCTGGAAAAAACGGTATTGCACCGATTAAAAGGTTTGATGCATCAGAAACAGGAATTACTGTAGCTGCTGAAGTGAAGGACTTTGATCCAACACTATATATGGAGAAAAAAGAAGCAAAACGTATGGACATGTTTTCTGTTTACGGAATTGCTGCTGCTACACAAGCTATGGAAGATAGTGGATTAGATATTGAAAAAATTAATCCAGACCGTTTAGGCGTTATTGTCAGCTCAGGTATTGGTGGAATGGAAACAATCCAAAACCAAGTTATCCGTATGCATGACAAAGGACCAAAACGTGTAGCGCCTTTCTTCGTACCTATGGCTATTGGAAACATGGCTGCTGGAAACATTTCGATTAAAGTTGGAGCCAAAGGTATTTGTACATCTGTCGTTACAGCATGTGCTTCTGCAACAAACGCGATTGGTGAAGCCTTCCGTAACATTAAACATGGTTACCAAGATGCGATTTTAGCAGGTGGAGCTGAAGCTACAGTTTGTGAGATTGGTATCTCAGGATTTGCAGCTTTAACAGCTTTAACACCAGCAACTGACCCAAATCGTGCGTCGATTCCTTTTGATAAAGACCGCAGTGGTTTTGTTATGGGAGAAGGTAGTGGTGTTTTAGTTTTAGAAGAATTAGAACATGCTTTAGCTCGTGGAGCAAAAATTTACGGTGAAGTTGTTGGATATGGTTCAAACAGTGACTCATACCACATTACAAGCCCAAATCCAGATGGTTCAGGAGCTGGTAAATGTATGCTACTTGCTATGGAAGAAGCTGGAATTACTGCAAGTGACGTGAGCTACATCAATGCCCATGGAACAAGTACACCAGCAAATGACAGCGGAGAAACGACTGCTATTAAATATGCTTTAGGTGAAGAAGCTAAAAACGTGCCTGTTTCAAGTACGAAAAGTATGGTTGGACATTTATTAGGAGCAGCTGGAGCAGTAGAAGCTTTAGCATGTTTAGCAGCTTTAGAAGCTGACTTTGTTCCACCAACAATTGGCCTTGAAACACCAGAGGAAGCTTGTGACTTAGATTACGTTCCTCAAACAGGACGTGCTCATCAAGTTGAATACACGCTATCAAACTCTTTAGGATTTGGCGGACATAATGCCGTTATTTGTATGAAGAAATGGCGAGGTGAGTAAACTTGAACTTTGCAGAAATCAAAGAATTACTAGAATTATTTGAAGCAGGTTCAATTCGTGAATTAGATTTGAATCAAGGTGATTTATCCTTGTATTTAAATAAAAACGAAGAGAGTCGTCCGATGGTTCAAGAAAATTCAGCTCCTGTTGTAGCAGCTACTCCAGTAAATGAAGTAGCAGTACCAACAACAGTTGAATCAACACCTGTAGCAAGTGCTCCTGAAACATCTGTTGTAGAAGCAGAAGGAAAAGCTGTAACTGCTCCGATTGTTGGAGTCATTTACACATCTAGCGAACCATCAGCACCTGCTTTTGTTAAGGTAGGAGATAAGGTAGCTGTAGGAGATACACTATGTATCGTAGAAGCAATGAAAATTATGAATGAAATTAAAAGCGATGTAGCAGGAACTGTTACTGAAATACTAATAAAGAATGAAGATGTTGTTGAATTTGGCCAAGCCTTATTCCGCATTGCCTAGGAGGATAATTATGCAATTAAACGTACAAGAAATCATGGAAATCATCCCAAACCGTTACCCAATTATGATGGTTGATAAAGTAACTGAATTAGAACCAGGAAAATACGTTAAAGCGATTAAAAACGTGACTTACAATGAAAGCTTTTTCCCTGGACATTTCCCAGGAGAGCCTGTTATGCCAGGCGTTTTAATTTTAGAAGCTTTAGCTCAAACAGGTTCAATTCCTTTACTTAAGAGTGAAGAATTCCAAGGCCAAACAGGATACTTAGGTGGAATCGATAAAGTTAAATTCCGTCAAAAAGTTGTTCCAGGAGACGTGTTAGTGATGGAAATGGAAATCATCAAACAAAAAGGAAACATTGGTGTAGGTAAAGCAACAGCGTCTGTTGAAGGTAAAAAAGTTTGTACAGCTTTAATGACTTTCATTATTGGAGCGAAATAGACCATGTTTAATAAAGTTTTAATAGCCAACCGAGGAGAAATTGCCGTTAGAATTATTAGAGGCTGTCGTGAGTTAGGTATTAAAACAGTAGCTATTTTTTCAGAAGCTGACCGAGATGCCCTGCATGTAGAGATGGCTGATGAAGCTATCTGTATTGGGCCAGCTAAAGCGACTGATTCATATCTAAACATGCACAGTGTTTTAAGTGCAGCCATTGTTACTGGAGCAGAAGCGATTCACCCAGGATTTGGTTTCTTAGCAGAAAACAGCATGTTTGCTGAAATGTGTGAAGAGTGCCAAATTAAGTTTATCGGGCCAATGCCTGATACGATTGATTCTATGGGGAATAAAATTAATGCTCGTAAACTAATGATAGAAGCAAAAGTTCCTGTTATTCCAGGAAGTGAAGGAGAAATCTCTACTTTACAAGAAGCTAAAGCGATTGCTGAAGAAGTAGGTTATCCGATTATGTTGAAAGCTGCTGCAGGTGGTGGCGGTAAAGGAATCAGAAAAGTTTTACAAGAATCAGAATTAGAGAAACAATTTCAATCAGCTCAACAAGAAGCTCTTGCAGCTTTTGGTAATGGGCAAATGTATATTGAAAAAGTTATCTATCCAGCAAGACATATTGAAGTACAAATATTAGGGGATCATTACGGTCATATTATCCATCTAGGAGAAAGAGATTGTTCGCTGCAACGAAGCAATCAAAAAGTCTTAGAAGAAGCACCCGCTTTTGGGTTATCTGAAACACTAAGAGAACAAATGGGACAAGCAGCTCTAAAAGCAGCTCAGGCTGTTAGTTATGAAAATGCAGGGACTATTGAATTCTTAGTAGATTTAGATAATAATTTCTATTTTATGGAAATGAACACTAGAATCCAAGTGGAACATCCAGTAACAGAAATGGTTACTGGAGTAGATATTGTTAAGTGGCAATTAAAGATCGCTTCTGGTGAAGCATTAACAATTAAACAAAGTGATATTACATTAACAGGACATGCTATTGAATGTCGTATTAATGCTGAAAATCCAGCGTTTAATTTTGCGCCATCACCTGGAACAGTTAATAATTTGTTGTTACCAAGTGGTGGTATCGGCTTACGCGTTGATAGCGCAATGTATAATGGTTACACGATTCCACCTTTCTATGATTCAATGATTGCTAAAGTCATCGTTCACGGAGAAAACAGGATGGAAGCTTTAGCTAAAATGCAAAGAGCGTTATCAGAACTGGTGACAGATGGATTAGTAACGAATCAAGATTTCCAATTGGATTTAATTACACATCAACAAATCATAGATGGTAAATACGATACAAGCTTTTTACAAGAAACGTTTTTACCTGAATGGACTAAATAAATAGATAAGGAGGAGAGATATGGGGCTATTTAAAAAAAGAGAATATATTCGTATCACTCCGTCCCAATCGGAGAAAAAAGAAAGCAAACAAGCCAAACCTTTCGTCCCTGATGGGGCCTGGGAGAAATGTCCAAGTTGTCATAAACCACTTCATAAAAAAGAACTGGGTGCTGAAAGAACGTGTCATCATTGTGGCTATGGTTTTAGAATTGGTTCAGGTCAGAGATTAAGTTTAATCGTTGATGAAGGAACTTTTGAAGCTTGGGACACAGATATCGCCTTTCGTAACCCAATTAACTTTCCTGATTATGAAGAAAAGGTTCAAAAAGTTAAAGATAAGCTCAATATGGATGAAGGTGTTGTAACAGGTTGTGGCCTAATTAATGGTCAAAAAACAGTTATTGGCATTATGGATAGTCGTTTTATTATGGGGAGTATGAGTAGTATTGTTGGGGAAAAAATTACACGTGCTTTTGAAAAAGCTACTGAGCTAGGATTACCAGTTGTTATGTTTACTGCTTCTGGTGGGGCTAGAATGCAAGAAGGGATTCTTTCATTAATGCAGATGGCAAAAATTTCAGGAGCAGTCAAAAGGCATAGTGAAGCCGGACTCTTTTATTTAACAGTTCTAACAGATCCAACGACTGGTGGCGTTACAGCTAGTTTTGCTATGCAAGGAGATATTATCATTACTGAACCTCAAACCTTAATTGGTTTTGCGGGAAGACGTGTGATTGAGCAGACCATTCGTCAAAAACTGCCAGATGATTTCCAAAAAGCTGAATTTTTATTAGAAAAAGGATTTATTGATAAAATCGTTCCGCGAAATGAACTAAAAAGTACAATAAGTGTCTTCTTAGAGATGCATCAGAAAAGAGGTTAAAAATCATGGTTAAAACAAAATCTGCTAATGACATAGTGAAATTAGCTCGTCAGGCTGATCGATTAACATCATTAGAATTCATAGACATGATTTTTGATTCTTTTGTTGAACTTCATGGAGATAGATACTACGGAGACGATGGGGCTATTGTTGGAGGCATTGCCTATCTTGATTCGATGCCAGTAACTGTTATTGGTATTCAAAAAGGACGAACTTTAGAAGAAAACATTGCAACTAACTTTGGTTCACCAAGTCCTGAAGGTTATCGTAAGTCTTTACGTTTGATGAAACAAGCTGAGAAATTTAATCGTCCAATTATTAATTTTATCAATACACCAGGAGCGTTCTGCGGCATTGAAGCAGAAGAGCGAGGCGAAGGTGAAGCGATTGCTAATAATTTATATGAGATGAGTCAATTAAGTGTACCAATCATTTCAATCTTTACTGGTGAAGGCAGTAGTGGTGGCGCGATAGCTTTAGCTGTTGCAAATGAGGTTTGGATGTTAGAACATAGTATCTACTCAATTCTCTCGCCAGAAGGATTTGCTTCAATTCTTTGGAAAGATAGTTCAAGAGCTGAAGAAGCTGCTGAAATCATGAAGTTAACTTCTTATGATTTAAAAGAATTAGATGTGACTGAAAAGATCATCCCTGAAACAAAAGAGGAGGAACTGATTAGTCCTGAAGAATTAGCTGCAACCATTAAAGCAGAATTGATTGAAAAACTAAGTGAACTAACTACTTGGTCAGCTGAAAAACTTATCGAACAACGTTATGAAAGATTTAGAAAATTTTAAAAGTCAAAAAAGAGTAAAAAGTTACTCTTTTTTTGGCTTTTTTTAAGCTTTTATAGGTATAATAGCAATACGTAAAAAAGGGAAAGAGTGATGAGATGAAGCCATTGTTATTTGGAACAAGTAGAATCAATCAAAAAGGAATCTTAGAGATAGGTCAATGTAGTACGGAAGAATTAGTTAACAATTATGGGACGCCATTATTTGTTTACGATACAAACTTAATTAAAGAGCAAGCACGTGGATTTAAGAAAACATTTGAAGAACTTGGTATGAAGCATCGAGTGATTTATGCAAGTAAAGCTTTTACCTGTAAAGCAATCTACCAACTGTTGCAAAAAGAAGGTTTAGGATTTGATGTCGTGTCCGATGGTGAATTATATACAGCATTATCAGCTGGTGTAGAGCCAAGCATGATAGAATTTCACGGTAATAATAAATCTTACTCAGAATTAAAATCAGCTGTTGATAATCGTGTTGGAATGATTATTTTAGATAATTTTCATGAATTAGAGTTACTTACTAAAATTGTAGAAGAAACAAAAGAGCTACAAAAAGTGATGTTACGTGTAACGCCAGGAGTAGATGCTCATACTCATGATTATATATTAACAGGACAAGAAGATTCTAAATTTGGATTTGATGTTAAAAGTGGTCAAGCTGATCAAGCTTACGAGTTAGTTGCAAAATGTGAATATCTAGAATTATCAGGTATTCACTGTCATATTGGCTCTCAAATTTTCGATACAGCAGGATTTTCATTTGCTACAGAAAAAATGTTGGCCATTTTAATGGATTGGAAAGAAAAATATGGTTACGAAGCTGCAATTCTTAATCTAGGTGGTGGCTTTGGTGTTACATATACATCAGAAGATCAGCCGTTACCGGCTAAAGAATATGTTAAACAAATGGTTGAAAAGGTAAAATCTGAATGTCAAAAATTAGCCTATCCTTTACCTGAAATTTGGATTGAACCAGGCCGTTCTTTAGTGGCAGAAGCTGGAACAAGCATATATACAGTTGGTTCTAGAAAAGAAGTTGAAGGTGTAAGAACCTTTGTAGCAGTTGATGGAGGAATGGGAGATAATATCAGACCTGCTTTATATGGCGCGAAATATTCTGCTTTTCTAGCTAATAAAGCATTAGAAGAAAATAAAGAAACTGTTACTTTAGTAGGGAAATACTGTGAAAGTGGCGATAAATTAATTGAAGACTTGCCACTAGCTGAATCTCAACCAGGAGATATCGTTGCTATGACCTCAACAGGCGCATACGGCTATTCAATGGCAAGTAACTACAATAGAAATCAAAAACCAGCAGTTGTCTTTGTTGAAGATGGAAACTCTCAACTAGTTATTAAAAGGGAAACCATAGAAGATGTGACAAGATTTGATTTAGATTTGAAATAGGCTAGTAGAGATTTACAAATGATTTCTCATCGGTTATGATGAAGACAACGTGAGAAGGAGTGTGGCTCAATGAGTGAAAGATGGTCAGAAGAAGAATTAGAAGATATTAAAGAAGACATTGTCGCTTCTTTAGAATCAGTTATTGATCCTGAGTTAGGCATTGATATTGTCAACCTAGGACTTATATATGAAGTGAATTTAGATGATGATGGTTACTGTGAAGTTAAAATGACTTTAACAACAATGGGATGCCCATTAGCAGACGTTATCACAGAACAAATCCACCAAGCGGTAAGTGAAGTGGATGAAGTTAAAAAAGTAGAAGTTAAGTTAGTATGGTACCCTGCGTGGACGACTGATAGAATGTCGAGATATGCGAGAATTTCGTTGGGGATTAAGTAAGATATAAAAAGACTCCCTTATCAATTTATTAATTGATAAGGGAGTCTTTTTATGCAAAAATCATATCATTTATTAAAAAGAATGTTTTTTTAATGCTAGATAGTCATCAAGAAGAAAGTATCTTAGTGATTTATGAAATCCGTTGTTTAGATTATTCACCTATCATTATTATAAAAATGCTATTTATTACCAATTTTAAATAATAAAAAATATGTCCTAATGATAAAATAAATTTACGAGAGCTAATATTATTTTTGGGGGACTGAAATGAAAAAGATTGGATATATTGATAGTTTTGGTAATAGTATTTTTGAGAAAAAGCAATTAGATATTTATCATGGGATGGGGATAGAAGAAATTTACTTTAATAGAGACATTCTACCAATGTCTGTTGAAAAAATAGAACCATTAATTGATACTTTAATAAAGTCAATGAGTTTAGGAGATACTTTGGTAGTGTATGAGCTAAGGTCTATTAATAAATCTATTGTTGAATTATCAGATTTTTTTCAAAGAGTAAAACATAAAGGGATACAATTAATTATTATCGATAAAGGTGATATCTTTAATGAAATAAAGGATGAAATTTTTATGGATATGGTTTTAGAACTTTCAAGAACTCAAAAAGTGATAGCAAGAGAAAGAACAAAACGTGGCTTAGATATTGCAAGACAGAGAGGAAATATTGGAGGACGTCCTAAGATATCTGAAGATACGATAGATAGAATAAACTATTTGTTTTATAATAAGAAAATGACTTTAAGGGAAATAGCGGAAGAGTGCTGTGTGTCTCTAGGTACTGTTTATAAATATGTAAATGATTAATTAAGTGATCCAAGTGTTGTAACTGTTTTTTTAGCAGCAAAATAGAAATAAAAGTATATTTAAAATAAAAACAAGGCTCCATAAAAAGTCTTAAAATAGAAGAAATCTCATGAAATTAATTTATTAAAACATTGATTTCATGAGATTTCTAATTGGTTAGTTGAATGCTTTCTACTCAAAAAGTTATATTGGGGTCAGTCTCGTTTCTCTAACTTATACTTTTAAAAGTGTCTAGATGAATCATATGAAGCTGCTCTGTAATGCTAATATGGTTGTTGAAGGAAAACTGAGCAATTAAGTAAGGTAAAGAATCTGCCAAATAAAATTCTTCATTCTTAGGGTCAATTGCTACTTCATAGCTTTCGTAGTAATCAGAAAGGTTATCAATGTTTTTTAAATATTGTTCCACTTCTATTGCATCATTGATAAGAGACATAAAGCTATCTTTTAGATGTTCTACAATGCTGTAATCTATGGTTCCGTCTTTCAAAAATTGATTATCATAGAAGTAAGTATCAGCTTGCTCACTACTATCTAAAATCAACTTACCATCTACACAATATTTATAATTCCAACAAACCATATCATATAAACAATCCTCGTTTGACAGTTTTGAGTTATCTAACCAGATAGTAAAATCAAGTGAAGTTCTTGTTAATTTAGTTTCTTTTTCCGTTTCAAGTATTTCTTTTAAGTTATTCAATTTTAGTGTTAACATATCAAATTCTTTTGCATTTAAGCACATAATAAATCCTCCAAAAATATATTCTTGTTCAATTTATTTTACAGTGGAAGAAAACATTTGATTATTTATTTTTCGTCATTTTTAAACTAAATGGAATAAAAGAAAAGTATAAAATCATCGTAAGATAAATAAACTAATATTAGGCTAGGAGCGTTATATGAAGAAGATATATTTTTCCCTACTACTAAGTTTGCTATCGTTGGCTGTTTTTAAAACTGAGGGGTTAGCATCTGAAAAAGATTTTGAAGTTAGTTTCAATAACATTATTTTCGATTTTGAAGATTTAGATTTTACAACTACTAATTTATACAGTCATTCTATAGTGACAGTTTCAAATTTATCAAAAGATAAACAATTGTTCCATATATCAGCAGTAGTATATGGTGATGGTGTAACACTAGATTATGTAGAACAGGACCTGACTTTAAATTCTGGTGAAACAAAAGATTGTGTGTTTCCTATAACATTGGATGCTCAAGTTTATAACTATCTAGAACCTAGTAATTATGGAGTGCAATACAGCATTGACAATAAATTGATTGAAGATTCTTCAGATATAGTTGTTGAAAAGGAAGAAGAGATTGAAATGCCAGAAATTACTTCTGAAGAGGAGGAAAGTGATACTGGCGATTCAGCAATTTTAGAAAGTGATTCTAATGAAACAGAGGTTACAGAGGAAACGCAAGATTCAGAAGAAATAATTGAAAAAACAGAAACATCAGAATCATCTGATGAAGATAACTTCGAGGAATTAGAAGAAAGCATATCTGAAGAGAACGAGGAACAGCTTGTTGAAGATAATTCGTTTATCTATTCATTCTCCCTCTATAGTCTTCCAATTATATTAAAAAAGAAAAATAAACTATCTTAGATGGTTTATTTTTTTTATTAAGTCATTATTTTTATTTGTATGATATTTTACGAACAAAAATAATCATACCCCCGGGGTGTGCTATATTATACGTGTATAAGGTGTTTAGACATTTTATAAATTATTTAAAAGGGGAAATATATACATGAAGAAAACAGCTTTAGTAACAACAATGGTTTTAGGAGCAACACTTTTAGGAACAGGAATTACAGTAAACGCAGCACCAGTAACTGGAGTTGAATCACCTGTTTTACCTTTAGAAGTAAAAGCTAGCACAGCAGTATTTGCTTTTGATAAAACAGAATTATCAGGTGCTATTGATTTTGCAACAATTAATGATGAATTTACAAATAATGAAACATTAACAGGTTCTGTTGCTATTGACGCAACATTAAAAAATAAAGACTTTGGTGAAAAACAAGTGGATATTACTGCTACTGCTAAAGGTACAGGTTTATCAATGGAAGAATCAAAATTCTCAGTTATTGCACCACAAGCAACTAAAAAAACAGAGCAACAATCATTTGATTTTAATTTAGATGCTACTAAATTTGATAGCGAAAAAGCTAATACGTACAACGTAACAATTACAGCTTCAGAAAAAACTGAAGAAGAAACACCAGAAGCTTAATTAGATGCAAAATAGAATAAACGAATACACTCTTTTAAGGGTGTATTTGTCATTTATGATAATAGCATCTTTATTTCTATTAGGGAGTATTGTTAGGGCAGAAGAAACTGCGGGAGTTTCATTGCTTGAGGTCACTCTAGAAGCTAATGAGTATTCAACTTCTGATAAGGATATTCGATTTAAACCAGAAGTAGGAAAAGAATATAACTTTATATCTAAAATTTCAAATACTGGAAGTGAAACAATTGAAGTAAAAGTTTTTCCATCAATAGCTATTTCCAATAATGGTTCAATAGACTATGTTGAAGAAACTCCAAATAACCTAAATGAAACATACAACTTACAAAACTATGTAAAGATTTATTTAGGAAAAGAAGAAATCACTGGTAAAACCATAGATATTAATGCTAACGAAAGTACGCAGGTAAGAATATCTATAAAAATACCTACTGAAATACAAGGGGAAGTATTAGGTGGTATCAATTTTGCACAAGTATTAGACACTCAAAAAAATGAGAACTCAGTTGATGTGATTCAGGTTTATCAGAAGGTTGTTAATGTTAGGTTAAAGATGACAGAGTTTGGTGAGAAAAAAGCTAACACGTATGATGAATTTAGCTTTTCAGCTACTAAAGATATGACGAATTTAGATTATTACTTAGTAAATAATAATCCGTTTTTACATTATGCAGACAAAGGTAGTTACAAGTTATATAACCCAAAAGAAGAAATTATATCAGAAGGTGAATTTTCTACTAACGAAGTAGTTCTTACATCATTATCAAAAACAAGATTAAGTGTACCTTTAAAAGACGGTACTGAGATTATCGATGGAAACTATAAATTTGTAACGATTGTAGATAATGTGGAACAGACATATGAGTTTAACTATACAAAAAAGAACCTGGAAGAATTTGCTGAAAAGAATAAAGACAAGAATAATGTAGTCGTTAATGTGGAAGGGAAATCTTCTTCATTTACTAAAATGTTTTTAGCTTTTATTATCATTGCTAATGTATTAGGTCTATTAATTTATTTTGTAAAAAGAAAGGAATAGGTCGAACCTATTCCTTTTTTTAATTTAATAAGGGAGATAAAAGACATGTTATTAAGAGAAAATTATTTTTATCAACATATTCATAAATTAGTAAAGGTTAGAGTAGATTCAAATAAATGGAACCATTATTTTCATAAAACATTGATTGTTCCTGAACGAACAACAGAAGCAGAACTAAAAAATATTTTAGAACGATCTTTAGGACCAATTAAAATAGCATCCATATTAGAAGAAAAAGTATTATGCTTAGTTAATCCAAAAGAAAAAGTAGTAAGAAATACTGGAAGTATTATTGATAATGTGTGGCAGGATGGTATTGAGTTTAATGTCGCTGTTTACTATTCGAGAAAAAAGACTGCCTATTTTTCAGTAGTTGGAGATTGGAAAACTACTGAATCTGAGATAAAAAAATTGATGTCATTCTTATGTTTAGATGCTTATGAGTTTCATGTTGATGAAATTGGTGATTGCTGGGTTAAAAGAGAGTAGTTATTGTAAAAATATCAGTAAAACTTGTTATAATAACAATATACTATCGAAAAGGAAGAAACCCTGATGCAAAATAAATGGGAAAAATTTTTATTATCAAAAAAACAAGTCCTTAAGCTAGAAATATTTTCAATGTTTGTTAAAGAAAATCATATTACTTTATTGATGGTGGAAGAAAAGTTTAATATCACAAAAAGAGTAGCCAAAAGTTTACTTCAGGAATTAAAAGAAGAAATTAATGATGTAGAAGGTAATGAATCCTTTCAACTAATTCATAGAGACCATAATTACTACATTGGTCCAACATTTGATAGTATTATCTATACGAATACCTATTACACGATTAGAACTAACTATTATAAAAATTCATCTTCATTCTTAGTTATGATGTATATGTTAGAAAATAGAAAAAGTTCTATAGCAGAACTATCTAATGAGTTAGTATATAGTCAATCTTATTCTTACAAACTAGTTGATTCATTAAATGAGTTTTTGGAACAAATGGAAGTCAATGTAATCATTCAAAAAAATGATAACAGTATAGAATTGGTTGGCATAGAAACTGAAATCCGTTTGATGCATTATTACTGCTGTATATATGGATACAGTACTTTTGAATGGCCGTTTCAGTCGTACTCTCAGAGTAAAATAGAAGTTCTTCAAAATTTTACAAATTACATGAAAGATAGAAATTTTTCTAATAATAATAAAAATAAGCGTTCAATGATAGATTCTATTTATATGATGGCCATTGAGAAAGGTAAGAAAACAGAGAGATTTGATGATTCTTCAGTAGAAATATTCTCACTTCTTAAAGATGGAATACAATTAAAGTCACTTGTTAACTATATGAAAAACAATACATCTTTAGATGAAGAAGAAATAGAAAATGAATTATGTAACCTACTCTTTCTAGTAAATCATATACTGCCTGAGTATTTAACGATGGAAGAAAAAATGTTTTTTGGAGCTGAATTTTCTAAATTAAAAGGAAATAAAATTGTAGAGTTGGCATTAGCTTCATTAGATATATTAACTGATTTTAATTATGTATATTTAGAGAATAGATATTACTTTATTTATGAATTAGTGGTGAGAGCTATTATATTTAAGTATTTTCCAATGTGGAAATTTAGTTTGGAATTTTCCATGAGACAGTTTCCATTAGAATTACAAAGAAAATCATTTAATCAGTTATCAGAACTTTATCAAGGTTATTTAGAAGGGGATTCACTTAATTATTATGCTCGTAGAATAGTTGAAATATCATCCCCCTTTGTGTTATTCAAAAATGGAAGTGCTATAAAAGTATATATTGAATTTACTTATAAACCTCATTTTAAACTCATACTTGAGTCCACTATTTTATTTTCATATAAAGAAAATGCGATTCAAATTGTACATGATATCAATGATGCGGATGTGGTAATATCAGATAGTTATCCCAATGTTGATGATGTCGAATATTTCTATTTTTCTGATATTTATGCAAAACAAAATTGGGAAGAGTTAAATAGTTTCCTACAAAATAAAATGCTACAACGAGGTTTTAAGCCTATATAATGTTTAAAAATTTCAGAGTTATCTTGAGAAAATATTTATAACCTCAATGTAAAAAGCGAATCATCTCTATGCCTGAGATGATTCGCTTTTTATTAGATAAAATTGAAAAATTGTTTGATTCACTTGATGAATAAATTCTTCATAGTCATCAGATTCAATTTTGATAGGGTGATATAAAAATTGGTGTGTATAGCGTCCTTTATTTAATCCATCCACATAAAAAACTAGATCTAATCGCTCTATTTCTTTTAAGTCATTTAAACTATCTACAAGGATTGTAAATAGTTGGTTTGAATCCTCAGCTGATCCGAGTAGTTTATTATCTAATCGAATATCAAAATTTAATAGTTCAGAGTAAGAAAATAATTGGATTTGTCCTTTAAACTTAAATAAGTGATTCGTGGTGTCTATCATCAAATCATCTATTTCTTTTGTTAGCAAGAATGTTTTAGCTCGTTCGCTGTTTCTATCTTTCAATGCATTGAGACTAAGGTTCAATTTTTTATTTTCTTGATAGACGCTCAAAATTTTGAAAATAATATAAAGAATAAAAATACTTAATACCGCGATAAATAGAGTGTTAGACATAATAATACCTTCTTTTTTAGTTTATCAATCGTATTATAACATGATTTCACTCATTTTTATGTTGATATCCCATTTGCATTCATATGTAAATCTTGCTAAACTAAGTTATCAATTAAATATCCAATCTATGAAGAGTTGAGGTAGTGATACGACACGAAGACCTCACAGCAACGTGCCTTTAGTAACGTGCTCCAGTCGTAATTCCATGGTGAGACCTAGTTTAGCTCACTTCATAAGTGGCTATTTTTTTTGATAAAAAATCAAGAATGAGGGTGTCAGGATGTATATCAAGATTGACGAAAAAATAGTTAAGGTTCATGTGTTATCAGATAAAGAGAAAGTGTTGTACTTTTAAGAGTTGTGTCAAATGCCTAAAAGAAATCCGTGGCGTGGTATAGAGTTTCAAAAAGCAAAAGAAGTTCTAGAAGAATTAGAGGATGTTCCTTTTTACGCTGAAATGAAACAAGATTTTGAACAGTTAACTCGCTATAGAGAAATCGAAGTACTTAACCTAGCTAACGAACCAAAAGTTACTAATTGGGCTGGTGCTATGGCAAGACATTATAAAAGATAAATGAACTATAAGATTTTGTGTTGCTTATTTCTAGGAAAACAACTTAATTAATGGTACATTTTTAAAAGATAGATTACTAAGGAGAGATGAGATGAAAATTGGTATTATTGGTTTAGGTGGTATTTTTCAAAAAGCTTACCTTCCCGTTATTTCAGCAAATCGTCATGAAATAGATTATTATTTTGCTAGTCAAAATGAAGAAACAAAAGCGATATTAAAAAATGATTTTGGTTTTACTCATTTTTGTGAATCTTTAGAGGATTTAATCGAGTTAAGGGTGGATGCTTGTTTTATTCATTCAGCCACGGTTGCCCATTACAAGCTAGCAAAACAGTGTTTAGAAGCCGGTATTCATGTGTTTATGGACAAACCATTAAGTGAGGAACTTGAAGAAACGACTGAATTATTATCACTTGCTGAAGAAAATAATGTGATGTTAATGGTTGGTTTTAATCGTCGTTTCGCCCCTAGTGTTGCTGCTATTAAGGAGCAACAAAATAAACGAGTTATTTACTTAGAAAAAAATCGAGCTTTTGCTGAAAAAACGCCAAAATTTGGCATTAATGATATGTTTTTACATTTAGTTGATACAGCAGTCTACTTATTAGATGATTCTGATATAAAGATAGAATCCATTAAGATGGTTGGAGATGAGCTTTTAGAATACGCGATTGTCCAATTAGCAACTAAAGAAACGACAGCGATTGTTTCTATGGATATGAAGAGTGGGGCGCATACTGAAATATTCCGTAGTACTTCTCCTGATGGGATTACTCAAGTGACTAATTTAGGCGAAACAACTGTAGAAACACCTAAACATATTCAACATTTAAACACGTCAGATTGGACGCCAACACTTGTAACAAGAGGGTTTGATGGCATGGTTAAAGCCTTTTTATCTTTCTTGCAAACAGGAGATAAGTCTGTGTTAAGACAAGATAATGTGTTATTAAGTCATCAAATTTGTCAAAAAGTACTAGAAAAATAATAGTGAAAGAGACAGCCTAAGGGATGTCTCTTTTTTGATTGAGTTAGTGAGTGAAGTTCTGACTAATAGATGGTAAAATATGGTTGAAAGTTGAGGTGGATAATATGGCAGACAATCAAGAATTACAAATAATCAATCATTACATTGATAATAATCCGAAGAATAAACGTAGAAGTCGAAACAAAATCATTTTAGAAAATAAAAGTTTTGAACTTGTTTTCGATAAACAAAAAGAGGATATTGTCATTACTAAAAAAGATGATTTATACTTTTCAATTATTCCTTATGACACCTCTAGAAAATACATAGAAACAGCCACCTTATTATATAATCAAAATCCTGAATTTTTAGATGAATACTTATTAAAACATCAAGAAAATTTAAGTACATATGTTAAGCTAGCCCTTTTCCAAGTAACAGGGGAACGATATGAATCGACTAGTCCAGAAGTTTTACATGAACTTAGTTTCCTAGAAAAAGATATTTATTTTAAAATTCAAGTAGTTGGTCGGTTATTACAACATGATGAAACAGGACCGCTCTCAGCTACTTTACCTTACAAATTTTTATATCAGTTTAATATGAAAACTGGAATTCACGGCTACATAAATGAGTGGCTAACATTTTTAAAACAAACAAAAGAAACATTGCCATTGTCCATTGGATCAACTCAACAGCTATTAATAGAAGAAAACAATTCATTAACTGATGCTTATAATACTGAGCTTGCCTTACTTGAGGTTCCTTATGGTTTAACGCTGAGAAAAAGTGAGTTATCACAAGCTCAATTAACGGAATTAATGACGATTAGAAAAGATTACAAAGCGCATAGTAAACATCCAAGTGAGATTCAAGAGTACTTCGATTTGGTACATCCTAATCGAACGGATAATTTGATTAATGTCGTTTCTGATATTCAATCTAACACAGGAGAGTTATTGCTAGAATCACCGAACTTCAATATTTTTGCTGGAAATCTAATTCATGAAAAAACAGTTCATCCACCTATACCCAACGATCAATTACAGGGTATCGCAGTTATTGGTAATCATGATATTGTCCAATGTGTAAAGCAAAATTCCAAGAAATATTCTAAAGAATGGCAGGATGGGTTATTTAATGTTGACGATAAAGATTTTCGTGTTTTGAAAATAACGGATGAAGAAGGCTATGACTTGTGTAAAGCAGAGTTAGAAAAACTATATCCTCATATCACTTTTCTAAACAATGATGTTTTTTATCATGAAGGCGTTCGGTACTTGGGATTAACTGTGCCAGTTAGCTATGTACAGGAACGATTTTTAGTCCAAAAGATATTAGCCAGTAAGTTGATTAAGTTATTAGATGGTGATAGAGACATTCCAACGGTAATTATTTCTCATGCGCCACTATTTAATGAGTTAAGTTTATTATCACCTGATAGTTCAAGTTATCAGAAGGAATGGGTATGTGAGAATAGTCAGTTAGCTCAAATTTTCTCTGATTACAATATTTTAGGAGTAATTCATGGTCATCATTTAATTCCTGCGTCATCAGGAATGATTGATTTTCGAGAGTTTATGGGAAAAGAGTTATTCGTCTTGTGTTCTATCTATTCAAGTCTGAATAATGGCTTTGATTTAGATCCTGTCTTAAAGCAGTTAATACGGAAACAAGAAAGGAATGATAGTTGATGTTAGATATAGTGATTTTTAGTTTTGCTGTGTTAATAGTTATTGCTGTCATTGTTGGTTGTTTTATATTAGGTTATCAATTTAGTAAAGGGAAATGGTTAATGTTGATAGCAGGGTATAATGATTTATCTGAAAAAGTTAGGGCTCAGTTAGATGATAAAAAGGTTGGAAAAGATGCAAGTAAAGTGTGTTACTTAACAGGCTTCTTTTTGATTGTGGAAGCTTTATTAGTGTATCTCATTTCTAATATTACTTATCTTCAACAAACTGACCGCTCCTTACTTGTTATTCTATTTCCCGTAGTTATTTATATGTATGTTGTCTTTAAGCAAGTCAAGCAATCTAGTTCTTATTATAATCAATTTAAAAATTATTAGAGGGTTCAAAAACTATTAGTTTCCTTATTTATGTTATGATTAAAGAACTATCATTATTTTAGGAGATGGATCATGGAAATTATACAAACACGACTACAAACAAACTATCTTAAAGAGAATTTACATTTTTATGAGACAGTTTTAGGATTTCAGATAGAAAATCAAACAGAGACTTCATTTGAAGTTATTGTTGGTATTAGTAAGTTAATATTTGAAGCATCAGAATTAGCTGAAGCACCGTATTATCATTTTGCTTTTGACATTCCAACTGGGAGATTATTAGAAGCTAAACAGTGGTTGAGTAAAAGAGTGACATTATCTTTAGAAGACGGAAAAGATCAAATAACATTTGGTAATTCTGGCTGTACTTCTGTTTACTTTGAAGATGCTTCTGGTAACATTGTTGAATTGATAGAGCGTTCGAAAACAAGTCCTGAATTAGAAGGTGTATTTGACAGCTCAAGTGTCTTGAAGTTATCTGAAATGAGTTTGGTTGTACCAAATAAGTTAGAGGTAGCTGAACAACTTATTCAATCAGGGCTACAAAGTATGTTCAATAGTGATATTACAGAAGATGGATTATCTTTTATGACAGACACAGAAAATAAAGTATTTGTTTTATTAGTTAATTTAGAAAGAAAATGGTTGTTCTCAGAGAAAAAATCAAAACCGTTTAAACAAGAAATTTTATTAGATTCAGGGATTATTTTAGGGATGGATGATAATAATCACTTTTATATCCATTAGTCATGATTAGAAAGTAGGTATCTTTATGGTAAATAATTTAAGAAAAACTCATGCAAAGCCTTAAGTAATTAGTCGGTGATACTTTGTATGGGGAGAAAATGCCAATCACCCGTGTTACTTTAAGCTTTGCACCTATATTGATATAACAATATAAGGAGTGCATGAAGCATGGAGTACAAACGAGCAGAAGATATTTTGCCTAAAGAATTATTAAAAGAATTACAATTCTATATTGAAGGAGCTACTTTATATATCCCTAAATCAGCTCATAAACATCAAGCTTGGGGAGAAAAAAGTGGTACAAAAGAAAAATTTCAAAAAAGAAATCGTGAAATAAAAGAGAAATTCCAATCAAAAAACACGATTACAAGTCTAGCACAAGAATATTTTTTATCCGAAGAGACAGTTAGAAAGATTGTCTATAAAAAATAAGTAGGTATAGTTTGCTTAATAAGTAAACTATACCTACTTTTTTGATGTAGATTATTTTATGATAGATACGAGGGGGGATTGAGAATGAAAAGTACACGTATTTATTTAAGAGCCATAGAATCAACTGATGCTCTAGATTATCAAAAAGGAACAACAATTGAAGAAATCCGTTTAATGACTGGAACACCTCGGGAGTATAGTGTTCAAGAGATTGAAGCTCACATTAAGCAAATAAAACAAGATGAAAGTCGAGAAGACTATGCCATTTGTTTAAATGAAACAGATGTGATGATTGGCGAGTTATCCATTCTTGACATAGACAATACGAATCAATCAGCTGTGTTTAGAATAGCGATGAATGATACTGATTATTTAGGAAAAGGAATAGGAACTGAAGCAATTGAGTTAGTCAAAAAACATGTTTTTACCACCTTAAAACTAAATCGCTTGCAACTGGAAGTTTTTAGCCACAATCTAAGAGCTAAAAAAGCGTATGAAAAAGTTGGTTTCATTCAAGAAGGTGTGTTAAGAGAAGCACTTTGTTATAAAGGAAAGTTTTATGATGAAATTATAATGTCCATTTTAAAGAGTGATTTTGAAAGTCTAAATAACTAACTATAAAAAGAAAGTGTAGTATTATAATAATATAGTGATTGTTATTAAATAACTCTTAGCCGAGGTGGAAGGAAGAAGTCTTGTGATACAAATTGAACGATATGAAGTAAACGGATTGCCTTATTTAGAAATTGTTAAAGAGGAATTAAAAAATAAAGTATTGCCAACTGTCTTTTTTTATCATGGTTGGACAAACTGTAAAGAGTCAGTTTTAGTGAATGGTTATGAAGTAGCTCAACAAAATATAAGAGCTATCATTCCAGATGCTATGTTTCATGGAGAACGTAGCGATGGACAACCAATTACAGAGCATTTTGATGACTTTGCCAATATTGTGATGGCAAGTATTGATGAGTTTGCTGTTTTGATGGAAGACTTAGTCAATAGAAAAGTAACAGATAAAGATAGAATTGGCGTGACTGGACTTTCTATGGGTGGTATTACAACGTGTGGTATTATGGCAACCTATCCTGAGGTAAAAGCAGGAGATTGCTTAATGGGTGCCCCTAATTTTCATGATTTTGTGGAGATTGTTGCTAAAGAAGCCTTTGAATTAGAGGAATTGCCAAAAGAATTAGCAACAGATTTCTTAAGAATGAAAGAATATGATTTATCTTTAAAACCAGAAGTAATCAATGGCAGAGCTTTTCATTTTTGGCATGGTCTAAAAGATGACATGGTACCGTATCAACCGACTTTTGATTTCTACGAAGAGCATAGAGACACGCCATACGGAAAGCAGATGAGTTTTAATACAACTAATGATGGACACCGTGTTCCATATAGTATTACTTTGGAAATGGCAAGTTTTTTTGCTAATGTGCTATAACATAAACTAAGGCTATCCTTGTCAAGGGTAGCCTTATTCAGTACAATAGATTGTATTAAGTATAGTAGTAAGACAAAGGATGAAACGAATGAAAAAAGTAATGCTTATTTTTGGGACAAGACCAGAAGCAATTAAAATGGGACCCTTAGTTAAAGAACTTGAAAAAGAATCAGATATAGAAACGATTGTTTGTGTGACAGGTCAACATCGCGAAATGCTTGATCAAGTGTTAAAAATATTCGATATTAAACCACAATATGACTTAGAAATTATGAAACATAAGCAAGATTTATTCGATGTGACCATTAACATTTTAGAAAAATTAAAACCAGTATTAGAAAAAGAGCAGCCTGATATTGTATTAGTTCATGGTGATACGAGTACGACTTATGCAGCAGGACTGGCTAGTTTTTACTTACAAATCCCAGTGGGACATGTTGAAGCGGGTCTTCGTACCTACAATATTTATTCCCCGTTCCCAGAAGAGTTTAATCGTCAATCAGTCGGTCTGTTTTCTACGCTTAATTTTGCGCCAACAGAACAAGCGGCGCAAAACTTAATTAATGAAGGAAAAGATGCCGCTAGTATCTACGTGACAGGAAATACGGCAATAGATGCTTTAAATACAACTGTTGAAGAATCCTATACAAGTCCAATCATTGATTGGGTTGGAGATAGTCAATTGATTGTCTTAACAGCTCACCGAAGAGAAAATTACGGAGAACCAATGAAGCATATGTTCCAAGCAGTAAAACGAATTATTGATGAGCATGAAGAAATTAAAGTGGTTTATCCGATTCACATGAATCCTATGATTAAAGAGTTAGCAGATGACGTTTTTGAAGGAACTGATCGCATCAAACTAATTCCACCAATGGAAGTAGTTGATTTCCATAATTTATTAGCTAAAAGTCATATTATTTTAACTGATAGTGGGGGCATTCAAGAAGAAGCTCCTTCACTAGGAAAACCTGTTCTTGTTATGCGTGACACAACAGAGAGACCTGAGGGGATTGCAGCTGGAACTTTGAAACTAGTCGGAACAGATGAAGAAGTTATTTATAGCCATTTTAAAGAGCTATTAGAAAATGACGTGTTATATAAAGAAATGTCAGAAGCGAGCAATCCTTATGGTGATGGCACAGCTTCTAAAAGAATTGTTGAGATATTAAAAGAAAAAATATAAATATGTCTAAAACGTTATTAACTTGTAAAAGTGACTAACGTTTTTTTATTTAAGTTTAATTTGTTACATAATACCTTTAATTTGATCATTAATTGTTAAAAATGAAAGCGTTATACTTGTTTAGAAGATTATTAAATAACAGGAGGAGACAAATGAAACAATTACATTTAAAAAGTACATCAGCCTTAGTACTTTTAACCGCCGCATCATTTGGTTTAGCCGCGTGTAGTCAAGATGACGCTAAAACAAGTAGTAATATTAAGTTTTCAGAAACAGAAAAAGCAACAATGGATAAAGGGATGGACAATCAACCTGAATCATCGTATTGGTTCCCAGAAGACTTATTAGCATGGGATTATAACCAAGATTTAGATGCAAAATATAATGTTAGTCGTATTCCCTTAGCAGATCGTGTTGATAAGAAAGAGTTACCAAAATCAAACGATACGCAAAACGAAGAAATGAAAGTGGTTGCATTATCGATTATGAATAGCAGTACAAGTGGAAATGCACCGCGAGGATTAAATAATTTTGATGCTAATGTGTTTTCTAACTGGCAATATATTGATCAATTAGTTTATTGGGGAGGTTCATCTGGCGAAGGGATTATTGTTCCACCAAGTCCTGATGTGATTGATGCTGCTCATAAAAATGGGGTTCCTGTTTTAGGTACCATCTTTTTCCCTCAAACGGCACATGGTGGGAAAATTGAATGGTTGGATACATTTTTAGAAAAAGATGACAATGGTGAATTTCCAATTGTTGATAAAATGATTGAAGTAGCTGATGTTTACGGATTTGATGGTTGGTTTATCAATCAAGAAACTGATACTGAAGTAACAAGTTTTGACGATGCTAAGGAAGGCAAAAAAGAAGAAGCCCCTAAAGAAGGTGGCTTAACGAAGAAACATGCCGATTTAATGCAAGAGTTAATTGCTGAATTTAAAGAAAAAGCAGATGATAAACAAGATATTATGTGGTATGACTCAATGACATCAGAAGGTAAAATGGATTGGCAAAATGCGTTAACTGATGAGAATAAAGCTTATATGGTTGATGCTGATATGAAGCCTTTATCAGATAGTATGTTTTTAAATTTCTGGTGGAGTACAGATGAATTAGCTAAAGAAGAACTATTAACTAAATCTAATAAAAAAGCTAAAGAAATTGATGTTAACCCGTATGATTTATTTGCAGGGATTGATGTACAAGAAAATGGTTATGCCACACCTGTTAAATGGGATTTATTTACAGATGATGCAGGTAAACCTTTAACATCTTTAGGATTATACGTGCCATCATGGACATATGCTTCATCAAGTAATCCAGATGAATTCCAAGAAAAAGAAAATGTTTTCTGGGTAAATGGAGAGCAAGATGCTACTAAAGGGAAACTACCTGAAGAGGGAGAATGGCCTGGTATTTCAACATTTGCAGTAGAGCAAACAGCAATTACTAGCCTACCATTTACGACGAACTTTAATTTAGGAAATGGTTACAACTACTTTATTGATGGTGAAAAAGTCTCTAGTATGGAGTGGAACAACCGCAGTATGCAAGATATTATGCCAACACATCGTTGGAACTTTAAACATGGAAAAGGTAATAATCTTGCAGTGACAATGGATTATACGGATGCTTACCAAGGTGGTAACTCACTGAAATTACGCGGAACGATGAATAAAAACGAACCAAGTACAATGAAATTATATGAAACAAAACTAAAATTTGATAAAGAAACAACTTTCACAACAACAGCTAAAGCTTCAGAAAAAACTGACGTTAAACTTGTTTTAACATATGATGATGGCAAAACAGAATCATTTAAAGCTGATAAAGCAATCGGTGAAGAGTGGACGACTGTTACTTTTGATGTTAAAAAAGCAGCTAATAAAACCGTAACAGCTATTGATTATGAATTAACAGCTCAAGAAACAAGTGATACCTATGAATTTAAATTTGGACAACTTGCAGTTAAACCGAAAATGAAAAATGACTCATTATCAGTAAGTGGATTAGAAGTTGAAGATGCAATATTTGACGAAGAAGAAAGCAATTATGCTGGTGTTAGATTAATTTGGGATGATATTGAATCTGATTCATTAGCTTCTTATGAAATTTATCGTGTTAATGAGGATGATACACGTTCATTCTTAGGAACGACAGTATCGAATAACTTCTATGTGAATGCCTTAGAGCGACAAGAAAAAGTGACCAAAACTAAGTTTGAAGTCATTCCTGTTAATACAAATGGTGAACGCGGAAAAGCATCTAAAGCTGTCGCAATGGAATGGCCAGATAACACAGTTCCAAAAGCATCATTTACTGCTTCTCGTACGTTAATTGCTCCAGGTGAAAAAGTAACTTTCAACAATACTTCATCTACTAATACTGATAGTGTGAAATGGGAATTTACTGGTGGGGATGTTGAAACAAGCGAAGAAAACGAAGTAGCCGTTACATTTGATAAACCAGGAACTTATACAGTTAAAATGACTGCTAAAAATGATTCAGGCGAAACACCAATTGAAATGGAAAATCTAATTACCGTAGATGATAAAGCTAAAGGTGATTTAGCCTTACTTTCTAAAGGTGCTAAAGCAGAAGCATCATCATTTGTAAATGACGGTGAAGCACCAGAATTTGCTTTAGATGGTAAATTAGATACTAAATGGTGTGCGACAGGTAATCCACCACACAACATTACAATTGACTTAGGTGAAGTGAAAACGATTAGTGAAGTTCATATTGGACATGCAGAAGCAGGTGGAGAAGCGCCAGATATGAATACAAGAGCTTACACGATTGAAGTCAGTGAAGATGGTAAAGAGTTTACTCAAGTGACTCGTATCATTAATAATGAAAAAGCTGAAACAGTTGATACATTTGCAGCAACTAAAGCTCAATTTGTTAGATTTACGACTGACAAACCAACTCAAGGCGCAGATTCAGCAACAAGAATATATGAATTAGGTGTTTATGGTCTAAAATAAGATTAATCAAACAAAGATTGGCAATTTTGTCAGTCTTTGTTTTTTTGACTTTAAAATGTAAATAGAAGTATGGTAGACGTGTATTCATTGATTCTTAGACAAGTTGAAATGAAATGCACTATAAAGAAAAATACTAATTATTATTGTAGGTGTGATTACGAAAAGTAAAAACCGAACAGTGAAACGATTACATTTTTTTATTATAAAGAATTTTCAATATTTATACATTAAATAACAAATATTCTTTATTTTTACAATAACTATACAGCTCCTTTACATTTCTATGCTATACTCCTCCTGTATCAAAAAAAAGGAGAGAATAGAATGAAACAAATTAAGTTACACCAAATGGTACTTGCTGTGATTTCAGGAGCAGTATTATTCACAATGCCAGTAGGGGCAGAAACTGCGTCAGATCCAGCACCAGAGATTAAACCGAGTCAACCAAATGGTCAAAAAGTACTATTTGACAATACTCATGCACAAACTGCAGGAGCTGCAGATTGGGTTATAGATGGAGCGTTTTCAGATTTTGGAAATGGCTTAGCTGATGCGGGATATTACGTAAAAGAATTACGTAAAACAACGCCAATCACATTAAATGACCTAAAAGAGTATGATGTGTTTGTTTTACCAGAGGCGAACGTTCCATACAAAGTTTCTGAGCAACAAGCCATTGAAGATTATGTAGCAGGTGGAGGATCTGTATTCTACATCAGTGACCACTATAACGCTGACCGTAACAAAAATAGAATCGATGCTAGTGAAGCATTCAACGGATACCGTCGTGGTGCTTTTGAAGATATGACAAAAGACATGACTGCTGAAGAAAAAAATTCTGAAGCAATGCAAGGTGTTGAAAGTAGCGACTGGTTAAGCGAAACATTTGGAGTTCGTTTTAGATATAATGGTTTAGATAATATTAGCGACAGCAGTAAATGGATTTTAAATGATGCATTTGGTATCTTAAATGGTGTTCAATCAGTTGGATTACACGCTGGTTCAACAGTAGCTATTACAGATCCTACTCGCGCTAAAGGTTTAGTTTATCCTCCAACAGGACTTACAAGTGGCGCTAATAAATGGGGCCCTTCTGTAGACCAAGGTGTTTATAATGGTGGTGGAATTGAAGAAGGTGCTTATGTAGCAATCAGTAAAAAAGAAAAAGGTAAAGCAGCTTTCATCGGTGACTCTTCACCAGTAGAAGATTCTTCACCAAAATACAAACGTGACGAAAACGGTAAAAACAAGAAAACTTATGATGGTTGGAAAGAAAAAGACGATGCTAAGTTATTAGTAAACTTAGTTGATTGGTTAAGTGAGCAAGAAGATTATGATACGTTTGAAAATGCAGGTATTCAATTATCTTCAAAAACAGTTTTACATGACTTTGAAGAACCAGCTAAAAGTACTGAGCCTCAAAAAGAGCCTTGGTCAGCACCAGCAAATGGATACAAATGGTATGATAGTAGTACATTTGCACCAGGTAGCTACGGTTCAACATCAACAGCTGAAGTTCCTTCAACAGGAAATGTTTCTTTAGTATTAGATGGAAAACCAGAAGCTAAAAAAGAAAACAAAGTAACAGTTAAAGTAACAGGTTTAGCTCCAAATGCGGTAGCTGATAACTACCAATTAGGATTATATACACCAACTGCTCAAAATGGATTTACTCAAGGTTCACAAGTAGCTAAAACTAAAGTTGGTAACGGTGAATGGTTACCAATTGGTTATTCAGAAAAATTCAGTGTTCAAGCTGATGCTAAAGGTAATGCTGAGCAAGTTGTTTATTTCAGCACTGAATTCGAAGGTAACTACAATATTCGCGTGAAACAAAATAAAGATAACGTTGTAACAAACCCGATTACAATTTTACCATTCACTGATACTCCAGTAGACCCAGGTCAACCTGAAGAGCCAGGAGAAGACGCTAACTATAACGTTAAAGGTGAAATTGCATTTGAGAAAAATGATGGCGCAGTAAAACCTATTGACCCAGAAAATCCAATTGACGAAATGAAACCAGTTAACCCTGATGGATCAGAACCAGGAAACGCTGCTGGTGGTTTATTATCAGTGGATTATGCATCAAGTTTTGCATTTGGTAAACAAAGTATCGAAAGTAAAAATATGATTTATGGCGCTCAACCACAACAATTTAAAGCATCAGATGCTTTAAGAGGTAACTACGTACAAGTAAGTGACCGTCGTGGAACAAACGCTGGTTGGGTATTAAGTATCGTTCAAAATGACCAATTTAAAACAGCTAAAAATGATGTTTTAACAGGTGCTAAACTTTACTTAGGTAATGGATCATTAAACTCTCCTAACATGTTAGAAGAAGGATTCAAACCAGAATTAGCTCCAACAAATTTAGTTAAACAATTATCAGCAACAACTGATAAAGTAACTGGTGGATTAGAATTAATCCCTGGACAAAGTAGCATTATTATGTCTGCTGATAAAGGAAAAGGTACAGGTACTTGGACATTATCTTATGGTCAATCTAAAGATAACAATATTGGTTTAATGGGTAAAAACGATCCAGCTAAATCATCTGTTTTATTATCTGTTCCAAGTTCTTCAAATCCAGTATCTTCAAGTTACGAATCAACATTAACTTATAGATTATCAATGGTACCAGCTCCATAATTGATGGAAGTCTTAAAGGAGTCTGACAAGGATTGTCAGACTCTTTTTATTGAAGTAAGAGAAAAATTACTTTAATGTAAGTAGTTGAAGTATGTTAAATGATTTAAGATGGAAGGAAATACAAATGAACTTTTTAAAAAGATCTTTATTAATAGGAATTGTTATCGTGGCAAGCTTTTTAGGTTTATCTTTGAAAGTAGACGCAAATGAAGTAGGTTTTTCAGCGGAACCAGTCTTACCTAAAAATCAAATTGATGCTCAAAGTGGTTATTTTCATCTTTTGATGAAGCAAGGTGATTCTCAGAAGATACAAGTAAAATTGAAGAATACAAAAGATGAGAAAGTGGAGTTGAGTGCTTGGGTATCAAGTGCTAAAACAAATGTAAATGGAGTCGTTGATTATAGCGATAATAAAGGTGAGGTAGATTCATCCTTACAACATGATTTATCTGATTTAGTAAAGATTGAAAAAGACATTGTCCTTCCGCCAAAATCAGAAAAAACAGTGGATATTGAGGTTAAGATGCCAGACTCTAGAATGGAAGGCATGATAGCTGGTGGTTTAACTTTTGAAGAGAAAAAAGCTAGCGCTACTCAGCAAGTGTCTAGTCAAACTGGCATTAAAAATAAATTTTCTTACGTTATTGCTTTATTGATTCAACAAGAGGAAGAAATTTTACAAGATCCAGAATTAGCGATTGGTAAGGTAGCCCCTAGCCAGTTAAATGCAAAAAGTACCATTTCAGCAGAGTTTAGAAATGTTTCTGGTGTTTTCTTAAATGATATGTCAGTTAAAGTCAAAATTAGTGATAAAAAAACTAAGGAACAGGTTTTTGAGCACTCGAAAGATTCGATGCAAATGGCGCCTAACACGACGATGAATTTTCCAGTTTTTCTAAATGGGGAGAAGTTAAAAGCAGGAGATTATTCTTACGAAGCGACAATTACTGGGAGAGGTTCTGGTGAAGAAGCTGAGAAACAAGAATGGGTCTTAACATCTGATTTTACTGTCGACAAAGATAAAGCTAATGAACTGAATAAAACTGACACTCAATTAGAAAATGATAAATCTATTGCTTGGTGGGTGTGGTTATTAATTGCTTTAAATATTTTAGTCGTTTTAGGGATTATTCTGTATGTGGTTATCAAAAATAAGAATAAAAAGAATAAAAAGAAGAAACGTCGTAAAAAGAAAAAAAGATAATAGATGAGAGATGATACTAGATTACTAGTGTTATCTCTTTATTTTTTTATAAGAATGTGAATTTTTTGTAAAACTGGTCTTAAGAAGGATGAATTATTCTCTTTTCATTGGTATGATAAATTTATAGCTGATATAGCTAACGGAGGTTTTTATGAAAAAATTAAAAATAGCAGCACTTAGTATGCTTCTTTTAACATCTTTAGGCATGGGCACTACAACATTTGCAGCTGAAAAAGCTAAAGATGAAGGATGGGATGTCCCTAATATTGCCCTTGGGAATGGCCTAAGTGAAGAAGAAAAACAAAAAACTCAAGAAATCTTATTAAAAGATTTAGGCAATGTCAAAGAACTAAAAGGCATTGATACTGCTAAGCATAATGACTATTTGGTTGATGGAAATGATCTAGTTAAGTATGTAACAGACGTGCCAGAATTTACTAGTAGTTCTAAAGCTTATTCTAGTGCATTAATTGCAAGAACAAAATCAGGAACAGGTGTAACAGTTGATATTGTGACACCAGAAAATATTACTGCTCGTACAGAAGCCATGTATCGTTCAGCAGCTATTACAAGTGGAGTATATGATGCTTACATTCGTATTGGTAGTGTAAGAACCATGGATGGTAGTGGAGCCTTAGCGGGTATTTATAAGATTTATGACGAGGTAGACCCTGCTAGTGATGATGCTGATCAAAAAAGTCGTGATGAAAAGCGTGAAGTAGCTCAAGAACAAATGCAAGTTGTTGCAGGAATTGACGCGACTAATCAAGATAACTCAGATTATTCATCAGAAAATATTTTAGTTATGCTAGCTGATATTCAGTTAGAGTTACAAAAAATAAATGATAAATTATCAAAATTATCAGAAGATGAACGCGTTAAAGAAGTTGAAACTATTGTTATTCAACAAATTAATAACAATGGATTAGCTGAAGCTATTTCCCCAGAGCAACAACAAGAAATTGTCTCTAACATGGTTGCTTTTACTCATACAGATGCTGTAACAGATTCTGAGATGGCTAAACAGTTAACTGGTTTTAAAGATGATTTAGTTAAAAATGGAAAAGAATTTAAAGATAGTTTATTATCTGACGAAAATGTAGAAAAAGCTAAGAGTGGTTTTGCTAAATTTTGGCAAGGAATCAAAGATTTCTTTAGTAATCTATTTAGTTAATAAATGAAGAGGATGACTTTAAAAGGTTATCCTCTATTTTTATAGACGAATAAATGCGTAAAAGAAACTAATTTTTGGTCCAGACTTTAGTCTATTTAGATATTTTATTCTGAATTTTCATGGTATATTTAATGAAAAAGGATGTGTGATGAGTGACTGTAGAAGAATATATTAATCAAATAGATGAAAAAAGAATCGATGCTTTTAGGCAATTAGTAGAAGTTGTAAGAGATAATATACCAGAAGGATTTGAAGAAGTGATGCAATACGACATGATTAGTTATGTTATTCCTTTAAAATCTTATCCAAAAGGTTATTTAAATAGAGTAGATGAACCACTGCCTTTTATTTCTTTAGGTGCTCAGAAAAAACATTTAGCTCTGTATCACTTAGGGATTATGGGAAACAGTGATTTATTAGAGTGGTTTCAGACAGAATATAGTAAACAGGTGCCAACTAAATTAAACATGGGTAAAAGTTGCATTCGTTTTACAAATGTTAAAAATATTCCATATAACTTAATTGGTGAATTAGTTTCTAAGATTTCAGCTGATGAATGGATTGAAAACTATGAAAAAGCTCAGGTGAAAAAATGATAAAAGAGTATGTTTTTGATTCTAAAATCTATGCTTCTGAGGTAGGTAAGGGTGGTGCTTATGTAATATTTCCTTACGATATTCGAGAAGAATTTGGTAAAGGAAGAGTAAAAGTGGACGTTTTATTTGAAGACATTCCCTATCAAGGGAGTATTGTAAATATGGGTGTTAAAAATACTGACGGTAGTATTTGTTACATAATAGGAATCAAAAAAGCGATACGTTCAGAGCTGAATAAAGAAGTAGGCGATAGTCTGACTATAAAAGTAAAGGAGATTACAATATAAATGGCTAATGAAAGAATATTTAACATGACTTTTGGAAGTGTTTATCCTTTATACTTAAAAAAAGTTGAAAGAAAAGAGCGCACACAGGAAGAATTGGATACCGTGATTACATGGTTAACAGGGTACTCATCTGAGGAAATTCATGAGATTATAGAAGGTACCACGACTTTTACAGTTTTTTTTGAGAAAGCACCTGCTTTTAATCCTAATGCGACACTAATAAAAGGGGTTATTTGCGGTTATCGCGTGGAGGAGATTGAAGATCCTTTGATGCAAAAAATAAGATACTTAGATAAGATAGTAGATGAGCTGGCTAAGGGTAAAAAAATGGAAAAGATTTTACGAGATTAGAGGGTTATTTGCTTTTTTTCAGTTTTAGGCATAGAATAGAAGTTGACTAGGAGTTTTCTTAATTTTATTTAAGAAAGCTTCTTATTTTCGGTTAAGGATAAAAAGTTATTAGGGGATGAAGTTTGTTGAGAATTGGTATGAGAAATATTAAAACTGGATTGAGTGTCTTTGTTTGTATTCTGATTAGTTTTATTTTTAATCGTGATACTTACGTGGTGTCTTCAATTACGGCAGTATTTACTTTAAGAGAAGATATGTACAACACATTGCGTTTTGGTCGGCATCGAGTGGTAGGGAATGTTTTAGGGGCCTTATTTTCAGTTGTTGCTATTTTCATTTTTAAAACCTTTGGAGATGGCAAAATGGTTCAATTAATAACAATACCATTGTTGATTGTAGCTTTGATTTGGGTGTTATCTTCAACGAAGAATTATGAAGGGACAGTGGGTGGTTGTGCTACGCTTTTAACAATCCTTTTTATGATTCCTGACAATCAATCTTACTCATATGCTTTAGCAAGAGTAGTAGATAGTTTTATTGGTATGTTTGTAGCCTTTGGAATTAATCATCTACTACCGAATCCAAAAAATAAAATAATGAAACAAGCTATTAACAATTTTGAGGAGAAATAATCCCTTAAAATTGTTTTTTTGCATAACAAAAAGGTATCCATCCATTTATAAATGATTGAATACCTTCGTCAATAGCTGGAATCGTCCACAGTTGATTACTCCTTAACTAGTTGATTTAATTTACTTTTTGCTTCTTCAATAGTATTACCTTGAGCTGAAATGTTTTCGTTGTTTGCATCAAAAACAATAAAAATATTTGCCTCAGTGTCTAATGTAATACGATATTGAATTTTTTGATTGTTAAATACCATAATAATTCTCCTTTCGATTATCTCTTTTATTGAGAAAGGTTAAACTTTCATGGTAACAAAATTCCTACATTTAATTTATCATATCTTTTTTGAATAATCAAGTAATAACTTTCATAATTTCATGGAAATTTCATACTTTTTCATTAATATGTAAATAATAAGATTAAAATAGCTATTTAATTGTTATTTCAGAATATTAAGAAACAAGGTATAATGGAAGTATTAAATAAGGTTGGTGTAAAGAATGATTTTTTATTTTGTAGGACTAGTACTTTCCGTTATTGGATGTGTCTATTTTGTCATCCCATCCAAAAAGAGAAGTAATAAGTACGGTTACCGTACACAACGAGCAAAATTTAGTGATGCTAGCTATGCATATGCTCAGAAACAAGCAGCTAAATATTTTTTAATAATAGGACTTATTACTTTTAGTATTGGTTTTTTGTTAAAACAAACAGGCTATACTCAATTTATTTTAATTGAAGTATTTGTCATTGTATTACCTATTACAAGAGTTTTTTATTCAATTGAACGCAATTTAGAAAAATTTATTGATAAAGCAGAAGGAGAGAAATAAATGAAACTATTAATGATTGAAGATAATGAATCAGTATCAGAAATGATGAAAATGTTTTTCTTAAATGAAGAGTGGGATGTGACGTTTAAATATGATGGTAAGGATGGGTTAGATGAATTTCTAACAGCTCCAGAAAGCTGGGACATGATTACTTTAGATTTAAACTTACCAACGATGGATGGGGTAACTGTTTGTCGTGAAATCAGAAAAATCTCTTCAACTGTACCAATTATCATGTTGACGGCTAGGGATTCAGAGAGTGATCAAGTGATAGGCCTTGAAATGGGAGCAGATGATTATGTGACTAAACCGTTTAGTCCAATCACATTAATTGCTCGAATCAAAGCTCTTCATAGACGTGCTGTTTTAGGTGAAGAATCACCCAACCTTGCTAATGGTATAGATAATGAATTTGATGTGATTACAGATCATTTTAAAATGAATACAAAAACACGAGAAGCTTATTTAGATGATAAATTAGTAGAAGGATTAACACCGAAAGAGTTTGATTTATTGTTAACATTAGCTAAAAAACCAAGACAAGTCTTTTCTCGTGAGAAATTATTAGAGCTTGTTTGGGATTATCAATATTTTGGTGATGAGCGAACAGTGGATGCTCATATCAAAAAATTAAGACAAAAAATTGAAAAAGTAGGGCCTCAAGTGATTCAAACAGTATGGGGTGTTGGTTACAAATTCGATGATTCAGGAGTCGGTGCTTAATGCGCTATTTACTTCAACAAATGATTGCGTTTTTCGCAATTATTTTGACAGTACTTATTATATTCGGCATGTTTTTCACTCAATTTACTAAAAATACAGTGAGAGAATCTAGCTTTGAACAATTAAAAGGTTATTCTGATACTGTTTATAAAAATATGACTAAGTATAAATGGAACATCAAAGAGTCTCTTGATACGACAAGTGCAGTTGCAGAGAATCAAAATGTTTATTTTTATTTATTATCGCCAGACAGAGTTGTCAATTACCCACCTAATTTAGAAGGTGTGAATGCGTCAAATTTAGTTTCTAAAGAAGAATTAACTGAGATGAAAAAAAATGGTAAACCTATTGAAAAGACCATGGTAAATAACTCTATCGGAGAGAAAAAAACAACCATGACAGTTCACATGCAGCCATTTTTCTCATCTAATAATTTTGAAATGCAATGGATTCTTATTGTATGGCAACCTAATAGCACAATAGAAGAAAGTGTTGGTTTGTTAACTCAAAATCTTTTTAAAGGATTTATTATCTCTACAATAATTGCTTTAATAATCAGCTATATCTTAGCGAAATTTCAAGTGAATCGAATTAATCGAATGAGAACGGCAACCACTCAAATCGCTAATGGAAACTTTGATGTCCATTTGGAAGTTAAAAATAATGACGAGCTAGATGATTTAGCCGAAGACTTTAATCAGATGGCAGTAGCTTTAAAAGATTCGCATAAAGAAATCGAACGGCAAGAAGAGCGAAGACGGAATTTTATGGCTGATGTGGCACATGAAATGAGGACACCGTTAACGACTATAAATGGTTTGTTAGAAGGTCTTGCTTATAATGCGATACCTGAGAATCAAAAAGACAAATGTATCAGCTTAATGCAAAATGAAACGAAACGTTTAATTCGACTAGTTAATGAAAACTTAGATTATGAAAAAATATTAACTAACCAAATCAGCATTGCGATTCAAAAGTTAAATGGTACTGAAATATTAGAAACTATTTTAGAGCAATTAAGTAATAAAGCAAAAGAGAAGAACAACGAATTAATTCTTGAAACGGTAGAATCAGTTGACTTGTACGCTGACTATGACCGATTTGTTCAAGTGATGGTGAATGTCATTACTAATGCTATTCAGTTTACTGAGAATGGCCAAATAACTGTGAATATTTACCGAGGTTATATGGAGACTGTTGTCAGTATAACCGACACAGGAATAGGGATGACTGAAGATCAAGTAAAAAATGTATGGGATAGATACTATAAAGCTGACCCATCAAGAAAAAATACCAAATTTGGAGAGTCTGGCTTAGGACTTTCAATAGTTGATCAACTTGTGAAATTACACGGTGGAACAATTAAAGTTGAAAGTGAAGTTGATAAAGGAACAACTTTTACTATAAGTTTCCCAGATCAGCAACCAGATTAATCAAGATCTTTAAGTGAGCAATCTTTTTGGATTGCTCGCTTATTCTTTGTTTGATACACTAAACATAACAAATTTTTTAAAAAAGGTGAGAGCGTATTGGAAGATTATAATTACCCTCTAAATCCTGAATGGACTACTGATGAAATGGTGTCAGTTGTTAATTTATGGAGTAAGTTAGAAGAAGTTTATGAAAAAAAAGTATCAGCTGAAGACTTTTTAAAAGTGTATGATAACTTTAAAAAAGTAGTCAAAAGTATTGGTGAAGAACGTCAATTAGGTCGTGAGTTTGAAGACGCATCAGGTTATTCTTTGTATCATGTGGTAAAACAAGCCCGTCAACAGAAGACTGGCATGTTAAACAGAAAGGATTTTGACAAATGACCCAAGAGCAATTGATGTTTGAAGTTAAAAGTTGGATTGAAGAGGCTGCTAGTGAGATAAAAGAGAAACTTAAAGGCACGATTCAAGTAGAAGAAAAAAGCAACCGTCATGATTTGGTCACTAATGTAGATAAGGAAACAGAAGCATTTTTAGTGAATAAGATTCGTAACAACTATCCAAATGATAAGATTCTTGGTGAAGAAGGATTAGGAGATGAGCTAGATTCTACAAAGGGTAGAATTTGGATTATCGATCCAATTGATGGCACTTTAAACTTTGTAAAACAACAAGAAAACTTCTGTATTATGATTGGGATTTTTGAAGACGGCAAACCAACATTGGGATTTATTTACGATGTGATAAAAGATGAATTTGCTTATGGTGGGAATGAGACTGGTGTCTTTTTAAATGGAGAAAAACTTAAAACAGTAGAAAATCTAGGACTTAGAGAAGGATTAATTGGAACAAACAGTGTTATGTTTGCTAAAGATATCTTAAATACTCAAAAAATTGGGTTTGAAGCTGTTGGCGTTAGAACCTTTGGATGTGCTGGTTTAGATTTTCTAGCAGTGATTCGTGGGAAACAAGTTGCTTATGTTTCTAATCTATCTCCTTGGGATTTTGCAGCAGGTATTGCTTTAGGTGAACCTTTGGGATTAGTTAGTTCTAAGCTAAATGGAGAAGCTTATGATATACTAGGAGCGCGTCAATATTTTGTTGTTGCAACGAAAAAAACATATGAAGATATTTTTAATCTTTAAGATTTTCAAAAAAAAGTGTGAAAATGAAAACTTTTCACTTTTTTTCATTGGTTTTTTTTGTTATAATGACTAGTCGGTAAAATTAGATAAAATCGTTTATCTAATTGGTTTATAAGAGTGAGGAGAATCTACAATAGTGAAATTAAGAGAAGATATTCGTAATGTGGCAATTATTGCCCACGTTGACCACGGTAAAACAACATTGGTTAACGAATTATTAAAACAGTCTGATACATTAGATGGTCACCAACAAATCCAAGAACGTGCAATGGACTCAGGTGAAATCGAGCAAGAGCGTGGAATCACAATCTTAGCTAAAAATACTGCCATTAACTATAAAGACAAACACATCAACATCTTAGATACACCAGGACATGCGGACTTTGGTGGAGAAGTTGAACGTATCATGAAAATGGTAGACGGTGTTGTTTTAGTCGTAGATGCTTATGAAGGTACTATGCCTCAAACACGTTTTGTACTTAAAAAAGCTTTAGAGCAAAAATTAACACCAATCGTGGTTGTTAATAAAATTGATAAACCAACTGCTCGTCCAGAAGAAGTAGTGGATGAAGTATTAGAATTATTAATTGAATTAGGTGCTGATGATGAGCAATTAGAATTCCCAGTAGTTTACGCTTCAGCTGTAAATGGAACATCTAGTCCATCAGATAACCCAGCAGATCAAGAAGAAACAATGGATTATATTTATGATGCTATTTTAGATCATATTCCAGCTCCAGTTGATAATAGCGATGAGCCATTACAATTCCAAGTATCATTACTAGATTACAATGATTACGTTGGACGTATTGGTATTGGTCGTGTATTCCGTGGAACAATCAAAGTAGGTGACCAAGTTGCCTTAATGAAACTTGATGGCGAAGTTAAGAAATTCCGTGTTACTAAATTATTAGGTTTCTTAGGTTTAGAACGTGTTGAAATTCAAGAAGCTAAATCAGGAGATTTAATTGCCGTTTCTGGTATGGAAGATATCTTCGTTGGGGAAACTGTTACACCAGTTGAACATCAAGAAGCTTTACCAGTATTATTTATTGATGAGCCAACACTTCAAATGACTTTCTTAGTAAACAATTCACCATTTGCAGGCCGCGAAGGTAAATATGTTACTGCTAGAAAAATTGAAGAAAGATTACAAAACCAATTACAAACAGACGTTTCATTAAAAGTTGAAGAAACTGAATCTCCAGATAAATGGACTGTTTCAGGTCGTGGAGAACTTCACTTATCAATTTTAATCGAAAACATGCGTCGTGAAGGATTCGAGTTACAAGTATCTCGTCCAACAGTTATCTACCGTAATATTGACGGAACTGTATGTGAGCCATTTGAAAGAGTTCAAATTGATACTCCTGAAGAATACATGGGTGGCGTTATCGAGTCATTAGGTACTCGTAAAGCTGAAATGCAAGATATGATTAATAACGGAAATGGTCAAGTACGTTTAATCTTCTTAGCACCAGCTCGTGGATTAATTGGTTACTCAACTGAATTCATGTCATTAACTCGTGGTTACGGAATTATGAACCATACATTTGATTCTTACTTACCAGTTATTTCTGGATTAGTAAGTGGTCGTCGTAATGGTGCCTTAGTTTCTATCGACCAAGGTAAAGCAACTACTTATAGTATTATGAGTATTGAAGAACGTGGAACAGTTTTTGTTGCTCCAGGTACAGAAGTATACGAAGGTATGATCGTTGGTCAAAACTCTCGTGAAAATGACTTAGGTGTTAACATTACTAAAGCAAAACAAATGACTAACGTTCGTTCTGCTAACAAAGACCAAACTTCAGTTATCAAAAAACCAAAAATTCTTTCTTTAGAAGAGTCATTACAATTCTTAAATGACGATGAATTCTGTGAAGTAACGCCAGAAAGTATTCGTTTAAGAAAACAAATCTTAAACAAATCTGAACGTGAAAAAGCAGCTAAAAAGAAAAAATCAGCTGAATAATTATTAAATATCAGAAAAACCAACATTGTTTATCTTTGTTGGTTTTTTATTTTGATAATATGAAAATATTATGAGAATTACTGAAAAATAATGAAAAGATTCAGAATGTTATGTATATTAAATTGTCAGCATGAATGAATCAAGTTAGACAGAAGATAAAGTTGGTATCGGAGGAAAATATGAACGAGAAAAAAATTAAAGTAGTTGTAGCAGATCCATCTGCATTAGGGCTATTTGGACTGGCTATGGTAACTTTAGTCGCATCATCACAAAAATTAGGTTTTACATCAGAGGTGTCCCTAGTATTACCATGGGCAATCTTTTTAGGGGCTTCCGCGCAATTAATGGCAGCAGCATATGATTTTAAACACAATAATACATTTGGAGCAACAGCTTTTGCTGCTTATGGATTCTTTTGGTATGCTATGGGATTCTCATGGTTGATTCAAAACGGTGTATTTGGAGAAACTTTGGCAGCTAATGCTGATTCAAAACAATTAGGAATTGCTTTTGTAGGTTACTTAATCTTTACGTTATTTATGACTATTGGAGCTATGGAAACTCATAAAGTTTTATTCACCATTTTTGTTTTAATCGACTTTTTATTTATTGGATTAGCAGGAACTACTTTAGGTATTATGGAAGATGCTATGCATCATTTAGCAGCGTATTCTGAATTAGGTATTTCAGTAGTCTCATTTTATGGTTGTGGGGCTGCAGTTTTAAATACACATTTTGGAAAAACATTCTTACCTGTTGGTAAACCATTTGGTATTTTTAAGAAATAATATAGTAAGTATTTGAAATTAATTGAAAAACTAAAAGGCAATGAAAACTAATCGGTTTTCATTGCCTTTTTTGTTATGATAAATAGATAATAAGTTGTTCACATTTTTGATTAACGATTGTTATATAAGTAGAGGAGGGATGAAGTGAAGCTAAATCATTATGAACAATATCTATTTGAGTTATCTAACGAAATAATAAAATTCTTAGTGAAAAATGGATCATCTATTGAAGATTCTCAGGATATTGTTCAAGAGGCTATCATAAAATTACTTGAAATCGATAACGTTATTCCTTCTGAAAAAATAAGAAGTTGGTTGTATAAAGTTGCGTTGAATTCATTTTACAATTTATATAAAAGGAAAAAAAGATACGATGAAATAATAGAACGATACTTTCATACTGATTTTGACATAACCATCGTTGAGGCAGATTATTCAATTCTATATGCTTCATTGGAAGAACTATCTTCTAAAGAGGTAAATTTATTATTAATGAAGTATGAACAAAAATTATCCTTTAAAGAAATTGGATTTATTCTAAATAGACCTGAGGAAAGCTTGAGAACCGAACTATATCGGGCTAGAAAAAAATTGAAAGCAATTTATTTGAAAAAGGAGGATGAAAATTATGGAATTTAATGAAAAAGAATTCAAAAAAATAGTTAGAAAAGCTAATTATAAAAGAACGGGTGTAGGAATTGTTTTAAGTTTACTATCCTTTATTCTTATATCTACTATAGTCGCTCTAGGAGTTTTAATTCATTTTAATTATATTGACTTTAGTAATAAAGATAATCCAAAAGTAAAAGGTTTACCCAATGCTACTATGCGTACTTTAAAAAAAACAGATGGATTTTTAGATTTACTATTTGCACATAATGGTGGTTTTGAAATAAATAATGATAAAGGAAAGGAAATGACTGTTTTTTTAGATTACTATGAAAAAGGAGAACTAAAAAAACATGACGAAGTCTTTTCAATGATTCAGGATGAACAAAAAAATGATATGAATGGTGTTTTTCATTGGGGGATTTCTGAAGATAGTAAAAAATTATCCGTTTCGTTTGATACTTTGAATGGTGCTGTTATGAAAAGTGGATATGATTTAACGGAACTTAAACTAAATGACTGGACGGGAGCTAGTTTTGCTATGCCGGGAGAAAGGCAAAGTGAATTACCTAAAAAACATTTATTAGCTAAGTTTGTGGATAATAAAGATGGTAGTTTATCAAGTTATAGTGATAAACAAGATGAATTTAAGAGTGAGAGAATTCAAGAAAATGATAGATTAATACTATTTTATGTAGAGTTCAAATAAAATAGTCTGTTTTAGTTCTTTTTGAAACTAAAACAGACTATTTTTATATATCAACTTTCTTTAATAAGGGAACTAAAACAGGATATAGAATAATAAAAAACAAAAAATTCCCTACTGCATGAAAGGTATCAAAGGAAACTCCTTGTAGATAATAAATCCAAAATTTTTGAATTCCAAAGAAGGGTGCTTGAACTAAGGAAATAATGAAACCAAAAAAGTAACCCATTAATCCAGCAAAAATGGCTAGAACTATTAAAGGCATTTTATTTAAAAGTGACCTTAATAAAAATGTGATCAAGCAAATTGATAAAAAAGCAGCGATTTGTGCGAAAGTCCAAATACCCATTCCTAAAAATAAATTGGAAATCATAATGGATAGAACGGCAACAGTGCTGCCAAAATAAAAGCCAAAAACTAAAGTGCAAATAATAATAATCGTTGTTAAAGGCTGAACGTTAGGGATTGATTGAAATAAAAGCCTACCTGTAAAACTAGCCGCACTCATAAGAGCTGCTGTTGTAAGCCATCTAACAGATTTATTTAAATTCATTTAAGCGCCATTCGATTTTATCTGAATCCGAAACGGTCATATCAGCGGCACCTTTATCTGCTTCTTTGTCATTAATGTAGTACATCCAATATTTATTAGCTTTAGCATCCTGCTCTTTCCCATCGATGGAAGTAACAAATCCACCATCTTCTTTGACATCAAAATTGGCTTTTAAAATGTCTAAAACAGAATCTTTTTCTGAAACTTCAACTTCTTTAGAAGTAACTTCTTTTTCATCTTCTACTAAAGTGATAGTTACTTTCATTTCTGTTTGTTGCTGTGAAGAACTTGTTGAAACTGTTGTTGTTTCATTGTTTGTAGAACAACCAGCTCCAACCATTAAGAATGAAGAAAGGACAAGGCCTAAAATAAGTTTTTTCATGAATAATTCCTCCAAAATAATTTTTATTCTTTATTATCTTAACCAAAGTATTAACTTAATGCAAATCAGGATTTTATTCTCATTTTCAAAGATATTTCAGATGTTTTTTGCTATAATAGAAAAGATGTAATAAGAAAGGGTGTTCGCACAAAATGAGTCATGTAAATAGTCTAATAAAAGGCCTAAATGATAAACAAAAAGAAGCTGTCATGCATACCAACGGGCCACTTTTAATAATGGCAGGAGCAGGCAGTGGAAAAACAAGAGTCTTAACTCACCGAATTGCTTATATTATTAAAGAAAAAGACGTAAATCCATGGAACATTCTAGCTATTACCTTTACTAATAAAGCTGCTCGAGAGATGAAAGATAGAGTTGTTAACATCTTAGGGAGTGAAGGAGAAGACGTTTGGGTATCTACTTTTCACTCAATGTGTGTTCGAATGTTACGACGAGATGTTGATGTGATTGGTTATAATCGTAATTTTACAATTTTAGATAGTAGTGATCAATTAACCTTAATGAAACGTATCTTAAAAGAAGAGAATATTGATCCTAAAAAGTATGATCCTCGAAGTATGATTGGTGCGATTAGTAATGCTAAGAATGAATTGTTAACGCCGGAGTTGTACGCAGAACGTTATACAGGTTTCTTTGAAAAAATAGTAGCTACTTGTTACAAACGATATCAAAAAGAATTGCGTCAAAACCAATCAATGGATTTTGATGATTTAATTATGTTAACGATTCGTTTGCTTCAGACAAGTCCAGATGTTTTAAGATATTATCAAAATAAATTTCAATACATTCATGTGGATGAGTACCAAGATACCAACCATGCGCAATATACGTTAGTTAATATGTTAGCAAAACGCTTCAATAATTTATGTGTTGTAGGGGATGCTGACCAAAGTATTTATGGTTGGCGTGGAGCGGATATGCAAAATATTTTAGATTTTGAGAAAGATTATCCAGACGCTACAACGATTTTACTTGAACAAAATTATCGTTCTACTAAAAATATTCTTCAAGCTGCTAATAGTGTGATTGAAAATAATGGCAATCGTAAGAAAAAAGATCTTTGGACAGATAATGAAGATGGTGAAAAAATAATATATTACCGCGGTGAAACAGAACGTGATGAGACACGTTTTATTGTGGGGAATATACAAAAGTTAGTAGCTGAGCAAGGTAAAAAATATGGTGATTTCTGTGTCCTTTACCGAACAAATGCTATGAGTCGTGTAGTGGAGGAAACCTTTTTAAAAGCTAATATACCTTACAAAATGGTTGGAGGTCATAAGTTCTACGACCGAAAAGAGATTCGTGATATTTTAGCGTATCTAAATGTGATTTCAAACGAAATGGATTCCTTAAGTTTTGAGCGAGTAGTTAATGTTCCTAAAAGAGGAATTGGTCCTGGAACAGTTCAAAAGCTACGTGATTTTGCAGAAATTCATGAATGGTCGCTTTTGCATGCGGCAATTGACGTTGATTTAACTAACATCACTGGAAAAGCACGTAATGAAATCGCAGGATTTGGTGCTATGATTCAAGACTTTAAGCAAATGATACCCTTCTTAACAGTGACAGAATTAGTTGAAGAGGTATTAGATAAAAGTGATTATCGTGGTGATTTAAAACGTCAAAATACTTTAGAGTCACAAACGAGATTAGAAAACTTAGATGAGTTCTTAACAGTTACTCAAGAGTTTGATAAACGATTTGAAGCAGGAGAATATGATGTGACAGATGAAACTGAATCTGAGGAAGAAGGACCAAATAAATTAACCCTCTTCTTAAATGATTTAGCTCTAGTTTCTGATATTGATTCTTTAGAAGAAGGTCAAAGTCAAGTAACATTCATGACCCTTCATGCCGCAAAAGGTTTGGAATTTCCATATGTCTTTTTAATGGGGATGGAAGAAGGCATTTTCCCATTAAATCGCGCGATGGAATCAGAAGATGAATTGGAAGAAGAGCGTCGCTTAGCTTATGTTGGAATTACAAGAGCTGAAGAGCAGTTATACTTGACGAATGCTTTTAGTCGAACTCTTTACGGACGTACTCAATACAATAGAGCCTCTCGTTTCTTAGCTGAAATTGACGAAAATGTTATGACTCAATTCGGACAAGAAAATAAGGTTTCTAGACAAAGTCCAATTGGTGAAAGACGAGCTCGTTCAACCTACGTTCAACCTGATGTGAAAGTTGTTTCTAATAAGGTTCAAACAGGTGGAGAAGGAGCGGCTTGGAAACCAGGAGACAAAGCGGAACACAAAAAATGGGGTGTTGGTACCGTGGTAAAAGTAAGTGGTTCTAGTAAAGATTTGGAATTAGATATTGCTTTCCCACAACAAGGTATTAAACGTTTATTAGCAGCTTTTGCTCCCATAACAAAAGTGGATTAATCTTAAGGAGTTGAAAATCAATTGGATAAAAAAGACATTCAATTAAAAATGACCGAGCTGAATCAGCAATTAGTCGAATGGGCTCATGATTATTATGTTAAAGATGCTCCTAAAGTAGAAGATTCAGAGTATGACAAAGTTTACCATGAATTAGTTGCTTTAGAAGAAGCACATCAAGAACTTATTTTATCTGATTCAATTACGCAACGAATAGGTGGAGAGGTTTTAGCTAGTTTTTCTAAAGTCACACATAATGTACCCATGATGAGCTTAAACAATGCTTTTAATAAAAATGATTTAATCGATTTTGATAATAGATTAAAAAAATTAACGACTCAACCTATTCAATATATGGTTGAACTTAAAATAGATGGTTTAGCTATTAATCTTCGTTACGAAGAAGGTAGATTTATTCAAGGAGCAACACGTGGTGATGGTGTTATTGGTGAAGATATTACACACAATTTAAAAACCATTAAATCGATTCCTCTAAAGTTAAATGAACCTTTAAATATTGAAGTTCGTGGTGAATGTTACATGCCGAAAAAATCATTTTTCGAGTTGAATGAAGCTCGTGAGGCGGAAGGTGAGAATGTTTTTGCCAATCCCCGTAATGCAGCTGCAGGGAGTTTAAGACAATTAGACCCAAAAGTTGCCGCTAAAAGAAACTTGAGTACTTTTATTTATACAGTTGCTGATACAAGTGGATTTGATTTTAATAGTCAAAATGACTCTTTAATAGCTTTAGAAAAATTAGGCTTGAAGATTAATAACGAACGTAAACTATGTCAGTCAATTGATGAGGTATGGGATTACATAGAAAACTTCAGAGATAAACGTCATGAATTAGATTATGAAATTGACGGTATTGTTATTAAAGTTAATGACTTTGCAGCTCAACAAGACATTGGGTTTACGGTTAAAGCTCCTAGATGGGCTATTGCTTATAAATTTCCAGCTGAAGAAGCTGAAACGGTGATTCGTGATGTCGAATGGACAGTTGGAAGAACGGGTGTTGTGACACCAACTGCTGTAATGGATCCAGTTCAACTTGCAGGAACAACTGTAGCACGAGCAAGTCTTCATAATGTAGATTTGATTGCTGAAAAAGATATTAGATTACTTGATTACGTGATGATTCATAAAGCAGGAGATATTATTCCTGAAGTAACTCGTGTACTAGTAGATAAACGGAGTGAAGAGAGTGAAGCTTATGTTTTCCCTACTCATTGTCCGACTTGTGAGTCTGAGTTAGAACGAATTGAGTCTGAAGTGGCATTAAGATGTATGAATCCAATGTGTCCTGCTCAAATCAAAGAAGGATTAAACCATTTTGTATCCCGTAACGCTATGAGTATTGATGGTTTAGGACCTCGTGTTTTAGAGCAGATGTATGACAAAGAAATCATTAAAAATGTGGCGGATTTATATTTTGTAACCGAAGAAGAATTATTAACTTTAGATAAAATAAAAGAAAAATCTGCCAATAACATTTTGACAGCTATTGCTCAAAGTAAAGGGAATTCTTTAGAAAAATTATTATTTGGTTTAGGTATTCAACATGTTGGAGCAAAGGCTGCTAAACTGATTGCTGAAGAATTCATTACAATAGAAGAAATAATGGTAGCCGATAAAGAGACTATCAACGCTATTGATACAATTGGGCCAGTTATTGCGGACAGCATTGATAAATATTTTGCTAATGAAGAAGTTAAAAATCTAATAGCAGAACTGAAACGAGCAGGTGTTAACACTAAGTACTTAGGGCAAACTGCAGCAGATTTAGCAGCTGTAGATTCTCCGTTTAAAGATAAAGTAGTTGTCTTAACGGGTAAACTAACTCATTTTAACCGTAATGAAGCTAAAGAGAAAATTGAAGCTTTAGGCGGTAAAGTAACAGGCAGCGTCTCTAAAAAAACAGATATTGTTGTAGCTGGTGAAGAAGCTGGAAGTAAGTTAGAAAAGGCTGAAAAATTAGAAATAACTATCTGGAATGAGAGTCAAATGGTAGAAGCCATTGAAAATAGTACAAAAGTTGACTAAAATAGGATAGGAATATCTTGTAAATAGATAGATGAAGGAGCGAATATGTAATGGTAATTTCGAAAGAAGAAGTTAAAAAAGTTGCAGCTTTATCAAAGCTAGCTTTTAAAGAAGAAGAATTAGAATTATTTACTTCTCAAATGGGGAAAATTATTGATATGGTAGAAGAATTAGGTGAAGTTGATACAACAGGAGTCCCTTTTACTTCTAATGTTGTTTCAGAAATCAGTGTGTTACGTGAAGATGTAGCTGTTAAAGGTGAGTCACGTGATGAACTATTGAAAAACGTTCCTGAAACAAAAGATGGATTTATTAAAGTACCTGCAATTATGGACAATGGGGAGGCTGGCGCATAATGACTGAACTATACAACTTAACATTAAAAGAATTATCAAATAAAATTCAAAATAAAGACGTGTCAGTAACAGAAGTAGTAGAATCTACTTTTTCTCGTATTAAAGAAACTGAGGATCAAATTGGTTCATTCATTACGTTAAATGAAGCTAAGTCTTTAGAACTTGCTAAAGAACTAGATGCCAAAGGACCAGATGCGACTAAACCTTTAGCTGGTATTCCAATTGGAATTAAAGATAATATCGTGACTAAAGATTTATTAACGACAGCAGCAAGTAAAATGTTATATAACTTTGAACCTCCTTATGATGCAACTGTTATGACAAAAATTTATGACAACGGGATGATTCCAGTTGGTAAATTAAACATGGATGAGTTTGCTATGGGTTCTGGAACTGAAACATCTTACTTCAAGAAAACAGTTAATCCTTGGAATTCAGAAAAAGTACCAGGTGGTTCTTCTGGTGGTTCTGCAGCTGCTGTTGCAGCAGGTCAAATTCCAGCTTCTTTAGGTTCAGATACAGGTGGTTCTATTAGACAACCTGCATCATATACTGGGATTGTAGGATTAAAACCAACTTATGGACGTATCTCACGTTACGGTTTAATTGCCTTTTCTTCAAGTTTAGACCAAATTGGTCCAATGACTCGTACAGTTGAAGACAATGCGTTAGTATTAAATGCTATTTCAGGCCATGATGTTAAAGATGGCACTAGCTCAAAACAAGTGGTTCCAGATTTTTCTGGCCTGATTGGACAAGACATTAAAGGTATGAAAATTGGTGTACCAAAAGAATTTATGACTGATGGCGTTAATCCAGAAGTTAAAAAATCAGTTGAAGAAGCTATTGAAACATTACGCCATTTAGGTGCAACTGTTGAAGAAATAAGCTTACCTCATTCTAAATATGGCGTTCAAGTGTACTATATTATTGCTTCATCTGAAGCATCATCAAACTTACAACGTTTTGATGGTATTCGTTATGGTTACCGTTCTGAAAATATTACTAACTTAGATGATGTGTACGTTAACTCTCGTTCTGAAGGCTTTGGTGAGGAAGTTAAACGTCGTATCATGTTAGGCTCATTCTCATTAAGTGCGGGATTCTATGATGCTTACTTTAAAAAAGCGGGACAAGTTAGAACTTTAATCGTTGAAGACTTTAAAAAAGTATTTGCTGATTACGATTTAATTTTAGGTCCTGTTTCACCAACAATTGCTCATGATTTTGGATCAGATAAAGATGATCCAGTTACAGCTTACATGAGAGATGTTTTAACGATTCCAGTTAACTTGGCTGGTTTACCAGGAATAAGTATTCCTTGTGGATTTTCAGAAGGAATGCCTATTGGGTTACAATTAATTGGTAACTATTTTGAAGAAGAAAAGATTTATCAAGTGGCAGATGCCTTTGAAAAAGCAACTGAATTCCACAAACAAAAACCAGTTATTTTAGGAGGGAAAGCATAATGAATTTTGAAACAGTTATTGGATTAGAAGTCCATGTAGAATTAAAAACAAATTCTAAAATTTTCTCACCTTCAGCTGCTGAGTTTGGTGCAGATCCAAATACGAATACAAACGTTATTGATTTTAGTATGCCTGGTGTTTTACCAGTTATGAATAAAGGAGCTTTAGAATTTGGTATGCGTGCGGCTTTAGCATTAAACTGTACGATTTCTCAAAGCACTCACTTTGACCGTAAAAACTATTTTTACCCAGATAATCCTAAAGCTTACCAAATTTCTCAAGCTGATGAGCCAATTGGCCATGATGGTTGGATTGAAATTGAAGTCGAAGGTAAAAAGAAAATTATTCGTATTGAACGCGTGCATTTAGAAGAAGATGCAGGTAAAAATATCCATGGAACTGATGGTTATTCATATGTTGATTTAAACCGTCAAGGAACGCCATTGATTGAGATTGTATCAGAAGCTGATATGAGAAACCCTGAAGAAGCTTATGCTTATTTAGAAGCTATCCGTTCGATTATTCAATTCTCAGGCGTAAGTGATGTGAAAATGGAAGAAGGTTCAATGCGTTGTGATGCTAATATTTCTTTACGTCCTTATGGTCAAGAAGAATTCGGAACAAAAGCTGAACTTAAGAACTTAAACTCATTAAACAATGTAAAAATGGGATTAATTCATGAAGAAAAACGCCAAGCTAAAGTTTTACTTTCTGGCGGAGTGATTCAACAAGAAACAAGAAAATACGATGAAGCAACGAAAACGACAATTTTAATGCGTGTTAAAGAAGGGGCAAGTGATTACCGTTACTTCCCAGAACCAGATGTTCCCCGTATTGAAATTTCTGATGAGTGGGTTGAAGAAGTTCGCCAAAGTATTCCAGAACTTCCAGCAGCAAGAAGAACTCGTTATGTAGAAGAGTTAGGTTTACCAGAATATGATGCAATGGTATTAACTCTATCTCGTGATATGTCAGATTTCTTTGATGCAACTATTTCAGAAGGTGCAGATGCTAAACAAGCTTCCAACTGGTTAATGGGAGAAGTATCGGCTTACTTAAACAGTGAAAGATTAGAATTATTAGAAACAAAACTAACACCAAATAATCTAGCAGGAATGATTAATTTAATCGCTGATGGGACAATCAGTTCTAAGATTGCTAAAAAAGTATTTAAAGAATTGATTGAAAATGGTGGAGATGCAAAAGAAGTGGTTGAAGCAAAAGGATTAGTTCAATTGTCAGATCCGGCTCAATTATTACCAATTATCAATGAGATTTTAGATAATAATGCTCAATCTATTGAAGATTTTAAAAATGGTAAAGGCCGTGCACATGGTTTCTTAGTCGGACAAATTATGAAAGCAACTAAAGGAAAAGGAAACCCTGGAGTTGTTAACAAACTACTTAGTGAAGAATTATCAAAACGATAATTCGTTAATAGAAGGAGTAAGACCATGAAAGCAAGACTAATTTACAACCCAACGTCTGGAAAAGAAATCCTAAAGAAAAATCTAGCTGATATCTTAAATGTGATGGAGCAAGCTGGGTATGAATCAAGTGCTTACGCGACAACTCCAGAACCTTTTTCAGCAAAAAATGAAGCAGAACGTTGTGCTTTAGCAGGATTTGATTTGATTGTAGCAGCAGGAGGAGATGGTACCATTAATGAAGTTATTAATGGTATCGCACCACTTGAAAAACGCCCTAAAATGGGTATTATCCCAGGTGGAACGACAAATGATTTTGCACGAGCTCTTCACATTCCAAGAGACAACGTTGTTAAAGCAGCAGAGGTTATGTTAAAAAATCAAACGATTAAGTCTGATATTGGTAAAGCTGGAGATACTTACTTTATGAATATTGGAGCAGGAGGGTACTTAACGGAATTAACTTATGAAGTACCTTCTCAACTTAAAAGTGTTTTTGGTTACTTAGCGTATCTGGTTAAGGGTGCTGAAATGTTACCACGCGTTAAGCCAATTAACATGAAATTAGTTTATGATGAGGGAGAATACATTGGAAAAGCGTCCATGTTCTTTTTAGGATTAACTAATTCAATTGGTGGGTTTGAGCAAATTGCTCCAGATGCACAATTAGATGATGGTAAATTTTCATTAATTATAGTAAAAACAGCTAATATTTTAGAAATAATGCATTTAATTGGCTTAATGATGAATGGCGGCAAGCATGTTAATGATAACCGTTTAATCTACACTAAAACATCAAAACTTTATGCCGAATCATTAGATGATGACTTTAGAATGATGATTAACTTAGATGGTGAATATGGTGGAGATGCTCCTATGACATTTGAAAATCTAAAACAGCATATTGAAATATATGCTAATTTAGATGAGATTCCAGATTCCGCTGTCTCTGGAGACATGGAAGAAGCTTCTGATTATTTTATAAAAGAATTAGAACAATTAACCAATGAAGACATTGATGGAGATGGAAAAGTTTCTGGAGATGAGTAAAAGAAGAGGAAGAAAATAATGACTAAAACTAAAAAAGAATTACCTGTAGTAAAAAATGACAAGGTATGGCTAACAATCGAAGATATGACACATGATGGACGCGGTGTTGGTAAAGTAGACTTCTACCCAATTTTTGTAGAAAATGCTATTGTTGGAGAAGAAGTTGAAGTACGAGTATTAAAAACAACTAAAAAATTCGCTTATGGTAAAGTCCTACAATGGAAAAAGAAAAGTGAAAATCGTGTTGAAGATGTTGATGCTGATTTAATCCGTACAGGAATTGCTCCTTTAGCCCACATGAGCTACGAGGCTCAATTAGAATTCAAAAAAGAGCAAGTTAAAAAAGCTGTCACACGTATTGGTGGTTTTGACGATGTTGAAGTGAAAGAAACGATTGGAATGGAAACACCATTTAAATACCGTAATAAAGCGCAAATACCAGTCCGTAAAATCAATGAACGATTAGAATTAGGATTCTTTAGAAGAAATAGTCATGATTTAATTCCTATTGAAGATTTTTACATTCAAGAAACAGCTATTGATGAAGCTTTATTAGCTATCAAACCAATTCTAGAGCAATACAATGTTAAACCTTATGATGAAGAAAAACAAACAGGTCATTTAAGAAATATTGTAATTCGTAAAGGTCATTATACAGATGAATTAATGATTGTGTTAGTGACTAAAAAGAAAAAACTATTTAAAATCGGAGAAATCTGTAAAGAAATAGTAGCTGCAGTTCCTAATGTTAAATCAATCATGCAAAGTATTCATACTGAAAACAACAATGTTATTTTAGGTAAAGAATTTGTTCGTCTTTATGGTACTGAATATATCGAGGATCAGCTATTAGGTAATACATACCAAATTTCAGCTAGTTCATTCTATCAAATCAACACAACTCAAGCAGAAGTGTTGTACCAAGAAGCTATCGACCGTGCTGAATTAAGTAAAGAAGATGTTGTCATCGATGCATACTGTGGTATTGGTACAATCGGACTTTCTTTAGCTAAAGAAGTTAAAAAAGTTTACGGAGTTGAAGTAGTAGAAGAAGCTATTATGGATGCTAAGAAAAATGCTGAAATCAATGGTATTGAAAATGTTGAGTTTGAAGTAGGAAAAGCTGAATTTGTGTTTGACAAATGGCTAAAAGAAGGTCTAAAACCGACTGTTATCCTAGTTGACCCACCAAGAAAAGGCTTGACTGAAAGCTTTATTAAATCAAGTGCTGAAATGAACCCAGAAAAAATTGTTTACGTTTCTTGTGACCCAGCAACATTTGCAAGAGATTTAAAACTTTATGGAGAATTAGGTTACACACCTGATTATGTTCAACCGGTTGATATGTTCCCACAAACATCACATGTGGAATGTGTGACAGTGCTTAAAAAATAAATTTTAGAGTAACAAAAGTTAGAAATTCTCTAGCTTTTGTTGCTTTTTTTGTTCTCAAAGTAAAATTAGCAATTGTAAGTGACAAAAATTGTCATTCATAATGTAGATAAAATAAACTCAAACGCTACAATTAACCTATAACAAAAGACCGGAGGGATAATATGTCAGAGATTAGAAAATTGAAGAACTATATTAACGGAGAATGGGTGGCCAGTTCTACAACAACCTATGAAAAAGTTGTTAACCCAGCAACAAAAGAGGTAATGTGTGAAGTTCCTTTGTCGACTTTAGAGGATTTGAATAAAGCAGCTGCAGTTGCTCAAGGTACTTTTCAAGAATGGAAAAATGTAGCAGTACCACGACGAGCACGTATTTTGTATAAATTTCATCAATTATTAATAGAGTCAAGAGATGAGTTAGCAAGATTAATTACTCTTGAGAACGGTAAGGCACTAACAGAAAGTTACGGAGAAGTTCAAAGAGGAATTGAAAATGTAGAATTTGCAGCTAGTGCACCAACTCTAATGATGGGCGATAATTTATCTTCAATTGCAACAGATGTAGAAGCATCTGTTTATAAATATCCAATAGGAGTAATTGGTGGAATAACACCATTTAATTTTCCGATGATGGTTCCATTTTGGATGTTTCCAATGGCAATTGCAACTGGAAATACAGTTGTATTGAAACCATCAGAAAAAGCACCTATGTTAATGGAAAAAGTTATTTCATTACTAGAAAAAGCTGGTCTTCCTAAAGGAGTATTTAATGTTGTTTTTGGAGCTCATGATGTTGTAAACGGTTTATTAACTCATCCAGATATTAAAGGTATTTCATTTGTGGGTTCACAACCAGTAGGTGAATATGTTTACACTGAAGGTTCGAAACATTTAAAAAGAGTTCAGTCTTTAACTGGAGCTAAAAATCATACAATAGTTTTAAATGATGCCAATCTAAATGATAGTATCCCTGCTATTGTAGGTGCTGCATTTGGTTCTGCTGGTGAGAGATGTATGGCAGCTGCAGTCGTAACGGTTGAGGAAGAAATTTATGATGAATTTATTGAGAAATTGACGCAAGAAGCTCATGATATCAAAATGGGTAATGGTTTAGATGATGGTGTATTTTTAGGACCAGTTATTCGTGAAGAAAATTTAAATCGAACAATCGAATACATTGAAACTGGAGTTAAAGAAGGAGCAAAATTAATATGTGATGGTCGCCAAAATATGGATGAGAGTGGTTTTTTTGTTGGTCCAACAATTTTTGAAAATGTTACGACTGAAATGAAAATCTGGAAGGAAGAAATTTTTGCGCCAGTATTATCAGTTATCAAAATTAAGGATCTAAAAGAAGGTATTTTAATAGCGAATCAATCTGTGTTTGCCAATGGCGCTTGCTTATTTACAAATAATGCTTCGGCTATCCGTTATTTTAGAGAAAATGTTGATGCAGGGATGTTAGGTATTAATCTTGGAGTTCCAGCACCAATGGCAATGTTTCCATTTTCAGGATGGAAAGAGTCATTCTATGGAACCTTACCTGCAAATGGAAAAGCAGGCGTTGAATTCTATACACGCAATAAAGTGGTAACAGCACGTTTATCAAGTGAAGATATATATAAATAAAGGAGAATATTGATGTCATATCTAAAAAAAATTCAACGAAATAATCAACTTGCTCCGAACGTAGTTGAAAGACACCATATTACAAGAGAAAATGATGGATTAGAATATATTGAACTGAAACAACTTGTATTTGAAAAAGGTGGAGAATACAGTGAGAGTCTGACTGATTTAGAGGTTTGCTTAGTGATTTTAACTGGTAAAGTTACTGTTTTAACTGAAGAAGAAACTTTTGAACAAATTGGAACAAGAGAAGATGTGTTTGATAAAATTCCAACAGATAGCATCTATCTTTCAAGTGGTAAAACATTTAAAATTATTTCTGAGTCGTCTGCAAAAGTTTTGTTATGCTATGCGCCTAGTTCAAAAGATTTACCTACAAAATTTATTTCAGCAAAGGATAATTTAGTAGAGCATAGAGGAAAATATCAAAACAAAAGAATGGTTCACAATATTCTGGATGATAAAAGTTTGATATCTGATAAATTAATTGTTGTTGAAGTTTTTACAAATGGTGGAAACTGGTCAAGCTACCCGCCTCATAAACATGATCAAAATAATTTGCCAGAAGAATCATTTTTGGAAGAAACATATTATCATGAGATGAATCCAAAACAAGGATTTATTTTCCAACGAGTTTATACAGATGATTTAAGTATTGATGAAACGATGACAGTAGAAAATGAAAACGTTGTCTTAGTGCCGAAAGGGTATCATCCAGTTTCGGTACCTGACGGATATGATAGCTATTATTTAAATATCATGGCAGGACCAATTAAAAAATGGCAATTTAATAATGATAAAAATCATGAGTGGATTATTAATCGAACTTAATAAGAAAGGAGAATGATAATGATAAAAAAAAATTACGATTTGATTGCAATTGGCCGTGCTTGTATTGATTTAAATGCAGTAGAGTATAATCGACCAATGGAACAAACAATGACTTTTAGTAAATATGTAGGAGGCTCTCCTGCTAACATAGCGATTGGAGCATCTAAACTAGGTTTATCATGCGGGTTCATTGGGAAAGTTTCAAACGATCAGCATGGAAATTTTATCAAGAATTATATGAATACCGTTGGAGTTGATGTTAGTAACATAGTTGTAGATCAAACAGGGAAAAAAACAGGTTTAGCCTTTACAGAGATTTTAAGTTCTGAAGAGTGTAGTATCTTAATGTACCGGGATGAGGTTGCAGATTTATACTTATCAACAGAAGATATAGATGAAAACTATATAAAACAGGCAAAAAATTTAGTCGTTTCTGGAACAGGACTTGCTAAAAGTCCATCAAGGGAAGCAGTTCTAAAAGCTATTTCAGTAGCAAAAAAGAATAAAGTGAAAGTTATTTTTGAATTAGATTATCGTCCGTATACATGGAAAAGTAATGAGGAAGTCTCAGTTTACTATTCATTAGTTGCAGAACAGTCAGATATAGTAATTGGAACTAGAGATGAATTTGATATGTTAGAAAATAAGAAAAAAGATGAAAATAAGGACACGACAGCATATTTATTCGAATATGAACCTCAATTAATTGTCATAAAACATGGTGTTGATGGATCTTATGCGTATGAAAAAGAGGGAGCAATACATAGAAGTAGTGCATATAAATCAAAGGTTTTAAAAACTTTTGGTGCAGGTGATTCATATGCAGCAGCATTTATTTATGCCATGGTTCAAGGAAAAGAAATCAGTGAGGCTCTTCAGTATGGTAGTGCATCAGCTGCAATTGTTGTCAGTAAACACAGTTCATCAGAGGCAATGCCAAGTGTACTGGAAATTGAAGAATTAATAAAAGAACAAGCTTAAAAGGACGTGACTTCGTGATAGAAACAATACGATTAACAACAGCTCAAGCTTTAATTAAATTTTTAAACGTACAATATATTTCAATTGATGGAGAAGAAAGCCCATTTGTTGAAGGGGTTTTTAATATTTTTGGGCATGGAAATGTTTTAGGAATAGGTCATGCTTTAGAAACAAATCCAGGTCATTTAAAAGTGATTCAAGGAAAAAATGAGCAAGGTATGGCACACTCTGCAATTGCGTACAGTAAACAGATGCTTAGGCAAAAGATATGGGCAGTGACTGCATCTGCGGGGCCTGGTTCAGCTAACATGATTACAGCTGCAGCAACAGCTCATGCAAACAATATTCCAGTATTATTTTTACCTGCTGATACATTTTCAACACGACAACCTGATCCAGTGTTGCAGCAATTAGAACATGAGTCCAGTATTTCCTTGACAACGAATGATGCTTTTAAAGCTGTTTCGCGATACTGGGATAGAATCGAGCGACCAGAGCAGTTGATGAGTGCGATGATACGTGCTTTTGAAGTGTTAACAAACCCAGCAACAGCCGGTCCTGTAACAATTTGTTTACCGCAAGACACAGAGGCTGAAGCATTTGATTTTGATGTCAATTTTTTCAAGAAAAGAATTCACTATATTGATCGAGTAAAACCAGTTAAACGTGCATTTACTGAGGCTCAAGCACTTATTAAAGAAAGTAAAAGACCCGTAATTATTGTTGGTGGAGGTGCAAAATACTCTCAGGCTGGCTCAGTGATTGAACAATTATCTTCAAAACATCGAATACCGATTGTTGAAACTCATGCCGGTAAATCAACGATTTCTAATAGTTTCTATTACAATTTAGGAGGTACAGGGATTCTAGGAACAGCTTCAGCAAACAAAGCGATTGATTCAGCAGATCTGATTATTGGAATAGGAACAAGATATACGGACTTTACGACATCTTCAAAGACGGCATTTAATTTCGAACAAACTCGTTTTTTGAATATTAATGTTAGTCGCGTGCAAGCTTATAAATTTGATGCAATTCAACTAGTAGGGGATGCAAAGGAAACAGTAAAAGAACTACTAACTTATTTAGAAACATATCAATCTGAATTTGGTGACGAGTTAACAAAGTGGCAAGAAGAATGGCAGAATGAAAGAAATAGATTACATCAGCAGGTGTTTAATAAAGAAAGTTTTATTCCTGAAATTAAAAATCACTTTACTACAGAAATCATGAATGAATATGCCGATACTTTAGAAACTAATTTTACACAGACCAATGCGTTGATTACTATTAACGAGGTAGTAAACGAGAACAGTATTGTTGTTGCTTCGGCAGGTTCTTTACCAGGAGATCTCCAACGTTTTTGGCAAACGAACACTATCAATTCGTATCACTTAGAGTATGGTTACTCATGTATGGGATATGAAATAGCAGGTGCATTAGGAGCGAAGTTAGCACAACCAAAATCAGAAGTATATGCTGTTTTAGGAGATGGTAGTTTTTTAATGCTTCATAGTGAATTAGTAACAGCTATTCAGTATCATAAAAAGATTAATATTATGCTATTTGATAATGCTGGATATGGCTGTATTAATAACCTTCAAATGGCAAATGGTAGTAGTAGCTTTAATTGTGAATTACGGGATATAGATAATAAAATTATGACAATAGATTATGCTAAAATTGCTGAAGGATATGGTTGTAAAGTTTATCGTATTCGAACAAGGGAAGAATTAATTGAAGCTTTAAAAGATGCAGAAAAACAGAGCCAATCAACACTATTCGATATAAAAGTTTTACCTAAAACTATGTCTGACGGATACGGAGGTTGGTGGAATGTTGGTGTTTCAGAAGTGTCTGAAATAATAGAAGTCGAAAAAGCTTTTGAACAAAAAACTGATAAATTAAAAAAAGCCTGGAAGTATTAAAATCTAGATTTTAGAGTGAATCAACATTAGGATGACTGTTAGGTCATCCTTTTTATAGAAAGGATACAGAATGATGATAGTTGAAAATGAACATTTCAAGATAATGCAATTAACAGATATACATTTGGGTCAATTACCTTTCAATTTAGAAGATATAAAAACACTTGATATGATTAGAAAATATATTACGTTAGAAAATCCTGATTTAGTTATTATCACAGGAGATCTTATTTGGTCAGAAGGGGTTAAGAATCCTGCAGCATCATATCAACAATTAATAAATCTTCTAAACGAATTCCCAAATCCTGTAGCTATTACATATGGTAACCATGATTCTGAAGAGTCATTATCGAGAAATGATTTAAGAGAGTTGGAAGATAAGTTAGTAAATATTGTGGAAAAAGAAAATAGTTTTATTGATTCTAGAGGAAGGGAGGCTTATACAGTCGAGCTTTTTAAGGAAGAAAAATTGAAAAATGTTTGCTATTTCTTTGATACAGGTTCGATGTCTCCTTTGGATGATGAAAGCTATGATTTTGTCTCAATAGATCAAATAGATTGGTATGAAAAAACTAGAAACAGTTATAAACAAAATGATTCAGAGACCGAAGACTTATGTTTTTTACATATCCCTTTACCAGAATATGAACAAGCTGGAGAAAAAATAAAGGATGGTTACTTTTGGGAGCAGAATCCTAGAATTGCGAGTCCTAAATTAAATACTGGATTGTTTTCAAGATTTGTATTAAATAATCATATCAAATATATTTTTTGTGGGCATGATCATGATAATAATTTTGTAGGGGAATACTTAGGTATTAATTGTGTATACGGAAATGTATCTGGATATAACTGTTATGGTGATTTACCTAGAGGATATCGAATAATAAGCATTACAGACAGACAAATTGAGACATTTGTTAAATTATATTCATAATGAAGAGGTGAATTAATTGGAATTACTATGCTTAAGTTCACTAGAAAAAGTTTTCTTTGATGGACCAACCTCAAGAAAAGAACGATTAAATGGATCAACACTATTAAAAGAAAAATATTCGATTCAGTTTGCTTTTTATGGATCAGAAAATTTTACCTATACTATTGATTCGTTGGATCAGGATGAACTATCATTTTTTTATGTCAATCAAATTCCTTCAATGACTCCAATCAAAGAAAAAAAAGATAATCATTTTTTAAAAGGTGTTCCAGGTTTTTTCCCAGATTTATTAACACCAGTAAGAGAAACAGGTGAAGTGACAGGAACTATGTATCAATGGCATAGTATTTGGATTGAAATTTATCCTAAAGATTTTAATAATCAAAGGAATCGAATAATTAATTTTAAACTATCTTGTGATGGAAATGAACAGGTATCGACATTTTCATTAAGAGTGATTCCAACACTTTTACCTGAACAGGAATTAAGACATACAGAGTGGTTGCATACTGACTGTTTATCAGACTATTATCAAGTTCCTATATTCAGTGAGCACTATTGGGAGTTAGTAAAAAACTATATAAGTTTCGCGAAAAAACATGGTCAAAATATGATTCTAACACCCTTGTTTACGCCACCTCTAGATACAGAAGTGGGTAATTATCGGCCAGTTATCCAATTAGTTGAAGTGGAAATTATTGATCGTACATATCGTTTTGATTTTTCTAATCTAACAAAATGGGCAAATATTTGTAAGGAAGTAGGAATCAGATATTTAGAGTTTTCTCATTTATATAGTCAATGGGGAGCAGATTATGCGCCACACATTGTTGAAAAAAATGGAGAAACTATATTTGGGTGGCATACTTCTTCAATTAGTAGAGAATATAAAAACTTTTTAAGCCTGTTTATTCCAGAATTAATCAATTGGATTAAAATGAGTCCTTTTCGTAATAATGTTTACTTTCATTTATCAGATGAACCTTCTAATGATTCGATTGAAAGATATGAAGAAATAAGTTTGTTTATTAAAGATTTGGTTCAAGATTACCCTATAATGGATGCTTTATCTAACTATTCTTTCTACCAAAAAAAACTAATTGATATTCCAGTAGTTGCCACAGATCATATTACTCCATTTCTCGAAAATAGAGTTCCTCATTTATGGGCATATTATTGTAGTGCTCAAAGAGACAATGTCTCTAATCGCTTTTTTGATATGCCATCTTATAGGACAAGAATTATTGGGTATCAATTATTTTTGAATGATATTGATGGTTTTTTACATTGGGGATTTAATTTTTGGTATACTCAATATTCAAAAAAATTAGTTAATCCTTTTGTTGAAACAGATACAGGTGGTGCTTTTGCTTCAGGAGATGCGTTTTTAGTCTATCCAGGTGAAAAAGGACCGTTACCATCTATTCGCCTAAAAAATATTCATTATGGGATACAAGACATTCAAGCGTTAGAAAAGTTATGTGAACTGATAGGGCGTGAGCAAGTTAAAAAAATATTATTAAACAATATGGATGAAATAACCTTTTCGGACTATCCTAGTGAGATCAATTGGATTTTAGATAGTAGAGAACAGATAAATCAATTAATATCACAGAGTATTTAAATTCTAAGCTGTATTTGTATAGAATAAAAGAGAAAAGTTAGTGACAAAAATTGTTATTAAAGATATTGGAAGCGCATACCTTTTTTGTTAATCTATAGGTAATTCATTGAAAGGACGGAAAAACATGAAAAAAAGTTATAAATCATTTTTAGCATTAGGTTTAAGTTTAGGGTTAATTGGTTTAGTATCAGCTTGTGGAAAGTCAGATGAAGCAAATAGTAAAACAGGTGGTAAAGTTAAATTAGCTATTAATTTATATACAGGTGCGATTAGTGATGAGAGCATTAAATCAGCAAAAGAAAAATTTCCAGATTATGAATTAACATTTAATACATTGCCAGCAGATCAAAATTTTGATAAGAAACTAAAAACAAGTTTAAATTCAAAATCAGCTCCAGATATTACGACAATAAACAGCAATATAGAAGAATTCCTACCTTATTCAGAAAAGTTTGTAAACTTATTGGATTATGATGTTGTCGAATTAGAAAGTGATTATGTTGATTGGAAATGGGGAAGTGCCATGACTCCAGATAAGAAAAACTTAATTGCTATGCCTTTAGATATTGGGCCAACAGCCTTGTTCTACCATGTAGAAACTTTTGAAAAGGCAGGGTTGCCAACTGATCCTAAAGAAGTCTCTGAAAAAATTAAAACAGATGAGGATTATATGAACGCTGCCAAACAAATTAAGGAAAAAGCAGATAAAGCAACTTGGTTATCTGGAGAAGAATTATTAGCAATTCAATTAAGAAAAATGACAAAGAGCCAATATGATGAGGAAGGTAAACTAATTCTTGCAGATGGCCAAACAAAAGAAGCTTGGGACTTTACAGTGGAAGCAATTAAAAACGGTTACACTCTAGGTGTTCAAGGTAATTCTGTAGATAGTATGGTTGCATTAACTGACGCAATGTACACAGCCAACGTATCTGCTTCTTGGGGTGTTCAAGATATGAAAGATGATTATGATAAACGAGTAGGTCAATGGAGAATTGCTAAAGCACCTGGTAATGCATCCAATTATGGTGGTTCCTACTTAGCTGTTATTGGAACAACGGACCATCCAAAAGAAGCAGCAGAAGTAGTTAAGTTTTTAACAGGACCTGAAATGCAAAAAACAAATATGAAAGAATTAAGTTTATTCCCAGCAAATCAAAAAGTATATGAAGATGACGTTATGGTTAACGAAGATGAATTCTTTGGTGGTCAAGAAATTAATCAATATTTTATTGATGCAGCTAAAAATATCAATTACGTTTATAAAGACACACGTAATATGGCAGCTGAAGATGCACTAATTGAACAAATTAGTCTAGTTGAGTATCAAGATAAAGATCCAGAAACAGCTTGGAAAGATGCTGTTAGTAAGATAGAAAAATTATAGAAAGATGAATCTGGTAGATAAAATCTACCAGATTTAACTTTACTAATAACGTTAAAAAATGAAAAGAGGCTTATTATGGATTCGGGAAGGACAAAAACTAAAAAAGATCGTATTTTGGAAAAAATCACACCATATGCATTTATTTCACCTTTTTATATTCTGTTCTTAATTTTTGGTTTGTTTCCTATTATTTTTTCAGCCATCCTAGCATTCTCAAAATGGGATGGAATTGGAAAAATGGAATATATAGGTTTAGAAAACTTTCAAAGATTAATACATGATGCTGAGTTTTGGGGAGCAGTGTCAAACACGTTAATTATTTGGGTTTTAAGTACGGTTCCAATGTTAATAATGGCATTATTATTAGCATTTACACTGAATTTAAAATTTATTAAAAGAAAAGAAACATTGAAAACTCTATTCTTCTTACCAAATGTTACCTCCGTAGTAGCAGTCAGTATTCTCTTTGGACTAGCATTTTCAAGTCAAACAGGATTTGTAAATGCCATCCTAGAAATGATGGGAAAAGAATCGATTAATTTTATTAGAGATCCTTTTTGGGTCAAAATTGTTATTGCGTTTATTGGGACGTGGCAATATTTAGGTTATAACATGATTATCTACTTTACAGGTTTACAAAAAATTCCAAAAGACTATTATGAGGCAGCAATTATTGATGGCGCAACAACTTTTCAATTATTTAAGTTAATTACAGTTCCTCTTTTAAAGCCCATTATTTTGTTCACCGTAATGATGTCTACAATTGGAGGATTGCAGGTGTTCTCAGAGGCCCAAATTTTAGTTCCAAGTAGTCCAACTGCAGAAGGTGGATCCTTAACTATTGTATATTATTTATACCAAACAGCTTTTGGTCAAAACGTATACGGCTATGGAGCAACAATTGCCTGGGGACTGGTTGGGATTATTTTAATAGTATCCCTGATAAATTGGTACTTAACTACGCGAAAAATAAAAGGGGAGAAGTAGAATGAATAACAAGGTATCGATTTGGCTCATTAGAATAGTTTTATTTATTGGGATTATTTTTTCTCTATTTCCTTTTTATTGGATGATTGTTATGGCTTCACAAGACATGTCAGCACTATACTCAGTGCCACCAGTTCTTACTTTCGGTCCTAATCTATTAGATCATATTAAAATAGTTTTTGAACAGACAACATTTTTAAGATCATTTTTTAATAGTCTGTTTATTGCAAGTACTTCAACTATATTAGTTTTATTTTTTGATTCATTAGCAGGCTTTGCATTTGCAAAACTAAAATTTAAAGGAAAAGGGTTTTTATTCGCTTTTTTACTTGGAACAATGATGATTCCAGGGCAATTAAACATTATTCCACAATTTTTACTAATGGATTTCTTTGGTTGGGTTGGAAGTTATAAGGCACTTATTATACCTTCAATGGCAAATGCATTTGGTATTTTTTGGATTAAACAATACGCAGAAGATGCCATACCAGATAGTATTTTGGAGTCAGCAAGAATGGATGGTTGTAGCACGTTTAGAACTTATTGGAATATAGCTCTGCCTATTTTAAAACCTGCTATGGCTTTTCTTGCTATCTACACATTTATGGGATCTTGGAATGATTATATGTGGCCATTAATTGTATTGAATGATGAATCTAAATATACTTTAATGTTAGCTTTAACTCAATTACAAGGCGTGTATTACACTGATTATACTTTAGTAATTACAGGCTCTTTATTAGCAACTATTCCATTATTAATTGTATTTGCTCTATTTAGCAAACAGATGATGGCTGGATTAACAGCAGGAGCAGTAAAAGAATAAAAAAGTAGGGGAAAAGATGAAAGAAAAAATATACTACTTATTAGATAAGTTAATGAATATCATTGTGATTAGTTTGATTCTTATAGTTGGTAGTTTACCGATTATTACGATGTTACCAACTTTTGCAGCTCTTTTGGGAACCATCTATTTTTTTGATAAAGAGAATGATTGGGCATCTTATCCTGCGGCTTTTGTATATTACTTTAAAAAGTTTTTTAAACAATCTTTTTTATGTCAACTTTTGTTGATGACTGTTTTATTGATTGGAAAAATCAACTTATCCCTATTAGATACTTTACCTTCAGGTCTTAAGTTAGCAGTGTATGCAATAACTCTGTTTTTTTCAGGATTAATTATATTGTTAGTTTTTAGTAGTATCTTTTCTTTACTAATTTATCCAAATGAATTGTTTTTAGAAAGGATAAAAATTTCTTTAGTAATAACAATAATAAAATTACCATATTCTTTTTTACTATTATTTGTATTTTTTTCAGGAATTTCCATAATAGTGTTAGTACCACAGGCGATAATTATTGTTTTAGGTTGTATGTTCAGTCTGTATATTATGATAGAAAAAAATATTTGGAAAGAATTTAAGCATCAAAAAATCAGTTAAAAAGGAGTCTAATATGAACTTTACGAAGAATTTTTGGACAATTGAAAAATTAGCCAGTCGAATTAAAGAAATTAATCAAAAAAGATATCAAACTATTGTTTCTATTAAAGAATTCGATAGTGCACCAGATGATGAAGGGAATAATGGTGTTTATCCAAGTAGTGTAGATTTTTCTTCAAAGAAACCCATTCAGCATATATGGCAAGGATTAGATCAATATATGTGGTTAAAAACTATTGTGGACTTACCTGTTGCACCTTCTAATCATCGTGTTGTTGGTATATTTGATTTTGGAATTACCGAGGGTGGGAACAATGCAGGTTTTGAAGGTCTAGCTTTTCTTAATAATAAAGTCCTACAAGGAATAGATACCAATCATACTGAGGTAGTGTTTTCAAAAGAAGAAGAAGGAAAAAAATCAGAACTTGCCTTTAGACTTTGGTCTGGTTTACCAGGAGACTCAGGTAAAGAAAAAATGCAACACCAATTAAAACAAGCTGATATTTGTTTATTAGATGAAAGAATAGATACCTTTTATTATCAATCAACTAGTATTTTGCAAATTATTGAATTATTAGATGAGAATGATTTAAGTAAAATTCAATTGACAAATATCTTAAATGAAGCTTATTTGATAATTGATTGGGATTCTAATTTACCTGAGAAAGAAAAGGAATCTATTTATAAGGCAGCAAATTTTTTAGATCTTGAATTAAAAAAAATAAATAAAGAAAGTGGAATTGTGATATCTGCTTTTGGACATGCTCATGTTGATGTCGCATGGTTATGGCGTTTAAAACATACTAGAGAAAAAATAGCGAGAACCTTTTCAAGTGTTTTGAGATTAATGGAAGAGAACGGAGATTATCACTTTCTACAATCAATGCCACAACTCTATGATTATATAAAAACAGATTATCCTGAAATCTATTCTCAAATCAAAGAAAAAGTTGCTGAAGGGAAATGGGAAGTTGAAGGTGGCATGTGGGTTGAAGCAGACTGTAATATTCCTTCAGGAGAATCCTTAGTGAGACAGCTATTAATTGGGCAAGCTTTTTTTAAAGATGAATTCAACTATGTTTCTAAGACTCTATGGTTACCAGATGTTTTTGGCTACTCTTGGGCGTTACCTCAAATTTTAAAACTGTCAAATATTGATACATTTATGACTACTAAATTAGGTTGGAATGAATACAACAGTTTACCAACAGATACTTTCACTTGGAGAGGGATTGATGGAAGTGAAATTTTAACTCATATCATTACTACACCAGATGATTATGATCAGCCAGGTTTTACTTATAATAGTCAAATGACTGCTGAAGCTGTTGTAGGTACATGGAATAATTACCATGAAAAAGCAATTAATCAAGATTTATTATTTGCTTTTGGATATGGAGATGGTGGAGGAGGACCTAATAGGGAGATGATCGAAATGAAGAAACATTTGAGTGGTGTAGATGGTTTTCCTGTGATTAAATCAACCAAAGTCAGTACATATTTTGAACGATTAAAAAATACTTTTAATGAAAGTAATCAATATAAGCACGTGTGGAATGGTGAGTTGTATTTTGAGTTTCATAGAGGGACATACACAAGTCAAGCTATTAATAAAAAATTAAATAGACAGTTTGAGTTACGTTTTAGAAAAAATGAAATGATTAAATCTCTATTAACAATACTTAATGATAATACAGGTGATAATGAAACCATGAACGAAATGTGGAAAATCTTATTAAGAAATCAATTTCACGATATTATCCCTGGTTCATCTATTAAAGAAGTGTATGAAGATAGTCTTTTAGAGTATAAAGATCTCGAAGAAAAAATGAATATTGAAGAAACAAAATCTTTTAATCTATTGATTAAAGACTCAGATAAACATATTCATTATTTTGACTCGACTCAATGGGGAAATTCAAAATTAATCAAAATACATAACTTAAATAATCAGGATGTGTACCTGAAAAATGAAAAGATTGTTACCCAAAGAATAGGTTTCAATACGCACTTAGCTTTAGTAGAATCAAAAGCTTTAGCATTTAATAATTTAGAAATTAAAAAATCTAATGATACTAATGAAGAAAATCATTTATCTGTTGTTCAGCCTGAAGATTACAAATTGGAAACCCCTTTTTATGTGGTGAAATTTAATTCCAAAGGTCAAATTTCTTATTTATTAGATAAAGAGGTCTCAAGATTAGTTAATCCTGAGGGCAAACCATTAAATGTGTTCCAAGTTTTTACGGATAAACCCATTCAATTTGATGCATGGAATATTGATTCATTTTATCAAGAAAAGCATGATGAAATTGTTGAAATGATTGCTATGAGTGAAGAGACAGGGGAAATTAGAACAACTATTTCTATCGAATGGATGTATAGAAGTTCATCAATCTGCCAAAAAATTCACTTCTATAAGCATAGTAAACGAATTGATTTTGAGACACATGTTGATTGGCATGAAGCAAGTAAGTTGTTAAAAGTTGCATTTCCAGTAGACATCCATACTACAGAAGCTACTTATGATATTCAATATGGAAATGTTAAACGACCAAATCATTGGAATACTAGTTGGGATTTCGCCAAATTTGAAACGGTTGCGCATCAATGGGTGGATATGTCTGAAAGAGACTATGGAGTTTCTTTATTAAATGATTGTAAATATGGTCATGATATTAAAGACAATGTTATACGACTCACGCTAATAAAAAGTGCTGAATACCCAGATAAAACACAAGATATTGGTAGTCATGAATTTACCTATGCCCTCTTACCGCATAAAGGTGATTTCATTGAGGGAGAAGTGGTTAATGAAGCAAGTGATTTAAATAATCCAATAGAAGCCTATCCAGGAATTGCGCAGTCAACAGATGCTTTAGTAAAAATTAATAGTAACCATGTTATGGTAGATGCAGTTAAATTAGCTGAGGATACAAATGGGTTTATTGTGAGAGTACATGAATTTGGTGGAAAAAGAGAAGAAATCACATTTACCAGTGATTTTGACATTGAAAGAGTTGATGAAAATAATTTAATGGAAGAGTATATTTCGAATACAACTTTAAAATTAGTAAACAATGAAGTAAAAGTCTTTATTAAGCCTTATGAAATTAAGACTTTTAGAATTAATTTTAGAAAATAATTATATAAAATTGTGTTGAAGGAAGGATAATTGTGAGGTTAAGCGAAAGAGAATTAATGCTGTTAGATTATTTGTTAGTAACAGATGAGTATTCAACTTATAAAGATCTTTCTAAAGTATTTAATCTTACTGAGAGAATGGTCAGGTATGATATTGAAAAAATTGATTTGTTTTTAGAAAAAAATCAACTAATGCCTCTGAATCGAAGCTTAAAAAAAGGAATAATGATTGGCAAACGTGATGAAGTAGCGCAATTATTAAGAAAATTTAAGCAACGAGCAACACCAAAAGCTTATAAATATTCGAAAACCGAAATAGAAGAATTCATTTTCCTAACGTTATTAATCACTGATGTTCCAGTTCCAGTTTCATATTTCGAAGAAACACTGTTTATATCAAGAACGAGTGTATTAAATACAATAAAATCTCTAAATCGTTCGTATCAATTCGAAACACTAAAGTTAGTTCATATTAAAAGGAAAGGCTATAAAATTGAAGGAAATCTTTTAGAGGTTTGTCATTCGTTTACAAGTCTTTTATTAGAGGCAATCAATTTAAGAGAGTTTTATACTTTTATTGAAACCGAAGAAGTAATATTTTCAAAAAAAGCAGAACTTCTAATTTTCAATCTATTTAATTTGGATATATTATTCGATAGTTATGAAGATGTTAAAGTGATTGAAAGGTTTATGGGAAAAGATTTTGATGATTCATTTAATACGTTAGTACTGACAATTCTTTATAAAATAAAGATAGTCCATCCACAATGGGAACTACTAGATTTTATGACTAAAAATAAGAATGAATTAAATGACTTGGAATTGTTGTTGCGATTGATGATTAATGAGTCTCCTGAAGTGTCTATGGAGAAAAGTGGAGTTATCTTAAAAAAATATATAAAGGATTTAACAAAAGTAATTGCTGAGCGCTTTGAAAAAAGTGCTAGTGATTTTAGCCCTCAATTTAATGAGCAATTAAATGCCCATGTATTAAATATGATTAATCGCAACAGAAAAGGTATAAAAGTAACGAATCCAATTTATAACGAAATCCTTACAGATTACAAAGATTTATTCTATTATGTTAAACAAGCTGTAGAACCAATTGAAGAAACATATAAGATAATAATAAATGATCAAGAAATTTCATTTTTAGTTATTTATTTTGCATCAGAAATTGAAAACTTAAATGTTTCTTTAGTAAAAAAACCAAATGTACTTGTTGTTTGTGTAGAAGGTTTAGCAGTATCTAAAATGATTAGAGTTCAGTTAAATAAGTTTTTTGAATTTAATAAAATTGATACTTCTTCTCTAAAAAAGTTTTCTAAAAAAGATTTGCATGATTATGATTTTATTATTAGTACTGTTGAAATTCCAGATATTGATTCAGAAAAAATATTAACAATCAGTAATTATCTAACAAAGGATGATTTAGATTTACTTAAATCTTTTTTTAATATGAAACTTATATCAAATAAAGAGCCTGGTCTAAGTAAGTTCAATAAAATAATGGAGACAATTCGAGAAAATACAAATGAAATTACAAATCTAAGTAAATTGGAATTAGATTTAATCAAAATTTTAACAAAAAAAGATAAATTGAATAAGAAGGATATTATTCCAGAAATCTATTTCGGATTAGAAAGTATTTCAATCATAGAAAAACGTATGAGATGGGAAGAAGCGATTAGAATTGGAACCAAAGCTCTAGAAGAAAAACAAGCTACTTTACCTACATATCATGAACGAATTATGACGAATATTAGGAAACACGGTCCTTACATGGTGATAGCTCCCAAAGTGATGATAGTACATGCTGGAATGGAGGATGGTGTGATCCATCCAGGGCTGTATATAACAGTTTTAAAGAACGGAATGAACATGAAAGGAAATTTTCCTGAAGAGGTTCAGCTTTTAATAACAATTGGTTTAAAAGATACGTCAACACATCGAATAATGGAAAATATAGCAAAATTAGCATTTGATAAGGAAAAAATAAAGGAGATATTAGAAGCAACTGATGAAACTGATATTTTTAATATGGTTGTTTCGACACTTTATAAATAGAGGAGAAAATAAAAATGAGCACAGAACAAATTTCATTTGAATTAATTTCAAAGGCAGGAGATGCCTTCGGTTATTTAGTTCAGGCTATACAATTTGCTAGTGAAGGTCAGTTTGAAGAAGCTGATAAAAAGATAAGTGAATCAGAGACTGTTATGAATGATGCACATAAAGTTCAAACATCTATGATCGTAAAAGAAGCACAGGGTGAAGATAATGACATATCGGTATTACTCATCCATGCGCAAGACACGCTTATGAATACAATATTAATGGCAACCTTGACAAAAGAATTTGTTAAAGTTTATAAAAAATTAAGAGAAGAGGAAAAATAATGAATTTTTCAAAATTACATATTCTGTTAGCCTGTAATTTGGGAGCATCTACTGGTGTAATGGTAGCACGAATGGAAGAAGTTGTTAAAAATAGCGAGAAATTAAAAGATAAGGATATTTTGATTTCAGCACATCCAGCGGGTGAATTGGAAGAATATATTGATAAATTTGATGTTGTATTAATTGGCCCTCAAATAAGTCATCGATTTGAAGAATTAAAACAAATAGCAGATGCGCATGGCAAGCCTATAGAAATCATTAACAGTCAAGATTATGGAACTGTAAATGGTGGAAATATAATCAAAGCAGCAATTCTATTGAAATTAAACAATCAGTAAAAGGAGAGCTTTAAATGTCCAAAAATTCTGAAAGAATATCGATGATGCAAAGTCGTCTTACGCCATTATCACAAAAAGTTGAACAACAACGGCATTTATCATCTATAAAAAAAGGGATGATGGATATAAATCCAATACTATTGTTAGGATCCGTTTTCAGTATGCTACTATTTTTAAGCCAATTGTTTACTGTCAACTGGCTTGACCAATATACTAACTTTTTTGAATTACTAATTAAATTAACATTTAATTCTCTAGCTTTGTATGTAAGTATTTCTATAAGTTATCATCATAGTAAACAATTAGAAACGCCATTGTTTTACTCAATCTTTTTAAGTGTTATATCAGTAACAATAGTTCATGCTATTACATTACACAGTACTAATTTTGAAATACAAAATGTGTTTATAGGAATAGTTATATCCCTTATAACAGTTGAATTGATAAATAAAATAAATCTAAAAAAAGAATCAGTTAAACTAAGTTGGATTCCAACGGGTAGTAAAAAAACGTTTATATTAACTTTCTTTTCAGTTTTTTATTTAATCTGTCTCATTTTATTGAGTTACAGCATTTCTAACTTGGGGATAATGGTGATGTTGAAGGATTTCTTTAACTACTTACTTATTCAATTTGACACGCCAATAATTTTATTCATTATTGTTTTTTTTGAAATGTTATTATGGTTTATTGGTCTAAATGGCTACTCGATTTTAGCAGCTATTGTGTTACCAATCGCTACTGATAATTTAATAATCAACAATAATTTGTTATTAAATGGAGGGACTCCAACAAAAATATTTACGCCAAATTTTTGGGACTATTTTGTTGGAATGTCAGGCTCTGGACTAGTAGGTGCTTTAGCAGTACTGGCGTTATTTAGTAAGGTTAGTAGTTTAAAGGAGAAAGGGAAATTAGCCATCGTTCCAAGTATTTTCCATATTTCAGAACCTATTTTATATGGTTTACCAATTGCGTATAATCCTTATTTTTTTATTCCTTTTGTAATAGGGACACCAGTGCTATCAGTTTTACAGTGGTATGTTTTTAAATGGGGCTTAGTTAATTTACCTTCCTATCATGTAGCAGATTTACCTCTTCCAATAGCTCAAATATTATCAACGATGGATTTTAGAGCAGTGATACTTGTAATCGTTATATTTATTTTATCAATACTAATGTATTATCCTTTTTTCAAAAGATTTGAAAAAAGTGTCATTGAAAGTGAAGCTATAGTAGCAGAAGATAACAGATTTAAAGATTTAGACTTAGATTTTTAACCTATTAAAGATAAGAGAGTGATATGAATGAAACACATTATCGTAAATGGCAAAAAAGAAAATAATTCTATTGAAATTAAGTGTACAAATATTTTTATGGGATCAAGTGATTTTTTAAGACTAGATAATAAGGATGAAGCGTGGAAAATACTTGATAGTTATATCGAACAAGGTGGGAATTCCTTTGATACTGCAAGGCATTATCGCCATAGTGAATTGGCTCTTGGAACATGGATGGAAGAGCGAAATATTCGTGATAAAGTAGTCATTGAAACTAAGTGTTGTCACCCTATTAGAAATACAAATGAAAAACCAAGAGTAAATGCTCAAGCGATTGAAGAAGACCTTAGAACAAGTTTAGAATATCTAAAGACAAATCATGTAGAAATGCTAGCACTTCATCGAGATGATCCGACTAAAGAAGTTGGTGAGATTATGGAAGGTTTACATAGACAAGTTGAGTTAGGTAGAGTCTATGCAATAGGACTTTCTAATTGGGAATTGCCTAGAATAAAGGAAGCTATGGCGTATGCTGAGAAAAATAAAATAACTAACATTTCTTTCAATAGCCCAAATTTGAGTTTAGCAAGTGTAAAACAACCAAGATGGCCAAATTGTGTAACAGCAAATGAAGAAATGAAAGAATGGCATCGATTAGTCAATTTACCATTAATAGCATGGTCATCACAGGCAGAAGGTTTTTTTGCTGGAAGATTTGATAAAAATGATTTGTCTAATAAGGAAATTGTGGATGTTTATTATTCTGCAAGTAACTGGGAAAAATTTGATAGAGTGCAACAATTAGCTAAAGAAAAAAATGTTTTACCAATTCAAATATCGTTAGCATATGTTTTAAATCAAGCTTTTCCAACAGCAGCAGTGATTGGTTCAGAAACAATTAATGAATTGTCTTCGTCAATTGATGGTGGAAAAATAAGTTTGACATCTAAAGAAATTGCTTTTTTAAATTTAAAGTAGGAGATGGATAGATTATGGTATTTAAGGATAAAATTGCAGCTCAAATGTATTCTGTTAGAAATGAGTTTCAAGAAGATCCAGAAGGAACTTTGAAAGAGTTAAAAAGAATTGGTTTTACGGCAATTCAAATTGATGGAATGCGTGGTCACGAGGTTAAAGAAATTAGTCGACTAGTTAAAAAACATAATTTTAACATTGCAGGAATGCATATCAAACATGATAGATTTATGACTGATTTAGATGGCATTATAGAGGAATGTTATGAATTTGGTTGTAAAACTATTTATGATAAATACATCGATGATGAAGAGCAACACACCAAAGGGTATATTAAAACTAAAATAAAACTATTAGAAGCAGTCGAAAAGTTAGGACCACTGGGTTTTAGGGTTGGATTACATAATCCAGAGTACGATTATAATAATGTAATCGAAGGCAGAAAGGTATTGGATTATATTACTGATCCTGAAAATGGCTATGTAGTTTATCCAGAACCTGATACTTATTGGATGACAATCGCAGGAGAAAATCCAGTTGAGAGTATAAAAAAATATAGTGGTCGTGCTCCAATTATACATCTTAAAGATTATCAATCAGGTTTTGATTTAACAGACATGGAGAATAATTTAGCTGAGGTTGGAGAAGGTGAAGTAGATATTGTATCAATAGTTGAATGGGGAGAAGCTAATAAGGTAGAGTATTACTGTATTGAACAAGATTATTCTAAAATAGGCATTTTTAAAAGCTTGGAAATAGGCTTTAACAATTTGGTTAAAATAGGTAATCAAATAAATAATCATTAGTATAGAATTAAGAAGACAAGAAATTTACTCTTGTCTTTTTATAATAATGGGTAAAGGAGTCTAAGTATGGAAATAAAAGTGCTTCAAAATAATAAAGAAATTGGTTTAAGAATAATAAATGATTTAAATGAAATTCTCACAAAAAAAACAAATCCTTTAATTTGTATTGCGGGTGGAGATACGACGATACCTATAATGAAATCCATTGTAAATGCGAGTAATCAAGGAGAATTACAATTAAAAGATGCTAAATTCATTAGTTTAGATGAATGGGAGGGAATTGGAAGAGAAATACAAGGGAGTTGTGCCCAAACGTTGTATGACAATTTATATATCCCGCTTGGTATTAGTGAAAATAATATTTGTTTTTTTAATGGCAACAACATACTAGAGAATGAAGTAACTAAAATAAATCAGTTTATTAAAGAAAATAATGGAATTGATTATATAGTTCTTGGAGTTGGAATGAATGGTCATGTCGGCTTTAATGAACCTAATATGAAACAGCAAGAAGGAGCACTAATTGTTGATTTAGACGAAACAACGACGAGTGTTATGAAAAAATATTTTAATAGAGATTATAATATTAAACGCGGAGTAACTTTAAGTTTAAACCAAATACTACAAGCAAAACAAATTATCTTAGTAATAACTGGGGAACATAAACAACATATTGTAAAGAAAACAGTAGAAATAGTAAATGATTCATCCTTTCCAGTTTCTATGTTAAAAAAAGATGACAAGAATATAAGTTTATATCTGGACCAAGATGCTTTTGGTTCAAACTAAAAAAACGTAATAATCTTTAAAAAAGATTATTACGTTTTTTTATCTAAATGTCATCAGATTTGCTGTCATTGTTTCACATACTAATCCGTCCTGATCAATAGCTTTTGATTCAATGACCATATAAATACGGTCTGGTCTTGATTTTGAAGGGTTTATTTCTTTGATAGTACTTTCAACGTGTAAAACATCACCAGGTCTTACAGGTTTATTCCAAGCTAAGTTAACGCCTAATCCAATGGCTCCTTTTTCAAAAGGAATACTGTCAATCCATAATTTCATTGTGACACTAGCAGTATGCCAACCACTAGCAACAAGTTCTTTGAAGAAAGAGTCTTTTGCTTTTTCTTCATCTACGTGAAAAGGTTGAGGGTCATATTTTGATGCAAACTCAATAATTTCCTCTAAAGGAACTTGGTAATTCTCACTAATAAAAGTTTGCCCAACTACAAAATCTTCAGCCTTAATTTTCTCTACATTTGACATTGTTTAAAAACCTCCAGTAAATTGCTTTTTTCTACTTTATAAGTATATTATGAAACAGATTAAAAACAAAATGAGTTGGTTTAAAAAGAGTCTTTAATATAGGTAGATAATAAAAAACCAATCTAATTTAATTTAGATTGGTTTGAGAATAGTTCAGAAAGTAGTAGACATTGATCATAGTAAGGACTCTTTGCCACTTCAATATTAGAGGTGCAAATAACAATAGTCGCATTTTTCTGGTGGGCAATTCGACTGAGAATTGGCATAATATTGATCAAAAATTTCTCAGAATCTATATTATTTTGATGATGGTCAAACAAAATAATTGTTTGGTTTAAGATGATACCTCGACTTATTTGTAAAACAAGTTGTTCGTAGTTAGTTAAACTAGAAGCTGCTTTATTTAAGGTTAATGAGTCTAGTTTGAATTGCTCTAAAAAGTATTGGAGATTTTTTAAAAAATCTTTTTTACTTTTTTTCGAAATATTTAATAGAAGATTATCTGATATGGATAAGAAGGGAATCATGTTATTATCTCTTCCTAAAATCCCATAATATTTTTCTTCTTTGTAATGCTTTAATAATTGGATAATGTTGTCTTGTTTTAATTCATTAGAAGAATCATACAAAAGTGTCATTTTATCTGTAAGTAATTCAAGAGGTAGTCTATTCTCTTTGTGATTGATTTGAATCATTCAATCAGTCTCCTTCGTCTAAATCCTAGAGTCGTGTAACTATAAAATCCTACAATATAAGCAATTAACATATTAATATAGAGTAGGACAAAATTAATGATTAAGGTTTTTATCATATGAGTAGATGAGTTAGTAACCATATTGATATCGAATATGGAAGTTTTGTTATAAGGTATTAAAGTTGTCTCTTCATTTGAGTTGCTAGTTTGATTTGTAAGAGCAGAGCTTTCTATAAAACTTTCCTCTCGTTTCTTTTGAATAACTTCTTCAGTTCCGAAATAGTGTCTAAGGACCTGTTGATTTACTTCTATGCTTTTATCTACAAATTGATTGTGAAAGACCAAAAGTAAACAAAAAATAATAGGCAGACTTAAGATAACAGGAAATAGTAATTCTAGAAGTAAACGAGGAAGTATCTTTCTTCGTTTGATACCAATATAGTTTAGAGAATAAATTTCTTCTTTTCTTGATCTTGTAGCATGAAGGCTAAGGAAAAAGAATACAATAAAAGATGAAATAATTAGTATCAAACGTATATTGTCGTAAAACTTCAAAATGAGATCATTACTAAATAATAATCGTTCATGAAAATGACTATTTGATGTAGGTAAATAATGTTTTAACTGCTCCCATTTATTTAACATGAACGTTAAATTGAATTTTTGTGTCTCAATTAATTGCGAGACAAAAGTTAATAGGAATAAGAATAATGAAAAGAAGAAGAACAAGCTAATGGTCATTCTCTTATGATATTGCGCAGCTTTAAATGATTGCTTTAAATTGGTCATCAACTGTACCTCCATATTAAAATTATACCGAGTAGTTGTGAAAAAAATATGAATAAAAAAGACTTTAGCATGAAAACTAAAGTCTTTTTTTATATTATTCTTCTTTTGTTGTTGTTGAAGTTTTAGTCTCGTCTTTTTCTTTAGGACCATAGTAATCTTGATATGTTCTTGTTTCGTACATATCTTGAGTAGATTTATTACCATGTTGAGAGAAGACGCTTGTTGATTTGTCACCTTTATCTTTTTCAATTTGAAGTAACTTATCTAGAGAATTTTTATAATCATAATCATCTGGATTAACAGGTTCTAAACCACTTTCAGTATAGAATCGTAGTAAATCACCATTTGTTAAGGCATCTGACATGGTTAATTGAGTGCTTGATTTCTCTCGAGCAAACTCAACTTCAGCTGCTTGTTCTTCAGTTAACTCAGTTAATAATTCACCTGTTTCGTTCAAGTAAACAGATTGTCCAATAACGGTATATTTAGGTGTTACGAATGTCCCGTTTCTGAAGGCAACAATTTGATCACGATCTTCAGCGAATAAATCTTGTCCTAATTGGATGTAGTTAGATGTATCAATACCTAATAAATGTAAAAGAGAAGGTAGGATATCTACTTGTCCACCATAAGTTTCAGAAATTTTACCATTGTTTTGTCCAGGAATATGGAACATAACAGGAACACGTTGCATTTGAGCATCATTCCATTCATTCCAGTCATCTTTAGACTCTCCAACTAGTTCAGCTAAGTATTTGTTTCTTGAGTTTGAAATACCATAGTGGTCACCGTACATAACGATGATTGAATCTTCATAAAGACCACTTTTTTTCAAGTAAGTAAAGAATTCTTCTACGGCTTTATCTAAATAATTTGCAGTTGCGAAGTAGCCATTAATAGTTGGATCTGGTGTATTAGCTACAGGGAAACCAGCTTCATCTCCTTTAAATTGAGAATAAGGATAGTGGTTTGTCACAGCAATAAATTTAGAGTAAAAGGGTTGTTGTAAATGTTCTAAATATTGAACTGATTGTTCCATAAACGGCTTATCGTGTAAGCCATATTGGAATGAATTATCAGACGTTACATCATAGTAACTAGCGTCAAAGAAATACTCATAACCTAAATGCTTATAAGTTTCATTACGATTCCAGAATGCTCCACCATTTCCGTGGAATACAGCACTTGTGTAACCAGCTTCTTGATTTAAGATAGCTGGAGCTGCTTGGAAGGTGTTTTTATCACCTAGTTGAGTAAATAGTGGTCCTTGCCCAAGACCGAAAAATGAATTTTCTAACATTGTTTCAGCATCACTTGTCTTACCTGATCCAACTTGATGGAAGGCATTACTAAAGCTATATGTTTCATTTGAATGATATAGACTGTTGATAAATGGTGTTACTTCATGTTCCACACCATTTTCATCTTTTAATTTGTAATCAATTAAAAATTGTTGGAAACTTTCTAAATGAATATAGATAACATTTTTTCCTTTTGCAATTCCAAATGTATCAGGATTTGGAGTTGGTTGATGTTCTTTAACATAGTTTTGTACATCAACTAAATCATTTTCACTGGCTTGAGCACGACGTTGGTTAGCGTGATAAGTTTGAACACCATCATAAACAGTAAAAACGTTCATACCTAAATATTTAACGATGTGGTCACGTGAGAAAGTTCTTTTTAATAATTCTGGTCTGTCCATCTCAGCTAACGTTAAGTTTGCCGCAAATAAGAAGACAGCAAAACTTGTAATAGCTAATGAAGTTCTTGCTTTAATTGGTCGTTCATCAATTTTGATTTTTTTAAATCCAAGTAATCCGATAATAACAATTAAGTCAATCCAGTAAAGAACGTCGTATGGTCTAAACATACGTAGAGCACTTTCTCCTAAACCAGAAGAAACTTTACCAGCTCCTAACATAGTATTAACTGTAATGAAATCAGAAAACTCTCGGTAGTAAATGACATTTGAGAATAATAGTAAATTTGTTAAAGCAGCGATCACAATTAGTGATATATAAGCTGTTTTTGGTCGCTTGACATAAAGTGCAGCTGAAAATAAAAACAGCGTCGAAGCGATGGGACTTAGAAATAAAATGAAGTATTGAAAAGGATTTTCAATTCCTAAGTTAAAATCTACTAAGTAGGCCATGATATTTTTTACCCAAAATAGTATGGCTAAAAGACTAAAAAACCCCAACCTCGTATTTAGTATATTTTTATAGTAATTATGTTTCACATTAGACTTCCTTTCTATATTCCAACCCTTGTTTATTAAATCCGTAGTAAATTAAACATACTATCATATTTTACCTTCTTAAGAAATGGGTGTCAATTAGAAAGGTATTAGAAATAAGGAAATCAGACTTTAGTCTAGGGCAAATAATTGTGGCTCACATTGAAAGAAACTGATATAGTAGATAATGAGAAGAAAATATTAGAAAAGGGCATTTAAATGAGACAAATAAAAATTAATAATAAAGCATTAAACAAATTTAACCAAAAATACCCGTTAATTCATCAAGAAGATCTATTCTTAGAGAATAAATCCATAGAAAATGAATCAGAATGGGTCAAATTTGTTTCTCAGTCAAATTATTTTGTAGGATATGGCTATTTAGGTCAACAAAACAAAGGATTAGGTTGGATAATTAGCTTTGATGAAACTAAAGAAATTAACAAAGAATTAATTAAAGACATAATGAGTAAAGCATTTGATAAGAGAAAACATTTTTTTAAACAAACAGAAACAACAGCTTTTCGTTTGTTTAATGGTGAGGGAGATGGATTTGGTGGTTTTACGATTGACTGGTACGATGGTTACCTAGTCATTTCATGGTATAACGAATCCATTTACGGGTTTAAACCATTACTTTTAGAAGCCATAGAAGAAACACTACCAAACATTAAAGGGATTTATGAAAAAATAAGATATAAAACGGATGAGTTACCAGAATCACAATTTGTTTCAGGGAAAGAGGCTAGTGAACCATTATTAGTTAAAGAAAATAATGTGACTTATGCAACTTATATGAACGAAGGTTTAATGACTGGTATTTTTCTAGATCAAAAAGAAGTTCGTGGGATGTTAAGCGAAGGGCTAGCTAAAAATAAAACAGTACTTAATATGTTTAGTTATACAGGAGCGTTTTCAGTTGCTGCTGTAGCAGGTGGCGCGTCTGAAACAACGAGTGTGGATTTAGCTAAACGAAGTCTAGAAAAAACACAAGAACAATTTTCGGTTAATCAAATGGATTTAGACAAACAAAGAATAATTGTTATGGATGTTTTTAACTACTTTAAATACGCTACTAAAAAAGGGTTAAGCTATGATGTTGTTGTTCTAGACCCACCTAGCTTTGCTCGAAATAAGAAAAAAACATTTTCAGTTGCAAAAGATTATAGTAAGTTAACGACTGAAGCCGTAGAAATTTTAAATAAAGATGGTGTATTAATAGCTTCTACTAATGCAGCTAATGTTCCTTTTGATAAATTCAAAAAAATGGTTGAAAAAGGAATAAACGAGACAGGGCGTAGTGGGCGATTAACGAAATCATTTAGACTACCACAAGATTTTGTTGTGTCTCAAGAGTTTAAAGATGGGAATTACTTGAAAGTACTAGTTTATGAAATAGATTAAAAGATGGGAACGATATAGTATGTCTAATTTGAAGGTAAGAAATATAACACTAGGGGCAGGACAACCAAAAGTTTGTGTCTCATTAGTAGCAAATAATTTTGAAGAATTATTCGCCGAGGCTTTAAGAATTAGTAAAATGGATTGTGATGTGATTGAATGGCGAGCAGATTATTTTATGTATATCAATGACATTTCGTTTATGAGAAAAGCTGCTTATTTTATTCGCTATGCAATAGAAGATAAACCTTTAATATTTACGTTTAGAACGCTAGCAGAAGGTGGCGGGCAAGATATTGAGTTAGATTACTATTTTGAACTTAATAGATACATGGTTCACACTGGTTTAGTTGATATTATTGATATTGAGTTAGCTAAACTTTTAGATTATGAAACAGACTTAATCGAATATGCTAAAAAGAATAACGTTAAAGTATTATTATCAAGTCATGATTTCGACAAAACACCATCAACAGCAGAATTAACTGAAACAGTTTATGACATGAGACATTTAGGTGCAGATATTTGTAAAGTGGCAATGATGCCCCAATCAATGGACGATGTTTTAACAATACTAGAAAGTTCAAATAAAGTTAATTCGGAGAGAGAAGATATTCCGTTTATTTTAATTGGAATGGGTGAAAAAGGTCGTTTAACACGATTAACTGGTGAGTTATTTGGTTCTGTTTTAACTTTTGCTTCTTCAGATAAGTATGCAACTGCTCCAGGACAAATGGCGATTCCTGAACTTAGACAAGGGTTAGATATTATTGGGAATAGAAATGAAGGTGCTTGTTTTGGTAAAGAAAAAACCACTAAAAACTAATGCAGTTAGATTTTTAGAACAAAAAAAAATCCCTTTTACTTTAGCTGAGTATGAAGTAGTAGAAAATCATCTAGATGCGAAAAGTGCCGCAAAGGGGATGGGGATTTCTGAAAACACTATTTTCAAAACGCTAGTAGCTGTTGGGAACAAGACGGGCCCAATAGTCGCTGTTGTACCAGGAGATAAAGAATTAGACCTAAAAAAAATAGCTAAAGTGAGTGGCAATAAAAAAGTTGAGATGCTTCCCATGAAAGAGTTAGAGCCTTTAACAGGTTATGTCCACGGTGGCTGTTCTCCAGTAGGGATGAAAAAACAGTTTCCAACCTTTTTTGCTGTTGAAGCAGAAGAATTGGACATCATTCGTTGCTCAGCAGGTATGAGAGGCCTACAAATAGTAATTAATCCCAATGAATTAATAAAATTATTAAATAGTAAATATGTTGATATAACAGAATAAAAAAACGCCCAGTTTAGGGCGTTTTTTTAATATTTGAAATAACTTGAAATTTCAGCAGCGTGTTTACCTGCAACATGTCCTGTTACAAAGGCCGCTGTAATGTTATAACCACCAGTATAACCATTAACATCTAGTAATTCACCAGCAAAGAAAAGACCGTTAACAAGTTTACTTTCCATAGTTTTTGGATTAACTTCTTTTAGATGAATTCCACCACCCGTTACAAAAGATTTATCTAATGGGTAGGTGTCATATCCTGTAAATGAAAAGTCCTTAACAATAGTAGCAAAATCATTTTTCTCGTTATCAGTTAGTTGTTTGAGAGGTTTATCTAAATCAATCGAAACTTGTTGAAGTAGAAAATCAAGGTATCTTTCAGGTAAAATATTTTTCAGACCATTTTTAACAGATTTATTGCCTGAATCTGTTATTCTTTCTTCTATTAAATGAATCATATCTGAGTGACTTAATTTGGGTAAGGCATCTAAACTGAGATGAACATCTCCATAATTTTTTTCTAGTTCTTTGTTGACGAACATACTACATCTAAGTGCAGCAGGACCAGATACACCAAAGTGGGTGAATAATAAATCCATTTCATGTTCAACAATAAGTTTGTTTTTCTGATCTAACACAGATAATTTAATGTCTCTTAAAGATAAGCCTTGTAAAGTTTTTTCTGTAACAAAAGAATCTTTTGACTTAATAGGTGATTCTGTTGGGAAAAGAGGAGTTACTGTATGACCCAGTTTTTTTGCTAATTTATACCCATCTCCTGTTGAACCTGTATACTGAAATGTTTTTCCACCAGTTGTTAAAATAACGCAAGGTGCTGAATATTCTTTTCCGTCTTCAGTAATAACACCAGCCATCTGTCCTTCTTTTTCAACTAAAGATTTAACTGTTGTTTTTAATATAAAAGTTACACCAAGTTCTTTAAGTTTATTCGAAAGGCCTTCAATAATCGCTTTAGACTGATTAGCGACAGGGAATAGACGACCGTGATCCTCTTCTTTTAGTGGAACCCCATTTGATTCGAAAAACTCCATAATATCGTAGTTGGTAAATTGTGAAAAAGCACTATATAAAAATTTACCGTTACCAGGGATAAAATTAATGATCTCTTCAGGCGGACGATTATTTGTTACATTACAACGCCCACCACCAGTTAATCGTAGCTTTTTACCTAACATTCTATTTTTGTCTATTATAGCAACGTTTGCTCCGTTTTCAGCAGCGGAAATAGCAGCCATCATACCACTTGTTCCACCACCGACAACAATTACGTCAAAATTTGTCATTTAGATGACCTCCTTATTTGCGTTTACTATTCTATCATATTTTAATCCAATAAATAAATTTAAAATATTCTGACAAATTAAGTTGAATTTTGAAAAAATTGAGCTATACTAAATTTATTAAAAAATAAAGGGCGTGTTTACATGACAGAAGTAAAACAATATTTAGAGAAATTAGAAACTAATTTAAAAGAAAAGTATCCTGAACAAAAAGAATACTTACAAGCTGTTGCTGAGTTTATGGGAACAATCTCTCCATTCTTAGAAAAACGTCCTGAGTACGTAGAAAAAAATGTCTTAGAACTATTATTGATTCCAGAAAGAATTATTGAATTTAGAATTCCTTGGATGGACGATCAAGGTGGATGGTGTGTGAATACTGGATACCGAGTTCAATACAACTCTGCTCTTGGACCGTATAAAGGTGGTTTAAGATTCCATCCAACTGTAAACCAAAGTATTATTAAGTTTTTAGGATTTGAACAAATTTTTAAAAATAGTTTAACTAGTTTACCAATTGGTGGAGGAAAAGGCGGGAGTGATTTTGACCCTAAAGGAAAATCTGACGGAGAAATCATGCGTTTTTGCCAAAGCTTTATGCAAGAATTACAAAAATATATTGGGCCGAATGAAGATGTGCCAGCAGGGGATATTGGTGTAGGGGCTAGAGAAATTGGTTACATGTTTGGTGAATACAAACGTCTAAATGGTTATCAAACAGGCGTTTTAACTGGAAAACCTTTAGCTTATTGGGGAAGCCTAGGGCGTAAAGAAGCAACTGGATACGGATTGGTTTATTTTGTACAACATTTACTAAATGATCGAAATGATAGCATTGAAGGTAAAAAAGTACTTGTTTCTGGAAGTGGAAATGTGGCTATTTATGCTGCTGAGAAAGCCCAAGAACTAGGAGCAACCGTTTATGGCTGTTGTGATTCTTCAGGTAGTATCATTGATCCTGATGGCTTAGATTTAGATTTAGTTAAAGAGATTAAAGAAGTCAAACGTGGACGAATCAATTCATACCTAGAGAATCGTCCAAATGCCGTCTTTTATGAGAATACTAATATTTGGGATATTGATTTTAAATATGATATTGCTTTACCGTGTGCGACACAAAATGAAATCCCTGTAGAATCAGCTAAAAAATTAGCGGAAAATGGTGTTCAACTTGTGGCAGAAGGAGCTAATATGCCAACAACTTTAGAAGCTCTTGAAGTGTTAAAAGAAAATGCTATTATTTATTGTCCAGGAAAAGCAGCAAATGCTGGTGGAGTAGCAGTCTCAGCATTAGAGATGGCACAAAACGCACAACGTTTACCATGGACTTTTGAACAAGTTGACCATCAACTAAATCAAATTATGAAAAATATTTATGAAACATCACGTCAAACGTCTCTTGAGTACGTAGGAGAATTTGACTTAGTAGCTGGAGCAAATATTGCTGGTTTTGCTAGAGTTGCAGAAGCAATGGTTAGCCAAGGATTGGTATAGACGTCTTTGTTACAGGTAACAAGTTTTTCTTTTTTCAGAAAATAGATGTGAAACAATCTAAAAAATGGTAGAATGTAAGGGTATTATAGTGAGCAACACTTAAAATATAGGAGGATGGTTATGTCACATATTAGTTTTGATTATTCTAACATTGGTAAATTCGTAGGTGAACACGAGTTAGGATACATGCAAGCTGAAGTTAGTGCAGCGCATAAATCATTAATTGAAGGTACAGGTGCAGGTAGTGATTATCTAGGATGGATTGATTTACCTGTAAATTATGACAAAGAAGAATTTGCAAGAATTAAAGAAGCAGCTACAAAAATTCAATCTGATTCAGAAGTATTAGTTGTCATTGGTATTGGAGGGTCTTATTTAGGAGCGAAAGCTGCAATTGATTTCCTAAATCATTCATTCTATAATTTATTAGATAATGAAGAAAGAAAAGCACCACAAGTCTTTTTTGCTGGAAATAGTATCAGCTCTTCTTACTTAACAGACTTAATCCACATTATCGGTGATCGTGATTTCTCAGTAAATGTTATTTCTAAATCAGGAACAACAACTGAACCAGCTATTGCTTTTAGAGTATTTAAAGAATTATTAATTAAAAAATATGGTAAAGAAGAAGCGAATAAACGTATCTACGCTACAACTGACAAAGAACGTGGAGCAGTTAAAGTAGAAGCAGATGCTGAAAATTGGGAAACTTTTGTTATTCCTGATGATGTTGGTGGACGTTTCTCAGTTCTTACTGCAGTAGGTTTATTACCAATAGCAGTAACTGGAGCAAACATTGATGATTTAATGACTGGAGCAGCTGATGCTCGTACTGCTTATAGTTCAGATGACTTAGCAACAAACGAAGCTTATCAATATGCTGCATTACGTAACGTTTTATACCGTAAAGGAAAAGTAACTGAGTTATTAATTAACTATGAGCCAAGCTTACAGTACTTCTCTGAGTGGTGGAAACAATTATTTGGTGAGTCAGAAGGTAAAGACCAAAAAGGAATCTACCCATCAAGTGCTAACTTCTCAACTGATTTACACTCATTAGGTCAATACATTCAAGAAGGACGTCGTAACATCTTTGAAACAGTTATCAAAGTAGATAAAGCTCGTCACGACTTAACAATTCCTGAAATGGACTTAGACTTAGATGGCTTAGGATATATTCAAGGGAAAGAAATTGACTTTGTTAATACAAAAGCTTTTGAAGGAACTTTATTAGCTCATACTGATGGAGACGTGCCAAACTTTGTTATCACGATTCCTGAAACAAATGCTTACACATTAGGTTACTTAATGTACTTCTTTGAAATCGCAGTTGGTATCTCAGGGTACTTAAACAGTGTGAATCCATTTGATCAACCAGGAGTAGAAGCTTACAAGAAAAATATGTTTGCTCTTCTTGGTAAACCAGGATTTGAAGATTTAGCTAAAGAGTTAAACGAACGTTTAAATAAATAATAATAGGTCTAAGGGGATTTTTTTCGTATACGTTTAAGTGTACAAAGAATTTTCTTAGGCTTTTTTTATAAAGAGGAGAAGTTACATGGAAAAGTCGTCAAAAAGTTATTGGAAGTTAGGGTTAAGTTTGGTGAAAAGTTTATTAATATTAGTTATGTTAAGTATTTTATATGGTTTACCTGACATGTTATTATTTTTTCCTATGCCAGATATGATTATTGCTTTAGTCCAAACGATTATTAATATTTTTATCATTCGATTTTTTATCAACTATTATAAAAAAGGCATTAATAAAAATGGTTTTAAGGTTAATCGTGTATCCCCAACCAAAGAAATTATTTTATTTTTAATAGCTATGTACATGATTGTTATGGGAATGGATTGGGTTTTCAACAATTTATTTACTATTGAAACACCAGAAAATCAACAACTAATTGAAGAATTGTTTTTAAGTGCTCCTATTTCTATGGCTATTTCAGGAGTGATTATTGCTCCGATATCAGAAGAATTAATTTTTAGAGGTATCTTTTTTAATTTGTTTTACAAGCCAGAAGCAAAATTTGGAAAACTTTTCATTATATTAAGCAGTGCTTTAGTATTTGGTTTGATTCATGAAACAAGCCCGTCTTTAAGTTTAATCTACTATTCTGTTATGGGTGCTGTTTTAGGTTTAACCTATCTTTATACAAAAGATATTAGATATAGTATATTTCTTCACTTTGTTAATAACGCTGTTGCATTTGGAGTAATGTACTTACAATAATAGAAAATACCTATCTTTAATGTATTATTTTTCACAAACGATGGGAAACGGTACCTATATGTGATATCTTTAACTTGTAAACGAATTCAAGGGGGAATATCAAATGGCAGTTGAAAAATTTGAAGCAGTAGTGGAAAGTGTATCAGGATTGAAAGTATCATGTAAATCAAGAGAGTTTGAGTTCTTTTTAGATGAGCCAAAAAGTTTAGGTGGGACTAATGTTGGGATGAATCCTGTTGAAGCGCTACTGAACTCATTAGGGGCATGTAAAGTAATCGTTGCTAAAAGTTTTGCTAGATTACATAAAATGAAAATCAATAGCATTCGTATTGAGTTAGAAGGAGAATTGGATACAGATGGTTTTATGGGGAAAAATCCTGATGCTAAAGTAGGATTCTCTAAAATTATTACTAATTTCTATATAGATGCTGATAACACAGACGAAGAGATAGCTGCTTATGTCGATTTTATTAATCGTACTTGTCCAGTAGCTGATACGATTGAAAATGCACCAGAAATGGTTTCTAACATCATTAAATAAATAGTTAATAAAAAGAGATAGCGTTGTAAGTTGCAAACTTATGACACTATCTCTTTTAAATTGACGATAGCCACTATTATTTATTGATAATAATAGTGGCTATCTGATTAGATTGTATTTATATGTAAAGCGTTCCTAACTATTGCTCAATTGAATATCATTTCTCGTTTAAGTGATGCAATCCCTACCTCTAATGCTCATTGCAGCTCTTTAGCTGCGCCAATGTAAATAAACTTCTTAAAAATAAAACTAAATTTTGCTTATAAATAAAATTAATGTAGTTTAAATATAGCATGACGCATTTTAAAAAGCAATTTTTACAAGAAATCTTAACAAAAAGGTAATGATTTGACATACTTGTTACAATCTTGTTTTTATCAACAATATCTTAGAAAAGTTAAAGAAGAAAAAAGTGAAAGCCATTTTTTTAATCATAACTTATTTTTTTGAGAAATATTTAAAATAAATTCAAATAAAATAATTCACAATAACAGAAAATTTTGTTATAATTCTGTTCGTGGTAAACGTGGTGAAAATAGAAGGAAGGTGTAATTATGGCTAACAAAAGCGGACAAGGTAAATCAAAATGGATTCTGATATCAGTATTGATTCTTTATGTTGTGGAATTAGTATGGTTTTTCTATTCACAAATTGTTAGTAAACTCCTTAATGGACAAGCTATTGATTTTCAATCAAAAGAACTAGCAATTATTTTAATACTTGTGTTACTTGCAATAGTGATTTATTTCGTATTGAAAAAATCCAAAAAAATCGGTGGCGTACTTATTTCAGTTCTAATAGGAAGTGTCTTTCTTTTTGGTGTTGTTGCCCCGTTATTAGATGTGTATATCCCTGTAATTTGGAAAATTTTTAAAGGATTCTAAAGGAATCATGAAAGATGTTGAATAAATCAACATCTTTTTTTTATTATTGTTCATTTCTTGTTTTTTTCTTAAGTAGATTATGATAGACTAGACTCAGTGAACTAAAAGGAATGATAGCAATGTTAAATCTTTCAGATAAAAGACAACATTTTCGTTTTCCAGCCTATGATGATGAAATAGGCGTAAAACTTGTAAAAAACAATAAAAGAGAATTTTTAAAAGATATCTTAGATGACGGCTTTGTTTATAAAAAACAAGAGTCTAATTTAGGTAGCCGAAAAAAGAATGAAATAAATAAAATAAAAACATTAAATATTGATCCGATTGATATGGTAGATGAGCCAGATTATTTTGGTTATACTGAAAAAAATACTCCTGTTCAAGAGGAAATTAAAGCCATTCCAAGAGAGAGAACTGCTGTGTTTCTCCAGAAAGAAGTGAAAGTTGATCAAGAACGTAAAACGTTAAACAATCATACTTATGTAGAAACAAGCTCTAAAGAGTATGTCTCTCCTCAATCAACATTTTCAAATAATTTGGTTGAGACAGATACTTATGGCAATGCGAAATATAATAAAGTGGACCGCAAACGCTCAAAATTTGAATCTTCATACAACCTACCAGGAGCAAAAGGTAGTGGAATGTTTAAACCAAAACATATTCCTGCCTCTTTAATTGATGATAGTAATGAAAGACCAAGACATAGTCGTGACGTTATTGTAGATGAATTAAGAAAAGTTTCCAGTGGTGGCTTATTATTACTGGAAGATGATGTGATTTTAGATCCAATCATCGATCAAGTTGAAATGATTTCTGAGGAGAATACTGAATCAATTGGTACTTTCCCAGAAAAGAAAAAAAACCAAAGATTAGAAAAAACACTATCGGGTATCATAGCAGATGAAGGTAGCAGTGGGCTAGATAGTAATTATTTCGATTGATTGAAATGCTTACACGACTTGCTTTTTTCGTGTAAGTATTTTTTATTGATTATTTATAAAAACTGTATGATAATAATGGAGACATTTATTAAAGAACATTAAGAATAATGTACGAAGGAAAAGGGGATTTTTATGGAAATTCATAAAAATAAGACATATCATTTTGTCGGAATCAAAGGATCAGGAATGAGTTCTTTGGCATTGCTATTACATCAAAAAGGATTTAAAGTTCAAGGCTCAGATGTAGAGAAATATTTTTTCACACAAAGAGAGCTTGAGTTAGCAAATATTAAAATTTTACCCTTTAGTGAAGAAAACATTGAAGATGATTTAATTATAATTGCTGGAAATGCATTTCCAGATACTCATGAAGAGATTCAAGCCGCTTTAAAAAAAGGGCTTAAAGTGATTAGATACCACCGTTTCTTAGGTGAGTTTATTAATCTTTATACAAGTATTGCAGTAACAGGATCTCATGGTAAAACAAGTACAACTGGCCTTTTAGCTCATGTGTTATCAGGGATAAAACCAACTAGTTACTTAATCGGAGATGGTACAGGACATGGGGAAAAAGATGCTGAATTCTTTGCATTTGAAGCATGTGAATACCGTCGTCATTTCTTATCATATAAACCAGATTATGCGATTATTACAAACGTTGATTTTGATCATCCAGATTACTACGAAAGCATTGATGATGTTTTTAGTGCCTTCCAAACTTTCAGTGAAGGTGTCAATAAAGGGATTGTTGCCTTTGGAGATGATGAGTACTTAAGAAAATTAAAATCTGATGTACCCGTTTATTATTACGGCGTTAAAGAAGCAGATGATTTCCAAGCGAAAAATATCGAAAGAACAACTGAAGGTTCTAATTTTGATGTCTATCATAAAAATGAAAAAATCGGTACGTTTATGGTGCCGGCATTTGGCTTACATAATGTTATGAATGCTTTAAGTGTTATTTCAATTAGTTATTTAGAGGGCTTAGATATGACTTTAGTAGCTAAAGAAATGAAAACATTTAATGGGGTTAAACGTCGCTTTAGTGAGAAAAAAGTAGCAGATATGATTTTAGTTGATGACTACGCTCATCACCCAGCTGAAATTAAGGCAACCATTGATGCAGCAAGACAAAAATACCCTAATAAAGAAATTATAGCAGTTTTCCAACCGCATACGTTTACAAGAACAATTGCTTTAATGGATGACTTTGCGACGTCTTTAGATTTAGCAGATAGTGTTTACCTATGTGATATTTTTGGTTCAGCTCGTGAAAATGTAGGTGAAGTTAAAATTGAAGATTTAGGAAATAAAATCCAAAAAGGTGGTTCAGTCGTTAAGTTAGATGATATGTCTCCTTTATTAGATCATGAAGATGCAGTTGTTATTTTTATGGGCGCTGGGGATGTTCAAAAGTTTGAAGTAGCTTATGAACGTTTATTAGGTAATACCATTAGAAATAATATGTAATCTGATTGTTTAGAAGCAAGAAGGGTGTGGGAGAAGATGTTAAATCATCCTAAAAGAGTTGGGAAAACTATTACCGAGCTTAAAGAGGGCGAATATTTAAGTATTACTGAAACGATTGAAGATAGTCAATTGTTACTTTATTTAGGGTTAACTAATGATGCTAATCCACTTTTTATTCAACATCAGTATGCAGAAAAAACAGAATATGAAAAACCAATTGTACCTAGTATTATGTTAATGGGAATTATTTCGTCAGTTGTCTCAAAACATTTGCCAGGACCTGGTTCTAATATTGTTAATTTTTCTTTTAATTTAATTCAACCAGTGTATCATTATGAAACATTAACGTTTCATTTTGAAATCATTAGCATTGATGAAATGAAGGAAGTTGTGACGATTTCTGTAAAAGCTCACAATTATAATGAAGAGCGAGTTTTAGATGCTGTTGTTATGGTGAAACCAACAAAAATAAATGAAAATGAGGAAGTGACAGATAATGATGGACAATAATCAAAATGTTGCCAGTACAGCTGGTTTATCAAAATTTTATAGTAAGGTATATGGTTACTTAGGTGCAGGTATCATGTTAAGTGCCCTTACTTCTTACTTAGTGTTAAATGTTTTTGCAAATCAAGTATTTGGATTTCTATTTGCCAACCGATTAAATTTCTTTTTAATGTGGGGAGTTCAAATTGGATTAGTCATTTATTTAGGAAAAAATGCTTTTTCAAACTCAGGCAAATCATTTTTTGGTTACATTGCCTACACAATTTTAACAGGTATTACCATTTCAGCAACTATTGCTATGTACTCAGGTGCAGCAGTAACGATGGCGTTTGTAACAGCTGCAGGAACATTTATTGGTATGTCTTTAGTCGGTGTATTTACTAAAAAAGATTTAAGTGCTATGGGACATGCAATGTATAGCCTATTAATTGGTGCTTTTATTGCGATTCTTTTAAATGTCTTTTTCTTAAAGAGTGGTCCAGTTGATTTAATGATTTCATTAGCAATGGTAGTTATTTTTGCCGGTTTAACAGCTTATGACAATCAAAAAATTAAAGTTCTTTACCAACAAAAAGGTGAGACTGGTGCTTCTAACTTAGCTATTTATTGTGCGTTAACACTTTACTTAGACTTAGTTAACTTATTCTTATCCTTATTACGTATCTTTGGAAGAGACTAAAACAGATGCTTCTAGCTTTTGCTAGAAGCTTTTTTTGTCTTAAAGGTAATTCTTTTCGCATTGTGTCCTTATATTTGTTAGAATAGTTGAGAATAGAAGTTAGGAGTGTCGAGATGAGTAAAAATAAATTATTATTAATAGATGGCAATAGTATCGCCTTTAGAGGTTTTTTTGCTTTATATCAATCATTAGACCGTTTTAAGAATAGCAACGGTTTACATACCAACGCGTTATACGCCGTTCATAATATGTTAGAGAATGTATTAGAAAGAGAACAACCTACACATGTTTTAGTGGCTTTTGATGCAGGAAAAACAACTTTCCGTCATGGGTTTTATGACGACTATAAAGCAGGTAGAGCCAAAACACCAAGCGAGTTTAAAGAGCAAATGCCTTATCTAAGAGACTTAATCGAAGGATTAGGGATGAAACATTATGAACTTGCTGAGTATGAAGCAGATGATATTATTGGAACTCTAGCGACTCAAGCAGATCCAGAAAAATTTGATGTTGTTGTTTTATCTGGCGATAAGGATTTAACACAATTAGCAAGTGATAATATACGAGTAGATGTGACGGTTAAAGGAGTAAGTGAAATCGAATCTTACACACCAGAGCATATTATGGAAAAATATGGTTTAAAACCTAATCAAATTATTGATATGAAAGGTTTAGCGGGAGATCAATCAGATAATATTCCTGGTGTAACTAAAATAGGTGAAAAAACAGCGATTAAACTACTTAAAGAGTTTGAAACTGTTGAAGGTGTCTATGAGAACGTAGATGACATGAAAAAAAGTAAAATGAAAGAAAATCTTATTAATGAAAAAGAGATAGCTTTCATGAGTAAACGCTTAGCAACAATTCATACTGATTCTCCAATTGAAATAAAGGTGGACGATCTTGCTTTTAATGGGAAAAACCTAGATAAATTAATTCCTTTTTATAAAGAAATGGATTTTAATTCCTTTTTAGCGAAATTAGATTCAAGTTTTGTGGAACCGGAAGTAGAAAAGAAAACAGCAATTGAATTTAAAATTATTTCTGATATGACATCTGACATGTTCACAACAGATATGTCTCTTTATGTTGAAATGTTAGATGAGAATTACCATTTGTCTGAAATTGTAGGTTTGGCATTTGGGAAAGATGACACTTATTACGTGACAGATGATGTAACCTTATTAGATAATCCAATATTTAAAGAATGGTTAGAAAACGAAGAGTTAAGTAAAAAAGTTTTTGATACAAAAAGAACTGAGGTAGCATTAAATCGCTACGGAATCCAACTTAAAGGCGTTAAATTTGATATGTTATTAGGCGCTTATCTTTTAGATTCGACGAATAATAGTGAAGATATGGCTGAAATAGCTCAAAGTTTTGACTACTATGATCTTGATAATGATGAAGCTGTTTATGGTAAGGGAGTAAAAAAAGGACTACCTGAAGATGAAACTGCCCTTTTTGAGCATTTAGCTCGCAAAATAAGAACGATTGAAAACTTATATGAGCCAATCTTGCAAGAATTAGAAGATAAAAACCAAATTGATTTGTATTTTGACATTGAATTGCCACTAGCCCATATTCTTGGAGAAATGGAAATTGAAGGAATTACCTTAAATGCGTCAACTCTTCAAGAAATGAAAGGACAGTTTGCCACACGTTTATCTGAAATTGAACAAAAAGTTTACGAGGAAGCTGGGGAAGAGTTTAATTTAAATTCACCTAAGCAACTTGGTGTAATATTATTTGAAAAAATGGGCTTACCAGTCATTAAAAAAACGAAAACAGGTTATTCAACAGCAGTTGACGTTTTAGAGAAATTAAAAGGTGAATCACCTATTATTGAAGATATTTTATCTTATCGTCAAATCGCCAAAATTCAATCTACTTATGTTGAAGGATTACTTAAAATGGTATTTTCGGATAATAAAATCCATACCAGATATGTTCAAACCTTAACTCAAACAGGTCGATTGAGTTCTGTTGATCCAAACCTTCAAAATATCCCAATAAGATTAGAAGAAGGACGTAAGATTAGACAAGCATTTGTACCTCGTCATGATGATTGGCAACTATTTTCATCAGATTATTCTCAGATTGAGTTACGTGTCTTAGCTCATATCTCAGAGGATGTCCATTTAAGAGAAGCTTTTGTTGAGGGACAAGATATTCATTCAAGTACTGCTATGAGAGTTTTTGGTGTTGAAAAAGAAGAAGATGTGGATGGTAATTTACGCCGTCAAGCTAAAGCGGTTAACTTTGGAATTGTCTATGGTATTAGTGATTATGGTTTATCTCAAAATTTAGGTATTACTAGAAAAGAAGCTCAAACCTTTATTGATACTTATTTTGACAAATATCCTGGTGTTAAGACGTATATGGAAGACGTTGTACGTGAAGCTAAAGACAAGGGATATGTGGAAACTTTATACCACCGTCGCCGTTACTTGCCAGATATTAATTCTAGAAACTTTAATATTAGAAGTTTTGCTGAAAGAACAGCGATTAATACACCGATTCAAGGAAGTGCAGCCGACATTCTGAAAATTGCGATGATCCAAATTCATCAAAAATTAAAAGATGAGAACATGGAAGCCACTATGTTGTTACAAGTACACGATGAGCTTGTTTTTGAAGCGCCAAAAACTGAAATCCCTCGTTTGAAAGAATTAGTAGAAGAAACGATGGCTCACGCTGTGGAATTAGCGGTTCCTTTAAAAGCGGATAGTAGTTTTGGTGATACATGGTACGATGCTAAATAACAAATAAAGACTAACGATAAGTTAGTCTTTTACTTATGAGGAGGAGAACAATGCCTGAGTTACCAGAGGTGGAGACAGTCAGAAAAGGACTAGAGAACCTTGTTAAAGGAAAAACGATTAAAGAAGTTGCTGTTTATTGGGGGAAAATCATTGAATCTCCTGAAGTAGAACAATTTAAAACTGCTTTAATAGGTGAAACAATAGAAGAAGTCCATAGACGCGGTAAATATTTAATATTTAAATTAACTCATTTTGATATGGTGAGTCATCTAAGAATGGAAGGGAAATTTGAATTTCATCAGAAAACAGATCCTTTAATGAAACATAGTCATGTGTTATTTACTTTTACAGATGATACCCAGTTACGTTATTTAGATACTAGAAAATTCGGTCGCTTTACGTTACTTGATAAGGACACTTCGTCTGAATACAAAGGAATAAAAAAGCTTGGTCCAGAACCAATTGCCAGCGAGTTTGATATTAGACCTTTTGCAAGAGAATTGAGAAACAGGCATAAGGCTATAAAACCATTATTGTTAGACCAGATTCTTGTCACAGGGCTAGGGAATATTTATGTGGATGAGGTTTTATTTCGCTCACAGATTCATCCTGAACAAGAAGCTAACACTTTAAAAAAAGATGAAGTTATCAGGCTGCATCAAGATATAATCGATGTGTTAGGTGAGGCAGTTGAAGCAGGTGGAAGTACGATAAGAACGTATCAAAATGCTTTAGGAGATGCAGGGTCTTTTCAAGTATCCTTAAATGTGTACGGCTTAGCGGGAGAAAGTTGTCCAAGATGTGGAACTGAGATTTTAAAGAAAAAAGTAGCTCAGAGAGGGACTCATTATTGCCCTCAATGTCAAATTCATGAAGTAAGAGGAGATTAGCAATGACATATATTTTAGGGTTAACAGGTGGGATATCATCTGGGAAAAGTACTGTAAGCAACTATTTTTTAGAAAAAGAAATTCCTGTTATTGATGCTGATTTAGTAGCAAAAGAAGTTGTGGAGCCAAGAACACCAGGCTTAGCTAGAGTTGTGGCTCATTTTGGTTCGAAAATACTAACGCCATCAGGTGAACTAGATCGTAAAGCGTTAGGAAATATTATCTTTAATGATGGTCAAAAGCGAGAAGATTTGAATCAAATTCTCCATGGTGAAATTGGAGAGGTCATTGAAAAGAGAATTAATGATTTAAAACAAGAGGGGAAAGAGCTGATTGTTCTTGATATTCCGTTGTTGTTTGAAGCAGATTATGAATCTGAATGTGATGAAATAATGACTGTTTTCGTGTCAGAGGAAACGCAAAAAGAACGATTAATGAAACGTGATGACATTAATGAAGAGGCGGCTTTAGCTAAAATTAATAGCCAAATGTCACTTATTGATAAAGCGTTAAAATCAGATGTTATTATTGATAACGAAGGAACTATTGAAAATACATTATTACAAGTAGACAGATGGTTAAGTATTTTCCATCAGACAAGGTAAAAGAAGCGATTAGCTTCTTTTTTTGTTTTAGGTGTCAAATGTCAATCAGACTATACCTTTAAGGGGTTATCATGTTATAATAGGCCTATTAATAAAATGAAAATTAACTGAAAAGATAAAAATAGATGAGGTGAAACAGATGCAATGTCCAAAATGTCATTACAACGGTTCGAGAGTTGTCGACAGTCGACCTGCAGATGAAGGTAGAGCAATTAGAAGAAGACGTGAGTGCGAAGAATGTGCTTTTCGTTTTACGACGTTTGAAAGAGTTGAGGTTACACCACTTTTAGTTGTTAAGAAAAATGGTGCACGTGAAGAATTTAATCGAGACAAGGTCATGCGTGGAGTCGTTAGATCCGCTGAGAAAAGACCAGTGCCTTTAGATGAAATGGAAAAAATTGTTGATAACGTTGAAAATAGAATTAGAAATTTAGGTGAAAATGAAGTTTCAACAACATTAATTGGTGAGTACGTCATGGAAGATTTAGTCGATTTAGATGAGATTGCCTACATTCGTTTTGCAAGTGTCTATCGTCAATTTAAAGATATGAGTGTCTTTTTAGAAGAGTTACAAGAAGTCATTGATAAAGAGAATAAAGATTCAGGAAAGTGAGCGGTATAGTTGAGTGAAGCATGGGAAAAGTTAAAACCAAAAGATAAATTTTCAGTCATTAAGGCGTATCATGTTTCTGAAGCTGATTATGTCGTATTAAATATGCTCTACCAACCAATTGTAGGAACTGATGCAATTGGTTTCTTCAATTTATTGTTGATTGAAGAAAAGATAAATGGGGATAAAAGGTTACAACCGCATAGTGTCCTCTTAAATCAATTGGATTTAGGGATTCCACATTTCTTTGATGCTAGAAAAAAATTAGAAGCAGTTGGCTTACTAAAAACATTTGCTAAGCCATTAGAAGAGGCTAATCACTTTATTTATGAAATTCAACCTGTCATGTCACCAAGTAAATTTTTACATGATGACATTCTGTCTTTGTTATTGATAGATAGACTGGGGTATGAAAAAGTGGAAGATTTGAGTCTGTTTTTTCATTATGAACGAAAAGACATGGATGACTATATAGAAGTTACTAAGTCGTTTATGGATGTCTTTCAATTTGATTCATCTAGGTTGTCAGCTAAAGAAAATGAACTTTCAAAGGTAAAAGAAATTGTAACTGAACCATCAGTTAATACACCTATTACAGGTATTACACAAACCTTTGATTGGCAATTCTTTATGAGTCTTGTTGAAAGTTTACATATTGATAACAAGCAGTTACAAACAGATTTAAAACGAACTGTCGAACTGTTTCATCAACTATATGGAATTAACGAACTTGAAATGTTTGATTATGTGAAACAATCAATTGATTATGTCACTAATCGAGTTGTCGAAAAAGATTTCAAACAATTGATATACAAAGGGTACCATAGCAGAAAAAAACAAGAAGTAACTGCGAAAGTTGGGAACCTATCTCCAAAAGAGCAATTTACTGATACGGATAGAGCTCAATTAAGAATGAATACCTTACGTCTGACAGGTTTTTCTGATGACGAGATAAATGTCATTATTTCATGTGATACTATTGCTCCGTTACTCTTTTTAAAAGCCATAAAAACGCAAAAAGGCGGCTTTGTAAGTAGCAATGAAAGATTTACGATTGAAACCTTAAAGAAGCAGTCTAGTTTACCTGATAGCGTTATTAATATGTTGACGCATTATATGTTAGTTGTGCAAGATTTTGCTTCTCTTAATCAAAACATGATGATGTCTATTGCAAATGATTGGGCTCAAAAGAAAATATATTCACCTGAAGAAGCATTAAGTCAAGTGAAGAAACTTCAAGAAGCTAAAACAACTCCTAAGAAAAAGACTAGCAACTACAAAGGCAATCAAAGAAAAGAAACATTACCAGATTGGGCGAAAGAAGACGTTGTTCGTAAAGAAACACCTCTGTCAAAAGAGGAAGAAGCTTTTTTCCAAGAGCAGTTAAAACAACTTACAAGTAAAAGTAAAGAGGGTGATCGTTAGTGGAGAATATTGGTAAAGGAATTGAAAAAACTCTAAAGTCTAAAAATCTAACTGAAAAATTGGATAGTCTAATGGCTGAAGTGATGACCGATAAAGATGTACAGGCATTTATTTTAGAACATAGAGAAGCGTTAACTGATGATGATATTGTTAAAAGTTATGCAAAATTATATGAATTTGTTCAAGAGAAGAAAAAATTTCAATTAAAAGATCCAACAATGATTGCTCCAGGATATGAGCCGCGTTTATTTATGAATTTTCATTTTATCGATGTGACTTATGTCCCTACAGAACACTTATTAGAAAAACAAGCTCAAGCTGAAATTAGAAGCCGTGTGAAAGCTATGGACATGCCAAAAGATATTCGTGAAGCCAGACTAGATAAGTTTGAATTGACCTCAGAAAGAAAAGAAGCGTTTCAAGAAGCTTTTAAATTTATTAATGAGTTTGAAGATAACCCAAAAGCCTTTCATCAAGGTCTTTATTTACAAGGAACATTTGGTGTAGGGAAAACTTATTTATTAGGAGCTATTGCTAATACATTAGCTGAAAAAGGATATCAATCAACTTTAGTTCATTTCCCAACATTTGCTGTTGAGATGAAGCAATCTATTCAAAAAGATACTGTGGGTGAGAAATTAGATGCAGTAAAAAAAGCACCTATATTAATGTTGGATGACATTGGAGCCGATTCAATGAGTAGCTGGGTTAGAGATGACATTTTAGGTGTTATCTTGCAATATCGTATGCAAGAACAGTTGCCGACATTCTTTTCTTCAAACTTTAATATGCTTCAACTTGAAAATGAACACTTGCGAGTTAGCCAAAGAGGAGAAGATGAACCTTTAAAAGCAAAACGTATTATGGAAAGAGTTCGATTTTTAGCAAAAGAGATAAATATGATTGGTAAAAATCGTCGTTTGTATGATTAAAATTTCTTTCATGAAAACAACGTAAAAACTGATTGACAAAGGAATTACCTACTAGTATAATTATTTTTGTTGCTTAAGGGGTGATTAGATGAAATGGGCATTAGCAGAGTTAAACAAATTTAGAAATAGTCAAGTGGATTTTAAAGAAAGCATCGATTTAAAAGAGTCTCTACAAAAAAGAGAACCATCCATTATAGATATGGAGAAAATAGATGTTGAAGGTTTTATCCGAGTTGATTCAACAGGTTATTTGGCTCATTTTAGTGTGCAAACAACTATTACATTACCATCATCTCGTTCGTTAGAACCTGTTCTTGTACCTATATCATTGATTCTTGATGAAGAATATATGACAGAAGCGCAATTAAATGCGTTAGAAAATGTCAATGAAGATGATAAGGAGTTAATCATGCCTTTAGAAAAAGATTTAATTGATTTGACTGAGGCAGTGGAAGATTATATTCTATTAAATCTACCACTTCAAGTATTAACTGAGACAGAAAAGGAAACAACAGACTTACCAAAAGGAGACTTTTGGCAAGTATTATCTGAAGAAGACTTGAAGACACTTGAAGTCGAAGAATCAGAAACTAATATTGATCCTCGTCTTGCGAAATTATCTGAGTTATTCAAGGATGAAGCGTAAGATTGGAATATATGTGTTTTTGAAACACGTTTTTATCTTTAGGGAGGTGTAACCAAAATGGCAGTACCAAAAAGAAAAACTTCAAAAGCTAGAAAAGCTAGACGTCGTACTCATTACAAATTGTCAGCTCCAGGCTTAACAGCTTGTTCAAACTGTGGAGAAATGAGAAAATCACATCACGTGTGTCCTTCTTGTGGCCACTACGATGGAAAAGATGTTATGACAACTGAGGCATAATCATTTTTTTGAAAATGTAAAATCCGTAGACTAACCATGGAGTCTACGGGTTTTTTTATAGAAAAAACAAAAAAGAAAGCTAATCATTAGCTTTCTTTTTTGTTTAATCCAAATGGAATACGACTCTCTGTCCCTGCTTTTATTCGTTTAATATTATCACGGTGACGATAGATAATAAATATAGAAATGGCTGTAGCAAGAAGTGTTAGTAACCAATCTTGTTGCGGTAAGATAATTGGTACAAAGATAGGTAGTATCATGGTAGACAATGTAATAAGAACCGCACTAATGATGCTCGATAGACTTACCATGCTTGTTAAAAATAAAAATAAAACAAATATACTAGCTGAATAAACGAAAAACAACGGGCTATAGGCTAGTAACATACCTGCACTAGTTGCAACAGCTTTACCACCTTTGAATTTTCCGAATATAGGAAAAGTATGACCTAGAATAGCAGCAACACCAAACCATAATGGGTTAACTCCTAAATCAAACCAAGTTGGTAATAAGGTAGCCAAAGTTCCTTTTAGTATATCTAAAAATAAAACGACAATGCCAGCATTTTTACCAAGTACTCTAAATGTATTAGTTGTTCCTGTATTTCCGCTTCCAAAATTTCTAATGTCTTTTTGATAGAATAATTGCCCAATCCAAACACCTGATTGTAGTGATCCTAATAAATAGGCAATGATAAAAAATAATCCAATTTTCAAAACAAAACCTCCTTAGGCTAACAAATATTTTACCATGAATAATAGAGGTCTACAATATAAAAAAGACTGATGAAGGTTAGAGAATAAGACTTGAGACTGATTTTGATAAAATGATATTGTATTTCGATACTATGTGTCATATAGTATATCTTGTAAGGAGGTATAAGATGGATATTCAGTTAAGAAGAGGATTGTTAGATTATAGCGTTTTGGCAGTTTTAAAAGAAGAAGATTCTTATGGTTACATGATAATCAAAAAAATGGATTCTATCTTACCTATTTCAGAATCGACATTATATCCTATTTTGAAAAGGATTGAAGGGAATGGATTGGTTGTCTCTTATTCAGTCGAACATAACGGTCGGTTAAGAAAGTATTATCGTCTAACAGAAAAAGGGCATGATTCTTTAAAAGATTTTGTTGAATCTTGGCATGAAGTAGAGACAGTTATTAATTACATAAAGGGAGCGGTAGATAATGAATAAACAAAATTTTCTGAAAGAGTTAGAGGTTGAGTTGATAGACAAAGAGGTAGGAAACCGTGAAACTTATCTTAACTATTATGAAGAAATATTAAATGATTATATTGAGGACTCTTACACAGAAGAAGAAGCAGTGTTGAAAATTGGATCTATTGAAGAAATAATTCAGATAATCATAGAAGAAAACAAAATGGGTGGAAGTAAGCATACTAAAAAAATGAGTCCTTTAGTGCTAGCTTTATTAATTATTGGGTCTCCTTTGTGGCTTTCCATTTTAATCAGTATATTTCTGTTAGTATTTTCTATTTTACTCATTTTATGGTGCGTTCCATTTACATTAGGAGCTTTGAGTTTCGCTGGGATATTGACAGGAGCTGTTAGTTTGATGGGCCTAGGCTTTAACTCAGATCTTTATTATATAGTAACACAATTAGGAGTGGCCTTAATTGCTTTTGGAGTGGGGTTACTTCTATTACTTGCAACAACAAGTATTATGCATTTTATTCGTAAAGGTTCAAACATGTGTTTACAGGCAATTAATAAATTTATATTATTTGGAGGCGAACTTAGAAATGGAAAATTCTAATAAATGGAAAAGTAAAATAATTGGATTTAGTATCATGTTGATTGTATTAGGTTTTGGGATTATGTTTTTAGGTTATGGTTTATCTGGATTCAATATTGAAAAATATCAAAGTAATGAGAAAAGATGGTATCAAGTGATAACAATTCCGAAAGAATAAAAAATAAAATTATCAAAAATATGATATAAAGCGAACTATTATTATTTATCATACAAAAAAGTACGTATTTATTTTTTGGTTAAAATAACTTTTATTTGATTATTCTTGGTGAGCTAGTAAGTTTTATTGGAATTATAAAGAAAATACACATTATATGAAAAGGTTTACAACATCATCTCCTCGTGTGATTCGCTGAATTAATTAAAAGTAAATGAGAAAAAATAGGTAAAAAAATAGTAAAAATATCAATTCTGTAAATAATAGGTAATTTATTTGTAAAATATTCGGATTTATTATTAATGAAGTAGAATTTTAAGATAACGAGTGATATACTTTGTTAAGTACAAGACGTACGAGATTTAGTATTCTAAGGAGGAAGTATCATTGTTTAAAAAGGTATTCAAATATGCTGGAGTTTTAGCTTTAGCTGTAACATTAACTGCTTGTGGCAGTGGCAAATCTGAAGGAGACAAAAAAGCTGAAGAGGGCGGATTAAAATCAATTGATAAATTATCAGTTGGGTTTGTACCATCTCGTGACCCTGAAGAAATCGTAGCTGCAACAGATCCTTTAAAAGACTTAATGAAGGAAGAGTTAAAGAAAGAAGGATATGATGTTAAAAACATCGATATCACTGTCGGAACTAACTTTGAAGCAGTTGGTGAATCATTATCAGCTGGAACATTAGACGTTGGATTTATTCCAGGTGGAACATATGTTTTATATGATGATGGAGCAGAAGTTATCTTAACAGCAACTCGTGCTGGTCTTTCTGTTGATTCAGATGACGCTAAAGAATGGAATGATAACAAACCAACAGCGCCAACTGACAAACAAGCAAACTCTTACCGTGCATTAATGATCGCTGGACCATCTGAAAAAGGTCAAGCTTTAGCTAAAAAAGTTAATGCTGGTGAAAAATTAACGTTTGACGAATTAAATAGTGCTTCATGGAGTGTTATGAGTTCATCATCTCCAGCTGGTTACATTTACCCAAGTTTATGGTTAAATGAAAACTATGACAAAAACTTATCAGAAATGAAAAACATCGTTCAATCTGACTCATATGGTAGTGCATTTGCTCGTTTAGCATCTGGTCAAGTAGACATCGTATTAACTTATGCTGATGCTCGTCGTGACTTTGAAGAAGCTTGGACTAAAGAGTACAACCGTGAAAAAGGTATCTGGGATGAAACTAACGTTATTGGCGTAACTCCAGCTATCTACAACGATACAATTTCAGTAAGTAAAAGTTCAAAAGTTATGGATGATGATTTGAAAAAAGCTTTACAAAACGCATTTATCAACATTGGTAACAGCGAAAAAGGTAAAGAAGTTATCTCTATCTACAGCCACGAAGGATATCAAGAAGCTACTTCAGCTGACTACGATAACGAACGTAAAGCACAAGAATTAATCCAAGAAAAACAATAATTAAACTATTTTGTTATAGAGAAAATGAGCTGTGGCTATTCTTTAAGAATAGCGACAGTTTATTTTTAAGAAAGGAATATTATGATTAAATTTGAGAATGTCCAAAAAACATACCCAAATGGTTATGTAGGATTAAAAGATGTAAACTTAGAAATTGAGCAAGGTGAATTTGTTGCCATTATTGGTTTATCTGGAGCAGGGAAATCAACGTTAATCCGTTGTATCAATAAAATGCATGATATTACAGATGGAACTTTAGTTGTTAATGGAACAGATGTAAGCAATATTAAAGGTAAAGAAGTTAGAGATTTCAGAAAAACAATTGGGATGATTTTCCAATCATTTAATTTAATTACACGTGCGACAGTTTTAAAGAACGTACTTATATCTTCTGTGCCAGAATTATCATGGTGGAGAAGAATTTTTGGCATTTTCCCAGAAGAAGCAAAAGTAAATGCTTTAGAAAGTTTAGACAACGTAGGAATTCTTGATAAAGCTTATATTCGTGTTGACCAATTATCTGGTGGACAACAACAACGTGTTGCTTTAGCTAGAACTTTAGCTAGAAAACCTGAAGTTATTTTAGCCGATGAACCAGTTGCTGCCTTAGACCCTGTAACAGCTAAAGTAGTAATGGATGACTTTAAACGCATCAATAAAGACTTAAATATTTCCGTTTTGATTAACATCCACCATGTAGATTTAGCATTAGAGTATGCAGATCGTGTTATTGGAGTTAATAAAGGTGAAGTAGTATATGATGGACCATCTGCAGATGTTACTCAAGATGTGTTAGACGAAATATATATGACTAATAATGAAGAAGAAGGTAAATAAAAATGAACTCACTTTGGAAAGGAAAAGAGATTAAGTTATCTAATGGTAAAACGGTTTATCAAAAACCTTCAGTTGTACCTTTGGTTATTTTGATTCTTGTCATATTTACTGTGATTTCAATGAAAGTTACCCAATTTGATATTAAAGCGTTGTTAACTCGTGGCGATCAATTCTTTGTTATCTTAAAAGGAATGTTTCCACCTAACTTAGAATTTATTGGCCGTGTTTGGGGCCCGTTATTTGATACGATTAAAATGTCATTATTAGGTTCTTTAGCTGGTGCGATTGTGTCAATCCCATTAGCATTACTTGCTTCAGCAAATATTGTACATAGTAAAATCATTACAGGATTCTTCAAATTATTATTTAGTATCATGAGAACACTACCAACAATTGTAACGGCGTTAATTGCTACATTCATTTTTGGATTAGGAACGATGGCCGGAACTCTTGCAATATTTATTTTTACAGTAGCGTACGTAGGTAAATTGACTTACGAACAAATCGAGTCATTAGATATGTCGACATTTGAAGCCTTAGAATCAATGGGCTTAACTAGATTCCAAGCTTTTCGTTATGCTGTTGTACCTGAAATTCTACCAACATTTCTATCAACAACCCTGTTTAACTTTGAAGGGAACTTAAGATATGCTTCTATTCTTGGTTATGTTGGAGCCGGTGGATTAGGAATTATTCTAAATGAGCAATTAGGTTGGCGTGCATATGATAATGTAGGGACTATTCTTTTAGTGTTAATATTATCAGTTGCAATTATTGAATCTATCAGTGAATACGCTCGTAAGAAATTACAATAGGCAAAGGAGAAAAGAATGAATCAAAAGATTGAAACAACTTTAAATCAAGAACCTTCTAAAAAAATTCAATACTTGACGTTAACTACTATCATTGTTGCTGCCTTTGTATGGTCATTATCAGCTATTCAATTTAATGCAGTTGATGATGGTGGTTGGAAAATAGCAAGTAAGATTATTCAGGGGATTTTAACTCCCGATACAGAATTTTTATTTAATTTTACAAATCAAGGTGTTCCTTACTTACTTTTTGAAACAATTTGTATTGCATTTATAGGAACTATTTTTGGAGCGATTTTATCAATTCCTGTTGCCTTTTTAATGGCACCAAGTATTGTTCCAAAACCAGTGTACTTAACAACACGTTTCTTAGTTATCGTGATTAGAACAGTACCAGCTTTAGTATATGGATTAATGTTTATTCGTGTAACTGGACCTGGACCTTTTGCAGGTGCGATGACAATGTCATTAACATCTATCGGAATGGTTTCAAAATTATACGTAGATATTATTGAAGATATTGACCGTGGTGTTTTAGAAGCGATGGACTCGATGGGATGTACGACTTATGAAAAAATTAGATTTGGTATTATTCCACAATTAATTGCTAACTTCTCTTCAATTACGATTTATCGTTTTGATATGAACTTAAGGGATGCGACGATTCTTGGTTTAGTAGGAGCTGGTGGTATTGGTTCACCACTTATCTTCGCTATGAACTCGTATCGTTGGCATGAAGTTGGGTCTATCTTAATAGGCTTAATTATCCTAATTCTATTTGTGGAATTGGTATCGAACAAATTAAGAAATAAACTAGTTAATGGATAGGTGTGTTTAGAATGAAGTTAACGATATTATCAACAAGTGATACTCATGGTTATTTATATGCAACAGATTTCCGTGAAAAAAATCAATCTTTAGATTTTGGTTTAACAAAAGTCGTTACTAAAATCAAAGAAATTGAATGCTCATGTGATTTACCAGTATTGAAAATTGACAATGGCGATTTTTTACAAGGCTCTCCATTTAGTTATTATTTAGCTAAAAATAAAGAGCAAGGTTCAATGGCTGATGTGATGAATGCTGTCGGTTATGATTGTGGCGTTTTAGGTAATCATGAATTTAATTACGGTTTAGACTATTTAGAAGAAACCATCGAGAAACTAAATTACCCAATTGTGTGTGCCAATATCTTAAAAAAATCAGGTGACTTTTTGACAGGGCATCCTTATGTTATTGTTGAACGTGGGGGAGTTAAAATTGCTGTTTTAGGTTTAACAACTCAGTATATTCCTCATTGGGAACAACCTGCAACTGTTGAAAATCTAATATTTAAATCTGCTTTAGAAACAGCAAAAGAATTTGTTCCTAAATTAAGAGAATTAGCCGATGTCGTAGTGGTTAGTTATCATGGTGGTTTTGAAAAAGATTTAGAGACTGGTGTTCCAACTGAAGTGTTAACAGGGGAAAATGAAGGTTATGATATTCTTCATGAAGTTCCCGGTATTGATGTTTTATTAACAGGTCACCAACATCGTGTGATTGCTATGAAAGAGGAATTAGTTCCTGTAACACAACCTGGTGACAAAGGTCGTTATTTAGCTAAAGTTGAAGTTGAATTATCATCTGAAAAAGAGATAACGAATACGACTGCTGAATTAGTGACTGTTGAAAATACTGAAGAAGATTCAGATGTTGTTAATCAATTTAGTTCTTTATTAGATCAAGTTCAAATTTGGTTAGACAAGCAACTTGGAAAAGTTAGTGGAGACATGACTATTACTGACCCAATGATGGTTAGACAAAAAAGTCATCCTTACATCGAGTTTATTCAAGATGTTCAAAAGGACGCAACAGGAGCTACTATTTCAGGAACAGCATTATTTGACAATAATGGAAAAGGTTTTGGGGAAACTATTAGTATGCGAGATATCGTAACTAATTATATCTATCCTAATACTTTAGCGGTATTAAAAGTAACAGGAGCTGAATTAAAATTAGCCCTTGAAAGATGTGCTAGTTATTTTGATATCAGCGACAAGGGAGAGCTTTGTGTTAGCAAGGAGTTCTTAGAACCTAAGGTAGAACATTATAATTATGATATGTATAGTGGGATTAATTATGTTTTTGATATCAAGCAACCAAAAGGTGAACGAGTTGTCGAACTGTTTAAAGACGGTGTGGCTATTCAAGAAGATGATTCTTTAGAAATAGTTATGAATCAATACCGTGCTGTTGGTGGTGGCGATTACGCTATGTTTGGTGCTGAAAAAATAGTTCGAGAAATTACAGTTGATATGACTGAATTAATTTCTAATTATCTTGAGAAATATCCAGTTATTAAAGCGATTCAACCCAACAACTTTCAAATTAAATATTAAAAAAGCCTCAAACTGTCAGTGATTAATTGACAGTTTGAGGTTTTAATTTTACAAAAAAGATGCTGACAGCCGTTAAGATTCCTAAGCCTAAGAAATAAATAAAAGCAGTGAGGAATGTTCCGCTACTTTCTACTAAGAAACCAATCACTAATTGAGCCACAGCTCCCCCTACAATACCACCTGAGGCAATTGTAGAGTAACTAGGTGCAAAGGCATTACCTTCGAAAAGTTTCATTGGAATCGCCATTAACGTAACAAAACTAAGTGTTAGAAAAAGTGTTGCTAACCCTAATATAATAATAAAATTAATAGGTTTATTAACAAAGTAAGCACAGAAAACAAGTATGGCTCCGATAATAGATGTTAGGAAAATGACTTCTCTATCTTTACCAAAGAAATATTTACTTACAATATACCCACCAGCTATTGCACCTGTTAATGCAAAAATCCCTACAGCAGAACTAATTAGCCCAGATTGAGTTAAACTAACTCCTGGATATGTTGTTAAAAAGGTAGGTAGCCAGTTGTTTAAACCATAAAGTAAATTGTTAATGAAAAAGGCTGCTGCAAACAATATCCAGATTGTTGGGTTCTTCCAAACTGACAAAATAGAGACTGTATTTGCCCTTTGTTCACTTTTAACTATTTTTTGTTTTCTAGGAATGGAAAAAGCGATAATAATAGCAATGACAATAGCTGTTAATGTTAATATAGAGTACGCAAATTGCCATCCCTTTATTTCAATGATTGGTGAAAGCATAATAGGACCTAAAACTCCAGCAACGCCTGAAGATGAAATTAAGATACCTTTAGCAAACGTTCTTTTTTCAAGAGGGAAGTTATCAATAACTTCTTTACTTGAAGCTGAGGCGTATCCAGAGTGAGCTAGCATACCTGTTAGTAGTCTAACAGCGATCAGCACTTGGACGGTTTGACTTAAACTAAAGATAAAGTCAAAAGTACCAATCAGTAATACTGAAAGAATGACCACGGAACGAGCGCCAAATTTGTTGATAGCAAAACTCATAGGAACTTGCATCAAAGCGTAACCAATAAAAAAAGCACTTAAAATAAGTCCTTTGGTACTTTCGCTCATAGGAATATCTTTGCTAATTGAAACAATGGAAATACCGACAGAAAGTTTATCAATATACACCATGACATAACCTAAAAATAAAGAGCCCAATAATAGGTTTAAATTGACATTATTTTCCTTTTTTGTCACTAATCATCAATCCTTTCTAATGACAGTTTAAAAACTTCTAAATTAAATATACACGTAAAAGATTGCTGTGCAAAGCTTTTTTATTTTAAAGGACCATTTTATAAAAAGGGTGCAGAATTATGTAGAAAATAAGACTTAAGTCCTTTGTTCTACATAGTCTAAAAAAGTATGATAAAATTAGAGAAAGTAAAGAAGGATGGGAGTTATGAAAAAAATAGGGTTAGGTATACTAATTGTGTGTTCTGTTGGGTTATTAACAAGTTGTAAGACTAATGAAGTAGAAATGATTAATACTGAACGTGTTGATAGTAAAAATATTGAGCAAATAAATCTCTCTTATAAAAGTGAAGACCTTCGATTTTTTATTGGGAGTGAAGATGAGATCGTTATAGAAGAATATTTAGGTTCTGAAAAAGATAAGGCAACAGTTAGGACACAGAATGGTAGATTATCGATAGAAAGTGGGAAAAATGACAAATGGCGAATTTTACCAACGCTAACTAATCACGTAGATATTTATTTACCCAAAGAGTATCAAAAAGATTTAATAATAGAAACTAATAGTGGTTTTGTCGAGCTAGCTGATTCTTTTGAACTAAATAAAGTCTCTATTGAGCAAAATAGCGGTGATTTAAAAATAAAAGAAATTAAAGCAGATGAGATGTCTTTTAGAACTAGTAGTGGCTCTTTAAAAGGAGATCTATTAGATTCAGATAATATAAAAGTCGCCAGTAATAGTGGCAGTGTTAAGTTTGGTAAAATTTTAGGAAATGCAGATTTAGAAACTAAATCGGGTTCTATTAAGACGTCATTTGTTTCTGTTAGTAAGAATGTTCAAGCAGTATCTAAAAGTGGTAATGTTTCAATAGAATTGCCCAAAAATCTTAGTTTTGATTTTCAAGGGGAAACCAAATCTGGTAGTTTTTTAACTGACTACGAAATGTCCTTATCGGGACCAGAGGAAGTTGTAACAGCAAGTATTGGAAATGGCGATAAAAAAATTGTTAAGATAAAAACAAATTCTGGAAATATCGAATTAACAAAGAGATAGTGAAAATTAATAAAAGTAGTTTGTTTAGAGACTGCTTTTATTAATTTTAAAATGATTTTTTGCAAGTTTGTCTTTTTTGTTATAAAATAGAAGATGATATAGGAGAGCAATCAACTTGTTAGCAAGTTGTTTTTTTTTGTTCTCTTCAAAAATAAGCTTTATCTTAAAATCGTTTTGAAGTAGTATATAAAGGTATTAGATGTTCAAACATCTAAGAGAAGCAAAGGAGTTTTATTATGTCGAAAAAAATTGAAAGACAATATGATGATACATCGATACAAGTCTTAGAAGGTTTAGAAGCTGTGAGAAAACGCCCAGGTATGTATATTGGATCAACTGATTCTAAAGGGTTACATCATTTAGTATTTGAGATATTTGATAACGCAGTTGATGAGGCTTTATCAGGTTACGGTGAAGAAATAGATGTCGTTATTCATGAAGATAATAGTATCAGTGTTCGAGATTATGGACGTGGTATGCCGACAGGAATTCATGCTTCAGGAAAACCGACTATTGAAGTTATTTTTACTGTGCTTCATGCCGGTGGTAAATTTGGACAAGGTGGCTATAAAACCTCTGGAGGTCTACATGGGGTTGGGGCGAGTGTTGTAAATGCTTTGTCATCATCTTTAACTGTAGAAACTATCAAAGATGGCGAAGAAGTTCATTTAGCTTTTAAAGACGGTGGACACACAGATGGTAAATTAAAAAGAACCAAAGCTCCTAAAAAGAAAAACGGATCTTTAATAACGTTTAAACCAGATCCATCTATTTTTTCAACGACAGTGTTCTCTTATGATATTTTAGCAGAACGATTAAGAGAGTCAGCCTTTTTATTAAAAGGAATCAAAATAACTTTAACAGATAAAAGAAGTGACCAAGAAGAAATCTTCTTATATAAAGAAGGTATTAAAGAATTCATTAGTTATTTGAATGAAGACAAGGATACTTTAACACCAGTTATCTATTTTTCAGGTGAAAAAGAAGGAATTGAAACAGAATTTGCTTGTCAATATAATGATGGCTACTCAGAAAACACTCTATCTTTTGTAAATAATGTTAGAACTAGAGATGGTGGAACTCATGAAATGGGTATGAGAACCGCTTTAACAAAATCATTTAATGAATATGCTAGAAAAGTTGGTTTATTAAAAGAAAAAGATAAAAATCTTGAAGGTAGTGATTTTCGAGAAGGTTTATCTGCCATAGTTTCCATTAGAGTCCCTGAGAATTTACTACAATTTGAAGGTCAAACAAAAGGAAAATTAGGCACACCAATTGCTCGAAGTATTGTAGAATCAGTGATCAGTGAGCAACTTGTATTCTACTTACAAGAAAACAGTGAAATGTCACAAATGTTGATTCGAAAAGCGATTAAAGCACGTGAAGCACGTGAAGCAGCTAGAAAAGCACGTGAGGATAGTCGAAACGGTAAAAAACGCCGTAAAGGTGAATCTTTACTATCAGGTAAATTAACACCAGCCCAATCTCGTAATCCTAAGAAAAATGAATTGTACTTGGTCGAAGGGGATTCGGCGGGAGGTTCAGCTAAACAAGGACGCGACCGTAAATTTCAAGCTATTTTACCTTTAAGAGGTAAAGTAATTAATACGGAAAAAGCTAAGTTACAAGATATTATGAAGAATGAAGAAATAAACACTATGATTTATACAATCGGAGCAGGTGTAGGCGCAGATTTTGAGCTTGAAGATTGTAATTACGATAAAGTTATCATTATGACCGATGCCGATACGGATGGGGCTCATATTCAAGTATTACTCTTAACATTTTTCTATCGTTACATGAAACCATTAGTCGAAGCAGGTAAAGTTTATATTGCATTACCACCCCTATATAAAGTACAAAAGGGAGCAGGTAAAAAGGCAGTGATTGAGTATGCTTGGACTGACGAAGAACTAAAAGAAGTCACTAATTCAATTGGTAAAGGCTACATGTTACAAAGATATAAAGGGTTAGGTGAAATGAATGCTGACCAATTATGGGAAACAACAATGGATCCTGAAACGAGAACCTTAATTCAAGTCACTATTGAAGATGGCGCAAAAGCAGAACGACGCGTAACGACTTTAATGGGTGATAAAGTTGAACCTCGAAGAAGATGGATTGAAAAAAATGTTCAATTCTCATTAGATGAAGGCAGTAGTATTTTGGAAACGAAAGAGCCTAAAAAAGAAGCAGAAAAACTAACTGCTGACGATGCGAATCAAACAAATGATGATTTTGAAGAACTCAGTCTATTTGATTAGTAGAATGAAGGAGAGAATGAAGAATGAGTGAACGAAAAGGCATTCAACAACTAACTCTTGAAGAAATTATGGGAGACCGTTTTGGACGATATTCTAAATATATTATTCAAGACCGAGCATTACCAGATATTCGAGATGGCCTGAAACCAGTACAACGACGAATTTTATATTCGATGAATAAAGATGGTAATACTTTTGAAAAAGCTTTTAGAAAGTCTGCCAAATCTGTAGGTAATATCATGGGTAATTACCATCCTCATGGTGATAGTAGTATTTATGAAGCGATGGTTCGTATGAGCCAAGATTGGAAACTTCGAAATCCTTTAATTGAGATGCATGGTAATAATGGTAGTATGGACGGTGACCCACCAGCTGCAATGCGTTATACAGAGGCACGTTTGTCAGAATTAAGTGGTGAATTACTGAAAGATATTGAAAAAGAAACAGTTGATTTTGTATGGAACTTTGATGATACAGAAAAAGAACCAACTGTTTTACCAGCTAAATACCCTAACCTTTTAGTAAATGGTTCTACAGGGATTTCAGCAGGATATGCAACAGAAATCCCAACACATAACTTAGCTGAAATTATTGATGGAACTATTTATTTAGTAGATCATCCTAATGCTTCAGTTGAGAAATTAATGGAGTTCGTTCCAGGTCCTGATTTTCCAACTGGTGGTATCTTACAAGGCAAAAAAGAACTGAAGAGAGCTTATGAAACAGGTAAAGGTAAAGTTATTTTACGTTCTAAAACCGCTATTGAGCCCTTAAAGGCTGGTCGAGAACAAATTGTGATTACTGAAATTCCTTACGAGGTAAATAAAGCAGTCTTAGTTAAAAAAATGGATGAATTACGTTTAAATCGACGTTTAGAAGGCATTTCTGAAGTGCGTGATGAAAGTGATAGAACAGGACTTAGAATCGTTGTAGAGTTGAAAAAAGAAGTAGATTCGACAGGGATTTTAAATTACCTTTTCAAAAATACTGACTTACAAATTAATTACAACTTCAACATGGTTGCGATTCATGATTTACGACCTGAACAAGTTGGCTTAAAAGTTATTTTAGAGGCGTATATTGCTCACCGAAGAGACGTTATAAAAAAACGCAGTGAGTTTGATTTGAATAAAGCGCGTAATCGTCAACACATCGTTAGTGGACTGATAAAAGCTTTATCTATTTTAGATCAAGTAATTGCTACTATTAGAGGTAGTAAAGATAAAAAGGACGCTAAAATGAATTTAGTATCTGAATACGCATTTACTGAAAATCAAGCAGAAGCTATTGTGTCACTTCAGTTATATCGTTTAACTAACACCGATATAACTGCACTTGAAAAAGAAAATGAAGAACTAGCAGAATTGATTGCTTCGTTGACTTTAATTTTAAATGATGAAAAACAATTACTAAATGTCTTGAAAAAAGAATTAAGAGAAGTGAAAAAACAATATCATTCACCTCGTTTAACTCAATTAGAAGATGAAATATCAGAAATCACTATTGAAACAGCAGTATTAATTCCTCAAGAAGATGTGATGGTTAGTGTAACAAAAGAGGGCTATGTTAAACGTAGTAGCATAAGATCATACAGTGCTTCAAAAGAAGATGCTATTGAAATGAAAGAAACAGATGAGCTGATTTTTGTTTCTCAGCTTAATACTCATGACCATTTATTGTTTGTCACAAATAAAGGGAACATGATTTATCGTCCAGTTCACGAATTGGCTGATAAAAAATGGAAAGACGTAGGAGAGCACTTCTCATTAAGTATTACATCTTTAGAAATGGGAGAAACAATTGTTTCTGTCTTCCCATATACAGAAATGTCAGATAAGAACTTTGTTTTTGTCACAAAAGAAGGGATGATTAAACAATCCCTAATGACTGATTTCGATGTGTGGCGTACTTATAAGAGTCGTCCTACTTTATGTATGAAACTAAAAACAGAAACAGATGAAATTATTTTTGCTGATTTAATAGATGCTTCAAAAACTAAAGAAGTTCTATTAGTAACACACCTTGCATTTGGTTTATACTATGATTTAGAAGAAGTTCCAGTAGTAGGTGCTAGAGCAGCTGGGGTGAAAGCTATTAACTTAAAACAAGATGATTTTGTCGTTGGAAGTATCGTTTTAGAACGAAATGAAGATGCGAGTATTACAATTATTACTCAAAGAGGATCTGCTAAGCGAATGAAGGTAAATGAATTAAGTAAACTTGGAAGAGCTAAGCGTGGTTTAATGGTTTTAAGAGAGTTAAAATCAAACCCTCATCGTGTGTTTAAAGTTATAAAGAACGAAGAAAATCAAGTGGTTGAGTTAGTAACTGAAACAAATCATGTTGTGACAGTTGATTTAAATGAGATTCCTATAAATGATCGTCAATCGAATGGTTCATTTGTTATCGATGAAAAATCAGCAGGTGGTATAAGTAACGTTATTGTTAAATTTATACCTGATCAAGATGAATAAATAAGTTGTTAAAGAAGTAGGCTAGTGGCCTACTTCTTTTTGTTTGTCTAAAAAGCGTTATCTGTTATAATACAGTTATAAGATGTACTATAACAGATAATAAAAATAGTTTCACATGTTCAAATGTTGATTTATAGGGTTTATGAAGGTGTTTATTTAGAAAAATTAAAACTTAAATATTTTTTTCACTATAACACTTGAAAGTTATTGTGTATGTGTTATACTGAGCATGTAAAAAATATTACATTAAAACTTTAAAAAAAGAAATATTACAAGGAGGCTTCTCAATTATGGGACATTGGGATGGATTTAAAGGCGACAAATGGCGTACAAGTGTAGATGTGAGAGATTTTATTCAAAAGAACTACACAGAATACAAAGGTGACGACAGTTTCTTAGAGCCAACTGCAGAGAGCACAGATAAATTATGGACTAAATTACAAGAACTATTTGAAGTGCAACATGAGAAAAATGGTGTGTATGATATGGATACTAATATTCCAGGTACAATCACATCTCATGAGCCAGGTTATTTAATTAAAGAAGAAGAAACAATTGTCGGTTTACAAACTGATGTACCATTAAAACAAGCCTTCATGCCATATGGTGGTATTAACATGGCTAATCATTCATTAGTAGCGAATGGTTACGAAACAGACGAAGAAATGACTAAAATCTTTACTGACTGGAGAAAAACTCATAATCAAGGTGTATTCGATGCTTACACTCCAGAAATGAGAGCAGCTCGTAAAAATAAAATTATTACAGGTCTTCCAGATGCATACGGACGTGGACGTATAATCGGTGATTACCGTCGCTTAGCTTTATACGGAATTGACTTCTTAATCGCTCAAAAGAAAAAAGATTTATCATTAATTGGTAATAAAGTAATGACTGATGATGTGATTCGTTTAAGAGAAGAAGTATCTGAACAAATCAGAGCTCTTGCTGACATTAAAGAAATGGCTACTTACTATGGTTTTGATATTTCTGAACCAGCTAAAAACGCTCAAGAAGCAATTCAATGGACTTACTTTGGTTATTTAGCAGCAATTAAATCACAAAATGGTGCGGCAATGTCAATCGGACGTGTATCAGCATTCTTAGATATTTATATCGAACGTGATTTACAAAATGGTGTTATTACAGAAAACCAAGCGCAAGAAATGATTGACCACTTAATTATGAAATTACGTATGGTTAAATTTGCTCGTACTCCTGAATACAACCAATTATTCTCAGGATATCCAATTTGGGCAACTTTATCATTAGCTGGTATGGGATTAGACGGACGTTCATTAGTAACTAAGAGTGATTTCCGTATCCTACATACATTAACAAACATGGGACCATCTCCAGAACCTAACTTAACAGTTCTTTATTCTTCACATTTACCAGAAGGTTTCAGAACTTACTCAGCTAAAATTGCGAAAGAAAGCTCATCAATTCAGTTTGAAAATGATGACTTATTACGCGCTAACTGGGGATCAGATGATTGTGCGATTGCTTGTTGTGTATCTGCAACTGTAATGGGTAAAGATATGCAATTCTTCGGAGCTCGTGCTAACTTAGCTAAAGCAGTTCTTTACGCAATCAATGGTGGTGTGGATGAAAAAACAAAAGCACAAGTTGCTCCTAAATTCCGTCCAATGACTGGCGAAACTTTAGATTACAATGAATTCATTGAACGTTACAAAGACATTATGGATTGGTTAGCAGAATTATATGTAAATACATTAAATGTTATCCACTTCATGCATGATAAATATGCTTATGAAGCTCCACAATTAGCCTTTATGGAATCAGATTTAAAACGTACATTTGCTACAGGTATTGCAGGTATCTCACATGCAACTGATAGTATCATGGCAATTAAACATGGTAACGTACAAGTAATTCGTGATGAAGATGGTATGGCAATTGACTATGTGCCTCAAAACGAATTCCCAACTTACGGAAATGATAATGAAGAAGCAGATGCAATGGCTAACTGGATTGTTGAATACTTCATGGATCAAATCAAACGTCAACATACTTACCGTAACTCAACACCAACACTTTCATTATTGACAATTACGTCTAATGTAGTATATGGTAAAGCTACAGGTAATACACCTGACGGACGTCGTGCAGGTAAACCATTAGCACCAGGTGCTAACCCAAGTTACCAAGATGGTAAATTCTTAGGTGAGAAAAATGGTTTATTAGCTTCATTAAACTCAACAGCTAAATTAGACTATACAAATGCATTAGATGGTATTTCTAATACTCAAACGATTAATCCTAATGGTTTAGGTAAAGATGATACAACTCGTATCGATAACTTAAGAAACGTAATGGATGGTTACTTTGATAATGGCGGATATCACTTAAACGTGAACGTCTTTACAACAGATCTTTTATTAGATGCTCAAGCGCATCCTGAAAAATATCCTAACCTTACAATTCGTGTTTCTGGTTATGCTGTTAAATTCCGTGACTTAACTGCGGAACAACAAGCTGACGTTATCGCTAGAACTTCACATAGTAGAATGTAAAAATAATAACTAAAGAGATGACTGGTGGCTTTTCGGTCATCTCTTTTTTAAATAAGGAATGGTAGACGATGACAGAAAAAGTAATGGGAAGAATTCATTCAACTGAAAATTTTGGTACTGTAGACGGACCGGGAGTTAGATTTATCGTTTTTATGCAAGGTTGTCGCATGAGATGTGAATTTTGTCATAACCCAGATACTTGGAAAATCAACGGTGGGCGTGAAGTGTCAACCGATGAAATTTTAGAAGAAGCTTTACGTTATCAAAAATATTGGGGCGAAAAAGGTGGCATTACCATAAGTGGTGGAGAACCTTTACTTCAACCTGAATTTATTACCGACTTATTTAAAAAAGCTAAAGCTAAAGGAATTCATACAACCATTGATACGTGTGGACGTCCTTTCACTTATGAAGAGCCTTTTTTCAGTCAATTTAATGAATTAATGAAGTATACTGATTTATTATTATTTGATATTAAGCATATTGATAACGAAGCTCATAAAAAACTTACTAAAAATCCAAATGACAATATTTTGGAGATGGCTAAACATTTATCTGATATTGATAAACCCGTTTGGATTAGACACGTACTTGTTCCTTTCAGAAGTGACTATGATGAGTATTTAGTTCGTCTAGATGAATTTATTAAAACATTAAACAATGTTGATAAAGTAGAAATTTTACCTTATCACACAATGGGTAAATACAAATGGGAAGAGCTTGGTCTAAAATATCCGCTTGAAGGGATTGAGCCACCGACATCAGATCGTGTGAAAAATGCGCAAGATTTATTGCACATTCAAGATTATACAAAATATCAAACAAGATAAGAAACTGGATTTTCAGTTTCTTTTTGTTTAATTGACAAGTATGTAAGAATTTAATGAGCAAAAAAGTAAAAAACTTGAAGTAAGAAATCAGCATGCTATAATCGAATGATATTAATAAAAAGTACTTACTAGGGTTCCGTAATGTTTCATACGCATTAGTCTGGTCCGAGAGTAAGCTCGTAGAGAAATCTACGAAACACGGAGGGACAAAAGCCTGGGAGATACGTTTTTAACGGTCTCTTAGGCTTTTTCTTATGAGAGGGAGGAATTTTGTATGAATCGCAGTTGGCTATCAATTGTCATTGCAGCAGTTTTTGAAGTTATGTGGGTAATTGGATTGAAACATGCTTCAAATCCTTTGGAATGGGGAGGCACACTTATTGCCATTTTTGTAAGTTTTTATTTAATGATTAAAGCAGGAGAAAAACTACCTGTTGGAACAGTTTATGCTGTGTTTGTTGGTTTAGGAACAACAGGGACCATTTTAGTGGATGCTTTAGTGTTTAAACAACCAGTTAGTGCTATGACAATTGTGTTTGTTGCTTTACTATTAGTCGGTGTAATTGGCTTAAAAATGTCATCTGATGACAAAAGCAAGGAAGGGGAGAAATAAACTATGGCATGGATTAGTTTAGTTTTTGCAGGTATTTTTGAAATGTTAGGCGTTAATAGTATCAATCAGTATGTAAATAATAAAACGAAGAAAAATTTGGCTAAATTAATAGGAATGTTTGCTCTAAGCTTTATTTTACTATCCTATTCAATTGAGCAGCTCCCAATGAGTACAGCCTATGCTGTTTGGACTGGGATTGGTGCATCTGGTGGAGCGATTTTAGGAATTGTCATTTATAAAGAGCCAAAAGATGCTAAACGAATTTTCTTTATTTCTTTAATATTAATTGCAGCAGTTGGTTTGAAATTAATTTCTTAAAAAACTTTGGGAATTTATTTTTTATGTTATAATATCAACATATGATATTGTTATTGGAGGAATTATTATTATGTCAAAAGTATTAGTTTTTGGCCATCAAAACCCTGATACAGATGCGATTACATCTGCTATCTCATTTGCGTATTTACAAAACCAATTAGGAGTGGAAGCAGAAGCAGTTGCTTTAGGTGAAGTTAACGAAGAAACAGCATATGCTCTAAATTACTTTAATGTAAAAGCTCCTCGCGTTATTGAATCAGCAGGTTCAGAAACTAACCAAGTTATGTTAGTTGACCACAATGAAGCACAGCAAAGTGTTTCTGATATTAAAGATTTAGAAGTTTTAGCAGTTGTAGATCACCACAGAATTGCTAATTTTGAAACAGCGAATCCACTATTTTACCGAGCTGAGCCAGTTGGGTGTACTAATACAATTATTTTAAAATTATATAAAGAACATAGCATTGAGATTCCAAAAGAAATTGCTGGCTTAATGTTATCTGCTATTGTTTCTGACTCATTATTATTTAAATCTCCAACTTGCACAGAACAAGATGTAAAAGCAGCTAAAGAATTAGCTGAAATTGCAGAAGTTGATGTAGATGTTTATGGTTTAGATATGTTAAAAGCTGGTACTAACTTAAGTGACAAAACAGCTCTACAATTAATTGATGGGGATGCTAAAACTTTCCCAATGGGCGACAAAAACTTACGTATTGGACAAGTAAATACTGTAGATGTCCAAGATGTATTAGGACGTCAAGCTGAACTTGAAGCTGAGATGGCTAAGCAAAATGAAGTAAAAAATTTTGATATGTTTGTTTTAGTGATTACTAATATTTTAGATAGTAATTCAGTTGCATTAGTTGTTGGACAGCCTAAAGAAAAAGTTGAAGAAGCTTTTGGAGTTACTTTAACAAACAATCAAGCCTTCTTAGAAGGTGTTGTCTCACGTAAGAAACAAGTAGTACCACAGTTAACTAAAGCGTTTAGTTAAAAATTTAAGCTTCCAAGAATTATTCTTGGAAGCTTTTTTAAGGAGTTATAGCTATGTTGATAAAAATGAATAATGACACCTTTAAAGCAGTTGAGATGGATTTGTTGAGTGATGATAGGTGTGAAAAATTAATCTCTTTTTTAGATGAAAAAAAACTTGAATCTCCTACTTTAAGAGAAATAAAAAGACATTTTTCGGAAGAATCTCTTGAAGATTCTTTTATTGATGATTTAGTGGGGATTGGCTTAATCAAAAGACACCATGGTAAGTATCAATTAGGCTTTCCGATTGTTACGGGAGAACAGCAGCAACAGACCTTTGAACAAGTAACACATCTGTTAGATAGTCAAATAAAAGAAGTACGTCAGTTGGTAAACAAGTTAGATATCAGTACTTTTGATTTTATCTATCATTTGTTTTTAGATGAAATCAGCAACCAAATAGTCCTTTATGAAGATACTGAATTAGCTAAAAGACTGTTAAGTTACCCCACGCGAATAACAAAAGTTGAAGGTAAAAGAACAACGTATGTCTCGTTAGGAACCTATGTCCCTTATTATAGCCACAATATATCAGATTATTTTAATTATTTAACTCGAAATCAAAGTGATTTACCAGAGCAATTTATTCAATTGAGAGATAGATTAGGAGACATTAATCCAGAGTATTTTATGAACTATTGTGATAGAAAGTTAAGACGAATGGAGAAGGGAAAATTAATTCCAGTTAATAAACCCGATTTATTTTTGGAAGCCTTATGTGATATGGAATATTGTAAAATTAGTGAGGAGTTTTATCAATTTAACATTGAAAAACTTGAATCCTCTTTGATATCGACTTGGTTGAATGAAATAAAAGGAAAATTGAATTGTGAAAATAAAGAACTTTCATTATTTCAATCACTGAGTGTATTAGATTGGTTTTTAGAAAATAATATAATTGAAAAACTTCAAACCCATCATGGTATGTTATAATAAGACATAATCCTTGGATAAACTTACCAATTTATATACAATAAGTAAGTAGAGAGGGGATTAATATGTTTAAAAAAATAAATAATATGACTGAACTTAATCAAAATATTAATGAGTCTCGTTTTTCATTTGTCTATTTTGGACATCCAGACTGTAGTGTATGTCATGGTTTAAAACCTCAAATTGATCAAAAATTAAAAGAGTTTGAGGGAGATGTCAATTTCATAGAAGTTGATACAAATGATGTACCTGAAGTAGCTGGAGAATATTCTATTATGACTGTACCAGTTGTGCTTCTTTTTGTGGAAGGGAAAGAATATATGCGTCAAGCGCGTTTTGTTCCAATTCAACCACTTTATGAACAAATGGATAAAATAGTTACAGGATTTAAGGAAAGTCAATCAAACTAGAGGTGAAATTATGAAAAAATTCTTTTCATTATTGGTAATGTTAGCTATTGTTGCAGGTGGGGGTTATTTTGTTTTTAATGAGTTTGTTAAAACCAAAACACCTGATGTTGTAGCAAAAGATACTGGATCAATCGCTGTAGAAGAGATTAATGACGAAGAATTCGCTAAAATTGATGGTGAAACAAAAGAGTTATTAAAAAAATATGACTTGGTTGAATCGTATGATTCTTTTGAAGAATTAAATAAAACTAAACAAGAGGATGAAAGTTATTTAGTTTCTAAATATGAAGGTAAAAAATTAACTCTTGTGAGTGCTTCTAAGCAAAAAGATGGTACAGTGGTAGCTATTTTTGAAGAACTAAAATAAAAAGCAGATAAATCAATTAATTGATTTATCTGCTTTTTTAGTCACGATTTTTTTTAACAACAAAAATTTCAACACGTCTGTTTTTCGCTCTGTTTTCATCATTATTATTTGGAACTTTAGGTTTGAATTCACCGTAAGCTTGAACAGAAACACGGTCTTCTTCAATACCGTGATGTTTAACTAATTGTTTCATAACTGCCATAGCTCGTGCAGAACTAAGTTCCCAGTTAGAAGAAAACTCTGTTGTGTTATTTGGCACGTTATCCGTATATCCGGCGACAATAATATCGTTGTCTAAATCGGTAAGTGACTCAGCAATTTTTTTTAGTAACTCTTCAACCTCATCAGTCACAGCGGCACTTCCTGGAGCAAATAACAAACCACTTTTAATAGCAATTCGTAAACCATCTTGTTCTAAATCAACGTCAATGTCTTCGCCAAAACCTTCTTTGGTTAAATCCTCTTTGATATTATCTCCAACAGATTGCATCCTTTCAACGTCTGATTGTTTTTCTTTTAACTCTTCAGCTTCTTGATCTTCTTTTTTTGACTTTTTATTTTTATCGTTTTTTTTGACTTGTTTTTCTTCAGTTTTGTCCTCTTTTTCAGCTTCTTTTTTTGGTGGATGTCCTGGGAGAATACCATCACTTCCACTAGGATCTTTTCCTGAAAAAATAATACTGAATTCATTGCCTAATTGTTCTATTTTTGAATCATCCGTTTTTGCCATAGCAAACATTACGATAAATAAAGCCAAAAGTAAGGTTAACATGTCGGCATAAGGAAGTAGCCACCCCTCATCGACGGGTTCTTCTACTTTTTTTGGTCTTTTTTTCATAAATTCACGACAACTTTCTATATAAATTACTTGCGATCATTTTTATCATTTGGATCTAACATAGCTTCAAGTTTTCTTTCAATTGTATTTGGATTATGGCCAGCCTGAATGGCAATAATACCTTCCACAGCTATTAACATATTTTGAACTTCGGCATCAGATTTACGGTTTAAACGAGTTCCAAAAGGAATAAGAAGCACATATCCAAAGAAAATTCCGTAAAGAGTCGCTACAAAGGCCGCAGAAATCATATGTCCAAGGGCATCAATATCGTTTAAATTACCAAGTGCTCCGATTAATCCGATTACGGCTCCTAATACTCCTAGAGTAGGAGAAGAAGAACCGGCAATTTTTAACATACTTGAACCCACTCGGTGACGTTCTTCAAGGGCTGATATTTCATTATGTAAGGTTTCTTCAATTTGTTCTACAGCAACACCATCGACAACCATCTCCATACCATTCTTTAAAAAAGAAGGTTCTAATTGATCAACTGTGGTTTCAAGGGCTAATATACCTTCTTGTCGAGCTTTTTGAGCAAGGGTCATAATCGTATCAACTAGCTCTTTAGAAGATGATCCGGTGTCAGGCTTAAAAAGAACGCCGAATATTTTTGGAAGTCTCTTAATATCACTACTTGGAAATGAATTAACAAGAGCAGCTAACGTACCTACACCAATAATAATAATCGCAGCAGGGTTTAGCAGTACCATAACGTCAGCACCTTTTACAATCATACCCACCACAACAGAGACAAACCCCATAATAATTCCTAATAATAAAAAGATATCCATTTCTAATCACCTAACCTATTTTATTTGTGTAAAAATAAAGAAAATATTTTATATTGTTTCATTGATTATAAATTCACATTATAAAAATACTACATTTATTGTTATCGGTACAATTCTAACAAATATTAATAGAAAAAATCAAAAAAAATGAGAAAATATTCATTTTAGGTGTTTTAATATCGAAAACTCATTGTAATTTATAAAAAAGTAGGATATATTTAAATAGTTATTTAAACTACATTAAAAAAATAAAATGAATTCTGAATCACAAATCGCTAATATACTATTTATCACTTATAGACTTATATCGGTTTATTTTACGTTTTATTTATTTTAAATTATCTATTAGTTCATTAATTAACGTCTAGTTATTAGATGTTAATAATTATTTTAATAATAATTTTGATGGTTAAATATATTAATAGAAATAAAAAAATAAATAAATTGTTATTGAATTAAAAAAACGATGTTATTTTAATTCAACTTTATCAGAATTAGTAAGGAGAAAAAATGACTTTTAACAATGTGAATATGTTAAATATGGCAATGGATGCTTCTGACTTGAGGCAAAAAACAATTTCAAATAATATTTCAAATATTAATACACCAGGATACAAAGTTGAAAGAGTTGTATTTGAGGAAAAGCTAAAACAAGCTAAAGGAACAGATGACTTAGGTTTAGTAAGAACAGATGATAAGCACTTGTTCATTAATGGTTATAAAAATTTAAATCCAGAGATTGCTAAAAAAACAAATACTTCAATAAAAGATAATGGAAACAATGTAGATTTAGACTATGAGATGAGTGAGAAGGTTGTCAATGAGCTTTATTACAGTGCTCTACAGAGACAGGTTAGCCACGAACTTTCACAATTAAATTATGTAATCAATCATTAATAGTAAGGAGTGAATAAAATGGGTGTATTTGATTCCTTTAATATCAATACAAGTGGATTGACCTTGGAGAGAATGAAATTAGACACGATATCAACAAATATCGCTAATGTTAATACAACAAGAACAGAAGAAGGCGGAGCTTATAAAAGAAAGACAGTCACTTTTCAAGAATCTTTGAGAAAAGAAACTGGCAGTCAACAGAAAAAAAGTTTCGGGGTTAGAACAACAGGTATTCGAGAAGATCAAGATACTAAGACCATTTATCAGCCAGATCATCCTGATGCTGATGAAGAAGGGTATGTTGAACTGCCGAATGTTAATTTAAGCGATGAGATGATTAACATGATGAATACACTAAGAACATATGAAGCAAACGTAACAGCTTTTGAATCAAGTAAAGCGATGATGAGAAAAGCACTTGAAATTTCAAAAGATTAATCCCCATTATATAGAAAGGAAGTAAAAAATGGATAATATAATTAGTCAACATGGTAATGCTATCAAAGATTATCAAACCCAATTAAAAGAAGCTTTTGGAGCAACGTCTCAAAATAAATTAACAGAAGAAACAACTCAAGAAAGTGAGTTTTCAAATTATTTATCAGAGGCTATTAATAAAGTAGATAAAGAAGTTGCTAATAGCAGTAATAATATTGAAAAATTAATTACAGGTGAATTGGATAATATGCACACAGCAATGATTGATATGAACAAGTCTCAACTCGTTTTACAGACAGCCGTTCAAGTGAGAAATAAATGTGTGGAATCATACAACGAAATCAAAAACATGCAATTTTAATTGAATGGCGAAGGGAAATGAAGTAGTAGATGGAAAAAGTACAGGAGCTGAAAGATACTGTCGTTGAGAAGTGGAAAAATTTAGGTCGATTAGCAAAGATTAGTATTATTTTAGCTTCAGTCAGCTTAATACTAATTATTGGTTTCTCAACTATTATGAATAACAAAACAAATTATGCCGTTTTGTTTTCTGATTTGTCAGATGTTGATTCAGGAAATATCACAAAAAACTTAGAAGAACGTGGCGTGAAATATAAGTTAGAAGATAATGGAAGTAAAGTTTTAGTCGAAGCAACAGAGATTGATAAGATCCGAATCGACTTAGCCGTTGAAGATCAACTTCCAAATAAATCAACTGGATTTGAAATATTTGACCAAAAAAATATGATGGCAACAGATGAAGATAGGAAAGTAATGTACCAACGAGCAGTTACTGGTGAATTACAAAGAGCTATTGAATCTTTAGAGGCTGTTAAAGAAGCCAAAGTCATGTTAGTAACACCTAACAAAAGTATTTTTGAAGAAAAAAATAAGGAAGCATCAGCTTCAATTATTCTAAAGTTAAAACCCAATCAAGGATTAAGTGAAGAGGCTATCAAAGGAATCGCTTCATTAGCAAGTGGTGCTGTTGAAAATTTACCTCAGAAAAATATAAAAATTGTTGATGAGCAAGGAAATGTCCTTTCTGATATTTTAAATGAAAATAAAGATATCAGTTCGACAGATTTAGCAGGAAAATATCAAAAGTTAAAAGATGATATTGAAGTAAGAATGGAAGAAAAAACAAATGATTTACTTGGAACACTATTCTCTGAAGATAAAATCAATGTGGCAGTTAATGTAGATTTAGATTTTGATTCAATTGAAAAAACAACTGTGACATATGATGATCCTAAGACGAGAAGTGAAGAAATACATGCCAGCTCAGATGGAGCAGGTATTGATACTCAAAAAATCGAAGGTGGCAATGTCGAGGATAATGTTTCAAATGTCATTGGGACAGATGGAGCTAATGGTAAGAACTATAACCATATTATCAACAATGAGCTTGATACAGAAACAACAAAAGTGTTAAATGCACCTGGTGTTGTTAAACGTGTAACGGCTTCTGTTTTAATAAACGAAAACCTTTCTGTTCAAGAAAAGAACCAAATTGAATCGTTAGTTCAATCAGCAGTTGGTTATGACCGTGAGCGTGGGGATCAAATAACGATTCAAGGGATGACTTTTACAACGCCTGATACAGAAGTGAAAGAAGAAGTTATTAATAAAGGACGTAGCTTGAGTGATTTATTCTTAAATCCAATTACAATTGCAATCATTGCTGTTTTAATTATTACAATTGCTATTGGTACTTACTTAGCTATTAAGAATAAGAGAAAAGAAGATGCGGAATTTGCAGAATATGAAGCATTGGATGTAACGAAAACAATTGTAGAAACAGAACCAACTGAAGTCGAACCAACAATAAAAGTAGAAGAAAAGGAATATCCTAAGCCAATGGAAAAATTATCTTTAAGTTCTATGGAAGAAGAAGATTTCGAAAAAGATGCAGTTGTAAAAACAATCGATAAGAAAGAACAAGCAAGACGTTATGCAAAAGAGAATCCTGAGGTAGCAGCGGATTTAATTAAAGTTTGGATGAAAGATGAGTAGGTGAATCAATGGAAAATGTAGATGGAACAAGAAAAGCAGCTCTTTTATTGATTTCCCTAGGAACTGAAACAGCCGCTTCAATAATGAAGTTATTACCTGAGAAGCATATTCAAAAAATTAGTTATGAAATTGCTAATATCGATTTTGTAGATGAAAAAGATAGAGATGCAGTAATCGATGAATTTATTACAATGTCAGCAGCAAGAGGCCATGTGATTGATGGGGGAATGAATTACGCCGCTGATTTATTAAACAAAGCTTTAGGTGCTCACAAAGCAAATGAAGTTATCGGGGTTCTTAACCAAATCCAATTAAGAAAACGTCCATTTGATATCGCGAGAAAAGCTGACCCACAACAGTTAACTAATATTTTATTAGGTGAAGCTTCTCAAACTGTCGCTTTAATATTGTGTTACATGCAACCTGATAAAGCCGCAGACGTTTTAGCAAATTTCCCAGAAAACAGACAATCTGAGATTGCTGAAAGAATTGGAACGATTTCTAGTACTTCCCCAATTATTATTGAAAAAATTGAGAAAGTAATTGAGAATAAATTCTCTAATTTTGTTGAGAATGAAGCTGAGAATGTTGGTGGAGTGAATACACTGGTAGATATCTTAAACTCTGTTGGTAGAAGTACAGAGAAAAATATTATTAGTGAACTTGAAAAACGCCAACCACAATTATCTGAAGAAGTTAAAGCTAATCTATTTACCTTTGAAGATATTACTATTCTTGAAAAATCAGATGTTCAAAAAGTTCTTCGTGAAGTTAACCATGATGTTCTGGTTATGGCTCTTAAAGGAGCAACTGAAAATATCAAGGAATTCATTTACAGTAATCAAAGTTCTCGTTCTGTAGAAATGCTAAAAGAAGATTTACAATTCTTAGGACCAGCTCGTTTATCAGCTGTTGAAGAAGCACAACAAAATATTGTTGCAATTATTCGTAAGCTAGATGAGCAAGGTGAAATTTATATAGGAAGAGGAGATCAAGATGCTGTCATCTCATAATTTTTATAAATCATCAGAGATGGTTGAAGAAAAAAAAGTCAGAAAGATTGAAACTTCTTATACCATTAAAAAAAAAGAACCAGCTCCTTTAAGCGAGGAAGAAAATAAGATACTAAAAGAAAATTATGCTCTAAACCATCATCAGCAACATCAATTTAAACTGTTCATGATGGATTTAGAAAATAATAAAAAGCATTTAAAAACAGTTTTTAAAAAAGAAAGAGATAAATTTTTTACTGAATTAAGAGAAATGAAACAACAAGTTTTAGAGCAAGCTAAACTTGAAGGAGAAGCTCTAAAAGAAGAAGCCTATCAAGAAGGATTAAAAGAAGGACAAAAAGATGGTTACGAATCTGGTCTTGAAAATGGATACGAAGCAGGTAAAAAAGAAGCGAATCATTTAAAAGAAAATGCTAATCAAGTGATTGAACAAGCACGAGAAGAAATGAGACTTTATCAAAAGAATAATCAACATGAATTTATTGAGTTAGCGACGATTATGGCTGAAACAATTATTAATCGAGAATTAAGTCTTTCTGAAACAGATTTAAAATTTTTACTTGATCCAATTATTAATAAACTTGAAAAAGCAGACAATTTTATTACTGTTTATGTTCCTAAAGCTAATTTAGAGAATACTAAAAATTATATGAATGATCTTAAAGATACATTCAGTGATATGAAATTTGCAGTATTAGTAGATGAGTCATTAGAAAAAAATGGTTGTGTCATTGAGACTAATTATGAAGTAATTGATTTACAACTTCGCAAACAATTAGACCAGATGCTAGCAGAATTAACGAAAGAAGGTCCATATGAATAATTTTGAACCACTCAGAGTTGTGAAAAATCGGTTATCTAAAAAAAGTTACGCTACAGTATTAGGTAAAGTTAGTCAGGTAGTTGGTTTAATCATCAAAGTTGAAGGTTTGGATGTTTTTGTTGGTGAAGTTTGTGAAATAGAAATCTCGAAAACTAAAAAAATAGTGCTTGCCGAGGTAGTAGGATTCATTAATAAAACAGTTTTATTAATGCCATTAGATGAGTTAAATGGAATTGGACCTGGTTGCTTAGTTCGACCAACTGGATCAGCACTGGAAGTTGAAATCAATGATGACCTATTAGGTAAAACACTTGATGGGTTAGGACGAGTCTTAACGGGTGAAGAAATTTCTAACGGGAAAAAATACCCAGTAGATCAAGAATCACCAGATCCTTTCAAAAGAAGACGAATTGAAGACGTTATGAGTACAGGTGTCAAAGCGATTGATGGCATTCTTACTGTGGGTGAAGGTCAACGTTTAGGAATTTTCGCCGGAAGTGGTGTGGGTAAGAGTACTCTACTAGGTATGATTGCTAGAAACTGTGAAGCAGATGTTATTGTTATTGGCTTAATTGGCGAGCGTGGGCGTGAGGTAACTGAATTTATTGAAAATGATTTAGGTCCTGAAGGCTCCAAAAAATCAGTTATTGTATGCGCCACATCAGACCAACCACCCTTAGTTAGACTTAAAGGTGCATTTGTGGCAACTGCAGTAGCAGAGTATTACCGTGATCAAGGAAAAAAAGTGATCTTAATGATGGATTCAGTCACACGTTTTGCGATGGCACAACGAGAGATTGGGTTAGCTACAGGAGAGCCACCAACATCGAAAGGTTATACGCCATCAGTTTTCGCGATGCTACCTCGTTTATTGGAAAGAAGTGGTATGTCAGATAAGGGTTCTATAACTGCCTTTTATACTGTTTTAGTAGAAGGTGACGACATGAATGAGCCTATTGCTGACGCAGTGAGAGGGATATTAGATGGCCATGTGGTGCTATCTAGGAAAATTGCTGGTGAAAACCATTATCCAGCAATAGACATCCAACAAAGTTTAAGCCGTTTAATGAAAAGTATTGTACCAAAAGAACAAAACGAACAAGCTGGTAAGTTAAAAGAAAACTTAGCAATTTATGCAGATGCGAAAGATTTAATAGATATTGGAGCCTACAAAGTAGGAACCAATCCAAAAGTGGATCAAGCTATCGAACTTCAAGGAATCATTAAAAACTTTTTAGTTCAAAAGGTAGACGAACCATCTAGTTATAAAGAAACCGTTGAAAAATTAAATCAAGTTTTTACTTTAAAACAAGCTAGATAATAAGAGGTGTATGCCGAATGAGTCGATATAAATTTTCACTTGATAATGTTCTAAATTGGAGACAATCTGAAGAAGATGAAGCCAAAAGAAGTTTTTTAGTTTATCAAGAAGCACAGAGAGAACAAGAAGAAATATTAGAATCTATTGTATCTGCTAGTGAAGAAATGAAAAAATCAACTTTAAACTTAGTCGATATTAATTGTTTAAGACAACAATATGAATATAAAAATCATTTAGAAAATGAGATTGTGAAGCAACAACAAACAGTCAACCAGTACATGAATGAGACAGAGAAAATGAAAGAGGTCTTTGTCGGTGCTCAAAAAGAAAGAAAAATAATGGAACGCTTAAAAGAAAAGCACTACGAACATTATCTTTCTGAAATCAAATACGAAGAGCAAAAAGAGTTAGATGAAATGGGAACACTCAGATTTGGAAAATCTGCAGTGTAAAAGGGGAGGCTCAATCAATGCCAGATATGATGAACATCGATGTGTCAGTTTTATTGAATCAAGAAGCGGTAAATATGACTGGAAGCACTCATTCTGAAAATTCAGAGCTATTTACAGAGTTATTAAATCAGCATTTACATAAAAATGAAGAGAAAAGATCTGAGATAGAGCCTGAGCTTAACGTTTTTACTGATTCAAATGGCATCGAAGAAAAAGTGGAATTAACGGATACAACTGAATCTGATATAAAAACTAATGATAAAAAGTCAATTTCTGATTTAGAAGATAATACCTCTAAAGGCTCATCAGTAAGAAAAAAAACGCATGATTCAGAAAAAGATTCAAAATTAGAGCTTATAAGTAATGGTGTGATTAGCAATATCTACTCTACTAGGATGGAGATAGCACCTTTCAATGAAGAGTTCGTGATCGATTCAATTAAAGCAGAGATGGAACAAAATGTTGTGTTAGCTCCTCAAATTGTGACAGAATTCAAAGATGATTTGAATGAAGAGACAATGGATGTGTCTAACTTAACAAGCATGGATTTAGACATAGCAAGTCAATTGCAATTTAAAGATAATATAAATATAAATCAACAAAATGAAATTGAAGCAAGTAATATTATTGATTTAAGGTCAGAACTTAATTTACCTAACAAGGTTCTAACACGAGAATTTATTAATCAGTTAACTTCAATAAATGATGCGAATGAACAAGCAGATATTTCGATGTTTCCTTTAAAAGAGGCAGAGCAAGACATCTCTATGGACTATAAATTTTCAACAATTGAAAATCAAGATAAGGTTGTTCATTTATCGGATAATTTAAGTGTCGAAAATAGTTTAAAAAAAGAGATGCTGAATCTAGCAAACAGTAAACAACAAACTGACGAACTAAATGTTACAGAAAACACAACTTTAGATTTTGTAAGTGATGTAGCAGTAGATGAACTGGTGACTTCAGGTAATACAGTAGAAGAAATTATAAATCACGATGAAGATATTTCATTAAAAGCAGATAGTGAAGAGTTATTGATTGAAAATGAGGAATTTGGAGCTAATAAGTCTGTATTAATTCCAGATCATTCTATTCAATCAACAGACATGACTACATCAAAGGAATCAAACCAGCTAAATAGTTCTGAGAGAATATTGTTTGAAGAAGAAACGGTGCCAAACATTGTATCAAAAGTTGAAATAGAAGCTAATAACGTAACTGAATTTGAACCTGCACAGTTTAAACTAGCAATGAAACCTGAAAATTTAGGGGAACTAGAAGTAGTTTTAACTAAAAAGGATGGTAAGTTATCCGCAGAATTTATGGTGAAAGACAATGTTGTGAAAGAAGCATTAGAACAACAATTACCAAAGTTACAAGATAGTTTATTTCAACAAAATATTGCTATTGAAAAAGCAACTGTTGTTGTTAAGCTACCTACCCCACATGGTTTTGATTTTGGTGGTGATTTAAGCCAAAGGCAACAAAATAAACAAAATCAATTTAAAGGGAATCAACAAAAGAGAAATTATGATTCATCTGAAGACTTTAAAGAAATAGAAGTTATTAAAGAACAAGATTCAATTAATATTTTAGTTTAAGTAAGAGGTGAATGAATATGCCAGAGATGTTTGGTATGGAAAGAACAAATAATGATTATACAGGTGGTTACGCACCGACTAATAAAAAAATCAAAACGGTTTAGATATGGATGGCTTCTTAAAAATATTAGCTGCTTCAATGGCCAATCCAAGTTTCGATGGTTCAGATGGTGGAAATGGAACAGACTACATCACACAAATGGTAACCTTTGCTACTTTAGAACAATTACAAGAAATTGGTGAGGATTTAGAGTATACCATGATGATGGCCCATCAACAGCAAGCCATAGGTTTAATTGGTGAAACCGTAACTGTTGTAGTTGGAAAAGATGAAACAGTTGAAGGCGTTGTTGAACAAGTTAAATTTTATGGTGGTATGGCAACAATCGTCATTGATGGCGAAGATTATCTAATGAGCCAAGTATCTACTATTGGAGCTGGTCCTAAAAAAGAACCTGGAGACGGTGGAGAAGTTGAAGAAAAACCAGATCCTAAGCCGGAGGAACCATCAACTGATTAAAATCTGACAAAACAAGTCATAAAAATATAAACCAGATTTTACAGTGATATAAATGAGTTTTTAGATAAAAATTTATTTATATTGACTGAAAAATAAAAAAAGCACTTTAAGTGTATTTAAGGGGAGAAACTAATGCTAAACTCGATGAATTCAGGCGTAAGTGGCATGAAGAGTCAACAGACAAAAATGGATGTTACGGCAAATAATATTGCAAACGTTAATACTTATGGATATAAGTCAGAACGTGTAACTTTCCAAGATGTGATGAGTAACACTGAAGCAAATGGACAAGCACCAGGAATGAACGGAAGCGGTGGAGTTAATCCTAAGCAAGTAGGTCTAGGTGTTCAAGTAGGTTCAATTGATAAAAATAATACAATTGGAACCCCTCAGCCGACAGGTCGTCCGCTAGATTTTGCTTTAGATGATCAAGGATACTTTGTTTTACAAAAAGATGATGGCGATGAAACTAAATATTACACTCGTAATGGAGCCTTTACATTAGATGCAAATGGTACATTAACAAATGTTGATGGCTATAAGGTAATGGGATATCAAACGGCAGATGGGCAACCGATTCAAAATAATAAAGAGTTTAATGCTCAAGAAGATTTATCTGAACCAGTTGGACCAATTACAATTCCAAATAAATTAACAGTCCCTGAATTAGATGAAGAAGGTAATCCTGTTTTAGATGATGATGGTAATCCAGCTATGAAAGAAATCACTTTAATGAACTTCACAATTGGACAAGATGGTTTAGTTACAGGTCGTTATAGCGATGATAATACTTATGTGATCGGTCAAGTAGCTGTAACAACATTTGCCAATCCAGATGGGTTAGAAAAAACAGGTGGAAATAACTATGTTCAATCAGGTAACTCTGGTGAACCAAATTATGTAAGAGCTGGAAGTAGTGGAAGTGGTCGTTTAATTCAAGGTGCCCTTGAAGGATCTAACGTTGATTTAGCTACTGAATTTACAGATATGATTATTACAAGTAGAGCATACCAAGCCAATTCAAGAACAATTACAACTTCTGATGAAATGTTACAAGAGTTAATTAACTTGAAACGATAATTAGTTAGTGCAGTTCAGGGCTTGGAAGAAAGAAGGTAAAGAATGATTAAAGTAACTGGAATCGACAATCAAGAATTTTACTTAAATTCTAGTATGATTTATCGGATTGACCAAGCTCCTGACACTGTCATTACATTGTCGGATGGTAAAGCGATTATGGTCATGGAAAGTATTGATGAAATAATAGAACGTATAAAGACATTTCAAAGAGATGTTTTCCAAATGAATCATCTTCAAAGTGATAAGTAAAGGAGGAGTTAGAGATGGCAAAAGAAGAAGTTGTAGAAGAACAAGAAGTTCTTGAAGAAGAACAAGAACAAGAAGTGAAAAAAAAGAGTAAACCGACTGGAAAAATAATATTGATTGTTGTTATTTCAGTGGTTTGTGTTGTAGCTGCTACAGCCGGTACTATTTTAGGCAATGTTTTGTCAGGAAAAGTTCAACCAAAACAAGCAACAGAAGCAGTTGAAAATAAATACAATAAAGATGAAGTATCCGTACCTTTAGACGAATTTTTAGTTAATTTAGCTGATAGTGAAGATGGAGAAACTTCTTACATCCGCACAGAAATTTCGTTACTAACAAATAACGCAAAAAATGCTGAAATTATTGAAAGTAATAAAGACTTGGTACGTGATAGTGTCATTAATAAATTGAGACAAAAAGATGCCAGTGCTATTTTAGCAGATAAAAACGGAGTTAATAATCTGAAAGAAGAATTAAGAGATCAGATTAATAAAGATTATGGCTCAGCTTTAATCAGGGAAGTTTTTATTACTAATTTAGTGATTCAATAGACGAGAAGGAGAAAGAATGGCAAGTATTTTTTTACTTTTTAAAACCATAGTATTCTTGTTAGTGATTATTGTTTTAATAAAAATATCATTAACTAGCATGAAAAAGTACTCTCATAATCAAAGTAAAAGTATTGAGATTGTTGAGCGACTAACAGTCGGAAAAGAATCTTCACTTAGTATTGTTTTAGTTTGTGGGAAATACTATTTAATGAGCATGACACCAAGTACTAATGAATTAATAAGGGAATTAGATGAAGAAGATGTTAGGTTATTGTTGGAGCAAAAAGAAACAGAAGCAGCATTAAGAGTTAAAAATCAGGAAAAGGTATTATCATATGTTCCAGATTTTTCTAGTGTGTTAAAGAAAAGAAAGGGGACAAAGAATGAAAAAATTAATTAAATCGTTGATGGCATTTATTATTCTTTGTCTATCTTTTACACCATTAAAAGTAATTGCAGCTGATGTGGATGAATTAACTGATACAGTAGGAAAATTGGTGGGTACAACAGGAAGTACAGAACCAGTGAAATTATTCGTACTGATGACAGTTTTAACACTGATACCAACAATACTGATACTGACCACTTCCTTTACCCGAATTATTATGGTTTTATCATTTGTAAGAAACTCATTAGGAACACAACAAACGCCTCCTAATCAAGTATTAATTGGGATTGCATTATTCTTAACGTTTTTCATTATGCAACCTACTTACTCGGAAGTAAATAAGACTGCTATTCAGCCTCTCGTTAAAGATGAAATTAGTCAATCTGAGGCAATCGTTTTAGCAGAAAAACCGCTAAAAGAGTTTATGTTAAAACAAACACGAGAAAAGGATTTGGAATTATTTGTTAAAAATTCTAATCAAAAAAAAGTAAACAAACCTGAAGAATTACCAATGCACATTGTAACACCAGCCTTTTTAATCAGTGAACTTAGAACAGCTTTTAGTATAGGGTTCTTAATATTTATACCGTTTCTGATTATCGATATGGTCGTTTCAAGTATATTAATGTCAATGGGGATGTTTATGTTATCGCCAGTAATGATTTCTTTACCTTTTAAGTTGTTACTTTTTGTATTAGTCGATGGTTGGTATTTAATTGTCGAAACTTTAGTAAGAGGTTTCTTATAGAAAGGATCATTATATGACAATAGAACTTGTTTTGGACGTTATGCATCAAGCTTTTTTAAAAATTATCTTGATTGCAGGACCGATATTGCTCGTAGCGATGGTTGTAGGATTAGTGATAAGTATTATTCAAGCAACCACACAGATTCAAGAGCAAACCTTAAGTTTTGTGCCTAAGTTATTAGTTGTTTTTTTCTTTTTGATTATCCTAGGCAATTTCATGTTAAATATTTTAGTTGAATTTACAAAAGATTTATTCAACATTATGGCTTCGTTGTAAAGTAGGTGCTGACAATGAACGCTATGTTAATAACGTATATATTGGTTTTTGCTAGAATTTCTAGCTTTATGGTTAGTGTTCCTGGCTTTTCAATTAAACAAGCACCGATTATTTTAAAAGTTGCCCTTAGTTTTTTTATCTCAGTTATCGTCTACAGTATGATTCCTGACTTAATTGTTGTCCCTAACCTGATTGTCTTTACTTTTTTAGTTATTAAAGAAATATTAGTTGGGATAGCTTTGGGATTTGTTGTTCAGTTAATTTTTTCAGCTGTTGAAATGGCAGGGCAGTTAATTGACTTTCAAGTAGGTTTTTCTATGGGAGCAGCCTATGATCCAACCGTTGGTATTCAAGCTTCTAACTACGGTCGTCTTTATTATTGGTTAGCTTTAATGCTGTTTTTCTTATCAGATATGCACCATATTGTTTTAAAGAATTTAATTAGTTCTTTCGACATGTTGCCATTAACAGAAGCTAGTTTAGGTGGTAATACGGTAGAAGGAATTGTTCGATTATTTGTTGAAATGTTTCAAGTTAGTTTTATGTTAGCAGCTCCGGTTGTCTTAGTGGCTCTAGTAACAGACTGTGTACTTGGAATTGTTTCAAGAAGTGTGCCACAGATTAACGTATTAATGTTAGGGATGCCAATGAAAATATTGATTAGTTTCTTTTTCATTTTGTTATTTTTACCCAATTTTATGCAATTAGTTAATAATATTTTTCCAGAAATAGATCGATACATGAAAGAATTTGTAGAGTCGTTAGCGAGGTGAGGAAATGTCTGATAAGGATGGAAAAACAGAAAAACCCAGTCCCAAGAAGCTGAGGGATGCTCGAAAAAAAGGAGAACTTGTAAAAAGTCCAGATTTAGTGTCAGCTACCTCATTTTTAATTTTCTCAGTTTTTTTTATCCCGTTATGGGAGTCGGTCATAAGACAGTGTACTCGCTTACTGCAAAGTAGTTTCTCAATTCAGTATCATCATGATGGTTTAGAGAACAATATAAATGCATTAGGTGTTCAAAGTATTTTAACTTTTTTACTCATTATTGCACCGTTTTTCGGGATTGCTTTTTTTAGCGCTTGGATAAGTAATTTACTTCAAGTTGGATTTCTATTTACAGGAACTCCTTTGAAACCAAGTTTTAAAAAGCTTAACCCTATTAGTGGTTTTAAAAATTTATTTAATAAAAAAGCATTATTCACTCTTTTAAAAAATTTAGGTAAGTTAGCTCTAGTTTTTTATATCACGTTACAAGAAATTAGTTCTGTATTAGATAGCTTTTTTAATGCAGGATTTGTTGGTATTGAAGCGTTACCGATTTTTATTTTAGACTTTCTTCAAACACTAAGTTTAAAAATTGCGATGATCTTGTTTGTTTTAGGTATCATTGATTACGGCGTTCAGTGGTTCTCATTTAGGAAAAAAATGAAAATGAGTAAGCAAGAAGTAAAAGATGAATACAAACAACAAGAAGGAGATCAATTAGTTAAATCTCAACGAAAAAGTAAGTATATGCAATTAATTAATGGGATGATGAGTCAAGTAAAGGATTCAACCGTTGTTGTTACCAATCCAACCCATTTAGCAATTGCTATCAAATATGACAAAGAAAACAACGGTGCGCCAGTAGTGGTTGCTAAAGGAGCAGACAATATTGCTCAAATGATAAGGGAAGAGGCCAAGAAAAATAATGTGCCGATTTTAGAGAACAAACCTGTCGCCCGTTCACTATATAAAACAACTGAAGTAGGGCAAGCTATTCCAGTTGATATGTATGAAACAGTAGCCGAAATATTAGCATTTGTCTATCAGGCAAATGAGCAAAATAAATATAAAATATAACCTAATAAGGAGGAACTTATAACTGTGGTTTCAAAAATAAATCTAAGAAGTTTTAATTATTCTGATATCATTGTGTCATTTGTTGTCGTATCTGTTATCGGATTAATTATCATACCACTACCCAGTTCTTTTCTTGATTTTTTAATCATCATTAATATTACAGTAGGAATAAATATTCTTTTAATCACGCTTTTTACTAAAAATGTATTAGAATTCGCAACTTTTCCAACTCTGTTACTTTTAACAACCATGTTTAGACTAGGTCTTAATATTGCGTCAACGAGACTTGTTTTAACAAAAGGAAATGCGGGAAAAGTTATTGACGCTTTTGCTGACGTTGTTGCTGGTAATAATTATGTGGTTGGTGCTGTAATCTTCATTATCATTACCATTATTCAAATGGTAGTTGTTACAAATGGTGCGGGTAGGGTTTCAGAAGTATCCGCTAGATTTACATTAGATGCAATGCCAGGGAAGCAAATGGCCATCGATGCGGATTTAAGTTCAGGACTTATTACTGAAGATGAGGCGAAAGAAAGACGTAAAAATTTACAAAGAGAAGCTAGTTTTTACGGTGCCATGGATGGAGCTAGTAAATTTGTAAAAGGTGATGCGATTGCAGGGATTATTATTACCTTAATCAACCTTGTTGGTGGGATATTAATTTTCTCAGTTGGACAAGGAATGGAAGTAACAGAAGCATTAAATAAATTTGGTAAGTTAACAATTGGTGATGGGTTAGTCAGTCAAATACCTTCACTATTAATATCAGTATCTTCAGGTATTATTGTAACGCGTTCAGATGATAACAATACATTTGGATCAGCCATCAGTAAAGATTTCTTCCCTAATCCGTTAATTGCAGGAATTGTAGCCGCAGTTCTCTTCATTATGGGATTAGTACCAGGGTTCCCATTAATTCCGTTCTTTATTTTGGGAGCAGGATTTGGATTTATTGCTTTTAAAAAATATCAAAATCAAGATTTAGAAGATCAAAAATTAGCTGAACAAAAACAAGAAATGTTATTACTTCAAAAAGAGCAAGAACTAGAAGAAGACGATACAGTTTCTTCTTTCCAAGTAGAGCCAGTTTCCATTGAAATCGGTTATACATTGATTCCAATGACAGATGATAGTTTAGATAATTCTTTAATGAAGCAAATTATTAATATTAGAAAACAATGTGCTCATGAATTAGGTGTTTTATTAACACCTATCAGAATTAGAGATAACTTGCAATTAGGTCCAAATGACTATTGCATTAAAATCAAAGGGAATGAAGTGGCTCGTGGTGAAATCTATACCAACAAATTAATGGTAATCAATCCTGAAAATGAACAACTGAATTTAGAGGGGATTGAAGCGAAAGAACCAGCCTTTGGTTTAGATGCTTTATGGATTGATGAACGAGATAAAGATGTTGCTGAGATACATGGAGCGACAATTGTTGAACCTGTTACCGTTATTGCAACACATTTAAAAGAAGTCATTTTTAGTAATACTGCAGAATTATTAGGCCGTCAAGAAGTTAAACACTTACTAGAAGGTATCAAAGATAAATATAATGTAGTTATTGATGAATTGATACCAGATATTTTACGTTTAGGTGAGGTACAGAAAGTATTACAAAATTTATTAAGAGAGCAAATTCCAATTAATGATTTAGTGACCATACTTGAAACCTTAGCAGATTTTGGGATGATGACTAAAGATATTGAAGTTTTAACAGAGCATGTTAGACAAGCACTGAAACGAACTATTTCAAAACAATATTTAGGAACAGATGGTGTCTTAAGAGTAATCACGATTCATCCTGAGCTTGAAGATATGATTGCTAAGAATACCCAAAAAACAACATCAGGTTCGATTCCAGTTCTTAAACCAGAAATAATCAATCAAGTATTTGACTCAATAAACAGTGTTCATCAGAAATTAACAGCCGAAAATGTACCACACGTTATTTTAGCCTCGCCTAATACACGTGTCATGTTTAAAAAATTAATTTCATATAATTTTCCAAACTTAGCAGTGCTGTCATTAAATGAAGTTCCTAATGAAGTTGCTATTGAAACAGTTGGTATGATTTCACTAAATGGTTAAGAAATCTTCAAACTTGATACGTAATATGGAGGGGAGGCGTTAGTGTGTACGAAGTTGATTATGAGCAAGAAATTGTCAAGCATTTGCCATTTGTTAGGCGGGTAGTCAATCGAATAGACATTAAATCCACAGAATATGATAAAGATGATTTATTTAATATTGGTGTAATCGGATTAATGGATGCACTAAAAAAATACGATGCATCCAAAAAAGTAACATTTGAAAGTTATGCTTATATTCGAGTAAAAGGAGCCATTATTGATGAAGTTAGAAAAACGTCAAGGATGTCTCGTACAAGAATGTCGCATCTAGATAGTTATTATAAAGCAAAAGAAAAAATAGAACGTGAAAAAATGTGTGAGGCAACGGATCAGGAGATTTGTAAAGAACTTGATATTAGTAGTAAACAATTAGCGAAAATTCATGAGACAGTTCATTACTTAGCCAATTTGTCTTTAGACGATACCATTTTTACTAACCATGGTGAAACCATGGAATTAAAAGATTTAGTGGAAGACACTAGTAAAGTTCCAATTGATCAACTTCTAGAAGACGATGAAAAAAGAGCAGCTTTAAGAAGAGCTGTTGAAAAATTACCTGAAAGAGATCAAATTGTTTTAAATCTCTACTATGTTGAAGAGCTAACACTAAAGGAAATTGCTGACATATTGGATATATCAGTTCCTAGAGTTTCTCAAATACACGGTAAAACATTGATAAAACTAAAAAAACTAATTGAGGATGATTTAGAATGATTCGAAGTACCTACACCCTACAAAGAAATTTAAGTGTTTTACAAACAAAACAAGAAAATACAAGTTCTAATGTTGCCAACTTGAATACTACTGGTTATAAATCACAACAAGTTGTTCAAAAAACGGACAAAGAATATCAATTACATAATTATACGGCAGGACCGAAAGCTAACAAACGCCAAAATATTGGTGGTTTTACTTTTGGGAATAAAGTTGATGAAATCGTTAAGGATATGTCAGCAGGGACATTTAAATCAACTAATAAAAAAAGTGATTTTGCGGTGTTTGGTGAAGGGTACTTCAGTGTTCAATTACCAAATGGAGAGACTGGTTATACTAAAAATGGTCACTTTCAAGTGAATGATCAAAATCAATTAGTCACTCAAGAAGGTTACTTAGTATTATCACAAAACGGTGGACCTATAGATGCTAGAGAAGCTAATCCACAATTTCAATTAATAAGATTTACAGATCAAGGAGATTTAGTCGCAAGAGGAGAAACAACTTTTACTGCAACTAACCCAGGAGTTCAAGATAGAGAAAGTACTGTGAGAACAAGTATGTTAGAAGGTTCAAACGTTAATATGGTTGATGAGATGACTAATTTAATGGATACAGCTAGACAATTTGAAATCAATCAAAAAGCATTATTAACCTCTGATGAAACCCTCAGAAAATTAGCCAATGAAGTTGGTCGTGTTTAGAAAGAAGGAAAAAATAAAATGAATCCAAGTTTAGCGATTAGTAAGAGTGGTATGAACGGCTTACAAACTAATTTAGATATTATTTCAAATAACGTAGCTAATTCGAGTACAGTTGGCTTTAAAGAACAGAACACAAATTTCCATGAACTTTTAAGAGAAGATACAACTTCAAGAGATCAATTATTAATTAATGGTATTTCTAGAGGTATGAAGACCGAGATGGGGCAGTTAAACCTAACTCAAGGAGGGTTAATACCTAGTACGAATGATTTTGACTTAGCCTTAGTAGGGGATGGCTTTTTTGGTGTTAGACTTCCAAATAATGAATTAGTTTATACAAGAGACGGTTCATTTAGAATGGATTCAGAAGGAACACTTAGAACAAGCACTGGTAATAGAGTTGAGATGACTTATCAAGTTCCTCAAAATCAGTGGCCTACAGGAAAACCAAGCGTAAATGAAAATGGTCAAGTCACTGTAAAAGGACAACTTGTAGGTGAAATTGCCGTTTTTAATAGTGATCAAGCTGAACAATTAACTGAGATTGGTGGCAATTTATATCAATTACCTAATGGGGTTAATTCGCAAAGAATGGCTAATCCATCAATTAAACAGCATTATTTGGAAGCATCAAATGTTGATTTAGCAACTTCAATGACAGATATGATTGTCACTCAAAGAGCGTATTCTTTAAACGCTAAAGTGATTCAATCAACTGATGACATGATGCAAATTATTAATAATTTTAAACAGTAAAAGGAAGGTATTTTATGATTAGGTTTATAAATGTACTTAAAAACTATACAAATGTTATAGCGTTAAACAATGTTTCATTAGAGGTTGAGCAAGGGGAGTTTGCTTATTTAGTTGGTCCAAGTGGTGCAGGAAAGTCAACATTAATAAAACTCTTAACTTGTGAAGAGCGTCTAACAACAGGTAGTTTAACGATTGGTAACATAGATGTGAAACAATTACCTGATCATAAAATACCTGACTTTCGCAGACAAATAGGCGTTATTCCGCAGGACTTTTTCTTGATTGAGGGTTTAACGATTTATAAAAATTTAGTTTATGTCCTTAAAGCAATTGAGACTGAACGGAAACTAATTAAAGAAAAAGCTCTTAGAGCCTTAGAAGAAGTAGGCATGTTAGAGTTCAAAAATTTTTATCCTAGCGAATTATCAGTAGGTCAAATTCAAAAGATTGCTATTGCTAGAGCAATCTTAAATGAACCTAAAATACTATTAGCGGATGAACCTACAGGGAATTTAGATAGTAAATCAGCTATTGAGGTTATGAAAATTTTATACCAACTAAATCAAAAAGGGACAACAATATTAATGGCAACTCACAATTCTACGATAGTTAATACCATAAGATATCGTGTTCTTGAAATTAATAAAGGATGTATTGTAAGAGATCAGCACCAAGGAGCGTATGGTAGGTGGACTGATAATAGAGATGTATTCGTCATCTAGAAACACCGTTATCAAATATGTGCGTGCAAAAATCTAATTGGAATTTGGAAAGTAGGGGAAAACATGTCAAAGACTGTTTTAGTTGTAGATGATGCTGTTTTTATGAGAATGAAGCTCAAGGATTTATTGGAAAAAAATGGATACGAAGTAATAGGGGAAGCTCAAAACGGTGTCGAAGCCATTGAAAAATATAAAGCAATCAAACCTGATGTTATTCTAATGGACATTATTATGCCAGAAATGGATGGTATTGAAGCTATCAAACGAATAAAAAAAATGGATTCAGAAGCTAAAATTATTGTTTGTAGTGCTATGGGACAACAATCAATTGTAATGGAAGCTATCCATGAAGGGGCTATAGATTTTATAGTCAAACCATTTAATGCAAATAGAGTAATTCAAGCATTAGAGAAAATAGAAGATTAAGAGAACGGAAATTTTTATTGAAAATGAGGGATTAAATTGACCCAATTATTAACACAACAAGAAATAGACTCATTGTTAAGTGCCATTAGTCGTGGTGAAATTGATGAGGAATCTTATTTACATAAACAAGAGAAGAGCAATATAAAAAGTTATGATTTCAAGCGACCTACAAAACTGTCTAAAGATTATATTAATACACTATTTATGATTTTTGAAGATTTTTGTAAGTATGCAGGAAATCATCTAACAACGCAGATGAGAACCAATGTATCAGTTCAATTAGCTTCTGTTGAACAGATTAGCTACGATGAATTTATTCATTCGATTCCAAAATTTACATTATTAGGTTTATTTCACTCAGCACCATTAAATGGCATTCAAATGATTGAAATCAATCCTCAATTTTGCCAATTATTAGTTGAACTGTTATGTGGTGGAAATGAATCAGGAATTGATAAAAATAGTAAAAAAGAAAAGAAAAGTTTTACCGATATTGAATTATCTATTTTAGAAGAAATTTTTAAGGTGTTTATCTTAGCTTTTGAAAATGTTTGGTCTGAAGTTGAAACGTTAGATTGCCAATTAGATGGGCTAGATACAAATCCACAGCTATTACAAAATATGTCACCTAATGAACCCGTAGTATTAGTGACCTGTCGCGTGACAATTCTAAATCAAAAAACATTTATTAATTTATGTGTTCCGTATATTTTCTTTGAGGCTATTATGGATAAATTGAGTCTTAAAAACTGGTTTGATTCTGATAATCAGTTTAGTCAAGAAGACACAGAGAACCTGCAAAAAAATATTGAAGGGGTTCAATTAGAATTAAAAACGTTATTAGGTCGTAACACAATGACTTTATCAGATATTGTTAAACTAGAAGTGGGAGATGCTATTAGTTTAAATCAAAAAATTTCGGATCCACTTAATATGTACATTGAAGATGAATTATTTGCCTTGGTGAAACCAGGTCAAAAAGAGAGTTCACTCGCTATAGAAGTATTAGAATTATCAGAAGGAGAAACAGATCATGAATGAAAATATAACCCATTTTGAAGTTGATGAAAATGCATTAAATCTTATTGGAGAATTTGGTAAAGTAACAATGACTCAATGTAGTAGTACACTTTCATCTATTCTAAACAAGAATGTTACAATTACAAATCCTAGAGTAGAACATGTTCCTTTTAAAAATATTTTAGAAGAACTATCTATTCCTAAAGTATCTTCGATTGTTGAATTTAAAGAAGGATTAAAAGGAATTAGTATGTTACTTTTAAATGTTTCTGATGCCATTATCATTGCTGATATTATGACAGGTGGAACAGGAGAACCTATTAATACTAATTTTACTGAGATGGAATTAAGTGCAGTAAGTGAAGCCATTAATCAAATGATTGGTTCTTCAACAACTTCAGTTGCCACTATGATTGGTCAAAAAGTTGATATTTTCCAACCAAAAGTAAACTTATGGGAAAGTGAGTCTGAAGTTGATTATAAAGAAATCGGCTTAGATACTTTCGTTTCTAAAGTGACATTTGATTTAGAAGTTGAGGGTGTCATTCAAAGTGAGATATCTCAAGTCTTTTCAAAAGAGATGATGGAAGATATTGCCCAGTTAATGTTAAATCATACGAAAAATGAATCAGAAAGAAGTGTTAGTATGCCAGAGAATGAATTAGAAGAAAATACAGGAAAAAAAGAAAGAACAAGAAAACAAAGAACACGTAAAATTAGCATTCAACAACCAGAATTTGAAGATTTAGAAGAAGAACAAGTTGAATTAACAAATGATAATTTAGATTTATTAATGGATGTGCCTTTAGATTTTAGTGTTGTTTTAGGAAATAGTCGCAAATCTATCAAAGACATATTAAAATTAGGTGTAGGCTCTGTAGTTGAATTAGATAGATTAACAGATGAACCTTTAGATATTTATGTGAATAGTAAATTGATTGCTCAAGGAGAAGTTGTTGTTATTAACGAAAACTTCGGTATTAGAATTACAAGTATCTTATCTCAAAAACAAAGAATTAATAATTTAAACTAAAACTGAATAAGTCTAGAATGACTTATTCTTTTTTTTAGATTTAGTATTAACATTTTGAGTTAGATGCCGATAAAGAATATGTATAGACGTAGATGCTTAGAAAAACATCTGTAGAAGGAGACATTAATATGAAAATAAATAATCAATATTCATCTTATCGTGAGGCATATAGCTCACAAGTTAATTCAGAATCTGTAGGAAAAGAATCAGTAACACCTAAAAAAGAATCAGTAGAAATTGATATCTCTACAGCAAGTAAACAAATTCGTTTAGGTGAACAAGTAGAAGATAAAGAGCACGCAAAAAAAATATCTGACATAAAAAAAGCAATTAATGACGGAACTTATAGTGTTTCTTCAAAGGAACTTGCTGATAAAATGTTTGATCAATTAAAAGGATAAAAAAATATGGAATCTACAAGACAATTGACACAAGTTTTTAAACAACTTTTACGTTTACTAAAAAAAGAAAATAAAGCTTTGATTAATAATGATGGGGCTCAAATTGAAAAAATTGTTAAACAAAAAGAACAACTAATAGATTCATTGAGTCAAATAAAACGACCATTATTAGACAATGAATTAAAGTTAGCCAATGAAATTAAACAATTACAAGATGACAATCTATTATTAACACGTCAAGCCATGACATTTAACAATAACTTTTTGCAACTTGTAGGTGAAAGTGCAAAAAAAGTAAACGCAACTTATTCAAAAAAAGGAAGTCTTTCTACTCAGGAAGATGTTAGTTTTGTTAATCATTCAATGTAAATAATTTTAGGAGGCTTTCGATGACTGGTTTATTCGGAACAATGGGAACCGCATCTAGTGGGATGAATACCCAACAGACAGCATTAGAAACATCATCACACAATATTGCAAATGCAAACACACCTGGTTATTCAAGACAAAGAGCAGAAATGCAAGCTAATACTCCGTATAACTATACAGGTATTGGTCAAATTGGAACAGGGTCTAAAGTCACATCAATAACAAGAGCATCTGATCAATTTGTTCTTGCAAGTATTAGAAAAGAAAATGCTGTTTACAATCAATATAAATACAAAGCAGATGTTTTGAATAAAATGGAAGTTATTTTTAACGAAACTCCAGGGCAGACAAGTTTGTCGGATGATTTGAATGCGTACTTTGATGCTTGGGGTCAATTAGCAAACAATCCAGACTCTAATACAGCTAAAACAGTAGTTGTGGAGAATGGAAATGCGCTAGTAGATGATATGAATCATATTGCTAAAGAGTTAGATGCTTTGCAAAATGAAACAGTCTCTATTTTAGAAAAAACAGTTATGGATTTTAACAGTAAGTTAGAAGAATTAAATGAATTAAACCAACAAATTTTTAAAGCGTCTCAAGATGGCGGTGTCCCCAATGATTTATTAGACAGACGAGATATGTTATTAGAAGACTTATCAAGTTTTGGTAATATCGAAACTCAGTTTGACGAGTATGGTCGTGCAACTGTTAGCTTAGGTGGAGAAACTTTAGTTGGTCCAGGACAAGAAATGAAACAAATTAGTGTAGTTGTTGGAACGGATGAAAATGGCAATCCTATTGTTTCTGATGGTGGCGATCTGACTAGTGATAACATTACCTTAGAAAATGGCGAAAGTTATCCAGTAGGGCAACTTCTTATCTCTAATCCCAAAGATACTCCTCCAACTTATGCTCCTGTTGAAGTAGAAAGTGGAGCTGCCAAAGGTCTTCAAGAAGGTCTTGTCGAAATTGATAAACGAACACAAGAATTTAATGAGTTTGTTTATAATTTTGCTATGGCTGTTAACACTGTTCATTCAGATGGTGGAAAAGGAATTGATTTTTTTACTTTTGACAATCCTGATGATCCTAACTTTGCTAAAAATATTAAAGTAAATGAAGAAATCAGAAATAATCATTCTTTAGTTAATGCTGGTAAAGAAGTCGGTGGAGTAGATGAGAACGGTAATTACTTGCCAGGTTCAGGACCTTCTGGAGACGGTTCTCGTGCTCAGGCTATGTCAAAACTTGCTGATACAAGATTAACCTATCCATATTCAGATTTTGAATACGATGAAGATTCAATGACAATTGTGAATCAACCTGGTGGATCAACGCCCCTTGATGCGTATAAAGATATTGTCACTAAAAATGGTATTGCTAAACAGCAAGCTGATAATAAAGTAACGTCACAAGAGTTTTTATTGTACCAATTAGAAGATAGAAAATATGCAGTGTCTGGTGTAAATATTAATGAAGAAATCACTGATGTCATGAGATTCCAAAGAGCGTTCCAAGCAAACGCAAGAGTGATTTCCGTTGTTTCTGATTTACTAGACACACTAATCAATAGAACAGGAGTATAGTTAAATGAGAGTATCTGATGCTAATATGCACGCTTCTTTTCAAAGAAACGTCAATAATAACATGAAACAACTAAATAAATACTCGTACCAATTAGGAACATTTACAGAAATTAGTCGTTCATCAGACAATCCATTGGCTTTTTCTAAGATATTAGGAATGAATCAATCTATTGTGAAAAATGAAGGATACAATAAAACAATCAATGAATCAATTTCTTGGACTAACACGCAAGATGTAGCATTAGACTCTGCAACACAATCAATGCACAGAATTAGAGATTTAATGATTGCTAGTGCGAATGATACAGTTGGTCCAGAAGAAATGGAAATTAACAAACAAGAGATGATTGGTGAAATTGAGAATATTGTTGATTCTTTAAATGCCACTTATGATGGTCGTTATGTTTTTGGAGGTCAAAACACTGACATTCCACCTTTTGAAATTGTTAAAGCTGAAAATGGTGATATTGAGGCGATTAAGTATCATGGAACTCCAGATAACTTACCTAGAGAAATTTCAAATGGTGTCAATGTTAGTCTAACAACAGATGGAACTATTTTTCTGAATAGTTCAGTCGATGCAGATGGCAATCCAGATGATGCTAACAACTTTATTAAAGACTTAATGACAGCAATGAATGAAAATGATAAAGAAGCCTTATCAGGAACTGCTGCAACTGGAGATCAAGAAGCGACTGGTCTTTTAACTCGCATGGATAGTCATATTAATAATATGGTTGATACTAGAGCGAAAATTGGTGTGACTTCAAATCGTTTGGAAGCAGTTAAAGAAAGAAATGAAGCAGAAAATCTTCAATTAAAAGAAGATCTTTCTGAATTACAAGATATTGATGTGGCTGAAAAGTATATTGAATTTAGTAATCAAATGTTATCTTATCAAGCATCTTTGTCTGTAGGAACAAAATTATTACAAACAAGTATTTTAGATTATATTTAAGTAAAAGGATAAGACTCTAATTGGGTTTTATCCTTTTTTATTTTTAAAATTAATAATTTTTTAACAATTCACCTTAATTTGTTTAAATTATATCCGATAAATATAATGTGGAGGGAAACCTTTCAAATAAAAAAATGGAGGCTACACTATGAGAATTAATACAAACGTACCAGCATTAAACACTTACTCAAGATTAACATCAGCAAACAATGCTAAATCGGATTCATTAGCAAAACTATCTTCAGGATTACGTATCAACCGCGCAGGAGATGACGCTGCAGGTCTTGCTATTTCAGAAAAAATGAAAGGCCAAATTGGTGGTCTTAAGCAAGCGACACGTAATGCTCAAGATGGTATTTCTTTAATCCAAACAGCAGAAGGTGCTTTAAACGAAACTCAAGATATCGTCAACCGTATGCGTGATTTAGCTACTCAGGGGGCTAATGATACATTAAGTAATGATGATCGTGCAGAAATCAACAAAGAATTTAACTCATTAAAAGAGGAAATCAACCGTATTTCTCAAACAACTAACTACAATGGTAAAACATTATTAGATGGTGAATATGATTCAAGTTCAAAAGCAGTTACAGAGCATAATGGCGATATCGATATGTACATGACTGTTAATTATACTGATAAATCATTAAATGGCGAATTTGAAATTTCATATGGTCGTACAGATGGAGAAGCAAAAGTGGAATTAAGTGGTACAGGAGCCGCAGACTATACACTAATTAATAATAATGATGGAACTTATAATGTTTATAAAACTACTGATATAACAGTGGTAGTAGATGAGAACGATGATCCAACTGGTGAGTTAATTGTCAATAAAGGTGCACAATCAGCAGCTACAGTAAAATTAACAACAGAAGGTCGCTATGGAGAAGATAATGTAGACGCAGCAACAACTTCTCATAAAACAACTTTTGATAACAGTAATGATAAAAAAGGATTAAATTTCCATGTTGGAGCTAATACAAGTGATGTTATCAATGTTGAACTTGGAACAACTAATACAACAACTTTAGATATTGAAAGATTACAATTAACTGATAGAGAAGCTTCAGAAGCTGCTATTTCTCAATTAGATGTAGCCTCTTCTAAAATCTCAAGCACTCGTTCTGATTTAGGTGCAGCACAAAACAGATTACAACACACAATCAATAACTTATCTGTAGCTCAAGAAAACTTAACAGAGGCTAACTCACGTATTAGAGACGTAGATATGGCTGAAGAAATGATGAGCTTTACAAAGAATAATATTCTTTCTCAAGCAGCTACATCAATGTTATCTCAAGCTAACGCAATGCCACAAAGTGTATTATCATTATTACAATAATCAAAATAAAAAATCGATCCTTATGGGTCGATTTTTTTATTAAAAGACTTAACAAGTAAAAAAAACAACCGATAAATATAATGTAGAGGGAAACCTCAGTAAAATAAAAATTTGGAGGCTACATTATGAGAATTAATACAAATGTACCAGCGTTAAACACTTACTCAAGATTAACATCAGCAAACAATGCTAAATCGGATTCATTAGCAAAATTATCTTCAGGATTACGTATCAACCGTGCAGGAGATGACGCTGCAGGTCTTGCTATTTCAGAAAAAATGAAAGGCCAAATCGGTGGTCTTAAGCAAGCGACACGTAATGCTCAAGATGGTATTTCTTTAATCCAAACAGCAGAAGGTGCTTTAAACGAAACTCAAGACATCGTTAACCGTATGCGTGATTTAGCTACTCAAGGGGCTAACGATACCTTAAGCAATGATGACCGTGCTGAAATTAACAAAGAGTTTAATGCCTTAAAAGAAGAAGTTGACCGTATTTCTCAAACAACAAACTATAATGGTAAAACATTATTAGATGGTGAATTCGATTCATCAACTGTTGGTGGAGATATGACGAAAACAAATAATGTTGATATGTACATGACAGTAAATATCACTGATAAAAAGTTTGAGGGAACAGTTGATTTAACTTATACTCGAGATGAAAACGGTAAACCAGGAGTTACTGGTGGAAGCGGCATGAGAACAGTTGATAATAACGATGGAACTTTCAGTATTTATAAAGATAGTGATTTTGCTTCTTCAGATCCAGATGCTAAATTAAATGATGGTGCTAAATCTATTGGAACAGTAAAATTAACAACTGAAGGACGCTATGGTGAAGGCTCATTAGGGATGAAAGATGATAGTGGTACACAAGTTATCGATACAGATACAGCTGCTACATTTAAGCAAATATTTGCAGAAAAAGATATCGCAAAAACAGGATTAAACTTCCATGTTGGAGCAAATACAAGTGATGTTATCAATGTTGAACTTGGAACAACTAATTCAAAATCATTAGGAATTGATGTATTAGATTTATCTGATAGAGAGTCAGCAGAAATGGCTATTGGTCAATTAGACTTAGCTTCATCAAAAATCTCAAGTACTCGTTCAGACTTAGGTGCAGCACAAAACAGATTACAACACACAATCAACAACTTATCTGTAGCTCAAGAAAACTTAACTGAAGCAAACTCACGTATTAGAGACGTAGATATGGCTGAAGAAATGATGAGCTTTACGAAGAATAACATTCTTTCTCAAGCAGCTACATCAATGTTATCTCAAGCTAACGCAATGCCACAAAGTGTATTATCACTTTTACAATAATAAAAATAAAAAAATCGATCCTTATGGGGTCGATTTTTTTTCTGGTGTTAAATTAACTTTAGGGCCACCTATTTCTTCTTTAATTATATTATTTTCTTTTTTAGGTAATAATAAAAAGAAAATAATAATAAGAATTATAATACCACTTATTTTTTTTATTCTATCTGTTTCGAAAAATAGTGATATGGTGTTCTTTAAATTTCGTAGTTTATTTTTCATAAAGTAATCTCCTTATCTAGTTATTTTAACATAGGTTTTTTATTATAATTTTACTAAAAATAAAAATTTTAAATTTTTTTAATAAAAATAGTTAACAAGTAAAAAAAAACAACCGATAAATATAATGTAGAGGGAAACCTCAGTAAAATAAAAATTTGGAGGCTACATTATGAGAATTAATACAAACGTACCAGCATTAAACACTTATTCAAGATTAACATCAGCAAACAATGCTAAGTCGGATTCATTAGCAAAACTATCTTCAGGATTACGTATCAACCGTGCAGGAGATGACGCTGCAGGTCTTGCTATTTCTGAAAAAATGAAAGGCCAAATCGGTGGTCTTAAGCAAGCAACACGTAATGCTCAAGATGGTATTTCTTTAATCCAAACAGCAGAGGGCGCTTTAAACGAAACTCAAGACATCGTAAACCGTATGCGTGATTTAGCCACTCAGGGAGCTAATGATACATTAAGTAACGATGATCGTGCAGAAATTAATAAAGAATTCAATGCTTTAAAAGAAGAAGTTGACCGTATTTCTCAAACAACAAACTATAATGGTAAAACATTATTAGATGGTGAATTCGATTCATCAACTGTTGGTGGAGATATGACAAAAACAAATAATGTTGATATGTACATGACAGTAAATATCACTGATAAAAAGTTTGAAGGTAACATTGATTTAGTTTATACAAATGATGGTAATGGAAAAGTTGGTGTACAGGGATCAGCTACTTCAGATGTTAAAACTGTTGATAATAACGATGGTACATTTTCTATTTATCATAAAGATCAATATGATGATTTTGATGCAGGAACACTTAAGGCTGATGCTAAATCATCAGGAACAGTGAAGCTAACAACAGAAGGTCGTTATGGTAAAGAAGAGATTGGTTATAAAACTGCAGCTGATGGCACGCAGTCTGCTGATGCGACATCCACAGCTACATTTAATCAAACATTTGGACAAAAAGATATCGCTAAAACAGGTTTAAACTTCCATGTTGGAGCTAATACAAGTGATGTTATTAATGTTGAACTTGGAACAACTAATTCAAAATCATTAGGAATTGATGTATTAGATTTATCTGATAGAGAATCTTCAGAAATGGCTATCGGTCAATTAGACTTAGCATCTTCAAAAATCTCAAGCACTCGTTCTGACTTAGGGGCAGCACAAAATAGATTACAACACACAATCAATAACTTATCTGTAGCTCAAGAAAACTTAACAGAAGCTAACTCACGTATTAGAGACGTAGACATGGCTGAAGAAATGATGAGCTTTACTAAGAATAATATTCTTTCTCAAGCTGCTACATCAATGTTATCTCAAGCTAATGCAATGCCACAAAGTGTTTTATCATTATTACAATAATAATTTTAAGCCGACTATTAACTGGTCGGCTTTTGTTAAACAAGTAATTAATTGAGGAGGCAAATCAAAATGGAAGTAAATCCTATAAATTGGTTAGATTCTCGTAGTGTGGTTGAAAAAGTAGAACAAACAAATAGTATTTCAAGTGAATTATCAAGTATGCATCAGAATGATTTTTATAAAAAAAATAAAAATAAAAAACATAAATACGTTCATGAGCCTAAGTATTCTGAAAAAACTCTTATGGAAATAATAGAAAAAACTAATCGACATTTTAATGAAAATAATGTTAAAATGAAACTTGAGATTCATAAGTTAACTAATAGATTGGTTATTAGACTAATTGATACAAAAAGTAATGAAGTGATTAAAGATATAAATTCTGAAGAAGTTTTTGATGAAATTGTCTCCAATTGGGGACTTATTGGGAATTTAATAGATATGGAAGGATGAGTAGATGCCAATCGTTACAAGTGATACAGGAATTAGTTCAACATTGGGGAGTTATTCAGGAATTACTTCTCAAGAAATTGATCAACTAATTGAGGCGGAATCAACCCCCTTAATAAGGATGAATAACCAGAAGTCTTTATTACTTGAGCAACAAAATGCATGGAAAGATGTTCGTTTAAGGTTGAATACTTTTTCTAAAAATGTAGAGACTTTACAAAAAAATGAAACATGGAATTCAAAAATTGCTACTAGTTCAAAACCAGATAAAGTAACTATCACTGGTACTGATAAGGCAATGGAAGACACTTATGATGTGACTGTAGAACAACTTGCTACTCCTTCAAAACAAGTATCTGGTGATATAGAAAAACTTGAAGATAAAACTATTTATGATGAGTTAGGAACTTCTGGTACTTTTGAATTTGCTGCAAAAGATGAAGAAAAAGATCCAATAATTATTGAAATTGAAGAAACAGATAGTTTAAAAGATATTTCAAATAAAATTAATGCTGAATCAAAAGAAACTGGAGTTAAAGCGACCATTGTTAATGGCCATTTGGTTATTAGTAATGTAGAAACTGGTGATTCTGAATTAAACATGACAGGATCTACAGAACTGTTAAATGATTTAGGATTAAATCCTGATTCAGAAACCAATAAACCAACCTATACGCAAGGTCAAAATGCTTTGTTTACAGTTGATGGAATGAAAATTGAACGCCCGTCAAATACTGTAAGTGATGTAATTGAAGGAGTTACGTTTCATTTACACGGTGAAACAGAAGAGCCAGCACGTGTAGGGCTAGTTCGTGACTTAGATAAACCACTAGAGGCTGTAAACTCATTTGTAGAGCAATATAATTCATTAATGGATTTTATAAATGAAAAATCAGAAGTTGGAGATCCTAGTAAAAAAGATAACAAACAAGGTCCTCTAGCAGGAGATAGTACAGCTCGCCGTTTACAGACAGATTTAAAACTTCTAGTAACAGGAATGCCAGACGCTAATCCTCATACTACCTATAAATACCCGGCTGATGTCGGATTGTCAGTTGACAAAAATGGTTATCTAAAGCTAGATGAGCAAGTATTTAAGGATTGCTTAAAAGATGACCCTCAAAATGTTCAAAACTTTTTTATTGCGACAGAAAAAATAGTTGTTGATAAAAAAGATGAACTTGGTAACATCATGGAAGATGAAGAAGGTAACCCAATAAAAGAAACTCAAACAAAAGAGTATGGGTATACTGTCAAAATCAATGAATTGATGAACTCATACTTAAAAGATGAAGCTGGAAAGAAAAGTATTTATACAACGAAGGAAGAATCTTTTGAGAGAAGCATCAAGGAGTTAGATGACAGAATTGATCGTTTTAGCGAGAAGCTTGATAAAAAAAGAGCTTATTATGTTCGAACTTTTTCGAGATTAGACCAAGCTATGATGCAAGCCGATCAACAAATGGCATTCTTAGTGACACAAATGGATGCATTAAATACGAAGTAATAATCTTACTTTTTAGGAGGAACTTTTTTGACAACTACATCTCAAGACTCACAATTAATTATTGAGAAAATGTTCATTAATAGTAGGAAATGGTATTTAGGTTTGGAACTTGAAAAATCGATAGAGATTCTAGAATCTCATACAGAATTAATGACACACTACCAAGAATTACCCACACATTATTTTACAAAAAAGGAGATTGAACAACTTCAACAATTATCAGGTAATATCAAAGAGTTGATGAGCTACTTAGATGTTGAAAGAAAAGACCTCTTTGAAAAAATTAGTATGATGAATGATTCGGAAAAAATAGCGACACAATATATTAAACAATTTTCAGATTCTTATTTTGTAGACAAAGATTTTTAAAAACAGAAATAGCAAGGAGTTAATTATGACATATACAAATAAAGGGAATACAGCTTACTTAAACAATCAAGTATTGTCTGCTTCTCCAAAAAAATTAATAGAGATATTATTTGAAGCTGGCATTAAACATTCAAAAATGGCTATTTACCAATTAGAACAAGGAAATTTACAAGAGGTAAATACACAATTAGTCAAAGTACAAAATATTATTTTAGAGTTGAAATACTCTGTTCAACCAATGGATGATAGTGACATTCCAGATCAATTGATTTCTTTATATGATTTTATGTATGGAAAATTACTCCAAGCTAATGTTGAGAAAGAAAAAGAATCTATTGTGTTGGTACAAAAGATGTTAGAAGAGTTGTTAGAAACCTGGGCACAACTGTGAGGTTTGAGTTAAATGAAAAAATTCAGTAAGGGGTTTTTATTAGTACTGTTAATTGCTACGGTTGTTTTCGGAACAAAAGTAGTGATAGAAATGGCGATTACCAATCGCAAAGCTGCGTTAGATACGAATCGAACGCAGTTAACCAAAAAAACTGATTTATTGGCTGGTTACACAGAAGCTTCAGATGAAGAAGATTTTCAAGCAACGAGCTATCAACTGCCAGTGCCATTAATTAATCAACTAGCTGACCCTCAACTTGAATACGGGTGTGAGGTGACTGCTTTAAGTATGGTACTTCAATATTACCATTTAGATTATACTAAAAATGACTTGGCAGAAAAAATAACTAAAGAGCCATACAATGACAAAGAAGGGGTATTTGGAGATCCCGATATTGGATTTGTAGGAGATATGACTGGTAAAAAATCAGGCATGTCAGTTAATGTTAAACCGATAGTTGAATTAGCTGAAAAACTTGTCCCATCACCCTATGAAGTTGTTAACAGCACAGGAAGTAGCATCGATGACCTATTAGATGTGGTTCAAGATGGAAATCCAGTTTGGGTGATAGTCACAACGGATTTTAAAACACCAAAACAAGAGGATTTTATTGATTGGCCAACAAGAAATGGTAATAAAAAAGTGTTACCTAAACATCATGCTGCTGTTATTTCAGGTTTTACAGAAACAGAAGTAATCTTAAATGACCCATACGGAAAAGTTCAAAAAATAGAAAGAAAACAATTTAGTGACCTTTTTGAAGCTATGGGCCAACAGAGTTTTTATATAAAGTAGCTAATTAGAGACGTCTAATTAGCTTTTTTTGACTAAATATTTGTTACATTTGATTTTAGTAAGGAAGAAGGAAATGTTTTGAAAGTTTTAGAACAGGAAGTAGAAACACAAATATTACAAGGAGTCTCAATTAAGCATTCTCTCCAAGAAGATAATAAGTACCGAATAACTGAAAAAATAATGAAGCAATTTATTACAAACGGATACAACAAAGTATATGTTGTTCAACAATATCCAGATAATTTTATTCAATCCAGTGAAGTGATATCTTTTATTGGTGTGGAATCAGATGACTCTAAACAATGTGATCTTATTAATCAAGAAATAGAGTTGCCTATGACAAGCTATGTATCTACCACTTTTGAGCCGTCGAAAACAGATATTGACCACGCGTATCAAACCGTTTATCAAGAATTAGTTAAACAAAAAATTAATGTACTAAGTAATTATGATGTGGAATTGGTTGACCATAATAATAATATGACAAACATTATGATTCCAAAAGAAGAAAAGCATATTCAAAATACTAATTATTTTACCTTTGAAGAATACTTAGAATTAAATTGGTAAAAATTAATAGCATCATTTCCATTGATTTTATGATAAAATAGATAAGAATTTACACAAAGGAGCGTATCAATGGAAATATTAAAATATACAATTGAATCTGAAAAGGGACGTTTGGATAAAGTCCTTGTTGAGGCTTTTCCTCAATTCTCACGATCTCAAATTCAATCTTGGTTAAAAGATGACCGCGTAACAGTTAATGGTGAAACAAGTCGAGCGAATTATAAAGTAAAAGAAGCTGACGAGATTATTATTAATCGTCCAGCACCACAAGTAATCGAAGCAAAACCACAAGATATTCCTTTAGAAATCATTTATGAAGACGATTCAGTCATGGTTATCAACAAACCACAAGGAATGGTAGTACATCCTTCAGCGGGACATCCTGATGGTACTTTGGTTAATGCATTAATGTTTCATAGTGATCGATTATCAACTATTAATGATGTGATTCGTCCAGGGATTGTTCACAGAATTGATAAAGATACGTCAGGGCTATTAATGGTAGCAAAAAATGATGTGGCTCATGAGTACTTGGCAGAACAATTAAAAGAGAAAAAAGCCTTAAGAAAATATGTTGCTTTAGTTCATGGGGAAATCCCACATGAAAAAGGAACTATTACAGCACCTATTGGTAGAAGTAAAGATAACCGCCAAAAACAAGCCGTTGTAGCTGAAGGAAAACCAGCTGTTACTCACTTTACTGTCTTAGAGCGTTTTGAAGACTTTACTTTAGTTGAATGTCAACTTGAAACAGGACGTACTCATCAAATTCGTGTTCATATGGATTATATAGGATATCCAATTGCGGGTGATCCATTCTACGGTCCTAGGAAAACATTAGAAGGCCCTGGTCAGTTTTTACATGCTAAAACACTTGGTTTTAAACACCCAGTAACTCATGAAGAAATGACTTTTAGTTCAGACATACCAACAATTTTTGAAGAAACATTAGAAAACTTGAGACAAAATCGTTGATTTTTAAATTTCTTTAGGTTATGATAAGTCCAACAAATAAATAGAAGTCCTTTAAGAGTAGTCCTGTGAGGCTAAGAAGGAATCCGTTGAATGTTTCAGCATAATGGGTGGATTGTATCCATCAGATGCGAAAGATGATTTTTTAACGTAACCAATTCCTCTTATCTCTTTATGGATAAGAGTTTTTTTATGGACTTTTTTAGGAGGAACCCTTAATGAGCGAAAAAGAGATTGTTGACAAAATGACAATGAACAGAGCCTTAACACGTATCACTTATGAAATTATTGAAAGACATAAAGGTATTGAGGATATTGTTCTAATCGGTATTAAGACTAGAGGGATTTATCTAGCGAACCGAATTGCTGAAAGATTGAAACAATTAGAAGGTATTGAGGTTCCTGTGGGAGAAATTGATATTACACTTTACCGTGATGACAAACATCAAATTAGTAATGACGAGCCAACAATTAACGCTTCAGATGTGCCGTTTTCAATTGAAAACAAAGAAGTTATTTTAGTAGACGATGTGATTTTTACAGGTCGAACTATTCGCGCAGCACTTGATGCAACAATGGATTTGGGTCGACCAGATAAAATCTCATTAGCAGTTTTAGTAGATCGTGGTCATAGAGAGTTACCTATTAGAGCCGATTATGTAGGTAAAAACATTCCCACTTCTAAATCAGAACAAATTGAAGTGTCTGTTGAAGAAGTAGATGGCAAAGATGGTATTTTAATCAAAAAAGATAATTAAATAAAGCTTTTTAATCAAGTACAGAGAGACTAGGAAGAGCGTTTTAGACAAATACAGGATTTAGTGTATCCATCTGTCTATTTTCGTGTACCTCGTTTCGAACTTGAAACGAGGTTTTTTTATTGAAAAGGGGAAGAAAAATGAGTCAAGAATTTAGAAATGAAGATGTGGTATTAGATATTCAAGATAAGCCTAGTGGGGTGAAATGGTTAGGTCTGAGTTTGCAACATTTGTTTACCATGTTTGGAGCAACAGTATTAGTTCCTATCTTAGTAGGAATTAACCCAGGAATTGCTCTTTTCAGTTCAGGTTTAGGAACTTTGGTTTACTTATTCGTCACAAAAGGAAAGATTCCAGCTTACTTGGGAAGTAGCTTTGCCTTTATCGCAGCAATGAAAATGTTAATGGACGGAGCAGGTTATCCGGCAATTGCACTAGGTGCAGTTACAACAGGAGCGGTGTACTTGATTGTTTCATTAATTGTAAAAAAATCAGGTTCAGCTTGGTTAGATAAAATTTTACCGCCAATCGTTGTTGGACCAGTTGTTATGGTAATCGGTTTAGGGCTTGCTAGTACAGCAGCCAACCAAGCTATGTTTGAAAATCTTGGAACACCAGAACAAATTTATAACGTTAAATACATAGCAGTTGCACTTATTACATTAGTACTAACTCTAATCTTCAACATGTATCTAAAAGGTTTCATGGGCTTAATTCCAATCCTTTTAGGAATCGTGTGTGGCTACATTGTAGCTTTACTCTTTGGAATTGTGGATATTGAACCAATTAAAGAAGCAGCTTGGTTTGCAATGCCAAACTTCCAAGTACCTTTTGTAACGTATACACCTAAGTTTTACTTAACAGCCATCTTAACTATGGCACCAATTGCTTTTGTTACAATGACCGAACACATCGGTCACTTAATGGTTTTAAATAAATTAACGAAAAGAAATTTTTATGAAAACCCAGGCTTACACAAAACACTTATGGGAGACGGATTAGCACAAATCGTAGCAGGTTTTGTAGGGGGACCTCCTGTAACAAGTTATGGAGAAAACATCGGTGTTTTAGCAATCACAAGAGTTCATAGTGTGTTCGTCATCGGAGGAGCAGCAGTTCTTGCGATGGTTCTAGCCTTCGTTGGTAAATTAACAGCAGTTATCCAAAGTATTCCTGGGCCAGTTATTGGTGGAATTAGTTTTATCTTGTTTGGAGTAATTGCCTCAAGTGGCTTAAAAATCTTAATTGATAACAAAATTGATTTTAACTTAAAACGTAACTTATTAATCGCATCAGTCATCTTAGTAGTAGGAATCGGTGGATTAACATTTGAAGCAGGTCCAGTCGCTCTATCAGGAATGGCACTAGCAACATTATTTGGAATTATCTTAAATCTAGTTTTACCACAACAAGCAAAAAGTGAAGTAGAGTAAGCCAACAAGTCTTAGGAGGAACAAGGATGATTATTACATCAGAAAGAATCAGTTTAAAACATCTTTTAACAGCAGAATCTTTAAGTGATCAAGAAGTAATGGGGTTAATCGAAAGAGCCCAAGCCTTTAAAAGAGGAGAAAAAGCTGAATTACAAGATCAACAGTTTTTTACAGCAAACTTATTTTTTGAAAACAGTACCCGAACGCATAAAAGTTTTGAAGTAGCAGAGAAAAAACTTGGTATAGATGTAATAGAATTCGATGCCAAAACGAGTTCAGTTTCTAAAGGGGAATCTTTATACGACACGGTGCTGACAATGTCGGCAATCGGTGTGCATGCATGTGTTATCAGACATTGGGAAGAAGATTACTACAATGAACTGATTCAAAGTAAGACAATTACAACCTCAATTATTAATGGAGGAGATGGTAGTGGTAATCATCCAACGCAATGTTTACTCGATTTACTGACAATATACGAAGAGTTTGGTCGCTTTGAGAACTTGGATATTGCGATTTGTGGGGACTTAACTCATTCCCGTGTAGCAAATTCAAATATGAAAATGCTTAAACGTTTAGGAGCTAACCTTTATTTTTGCGGACCAGAAGCATGGTATAACAAAAAATACGAAGCCTACGGAACATTTATGCCAATCGATGAAGTAGTGAATAAAGTAGATGTTATGATGATGTTAAGAGTACAACATGAGCGTCATGAAGATAACAGTGAATTTTCTAAAGAAAACTACCATCAAGAGTATGGCTTAACAAATGAGAGAGCAACTAAAATGAAAGACAAAGCAATCATCATGCATCCAGCTCCAGTGAATAGAGATGTGGAGTTAGCAGATGAGTTGGTAGAATCATATCAATCAAGAATTACTCAACAAATGACAAATGGAGTCTTCATGAGAATGGCGATTTTAGAAGCCATCTTACATGGGAAAGCATAGGAGGATATCAATGAAAACTTTAATTAAAAACGGTTATATCGTTACTAAAGACAACGAACTGAATCAAGTAGACGTTTGGATAGAACAAGGAAAAATCAAGGGTATCGGCCAGTTTGAAAAAGAAAACATTGAATTTGAACAAGTTATCGATGCTAAAAAAGGACTTATCACACCAGGATTTGTTGATGTCCACGTTCACTTTAGAGAGCCAGGGTTTGAGTATAAAGAAACAATCGAAACTGGAAGTGCTTCAGCAGCAAGAGGTGGTTTTACAACAGTTTGCGCTATGCCAAATTTAAAACCAGTTCCTGATAATAAAGAAACACTTGAAATGATTAATAACAAAATTAAATCTGATAGCAAAATCAAAATATTGCAATATGCTTCAATTACAAAAGACTTAAATTCAGAGGAACTAGTTGATTTCAAAGCACTAAAAGAAGCAAAAGCATTTGCCTTTACAAATGATGGTGTGGGAGTTCAAACAGCAGGCACCATGTACTTAGCTATGCAAGAAGCAGCTAAACTTGATATGGCCATTGTGGCTCATACTGAGGATGAATCTCTCTTGTTTGGTGGAGTTATGCATAAAGGAGAGATTTCTGAAAAATTAGGTCTACCAGGAATCATGAGCGCAACTGAATCTTCTCAAATCGCTAGAGATGTTTTACTCGCTCAAGAAACTGGCGTTCACTATCACGTCTGTCATGTATCAACAAAAGAAAGTGTTGAAGTCATTAGACAGGCTAAGAAACACGGTATTCACGTAACTTGCGAAGTTTGTCCACATCATTTGATTATGACAGATAATGACATCACACTTGATCATGGGAATTTCAAAATGAATCCACCACTAAGAGCTAATGAAGATCAACAAGCTTTAATTAACGGCTTACTAGATGGAACAATAGATTGTATCGCAACAGATCACGCACCACATAGTTGTTGCGAAAAAAATCAAAGTATGATTGATTCACCATTTGGAATCGTCGGAAGTGAAACAGCCTTTAAATTAATGTACACGCATTTTGTTGAAACAGGAAGATTTACATTAGAACAAGTAGTTTATTGGATGAGTGAAGCACCATCAAGAATCTTCAAACTTGATACAGGTACATTGAATATTGGTTCAGCAGCAGACATTGCGATTTTTGACTTAGAAACAGAAACAACCATTGAGGATGATTTTTTATCAAAATCAAGTAATACACCATTTATTGGTGACAAAGTAAAAGGTGATACATTATATACACTAGTTGATGGAAACCTAGTTTGGCATAAGGGAGAGTAAATAGATGAAACGATTGTTGATATTAGAAGATGGAACATATTTTGAAGGTGTTGGATTTGGTGCACCTAACATAACAACAGGGGAAGTTGTTTTTACCACAGGAATGAGTGGTTATCAAGAAGTGTTAACAGATCCGAGTTTTAAAGGACAAATGATTCTGTTTACGTACCCAACAATCGGAAATTACGGCATTAATCGAGATGATTTTGAGTCAATGGAACCTGCTTGTAGTGGAGTCATTGTAAAAGATCACGCTCGAGTAGCATCAAACTGGCGTAGTCAAATGACATTAGATGAATTTTTAAAACAGAAAAAAATCCCGGGTATTTCAGGAATTGACACAAGAGCATTAACAAAAAAATTAAGAGAATCTGGGACCATTAAAGGAAGCATTATTGATGTTGTAGAAGATTTAGAGCATGAATATGATCAATTAAAAGCAACTGTATTACCTGGAAATCAAGTGGCAGAAGTATCAACCACTAAAGCTTACAGTATTCCAGGAACGGGAAAAAATGTTGTTGTCGTTGACTTTGGTATGAAGCATTCATTACTAAGAGAATTAGTATCAAGAAAATGTGGTGTTACTGTAGTACCTTACAACTATTCAGCTGAACAAATTTTAGCTTTATCTCCTGACGGGGTTCTATTATCAAATGGACCTGGAGATCCTAAAAATGTAATTGACGCAACAAAAATGATTAATGGCATTCAAGGGAAATTACCAATTTTCGGTATTTGTTTAGGACATCAATTACTAAGTTTAGCTAATGGTGCTGATACATTTAAACTAAAATATGGACATCGTGGCAGTAACCATCCTGTAAAAGAAATTGCTTCAAATAATATTTACTTTACATCTCAAAATCATGGTTACGCGGTTTCAAGAGACAGTTTAGACACAACAGATTTAATGATGACACATATTGAAATTAACGATGAAACAGTTGAAGGAATCAAACATAAAAAGTATCCATCATTCTCAGTGCAGTTCCATCCAGATGCAGCACCTGGGCCACATGATGCGGTTTCACTTTTTGATGAATTTATTGAATTAATGGATAACTGGGGGAAATAAGATGCCAAAAAGAGATGATATTAAAAAAATACTAGTGATTGGCTCTGGCCCAATTATTATTGGTCAAGCAGCAGAATTTGATTATGCCGGAACACAAGCTTGTCTTGCTTTAAGAGAAGAAGGATATGAAGTAATTCTGATTAATTCAAACCCAGCAACTATTATGACAGATAAAAATATTGCCGATAAAGTATATATCGAACCCATTACCTTAGAGTTCGTAGCTAAAATCTTACGTAAAGAAAGACCAGATGCTATCCTTCCAACACTTGGTGGTCAAACAGGATTAAACATGGCTATGACTTTATCTGAAAGTGGTATTTTAGAAGAGCTAGACATCGAACTTTTAGGAACTAAATTATCAGCTATTGATCAAGCAGAGGACAGAGATTTATTCAAACAATTAATGGAAGAATTAGGTGAACCTATTCCAGAAAGTGTCATTGTAAACACAGTAGAACAAGCTCTAGATTTTGCTAAAGAGATTGGTTATCCCTTAATTGTTCGTCCAGCATTCACTTTAGGTGGAACTGGTGGAGGTATGTGTGACGATGAAGAAAGTTTAATAGAAATTACTAAAAATGGTCTTCATTTATCACCGGCAACTCAGTGTTTAATTGAAAAAAGTATTGCTGGATACAAAGAAATAGAGTTTGAAGTTATGCGTGACTCAAATGACAACGCTATTGTTGTGTGTCACATGGAAAACTTTGACCCAGTTGGCATTCATACAGGGGATTCAATTGTATTTGCTCCATGTCAAACCCTTTCAGATGTTGAAATTCAATTACTAAGAGATGCTTCCTTAAAAATTATCAAAGCCTTAAAAATTGAAGGTGGTTGTAATGTCCAACTTGCTATTGATCCACATAGCTATAAATACTATGTGATTGAAGTAAACCCACGTGTTAGTCGCTCATCAGCATTAGCAAGTAAAGCAACAGGTTTCCCAATTGCAAAATTAGCTGCAAAAATCGCAGTCGGTTTAACTCTTGATGAAGTAAAAAACCCAGTAACTGAAACAACTTATTCAATGTTTGAACCAAGTTTAGACTATGTCGTTAGTAAAATTCCTCGTTGGGCCTTTGATAAGTTTGAAAAAGGAAATAGAATTTTAAGTACTCAAATGAAGGCAACTGGTGAAGTAATGGCTCTAGGTAGAACTATTGAAGAGTCACTATTAAAAGCTGTTAGATCTCTTGAAATCGGCGCATATCATATCGAGTTAGAAGAGTTAAAAGAACTCTCAGATGATGAAATCACTTATGGCATGATTAATGCTCAAGACGACAGACTTTTCTACGTAGCAGAAGCCATTAGAAGAGGAATTACAATTCATGACATTGCTAACTTTACTAAAATTGACTTATTTTTCTTAGATAAAATTTTACACATTATCGAAATTGAAAATGAATTAGCAGAAAATGTTGACTCCCTTGAAGTACTTAAAAAAGCTAAGAACTTTGGATTAGCCGATAAATTAATTGCTGAGAAATGGAATCAATCAGAAGCAGCTATTTACGAAACGAGAAAAGCAAATGATATTTTACCAGTCTATAAAATGGTAGATACTTGTGCAGCTGAATTCGAATCAAAAACGCCTTACTTCTATGGAACATATGAAACAGAAAATGAAAGTATTAAATCTGACAAAGAATCGATTTTAGTTCTTGGTTCTGGGCCAATTAGAATTGGACAAGGAGTTGAATTTGACTACGCAACCGTTCATTCTGTTCAAGCGATTCAAGCAGCAGGTTACGAAGCAATCATTATGAACAGTAACCCAGAAACAGTTTCAACAGACTTCTCAATTTCAGACAAATTGTATTTCGAGCCTTTAACATTAGAGGACGTTATGCATGTGATTGAACTAGAGCAGCCAAAAGGAGTTATTGTCCAATTTGGTGGTCAAACAGCGATTAACCTAGCAGAAGGCTTATCAAAAAATGGCGTACACATTATCGGAACAACCATTGAAGATTTAGATCGTGCTGAAAATCGTGATAAATTTGAGCAAGCTTTACAGGAGTTAGGTGTGCCACAGCCAAAAGGTGCTACAGCAACAAATGTTGAAGATGCCATTAAAATTGCTGAAGAAATTAAATACCCAGTCTTAGTTAGACCAAGTTACGTTTTAGGTGGTCGTGCAATGGAGATTGTGTGGAGTACAGAAGATTTAAAACGCTACATGAAAGAAGCCGTTAAAGCTTCACCTGAACATCCAGTTTTAATTGACCGCTACTTACTCGGAGTAGAGTGTGAAGTCGATGCGATTTGTGATGGAGTAGACGTCTTACTACCAGGAATTATGGAACATATTGAGCGAGCTGGAGTTCACTCAGGAGACTCAATGGCTGTTTATCCACCACAAAACTTATCTCAACAAGTTATTGATAAAATCGTTGATTATACCAAACGTTTAGCTTTAGGATTAAATTGTCGCGGAATGATGAATGTCCAGTTTATCGTTCATGAAGAAGAGGTTTATGTGATTGAAGTAAACCCAAGAGCAAGCCGAACAGTTCCTTTCTTAAGTAAAGTGACTGAAATTCCGATGGCTCAAGTGGCAACAAAGTGTATTTTAGGAGAGTCTTTAAAAGAACAAGGTTATGAAAGTGGACTTTATAAAGAATCTAACTATGTTCATATCAAAGCACCTGTATTCTCTTTTGCTAAGTTACATGAAGTTGATACGCAACTTGGACCAGAAATGAAATCAACTGGTGAAGTAATGGGAACAGACATAACTCTAGAAAAAGCTTTATACAAAGCCTTTGAAGCAAGTGGTATGCACTTACCAAATTATGGTTCAGTATTGTTTACAATTGCTGATGAAACCAAAGATGAAGCGTTAAAATTAGCTAAGAGATTTAGTAATATTGGTTATGGATTAATCGCAACTGAAGGAACAGGAGAGTTCTTTAGAAGTCATGGATTGGAAGTTAAGATTGTCTCAAAAATAGATCAAAGCGGTCAATTAAATGTACTAGATATTATCCGCTTAGGTCAGACTCAGCTAGTTGTGAATACAACTGGGAATGAATCACAACCAAAATCTGACGGTTTTAAAATTAGACGTTCAACTGTAGAGAATGGTGTACCGTTAATGACATCATTAGATACAGCAGATGCTATATTAAAAGTACTAGAAGATAGAAGTTTCTCAGCTATAGCATTATAAAAAAACAAAAAGGAGAGGGAAGAATATGAAACAAGAAATGATGCTCGTTGTTGAGCAAAAAGAGATTGCAAAAAATATTTTTGAATTGACCTTGAAAGGAGAATTGGTGAAACAGATGGCAACATCTGGCCAATTCATTCATATTCGTGTCCCTCGCTCTGATTTGTTATTAAGAAGACCAATCAGTTTAGCAAGTGTTTCAATGGAAGAGTTAACCTGTAAAGTAATTTACCGTGCTGATGGAGATGGTACTAAAGCAATTAGTGAACTGACATCTGGAGATAAATTAGATGTTATGGGCCCTCTAGGAAATGGTTTTGATACTAACTTTATTCAAAATGAAGATTTGGTTTTCATTGTAGGTGGAGGGATTGGCGTTCCTCCTTTATATGAACTAGGAAAACAATTAAAAGAAAAAGAAGCTAATATCGTTTTTATGCACGGATTTGCTAACAAAGATGCTGTATTTTATGAAGAAGAATTCTCAAAATTAGGTGAAGTTATGATTATAACGGATGATGGTTCTTATTGTCGAAAAGGTCATACAGGACATTTAATTGAAGCATCTTTAGAAAAATATGGCCAACCTAAAGCAGTCTATTCATGTGGACCAACTGGTCTTTTAAGAGCTGTTGAAACAAAATTTGCTGATCATCCTCACGTATATTTATCAATGGAAGAACGTATGGCATGTGGTGTTGGTGCATGCTACGCCTGTGTGTGTCAATCAAAAACGGATCCAACAGAAAACAAAAAAGTGTGCGATGAAGGCCCAGTATTTAAGTTAGGAGAGATTATCATATGAGTCGATTAAGTGTGAGTTTACCAGGATTAGAATTAAAAAACCCAATTATGCCTGCTAGTGGATGTTTCGGTTTTGGGGATGAGTATGGAAAATACTATGATTTAAGTTTATTAGGTTCCATTATGGTAAAAGCTACTACCTTGGAGAAACGTTATGGAAATCCTGCTCCTCGTGTTGCTGAAACACCAAGCGGTATGCTAAATGCGATAGGATTACAAAATCCTGGTTTAGAAACTGTTATGGCACATCAATTACCTAGTTTAGAAAAATATGATTTACCTATTATCGCTAATGTGGCAGGTTCTTCAGAAGAAGAGTATGTAGCAGTTTGTGCCAGAATTGGAGATGCTCCTAACGTTAAAGCTATTGAGTTAAATATTTCTTGTCCAAATGTTAAAGAAGGCGGAATTGCCTTTGGTACAAGCGCAGAAGTAGCAGCAAGTTTAACAAGAGCCGTTAAAAAAGTGGCTAAAGTACCAGTTTATATTAAATTATCTCCTAATGTTACTAATATTGTTCCGATTGCAAAAGCGGTAGAAGAAGCTGGCGCTGATGGTATTACGATGATTAACACACTTTTAGGGATGCGCATTGATTTAAAAACAAGAAAACCAATTCTTGCTAATGGAACAGGTGGTTTATCAGGCCCAGGCATTAAACCAGTTGCTATTCGTATGATTAATGATGTAACTCGCGCTGTTAATATACCGGTTATTGGTATGGGAGGCGTTAGTACTGTAGATGACGTGATTGAAATGTTTTTAGCAGGAGCAAGTGCTGTAGCTGTTGGAACAATGAATTTTACAGATCCGTACATTTGTCCTAAATTAATTGAAGAGTTACCTGCAAAATTAGATGAATTAGGAATTGAATCGATTGAAGCATTAATAAAAGAAGTAAAGGAGTCACGTCAATGAACAGACCAATAATCGCATTAGATTTTCCAAATCAACAAGATGTTATCGTTTTTTTAGAACAATTTCCAAAAGAGGAATCATTATTTGTTAAAGTCGGTATGGAATTGTTTTATAAAGAAGGACCACAAATTGTTAAACTGTTAATTGAAAGAGGCCATGATGTTTTTTTAGATTTAAAACTTCATGATATCCCTAATACAGTCCAATCAGCAATGAAAAATATTGCTTCATTAGGTGTTAAAATTACTAATGTTCATGCTGCTGGTGGAAAAGAAATGATGAAAGCAGCACTTAAAGGACTTGAAGAAGGAACTAAAGAAGGTAACAACAGACCAGAATTAATTGCAGTAACTCAGTTAACATCGACAAGTGAAGAACAAATGCAACATGATCAATTAATTCAAGTAAGTTTAGAAGAAAGTGTTGCTCATTACGCTAAAATGACAGCTGAATCTGGATTAGATGGTGTGGTGTGTTCCGCTTTAGAAGTAAAAAAAATTAAAGACGAAACGAATGAAAAATTTGTTTGTTTAACACCAGGAATTCGTCCGACCAACGCTGCTGTAGGAGATCAAAAGCGAGTTGTAACACCAAGCCAAGCTAACCAAATAGGTTCAACTTATATTGTAGTTGGCCGTCCGATTACACAATCTTCAACGCCTTACGAAAGTTATATTACTATAAAAAATGAATGGAATGGGGAAAAGTAATGAAACAAATTGCAGAAAAATTATTAGAAATTAAAGCGGTGGCTTTAAGTCCAAATGAACCTTTTACATGGGCAAGTGGTTTGAAAAGTCCAATCTATTGTGATAACCGCTTAACAATGAGTTTCCCAGAAGTTCGTCGTTTAGTTGCTAAGGGATTAGCTGAAAAAATCAAAACAGAATTTCCTGAAGTGGAAGTGATTGCTGGGACTGCAACTGCAGGAATTCCACATGCTGCGTGGGTAGCAGAACTATTAGATTTACCAATGGTTTACATTCGTGGAAAAGCGAAAGATCATGGTAAAAAGAATCAAATTGAAGGGCAAATTTCAGAAGGACAAAAAATGGTTGTGATTGAAGACTTAATCTCAACAGGTGGAAGTGTTCTTGAAGCTTGTGTTGCAGCTGAAAATGAAGGTGCTAATGTATTAGGAGTTGCAGCAATCTTTACTTATGAATTGCCTAAAGGAATTGAAAATTTTGCAGAAGCAAAAGTTCCTTTCATTACTTTAACAAACTATACAGAGTTAATTGAAGTAGCAACAGAAAAAAACTATATTGCTGAATCGGATGTTGATTTATTACAACAATGGAAAAAAGACCCAAAAAATTGGCAAAAATAATACCTTTTAACTAGACTAATGGATAAAAAAACGGTATGCTTTTTTCAACACTTTTTATGAGATAATGATTAAAATTAAATGTTGGAGGAATGAGTATGCATAATATAGCTATTGTCGGTTATGGAAACCTAGGCCGAGGTGTTGAATTAGCTTTAAAAAATCACGATGATCTTAATCTAGTAGGAGTATTCACCAGACGAGATCCAAGTCAAGTAAGTACCATAGAGGTGAAAGCTTATACCATGTCAGATTTATTAACGATGACAGAAAAAATAGATGTTTGTATTTTATGTGGTGGATCTGCAACGGATTTACCAGAGCAAACGCCTGAACTTACAAAGTATTTTAATACGGTAGATTCTTTTGATACTCACGCCTTAATTCCTGAACACTTTGAAAAAGTAGATCAAGTGGCAATGGAAAATAAACATGTGTCAATCATCTCTGTTGGATGGGATCCAGGATTATTTAGTTTAAATCGTACCCTAGCTGAAAGTATTCTACCTAAAGGAAACACCATTACTTTTTGGGGTAAAGGAGTTAGCCAAGGACATTCAGATGCGATTAGACGAATTAACGGTGTTAAAGATGGGATTCAATATACATTACCTAATGAAGAAGCAATCAGCGCGTTTAAATCTGGAAGTGTTACGGAACTTGCTACAAGTGAAAAACATACAAGAGAATGCTTTGTTGTGTTAGATGACAGTGCTGATGCTGAAAGAATTCGTGAAGAAATCGTCACTATGCCTAATTATTTTGATGAGTATAATACTACAGTACATTTTATTTCTCAAGAGGAATTAGAGCAAGAGCATAAACAAGGAATGCCACATGGTGGAAAAGTTATTCGTGTAGGACAAACAAGTGATGTGAACAAAGAAGTAATGGAGTTTTCCTTAGCGTTAGATAGTAACCCTGAATTTACAGCAAGTGTCCTCGTAGCTTATGCTAGAGCTTGTGCTAAATTAGCTAAAGAAGGTGTGATGGGAGCTCAAACTGTGTTTGATATTGCACCTAAATACCTATCAAAAGATTCTAATGAATTATTGAGAAAACATTTATTATAAAAAAGAAAACAATTATCGTTTATTACGGTAATTGTTTTTTTATATTAATAATACATTATTAAAAAAAGAAACAATTGTTATCTATTTTGTTTTTTTCTCATTATTATTTTTTAAAGCTATTTGAAATATTAAAATTAAATAGTGAATAATGTCACTTAATTACTGTTTGTAAGTTATGTATCAGACTTAAATAGATAAAAACATTAATATCAATTGGAGCTAAAAAAAGGTTTTCAACTAAATTTATACAAAGAAAAATGAGTATTTGTTAAAAAAACGTTATTTAAATATAAAAAATGCTCGTTTTTTTACATTTGTTTGTGTTATGATATTTTTATAAAATATTGTTTTACTCAAAGCATTAATGAAAGGGTGATGATTTGATTTATGGCTGTAAAAGAACCAAATAAATCCAATGATACAAAATTAGATGGGAAAGATCTCTACATAACAGGAGAAAACTTTGTTAGTCAAGAAACATTAGGGGTTCACAAAGAATATATAAATGAAGAAATAGTATACTCCTTTCGAGTGTGGGCTCCAAATGCACAAGAAGTCTTTTTAGTAGGGGATTTCAACGAATGGCAAGATACTTTACCAATGATAAAAGATGAGGCGACAGGCATTTGGGAAATTAGGAGCACTATACCTAATGAATTTGATTTTTATAAATACCACATTACTCAAAATAACGGTAGAAAAATAATGAAGTCAGATCCTTTTGCTAGAATGTTCGAAAAACGACCTAATAATGCGTCTGTAATTTATATAGAGAATGAAAAGAAATGGAAAGACGCTCTATGGAAGGGGAGAAATAAACGGACGAATCATTCCAAGCGACCTATTAATATTTATGAAGTACATGCTAGCTCATTTAAGCATAAATTAAGTGGTGAATCCTATACCTTCAGAGAATTAAAAGAGGAGCTAATACCTTATTTAATAAAAATGAACTATACCCACGTTGAATTTATGCCTTTAATGGAACATCCTTTAGACCAATCTTGGGGCTATCAGTTAACAGGATACTTTGCTTTATGTTCAACTTACGGCACTCCTGAAGAATTTAAAGATTTTGTTGAAGCGTGTCATTTGAATAATATTGGAGTGATTGTTGATTGGGTACCTGGTCATTTTTGTATTAATGATGATGCTTTGGCTTATTTTGACGGAACCCCTCAATTTGAATACATAGATGAAGATCGAGCAATGAATCGTAGATGGGGGTCTATTAATTTTGATTTAGGAAAACCTGAAGTTCAAAGTTTTCTGATATCAAGTATTTTGTATTGGATTGAGAATTTTCATATTGATGGTATTAGAGTAGACGCTGTTTCAAGTATGATTTATCGAAACTATGACGATGGTCCTTATACGTTAAACCATGAAGGTGGAAATGAAAACCTAGAAGGCTGTTATTTCCTAAAAAAATTAAATGCTGTAGTGAAATACAAGCATCCTGACGTATTGATGATTGCTGAGGAAAGTTCAGCGGATACTAAGATTACAGGAACAATAGAAGAATCTTTAGGTTTTGATTACAAATGGAATATGGGATGGATGAATGACGTCCTAAAATTTTATGAAATGGATCCTTATTACAGAAAAGATAATTTTAATCTTATGACTTTTTCTTTTATGTACATGATGGAGGAACGTTTCATTCTACCTCTTTCTCATGATGAGGTTGTTCATGGTAAAAAAAGTTTAATGCATAAAATGTGGGGCGACCGCTATAAACAGTTTGCTCAGCTAAGAAATTTATATACGTTTTTAATAACTCACCCTGGGAAAAAATTACTATTCATGGGAAGCGAGTGGGGGCAATTTTTAGAATGGAAATTTAATCAACCCTTAGAGTGGATAGATTTAGAAGATGAATTAAATCAGAAAATGCAATCATTTACTTCTTCGCTAAATGATTTATATAAAAATGAAACATCACTTTGGGAATTAGAAGATAGTCGTGAAACAATTGAAATTATTGATGCTGATAATAGAGATGATACAGTTCTATCCTTCATTAGAAAAGGTAAGAAAAAGAAAGATTTTCTTATTGTTATTTTAAATATGACCCCTGTTGAAAGAAAAGATTTTCAAATCGGTGTCCCTTATGAGGGTGAGTATCAAGAAATTTGGAATACTGAAATGAAAGAATTTGGTGGGACATGGGAAGCACATAATAGTAATTGTGAAAGTTCAAACGATGAAATGAAACATTTTGATCACTCCATCAAAACAACAGTTCCAGCATTAGGAGCCTTAATTATTAAGCCGAAGCAAATTAAAATAAAAAGAACTAACAAAAAATAGTTGAAAGGAGGCTGATGGATGAAAATTCATCAGAAGTATTTATGAAAACAGAAACTTTAGCAATGATTTTAGCAGGTGGAAAAGGATCAAGACTTGGTAAATTAACAGAAAATATTGCCAAACCAGCAGTACCTTTTGGAGGGAGATACCGTATTATTGATTTTACTTTAAGTAACTGTATTAATTCCAATATTTCAAATGTTGGGGTCATTACACAATACGAACCACTTGTGTTAAATTCTCATTTAGGAAATGGTGAGAGTTGGGGATTAGACGGAGTTAATTGTGATTTAACCATTCTTCAACCATTTTCATCTAACGAAGGAAGTAAATGGTTTGAAGGAACTGCGCATGCTATTTTTCAGAATATGGACTACATTAACAGAATGGATCCAGAATATGTCTTAATCCTTTCAGGGGATCATATTTACACAATGGATTATGAAAAAATGTTAGAAGATCATAAAAAAAATAACGCTTCATTAACTGTTTCTGTTATTGAAGTACCTACGGAAGAAGCTTCTCGCTTTGGCATTATGAATACTGATAAAGAAAATCGTGTGGTTGAATTTGAAGAAAAACCAGAAAATCCTAAAAATAACCTTGCATCAATGGGCATCTATATTTTTAATTGGGCACTTTTAAAAGAGGTTTTACTATCTAAACATGAACAAGAAGATACAATGTTAGATTTTGGTCAACATGTTATTCCTTTCTTTATCGAAAGTGGCGAACCAGTATATGCTTATCGCTTTGAAGGCTACTGGAAAGATGTAGGAACAGTAGAATCATTATGGCAAGCGAATATGGAGTTTATTAACCCGGAAAACGAATTAAACATGAGAGATAGAAATTGGCGTATTACAACCAAACATCATGTCTCACCACCTCAATTTGTAACAGAAAATGCTTCAGTCAATGACTCATTAATAGCTAATGGCTGTCATATTTCAGGGGATGTTAAAAATAGTATTATTTCAACAGATTCACAAATTGGAGACGGAGCACAAATCAAAGATAGTATCATTATGTCTGGTGCTAAAATAGGGAAAAATGCAGTGATTTCAAAAGCTATTATTGGAGAAAAGGCTCAAGTAGGTGACTTTACTGTTATCGAAGGAAATAAAGAAGTTGCAGTTGTTGGAAATTCAGAAATAATAGGAGAATACTTTAATGAAGCCAAATAAAACATGTGCCATAATTGCAGATATTAAAAAAAGAGATGGGTTACTACCTCTGACAGCCAAACGACCAGTATCTTTGTTACCATTTAACGGTATTTATAGAATGCTAGATTTAAATCTTTCAAATATTAAACTGGCGAATATTAACTCAATATTTATGATTTTTAATCAAGGAATGACAAACTCTGTAATAGATCACATTAGTGGTGGAAAAGAGTGGAATTTAAATAACCTTCCAAATAGATCATTTATGCATTTTTACCAAGAAGATTTAGAAAATGAAGAAGATCACTACTATGATGCAATCATTGAGTATATTGAAAAATCAGATTCTGAGTTTACTTTATTTATGGGAAATAAAATGTTATATAATATTGATTTAAATGAAGTTCTTAATGTTCATAAAACGCATAAAAAAGATATAACAGTAGTTTATAAAAAAATGCCAAGTGAAAAATTAACAGCTGATGAAATCATATTTGAAATGAATGAAGAGAATCAAGTAATTCATTCAAGTCAGTACATCCCTAAGGCTAACACAAACTCAATTGAAAATATGTTTATTAATTTATCTGTTGTAAATTCAGAATGGTTAGTAAACGAGCTTAATAAATGGAAAAAACAACCGACAATTACTAAGGTAGAAGATATTATTAGAGAAATGATTAAAACTAATAAAACCTGGGCGTATGAGTATGATGGTTATTTAAGTAATATTCATGATATTAAATCTTATTATAACGCGAACATGTCAATGCTAAATTCTGATAAGTATTTATCTTTAGCTGAGGCTAGTAAAATGATTTACATGAAAAATGTGAACGAAGTGCCAACCTATCATTCTTCTTCAAGTGAAGTTAATAATAGTCAGATAGCAGCTGGTTGCTTAATGTATGGAAATGTAGATCATTCAATACTTTCTACCGGTTCTGTTGTTAGAGAGAATGCGACAGTTAGTCATTCAATTGTTATGTCTAAATCTGAAATCAAAGAAAATGCAGTTGTAGAATTTGCTATTTTGGATAAAAATGTGGTTGTAGAAGAAGGCGTAAGAATAGTAGGTACTGCTGAAAATCCAATAGTTATTAAAAAGAACAGTATCGTAACAGAAGATTTAGTAACGGAGGAATCAGTTAATGAACGTGTTATTTTGTACAGCGGAATGTAGTCCATTCTTTAAAACAGGGGGCTTAGGAGATGTAGCAGGTGCTCTTCCTAAAGAACTAAAGAAACAAGGCGTAGATGTAAGAGTGGTATTGCCTTTTTCTTCAAAAATTTCCTATGAGCTACGACAACAATGTGAAGAAATTTATGTCTTTACCGTAAATGTAGGATGGAGACAACAATATTGTGGTATTAAGTATCTACATTTAAATGATATCGACTACTATTTTATTGACAATGAATATTATTTTAATCGACCTAATATTTATGGTGATTATGATGATGGCGAAAAATTTGCTTTCTTTCAAATGGCTATTATTGAGATGATGGAAAAAATAGACTTTATTCCAGATGTGTTACATCTTAATGATCATCATACGGCTATGATTCCATTTCTACTAAAAGAGAAGTACAACTGGATAAATTGTTATCACGGAATTAAGAGTATCCTTACGATTCATAACTTAGAGTTCCAAGGTCAGTACGGTTCAGATATTCTACCAGAATTATTTGGTATGGGAACTGAAAGATATGACGATGGAACGATTCGTTTTAATGATGCTGTTAATTTTATGAAAGCAGGAATTCTTTATGCTGACCGTATTACAACGGTTAGTCCTAGTTATGCTAGAGAGATTCAAACGCCTGAATTTGGTTTTGGACTAGATCCGATTTTAAGAATGGAATCTCATAATTTAAGTGGTATTTTAAACGGAATAGACTACGATTTGTTTGACCCAGAAACAGATGCATTGTTACCGTTTCACTACAATGAAAAGAAACTTGAAGGTAAAAAACTAAACAAACAGGAATTACAAAAAAGAGTTGGGTTACCTGTTCGAGAAGACGTACCAGTTATTGGTATTGTTAGTCGATTAACTTACCAAAAAGGTTTCCATATTTTATTAGCTGAGATGGAGAATTTGTTACAATTTGACGTACAGATTGTGTTATTAGGAACGGGAGATCCTAATTTTGAACGTCAATTTAGTTATTTTGGTTATCATTATCCTGAAAAAGCCAGTATGAATATCAACTTTGATGTGGCTCTTGCTCAACAAATATATGCTGGAAGTGATTTATTCTTAATGCCTTCAGGTACTGAGCCTTGTGGTTTATCTCAAATGATGGCGATGAGATACGGAACGCTACCCATTGTTCATGAGATTGGTGGCTTAAGTGATACAGTGACTCCGTACAATCCGATTACAGGGGAAGGAACTGGATTTGGATTCAACGAGTTTAACTCATATCAATTAATGGAAGCTATTAAAAAAGCTATTTTCTTATTTAAAGATTACCCTTCGATTTTTAACAACTTAGTGCAACAAGGGATGGAAAAAGATTTCAGTTGGAATCAATCATCTCATAAATATATATCACTCTATACAGAACTAAACGGATAGAAATGAAAGGTGGAGAAGTATGACATTAACGAAACAGGATTTTAAGAAGGAATTTGAAAAAAGACTACAAGAAAGATTTGCTTTATCGATTGAGGACGCTTCTAATCAAGAACTTTATGAAACTTTAGGTAGATTGGTGACTTCTCATTATAGTAAAAATTGGAAGGAAACATGGGAAAAGCGTTACGACCAAAAGCAAAAACAAATGTTTTACTTTTCTATTGAGTTTTTACCAGGAAAAATGCTTAAGAATAACCTATTAAATCTAGGTATTCTTGAGACAGTTACAAATGGTTTAAAAGATTTAGGTATTGAATTAGATGATTTAGTAAATGAAGAACCAGATATGGCTTTAGGTAACGGTGGTTTAGGAAGATTAGCATCTTGTTTTATGGATTCTTTAGCTTCTATTGAAATGCCTGGTAACGGAATGGGAATTCGTTACGAGTGTGGATTGTTCAAACAAAGATTTATTGATGGTCACCAAGTAGAGTTACCAGATGAGTGGTTAACAAGTGATAACATTTGGGAAGTTCGTCGTGAAAGTCAAGCTGTTAACGTTCATTTTGGTGGAAGTGTTGAGCTAAGTCAAAGTACAGATGGTCAGTTAAGACCAACTTATACAGATGGTTACACCATTCGTGCCGTACCTTATGACACAGCCATGACTGGTTATGAAAACTCAACAGTCAATGACATGCGTTTATGGAGTGCTGATATTAGTGAAGTTGATCGTATTAACTTCCAACACTTTAAAGATCGTAAAGAATTAGATTACTTAACATCAGTTCTTTATCCAGATGATTCAGATGATAGTGGTCGTCGTTTTAGATTATCACAAGAATATTTCTTTGTTTCAGCAGGGATTCAAAATATATTAAACCAATACAAGTTGTTAGAAGTACCTGTATCAGAAATCAATGACTATGTTGCGATTCATATTAACGATACTCATCCGGCATTATGTGTCCCTGAATTTATGAGATTATTAATTGATGAAGAAGGTTTATCTTGGGATCAAGCTTGGGAAATCACTGTTCAAGTAATGAGTTATACAAATCATACCATTATGCAAGAAGCCTTTGAAAAATGGCATGTATCATTAATAAAAGAAGTTTGTCCAAGAATTCTTCAAATTATCGAAGAAATTGACCGCAGATATGTTGAATCAATGACGGGTAGATTAGATCATGATTTAATTGAACGCACTCGTATAATTCAAGGCGAGCAAGTTCACATGGTACATTTATGTATCATTGGTTCTCACTCAACGAATGGTGTGGCGAAACTTCATTCTGAATTACTTCAAACTGAAGTGTTAAAAGATTTCTTTGAAATTTATCCAGATCGTTTTAATAATAAGACAAATGGTATTGCACCAAGAAGATGGTTACAATTAGCGAACCCACTATTATCAGAAACACTAGATAATAAAATCGGTAAATCATGGAGAAGTAATATTCAAGATTTAGAATTATTAATGAAACATCAAAATGATAAAAAATTATTGGCTGAATTAGCTAAAGTTAAACTAGAGAACAAAAAGAGATTGGCGGATTACATTAAAGAGCATAACAATGTTGAAGTTTCTCCAAACGCTATTTTTGACGTCCAAATTAAACGTCTACATGCTTATAAACGCCAATTAATGAATTTAATGCATATTCTAAAACTTTACTTTGATTTAAAGGATAATTCCAAATTAGATGTAACACCACGCGTATTCATCTTTGGAGCTAAAGCAGCACCAAGTTATCGTTTTGCCAAATCAGTTATTAAATTAATCAATGAAACAGCTGAGTTAATTAATAACGACAAAGATATTAACGATAAAATCAAAGTGGTATTCCTTGAAAATTATAACGTGAGCTTAGCTGAAATTATTATTCCAGCAGCAGATGTGAGTGAACAAATTTCTCTAGCTTCTAAAGAGGCATCTGGAACGTCTAACATGAAATTTATGATGAATGGTGCTGTAACTTTAGCAACTCTTGATGGAGCTAATATTGAAATAAAAGATGCTGTTGGTGATGACAATATTGCTATCTTTGGTTTAACTGAAGAAGAAGTTTACCGTTATTATGATGAAAGAAACTATGATTCAAAAGATTTATACAACAATAATTTAACCATTAAACGTGTAGTAGATGCCTTTATTGATGGAACAATTCCAAATTCATCAGTAGAAGGACAAGAAATTTATGATTCATTAATTACTTACAATGATGAATTCTTCTTATTAAGAGATTTTGTCGCTTATTGTGAAGCACACGAGTGGATTGATCAAAGTTACAAAAATAAAGATAAGTGGAGCAAGATGAGTTTAGCTAACATCGCTCATGGGGGACATTTTTCTGCAGATGAGACTGTAAGACGTTACTCTGAAGAAATTTGGAACTTAAAGCCACTTCAAGAAGATTAAAAGAAGGTGATTTACTTTGGATATCCAATTTAATTCTTGGTTACCAAAATTCAAGCAGCCGTTTGGTGCTGTTAAAACTCAATCGGAAGTTACTTTTCAGATTGAACTAAATGGTGATGAAAAGATTCATGATGTCTCTTTACTAATAAATAAAGACTCCGAAACTTCTCAGGAATTCAAAATGGATAAACAGAATGATAATCAATACAGCTATGTCTTTGATATGAATCAAGGACGAGGGCTGTATTATTATTGTTTTAAGGTCTATGCTGAAAATAATGGACATCACTATGTTTTATATTATGGAAAAAATCAATTTAGTGGCTCTGGCCGTCAATATTGTCATTTTGAAGAAATTGATTGGTATCAATTAACCTGTTATGAGCAAGAGGATAATGCGCCTAAATGGTATCAAGAGGCTGTATTCTATCAAATATTTCCAGATAGATTTAATAATGGGAACAAAGATAATAAAGTTAATTATCCGAAGAAAAATACATTTATTTATGGAACTCAAACTGATAAACCAATGTATATTAGAAATGAAGATGGTAGTATCAATAGATGGGATTTTTTTGGAGGTAATTTACTAGGAATAAAGGGGAAGATACCTTATTTTAAAGAACTTGGTATAACAGCTTTATACTTAAACCCCGTATTTGAAGCTACAAGTAATCATCGTTATGATACCAATGATTACTTTAAAATTGACCCGATGTTAGGGACTAACGAAGAATTTAGAGAACTAGTGGATGAACTTCATAAAAATGATATCAGAATAATTTTAGATGGTGTTTTTTCTCATGTTGGAAAAGACAGTAAGTATTTTAACTACTCTAGAAATTACGGCGAAAATGAAGGAGCTTATCAAACAAAAGAATCTCAATACTTTGATTGGTTTACATTTCATGAGTATCCTAATAATTATGAATCTTGGTGGGGAATAACAGATTTACCAGAAGTGAATAAGTGGCATCCTGATTTTCAACAGTTCATTTATGGTAACGAAGGTGTGCTTGATTTTTGGCATTCCTTTGGGATTGATGGGTGGCGAATTGATGTAGCTGATGAATTTCCAAACTTCTTTTTGTCTGGTTTAAGAGATCGGTTAGAGACCTTTAAGGATAATGTGTTGATAGGTGAAGTTTGGGAAGATGCTTCCAATAAAGTCGCTTACGGAGAAGATAAACAATATGCGACTAATAGAGATTTGCATGGTGTCATGAACTATCCTTTTAAGGAGATTATTTTAGATTTAGTGAATCAAAATCACTCTCTAGTACATTTAGGAAGTCAATTACTAAATATCATAGAAAATTACCCAATGTTCTTCTTAAATAACGCTTTAAATAATATTGGAACTCATGATACAAAAAGATTGTTAACAGAATGTTATGATTCTGTTGATAGAGTCAAACTAGCTTTTACCATATTGTTTGTTTTACCAGGAGTCCCCTGTATTTATTACGGAGATGAGGTAGGAGTAACTGGAGGAGCAGATCCTGAGAATCGAGCTTTTTATCCTTGGTTAGATGGAAATGAGTCTCTGAAGGAAACATGTCAAGAGCTGATACAATTAAGAAGAAATCAATCGGCATTAGTAAATGGAACGTGTCACATATTGATAGATGAAGAAAATCATTTATTAGGTATTCTAAGAAAAGACAAAACTAATCAATTTTTTTCAATATTTAACTTTACAGATGATGACAAACCTTTTAAAAAAGAGAATTGGTTTGGTTTAGATATGGAAAAAGCAGAAGTTGATAATTTGTTAAACCAATTTAGCTATCCTGACATAGTGGTTAAAAATAAAGCAATCTTTTTTCAAAATAATATTTAAATAATAAATACTCACAATCAAAACGATTAAGTTTCTAGTTGTGAGTATTTTTTTGTGAAAAAATATGATAAAAAAGAATTGACTGTTTATTTAGTTATAGATATTATTAATTACTGGTAAAAATATAAATTAAAGAAAGGAGATTTTTTATGGTAGAGCTCTATAAAAAAATTCTTGAAAAAGTAATTAAAAGTTTTCTATTTATCTTAGCCACATTAATTGTTATTTACATGGCGAGAGACCTAATTGAAGTGTTCAAAATTATTATGACGGCTCAAATTAAAGGATCACTAGTGGAAATATCTGATTTTATTCTCGCTTTTTTTATGCTGTTTGAGTTTATTGTGATGATTATTAAGTATATTGAAGATACACATAATATTCCGATAAAATATCTAGTTATCATAAGTATTACAGCAATACTGAGACAATTACTAGTAGTTCATGATAACGGACTCCAAACGTTATTCCTAACATTGTCTATTTTAATTTTAGTAGTGGTATTATTTGTCATTGAGTTAATTAAAGAAAAAGAAATTAATCGAGGCAAATACAAAAAAGAGAAAAAATAAGCGAAATCATTGACTAACTTTTTAAACACGCGTATGATTGTTAAAAGTTTAGAGGTGATTATATGGGATTAAATGAATTTATTTTAGGTTTAAATAGTTTAGAAAAAATTAATCGAGCACCAGGTTTCTTTAAATATACAGAACATACAGTAGCTGCTCATTCGTATCGAGTGGCTTCTATTTCTCAAGTTTTGGGAGATATTGAGGAGCTAAATGGTGTGACGATTAATTGGAAATCGTTGTATGAAAAATCTTTAAATCATGATTACACGGAACGATTTATTGGAGATATTAAAACGCCTGTTAAATATGCTAGTAAAGAACTTAGAGGTATGCTGCAAACTGTAGAAGAAAAAATGACCGAAGAGTTTATTACCCAAGAGATTCCTAAAGAATTTCAAGAAATCTATCGTCGTCGTTTATTCGAGGGAAAAGATCAAACGGTGGAAGGTGAGTTATTAGCGATTGCTGATAAAATAGACTTATTGTACGAATCATTTGAGGAGATTGTAAAAAATAATCCCGAAGAAGTCTATCAAGCGATGTTTATTGAATCAGTTCAAACCATTCAGTCATTTTCTCATAGACCATCTGTTATTTATTTCTTTGAAGAGATCTTTCTAGAGTTGCTTAGAAAAGATTTCTACGGAAAAGAAGATTTTATGGTAAGTATTAATAATATTATTATGTAAACTGGATAAATTTTATTAAATATATGTTAAAAAAGCATTGTAGTCTATATAATGGTATGTTAGAATAGTTATTGTAGTAATTGGATACGAGATTAGGAAATATTTATATTATATATAATTCTCCTATTAAGCGTCACATTTATTGCAAGAATACGCGTACAAAGATGCGCAATAGGAGGAAAAGCACATGGCTAACGGTACAGTAAAATGGTTTAACGCAGAAAAAGGATTCGGATTCATCACTCAAGAGGACGGAACTGACGTATTTGCTCACTTCTCAGCTATCCAAGGTGAAGGATTCAAAACTTTAGAAGAAGGACAAGCAGTTTCTTTCGACGTAGAAGAAGGACAACGTGGACTTCAAGCAACAAACATCGTTAAAGCTTAATTATAGCTTTCTTAAACACTAGAGATTTTATCTCTAGTGTTTTTTTATATTTATTTTTTGTTTTTTAATCAAAAAACAGCTCGCCAATGAATGGCAAGCTGTTGATTAAACAATTATTAATTGTTTTTTTGCGCTTTTCTAGCAAAGTAAGGGAAAATTAACCCTAAACTAATTAAAATAATTGGTGTTAAGATATTCATGATTAATTGGAAGATGAAAGCTCTTGGCTCATCAGCATAAGAAATCTTTGGTACAGCTCCTAGAATACAAGCAAATGCTGTAAATAAGAAGCACCATAATCCTACCATATAACCAATTTTTGGGTTTTTAATGAATTTGTAATCTGATTGGAATTCTTTATGCATTTTGTTAACCATCATATAAGCAAAGAATACCCATAGATAGCGTAATGGCATAACAATTGAGTTTAGGTTAAGTAACCATTTATAGTTTTCATTCATGTTTTCGATTCCTAAACCAGGAACAATGATCAAGATACTTACTAAGATTCCTGTAAGGATATATCCTTTAACAGGTGTTCCACTACTATTAGTTTTTGAGAAGCTCTCTGGAATAAATTCTTTATCTGAGTCAGCTAATAAAATCTTAAGTGGTGCATCAATTGAGAACGCAAGAGCTGAAATTTGAGCAAGCATTTGAGCGATTGCATAGATGATAACAAAGAAGTTACCAACTTTATAATAAGCACCCAGTCTTCCAAAAGCTTCATAAGCTCCATTAGCCATTAAATCGTTAGGGATGTTGTTAGAATCAAATAACATTCCCATTGAGAAAGATCCTAAGATGGCACAAACTGCAATCATAATAGCTAATACAAGCATTCCTTTAGGGAACTCTTTAGAAGCATTTTTTGTTTCATTGACATAAGGTGAGATTTTTTCAGCCCCACCTACGGCAAATACTAACATTGAAATAGTTGTGAAATAGGCAAAGTCAAATTTTGGCATATAAGATTTAATATTCCCCATATCAGGTGTTGCAAATGTTGCGCCAGTAATAGCTGGTGCTGATACAGCAAGTAAAATGAATAATAAAGACATAATAAACATAGCTGTTCCGGCAATTCCACCAATACGTTTAAGTGTTGTTAAACCTTTTGATGAGATCCATAAAAAGAATAGGAAAATAATTAAACAAATAAATGCAATAGTAGTAGCACTCGCTGTATTAATAAAATCTCCATTTTGTTTAAAAATCCAACTAATGGAAATTAAAATTCCTTGTGGTTTTTGAGCTAGGTAGGGGATATGTACAACCCAATAAGTCCATGCTGCAAAATAACCAATTTTTTTAGTAGTCGTATTTTTAACCCAACTACTAACTCCTCCAGTACTGTCTTTAAATGTTGAACCTAATTGACCAACAATCAAAGCATAAGGAACAAAGTAAAGAGCCATAATTAATACCCATGACACAATAACAGATAAACCTTGTGTAGCGTAGTTATTTACGACGTTTCCAAGTCCCCAAACAGATACAAAGGCAATGATGGCTACGTTATACCATCTCAGTTGCTTTGAATCTTTCATGTTATCACTCCTTTTAATTTTTGATACCTTTTCTATGATAATGATTTTTAATCTAAGTGACAATCAAATTTTCACAAAAATGAGACCAAATGAAGATTGGGTTAAAAATCATTCCTAAATATTAATATTAGATAACAAAAAATAGTCAATTTGCAATGTTATTATAGTAATAAAAAAGCCTCTGAGGATTAATCTCAGAAGCTCTTAAGTATTAGATTATTTGTCCTTGATTATTTAATGCATTTTCAACAAACTCTTTTTCTGGTGTAATAAAAAGGGTTTGTTGATTCTCATAAATAACAAATCCTGGTTTAGCTCCGTTTGGCTTTTTGACATGTTTCACTTGAACATAATCAACAGGAACTTGTGAAGATAAACGATACTTAGAATAATAAGCAGCTAGTTTAGCTGCTTCTAATAAAGTAGATTCATCAGGATTAGAATCTCGAATGATGACGTGAGAGCCTGGAATGTCTTTAGCGTGTAACCAAATATCGTTTTTAGAGGCTGTTTTAAGCGTCAACTGATCATTTTGTAGATTATTTTTACCAACTAAGATAGTTGTTCCAGTTGTGGAAATAAATGTTTCTGGACTGCTTTTCTTAACTGTTTTCTTTTTAGATTGCTGTTTGTCTTTAATGTATTTTTCAGCAATAAGTTCTTCCCGTATTAAATCAATATCTTTTGGAGAAGCTAGATCTAATTGATTTTCAACTGATTCTAAATAAAGTAACTCGAAACGGGTTTTTTCTAATTGCTCTTCAACAATTTTTACGCTTGTTTTTAATTTTTGGTAACGTTGAAAGTATTTTTGAGCATTTTGATTAGGTGACAAAGCTTCATTTAGAGAAATATCTATTAATTCGTTCTCTTCGTAATAGTTTTCTAGCTGTACTGTCTTAGCTCCACGAGGAACTTGATGCAAGAAGGTAGTAAGAAGTTCTCCCTTAATGCGGAATATTTCAGCATTTTCAGCATCCACTAATGATTTTTCTAATTTAGTTATTTTATTTAATAACTTAGATTGATCGTTTTTAACTTTTCTAAATAGCTCCCCAGCTTGTTGTTTCACACGATCTCTTTCAGCTTTCCCTTCATAATAACCATCTAATAAAGAACTTAATGAAGCATAAGAAGTACTATCATCTCCTAAGGTATGAAACAGGATAGGAGTAAAAAATTCTTTATTATTGTAGTGATAAAGGAGAGGGAATACTTGATTGTCTAGCTCGTTGAAAAAGCTATTCCAGGTGTTAAAACGCTCTTTAGAATCTCTTTGTAAACGATAAGCTAATTCAGTTGCAGTGTCTTTTCCAAAACCTTGAAAATTGGTTTGAAGAAAAGAAGCATCTAAGGAATCTGTTGTATTGATTAATTCAAATAGTTTATTGTCAGAAACAGTAAATGGATTAATTCTCTCTTGTTTAGGTGGAGCGATATAAGTGATGCCTGGTAAAATAGTTCGATAAGAATTCACACTAGAACCAAGATGTTTTATAGCATCAATTATTTTTTCTGTCTGTTGGTTATAAAGGATAATGTTACTGTGTCGACCCATTAACTCAATAGATAAGATAATATTTTCTAAATCACCTAGCTCATTACGGTTAGAAAAAGTAAAATTAATCACTCGGTCGTTATCAACTTGTTCAATTGAGTGAAGGATACTCCCTTCTAAATATTTACGCATCACCATACAAAAATTGGGTGGGGTAGGCGGGTTCTTATATTGTATATCTGTTAATTGTACGCGAGAGTATGAAGGGTGAGCAGACAATAGTAAGGTTTGATTTTTACCTTGGCTACGAATAATTAACATTAATTCATTTTCATAAGGTTGATGTATCTTAGAAATTCTGCCACCAACTAATTGATTGGTTAATTCTTTTGTCATCAGGTGTGTAAAAATACCATCAAAAGACATAGTAAAACCTCCATTTTTTTAGTAGTAATAGAAAAAAGAGACCTGTTGTTTCGAGCAACAGGTCTCTTACTTTTTAATTCGGGCCATTTCCTTTGAACCAACCAGTTTTAGCGTTGATTGTGACAACGTAAAGTGGAAATTCTTCTGGTTTGCTTTTCGGAAATATTTTTGAGTTGGTTGTTGCGTAAAGGTCGTAGAAACCTTCGCCATTTTCAACATATTTAGGAACAAGTGTATATCCGCCTTCAACAACATAGCCACGACTGATAACTTCAGAAATAACTTTTTCCTGAACACCAGGTGCCCAAGCCCAAGCGGCATCATTGTAATCGATAACAGCATCTTCACGGTTACCCCAACGGTAGTTACCGCCAGGTCCTGTTAGTTGACCATTATTTGCTGTGTTGTTGTTATTATTGATTATCGGCTCAGGGGTTGTTTCTGGTGCCAATTTAGCTAAACGTTCTTGCTCAGCTTGTGCGGCTAAGGCTTCTTGTTCTTTTTTCTTTTCGTCAGCTTTAACTAAGAAAGTATCGACCTCTTTTAACTGCTTGTTATACTCTTCTTTAGCTTCTTGGTCTTTTAGCTCATTGACTAGTTTTTCAGCAGCTTTATAATCATCTCTAGAGGCATTTTTTACGACTTCATTATCTTTAAAGACAAGCGCCATTTTTTCACTTACTTGTTGTAAAATTTCCTTTTGAGCTTTTGCTTCTGCTAAGGCTTTATTAAATAAAATATCAAAGCCATCTTTTTCTTCCTCAATAGGAGTTAGTCCTAAAGCAGAGTCATCTTTAACAAAAACGTCAGATGCAAGTGATTTACCAGTCATAATTGGAGATTTAAAGAGAGTATTAACACTTTCTTGTTTCCCAAATTTAATTTCAGCTTCATTCACTATTTTTTCAAGTTGATCATAATTTGATGAAGTTTTTAGTTTAGTCACTTCATTTTTTGCTTTTTCAATATCTTCTGATGTAATTCCTTCTTTTAAAAAGACTTGATCTTCGGAAGTAAACAAAGAAGCCAGATTACTCTCAGTTGTTTTGACAAGTTCAGTTTCAGCTTTTTTTGCTGCTTCTTTTTGTTGATTAGAGTAAAAAGTACCACCACCAATAGCAAGAACAGTCGCTGCCGCCAAACCAATGATTGCTTTTTTCTTTTTATTCGATTTGTTCTCTTGAGTGGATTGAGAGGGGATCGTTTCCTCGTTTTCAACTATTGGAGATAATACAACCTTGTCTATTGTTTCTTCCAGAACGGTTTCATACGTAGTGTCAGAGTTATCTTCCGTAGTAGAGATTTCTTCAACAAATGCTGTTTCTTCAAAAGTTAAGTTTTCATTATTGTCTTCTTCTGACATATCAACACTAGCTTCAGTCTTCTCAATCACTTTTTCAATAGGAAGTTGAGGTAAGCTATCGACTTCTGAATTGCCAACTTTTTCTTCAGTCACAGTCTCATTTTTTTCTGTTAGTTCATCTGTTTCATCATCAACTTTTTTAGTGCGATGTTTGAAACGAGATTCAGTTTGGTTATTAGCTTTTTCTTTTTCTTCTATTTCTTTGAATGTCTTAAATTGTTTGGTTTGATTGGGGTCAAAATTGTTTTCTTCTTGTTCGCTAACAGGGATAAACAAATCACAGTTAGGGCAAAACTCTTCCCCGTCTTTAAATTGATGACCACAATTAGGACATTTATTTACTTTATTTGTCAAAATAGTTACGCTCCTAATCATTTATAATATAGCTTTACAATTATACTATTATATACTAATCTTGGCAAAAAATATAGATAGAACCATTATAAGAGCATCATTGAAATAGTTTCTATTCTCAATCAAAACAATTTAGGTTATAATTAAGCCATTATGATTTTAAGGTGGTATTTTAATGAGTAGCATAATAGATGAGCTTACGAGTCTTTTGAAAAAGAAAAAAACAATCGCATTATTAATAAGCTTAGTAATCGCGATAATATTAATGAATGTCTTAATCAAAGTTTTCAGAGACGACATAAGAGAGCAACAAATTGTGTCCGTTGGTGATGTTGTTTATGTTAATAAGCAATTTATTCCAATCAAAGAATCAGAGATTGCAAAAATAACTAAAAATAAAGAGCTCACAGTCTTAGCTTTAGTTGAAACAGCAGATAATAAGGGATTAAAAAAAGTTGAAAAAATGTTTGATTCAAAAACCCCGATAGAGGGACTTCCTAAACAGGTCTATGTTTATGAACCAGTTTACGATAGTGCTCAAATAAAAAAAGAATTAAGTATTAAGGATAAAAATACATTTATTGTAATCGAAGATGGGAAAGAAATAGACCGCGTGTCTTTTAACGACTTAGCTATTGGGTATGAAGAGATAGTTGATGAAATTGATACTATTGTCAATCCGAAAATCAACAGAAAAAATCCAGTTCGTGTTGCTACTGAAGATACTGTTAATGAAGAACTTAATCAAGAGGCAGCAGATAACCAAGGAACTCATACGTCGGAAGTTACTTTTGAATAAGTGTTGACATTTATTTTTTGAAGGTGTAGGATAAATTTAATAATTAATGAAAAGAGGCCATTGCTATGAATAAAACAAATCAAATAATTAAATTAAATAAATTTTCATGGCAAACTTGGCGTAGATAGTTGTATTTAGGCTAAATTTTTGGCGTGGATACAGCATTTTAGAATTTTTCTAAATGAGTGTATCTATGTCAGGTAAAAAAGACTTTTTGACCGCATAGATGATTATGCGGTTTTTGTTTATCTCGAAATAGAGTAGGCACAAACCAATGGATATTGGTTTGTGCCTATTTTTTATTGTTTAGGAGGAAAAAAGATGGATTCAATATATTTAACTGGTGATAGACCCACAGGCAAATTACACTTAGGTCATTATGTCGGTTCATTAAAAAATAGAATTATCGCGCAAGAACAAAAGAAAACAACTCAATATATTATGATTGCTGATCAACAAGGATTAACGGATAACGCGGATAATCCGCAAAAGATCAGACAGCATGTTAATGAGGTTCTACTAGACTATTTATCAGTAGGGATAGATCCTAGTAAGTCAACTATTTTTGTTCAATCTCAGATTCCACAGTTAGCTGAGCTGACAATGTATTATCTAAATTTAGTAAATGTATCAAGATTGTACCGTAATCCAACGGTCAAATCAGAGATGAAAGAAAAGAAATTTACGAAAAGCGTACCAACTGGTTTTCTGATTTATCCTGTTAGTCAGGCAGCAGACATAACAGCTTTTAAAACAACTCATGTTGCTGTTGGTGGAGATCAATTGCCAATGATTGAGCAAACTAAAGAGATTGTCCGAAGTTTTAATCGCACTTATAAAACCTCTACACTAATCGAACCTAATATCATTCTACCTAGTAAACAAAATCAGAGATTAAGAGGACTTGATGGACAAGGGAAAATGAGTAAATCTTTGAATAATGCTATTTACTTATCAGATGATGAAGAAACAATTAAGAAAAAAGTAATGAGTATGTATACTGATCCAAATCACATTTACATAAATGACCCTGGGAAAATTGAAGGTAATATGGTATTTGACTATCTTGATATTTTCTCACAGGATCAAAATAAAGTGGCAAAACTGAAAGAAGAGTACCAAAAAGGTGGTTTAGGTGATGTTAAAATCAAACTCTATCTAAATGAGGTTCTCCAAGAGTTATTATCTCCTATTAGAAAAAGGAGACAGAGTTTTGAAAGAGAAGAGGAGTATCTAAAAGAAATATTAAAATCAGGTTGTTTATTAGCAGAAGAAAAAGCTGATAATACCTTAAATGAAGTGAAAGAAGCAATGGGAATCAATTACTTTTAAATAAAAACAAGTTGTTAGGAGAAATGGATAATGAAAAACAAGAAATTATTATTAGTCGTAGGAGCAATCGGATTATTTTTAATAGGAAGCTTTATTAAAGATAATAAAGAGATGGAAGAAAAAGAGAGAAATGATTTACCTGTCATTGGTGTTTTACAATTTGTAAGCCATCCAGCATTAGATGATATTTATCAAGGGATGATAGATCAACTAAAAAAAGAAGGGTATGAAGATGGAAAAACAGCTAAAATCGTTTTTCAAAATGGACAAGCAGACCAAAGTAAGTTAACTAGTATGAGTCAGCATTTGATAAATGAAAAAGCTGATATTTTAGTAGGCATAGCAACACCTTCTGCTCAAGCCTTAGCCAATCAAACCTCAGACATCCCTATTATTTTAGGAGCTATAAGTGATCCTAAGAGTGCGGGACTTGTAGAAGATAATAATAAACCAGGTGGCAATATCACAGGAGTAAGTGATCAATCTCCAGTTGAAGCACAACTAGAATTAGTTAATAGCTTGTTACCTAATAAAAAGAAAATGGGTATCTTATATTCATCTGCAGAAGATAATTCAAGTTCTCAAGTAAAAAAAGTAAAAGAACAAGCTGAAGGACAAGGCTACCAAGTATCGGAGTATGCTGTCCCTTCTACAAATGAAATTTCTCAAATGATGCAAGTTTTAGCAAGGGAAGTAGACTTATTATATATTCCCACAGACAATACAATGGCCAATGCGATGCAAACTATTGTTGATGTTGCCAATCAATATAAACTTCCAGTCATTCCATCTGTAGATACAATGGTTGAACAAGGAGGACTTGCTACTGTGGGGATTAACCAATACGAATTAGGTGTTCAAACTGGCAAGATGGTAGCAGAGGTATTAAAGGGAAACAGTGTACCAGCAACAACACCTATCTATACGTTTGAGACAGGTGATATTATTATCAATCAAAAACAAGCAGAGTTTTTAGGAATTTCAATTGATAAAGAAATACGTGATAAAGCAATTATTAAAGGAGGAGAATAAAATGATAGTTTCAGCAATTGCACAAGGCTTTTTATGGGCCATATTAGGATTAGGGATATTCTTAACCTTTAGAATATTAAATTTTCCAGATTTAACCACAGAAGGAAGTTTTCCTCTAGGAGGAGCTGTTTGTGTCACAGCAATCACTCAAGGAGTCTCTCCTTTTATAGCAACTCTCCTAGGTGTACTAGCAGGAATGTTAGCAGGATTAGTTACAGGGTTACTTTATACAAAAGGAAAGATTCCTATTATTTTATCAGGTATCTTGGTAATGAGTGGTTTAAATTCAGTTATGCTATTTATTATGAAATCTCCTAACCTATCTTTACTCAATCAGGACAAAGTATTTGATGTCATTAATTTTTTACATTTACCACCTAACTATGACAAGATTGTTATGTCACTCATTATATTAGTAATTGTTATTGGTGGTATTCTCCTATTTTTAAATACACATTTAGGGCAAGCATACATCGCCACTGGGGATAATGAAGAGATGGCTAAGTCATTTGGTATTGAAACTGATAAAATGAAAATCTTAGGACTGACAATCTCTAATGGGATTATTGGCTTAGCAGGAGCCATGATTGCTCAAAGCGAAGGCTATGCAGACGTCAATAAAGGAATTGGTGTAATTGTTATCGGATTAGCCTCTATTATCTTAGGAGAGTTACTCTTTGGAGAATTAACATTAGCTGAAAGACTGATAGCTATTGTAGTTGGTAGCGTCTTGTATCAATTACTTATCTTATTAGTTATCACCTTAAAACTAGATACTACTTACTTAAAACTCTATTCGTCTGTGATATTAGCAGTTTGTTTAATGGTTCCTCAAATAAGAATTAAGTTATTGCCAAATCGAAAAGAGGTTAAAAAATGAAAAACGTATTAAGTATCCAAGATGGGTATAAAGAACTAGAATCTGGAAATGTTATTATGAATAAACTAAATCTTGATATTCAAGAAGGAGATTTTGTGACTATTCTAGGTGGAAATGGAGCTGGAAAGTCAACACTGTTTAATAGTATAAGTGGGAAAATGTCTTTAACGACAGGTCATGTTTTTATTAATGAGACGGACGTCACGAGATTAACAGAAGAAAAAAGAGCTGAATTTATTGGTCGAGTGTTTCAGGATCCTAAACAAGGAACTGCCCCTCGAATGACAGTTGAAGAGAATTTGTCATTAGCTAGTCTTAGAGGTAAAAAGAGAGGTTTAACATTTAGAAATATAAAAGAAAAAAAAGAATACTATTATGAATTATGTAAAAAAGTAGGGAATGGACTAGAAAATCACTTAGAAACACCTGCAGGTAATTTATCAGGTGGTCAACGACAAGCATTAAGTTTACTGATGGCAACCTTAGTCAAACCGCAAATATTACTTCTAGATGAGCATACAGCAGCACTGGATCCTAAAACAGCGAATCAAATTATGCATTTAACCAAAGAAATAGTAGAGGATAATCAACTAACTTGTTTGATGATAACCCACCGAATGGAAGATGCTTTAGTCTATGGAAATCGCTTGATAGTACTTCATCAAGGGGAAATCAAATATGATATTCCGAAAGAAGAAAAAGAAAAATTAACCCTGCCAGAGCTCTTAAGTTTTTTTAATGAATAGGATTACTTATAGCAAGCCAATATCTTTTCTTATATAATAAAGATAACTAATGAATAAGGGAGTCTTGATAAGAATGGTAAAACGTCTATTAAGTTGTACAGCAAGTGAGATAAAAAAAATGACACCAATGGAATTAAAACAATCAATTAAAGCTTCAGAAGGTCGTATTATTTGCTCTGAAAATGTTGCTATCTCTCAATCGGTTGCAGGTGGCATTACAAATGCAGAGCTTGCGGCTTCATACGGAGCAGATTTAATTTTATTAAATGCTTTTGATGTATTTAACCCTGTTGTTATGGGACTTCCAGGCAGTGAAAATTTACAAGATATTATAGATGAAGCAAATGACCCTCTTCACTTGAAAAAGAATCCTATTGATCAATTAAAATATTTAACTGGTCGTCCAGTTGGCGTGAATCTAGAACCAGTAGATTTAAATTCTAAAATGAACGAACCCCTTCAAGAAATTTCAGAAGGAAGAAAATGCACGAAAGAAACCTTACAAGAAGCTCAAAAACTTGGGTTTGACTTTATCTGTTTAACTGGAAATCCAGGGACAGGTGTGACTAATGATAAAATAGCAGACGCGGTGAAACTAGCTAAACAACACTTTTTTGGTTTAATTATTGCTGGGAAAATGCACGGAGCAGGTGTTGATGAGGAAGTCGTTAATATGAAAGCAATAGAATCTTTTATTAGCACTGGAGCTGATATCATTCTTTTACCAGCAGTTGGAACAGTACCTGGTGTGACCGATGAAGATGTCAGAGATGCAGTGAAGTTAATCAGAAAATCAGGTGCTTTGTCTATGTCAGCTATTGGAACAAGTCAAGAAAGCTCTGATCAAGAAACAGTTAAGCAAATCGCTATTAGAAATAAGATTTGCGGAGTAGATATTCAACATATTGGAGATGCTGGCTATAGCGGCTTAGCACCTGTTGAGAACATTTATGCATTGTCAATTGCCATTAGAGGTTTGAGACACACAATGAACCGAGTTGGAACATCAATCAATAGATAAATAGAAACATAAAATTATTATGTTAACCGAATTAAATAATTCTAAAGTCTCATGTTAAAAAGGACCTTCTTAGATATAATATTATCTGAGGAGGTTTTTTTATGTTGAGTATAGCGACAGCATTTATTCTTATTACAATATATAATTTTAAGCAACAGAAACTATTTGAACGCGTTTTAAAATACAAGGAACAAGCTCATTATGTGATTGGTTATTTTTTCATGTTTTATCTAGTGGTGATGTTAAAAGAAATCATTGGTTTTCCTAGTTTATCTAATTGGAGACGAGTTCTAAATGTTCAAGGAAATATATTTGATCCTAATATTAGTTTAATTCCTTTTCAACAAGGCATCTTGTATTCGGATTACTTGAATATTCTTATGTTTATTCCATTAGGGATTATATTGCCATTAATGTGGCGAAAATATCATCAGTTTAGCAAAACTCTATCTTATGGTTTTGGACTATCATTATTGATTGAAATTAGTCAACTATTTACAAGATTTAGAGCAACGGATATCAACGACCTTATTATGAATAGTTTAGGAGTATGTATGGGGTGGTTAATTTATCGTATTTTTTCAAAACTGATTTTGAAGAAGATTGATCCAATACCATTGTTTCAATCTAGTCGATTTCTCGCATTTGAACCGAAATTATACGTCTTAATTGCTGCAGTTGCTAGCTTTTTAAGTTAGAGGAGGATTTAATTTTATGATTCAACTACTAGAAGTCGATCAAGTATCAGATATCGATTTAATGAATATTAAACAAGAATTTCTTAAAAATAAAGAAATTATACATGGTTGTAATGGTCTGACTAATTTTAAAGAAATCAATCAGTGGAGAAAATATGTACAGAGATTAGAATACAATCCTCCAAAGTCCCAAGTAAAAACCAAACAATTTATTATAAGTGATAATTCTCGTTATCCTTTAGGTGTTATTGATTTTAGATTTAAATTAAATGACTATTTACAAAAAGAGGGAGGACACATTGGTTACTCCGTTAGAAAAAATGCTAGAGGATTAGGTATTAGCAAACAAGCTTTAGAACTTTTATTAGAATGGATCAAAAAAGAAAACATCTTAAGTGAGGTTTTATTGACCTGCCAAGAGAATAATTCGTTCTCTAAAAATACGATTTTGGCTTGTGGTGGAAGATTGGAAAGAGTTATAGTTGTCAATAATAAATTCGTTGAGCATTATAAAATCATGATATAACCATTCGCACTATCTTTTACAGGTTATATCATGTTATAATTAACCCGAATTACACTAATCAACAGGTTAATTATACTTAAAAGGAATGATGAAATGGAAAATCTGCCAAATATTACTGAGAACTTAGCTTTGAATTTTTGTAATTCTAAGCTTCATAGAAATGGAAAAATAATCGAATTTATTCATAGTATTGAAGATCTGAGTAGATGGTCAGAGATTCCATTAGACAATCAAGATGAATACAATAGGCAACTTTCTATCTTTCATTCTTTTGTTGAAGAAATCGATTCAATTGATGAATTGCTGACTTTTAGAAATGAACTTCATGAGCAACTGAAACAATGTGCTTTGGATTCACATGAATTAGCTAAATTAATTGAGCTAATTGAAAGTTATTTGTCCAACCAACCCTTTCGAATTATTTTCGTTGAAAATTGGGAACCATTATTGGTTCCGATTAATATGGGAATCGAAGGAATAAAAACTTTAATGTATCAATCCTTAATGGATTTATTAAAAAGTAAAGAACTTTATAAACTAAGTTGTTGTGCCAATCATAATTGTCCGTTGATCTTTATTAATCATAGTGGCAGAAGAAAATGGTGCTCAATGAAAATTTGTGGTAATCGTAATAAAGTGGAACGCTATTTAAAGAAAAATGAGTAAAAGAGTGCAGCTAAAATTATAGTTGCATTCTTTTTTTGTTCGTTAATTCGTGTATCGTTATAGTTCTTTTATACAAAACGATAATAATATGAAATTAAAAGCGAACGTTTGAAGTTATTTTAATTAAAATAGATAAGTTTTTGTTGTAATAAACAATTCTCTCGTTTAGAATAGTCGTATATTTAAGGAGAAAGAGGAGTGTTTTATGGAATTTTTTCAAGATATACTAGCTGCTATTGGAGTTGTTATTAATGGTATTCCCCAGGGGATTTTAGCATTATCATTAGGATTTGCAGCATTTCCGACAGCTTTGGCCTTTGGTTTTTCAGCTATAGCTAATGCAGTGACTGGCTCAGTAGCACCGATTTCATTTCAAGTGGAGTCAATTACAGTAGCTGGTGCTTTAGGAGGTAATAAAAGAGAGCGTATTTCGATAATTCTTTGGGCTGCTGTCATTATGACGGTCATCGGGTTGTTTGGATGGATGAATACCTTAGTTGATTTTATGGGAAATGATATTACATCAGGAATGATGGCGGGAGTTGGTTTCATACTAGCTAGAACGGCTATTAAAATGACCCGAAGTAACAATGATGTTGGTTGGTTATCAATGATATCTGCCATTTTAGTTTATATTTTTACAAAAGATCTTGTTTATACCATCTTAATTTCAGTCGTCTTATCTACGCTTTACTCTGTTTATTATAAAAAAGCAACAATTGAGTTACCAGATGGTGTAGGAGATCAGAAACTTTCACTTATTAAACCTATGTTTACAGGAAGAATATTACGTGGAGCATTAGCGTTAGCTTGTTTAAATATTGGCTCTAACATTTCTTTCGGGATGATTACAGGAAGTATGGCAGGCGGTGAAACAAACCCTGTTAATATTGATGTGTTAACAGTTGTTAGTTCTATTGCAGATATTATCTCTAGTGCTTTTGGTGGTGCTCCTCTTGAGTCGATTATCTCAGCAACAGGTAGCGCTCCTCATCCTGTATTTTCAGGTGTTTTGATGATGCTTATTATGGCAATTATTTTAGCCACAGGTGTTTTACCTAAATTAGGTAAATATGTACCAACTGAATCTATTGCTGGTTTCTTATTTGTTTTAGGAGCCTTTGTAACAGTTTCAGGGAATATTCAACCAGCAGTGAGTAACAATCCTCTTGTAGGAAGTGTGACAATGGTTGTTACAGCTTTATTTGACCCATTTTTTGGAATGTTAGCAGGTTTAGTGATTAAATTTATTTTACCAATGATAGGAGTCGTGTAAAACATGAAAAAAACATATGAATTAAAAGTAGCAGGCCTTAGTAGACAGTTACCCATAATAGAAGTGTCAGATGATTTAGCTATTGCATCATTTGTTTTATTAGGTGATGCCGAAATGACAGTTAGAGCATCTGAAGAGTTAGCTGAAAAATTACCTACTGACATTGATTATTTAATGACCGCTGAAGCTAAGGGGATTCCATTATTACAAGAACTTGCAAGAGTTTTGAACTACGAAAAGTATATTGTAGCTAGAAAAAGTATCAAAGCGTATATGGCTTCACCTCTTGAAGCCTCAGTTGTTTCGATAACGACACAAAAGGAGCAAACTCTCTTTTTAGATGGACATGATGCCGAGGCGATTATAGGAAAAAAAGTTGCTATTATTGATGATGTTATAAGTACAGGTGAATCACTACAAGCACTTGTGACACTTGCAGAAAAGGCAGGGGCACAAGTTGTTGCTCAAGCTGCTATTCTAGCAGAAGGAGACGCAGCAGATAGAAACGACATAATTTTTCTAGAAAAGCTTCCACTATTCCCATTAAAATAAACAAAAGAATATACTTGGGCTGAAATAAAACGTATACTAAAATAGATTATGAAGATTAATTATCTAATACATATAATAAAAATAAACGAATAGGGGATTTTTTCATGTGCTGGAAAGGCAACAAATATAATTTAACGGCAGGTATCTTGATTATTTCGTCATTAATTATTTTGACTATTTTAGATCAAACGATTTACGCTCAACTAGGATTCAAAATAGCAGCACTTATGCAGTTTGTCGGGATATCTTTAGCCGTATATAATATGATTGCAACCAAATGGCGTTATTATAAAAGTAGAAAACAAGCAAAAAAATAGTAGCAAAAAGCCTAACAAAACTAAATTTGTTAGGCTTTTTTATTACCATTCTTTACTAAAAAATAGTGAATAATCTTGTTTAGAAAAATCACTTAACTCAATGCTACAGTCTTTAAAAGCATCTTCCCAGCTAGGGTCACGTGTCTCTTTGTATCCTTTTTCAGCTAGTAAGTAGTTTTCTGTTTTTAGAATCCAAACGATGGCTTGTTGATTAACTAACTCAGCTACACGATTAGATATTGTCACATCATCTGCATTAGTAGTGCTTAGTTCTTCGATTAATTCAGTTACAAAGTTGATAAACATTTTGCCAGTAATCGCGTGATCCCAATGTAACATGACATTAGAGTTTAATGCTTTATCATCTTTTGCTAATGCTTTGTTTAATTTAGCTAAGTCTTGGTCATTTAAATTCTCAGCAACTGAAAGGAAGCTAGGTTCTTCAATTTGGTCAATAATAGTGTCCATACTGATTTTTAAGCTATAATCATGGTTACGCAAATCATCAACTCCTAAACTCTTAGCAAATGTTGCTGCAGCATCAGATACTAAAATGTTGAAGGGAAGGGTATTACGCCATGAAGATGTCATTGCAGTGATTGTTTCAGTTACAAGCATTTCAGTAAGGCGTTTTTGATCTTCGTTTGTTTCATTATTTAATTTTGTAGTTAATTCTACAGCCACTTTTACTAGCTCAGTAAAGTAAGCAGTACGGCCATTAATAACGATATCACGGTTGTTACGAATAACTTCAAGTGATACAGGTTTATTTTGTATATTTTTATTCAAATTTTCCAGCTCCTAAATCTATTTTTGCACTTAGTTATTATAGCATTATTTTAAAGTTTAAGTTTAAAATAATTAGAATATCTTTATTTTAACGATTATAATACATTTAAACTTAAAAAGTGTTGCATTATAACACGTTGAGTGTTATTCTAATAGAGTAGTATTTTGAGCGTTATAGGGTCATTAAGTTAACTCCTATTAGCAACACATTTATTGCAGTAATTTTAGAATAGGAGGAAACAAACATGGCATCAGGAACAGTTAAATGGTTTAACGCAGAAAAAGGTTTCGGTTTCATCACTCAAGAGAACGGAGAAGACGTATTTGCACACTTCTCAGCTATCCAAAGCGAAGGATTCAAAACTTTAGAAGAAGGTCAAGCAGTGACTTTCGAAGTTGAAGAAGGACAACGTGGACTTCAAGCAACTAACATTGAAAAAGCTTAATTAAATTTAAACTTAACAAAAGACACTTAGGAGATTATCTCTTGAGTGTCTTTTTTATTTCTATACTTAAAATGTTGTTTAGAGCAAAAAAAAGGACCGATCTATGATTTCTCACAAATCGGAAAGCTTATAATTCTTTTAGAATTACATGAGTAACTTAACGGTAACGCTCAGTACATTATACATAGTTCAGAGCTATAAGGAAAGATATTTGATTGGATTAAAAGTGATACGCCACATATATAAACTAGTCTAGAGTTAAACCCCGATTTTTTTATTGGGTATCAGGTATAGGAAGTGTATGAACAGCAGGAATGAAATGAAAAGAATATTGATATCTGTGTCTATCAAATTAATATATCAGAAACATAACATAGAATTGATAGCTAGAAAAAAGTTATAAGTTATGTCTATTGAAATTGAATTTGTTTGAAAAACGTTTTTCATCAGGTATGATAAGACTATTATTTTCCATACTTCAAAATAATAGTCAAAGTGGTGGTAGGTTAAGCATTCCTTTTAATAAAAATATTATTGGTTTACATAATATATATTAAACCAAGTTAAATATAAAGTTTAAAGAGAGGCTATTTTCTTAGTTTTAATCAATTTCATTTGATTTACTATATCTTTATAGATAAGTTCTTTATATACTTAGTTTATATTATGCTTGGGAGGTATTGGTTGCGTCAAGAATTATGTGTAAATGGAAAAAACCATTCTGTCGGTTAAGTTAAAACATTGATTCTAATGTATCTTGTATTTCTTTAAAACCTTTATGAATCCGACACAAAAATTTCTGATTATAG
>NZ_JBMEAO010000030.1:0-18270 GCF_048815235.1 Vagococcus fluvialis
GCGACGTTTAGCTCATTAATTAATTTAAAACTTGCTAGCGAATGTTATTCACTAAATATGGTTTGTTTTCACTTTCGTAAAAACGCCCTACACATTTGGTTTGTCTTACTTTGTTCAGTTTTCAAAGGTCTAATCAGTGTTGCCTTAACAACTTTTATATCATATCAAGTTATTAATCGTTTGTCAACACTTATTTTCAAGTTCTTGTTATTTTTATTTTTATAAAACTTCTATAAACTTTTATATAACAACATTTAAAGACTTGTCGTCTTTTGCCGCTTTGTTTTTTAATATGTCGCAGCGACATGTATTAATATACCAAGTATCTGCCATTACGTCAACTCTTTTTTAAAAGTTTTTTTCACTAACAATTATACTGAAAAAACTTTTTTTGTTCGTTATTAAAGGTGTATATCTGAATAAATCAATTTTAAAAAATCCAAAAATAGCTTTTAAGGACTTTTTATTGATTAACCGGTAGTTTTATACAAAAAAAGGTATAAAAAAAAGGAGAAAATTTCTCCTTTTTTCTTTGTTTTTATCTCATTGTTGGGAATAATAGGATATCTCTGATTGATTGAGAATTAGTTAATAACATTACTAAACGGTCAATTCCAATTCCTAATCCACCTGTTGGAGGCATTCCATACTCTAAAGCTTCAATAAAATCTTCATCAATCCCTTGAGCTTCATCGTTTCCTAAATCTTTTTCTTTCATTTGTGCTTCAAAACGTTCACGTTGATCAATTGGATCGTTTAATTCGGTAAAGGCATTTCCATATTCTTTTCCTACTATAAATACTTCAAAACGATCTGTGAATCGACCATCTTCTGTATTTTTCTTAGCTAATGGTGAAATTGAAGTTGGATGTCCATAAATAAATGTTGGTTGAATTAATGTCTCTTCTACATATTTCTCGAAGAATTCATTAACTACGTGACCGTAATCCATGTGCTCACCTAATTCAATATCATGCTCCTTAGCAATAGCACGTGCTTCTTCATCTGTCATCTCTTGCCAGAAATCAACACCAGATTGCTCTTTAATCGCATCAACCATATGAATTCTCTTCCATGGACCTTCTAAATTAACTTGGTATTCACCATATTCAATTTGAAGTTTACCTAATACAGTTTGTGCTGTATGAGTAATGATACCTTCTGTTAAATCCATAATATCTTTGTAATCAGTATATGCTGTATAAACTTCTAACATAGTAAACTCCGGATTGTGAGTTGTATCAATTCCTTCGTTACGGAATACACGACCTATTTCGTATACTTTTTCCATTCCACCAACGATTAATCGTTTTAAGTGTAATTCTAAAGCAATACGTAAATATAATTCCATATCTAATGCATTATGGTGTGTAATGAATGGACGAGCTGCTGCCCCACCTGCAATATTATGTAATGTTGGTGTTTCCACTTCTAAATAACCATGTGTATTTAAGTAATTACGCACTTCACGAATAATTTCGCTACGTTTAACAAATGTGTCAAAGCTATCTCTGTTACTTACTAAGTCTAAATAACGTTGACGATATTTTTGCTCAACATTAGTTAAACCATGATACTTATCTGGTAATGGGCGTAATGCTTTAGTTAAGAATGTTAAGCTAGTTGGTTTAATTGTTACTTCACCCATGTCAGTTTTCATGACTTGACCAGTTACACCAATAAAGTCACCTAAATCCGCTTGCTTAAATAAGTCGTATTCTTCTTCTCCTACAGCATCTTTTCTTACATAAATTTGGATTTGTCCTTCACGGTCTTGTAAATGAGCAAATCCTACTTTACCTTTTCCACGTTTAGTCATCATTCGACCAGCAACTGTTGCAACAGCTCCTAATTCTAATAATTCCTCTTTTGTATGTTTGTCATATGTTTCATGTAATTCTTGAGAGTTAGTTGTACGTTCAAAACGTGAACCAAAAGGATCAAGACCCTTTTCACGCAATTCCGCCATTTTTTCTCTACGTACGATTAATTGGTCATTCATCTCTTCATGACCTTGAATTTCTTTTGTCACGTTACTTCCTCCTATACTTTTTGACAATCTGTTCCCTACTATAATGCCACACTAAAACAAAAAAAGGCAAGTCAATTTGCCTTTTCTCTTATATTTATTAACTTGCTATTCCTTTTGCCGCTAAATTAGCTAGATACTCATCAAAAATAGCGATAATTTCGCTTTCGGTTTGAGCTTTATTAATAGCTAGTCTTGCTTTTGTTGCTCGAGGTGCTCCTTTTAGATAGTAAGCCGCATGTTGACGAAACTCTAAACAAGCGATTTTTTCACCTTTTAATTTAACTAAACGAGATAGATGAAGTTTAGCTGTTGCTATTTTAGCAGTTGGTTGTGGCTCTTCAAGTAGTTCACCTGTTTCAAGGTAATGCTTAGTACGATAAATCATCCACGGATTACCTAAAGCTGCTCTTCCTATCATCACACCATCACACCCAACATAATCAAGCATTCTTTTAGCATCTTCTGGTGTTCTCACATCACCATTCCCCATAAATGGAATTGTTAAATGCTTTTTAACTTCTTTTAGAACATCCCAGTTGGCTTTACCTTCATACATTTGGACACGCGTTCTACCGTGCATCGCAACAGCTCCCGCTCCTGCACTTTGAGCAGCTTTGGCGTTTTCGACTGCAAAGATATGATCTTCATCCCAGCCAATACGCATTTTAACTGTCACAGGAATATTAACAGCACTAGAAACAGCATCTACCATTTCATATACTTTGTTAGGATCTAGTAACCATCTAGCTCCTGCTTCTGCTTTAATAATTTTACTAACAGGGCATCCCATATTAATATCAATAATGTCTGCTGTTGTATTTTCTTCAACAAACTTGGCAGCTTCTACTAACGTTTCCTTATTACCACCAAAAATTTGAAGACTTAAAGGATGTTCTTCTTCCTCGATATGAAGCATATCCAGGGTTTTTTTATTACGCTGTTGAATCCCTTTATCACTAATCATCTCGCAGACAACTAATCCTGCACCAAATTCTTTTACTGTTAAACGGAAAGCCGAATTACTAATCCCAGCCATAGGAGCAACAACAACACGATTTTCAATTTCTACATTACCTATTTTCCACACAGGGGAAATCCTCCTTACTTAATGGCTTCGTCTCTTAATTCCGTTAATTCCTCAGCACTGTATTGATATTTTTCACCACAGAAATGACAAACAGCTTCTGCTCCTTCATCTTCTTCAATCATTTGCGTTAATTCTTCTTTACCTAAAGTAATAATAGCTGAAGCAAAACGCTCTTTAGAACAATCACAGAAAAATTGAACAGGTGTTGTTTCTAGTATCTCAACATTTTCTTCACCTAATAAACGACCTAAAATAAATTCTGGTGTTTCACCTTGATCTAATAATGTTGATACTTGTGGAATATCTGCTAATCGTTTTTCAATTTCCACTAATGTTTCTTCACTAGCTCCAGGCATTACCTGAATCATAAATCCTCCAGCAGCTTTGACGCAGTCATCTTTTTGATTGTCTACTAAAACACTTAACCCAACAGCAGAAGGCACTTGTTCTGAGTTAGCTAAATAATAAGTAAAATCTTCCGCGATTTCTCCTGAAACAATTGGTACTTGCCCAGTAATAGCTTCCTTTAATCCTAAGTCTTTTACAACACTAAAAGTACCATTAGTTCCCACAGCACCACGCACATCGATTTTACCAAGCGCATTAGGAGCTAAGTTAACTTCTGGATTTTGAACATATCCTTTTACGTTCCCTTTACTATCTGCATCAACAACAATCGCACCAAGTGGACCATCCCCTTGAACCTTAACTGTTAGTTTTTCTTCATTTTTATGCATGGCACCAAGTAATAATGAACCTGTTAATGTACGACCTAATGCAGCTGTAGCAGCACGCCATGTATCATGTCTTTCTTGTGCTTCTGTTACTGTCTGAGTTGTACGAGCCGCCATGGCACGAATTTCTCCATTAAAGGCTAAGGCTTTTACTAAATAATCTGTCATATCATCTCATCCTCTTATCTTTATCTTTTTCTACAATAGAAAAGTGGGGTACACTTTCGTATATCCCACTTATCATAACTTATTTAATTAAAACCACAAAACGATTTTACTCGTTTGATGATTCTTCTTTATTTTCTTCAACTACTTCTTCAGTAGTCTCAGTTCGTTTTTGTTCTTCTTGCTTTTCAGCTTCTTTTCTTTCTAAAGCTTCTTTAGCTTCTTCAAAAGAACCTTCTTTTTCACTTGGAAATTCATCCTTCACTTCGTTAACTGGCATTTCACCTGTTTCAAAAATCGATGTAATTTCTTTTGCGTTTAATGTTTCATGTTCTAGTAAAGCTTCTGCAATTAATTTATGTTGAGCACGGTGCTCTTCAATGATCTCAACTGCTTTAGCATGAGCTTCTTTTAAGATACTACGAACTTCTTCATCAATTTGGAAGGCAACTTGTTCAGAGTAAGCTTTAGTTTGACCATAATCACGGCCAACAAAGACTTGATGGTTTCCTTCATATTGAACTGGACCTAATAAGTCACTCATTCCATATTCAGTTACCATTGAACGAGCTAGGCTAGTCGCTTGTTCAAAGTCATTACTTGCTCCAGTAGATTGGACATCAAAGACTAATTCTTCAGCAACACGTCCACCTAAAAGCCCTACAATACGTTCAAACATTTCGTTTTTAGTGATTAAGAATTGATCTTCTTTAGGAAGAGAAATCATATAACCACCAGCACGTCCACGAGGAACAATCGTTACTTTATGTACGATGTTAGCATCATCTAAAACTAAACCACAAATAGTATGTCCCGCTTCATGGTATGCTACTAATTCACGTTGACGTTTACTAATAACACGGTCTTTTTTAGCAGGTCCCGCAATAACACGGTCCTGAGCTTCATCAATATCACTTGCATCAATTTTTTTCTTGTTACGACGAGCTGCTACTAAAGCCGCTTCGTTTAAGACGTTTTCTAAATCAGCACCAGCAAATCCTGGTGTTTGTTGTGCAACTACTTTTAAGTCAACATCCTCAGATAAAGGCTTATTACGAGCATGAACTTTTAGTATTTGCTCACGTCCTTTAACATCGGGTCTTCCTACTAAGATTTGACGGTCAAAACGACCTGGACGAAGTAATGCAGGGTCTAATACATCTGAACGGTTAGTTGCAGCAATAACGATAACACCTTCATTACCACCAAAACCATCCATTTCAACTAGTAATTGGTTAAGTGTTTGTTCACGCTCATCGTGACCTCCACCCATACCAGCTCCACGTTGACGACCAACAGCATCGATTTCATCAATAAAGATAATTGCAGGAGCAGCCTTTTTAGCGTTTTCAAATAAATCACGCACACGACTTGCACCCACACCGACAAACATCTCTACAAAGTCTGAACCTGAAATTGAGAAGAACGGCACGCCGGCTTCTCCAGCTACAGCTTTTGCTAATAATGTTTTACCTGTTCCTGGAGGTCCCTCTAAGAGAACACCTGCTGGAATACGAGCACCAAGCTCAGCAAAACGACGAGGATCTTTTAAGAATTCCACCACTTCTACTAATTCTTGTTTTTCTTCCTCAGCACCAGCTACATCTGAAAAACGAACCGTAATAGATTTTTTGTCAGCTTCTTTGGTTTTTGTTTTCCCAAAGTTCATTACACCACGGCCATTGCCACCACCTTGGCTACCTTGACCCATGATCATATAGAATAGGAAGACCATAAATATTAATGGTAAGAAACTAAAGAGTAATTGAACCCAAATACCACTACTTGATTGTTCTTTTACAACAAACTTAGTTTCCCCTTCTCTAGCTGCTTTACTAATGTCATTAATAGTTGAATCATTAGGTAATACAGAAGTTGAGAAGCGTTTTGATTTCATTTTAGTTTGCCCAAATACTGGCAATCCACCTGAATCAGTTACTTTTTGTTCTTCTTTGTATTCCCCAGTAATTTTATAAACACCATTAGATGGTTGAACTGCGAATTCTTTAACTTGTTTATCTTTTAATTGGGTATAGAAAGTTGAATAATTAATATTTGGCGACTGCTCGCCACCTTGACCAAAGAAGAAATACACAATCATAATCATTGATAAGAAAACAATAATATAATAAAGTGAATTTTTCATCCCTGAATTCTTCTTATTATTCATACATGGCCTCCTTATATATTTAGTTTTTGTTATTTTTATCAGTAAGTCATTATTATATCACACAAAAGAATAAAACCTTTAGTTATTTTCATAAATCTCAGGTTTTAAAATACCAATGTATGGCATATTACGATAATCCTCAGCGTAGTCTAAACCGTAACCAACTACAAATTCATTAGGCACTTCAAAACCAATGTAATCTGCGTCCATGTCTACAACACGGCCTTCTGGTTTATCAAGCATAGTAACGATTTTTACTGAAGCTGCTTTACGATGTTTTAGTAATTCAACTAAATATTTTAAGGTACGACCACTATCAATAATATCTTCAACGATTAAGATATGACGGCCTTCTACCACTGTACTTAAATCTTTTAGTATACGAACTTCACCTGATGATACTGTGGCGTTTCCATAACTAGATACATCCATAAAATCCATTTCCATATGAATGTTCATTGAACGAACTAAATCTGATAAAAATGGTACAGCTCCTTTTAAAACACCCACAACTAATGGATTTTTATCCGCATAATCTTTACTAATAACAGCTCCTAAAGCTTTAACGCGCTCTTGGATTTGTTCTTCTGAATAAAATGTTTTTTCAATATCTCTTTCTAACATCTGGTTCTCCTTCCAAACTACTTGTCTTTTTTATAAAGGTAGACAAGCTTATAATGTATTTTATCAGTTTCATCTCGAATACTCAAATAACTTTCTCTAAAAGGAACTAACCATTTTAGCTCACCTTCATTATCTGTCACAATCCAACTTTTTTCTCTCTTTTCGAGAGGGATTTTCTCATCAATAAAGTAACGCCTGACTTTTTTAGTCTGACCCTGTTCATTAATAATCAGTTTATCTCCTGGTTGTCTCCTTCTAATGATTAAAGGCTCTGATAAGTCTGTCACAATTATTAATTCTTTTTGTGACCAATCTTTGACTTTTTTAGGGATTTCTACTTTTTCTGTTTCAAACAAACCAAACCATTCTTTTTCTGAAACAAATACACCTTCATTTAAAGATAATTTAAACGCCTCATCCTCTACTTCTTCTGCTACTTCTGCTACTATAGTAACTAAATCATAAGAACGAGTTGCTCGCCAATTATCCTTTAATGTAATGCTTTGATTAGAGGTTGCTCCTAATAGCATATCTGATAATGCTTTTTGTTGCTTCTTATTGATGATCAATTCAACTTGTTTCTGCAAATCACTCACTAATCGGTCTAAAATAAAATGTTGCTCCGCCTTAGAATAAGTGAGGAATTTTTTTCTATCAATGCAAATTCGTTTGTCATCAGAAGTGAGACATTCAAGATATTTAGGCATAATCTCTTGTTCAATGAGTTCCAAACCAAAAGATAATTCTTTTTGAAAACTCAATAACTGCTCTTCAAATCTAGGATTTTCTTCCCGAAGAATTGGTAATAATTGGTTTCTAATTCGATTTCTCAAATACGTGGCTTCTTGATTAGTTTCATCTTCAAAGAAAATTAACCCTTCTTTTTTAGCATACGCATATAAATCATTTTTAGTCGCTATTAATAACGGACGAACTAATCTAGCTCTGGTTAGCTGACGTTCTTCTTCAATGCCAACCAAATAATTAAGTCGATTGCCATTAATCAAACGCATGAGTATTGTCTCAACTTGATCTCCTTTGTGATGCCCTGTTAATAAGGTTGAGACTTGTTCTTGTTTTATTATATTGTCAAAAAAAGAATAACGAAATTCTCTTGCGGCTAACTCGGTATTACTTTGAATCGTTAAACCTTCTTGCCAAGTTCCTAAAAAGAAAGGAATGTTTTCTTTCTGACACCACTCTTTAATAAATAACTCTTCTTTAATAGAAGCTTCTCTTAATTGATGATTAACATGGGCGACTAAAATACGTGGTCTAATCGACTCATCTAATCGCAACATCAGATGTAGTAGGACTACAGAATCAATCCCTCCTGATACAGCTACTAACACGTTCTCCTCTGGTTGCCACCATCTTTTTTCTGTTACTCGTTGTCTAAACACTTCAAATAAATCCATCAATAATCACCCCCATTACAGATATTAGAATGAAAGAAAAAGGCTGACACTCGCTGGTCAGCCTTTTTAGTTTACTTTTTTATTAACTACGACGACCGCCACGGCCACCGCGTTTACCTTCAGTATTACGTTTGATTGAACTTAATCTTTCATCACTATCTTTTAAGAATGAACTCATTAAGTTATCAAATCCTTCTTTCTTTGGAGCAGGTGCAGCTGGCTTACGATTAAAGTTGCCGCCTCCTGATCTTTCAGGTCTGTCGGAACGATTGTAATTATTGCTTGGACGTTTGCTGAAGTCTTTTTTAGGAGCGCGTTGTTCTCTAGCTGGACGCTCTTCTTCATTAGCACGTTTGATAGATAAACCAATCTTACCATCATCACCAATGCTCATTACTTTAACTTCTACTTCATCGCCGACTTTTAAAACGTCATTGATATCTTTAACAAAACTATTTGACACTTCACTAATATGGACCAACCCTGTTTTGCCTGCTCCTAAATCAACGAACGCACCAAAATTGGTAATGCCTGAAACTTTCCCAGGTAATTTTACCCCTACTTCAATTGACATAAAAATTTATTTCCTCCTTGAACCTTCCAAAGTATTTATTGTTATTTGTTACCACTAGTTTGGGTCGAGCTATTATTTAAATCGGGGATACTATAAACTTGTTCTCCCTCTTTTGAATAGAAATATTTTGATCGAGCAACCTTTTCGACATACTCAGTGTCATGTAACAGATCTACTTCTCGGTTTAACTCTTTTTCTGTTTTCTTAACTTGTTTCTGCTCTTTTTCAACTTCTTGACGGTTTTCTTGCAACGAAACTAAGCGTTGGCTATTTCTAAAAAGATTAATCCCTATAAATGAAAACACTATAAGAGCGGCAGCAAACATAATACCTAAACGACGACGTCTAAAAATAATCTTTTTTTGACCTTTTTGCATAGATTTCATCGTTAGACTAGCTTGTTGTTCTTTTTGATAGCTCAACAATTTACGGTCTTTTTTCATGCTTTTTAGAATCTCCAATCTCTTTTATTACAGATAGGTTTATTATAGCAAGTCATTACACCAATGTCTAATGCTAATCTAAACTTTCATAGCTGGTTTCTCTTGTTTCACTAATCACTTCGTATAAATCTTTTGCTTCATCTTTTTTAGTTGTGTCTTTTAACTCTAAAACTTTTACTTCTAATGTTTTATTACCAAATAAAATTTTTAGGTTATCGCCGACTTTGACATTTGTTGACGATTTGGCCAGTTGACCATTTACTTGAATACGACCTTTATCAGCTATCTCTTTGGCAACTGTCCTTCTTTTTATAATACGTGACACTTTAAGAAATTTATCTAATCGCATACGTTCACCTCTAATCCTTCTTGATTCTTTTAACTATTTTGTTACCAAAAGGAAGCATCTCCCACTCCTCATTAGTAAACATTTGACTTTTAATAACACTATATAGATAAGTGCTCGCTCCTATTATAACACCTATCATTGTTAATATGAACGTTCCACCTCTGTTTAGGCTATGCCAATTAAGTGTCTCTAATATTAGTCGGTAGAATACCAAAACAATTAACATCATTCCTAAATTAATGACTAATTTCAAATGATAGTCTTTAACTGGTTTATAACTAGGCATACTTTGGTTTAAATACCATTTTAAAACACCCAAACATACTATTAGCCCTAATATCGTACTAATACTAGCACCCACTGTATTAAAGTAATAAGTAAGAAGTGGTGTTAGTATTAATTTAGTAAACAATCCCGCAACAGCTCCAAATAATTGATATCTCATAATATTTTGGCTTTGGTAAATTGTTTGATAGGTTTGAATCATCGAAACAAAATAAATAGCTAATACAAACAAACTTAAAGATACACCTTCTTGATTATCACCAAAAAGGGTCACATTAATATAAGGCAATACTAAAGCTAAACCAACTGCAGCTGCAGCACCCATTACCTGGGCTACTTTGATGTAAGACGACACCATTGCTTCGTACTCTTTTTGTTGTCGATTCATATAATGCTTTGTCAAAGGTGGTAAAAAGGCAGCAGTCATACTAACTGCAACTACTAGACCTAACTGAACTAAAGGTTGTCCTCTATCATAGGCTCCCTTTGTCATTTTAGCAGTTAAATCACTCATGCCACCATATCCTAGAAATTGTTTTACGAAAAAAGCATCTATTAATTGAAACACAATTAGGTACGCACTAAATAAACATAATGTACCTCCTTCAATGATTAAACGCTTAGCAAAATGACTTAACTCTTTAAGCTTTTTACCTTGAAAGCTCCACTTAATAGGTTGAGTTTTTTGATAGTACCACAAGATAATTAAGCCACAAACACCCCCAACTAGAGCTCCTGACATGGCCACCCCACCAACTCGGTAGACAGACCAATCAAATATCGTATATAAATAACCAGCACCTAAAATAACTAACACCCGGCTACCTTGCTCAATTAATTGAGAAATAGCAGTTGGTTTCATGTTTAAGTTTCCTTGATAGTACCCACGATAAGTTGATAAAAACGGAACTAATAAAAAGAAGAAAGAGACCAATCGAATGACTGGTGTTAACTCACTATCCCCCATTAACCCAGCGATTGGCCCTGCTAATACAAGTAACACCACAAAGGCAAAACAAGAAAGTAAACTTACGATTGTAAAAAAAGCATCTAAACGCCATTTCTTTTCTTCTTCATTTGGACTTGAGGCTAAAATTTTTGATAGATAGACTGGTAACCCTGTTAGAGCTAAAGTCATTCCTATACCGTATATCGGGTATATTTGTTGATACACATAAAACCCTTCATCCCCTACTAAATTTTGATAGGGAACTCGGTATACTGCACTTAACAGTTTTACCACAAAAGAAGTTAGCGTTAGAATAATCGTGCCTTGTAGCATATTTTTTTCTAAAGTCTTATCAGGCATTCTATCCACCTCACTCAGCTTCTTTTTTAGATCCCTTAGCATACTTTTGCTGTCTTAACGCCTCTACAAACTGAGCAATTTCTTGAAGCCAAGTTGCTTCTGCCAGTTTTTTCGTTAACTTTAAGTTAATTGCTAATTGATCATCTGAACTTAATTCTGCTTTTAAAGTCGTAGCTGATAAAGCTTTAAAGATTTGCTCAATTGTATAAGCATTAGTTCCTGCTTTTGATAATAATACCTCAACAATCAACTGACGTTTCTGAATTTTTTCAATTAAAGCAAAATCGCTATTCATCTTAATTAACCCAACTGTTAATAGGTTAGCCACTTCGTCTGGATATTCTCCAAAGCGGTCTAATAAATCGCTCTCTAACTCATCAAACATTTCTTGACTATCTAGTTGGCGAATTCGTTTATAAATTTCAATTTTTTGACGTTCGTCTTCGATATAGTCAGTTGGAATATAAGCATCAATTCCTAAATCAATCTCTGTAATTGTTTTAGTATCTTTACTTTCAGTTCCACGCTTACGGTTAACAGCTTCCGTTAACATTTGAGTATACATATCAAAACCAACCGAATCGATAAAGCCATGTTGCTGAGCCCCTAATAAATTTCCAGCTCCTCGAATGGATAAATCTCGCATAGCAATTTTAAATCCTGAACCAAGTTCTGTAAAATCTTTAATCGCTTGAAGACGTTTTTCACTGACTTCATTTAACACTTTTTGAGGTTCATACATAAAATAAGCATAAGCAACACGGTTACTTCGACCAACTCGACCACGTAATTGGTACAACTGAGATAAGCCCATGTAATCGGCATTTTCTACAAATAAGGTATTCACATTAGGAATATCTACACCCGTTTCAATGATGGTTGTTGTCACCAAAATATCGTAATCTCCATTAATAAATTCCATTAGACGATTTTCTAACTGCACTTCTGTCATTTGACCATGGGCATAACTAATTCGAGCATCTGGTAGCAACATCTGTAGTTCTTCCACTTTCTGCTCAATCGTATCCACTCGATTATATAGATAAAAAATCTGTCCACCACGAGCAATTTCTCGCTCACTTGCTTCTCTAATAGCTCCAGGATTTTTTTCCATCACATAGGTTTGGACTGGATAGCGATTTGCTGGTGGTGTTTCAATAACTGATAAATCGCGCACACCTAACATAGACATATGTAAAGTTCTTGGAATCGGTGTAGCTGTTAATGTTAATACATCAACTTGAGATTTAATTTGTTTTAGTCTCTCTTTATGTTTCACACCAAAACGTTGCTCTTCATCTACAATTAATAAACCTAGGTCCATAAATTCAATATCTTTTGATAACACGCGGTGAGTTCCTACTACCACATCAATTTGGCCCTTTTTAATTTTCTCAGCTGTTTCATTTTGTTGTTTTTTGGTTCTAAAACGACTTAACACGCCAACATTAACTGGAAAATTAGCAAACCTATCACGCATCGTTTCATAATGTTGTTGCGCTAAGATAGTCGTAGGAACAAGTAAAGCAACTTGTTTACCATCGCGAACGGATTTAAAAGCTGCTCGAATAGCAACTTCTGTTTTCCCGTAACCCACGTCGCCCACAAGTAAACGGTCCATAGGTCTTTCTTTTTCCATATCTTGCTTAATTTCTTGAATACTTCGTAATTGGTCTTCTGTTTCTGAGTAAGGAAAGTTCCCTTCAAATTCCATTTGGTAATCATCATCTGGTCCAAAAGCATAACCTTTTTCTGCTTCACGAGCCGCATATAATTTTATTAAATCATCCGCTATGTCTTCAACACGAGCAGATACTTTATTTTTAGTTTTAACCCATTCTGAACCACCTAATTTATTAACTTTAGGAGTTTTTGATTCAGAAGCAACATATTTTTGAATTAAATCTAATTGGGTAACTGGAATAAACAACTTATCATTATTTTTATAGAGGATTGTCATGTAATCTTGATGGACCCCTCCACTTAATAAAGTTTCCATTCCAATATATTTACCAATACCGTGATTAGCATGAACGACATAATCCCCAGGTTTTAATTCATTGTAGCTTTTTAAACGTTCCGCATTAGAAATCGTCTGCTTACGAGCTCGTTTTTTCCCTTGAGTATGTAATATTTCTTTCTCTACTAAAACAACTAACTTTTCTTCTGGTAACTCAAATCCCGAGGCTAAACTGCCTGTTTTGATTTGAACTTCACCTGATAATAATTTATCACTATTATTAACAACAGTTGGAATTTCAAAATCTAAAAATAAAGCTTCAACTTTTTCTGTTCGTTCTTCATTTTCAGCTAATACAACCACTGTGTGTTTTTGTTTACGCCAACGCTCCATCTCTGTTTTTAACAATGGCATTTGCCCAAAGAATTGTTGCATTGTTCGATACTCAAAAGGATGAATACTCGTAAATCTTAAATTACCCATTCCTTTTTGGAATAAAGAGAAGTAGGTTTTACTTTGTTTGGTATTTTTTAAGATACTTCTAAAGTCGCCACCTAATTCATGGTCTTCAAAGAAAACACCTTCTTCTAATTTCAGCGTAATCCATTCAGATTCTTCACGTAGTAATTCTCTTTCACTTTCAACTTGACGACTGTAATCATCAATCACAATCACATCAGATGTTGTTAAATAATCTGTTAGATAACTTTTTTCATCGTAGAGTAAGTCGCCATACATTTTCACCTCTTCGGTTGGATGACCTTGAGCCCACTCTCCGATAAGATAATCAAAATGAGCAGACACTCGTTCTTTGTCTTCGCCTGGTGTCATTTTACTTAATTTTTCTTCTACTAGTGATTGCATTTTTTCGCTAGCTATTTTTAATTGATCTTTTGTTATCAACATATCCATAGCAGGCGTGATTTCAATTTTATCAACTTCACCAATTGAACGTTGTGTTTCCACATCAAATAAACGAAGTGATTCAATTTCATCATCAAACAAATCAATTCGAACTGGATACTCACTAGTTAGAGGATAAATATCGATAATACTCCCGCGCATACTAAACTCACCTGGTTTACCAATCATTTGTTCTTTTTGATAACCAAGTAAAACTAATTTTTCAGCTAAATGGCTTAAATCTAAAATCCCATCTTTTTCAAAAAGAAGGGTTTGCTCTTTCCATAGCTGTGGACTAGGTAAAAAACGTCTTAATCCTGCTAATGAAGTAACCAAAATACCTGGTTCATCACTAACTAAAAAACTTAACGCATTAATTCGATCTGCTAATGCTTCTGGAGAAGAGAATGACATCTCTACTGCTGCGACCTCATCAACTGGAAAATAGTAAAGATATTTTTCTTCTATTATATGTTGTAAATCTTCTATTAACTTACTTCCATAATAAAGGTTAGGAGTAACTACTAATACTTTTCCTTTGTTACTTAGTAAGGTACCTATGGCCAATGTCTTAGCTGAACCAGAAAGACCAGTTATTAAATGAGAAGATGCTTTTGTTATTTGTTCTTGCCATTCTTTTATCTTAGCACTTTGTTCCATTCGGCTAAGTAACCCTTGATTTAAATACATCAGTAATCTCCTGTTCTTATTTTTTTGAATTAAATTGGTTCATGGTATTCACAAAATCATGACCCTCTGCCCAGTAAAGGGATGCGTCGGCAGTTTGCTTCATGGCGTTCAACATGTCATCATGAGTTTCTTTTGGAAATGAGCTTAACACGTAAGACACAACTTCCTTACCATTTTTAGGACGATCTATCCCTACTTTAATTCGGTTAAAATCTTTAGTACCTAAGTGAGCAATAATGCTTTTTATCCCATTATGACCACCTGCACTGCCTTTTTCTCTTAATCTTATTTTTCCAATCGGTAAATCTAAATCATCATAAATAACTAATAAATCTTCATCAGCAATATTATAATAATCCATTAATGGTCTTACAGAGCGACCTGACTCATTCATAAATGTTTGTGGTTTAGCTAAAATGATTTTTTCTCCATTTAAGAAAAACTCTGCTATATCTGCTTCAAATTGAGTTTTATTAAATGTCACTTTTTCTTGATAGGCAATTTCATCTAAAGCAATAAAGCCGACATTATGTTTTGTTCCTCTATATTTACTTCCAGGATTCCCTAGACCTACAATCAATTTCATGTTGTTTCTCCTTTAATTATCTATCTTCTATTTTAATGACGCAGAAAATATCCGCGCACTAAAGGTGCCCAGATTTTTTAATAAGTATATCATATTTCCTTCTGTTTTCTTATGAATAAAGGTTAAACATCTTTTAAGATACCTTTAAATATGAAGCGTTTACCAGATTCTTTCTAAATGACTTTGCGATTTTTGAATGTTATAATAACACAAAATATAATATCAAAGGAGAGATTTTCCATGGTAAAAACAAATACCGATCATCAAAAAATTATTGTTATTGGTAACGGTGCCGTTGGTTCAAGTTACACCTTTGCATTAGTCACACAAAATATTGCTCAAGAAATTGGGATTATTGATATAGATACAGATAAAGCTGAGGGGGACGCTATTGATTTATCTCACGCTCTTGCTTTTACATCACCTAAAAAAATCTACGCTGCAACTTACGCTGATTGTCACGATGCTGATATCGTTGTTATTACAGCAGGTGCTGCACAAAAACCTGGTGAAACACGTTTAGACTTAGTTAATAAAAATCTTAAAATATTTAAAAAAATCGTTGATGATGTTGTGTCTTCTGGTTTTAATGGTATTTTTTTAGTCGCTTCAAATCCAGTTGATATCTTAACTTATGCTACTTGGAAATTCTCAGGCTTTCCACAACACAAAGTCATTGGTAGCGGAACTTCTCTAGATTCAGCTCGTTTCCGTCAATCAATTGCGGAATTAATCGGAGTAGACGCTCGTAATGTCCATGGCTACATTTTAGGAGAACACGGTGATACTGAGTTCCCTGTTTGGTCACACGCAAACGTGGCAGGCTTACAAATTTATGAATGGGTGAAAGATCATCCTGAAATTGACGAAGAAGAGTTAGTTAACTTATTCTTTAAAGTACGTGATGCCGCTTATACAATTATTGAGAAAAAAGGAGCTACATTCTACGGAATCGCTGTTTCTCTAGCTCGAATCACAAAAGCCATTTTAAATGATGAGAATGCTGTACTTCCTCTATCTGTCTATTTAAATGGTCATTACGGTTTAGATGATATTTATATCGGTGCTCCTGCTATCGTCAACCGTCGAGGTATTCAAAATGTTATTGAAATCCCTCTATCTGATGCTGAACAAGAAAAATATGACTATTCAGCTGAGAAACTAAAAGAAATTATGGACTCGGCTTTTGGCCAACTAGAAGATTAAACCCTTGAGGATGACTAATAAGTCATCCTCTTTTTATTGGTACCACTTAGTCGTTTCCAATATCACTATATGTCTGATTTGCTCTAGTGGAATTTTCATGTGGTCTATATAAATACCTAGTTCATCATACCCTTTAATAAAACCATAAACATCTGGAAGAAAATTGCCTTCAATATCCTTAATATTTAATTGAATACTGACCTGTTCATTCTTAAAAAAAGAATAATCAATTACTTCATAAATAGTCTCAAGTGTCATTTCATCTTTTCCAGCAATAACAGCATAACGATTATTTTTTTCTTTTTCCAAACTTGACGTATGTTCTGACAAATAAAAACCATTATATTTCATCATTCCACGGTCTTGATAATAACTATTTAACTCCATGTAATTCCCTCCATTCCACCAGCATGCCCACCTACCAAATGACTTCTATTAATCGCTGTTGCTCCTTCCATTAAACTACTAGCATGAACAATTGAATCAAAGCCATAAACACTTCTAATTTTATCTACTGTATCATCTAATAGATGAGTCGCAATAACCTCTTCTGGTTCTTCAAAAAGATTCAACTGCAAAGCTTCATCAGAAGACAACATGGAACAATTAACTGATAAATTTCTAACAACGGATCCATCATAAAATTTTTCAAATAGTCGCAAACAATAAAAAACTATTTCTTTAGAACTATTGGTTGGAGGTATTTTCATTTGTCTTGAAAAACCACTAGCTCTATCTGTTCTAGAATAGCCCACTGAAATATGAACACAACCTGTTTTAGTTCCATTTCTTCTTAATCTCGCTGCAACTTGTTCAGCAATTTCTTTTAAAACAATCTTGGTTTCACTTGATTTAACATAGTCTTTCATTAACACCTGACTATTTCCAACGCTTTTAGACTTAGGCCGATGTCGTTTAGATATATCCGATCGGTCAATCCCCCATGCATGAGCAATTAATTGTTGTCCCATAATCCCCATAGACTCTTTCATATAAAAAAAATCATAATGAGCTAAATCATAAATGGACTCAATTCCTTTTCGGCGAAGTTTGATTTCTGTTCTTTTATTGATACCCCAAAAATCAGTCATTTTAGGAATTTTCCAAACGGTATTGGGAACATCCTCGTAATGCCAAACAGCAATCATATCTTTTTGATGTTTGGCTGCATTATCTAAGGCTAGTTTACTTAACAACATGTTATCTCCAATTCCAATTGTGCAATACAATCCTAATTCGTTGCGAATATCACGTTGAAATCGTTCAGCAAATTGATAGGGTGTCATATTAAATAATCTTTGAGATGCTTTTACTCTGACAAAAGTTTCATCAACAGAATAAACCCAAATATCTTCGTCTCCAACATATCTTCTGAAAATATTGTTGATTTCCATATTTTTTTGAATATAAAGATTCATGCGAGGTGGAACTTTTCGTAAATCTTTATGATAAGGAATTTCATAATTTCTTGTAACATTTGTAATTCCAAGTACTTCTTTTGCTTTTGGGGAAGCTGATAACGCCAACCCACCTGGAGAATCTTCACCGCTCATTACGACTAGCAACCCTTCAAGAGGAAGCAACCCATGTTCAACACACTCAACAGACGATACTGATAGGTAAGCTTTTGAAATAGTCTCCAGCTTTTCCCCCAGTCCACACCGTACGTGAGACTTTCACCTCATACGGCGTTCCATCAAAGTTTACTAACAAATATCATACAGTTATAGATTCA
>NZ_JBMEAO010000031.1:0-17163 GCF_048815235.1 Vagococcus fluvialis
GCGGATAAAAATGAAATTAGGTGGACTGTGTCCTGTTGATTTCCGTCTTAAGATGGCAGTTTAAGACAATAAAAAAGGAGTAGATTTCTCTACTCCAAAAAAGTCTAACTTTTAGGGTTCACTACATACTTATATTTTTTTATTTATTATTCTTGTAACACTTTTAGTACCATATTTTAATCGTTTTTTAGTTTAAACTCATTAAAAATAGGAAAATAAAGGAGTCATTGTTATGAAAAAGAAAAACATTCAACACATTAAATCTGAAACAAAACATCTTGGTAGAGGAAAACTTATTAAGAAAAATAAAGTACTTGTTAGCGTATTAACTACCTCTGTTTTCTTAACAGCGGCTATTTCTGCAACGGCAGAATCATTACCAATCGAACAATTTTTTGAGCCAGCAAATGCAGTTCCATTTGCGGCAGCAACAGAAGCTGTACCATTTCCACAAGAATTTAATAAATTGGATAAAGTTTTAGGTGACAAAGAAGAAACTGCTAAAAAAGCCAAAGTAGACCGTTATGTCTATGCGAATTTTGGAGGATTTCAATTATTTGATAGCACTGGAACAAAAACTTCTTGGAATGACGATAGAATGTTTAGTAATGTAGGGAGCGGAACAGCTACTTGGAAAACGGCTTCTGGACCTCAGAGTAAGAAAGCTCTGTTTTTCAAAAGTCCTGATGCAACGAGTGGTATTAAGTGGGAATTAGATTTAATGCCAAATACCAATTATACGTTTACACTTCAAAATACATTAATGAATTTTAATGGTATTACAAATGGAAAAGTAATCATTACAGATGTTACTAATGGGAAGGTTCTTACAGAAGGGAAAATAGGCCCAACGGCAGCCAAGTTTGACTATAAATTCACAACCCCTACCTCGGACACGGTCGCTCCGAAGATTAGAGTTGAAGTTTTAGGGAAATCAACAACTGAAACGCAAATTTCTGGAGACTTTTGGTTTACTGCAACTGATGCTAAAATAGCTGAGGATAAGACGGGAAATACGGAAAAATTGAATTCATTTTATAAACTGTCAAAAGTCCAAGGTAAAACGGTGGATGCTTTAATGACCGAACAAGACTTAGTTTATTATGACAGTGCGAATAACAATAGCCAAATTATTCCAACTTATGGAGATAAGACAATAATAGATGCTACATCAGTAGGGGCTAAAAGCAAAATATTTACAGGAACAGGAACAGTTGCTAAATGGGGCAAATCTCAAGTAACTGGCAAATTAAATATCACAGTAACCAATGACATTCAATTAATAGCAGATATTGATAAAGCAGCTACAGATACAATTGCAGCAATCAATGCTGATTCGTCATTAACAGCAGCGACTAAAGCTGAACAAATAAAAGCAGTTGAGGACGCACAAAAAGTAGCAAAAGGTCTTATTGAAGAAGGCAATTCAGCAAAAGAGCTTGAAGATGCAACAGCAAATGGCATTAAAGCTATTACTGATGCTCATGTGGCAGGAGCTCCATTAGCAGATCAGCAAAAAGAAGCTAAAGCTGACTTAAAAGAAGTTGCTGATGCAACGAAAGTTAAAATTAATGGTGACGCTAATTTAAGTAAAGATGAAAAAGAACAACAAATTAAGAATGTAGATGCAGCCCTAAAAGCAGCTGAAGATGCGATTGATGCTACTGAAACAGTTGAAGCAATGGAAGCAGCACTTACTACTGGAGAAGCAGATATCAAATCTAAATATGCGGCTGGGACAGCTCTAGAAACTCAAAAAGAAACGGCTAAAACAGCAATTACTGATGAGTTGAAAAAAGTAACTGATGCGATTGAAGGAGATAATACTCTAACAACAACTGAAAAAGAAGAACAGAAAAAAACAGCTAAAGAAGCGGCTGATGCAGCAACCAAAGCCATTGATGAAGCTGAAACAGCTGACGGTATTTTAGATGCTAAAAATTCAGGTATGACAGCCATAGATGAAGCTCATAAAGAAGTGACGTCTCTTGAAAAGAGAAAAGAAGAAGCGATTAAAGAGATTGAAGCAGCAAAAAAAGAAGCTATTTTAAAAATTGATGGAGATAATACCTTAACGGAAGCTGAAAAAACAGAACAAAAAGCAGCTGTAGAAGCAGCAGCTGATGCAGCTAAAGAAGAAATTGATGGGTTAGAAACAGCAGATGATATTGTTAAGTCAGTAGAAGCTAGTGTTGATAAAATCGGTAAAATTCCTCATTCTAATGATTCTTTAGAAGACCAACAAGCAGCAGCTAAAGCTAATTTAGATAAGGTGTTAGAAGAAACTATCTCTAATATTGAAAAAGATTCTAATCTAAGTGATGCTGCTAAAACAGAACAAAAAGAAAAAGCAAAATCAGCTTATAATGATGGAATCGAAGCTATTGGTAACGCGACGGATGCAGATGGATTAAATACAGCAGTATCAGACGGGAAAACAGCAATCGAAGATAGCTATAAAAAGGGCACGCCTTTAAATGAACAGCAAGAAAAAGCCAAAGATAATTTATCAGAAGTTGCTAGATTAACAAAAGAGAAAATTGATGCAGATGCTAATTTAAGTGATGCTGATAAAACAGCACAAAAAGCAGCAGTTGATAGTGCATTAGAAGAATGGCATTGACGCAGCAAAAGGTGATGGAATTGAAGCAATTGATGGAAATTACCAACCAGGTAGCTCTTTAGTTGAAAGAAAACAATCAGCCAAAGATGCTCTGATTGAAGAAGCAAATGAAATTAAAGATCTAATTGCCAATGACCCAACTTTAACAGCAGATGAAAAAGTTGCTCAAAGTGCAGCTGTAGATACGGCATTAAATAACGGACTTACAGCAATTGACAATGCACCTGATGCTTCTGGTGTTGATAATGCTAAGGGTGATGGTATTACTAATATTGATGGTGTTTACCAACCAGGCGATGGTTTGAATTTAAGAAAAGATTCAGCCAAAGAAGCGTTAGAAAAAGAAGCAGCAAAAATAAGAGAAGCGATTGAATCTGATTCAACTTTAACAGGAGAAGAAAAAGCAAATCAAATTTCAGGTGTGAATAGTTCTTTAGAAACAGCTCTTGGAGCAGTAGATGCCGCTCAAAATGCTGACGGTGTAGATGCAGCCAAAGGTGAAGGAATTACAGCGATTGATGGTAATTACCAGCCTGGTACTCCGATCTTAGAAAGAAAAGATAATGCTAAAAACGAGATTGATGAAGATGCAGAACGCGTTAAAGAAAGAATTAATAACGATGCAAGTTTAACGGATGAAGAAAAAGCGGTTCAAAGTGCAGCAGTAGATACAGCAGCAGAGAATGCCAAAGCAGCAATCGACGCAGCAACTGATGCAAGTGGAGTAGACAGTGCCAGAGGTCAAGGAGTTACAGATATTAATGGTAGCTACCAACCAGGTGAAATGAACTTAGAAGAACGTAAAGCAGCAGCAAAAGCGGATATTGATGATGCTGAATCTGATGCAATTAATCGTATTAATTCTGATCCTACATTAACAGCAGAAGAAAAAGCGAATCAAGTTGCTGGCGTTACATCTGCAGCAGAGAATGCAAGAGGGGCAATTGATGGAGCAACAGATGCTAGTGGTGTTGATAGAGCGCAAGGTCAAGGCATTACAGCGATTGATAACAACTACAAACCAGGAATACCATTAGACAGCCGTAAAGACGCAGCAAAAGCTGGTATTGAAGAAGAAAGACTAGTGATAATTGATAAGATTAACAATGACTCAACGTTAACAGAAGAAGAAAAAGCAACTCAAATTGCTGGAGCTAATGCAGCAGCAGACAACGCTTTAGCCGCAATTGATGGAGCAACTGATGCGAGTGGTGTTGATACAGCTAAAGGTCAAGGAATTACGGCAATTGATAATAACTATAAACCAGGCAGCCCGTTAGATTCTCGTAAAGAATTAGCCAAAGAGGGCATTGATGAAGCAGCAGAAGAATTAAAAGAACGTATTTTAAATGATGTTACTTTAACAGATGAAGAAAAAGCGACACAAATTGCTGGTGCTAATGAAGATGCGGACAAAGCAAAAGCAGCGATTGATGCAGCAACAGATGCAAGTGGAGTAGACAATGCCAAAGGTAGAGGTATCACAGAAATTGATGACAACTACCAACCAGGAAATCCATTAGATGGTCGTAAAGAGCTAGCTAAAGAAGGTATTGATACAGCAGCTAAAGAAGCAATCGACAAGATTAAGAATGACCCAACATTAACAACAAAAGAAAAAGAAACTCAAATTGCTGGTGTTAATGAAGATGCAGCAAAAGCAAAAGAAGCAATTGATGGAGCAACAAACGCAAGTGGAGTAGATGCGGCTAAAGGAGATGGTATTGAAGAAGTAGATAATAACTACCAACCAGGAAATCCATTAGACGGTCGTAAGGAAGATGCTAAGAACGATATTGATCGCTTTACTGAAGAGGCAATTGATAGAATTACCAATGACCCTACTCTAACAAAAGAAGAAAAAGAGAAACAAATTGCTGGTGTTAATGAAGATGCAGACAAAGCAAAAGCAGCGATTGATGCAGCAACAGATGCAAGTGGAGTAGACGCTGCTAAAGGTGAAGGTGTTACAGAAATTGATGATAACCATCAATCTGGTAACCCACTTGATAGCAGAAAAGAGTTGGCAAAAGAAGCAATTGATAAAGCTGCAACAGATGCGAAAGATAAAATTGCGAATGATCCAACTTTAACAAAAGAAGAAAAAGCAAAACAAAGTGAGGCAGTAGATGCTTCTAAGGACAAAGCAAAAGAAACAATCGATGCTGCGACTGATGCAAGCGGAGTAGACAATGCTAAAGGTCAAGGCATTACAGCGATTGATGGAAATTATCAACCAGGAAATCCTTTAACAGACCGTAAAGAAGCAGCTAAAAAAGACATTGATAAGGAAGCAAACGCAACAAAAGAAAAAATCAATAATGACAAGACTTTAACAGCATTAGAAAAAGAAACTCAAATTCAAGAAGTTGATGCAGAAGCAACAAAAGCGAAGGAAGCAATTGATACAGCAACTGACGCGAGTGGCGTAGACAATGCTAAGGGTCAAGGGATTACAGAAATTAATAAAAAATATCAAACTGGTAGTGGTTTAGAAACTAGAAAAGAATCTGCCAAAGCTGATATTGATGCAGCAGCTAAAGCAACAAAAGATAAAATTGTGAATGACCCTAGTTTAACAGCAGCTGAAAAAACAGAACAAAGTAAATCTGTGGATGCAGCAGCTAAGAAAGCGAAAGAAGCAATTGATGCAGCAACTAACGCTGATGGAGTAGATGTAGCTAAAGGTCAAGGAATAACAAACATTGACCAAGCTTATCAACCAGGAGCACCTGTAGAAGGTGTTAAAGAGACAGCGAAAAATGAAATTGACGCAGCAGCTGAAGCAACAAAAGACAAAATTAATAAGGATGCTACTTTAACATCAGCAGAAAAAGCAGAACAAAGTAAAGCAGTAGATGCTGAAGCTAAAAAAGCAAAAGATGCCATTGATGCTGCTAAAGATGTAGATGCAATCAAAGAAACAAGAGATAAAGGTGTATCAAGTGTTAACGAACAACACGAAACAGGAAAAGCACTAGACTCTCAAAAAGAAGCAGCGAACAAAGCGATTGAAGAAGCAGCAGCGAAAGAAAAAGCAGACATTGCGAAAGATGCTAGCTTAAGTAAAGAAGAAAAAGCAAAACAAACAGCAGCAGTAGATGCAGAAGTGAAAGCAGCGAAAGAAGCTATTAGCAAAGCTGAAAATGCAGATGCAATTAATGTAGCAAGAGACAAAGGTGTATCAAGTATTGACGAACAACATAAAGCAGGAACATCTTTAGAGTCTCAAAAAGAAGCAGCAAACAAAGCAATTGACGAAGCAGCAGCGAAAGAAAAAGCAGACATTGCAAAAGATGCTAGCTTAAGTAAAGAAGAGAAAGCGAAACAAACAGCAGCAGTAGATGCAGAAGTGAAAGCAGCGAAAGAAGCAATTAGTAAAGCTGAAAGTGCAGATGCAATCAATGCAGCAAGAGACAAAGGTGTATCAAGTATTGATGAGCAACATAAAGCAGGAACATCTTTAGAGTCTCAAAAAGAAGCAGCAAACAAAGCAATTAATGAAGCAGCAGAGAAAGCAAAAGCAGAAATTGCCAAAGATGCTAGCTTGAGTAATGAAGAGAAAGCGAAACAAACAGCAGCAGTAGATGCAGAAGCAAAAGCAGCGAAAGAAGCAATTAGTAAAGCTGAAAGTGCAGATGCAATCAATGAAGCAAGAGACAAAGGTGTATCAAGTATTAACGAGCAACATAAAGTAGGAACACCTTTAGAGTCTCAAAAAGAAGCAGCTAAAAAAGAGCTTGAAGCTATTGCAGAAGCAACGAAAGATAAAATTAATAATGACACTAAATTAACTGCTAAAGAAAAAGAAGTACAAATTAAAGCAGTTGAAGAAGCGTTAAAAGCAGCAGAAAAATTAATTAATAAAGCTGAAGATGCAGACGCAATTAATAAAGCTAAAAAAGAAGCTGTAACTACTATTGAAGCTCAGTACAAACCAGGTAAGAAAACAACTGGTGGAACTGGTAACAATGGTGGAGGATCTTACACAGGTGGTAAAGGCGGTACGTATACTGGAGGAAGTAATACTTCAGGAACAACTGGTAAAGGTGGTTCATTACCAAAAACTGGTAGTGAAGCAACTAGCGGGCTGTTTGCAGGAATAGTGGGACTAGGATTATCAGGACTAGCTTTCCTTGGATTCAGAAGAAAAGAAGATGAAGTAGAGAAATAAAAAGAAATATAAAAGAGCCAGAAAGCATTTAGCTTTCTGGCTCTTTTGATTACTTATTAATTTCTTTCATAAAAGCAATTGTTTCTTTAGCAATTGCTTCAGATTGTGTGTGGTGTAAATAATGTTGTCCTTCTAATTGAACCATTTTCCCTGTTTTCACTTGGTCGATTTGTTTTTGATGCTCTGAAACCCAGTCATCTCTTTCGTCGTTAATCGCAACAAATAAAAGAGTGGGTAAATCATTTGGTAATACCATTTCCTCAGTTGCTTTGAAGTTATCCATAATATTGTCTAACTCGTTATTTTGGGTAGGGTTATCTAGATTTTTTAAAGTAATCATTCTCATTTGATCTATATTAGGATTATCAGCAGTGACCCCTAACCCTTTGACTGGATTAGCATCAATAACAAGACGCATAATACCAGATTTTTTTAATAAGTTGAACCAAGTCATGTTAATAGTTTCCATTTTTTGAGTAGGTACACTGGTATCAACTCCTAAAAAGGCAGCAACTTTTTCATCAGGATAGCGATTAACGTAGTTGACAGTGTATAGTCCAGCAATTGAATGTCCGCCTAAAACATAGTTATCAACATCAAGTTGTGTAATAACCTCATGCATTTCTTCTACTATATTATCAATAGTTCGCTCTCTTTTAGTTGGTGTACTTAGACCGTAGCCAAATGGTTCTACAACAATCACTTCAAATTCTTCTTCTAATTTAGATGTTAAAGGTAGAAAATCGTAATGAGGAGAGGCTGTCCCAAATCCTGGGAATAAAATAATACTTTGTTTTCCTTCTCCGCTTCCAGAACGAACTACGTTGATTTTACCATCGAAAACATCTAGTTGTTCACCGTAAGCTTCAATTTTTTTGGCTTCACTTTTTAAACGGATTTGATTATTTAAATACGTTCCTCCTAAAAATAAAACGACTAATACTAATAAACCTAATAAAATATTTCGACTAATTTTGAGTGCTTTCTTCATGTTTCAGTTCCTCAGTTCTTTCCAATATTTTTTGTTGAATACTATTTATGACATGTTCATCTAGAACGTTAATTTCCATTTTTTTTAAAATGTATTTAGAAGTTTCTAGCTTTTGATAAAAATTTTCAAAATCATTTAAAAAGAGTGTTGTGTTGTACCAAGTGGTTAATAGAAATAATACAACTTCAGCTACTAACGGCGGATGTGGTACGTTTGTTGAACCATCTTGATTACCTTCAATGATAAACTCGCTCATAACGGGAATAAAAACAGAGTGAGTAAGTTTTAGATATTTAAGTGATAATAAAGGTTCTTTCATTAACTCAGGTGAGAATTGAAGGTACTTTTGAACTTCTTCATGAAACATCGCTTCTAAAAAAAGATGTTGGATTTTTTCTAAACCGTTGAGTTCTTTATTTTGTTTAATCTGATTAATTAAATCTTCACTTGGCATGAAGTGACGCATTAAAGCATCTAAAATACCTTCTTTTGATTTGAAATGGTGGTAGATAGCACCTTTTGATAAACCGTCAAGTTGATTGACAATATCTTGAATAGCTGTTTTTTGATAACCTTTTTCAGTAAATAATTTACCAGCAGCAAAGAGAATATCTTCTTTTGTTTGTTCACTGTCGTATCGTTGTTTCATTCTAAATCCCCCTTAAAATAGTGAAACATTCTTTGGTATGTTTTACTATAATCTAAAAAATAAAAAAAGTCAAAAAAAAGAAACGAACCATAAGTTCATTTCTTTTTTGATTTTTTATTTTCTAAACCAACGTTTTCTTGCGTGTTCTTCAGCTTCTTGTTGTGTTTGTTGAGCTTCTTGAAGTTCTTCCTCAACCATTTCTTTACTTAGACGTTCAATTTTACCGTTTAGTTGCTCTAAGACAATGTCATCTACATGTCCTGTATTAGGTTCGTCGCAAATTAAGATTAATCCAGTTTCACCTTCAGGTATGATAGCCAGTGATTTTTCAAAGATAGACATGGCATTTTTAACTTCTTTTACGTCTTTAGAAGATCCAATTAAGCTACCAGTAAACCAACCTAGTAATACGCCTAAAGGTCCACCAAGTATTCCTACAAGCATTCCAATCATACTACCTTTGAAGTTTTTATCTGCACCAGTAAAATCAATAAAATCTTTTGGTTCTAAATTATGATTAGCACGATGTTCAAGGATAGCCATTTGCTCTCCTTTGATACTTCCAGATTGGTGCAATCTCTTAAGTTCAGAAAAAGCTTGATAAGATTTACTCTCTGAATCAAAACTCATAATAATTACTTTTTCGTTAGTTGCCATATGTATTTCCCCCTTGGTTATTTATAAATTAATTATAACGATGAGGTATGAATTAATAAGGAGATTGTGGTGAATTAATGGATTGAACTAAGTAAAAAGAATGAATATATTGCAAAGATTAAGAATGAGTTTATAGATAGAGATGGATAATAGTATCTGCCTAAAGTATGAGAATTAATCACTCCTGTAGCCTTTTTCTATTACTGGATAAATAGCTATAATTAAGTTATTAAGAATTGAAGGAATGGTATAAATGAAGAAATTTTTTGCAGGTATCATAGTGTTAGGGTTAATAGGAGTAGGAACACCAATAATAGGTTCTATGGTGATTAAAAATACTAAACAAACTAGTGAAAATGATTTAGCTCAGGTATTTGATCGTTTTAATATTTTAATAAAAGAGGAACCCAGTTATGTTGTAACAGACAGTTCTAAAGCTGAAAAACAGAGCCCAGGTGGTTACATATATCATCAGGAAGTTATCAGCCAAAGTGGTAAGAAGTATGAATTATCTTATTATGCAGGACATGAACTTAAAGAAGGAGCGATTTTAAAATTAAAAACTAAAGGCCGTTATGTTGAAACATGGACAGAAGTAGAAAAAGAAGAAGTACCAGAGAAAATTTTAACTGAATTAACAATATAAAAAATAAGCTAGCCAATAATTAGGCTAGCTTATTTTTGGATTAACTGATTTAAAATACAACAACCGGTACGCCAACGTCAATCATACTAAATAATTTTGTCATAACAGAAGGGGGTGTATTGATACATCCATGAGAACCAACTGTTAAATGAGAGTCGCCACCGTATGAGCCTTCAGCTTGCCAAGGTGAATCATGAATTCCGACTCCAGTCCAATCAATAGGCATCCAGTAATCAACAGGACTTGCATAATCTTCTCCTTTTAATATGGCGTCTCGTTCTTTGTTCCAAACGTAGAAGACACCTGGAGGAGTTGGTGTGCTAGGTTTTCCTGTAATAACAGGAGTTTCCAAAGCAACAACACCATCTTTGTAGTACCACATATGTTGATTTTGTAAATCAACTTCGATATAGCTGTTACCAATTAAAGGTGAGGCAGGAGTGCCACTACCCTGGAAAGCAGGAACACGACCACTGAAATCTTCGCCTTGTAAAATAGCTGCTGTTAATTGCTCTGTTTCAGTATCTGTTGCAATCGTCCAACTTAAAGCACCAGCAGGCACACTAACTTCCCCACGTTTAGTACTCTTAAATTTAGATGCATTAGTACTTGTGTTGTAAGTAGCTCCTAATTCAGCAACATACTCACGTACTTTATCTTGTTGTAAATCAAGTTCACCATCTTCAAAAGTTACCCAAGTAGCGATAGTTTCTTTTGGAATGACTACTTCTTGACCATTGATACTATAAGAAGCATTGATGTCTGCAATCTTGTTGATGTGCTCCATCTCTTTCTCAATAGTACCATCAGTGGCTAATACAGTTGGTTTATCAACAAATTTAGTCATCTCAATAGTAGATTCGCCTTTAATGATACTTTCCTTAGCTGAGGCAATAAAATCTTTAGTATTAATTGTATTACCTTGTACCTCAGGAATAACTTGGAATTTACCATCTTTATGGCCTACTGAGGCATTTTTAGAAGGTGTACGATCTTTATTAAAAGTATCTATCTCTTTTTTTAGAGCGGTTAGATTTTTTTCGACAGCTTTTTCATCGACCTTTTTAGTGTCAATAACAACATCTTTTGGCGCTTTAAAGTAAGGCATAAACCATGTCCATGGGTTATGCTTAGACATTACTTTATTAACCGTTTCTTCTACATTATATGCCATTCCAAAATCTGTCTTAGGAATAGACTTCCATTCTTTACCATCCAAAGTGACTTGATACATTTGCTCGTTAGTTGAAGCTTCAATTTTTTTTACAGCTTCTTTTGTGGTTAGACCACTAACATCAGTATTCCCGATAGTTGTTTTATTGAGAAACTTATCTTGAAATTGAATGGCTTGGTAACAATAAACAATCATCAAGATTAGTAATATCACCAAAGGGACCAACAGCCATTGTTTCTTACTCATACGTGTACTCCTTTAAACTTTTTTGTAACAATATTGTAACATAAAAGGCGATAAATACAAGAATAAGTGCTCATATGTTCTGTGAAAGTAAGAGAAAATTAAGAAAAATGTCTTTTAGTTAGAATTAGTTAGAAATTAAATGTTACAACTTGTCTTGATAGAATTTAGTCATGTTATTCAAATCGTAATCTAGTAACCAACTATAATAAGTATGATATAGATTTTTTTGGTAACTAAAATTATCTGACCAAATATCACAACCTCGGTCATCATAGATATTAAGAATGACATTGTCCTTTTTATGATAAAAAATAATAGGATTTTTTATTTTTAACTTTCCATAGTTAAAAAAATCTTGATAACAAATACCATCAATTAATTTGTTAAGTCGCAAGTTGGATTGTTCAGTTTCGATAACCAAAAGTGTTACTGGGTTCAGTTCATCCTCATCACTCCATGCGTCAGAACTAAAGCTATCAATTATCTTAAAAGAGTTACGATGTAGGTATTTTGAGATATGACTTGGAAAAGCCTTGTCATATAAAACCAAAATGAGTTGAATGGTATCAGTATTCTTAAAGATTTCTTGAAATAAACAATGAGCTCTTATTTTTGCTCGTTCAACACGAGGAAAGTAATCCATCTCTTCACCAAAAGCTAACTCGAAACGAAGATTTTCTTTTAGTAGATAGGTATGATGGTGGTTTAAATAAATATTTCTTAATGGTTGTGCCAAAGCAGACATCTCCTTTTCACCGATTAATTTATAAGAACTATATCATATTTTATACTGAATAGAGCATGAAATACATTTTCAATAATAGGGGATATGATATAATTATTGTATATGTTTACTACAACTTATTTAGGAGGAGTCATTATGAAAAAATGTGTCTTACCATTGTTTTTAACAGTTCTAGTGGTGGTGCTATCGGCTTGTAGCTCAAGCAGTAAAAGTGTGTATCAACAAGAGGAAGATGGAACAGTAACAACAGTTACCTTAGCTCATAAAAAAGATAAGCTTGAATCGATTGAAACAAAAATCGTTTATGACTATGCTTATTTTGGTGTTGATAATAAAGAACATGCAGAAGAAATGTTAAAAGAATTTATACCTGATGAAGAAGATATTAAAGACTCAAAAGTTAGTATTCGTTATAAAGAGCATGAATTAGAAATTCAATCAACTCTGGATTTATCTAAAGAGAATCCGGAAATCGGAATTGTCTATCCAGAACTTAATTCTGGTAAAGGTTATTATAGTTTTGAAGGGATGGAGACCCTATTAACCGCAAGTGGATTTAAGAAAAAATAGTTATCTTAAAACTCTCTTAAGTTTTTCTTCGTAAATATTAAAAGATTTTGTCAAAAATAATTCATATTTTAACTTTATTATATAAGCATACCAACAAAACAACCCTAACAAACTTTTTCATTTTATTTACTCCTCCAAAGTAAATAAAACAACTCCTTTTTAGCTCTTAGCCTAATGCTAAGGGCTTTTTTGTTACTATTCAATAATTAAGTGACTATGTTACCATATATAAGAATAGGAATTAGGAGGTAATGAGATGAGAAAAATTATTTTATTTGATTTAGATGGTACATTGATAGAATCAGGAGAAGGCATTATCAATTCTTTAAAATATGCATTTCAAAAAATGGAACGAGAGGTGCCTTCCTCAGAAGAGTTACGCGTTTTTATCGGACCTCCTTTATTGGAACAATTTATGAGTTATGCCAATTTTGATTTAGAGGAAGCGACTCAAGCAGTTGATTATTATCACAGCCGTTATAAGCCGATTGGTTTATTTGAGGCAAGTCCTTATAAAGGAATAGGAGATATGTTAAAAGAGTTGCAACAAGAAGGATATGAGTTGGCAGTTGCTTCATCAAAGCCAGAAGAATTAGTAAAATCAGCTTTAAGTCATTTTAAGTTAAGCGATTATTTTACTGAAATAGTCGGAAGTTCAGGAGAGCTTAGAACGAAAGGTTTAGTTATTAAAGAGGCTATTAGCAGATTATCTGCTGATAAATATCAGGATAAAATTATCATGGTAGGTGATAAAGAACATGATGTTTTAGGTGCTAGGGAAGAGTCTTTGGATTGTCTATCTGTTTTATATGGTTATGGGACAATAGATGAATTAGAAGCAGTAAGTCCCTTTAAGATAGTTAAAAGCGTGATGGGTTTAAGAAATGAATTAATTATTTTTTAATGTTTCATCAAAATTCATCAGCGCTATACAGAATATACTTAATTAAAAAAAGAGAATTTTACAAAATAACGTTTGTGAGTTAATTTGAGTCGTTCATGAATAAAAGGCGTTTTATCCTCTTAATCTAGTATAATGAAGGCGTAATAATTTATATAATTCCAATCTCTTATCTGAGATGAGACAAACATGTTGATTAAGTATTTCGGTGATTAACTAACTATAAGAAGGCTATTTAAATGTTGACATCCCCTAATCCCACAATCCCTTATTAAAATAAGGCCATAACAAATAGTAACCGAAATATTTAATCAACATGCCTAAAAATAAAAACCATTTGATCAATTTAGATTGATCAAATGGTTTTTTGTCTGGTCATTTTAATAATTTCATTTTTCTAACCGAGATTAAACAGGTTTCTCCATTATTCATAGTGACAGTACGCTCTTTAGAGTCCATAAGTTTTACATTATCCTTATTGATTAAAAAAGATTTATGAATTCGTATAAAACTTTCTGACATAATCTCTATATCCGTTAAGGACTCATAAAGTTCAATGGTTCCATTGGTTAAATGGAGTCTAATTTTATGTGGAGTATCAGTGGTTTCAAAAAACATAATATCTTGTAAATCAAAATAGCGTATTTGATTATTTATCTTAAATTTTAAACGGTTTTCTTCATTTCGTTTTGGAGAAAAGTAGTAATCATGAGATATATCAAGACATTCATGGATTCGTTTTCTAATTAATTTAGGGTCATCTTTAATAATGTAATCCATGGCTTCAACTTTATAGGTGAATGTTAAACTTAATAAATCACTGTGAGTGGTAATGAAAATAATCTTAGCATCAATGTCTTTTTTTCTAATGAGTGAAGCTAATTTAATTCCATCAAGCTCCATTTCAAAATCAATGTCTAGAAAATAGATACCGCGAACATCCTCAGTTTGTTCCATGTAATCTATTAGCTCATAAGGATTTGTTGTTGAGAGCTCAATATGCATATCATAGTCTTCAATCATAATATAAGTCTTAATAACATTTTCTAATTGTTGTAATTGAGTTGGGTTATCTTCGCAGATAAATACCGAAAGCAGTTTAATCATCTCCTTTTAAAATAGCTATTTTTTGAATAAAGCTATTGTTTGTAATCGTTGTTTCTAAGGTAAGTCGTTTTTCTTTATCGCTTAAAGATTTCAGAGTTGATAAGCCTAGACCTCGTCCGCTACCTTTAGTTGAAAACCCTTCTTGAGTTAAAACATGCAAAGGTGGCATTTGTTTAGTGATAGGATTTTTGATAACAAATAAATAAAAGTCATCCATATCAAATAATCCAATTTTAATTTTGTTATTAGTTGTATGTAGCACTTCTTCAATACTATTGTCTAAAATAATACCTAGCATACGGACAATGATGATTGGATCTATTGGCATATCAATTAAAATAGTATCCGGTACTTCTAAAGTAATATCAATATCTTGCTCTTTTGCTAAAATTAATTTAAGAGCAATGATACTTTTAATCTCTTCAGAATGAATATTACTTAAATCCTGAAAATGAGTATCAGCATGGCCCATATCAATTTGAGTTAATAAAATGTGATTATTAAAGTAATCTTTTAATTTTGCTAAATCATTTTGTTCAATAAAATAATTTAACGAAGCTAAGATATTAATATAGTCATGTCTAAATTTTCTTAACTCTCTGTACTGATTTTGCATTTCATTGGAATAACGTTGTAAATATTCCTGTTCAATTCGTTGCTGCTCAACTTGTAATTTAAGTTCCTGTTTCTCAGATAAAGTTAATAAAATAATATAAGTCAATAAAGCAAAAATAAGAATAAGTAAGGTAAATATTACTTCAAAAAAGTAAGGTGTTGCATAACGATAAACGTAATAAATTTGATAGACGAAAAAGAAAATTAACCCAATATTAAGAGCAATTTTTTCTTTTTTTTCAGTAGAGAAAAAAGGAATAACAAAAGCAATGATTAATTTGCTAACTAGAGCAATCGTTAAATAGGTTCCTATCTCTAATAGTAAAAAATAAAAAGAACTCTTATCAGGATTTTCCATTGTAATAATTCGTCTTTCAAGTGGTGTCGTAAAAATACCTAAAAGTAAAACAAGCTCAAAAGGAAATAAAATATGAAGCATTTTATTAAAGAGGGAGTATTCTTTATTGGTAGCAAAAGAAGCTAGTAGAAGAAAAGCAAAAAAGAATAAAATACTAATAAAAGTTGATCGACTAGCAATGGTTGCTGCAAATATAAAAGCAATTAAAAACAAAGCACTACTTCTAATATTTTTCAATCGAGGATAATTACAGATGATAAAAGCTAGTGAAATTTTTAGTAGATTGGATATACTGATATATAAAAACATAGGACTCACTTTCTAAAACGATAGATGTTTTTGGTTATTGTTATTAAAAATAAAAAGTTATTTTAGGTTAATAATAGCATAAAATAACTTTTTTATAGGTGTTAAAAACTAATTTTATATTAAGGTAGATTATTTTATAAATGAAGTACTAGCAAGGGTTATAAGCAATGTTATCATTTGTAGCATGGTTAAATTAAGATGTTTCTTTTTGTTTCTAGTCACGTAGCGTATAATTTGTTTATGCTTATTTCAAGGAGGTGAATCAAGTGGAGATTGGAAAAATAATAAAAGAAAATCGTTCTTTAAAACAACTAACACAAGAAGAATTAGCTCAGGAATTTTTTGTTAGTCGTCAGTTAATATCTAAGTGGGAAAATGGGAAAAGTTATCCTGACTTAGAGCAATTACTAAAGCTCAGTGATTTTTTCGATTTAACTCTTGATGAACTATTGAGAGGAGATAAGAAAATGGTGTCTAAGATATCTAATAGTGTGAAGAAGAAAAGAATAATGATTGGAATCATTTTATTTTTAGCAAGTATTATTGTGGGTATGGGATATTTCTATTGGTCCCAACAAGTCATTTTTTTGAACCCAGATGAGATAGAAGTTGTTTCTATTAATAAAATAAAAATACCTAAGCAAACGATGTATGACAGCACTTTGAAAAAGGAAATACTAATTCCAGAAGATGTTAAGTATCAAATCGAGATAGAATCTAAGAAAAATTTTGTCAAAATTAATCAGGCAGAAGTATTTGGGACACTGGATATAGATGATGAAAATATTTACGTTTATGTTCAAGCACAACCTTCTATTTTTAATCTAAATAGTCAAGCAACCCTATCAATTGAGGCGAATCCTAAAATAATATCTAGTGAGAATGAAGTAAAGATAATAACTAATAATAATAAAGCAATTCGAATTCTTGATGTAACGACTTATAAGGATAGCGAAGATCAGATAGATCATAGTTTGAAATGGATAGAAAAAGAAAAATTACAATAAAAAATACTATTGATAAAAGGTGTGGAAATGGATGTTTCCACACCTTTTATTTGTTTTTTCATAGCAATATTTATTTAAATTGTTAATGGAAATTAAAATTTTTATCTTATGTTCGCTTTACAACGCGAACGTACATTCGTATAATATGATACATAAAGATGAAAGAAAGAAGGTATTGTTGTGAGTTTTAATTATCAACAATATTTTAACTATGCACAGGAAAAACGAGAAGCTATTTTGTGTATTGATATGAAAAGTTTTTACGGTGCGAAACGTTCCTAACTGAAAAGGTTAGGCACACAAGATTTTCTTGTGTAGAACTAATGATTTGAGGAGTGAAATGAAGGTGTAACGACCTGAAGTGCTCCCTCTAATACTCCGATTGGCAATC
>NZ_JBMEAO010000032.1:0-15482 GCF_048815235.1 Vagococcus fluvialis
AGTCACTTTAACCATAGCAGAAAGGGGTTCTTTTTTCATCACTTAACGGGTGAAGATGAAAAAGTAATTGTAAGCTGCCGTGAGGCAGTTTCACATGGTTTTAATTAAAAGTATGAATTATTCAGGTACAATGCTTTTAGCCAAGAAATAGGGCTATTCGGAAAAGGATGGATTTCTAGCTTCGAGGATAGATTAACAGAAATTCCAGAAAAGGATGAAATTCACTGGATTGAATCCGACGGTAAACAAAATATTTTTAAGAAAAAAGGGAACATGTATGAAGCTCCTCCAGGACTGTTCTCTGAAATAAAAAAAGATAATAATACTTATGTGAAAACTGAAGAAGATAAAAGTAAAACAATTTATTCAAAAACTGGAAAGTTATTAAAAGAAATAGATAAAAATAATAATACAATAGAATACAGCTATAATGAAAAAGATAATATTACTAAGATTAAAGATGCTAGTGGTCGGGAAATACAAGTATCTTATCAAACTAATGATTTAGTTGATAGCATACAGCTACCAAATAGTAAAAAAATATCGTTTTCTTATGATGAGTCTGGTCGCTTAATTGAATCTAAATCAGCTAGAGCTAAAACATATGGATATGGATACAATGAACAAGACCAACTTATATCTTTATTCGAACCGAAACATACAAAAGAAAAACCTCAAGAAACTCAATATATTTACGAGGGTAAAAAATTAAAAGAAATTATTGATCCAGTTCAAAAGAAAACTCAGTTAACTTTTGATGAAAAAGAACATACTACTACTTTAACAAATGAACGTGGAAAGAAAACTACTTATCATTATTCAAAGGCTGGTAATCCAGAAAAAATAGTAGAAGATAGTGAAGGGCTAAAACTGACAACTTCCTACCAATATGAATCTAATAATTTAATAAAAGAAGTTAACCCAAAAGGACAATCTGAGACATATACCTATGATTTAGATGGAAATATACTGACATTTACTGATGGCTATGGAACAGAACGTTATGAATATAATAAAAATAATGACGTTATTTCTGAAATAGATACTGAGAATCAAAAAACAACTATAGCTTACGATGGGGCAGATGCATTATCAGAAACTATTAATAATGCCGAAACATCTTCCTTTGCGTCATATGACCAATATGGAAATATTTTAAAAGAAAGTGCTTCTTTAGGTACTGGTGAAAATTTAATTCTAAATAGTGGTTTTGAGACAGGAACAAGTCAAGGTTGGTATACTTGGTACAATTATCCTGGTAAAAAAGAAGACACTAAAGGTTCTTTAGCTGTTAGTCAAATTGAACGAGCTTCTGGTTCTTTAAGTGGTAAACATGCTTTAAAAATAGTGAGTGAAGCTTCTGGTCAAGCAAAAGCGGCTACAGCTGCTGCTCAGCGATTTGATGTTGAACCTAATACAACCTATACATTAAGTGCTGATATTAAAACAACAGATATGAAAGATTCTCAAGCTTTCTTAGATGTTTGGTTAATCCAAGCAGATAATACAACTGGTGAAGGTTGGAGAAATAATCGTGAGACGGCTATTCAAGGTAATAGTGACTGGGTTAGAAGACAAGTAACATTTACAACCACAAAAAATACGCGACGAATTGGTATTTATTTAAAGAATGAACAGTTTGAAGGAAAAAAAGGAAAAGGAACTGTCTTTTTTGATAATGTACAATTAGAACGTGGAGGTGTTCATACTGGTTACAACCCTGTTGATAATAGTGGTTTAGAAGATGCAAAAGGAATAAAAGATATTAATGGTTTTGTTCTAAGTGGAACTCAAACTAATATCGGATTATCTGATGAAAGTTTTACTGGTTCTCATAGTTTTCAAATGACACGAAAAACACCTCAAGAAGGTAATGGTTATATTTCACAGTATGTTCAGCTGAATCAACAAAAAGAAGCTCCTATTACAATATCTGCATTATCAAAGGCTGAAAATGTAAAAGCAGGTGATGGTAGTAGTTCTCATAAAGATTATTCTTTATGGGCAGATATAATTTATCAAGATGGTACTATAGAATATAAACACGAAAAATTCCCAACCGGTACTCAAGATTGGAATCGAGCAGCGATATCTGTTCTGCCTACTAAACCTATTAAAGAAGTAAAACTTTTATTTATGTTCCGAAACAGTATGACTGGAACAGCTTATTTTGATAATTTAAGAGTTATGGAAGGAAATAGATTAAACGAAAAAGTTTATGATTCAAAAGGAAATTATGTTGTTGATCAGTATGATGAAGAACGTCGAAAAACAAGTTTTACTTATGATGAAGTAGGAAATGTATTGACTCAAACTGACGAAAAAGGACAGCAAAAATCCTTCCAATATAATGAGGACAATCAGCTATTAGTTACTCGATTAGCAAATGGTACTGAAGTTAAATATACTTATGATGATAACGGGAATATAGTCAAGAGAGAGATTTTAGCAAACGGCCAAGCACAAACTCATAGTTATCAATATGATGCAGATGATAAAACGACCCATTATGTTGACCCTTTAAACCGTCAAATTTTATATCAATATGATGCGAGTGGTAATGAAACGAACGTAAAAATGCCAACTGGTCATGAAATTAAAAACGAGTATGATTCAGCAGATCGCCAAACGAAAGTTTCGTGGGCAAATAAGGCAGCTTACAGTTTTCAATATGATCCTAATGGAAACCAAACAAAAGTTATTGATCACTTGAATCAACTTACTGTAGATAAACTTTATGATGATGCGAATAGAATTACAAATGTAATAGAGCGTGGGGGAAGCGTGTCATACGAGTATAAAGACAAACCCTCTAAAGACAACAAAGGTAAAACTGATAAGGTTGCATCAGTTATTGTCTCAAAAGGTTCTTATACAAGAAAAGTAAACTATGAATTTGATTCACTAAATCAAAACACAACTGTTCATGATGGTGATAAAAAATACATTTTTGACTATGATGAGTTTGGGAACAAAACCTTGTACACTGCAGGTAATGGTACCATGACTAATTCAACTTTTGATCAAACAAATAAACTCACTGAAGTAGCTATTGGCTCACCTACACAACAACAACTGTTAAAAGAGCGATATACATATGATGCTAGCAGTAACCGTACTAGTATAACGCATACGGATGACAAAAAAACTACCTATACATATGACAAAATAAATCAATTAACAGAAGAAGTACTACCAACAAACGAGAAGCGTAACTATACTTATGATGGATTTGGAAATAGAACGAGTGTATCAATTAATGGTCAGACCAAAACCAGTACATTTAATACAGGTAATCAGTTAACGAGTTTTAACGGTCAAGAGTTAACCTATGATGTTAATGGCAATCGATTATCTGATGATAAATTTAATTATAAGTGGGACGAGGCTGATCGCTTAGTGGCAGTGACTAAAAAAGGCGAAACTAACGCCTTTACAGCTTATACTTATGATGATGATAATCGAAGACTTTCAAAAACAGTCAATGGTCAAACTATTAACTATCATTACGATGGGGACAGTATTGATGTATTATATGAAACTGACAATAATAATAATGTACTTCGCCAATATATCTATTCAGACGACAATATTCGTCTTGCGATGAAGAGTGGGCAACAAACAGTTTATTATCATTATAATGGACATGGTGATGTTATTGCCCTAACAGATGAACAAGGTAAACAAGTAGCAATCTATAGTTACGATGCTTGGGGAAACGTTTTAAAGAGTGAAGCTACAACAACTATAGCCAAAAGTAATCCATACGGCTACGCTGGCTATACATACGATGCTGAGATTCAACAATATTACTTAATGGCACGTTATTATCACCCTGAACATGGTGTCTTTACATCAATAGACCCTGACCCTGGTGATGACGATGATCCTTTAACAATGAATGGTTATGCTTATGCAGATAATAATCCGGTAATGAAAATTGACCCAGATGGACATTTTGCGATAGCAGCAGGTTGGGGAATCTATATAAGTGCAAAAGTTATTGGTACAGGTATAGCCATGGCTGCTGGTGCTTATGTAGGTTATCGTATGGCCCAAAAAAGACCCTATAAATCCAATGCAAGTAAAGCTAAAAAAGGTAAAACTAATTGGGGACATATAAAAAAAGGACATGGACCTAAATCAAAGGAGCCTAACAAAGGTAAATTTAGAAGTAATAAAACTATGAAAAAAACTACTAGGAATACAGCTAGAAAAGGTAAATCACGCCCTGGTAAATTCGGAAGAACTATCTACGAGAAAACATATAATAAGAATGTAGGAAAGAAAGGAAATGGACGTCCTACTAACAGAGTAAGAGTTATTAAGGGAAAAAATGGAGATATTATAACTTCATTTCCATACTAAAGATGTATATCTTATTATAGAAAGGTAAATAAATGAAAATCCAAAAAAAAAATCACGACTCAATACCTATTATTTACGATGAAAATTTATGTATAGGCAACTATTTTTATGAAGGAGAAACTTTGGTTGTCAAAATGGATGAAAAAATCTTAACTACGATTACTGAGAGTTTTATAAAAACACAAGAAGTACTATTAAAAAAAATTATTATTAAAGATAATATCGTTTTTTTACTAATGTCATCAGATATTGAGGACTATCTTTTTATAAATGAGTGCTTAATTCAATTGGGAACTGGGGTAACAAATTTTATGTCAATTGAGAGTAGTGTCTATATTGCTTACTCTGAAGAGGGAATTTTTTCTGAACTTGAACCATCAATGTTCGGAATTGTGGAATATGATATAGAAAAAAGAAATATTTCTACTATTTTACCTGAAAATTTATTTGAGCAAATAATTGATATTGAATGTGTAAAAGCTATTTCTAATAAACTTTTTTTAATAGCAATATTTGAAAACTATGAACAACATCTAATAATTTATGATAAAAAAAATAGTCAAATTTATAATATCCAATTACCAGAATTTGAAGATAGTATAATCGATATTTATTGTACAAGTAAATATTATTACTTTTTCACTTTTAGTTCAGTATTTATCTTAGACACAAAATTATACCTAGTGAAATCATTTAATTTAAGTAAGTATATACCTTCAGAAATTTTCAATATTTTAATACATGAAAAACATATTTTATTTGAAAGTAAAACAGAGTATTATCTTGAAGATATTAATACATTTATTAATTTGTTAGAAATTTAAATTGTCTTTAACACGACATTCTAAAATACTAATCCAAAATTTCAATAAAAATATAAATACTGATTGTAAATAAATTACTCGTAAAATAATATACTTATTTTGACCACCAAAAGTGTCCAGTAAATCACCATATACTGGACACTTTTTATTTTTTACTTTTTTCAATATATTTTTGACACTTTAATGTTCATTAACCCATTCGCTAATCAACGTTCATTAATTACTATCTGATTAAGTTATGTTACAATAAATTTAACAAGGAGCTGACTTTTATGAAAATTGGATATGCGAGAGTTTCAACAGGATTACAAAATTTAGATCTTCAGGAAGATAGTTTGATATCTGAAGGGTGCCAAAAAATTTTTACAGATAAAATTAGTGGGGCAAAAAGTAAAAGACCTGGATTAGAAAATGCAATTGATTTTGCAAGAGAAGGGGATACAATTGTTGTTTGGCGATTAGACCGTCTAGGAAGAAATATGCAAGATTTGATTACTGTTGTGAATCAGTTAAATGACAGAGGAGTCAGCTTTTATAGTATTCAAGAAAACATCACTATGGATAAGTCTAGTTCGACTGGCCAACTGATGTTTCATTTGTTTGCAGCATTTGCTGAATTCGAAAGAAACTTAATACTTGAACGATCTGCTGCTGGGAGAGAGGCTGCTAGAGCAAGAGGACGCTTCGGAGGTAGGCCAGAAAAATTAACTAAACAAGATTTTCAGCTGATGAAAAGATTAATAGATAGTGGAACACCTATAAAAACAGTTGCAGAACAATGGAATGTTTCTAGAACTACAATTTACCGTTATCTCAATAAAGACGACAATCATTAAACATAATTGTTAGTTTCAATAAATTCTAACATCAATAAAAAATGAGGATGGGCACTATGAAAGAAATACTTGAATCCACGATGGATATTCCAACTAACCAAAAACAAATAAAGGAAGAGATATTTAGCTCTTTTAAAGTTATTTTAAGTACAGAACCTAATTTTATCAGAAAAGCAAAGACAATAATTTGTTATGAAACACATCTTCCTTTCTCATTAGGTCTATCCGAAGGATTTGCTTTTAAAGTAATTAATAGAGAACAAATTTTTATATATAGCGAAAAAGTCAAACATGACCATATGTCATCTGTCATAAAATGCTATGGATTCACTAAAAAAAAATGTACTAAAGTTACAGACCAGGATAAAGGTTTGGTAATAGAAAATAGCCTTAATACAATTAATGATATTATTAAAATAATTAAATCAAAATTTGGATATACTAATTTATTTCTACTTAATAACGCTAATAGAGATCATGTAGATATGCTATTTACTTATAGTCTAGACTTAAGAATAGTATCCCATGCTGCAACAGTAATAAATGTTGATAGTATCTATTATCCTACGGAAGGAGAACACAAACCCTTGTTTACTTCAGAAGATGAATATAATTATTTATTAAGTAAACTGGAAGATAAAAAGATGGATCGAATGATTGATGCCTTTTATTATTTTTGTTTATCTAAAGAAAATGAACTTGATAAAAACTTTAATTCATCAATTATTAATATGCAAACAGGATTTGAAATTTTTGTATACTATATATTTAATAAATTCATTGAAGAGGGAATAATAAACAAACCTAATGGGCATGTTTCCTATAAAAATGTTCTAGAACACCACATCGGACCAAAACTAGAAACAGAAACTTATAAATTTAATTTTGAAGACCCTGATTGTTCCTTATCTCAATACTGGAAATATGTCTACTCTTTTAGGAATGATATCGTACATGAAGGCCATATTATAAGCTACAATGATTATTTTAACTTAGTTAAACCAGCTTGTGATAATTTTGTTAAATCACTTGATATTGTTTTAAATGAAAAATATCCTCAATTAAATATAAAAATAGAATACTCAAAATAGAATATAGTTTTTCACATAAATTGATAAATAACACCTCTATCGTTGAAATAAATCTAAATTTTAACGATAGAGGTGTTTATTATATGTCTTATAATGAAATTTATAAACAAAAATACGAATAGTTCAAATTTAAATAAAAGTTTAGCGATTACCTTTAATACATTTCTTCAAAAATTAATGCAAGAGGATTCTAATGCTTTTTAACACAGAACTACTCACCTAAACTTTCTAGAATCGCTTAAAATCCTTCTCTGAACACAATATTTTCTAAAATATTAGGTTTTTATTTAATTTGGTTTACATAAGATATAATAGATAGTGTAAACTATTTATTATTTATTCAAACTTATTAGTCGTTCTATTTTATTGGTTTTATCATCAATTCCTGCTAAAAATTCAGGATAATCACTTAGAATATTAATAAAATACGTAACTAATTCCTGATTATCTACAAGTGGTAACTTTCTTAATACTCTGAAAATATCTGGTAAGAAGAATTCATTATATTTACTTGTCGTATATCCTTTTATTATAATTGAATCTTCATAGTAACAATATGATAAGCCATCACCATTTAGTATCGATTCATATAATTCTTGCTTAATTTTATTTCTTGATTGATTATCTTCAATAGAAAAATATACATAATCAGTTAAAAATACTGGTTCATTATTACTTCTTTTATTATTAATAATATCTTCAAAATTATGATGCTCATTATCTTGGCCAAATATATAGCTGTTTTCTTCATCAACCCAACAAATGTTATGTATAATATTATAATTATAATCATTTTCATGAAATTGAAAATTTGAAGTGTTAAATATTTTCATAATCAAATCAAAACGTTTTTCATTCTTTAACAATAAGTGAGTAATTTGTTCAAATACAATCATTATCACTTTATTAGAAATATTTTCTTGGATTAGTAAATCCCTTAATTCTTCAAAAGGAAAATGGTTGTGATTCAATTCTATCGAAAAATCGATATTCTTATCAAAAAACCTCTTATATTTCCCAATTATATAATTCACTAAACTAGTATTTTCATCCAACTCATATTTATCAAACAAATCTTCTCTATTAATCTTTTTTAAATTATATAAAGATATATGATTTGCTGCATCTTCACTTTGAACTAAAGCAATTTCACATAAACTTAATGTTCGGTCATTAATTGGAAGATATTGAAGTACTCTCCAATCATTCTCGACAGCTTTTTTATTATATAAGTAATGATTATCTGCATATAAATTTGATGTAGAAAATAACCTTTCAGCGCTATCACTATAACCATACTTTATTAATGACGTACATCTTTCATATAAGAAATCCTTTGTAACAAAATCGTAATTTGAAGGGCTATAACTTTCAATCAAGTGATCATCGATATAAGCTCCTTCATCATTTCCATAATAAATAAAAAATCTGTAATTTAATGGATTATTTTCAATTAACTTCTCTATAAAATACTTAATTTGTTGTTTTTCAAAATCTTTAGGGTTACCTATTCCTTTATAGGACAACACACAAATACTATAATATGCTATACCAAAAGCTTTTGATTTTTGTAAATCATATTCATATTGATCTATTCTGTAAAGCCACTTTAATCCATCTTCAACAAAGTTTTCATGAAAAGGTATCTTATTATCAAATGTTCTACTATTTTGTAATTCCTCTTCTTTTCTGTAAATTTCATTTCTAGCTTCTGCTCTTGCATCTATATTTTTTTCAATTTGTCCAAATACATTACGTTTTTCTTCATTTAATTTATCATCTTTCATTTTCCGTAATGCTTTAATATAAAATAAATCTCTTAAAAAAGACATTTTAACCCTCCTAATACTGAATTATCATTTCGTTATTTAATCACTCGGTTTGCATAATGCTTATTAAAACAACTAGCACTGACCACGTGCTTAAAACGACTAACTTTGTGATTTGAAATTGGTCTAGGTAAAAATGATAGTTAGAACCTTGATTTAACAACTTTTTCATTTTTCATTAGATTGTGATTTTTTATAAAAATATTTACGTTGATTAGTTATTTAATTAAACTCTTTAGCTAATTCTTTAGCAAACATTCTGGGTGCATTTGCTTCTGTATGTGGTCCTGTACCAGTTAAAAAGGAGATTCTTCCGTCAATTAATTCATTGTCAGAATTGTAAGTGTATTTGCCTGATCCTGACTTATAGTAAAACCTAACAAGATTATCATGAACAACTACTGCTTTAACACCTCTAGAAACATTAATAGCAATGTCATTAATATATGATTCAGGAATACCATTGAAATATTTCTCTCTGTAATTGTTATTAGGTATCTCTATTTCTTCATTATTGCTGTTTGAGAATTTCTTTAATATCAGTCCCGCAACGCTTAAACCTAAAGCACCTAGTATCTTTTTGGTATTTCTATTCATTTAAGTTACCTCACCTTACCATATTTATAACACACTTTAATAATACGTTCAAAAGCTTATTAAATCAATCTGACTATCTGAATGATAAAGGGAAACTGCTGGTACAAAGTAAAACAATATGGTCAACCAATTAATCACCGTATTATTTGATACGTATTTGTTACAATATACGTATCAAATAATACGTATATTAATATTGACACGTATCGTTTGATACGGTAATATTGTATTATAAATAAATGAAAGAGGTTTTTTAAATGACTAAAAATATATTTGCAATTGATCTAGGAAATAAATCGGCTAAAATTATTAGAAATGGTGGTAAAGCTGTGTCTATACCTTCAAGATACATAGATACTTTGTTTGTAGATGGTTCAGGAAGGCTTGATTTTGGAGCAGAAAGTTTTAACAAGAACGAAAGTGTAAAAAAATACAAAATGATTCATTCCGCTTCTTCTTATTACTTTGGGGAAGGCATCCACTCTTTAGGGAAAGACGGACACATTGAACAATCTTTAGCGTTTGGGAAACAACGTTATGAAAGTCAAATTTTTAAGGATATGCTTAGTTTTTGTATTTGTGAGTTGGCTTCTGAATTTTTAGAGGATATTGTAAAGGCTGAGTTAGTGATTGGTTTTCCTTCCGAAGATTTTTCAAAAGAAAATTTTCAAATTATTGAAGAATATGCAAAAAGACAACATTCAGTAGAAATCAATGAAAAAACTGTTAACGTTGATATAACAAAAGTTTATGCAATTCCACAATCAATAGGTACTTATTATGATACTATTTTAAACGAGGACCTAACTTTTAAAAATGAGGAATTATCACAACAAAAAGTTGCTGTCATAGATATTGGTGGCTTAACAAAACTATTTGATATTGTCACAAATTTTAAAATGGATACTGGAGAAAGACAACAAAAGGATACTGGCATGTGGACCTTATACAATATGATTCAGGAATTTCTAGACGTTGATAGTTCGATTAAACCAAATATATTTGAAATAGAGAACTGCGTGACTGCTGGGATTAAAAGTGGTGGTAAAGAATTTATCTACTCTCCAAATAACTATAGTGGATCAAAAAATACTGTAAATTTAACCGATGATGTAGTCAAATGTATTGATTTATATACAAAACACACTGTAAACGAAATAAAAACTAGTTTCCCACATCTTTCATCAATTGACTGTTTGATTTTCACCGGTGGAGGTAGTAGAGTAATAAACAAAGATATTGTTTCTTCTTCTTTTAACAATATGAAAATTTTGTATAGTGAAGGAGGACAATTTTCAAATGTTAAAGGATATTTAAAACATGGTCTCACACAGTAGAAAAGGAGTACTACTTAAATGGAAAAACCAAAGAATAAACGCATCGAGATAAGCTTAAACCCTAATAAAGTTGATGAAAAAGAAATATTAGAATTTTTAGAGTCCACTTATGAGGAAAAAAAGAAACCTATTGCTATTCAATTTAAAGAAGCTATGAAATTCTATATGAAACATCACGACAAGATTAATTCTTACCAGGAATTAACTAACAATCAAGAAGTAAGCAAAGAATCTAAAGAAAGTTTAACAGCAGATTTTACTGCACCATCTACTTTTACAGGATTTCAAGGCTTAAGTAGTGACTAATACCTTAAAGAAAAAGATTTAAAGCCTTCAGAATAACTCTGAGGGCTCTTTAACTGGCAAAATTTCTATAATACGAATTAGAAATATATAAAATGCAGCATATAAAACTATATCATTCAAATTTTAGAAATTTTAATACAATGTTAACTATTGATATTTATATATATAAAGAGAGTGGAGTTAGAAAATGAAATTGTATCATACAACAAATAGAGGAAAAAAAATAAATACTGAAGGCTTAAGAAATGTTAGAAAAAAAGGCATAAATCATATTGAAAATTTTATTAGAAGAAAAATACTTGATAAGAAACGTCCACAAGAATTCAAAGAATTTAAAACACAAAAAGCTATTTATTTTTTTAGAGAAAATGAACTAGGCAAAAATTTAAAAGTGCATTTTAATAATACTATATTTATAGTTGATTCAGAAAAATTAGACCGTAGCAAAATAAGAGTTTTTAGTTATAGCATATATCAAGAATTGCAACGTACATGGCAGCTTAATTATAGGAAAAGAAAGAACATCATAAAACGTTACTGGAACAATTCATTAACTTTAGAAGATTATGAGGTTTTAGAAAAAAAAGGGGAAATAGACTATATTCCCGAATTTTTATACTTTAACGAAATTATTTCTTTAAACAATATAAATAAATGGAACCCAAAAAAATCAGAAAAAGAAAAGATCTTAAATGACTGGAAAAAGAATCAATCAGAGAAATAAAAAACGTAATAAGAGCTAATTATGCCATTAGCTTTAATTACGTTTTTTTTTCTTTCTTTATATTTTTTCGCGTCATAACTTTTTTATACCAAGACTTTTCATCTGAATCTAAGATATTTCCTATTTGTGGAGTTGAAATTGGCACTCTATACAGATAGATGCAGCGTTCATTGTAACCACTCATAAAACCTGTATAATCTTTTAAAAAAATGACACCTGACCTCAAGCAGCAACTACTTTATCTCTTTAATATTACTAGTAATATTAACTGGTTAATGATATAATTATGTTACTAGTAATATTAAAGTAAATTCTACAAAACAATGACAAGACTAAGCTTAAGGAGTGGTTAGATGAATACTGAAGAAGCATTACTTCTATTAAAACTAGATAACATTACAACAAGTCCTCAAATGCTTAGACGTTGGATTAGGCAAGGAAAAATAAAAGCCACAATGACAACAAGGAAAGAGGGGTATGTTATTGATAAAGAATCATTTTATAATTTTCTAGATTCAAAAAAAACTGAGTTATCAAAGACGAAAGAAAGTTTACCTGGTTACAGTGCTGGCTATAGAGAAGGTTATGAGTCTGCAAAAAAAAATCAAGAATATCTAATTAACTATGCAGTAAAAAAAAGGGAAGAAGAACTAATAAAAAAAGGATTATTTGAAGATACCATTACATATTCAAAAAGTGACCTGTTAACTAAATTCCCACAAAGAAAAGAACTTCAACAGCATCTAACATCACTAGATATTACTAAAGTAACTCTTAATCATTTAGGTAATTGGGTATTTGATCCGTACTTTTATATTCTGATAGATACTAATTTATTGCCTTACCCAAACAGACGTCTCAAAAGTCGTTTAAAAGAACAGTATACTCTTGAATTATTCAAACATTTTGAAAGTAATAAATAATTATGAAGTAGTCTATTTGACTTAATAAGCAATTACAAGCATAGGCTACAGAACACTGACAGGAAGAGGGTTAAAAATTGGAAATTCAGTTTGAATATTTTATTGGATTAATAAAGATAGAGAATTGGAAAATAGAAAAAGGGTTAAATGAAGATTTAATTATTGGAAAAAACGAAGATTATTATTTCACTTTGGGAGATAACCATGATTCGAGTGACCAAGCAATGTTTAATATTGAGTTTAAGGAAAATGTTATAGAAAAAGTTTTTTATGAAAAAAATGAGAATATTGAAATGAATATTGAATTATTTAGGAACATAAAAACTAATGAATATACAGGCGTTGTTAGAAAGTAATAGACTACAAGGCAGTAATAAAGAGGTGAGAGTATTTTGTTAATTCATGGTCAAGAATCAGGTAATAGTTATGGTTGTGTTTATTCTATTAAAACATCTGAACTTAATTTAGTAGTTCAATTAAAATGGCAAAATGATTTTTTTAATTACAATAAAGATGAAATAGAAGAAGAAATAAATGGTGGAAATATTAGTTCAGAAATGAAACTTGCATTATTCCAATACATAGAAAAAACTAATCAATTAATGTTTAGATCTTATAGAGAAAAAACGAGTTAGTATTAATAAAATACTAGCTCGTTTTATGGTTAAGGTGTACCCATTTCAAAATTCTAATTTCTATAATCTTTGATAGCTTCATAACATATCCTATTTAAACCAGGGAGTTTCATCTACTTCAATGACACTTCTTATTTGTGGTATTGGAATAGGTACATTATCAATATAAATAAAACGTTCATCATAACCACTCACAAAGCCTGTATAATCTTCTAAGAAATTACCTTCAATGTCCTTAATATTCAATTGAATAGAAATTCGTTTATTCTTATATATCGCAAAATCTACAATTTCAAATATCAGTTCCATTGACATTTGATCTCGACCAGCAATCACTTTATTTCTTTCAGTTGAGGCTTTATTAATATCTGCCGTATGTTCAGATAGATAGAAACCATTGTACTTTACAATCCCACGGTCCTCGTAATAATCATTTAATTCAATCATTTCCTCACCTCTTTAATGATGTTTATTCTTTCTGCTGAAGATAATCTCCTGGTATATTGGCCCAAAAAGTGAACAGTTCTTCGCCAACTGCAATGGCCGTATTATCTCCAAAAGCAGCAAATTCATATTCAAATTCGCTATAAGTAATTTCCTCCGCTTCAAACGCTGCAATCAAATCATAAAATTGTTTTTCTAACCTATCGAATATCATTGATTAATCCCTTCATTACCGCCTGCATGACCACCGACAAGTGAAGCTCGTTTTAATGCCGTTGAACCTTCCATATAGCTACTCGCATGTACCAGGGAAGAAAAACCATACCGATTCCTGATTGTATCGACAACCTCGTCCAGCTCCTTGTTAGCAATTATTTCTGTTGGTTCATCAAATAAATTTAACTGAAGGGACGTATCATCTGTTAATTTTGAATAACTAACAGCTATATTTCTAACTGCCATTTTTGGGTTATAAAACTTATCAAATAATCGCATACAGTGAGCCGTTAGCTCCTTTGATTGATTAGTAGGTTGAATAGTCGTTTGTCGATTAAAACCACGTTCAGAATCAAATCTAGAGTATCCTATGGTTAGTCTAACACAAGACGTTTGTTTTCCACTTGAACGTATCCTTGTAGCCACTTGTTCAGCAATTTCCCTTATAACTATTTTGATTTCTGACACGTCTGTATAGTCTTTCATTAACACTTGACTGTTTCCTATAGATTTTGATTTAGGGACGTATACGTCTGATAATTTCGTTCTGTCCACTCCCCAACTATGAGCGAATAATTGTTCACCCATAATTCCCATACTCGCCTTCAGACTAAAGTAATCATAACTAGCTAACTCTTTAATTGAATAGATCCCCTTATTATTTAGTGTTTTTTCTGTCCTGGTATTTATTCCCCAAAAGTCAGTCATACTCTTAATTTGCCAAACAGTGTTTGGTACATCTTCATATCTCCAGGTAGCAATCATATCTCTATTTTTCTTAGCTTCATTGTCTAAAGCAAGCTTACTCAACAAGGGATTGTCCCCGATTCCAATTGTACAAAATAGGCCAGTTTCATGATAGATTTCTCTTTGAAATTGGACCGCAAACTCATAAGCATTCATATGAAATAGTCTTTTAGAAGCCGTTATTCGAATAAAGGTTTCATCTATAGAATAGATCAGGATATCTTCATCTGATACGTACTGACGAAAGATATTATTAATAACTAAATTCTTTTGGATATAAAGGTTCATACGTGGAGGAACAATCAACAAGTCTTTATGGTAAGGCATATCATATTTTCTAGTCACATTAGATATTCCTAGCACCTTTTTTGCCATTGGAGAAGTCGCTAAAGCTAACCCTCCCCCACTTTCTGCATTACTCATAACCACAAGCATCGTTTTTAAGGGATTTAGACCTCTTTCTACGCATTCAACGCTGGATACTGATAGGTAAGCTTTTGAAATAGTCTCCAGCTTTTCCCCCAGTCCACACCGTACGTGAGACTTTCACCTCATACGGCGTTCCATCAAAGTTTACTAACAAATATCATACAGTTATAGATTCA
>NZ_JBMEAO010000033.1:0-14528 GCF_048815235.1 Vagococcus fluvialis
CACATTGTAATACAAGAACGAAGTGATTTGTATTACAATGTGATAGCTTGCAGTATTTATGGCTTTATATGGTCTATTTTGTTATAATGATTGTAACCGAATAGGGCGCAATGCTTATTACAAAATCAATGACAAAGGGCGATTGAGGAATGAGCGCTGGGGCATTTTATCTTTGAGGAGGCTATTTATGGATCAGAAAGAAGTATCACAAAATCAAACAAAATACATTCAATTTAGATTATCTGAAGAACAATACAATAAGCTGAAAATTTCAGGAGAAACATATGGACTCTCTCCGAATCTCTATGCGAAAAAATTAGCACAAAAATCTCATTTAAAAAAACCTTATCTCGAACATGACCAAGCGAAATCTTTATTATTAGAACTCTCAAAACAAGGAACCAATTTAAATCAAATCGCCAAGAAACTCAATCAATTCGATCGGATGGACAACCAAGATAAAGAGCTGATCGAGGCTTTACGCTATACATACGGAGTACTCGCTCAAGCTCAAAAGGGGTATAAAGAGTTATGGCAACAATTGCAAAAATAAGCAATGGCGCAAGTGCAGCGAGCGCCCTTAATTATGCTTTAGGTCAAGACCGACCCATGCATGAAAAAACTGAACAGTGGCTACAAGACCATCAATTGGAACGTCCTGTGGAACTGACAAATTGTCGGGCAGTTGCCGTGGGTGGAACCAACGGGATTGATCCCTTTATTGCCAAAGAACAATTTGATGTCATTCGACAACTTCATAACCAAACGAAAGAATCCAATCAAGTCTTGCGTATTACCCAATCTTTCGCCTTAGATGAACTGAATCCGAAAGTACAAAAGGACTGGCAAAAAGCCAACGATTTAGGCGTTGAGTTAGCAGAAAATCTCTACCCTAATCATCAAAGTGCTGTGTATACGCATTTAGACGGAAAAAATCACGTCTTACACAACCACATCATTGTCAATAAGGTCAATTTAGAGACAGGAAAGAAATTAAGAGAACAAAAAGGAGAAAGCGTTCAACGAGCACGAGAAATGAATGATCGACTCGCTTCTCGAGAAAACTGGCACATTTTAGAGCCACCAAAAGAGCGCCAAACAGAGACAGAAAAAGAACTAATCGCCAAAAATGAGTATTCTTACATGGATGATTTGAGAGAAAGAATCAATAAATCGCTTCAAGATGTCTCTGTGAGCTCATATGAGACGTTTAAAGAGCGTTTATCCGATAATGGTGTAATTCTATCAGAAAGAGGCCAAACGTTCTCATACGCCTTTTTAGACGCCAATAATAAGCAAAGACGAGCACGAGAGACCCGATTGGGTTCTGATTTTGGAAGGGAGACCATTTTACATGAGTTGGAAAACCGAGCAAGACAAAACGAATTTAGAGCTGTTGAACAACGAGAACCAGCGATTACTCCGCTTGAGCGAGACACTCAACAAAGAGAATCAGAAATTGTTAGCCTTGAACAAGCAATTGAACCAAGAAAATCAGAAGCTCTCAAACGAGAATCAACAACTAATCGATTTATTGACACAATCAAACAGCTTGCAGGACGAGTACCAGAACTTACTCAACGCATTACAAGAAAATTAAAGCAAACAAAAGAGAAAATCCTCGATGATTTTGAACGTCGCTTTTCAAAGGACATGAAAAATTACGAGCAAGAACAACAGAAAAGCCTAGAAAAACAAGAGAATAGAGACGTGCAGTCCGAAAAGAAACCAACAAAAGATCATGATTGGGGGATGAGTCGATGAATAAAGATGAACAACTCGTTGTTCAAGTATTAAATGCTTATAAAAATGGCAAAATTGATTTCAGTAACGTTCCAGAACTAGACCGATTAGTCCGTCAAGAAGTTAATAAAGACTTTCGGGACTACCAAAAAAAAATAGAAGCTGTTGCGAATCAAAAAATTGAGTCTGCCATTCAAGAACAACTCCATCGTTTAGAGGCAGAAAACTTAAAAGCGACCATACTGAAAGACATTCAAGTTGAAAAACAAGCATTACTCGCTTTGAAAAAAGAACTGAATGAACAAAAAGAGCAGATAAAAGCAGATCGCAAACGTGAGATTGTCGAACGTTACGGTATTCTGATTGCGAACATTGTCTGCCTGTTCTGTTTCTTAGTTGTCGGTATTCTCATCGGACGATGGATTTATAAAGGGATCTGGGATGGTTGGGGTTTGCATATTTTGTATGACACAGTGATGGAGATACAGCCTAAACATCCTTATGGGGCAGTCATTCTTGGATTAGGTGGATTTGGATTAATCGGTGCTGGAATTTATGGCAGTTTTCGATTAATGTATACCGCTTCAACATGGTTTGATCAACGTCCAAAAATTTTCAAAAGAATCTTTCCGAAAAAATAGAGAGTGAGGGGATCCTGTGGTTTTAGATAATAAATTAGGCTTAACCAATTCAGCAGAGTTAGCTAAGCAAGAAGAACTCTTAACGAAAACAAGAGCCAAAGAGTTGTTTGAGTCTGGCAAAATAGAGGATCTTGAAATTGGGACGTTTCAAGGCTTATCGGATATTCATCATTTTTTATTTCAAGATATTTACGACTTTGCGGGAAAAATTCGAGAAGTGAATATTGCGAAAGGGAATTTTCAGTTTGCGCCACGTATTTTTTTAGCGCAAACACTTGAATATATTGATAAATTACCTCAAGAAACATTTGATGAAATTATTGATAAGTATTCGGATATGAATGTGGCGCATCCTTTTAGGGAAGGCAATGGACGAGCCACTCGTATCTGGTTGGATTTAATTCTTAAAAATAAACTACACAAAATTGTCGATTGGAATCAAATTGATAAGGATGAATATTTAAATGCTATGATCCGTAGTACAGTCAGCACCAATGAATTAAAATATCTAATTCAAAACGCATTAACCAAAGATTTAGGTAAAGAACAATTTTTCAAAGGAATTGATGCGAGTTATTATTACGAGGGCTATTACGAAATTAAAACAGAAGATCTATAACAACCAAAAAAAGAATACAGGAGGAAAATATGACTGAAACGGATTTAGAACAACAAAATATGCAACTGTTAGAAATAAAAGGAGAAGATAGAGAACAGTTGATTCAAAAGCTATCTCTAAATTATCTTAAAACAGGAAGATATATGGAAAATCAAATGAGCATTTCTCCAACAGTCATGTCTAATTTAGTCATATCAAGTGGGGTCGGACTTACCGCTGTTTCCACAAATCTTTCTTCAAAATTATTTATGGCAACAGCAAATCCGGAACTTCTTATGAAACTTTCTAGTGGTGGAGTAGGATCAGCTGTTATGGAGAGTGGTCGTATCGTTGGACAATCTGGTTTTATTCCCGTAGCTGCTTCATTACCAATAGTAGCACCTATTATTGCTATGCAAGCAATGAATACTCTAGTTATTATGGAACAATTCAAAGTGGTTAATAAAAAATTAGATGTGATCCAAAAAGAACTAGACCACATTTTATTACGTCAAGAAATAACAAGCATAGCTGATTTGTCTTCTGCTATTGATGTGGTAGAAGAATTATATGATCAACATTCAACAATCGGCTACTTTTCCCAAGATATGATTATTCGCTTAGCCTTAGTCGAAAGAGACGCTGGAAAGTTAAAAACTCGTTATGAAATTCTTGATAGTATTAATGAAAATACTGCTTCTGAATATAAAAATAGCGATGCTTATTTCACTCTTCTTTCTAGTTTGTTACTTTTACGAATTAAATACTTAAGATTATGCTTGGACACTCAAGAACATCCAGAATTCATTAAACAGTCAACAGAAAATTTCCAAAACATATTAGATCATACTTTATTTATTTATGGGAATTTCCGTAATCGTAGTAAAGGTATATCAAAAAAATTGACTAGCTCAGAAAAAAACATAAACAATAAGAATCCCTTAGGTAAATTATCAAAGTTAAAATCCAACGAACCAACGATTGAAAGTATTAGAGAAGAATATATTTCAATATTAGAGATTGAAAACAAAATAACTGAAGATTTTGGGTCTGCTATTCAAGAAATGAAAAAACTTCAAAACATTGATAATACAGACAATTCAGCAGTTAACTTACTATACTGGCAAGACACGACTGGAGTACATTGTATTGCAACCGATGAAGATATGCTGTCTTTAAATATAAACAAATAAAAAACCATGCAGAATTTCTGCATGGTTTTTTTGTAAACATTTCTTCTATTGTCTTATTTCTAAGACTTATATACGTTGGTCATATCTTAACAGTTTTGACTAGTTTATGATGGTATTATAAAATCAAGGATAATAAAAGGTCATAACTTACGGTTATAAATGGAGGGGGAATACTATGACAAAAAAAGAGTATCAGAGTAGAAAAGACTTAAGCAGTAAAGAAACACTAGCGTACGACTATATGCTTGACGGATTAAGTTTAAAACGAATAGCTAGATCCACTGGGTATCAAGAAAAAACATTAATCAGATTGAAATCTTTATGGTTCGATGAAAATGGACAGTCAAGATTGGAGATATGTTAATTATGAAGTATGGCTATGCACGAGTGAGTACTTTAGAACAAAAATTAGATAATCAAATTAAACAATTAAGGGATGCAGGTGCAGAAACGATTGTTCAAGAAAAGATTACTGGGTCAACTAAAAATCGACCTGAATTTCAAGAGTTACTGGCACGATTAGAGTCAGGTGATACGTTAATTGTCACTAAATTGGATCGCTTTGCACGAAACACAAAAGAAGCCCTTGAACTCATTCAAGAACTATTTCAACAAAACGTAAGTATTCACGTGCTTAACATTGGTTTGATTGATAATACTGCAACTGGACAGCTCATCTATACGATTTTTAGTGCCTTCTCTGAGTTTGAAAGATCCTTAATTGTAGAGCGTACCCAAGATGGCAAACGCTATGCGAAAGCTCATGATCCCAATTTTAGAGAAGGACGACCAAAAAAATATACTCAGGAACAATTACAACTGGCATATGATTTAAAGCAAAGTGGACTAACTTATAAAATGATTGAACGAAAAACAGGCATAAGTATTAGTACTCAACAACGAGCGTTCAAGCAGATACAAAAATTAGAGGATTAACAGCGTTATAAGATTGGATTTAAATTGATGCCGAGTACTTTTATTTGAATTAGAATTATTATTTTGTTGTTAGGTGTTACTATTTTATCAATAGGTTAAAAAAGGTGAAGCCTATATATATTTATCTTATATATTTTAATCTTTTATTCTTTTGTGTGATAAGAAAGTCAGTAATAACAAGTATCCTTTTATTTAAACACCTAGAAAAAACGGTGTATATACCTAGAAAAAACGGTGTATATACCTAGAAAAAACGGTGTATATACCTAGAAAAAATAAATAAACCTAGGGGCTTTGTGTTATAATAAAATCTTAGAGAAACAGATATAGTTGTTGTTTTTCTAGGATTAACTTAAATACGCAAAGGAGCGTTTTTATATGTCTAGTATAAGTAAAAATAACGAAACAAATAAGAATTCGATGTTAACTTTGAATGAACTCAACAAGCGTAAAGTAGTAGAACATAATGATTTAATTTCTAGTGTCGCAAAAATGGATAAAACTCCTCTAAAAATTTTTGAATTAGCTGTGTCTTGTATTGATACAGATAATCCACCTAAAGATAATACGATTTTTTTATCAAAAAAAGAGCTTTTCACGTTCTTTAAAGTATCAGACAATGATAAACATAGTCGCTTTAAAGAAGCCATTGAAAAGATGCAAAAACAAGCTTTTTTTCAAATAAAAGAAGTAAAAAATGAAGGTTATGAAATGATAAGTATAGTGCCGATTCCAACCGTTAAATGGAACAACTACAATGACGAAGTCATGATACGATTTAATCAAGATATTATGCCTTATTTAATTGATTTAAAACAGAATTTTACCCAATACGCTATTAGTGACATCATGGAATTAAATAGTAAATATAGCATTATTTTATATAAATGGTTGTGTATGTTTTATAACCAGTACGAGCACTACACGGGAAAAGGTGGAAGAAGAACTGAACAAGTAGAAGGTTATCGTAATCCTTCGATTACGGTTAAAGATTTAAGAATGTTAACTGATACTGTCGATGAATATCCACGTTTTGATAATTTTGAATCATGGATAATAAAAAAACCGCTAGATGAAATCAATTCCCATACACATTTTAAGGTAACCTACGAAAAAATAAAAAAAGGGCGAAGTATTGATTCGATTATCTTTCACATCACGAAAAGACATATGACTAAGGATAACAGCTATAAAATAGAAGATACAACTTACAAAGAAGCTATGTCTCAAAGAGAAGATAGAGAGGATAAGCTAGCGATTGAAGCTATAAAAAGTAAATATACAAAGCTACTTTTGGAGCATTTCCTTTTAGCACCATATGACATGACAGATATAGCAATCATGGCAGCTTTACAAAAAAATGTATATCCTAAGTACGATGAACTCAAAGAATTAAGGGGTATAGATGGAGTTAAAAAACATCTTTCATACGTTCAGGATAAACAATTACCTTATTCCAAAGTAAATATTGGAAAGTACCTTAAAAAGTCAATTGAACAGTATCTACCAATCGTTAAAAGGCAGGAAATTTAATTATGAGTGAGAGCTTAACAATTAGTCAGTTAGCTAAAGAATTGAACATAAGTCGGCAAAAGATTTATAGATTTATAGATAAGCAAGAAAACACTGATGTACATCAATATATATATATTAACTCAAACAAAATAAAAATGATTAATGCTGAAGGTGTCCGATATATAAAAGAAAACATCAATCGGACAGCGAATGGACAAAGGGTGGACAGTGAACGGACAACTACAAAAAGCATTGAAGACAACGCTAGCGAATTATTCGGAGAAGACAAAGAAAAAATCCGGACAGAAGACGGACAAGTATCGGACAGCGGGCGGACAACTTTTTTTATCAAACAGATTGAACAAAAAGATGTACAGATTCAGTTGCTACAACAAATTATTGAAAAAAATCAAAATCTATTAGATCAACAACAACGTCTAGCCTTACAAGATAAAAAGCTACTGGAAGAATATAAAGCTGAGATAAATGAGCTGAAATCTCTTAAAGCGCCGGAAGATGATATGAAACAAGAGAAAGAAGAAATACTAAAAGAAGAAGTCGAAAAGCTTAAAAAACAATTAAATGAGTTAGAAGAACAAAAGTTGGAAACACAGGAACAAGAAGAAATTAAACCACTATCTAAAAAATGGTGGCAACTATGGAAATGAGGGAGATACAGTGGGGCATTCTGAACAAATGATTGAAAATCAATTTATTCAAATCTTAAGTGAAAAAGAAAATCAATGGACTTATCGACCAGATCTTAAATCAGAAGACGCTTTATGGCAAAATTTTAGAGGTCATTTAAACAGAATTAACTTATCCTTATTAGAAGATAAATTATTAACAGATAAAGAATTTAACCAAGTGAAAGTAGAGTTTTCACGTTTAACTGGTACACCATTTTTAGCGTCCCAATGGTTGAGAGGTGAAAATGGTGTCGCTCAAATCTCGTTAGAACGGGAAGATGGTCAAGGAATAACCTTAGAAGCCTTTCGAAATAAAGATATTTCAGGAGGAACATCTTCTTATGAAGTGGTCCATCAAGTTGTTCCTGATACCAATAGAATTGATCGTGGCGATGTGAGTTTATTGATTAACGGCCTTCCTATCATTCACATTGAACTAAAAAAAGAGTCTGCGAAAGATGGCTTCATGCAAGCTTATCATCAAATCCAACGTTATGCGGAAGACGGCTTTTTTAAAGGGATTTATGCCACCACTCAAATTATGGTGATTTCAAACAAAGTAGACACGCGATATTTTGCTAGACCAATTGAAGATACACCGGAAGCTTATAAGCGGATGAAAAAATTCTTATTTAATTGGCGAACAGAAGATAATCAAACCGTTCCCGATTTATTTGATTTTACCCGAACAGTCTTGCGTATTCCCAATGCCCATGAATTGATTAGCCAATACACCATACTAGTGGATGATCAAAAAAACCAAAAGTTTCTAATGGCTTTAAGACCGTATCAAATCCATGCTATTCGTAAAATCCGTGAAAAAGCGGCTCAACATGAAGGTGGATTTATCTGGCACGCAACTGGTTCAGGTAAGACTATTACTAGTTTTGTTGCGACCAAGTTATTAGCACAAAATTCTATCGGGGTTGATCGTACGGTCATGGTGGTGGATCGTACCGATTTAGATGCTCAAACTCAAGACGAGTTTACCAAATTTGCATCAGAGTATCATACTGGGCAAACATCAGGAAAAACTGTTAGTAATACCTTAATCGTAGGGATTAAAAATCAAAAACAGTTGACGCAAAAACTTTTGTCATCAAAAAATAATAATACAATTTTAGTTACCACCATTCAAAAATTGTCGGCAGCTATGCGGAGTGCCAAACGAGAAAGTGAAGAAAAAGGGTCCAATCAATTTGAAAAATTAAGAAAAGAACATATTGTATTTATTGTAGATGAGGCACATCGTGCCGTAAGTGATGAGGAAATGCGGAAGATAAAAAAAATATTGCCTAATTCAACTTGGTTTGGCTTAACAGGAACGCCTATTTTTGAGGAAAATCAAAAGCAAGAAAACGGCACCTTTGCTCGAACAACGAGCCAACAGTACGGCCCATTACTTCATTCTTATACAACTAAAAATGCCATGGATGATGGGGCTGTTTTAGGGTTTCAAGTAGAATATCATTCCTTGATATCAGAAGAGGATCAAGAAGCTGTCGTCGTTAATGTCAATAATGGTGAGTTGATAGACGATCCATTCGAACAAGAAAAACTATTGCCTAGGGAATTATACGAAAAAGATGAATATATCCGAAAAATGTTACAAAAAATATTTAATCGCCGAAGCATCGTTAAAAAATTTAACGTAAAAAATGGCTTTCCCACCATGTCGGCTATCCTTACGACTCATTCCATTCAACAAGCAAAACGTATTTATCAGTTGTTAAAAGAAATGAAGGCTGATGGGAGTCTATTTAGTGGACAGAATTTTGACAAACGTCATCAATTGATTGATAAGGATTTTCCAAGAGTGGCGATTACCTTCTCAACTAATCCTGATCAATTGGAAAAAAATAAACAAGACGATGAATTAGTTGCCATTATGGAAGACTATGCCCATCAATTTGATGTGTCTCCTTATCAAGATGAGAAACTCTACAATCAAAATATTAATAAACGCTTAGCACGTAAAGAGAAGCAGTATCAAACAGATGGCCAATGGTTAGATTTTGTGATTGTTGTTGATCGTTTGTTAACAGGGTTTGATTCTCCAACCATTCAAACTTTATATGTGGACAGAGAATTAAATTACCAGAAACTACTTCAGGCCTTCTCTAGAACCAATCGTATCTATACAGGTAAAGAGTCAGGAACGATTGTGACTTTCCGAAAGCCATTCACGATGAAAGAGAATGTTCAACGAACGTTTCGCTTATTTTCAAATGAACATCAAGACTTTGATCAACTTATTCCAAGAGAATATGAAGAGGTCAAAAAAGAATTTCGAGACTTGTCTAGTCTGTATGCTCAAGCCGATTTAGATTTATCTGAGAATCCTAATGATCTTAAAACTATGATTGCACAAGTGAGTGCTTATCAAAAATTAGAAAAAAGTTATAAAGCGCTTCGAAGCTATGATCAATACGAAGAGGAAGCTGAAGAGTTTTCATATGTTGTGAATCAATTACCACAATACCAAGGAAAAACAGAAAACGTCAAAGTGCAAATAAAAGAAATCATCGAAGAAGAAGCCGAAATGGACGATGACTTTGATAATCTCTTACAAGAGATTACGTTTTCGTCTCAATTAAACGCGACACATAAAGATATTGTAGACAGTTTCTATATCAATCAACTTCTAAAAGCGATTCAGGATAATGAAAAAGGAGCGGTCGAAAAATTTGAAAAAGAAATCCAACAAAAAGACCCAATGATTCAACAAATGTATCATGAATTAAAAGATCACTTAGTAAAAACAGCAGAAGACATTGATATCACACAATTAAAAGAAACTTCTATTCAAAAGGAAATCCAAAAAAGACTCCAACAGGAGTCTGACGAATTTGGCTTATCGTTAGAGTTTTTACAGTCTGCCATGAATGAATATCAGAAAGAGCAAGCAACCATTCCTTATTTAACACACTTACTTGATTCCATGAGCATCAGTAAAGAGGATTTTGAAACGAAAACCGGTGAAAAGTACCGAAGACGAACAAAAGTGCTAGAAGAACGATTAAAACAACAGTTTGAATACATTCAAAAATGGAAAGAGGAATTATAATGTCGACCGATTTAAAACAACAGCTATGGGCTTCCGCAGATATCTTACGTGGCAAGATGGATGCCAGTGAGTATAAAAATTATTTATTAGGATTGATTTTCTATAAGTTCTTATCGGATGCGCAGCTTAGAGAAGTCTATGAACAAGAAAATGGAAAGACAGAAATATTTCCAGAACGATCCGTTCAATACGACAGCTTTATAGAGTGGTATGAAGAAGATAAAGCTGATCTAATAGCTAATATTCAACCTAAACAAGGTTACTTTATTCAACCAGAACAATTATTTTATAGCTACCGCTTAAAAGCGGATCAATATGAATTTAATTTGACTGACTTACAAGCAGGTTTTAATGAATTAGAGCGTCAAGGGGAAGAATTTAGCGGATTATTTGCGGACATCGATTTAAACTCGACTAAATTAGGGTCTAATGCCCAACAACGAAACGTGACTATTACAGAGGTACTACGCGCTCTAGATGAAGTTGATTTGTTTGGACATGATGGCGATGTCATTGGGGATGCTTACGAGTATTTAATAGGACAATTTGCGGCAGGAGCTGGTAAAAAAGCAGGCGAATTTTATACACCTCAAGCTGTTTCAAAAATCATGTCAGAAATCACGTCTATTGGTCAAGAATCACGCGCACCATTCCATATTTATGATCCAACAATGGGGTCGGGTTCATTGATGTTAAATATCCGTCAACACTTGATAAATCCGAAACAAGTTCATTATCACGGTCAAGAATTAAATACGACTACATTCAACTTAGCACGTATGAATTTAATTCTTCATGGCGTTGATAAAGAGCGAATGAATCTTCATAACGGTGACACCTTAGATGCCGATTGGCCGACAGAAGAACCTTATCAATTTGATTCTGTGGTGATGAATCCTCCTTATTCGGCAAAATGGTCAGCCGCAGATAAGTTTTTATCAGATCCACGTTTTGAACGTTTTGGGAAATTAGCTCCTAAGTCAAAAGCTGATTTCGCTTTCTTGTTGCACGGATTTTATCATTTGAAGGACTCTGGAACAATGGGAATCGTATTACCTCATGGTGTGCTATTTAGAGGAGCTGCGGAAGGAACGATTCGTCAGTCTCTCTTAGAAATGGGGGCGATTGAGGCAGTGATTGGCTTACCGGCTAATATATTCTTTGGAACAAGTATTCCAACAACCGTTATTATACTTAAGAAAAATCGTTCTACTCGTGATGTGTTGTTCATCGATGCTTCCCAAGAGTTTGAAAAACAAAAAAATCAAAATATTTTATTGGATACGCACATTGATAAAATTGTATCGACTTACAAAAAAAGAGAAGATATGGAAAAATATGCCCATGTAGCCAGTTTTGATGAAATTAAAGAGAATGATTTCAACTTAAATATTCCTCGTTATGTCGATACGTTCGAGGAAGAACCAGAGGTTGACCTAGTAAAAGTCAATACGGACATCATCAATATTAATAAGGAAATAGTTCATCAAGAAAAAGAACTGTTAGCCATGATTGACGAGTTTGCGGAAACAAAAGAGAATGCAGCTCTTATTGAATCAATGCGTCTTCTTTTGAGAGGTGAGGATGATGAGTAAAAACATACCGCAATTGAGGTTTGAAGGGTTCACTTACGATTGGGAAGAGCGTAAGTTATCTGACGTAGCTAATCACAGAGGCGGAACAGCTATTGAAAAGTATTTTGACAAAGATGGTGTATACAAAGTTATTTCAATTGGTAGCTATGGATTAAATAGCCAATACGTTGATCAAAATATTCGCGCAATATCAAATGAAATTACAGATGGACGAGTTGTTAATTCTGGAGAGCTCACTATGGTGCTAAATGATAAAACTGCTAATGGAACAATTATTGGAAGAACTTTACTGGTAGAAAAAGATAACGAATATGTTATCAATCAACGAACTGAAATTATTTCACCGAAAGAAAACTTTGATTCTAATTTTGCATATACCACACTTAATGGTCCTTTTAGAGAAAAAGTTAAACGAATTGTTCAGGGGGGAACGCAAATATATGTTAACTATCCTGCAGTTTCTAATCTAAATCTAGAACTACCTAAGATTGAAGAACAACAAAAAATCGGTTCATTCTTCAAACATTTAGATGACACTATCACTCTTCATCAACGTAAGTTAGATTTGTTGAAAGAACAGAAAAAAGGATACTTACAAAAAATGTTCCCTAAAAATGGTGCCAAAGTTCCAGAATTGCGATTTGCGGGGTTTGCTGACGATTGGGAACAGCGTAAGTTTTTTGATAATATATCATCTACAATAGATTTTAGAGGTAGAACTCCAAAAAAATTAGGCATGAATTGGAGTACATCTGGTTATCTAGCTTTATCAGCTTTGAATGTAAAAAACGGATATATTGATCCCTTAGCTGATGCTCATTATGGCGATGAGGAATTATATAACAAATGGATGGCTGGGAAAGAGTTAAAAAAAGGACACGTTTTATTCACAACTGAGGCTCCAATGGGAAATGTGGCACAAGTACCTGATGATAAAGGCTATATTTTAAGTCAAAGAACTATAGCCTTTGAAGCTAAAGAGAAGATGATGACCAATGATTTTTTAGCTATATTATTGAAATCTCCTATAGTTTTTAATAGCTTATCGGCTTTGTCAAGTGGAGGCACAGCTAAAGGTGTTAGCCAAAGATCGTTAAAAGCACTATCGGTTGTAGTACCAAATAGTATAAAAGAACAACAAAAAATCGGAACTTTCTTCAAACAACTCGACGACACTATCGCTCTTCATCAACGTAAGTTAGATTTGTTGAAAGAACAGAAAAAAGGCTTTTTACAAAAGATGTTTGTTTAGGGTCTATAATTAGATAATAACCCCTCAAAAATACCATTAAAATAACCCTCATTATCTAGTGGTTAGATAATGGGGGCTGTTTTTTTGTTAAGTGATATAATAAACCATAAAAGAAGTTTAGAAATACGGTCCTGGTCATCAATAAATAAACAATTTAATTATTTAATTAATTATTTATTTAATTATTTAATTTCAGAAAGGTATATATGAATCATGGCGCAACAAATTGTTCTTCCCATAAAAGATTCAAATGTTTTAAAAATGGTTCAAGACACCTTGCTCGATAGTTTCCGTGCAGGTCGCAGAAATTACACGATCTTCCAAGTTGGAAAAGCGACTTTGTTACGTGTGAGTGACGTCATGAAGCTAAAGAAATCAGACGTATTCAATCCTGACGGAACAGTAAAACAGACTGCTTTCATTCATGATCAAAAGACAGGTAAAGCGAATACTTTGTATTTAAAACCTGTCCAACAAGATTTATTGATGTATCATGATTGGTTGGTCCAACAAAATATGAATTCTGAGTGGCTATTTCCTTCAACTGCTCGTCCTGACCGTCATATCACGGAGAAACAGTTTTATAAGATTATGGCACGAGTTGGTGATCTTTTAAGTATTAACTATCTAGGGACGCACACCATGCGAAAAACAGGCGCTTATCGGGTCTATACGCAATCGAATTATAATATTGGTTTAGTCATGCATTTATTGAACCATTCCAGTGAAGCTATGACCCTCACTTATCTCGGGTTAGATCAAGCCAGTCGTGAAACCATGCTCGATCAAATTGATTTTGGATAACGAATAGCGGGTTGGAATTTGGTAGTTGTCAAAAGACGACTACTTTTTTTGTTGTATCGTACAAGGACGATACAATGTTTTTGACTTGTAAGACCAGTAGCGAGTCATTTCGCTACTGGTCTTATATTTTTAGTGGATGAACAACCAAAATTCGAGAGATTTTTGGTTCGTTCATCCATGGTTTTAGAAAAAAGAGGGACGATTTCGGAAGGCGAAATTCGTCTCTTTTTTCTTCTTTTTGTATGACAAAAAGAAAGATCTTTTGCCCATTTTATTTTTATAAAATGGGTAGGTGGCGTTTGCGTAAAGCAAATCGACACAATCCAAAGGGGATAAAAGGGGAAAGTGAAACTTCCCCCTTTTCAAGCCACATTGTAATACAAGAACGAAGTGATTTGTATTACAATGTGATAGCTTGCAGTATTTATGGCTTTATATGGTCTATTTTGTTATAATGATTGTAACCGAATAGGGCGCAATGCTTATTACAAAATC
>NZ_JBMEAO010000034.1:0-14104 GCF_048815235.1 Vagococcus fluvialis
AACTTAAATCTATATAACATAGATAAAGACATTTACATCATGGGTAATTCAAAAAAAGATACAAAATTAATCCTTTCAAAAGATAAAAATCAGTAGTTTCACTTGGTATAATTTGATTTATGTTAACCTCGATGAAATTTATCCTATAAAATACTTAAAGCCCTCAGAATTATTCTGACGGCTTTTGAGCTTAATATAATATCGGATTATGAAATTTATTAGTTAAATAATTAATCTAACGATTTTAATTTACTTGATGCTTGGAATGAAAATATAATAGCTAATATCTTTAAAACCCATGCTGGCAAAGTAAATATCATTCCTAAGATAGATCCACCTACCATTGTTCCTAATGCTTCTCCCGCTTCATAAGATGACATTGTATCTGTTGTAGAAATACTTCCCAACGCTCCTAAAACAATTAATCCGCCTATTAATGACAACGCACATGAAATAATCATTAATACAGCTGCTGTTTTTTTTATTCTTTTTGGCTGTTTAATTAACACATAAATAGAAAAACCTAACAAAATAAACGTTAAAATCTTAAATACGTCTAACATATTCCCCAACACTGGCACTGCTGTAATAATTCCTATAATGGCAATTGTTAAATAAAAACCAGATAATCTTTTATTCAAAATAAACACTCCTCCTTTTTAATATAACTTCAGTTTCTTATATTTAAACATATTTGGCAAGATAAATTTACATCATGGTTTATTCAATACAATAAGTTTTTTTTGCTCATGTTAACTTCAACGATTTTAAGGAAAATATATGGATAATTACCTTAAAAAATATTAAAAGCCCTCAAAATCATTCTGAGGGCTTTTAGCTTATTTATATCTAATATAGGATTAAACAACTATTTTTTATTTTTGTATGGCCTAATTAAATCTCTTTTATATAACAAATAAGTTGCAATTATCATAGTCATAACTACTAATAGTGGTGCAAACTCATTCTTCATAAAACTCAGCCCTAAAGAAATTATAACTAATAACATTAAAATAATATTTTCTATCATTTTTTTCTCTCCTTTGTGTTTACTTACTATTTAGATAAACTAACAATCCTAAAACTAGTAAAAAAATTAATAAGCTAAATAAAGCATCCAATTTAGAATATCTTTTATCATCATACTTGGACAATTTAATAGTGAAATAAAACAATGAAAACAAATTCGCTAGTGCTCCACATATTATAGCAATTAGCACTGGATGTGCTATATAACCAAACGTATTTTGAGTAAATATAGAGAATAAAAAAATAATATTAGTACTAAATGTTATAAAGCACATAATTTTTATTATTCTTATATCCGCTTTCTTTTTTATGTCCTTAACTATAATTGAACCCTCCAATAATAAATTATCTAAAGATAATTCAAAAAAATTAGCCAATCGAATCAAGCTGTCAATATCAGGCATTGTTTTACCTGTTTCCCAATTAGAAATTGTTTTAGTTGAAACAAAAATTTTTTCTGCTAGTTGCTCTTGTGTTAGATACTCTTCATTTCTTTTTTCTCTTATAATTTGACTTAAATTCATTTATCTTCTCCTACAAATTTACTATCTAAGATTAATATTCTCAATCCAATGTATTGCATATTTTCTTAAAAGTCACTGGAAACTGATTGCTTATGTTGAGTTATGTTAATCAATTATCTATTTTGATAGAAAATAAAAATCGTGCTATAATTTAAGTGCGAAACGTTATAAATTATAGCACGATAACACGAAAGCCAGTCCTACTGCGAATAGGACTGGCTTTTTTTACGTTTGGTGCGATTACAAACGCGTGTGATCAGTAGCAACTTGCTTTTAATTATCGTCTTTCTCGTCTAACCACCGAGAAACTAGCTCTAATACTAACCCTACAAGAATAGGTGCGATAATCAACGTTATAAACTCTCTTAGCAAGATAACACCCCCTCTTAGGGCAAGTTGCCATTAATAATATATCATAGTTTTTATTATATTTTGTTCACTGTATTATTAACCGCAACAGGCATGTTATAATTATTGCAGTTAATATTGTGGAGGTGTCTTATGAAAAGTATTAAAGAAATAGCTGATATTACTGGAGTTTCAAAAACAACTGTTACAAGATATATAAAAATGATTGGCGCAACTGAAGCGGTGCAAAACGGACAAACTTTCCTATATGATGACGCAGTTGTAAACCTTGTTATACAAGAGATTTCTAAAAAAGATACCGAAACAACCACAACTCAAAATATTTCGGTCAATCCAGATGATAGCACTCTAATACAATTCGAAAAAACTCTTCAAATTCTGGAAGATGAATTGAAAGAAAAAAATGAGCAATTAAAATCTAAAGATGAACAGATAGAATCTCTCCAAACAATTTTAAATCAGCAACAAAAATTACTACTTTACGAGCAACAAAAAAATACAAAACTATTAGAAGAAAATATAGAAAATAAAAAATGGTGGCAGTGGTGGAAATAAAATAGCTTTTTATTCTTATCATTTGCTACCGATTTTTAATCTAGGGTTGTTAGGGTTTACCCTGACCGTCTGAAAGACGTTTTACTTATCCAAATTAAGAGTATTATCTAAGAGAGCTTAAACAGCTCTTTTTTTGCGTTTTAGAGCAACCTAAGAATCTCTTTAAAGATGTTTTTTTCTGTTAGCGAAGGAACGTTAGTGACTGCTGCAAGTTGAATGTGAGAGTGGTTTTCTCTCACTCCTTATTTTATATCTTTTAGTCTTACGCATAGATCAGATTAATAAAAAGAAGTGCTTTTTAGGTGGGAAATATATAGCTCCTCTTTTATAACTTCTTTTATAACCTCTTTTAAACCTCTTTTAGGCACTAGTTTGAGCTTAGAGCGACAAGGGGTTTCAAGCTTTATGAACGTAGAATTATCTGTTTATAAACGTAGAATTATCTGTTTATAAACGTAGAATTATCTGTTTATAGACGTATAATTATCTGTTTATAACGTTTTTTATAAACGTAGTACGTATTTACAATTACGTTTGTAACATGTATAATCTTTTTGAGGTGATAAAATGGCTAACGAAATTGTTAAATATGATTCTGAATTAAATACAATACCTTTGAGAAAATTTACTCCTGTAGAAATGAATCTTTTTTTCTCCATTGTTTCTCGAATGAGAGATAAAAATGATGATGTTGTGGTTTTTCCATTTCATGAGTTAAAAGATTTAAGTAACTATAAAATGACTGCTACAAAAGTTTTTGTAAAAGATTTAGAAAGTACATATGATAAATTAATGGAACTAAAATTTAGTAGTCGTAGTGCTAGTGGTTTGTCAGTAGAAAAATTTCGCATGTTTACAAGATTTAAAATAAACGGTGATTCAGATGAACCGTTTGTTGAAATACAAGTTCATGATATGGCTTTACCTTTATTAAATAATCTTGAGCAATGGGTTAGGTACTCACTAAGTGAATTTAGAGATCTGAGTAGTGGATATTCTAAAACTATGTTTAGACTTCTAAAACAATTTAGGACTACTGGTTATGCTTATTTTTCTAAAGAAGATTTTAATGAACTCTTGGATATTCCAAAAAGTTACAAGCAAGGGGACATTGATAGAACAATTTTAAAACCAATTAAAGAAGAATTAACTCCGCTCTTTAGAGGTCTTACTATCAAGAAAAAATATGGAAGAGGTCGAGGGAAACCTGTCATAGGTTATCAATTTTCTTTTAAAGCTGAAGCTAAAAATGCTGATGATTTTTCTAAAGGTAGCCAAGAAGATTTACGTAAAAAAATGTTTAACATTGAACACAATGGAGAACTTTCTCAAGAAGAAAAATGGGTTGCTAAAGACAAAGTGCTAGGTTTAAAACTTGGAACTCATGAAGCAGACTTCAAAAAACAAATAGAAAAAGAAACTCTGTCTGAAGAACAAAAAAGTGACTTACTTGAAAAGTTACAACATGGCTTTTTAAGTTAGCCTTTCGTTTTGCAAGCATAGTCAATGGTTCCCCAATTGACTTTTTTAACAAAATCTCCTCTTCAAAAATTGAGGGAGGTTTTGTTAATTTTTGGGTTCACCCAATCCCTTATTTTTTTATAAAGACCTATGACTATTCTTAAAGTTGAATTTTTTTATTAGTTTTTTTAAAGGATTGAGGGATTGGGAAACTTCCCAAAAATTGAAACGGACAGACCTAAATGAGAGGTCTGTCCGTTTCAAAATCAGGTGAGTGTCCGGACACTCACGATGCTCGCAAGAAGGAAAGAAGTATAAAATGACTGAAAAGAGAGAAGGGATTTTTACTTGGAAAAAAATGGCAGACGAAGAACTAATCGAAAAGAAATTACTTTTACGGACCAGGAACTAGCATATGTTATGGAGAAGGTTGAAGCAGGCAAATTTAAAAATTTTCAAGCATTTGCCTTACATATGCTCATCACGGGTGAAGTCACCTATAATGATTATTCTGAATTAATTCAATTAAAATCGGAAGTACATCGTATCGGAAATAATGTGAATCAACTAACTAAAATGGCCTATCATTCTTATGAGATTTCCTCTGAAGACATTCAAGAATTAAACCAAACATTCAAAGAGATTCAATCACTCATGACTGACACATTTAAAGCAGAAATAAAAACAAATAAAATTCGTAGTGAAAAAAAGGAGATAGATTACGCTGATATCGTCAAATCGCTTCAAGAAACTTTCAATTAGGTCACACATGAAATAACAAGTTCTCCTATTCTCCTAAAAACAATTTCACTATCTCACGAAAAAAAGAAGCCCTAGAAATAAGGCTTCTTTTTTTATTTTGAGGTAGACCAGTTAAGATTCACAAGGTTGGTCACTGAAACCCTTGTGGGTGTTGCTGCTTAGTTAAATAGAGATTATGTTTACCATGAAGTTAAATAACTATTTAGTTAATTGTATTATTAATATTATAATTAAATGAATCTCATTGATTTAATAAGTCCATTATAGTATGTTTAATTCAAATAATTTAAAGTGAGTGGATCAGTATGCTTCGGAGTATTTATTTTTAGGGAAATTAAATAAAAATTGCTTTTTTTAAGGCTTATTTAGTTTACCCTTTTTTAAAATAAATACTCTAGAAATGCATATGAAGAAATGAGAACAGACTTCTATGGTATGAATCTAGAGTAATTTGCTAGGAAAAACCATAGAAGTCTTTTTTATATGAAAAAAATAATAAATATAGGTATCATGGCACATGTTGACGCTGGAAAGACAAGTTTGTCTGAAGCTATGTTCTCTACAGCGAATCCAACACACAAAACAGGTAGTATTAAACAAGGTACAACTTTGACAGACACTTTACAACTAGAAAAAGAACGAGGTATTACTATAAAAACAGGAGCAATCTCTTTTTTATGGAATGATACGAAAATAAACCTTTTAGATATGCCTGGTCATATTGATTTTTTTGGAGAAGTAGAACGTTCTCTAAATGCGATAGATGTTGCTATTTTAGTTGTTTCAGGCCTTGAAAGATTAAACAATCATACAAGAAAGTTATTTAACCTTTTAAAAGAAATAAATAAACCAATTATTTTATATATCAATAAAACAGATATGAAAAATGAAATGTCTAATAGTGTCATTGAAGATATTAAAATAAAATTGACAGACCAATTAATCAGAACTGATACTTTAGATACCTTAGAAACGAAAGAAAAAATAATTGAAATGAATAATGCTTTACTTGAAAAATACTTGTCAGATGATGAAGTTTCTATAGATGATTTAACCAAACAAATGAAAAAATCCATCATGTTACAAGAGCTATTTCCATTATTTGTAGGTTCTGCTATTAAAAATTGGCAAATTTCAAACCTACTAGATTTGCTAAGTGTTCTATCTGAGATAAAAATACCAACAAAAGAAACTAGTGGTTATGTCTATAAAATTGACTATTCATCAGGAACTAAGGAAACGTATATTAAAGTAAACTCTGGTACATTATTAAATAAAGAAATAGTTACATTTAACGAAGATACCTCTGTAAAACTATCAAATATTTATACAATAAATGAATCTGGATTTAACCAATCAGTATCTGTACAAGGTCCAGATATCATCTTGCTAAAAGGTGAAAATAAGTTATCAATAAATGATTATTTTGGAAAGAAAGTAAATAATATTCAGTCTATGTTCAAACCAACATTAAAAACCATTTTTAATATCAACGAAGAAGAGCGAAATCAATTATTAGCAATCTTAACTATTTTAAATGCTGAAGATCCATTACTGGATTTAGCCATTAATATACAAACTCATGAGATATCAATGATGGTGTTTGGACAAGTTCAGATTGAATATTTAGAATCAACTATACGGGAATATTATTCATTTAACTCTTTAAATCTTTCACTTCCTCTAGTTCAGTTCAAGGAACAAGTTACTTCAGTAGCAGTTGCTGAAATGATAATGATGGAACACCCAAATCCATATTGGGCTACTATGAAAGTAAAAGTTGAACCAAATGATAGCAACGAAAATAGGTATTCTAGTTTAGTTAGTAATGGCTATCTAAAAAAATCTTTTCAAAATGCCATTAAAGAAAGTGTCGAACAAGTTTTTGTGAACGGATTGTATGGTTACGAATTTATAGGTCTTAAAATAACTCTACTTGAAGCTGAATTTTCTAGTCCTGTAAGTACACCCTCTGATTTTAGAAAATTAACTCCTTATGTCATATTTAAAGCATTGCTCCAAGCAGATGTAACTATTATTGAGCCAATAATCAAATTTAATATTGGTTCGTCTCAACAAAACATAGGTAATTTTTTATCTGAAATTAAAGAATTTGGAGGTCAAATATTAGCAATCAATAACCATGTTGATGAAATATATGCGACATCCACTTTAAAACAAACAGATTTTTTGAAATTTGAGAAAAAAATAAATAAATTATTTGGTAATGACTTTTATTTAACCACTTCTGTATCAGGATATAGTGAGGCGTCGAATAATGATTATACCTTATCAAAGACAGACTTTTTGAAAAATTCTTTGATTAAAAATAACTAGGCATAACGTGATTTATGTTAACCTCGATGAAATTTATCCTATAAAATACTTAAAGCCCTCAGAATTATTCTGACGGCTTTTGAGCTTAATATAATATCGGATTATGAAATTTATTAGTTAAATAATTAATCTAACGATTTTAATTTACTTGATGCTTGGAATGAAAATATAATAGCTAATATCTTTAAAACCCATGCTGGCAAAGTAAATATCATTCCTAAGATAGATCCACCTACCATTGTTCCTAATGCTTCTCCCGCTTCATAAGATGACATTGTATCTGTTGTAGAAATACTTCCCAACGCTCCTAAAACAATTAATCCGCCTATTAATGACAACGCACATGAAATAATCATTAATACAGCTGCTGTTTTTTTTATTCTTTTTGGCTGTTTAATTAACACATAAATAGAAAAACCTAACAAAATAAACGTTAAAATCTTAAATACGTCTAACATATTCCCCAACACTGGCACTGCTGTAATAATTCCTATAATGGCAATTGTTAAATAAAAACCAGATAATCTTTTATTCAAAATAAACACTCCTCCTTTTTAATATAACTTCAGTTTCTTATATTTAAACATATTTGGCAAGATAAATTTACATCATGGTTTATTCAATACAATAAGTTTTTTTTGCTCATGTTAACTTCAACGATTTTAAGGAAAATATATGGATAATTACCTTAAAAAATATTAAAAGCCCTCAAAATCATTCTGAGGGCTTTTAGCTTATTTATATCTAATATAGGATTAAACAACTATTTTTTATTTTTGTATGGCCTAATTAAATCTCTTTTATATAACAAATAAGTTGCAATTATCATAGTCATAACTACTAATAGTGGTGCAAACTCATTCTTCATAAAACTCAGCCCTAAAGAAATTATAACTAATAACATTAAAATAATATTTTCTATCATTTTTTTCTCTCCTTTGTGTTTACTTACTATTTAGATAAACTAACAATCCTAAAACTAGTAAAAAAATTAATAAGCTAAATAAAGCATCCAATTTAGAATATCTTTTATCATCATACTTGGACAATTTAATAGTGAAATAAAACAATGAAAACAAATTCGCTAGTGCTCCACATATTATAGCAATTAGCACTGGATGTGCTATATAACCAAACGTATTTTGAGTAAATATAGAGAATAAAAAAATAATATTAGTACTAAATGTTATAAAGCACATAATTTTTATTATTCTTATATCCGCTTTCTTTTTTATGTCCTTAACTATAATTGAACCCTCCAATAATAAATTATCTAAAGATAATTCAAAAAAATTAGCCAATCGAATCAAGCTGTCAATATCAGGCATTGTTTTACCTGTTTCCCAATTAGAAATTGTTTTAGTTGAAACAAAAATTTTTTCTGCTAGTTGCTCTTGTGTTAGATACTCTTCATTTCTTTTTTCTCTTATAATTTGACTTAAATTCATTTATCTTCTCCTACAAATTTACTATCTAAGATTAATATTCTCAATCCAATGTATTGCATATTTTCTTAAAAGTCACTGGAAACTGATTGCTTATGTTGAGTTATGTTAATCAATTATCTATTTTGATAGAAAATAAAAATCGTGCTATAATTTAAGTGCGAAACGTTATAAATTATAGCACGATAACACGAAAGCCAGTCCTACTGCGAATAGGACTGGCTTTTTTTACGTTTGGTGCGATTACAAACGCGTGTGATCAGTAGCAACTTGCTTTTAATTATCGTCTTTCTCGTCTAACCACCGAGAAACTAGCTCTAATACTAACCCTACAAGAATAGGTGCGATAATCAACGTTATAAACTCTCTTAGCAAGATAACACCCCCTCTTAGGGCAAGTTGCCATTAATAATATATCATAGTTTTTATTATATTTTGTTCACTGTATTATTAACCGCAACAGGCATGTTATAATTATTGCAGTTAATATTGTGGAGGTGTCTTATGAAAAGTATTAAAGAAATAGCTGATATTACTGGAGTTTCAAAAACAACTGTTACAAGATATATAAAAATGATTGGCGCAACTGAAGCGGTGCAAAACGGACAAACTTTCCTATATGATGACGCAGTTGTAAACCTTGTTATACAAGAGATTTCTAAAAAAGATACCGAAACAACCACAACTCAAAATATTTCGGTCAATCCAGATGATAGCACTCTAATACAATTCGAAAAAACTCTTCAAATTCTGGAAGATGAATTGAAAGAAAAAAATGAGCAATTAAAATCTAAAGATGAACAGATAGAATCTCTCCAAACAATTTTAAATCAGCAACAAAAATTACTACTTTACGAGCAACAAAAAAATACAAAACTATTAGAAGAAAATATAGAAAATAAAAAATGGTGGCAGTGGTGGAAATAAAATAGCTTTTTATTCTTATCATTTGCTACCGATTTTTAATCTAGGGTTGTTAGGGTTTACCCTGACCGTCTGAAAGACGTTTTACTTATCCAAATTAAGAGTATTATCTAAGAGAGCTTAAACAGCTCTTTTTTTGCGTTTTAGAGCAACCTAAGAATCTCTTTAAAGATGTTTTTTTCTGTTAGCGAAGGAACGTTAGTGACTGCTGCAAGTTGAATGTGAGAGTGGTTTTCTCTCACTCCTTATTTTATATCTTTTAGTCTTACGCATAGATCAGATTAATAAAAAGAAGTGCTTTTTAGGTGGGAAATATATAGCTCCTCTTTTATAACTTCTTTTATAACCTCTTTTAAACCTCTTTTAGGCACTAGTTTGAGCTTAGAGCGACAAGGGGTTTCAAGCTTTATGAACGTAGAATTATCTGTTTATAAACGTAGAATTATCTGTTTATAAACGTAGAATTATCTGTTTATAGACGTATAATTATCTGTTTATAACGTTTTTTATAAACGTAGTACGTATTTACAATTACGTTTGTAACATGTATAATCTTTTTGAGGTGATAAAATGGCTAACGAAATTGTTAAATATGATTCTGAATTAAATACAATACCTTTGAGAAAATTTACTCCTGTAGAAATGAATCTTTTTTTCTCCATTGTTTCTCGAATGAGAGATAAAAATGATGATGTTGTGGTTTTTCCATTTCATGAGTTAAAAGATTTAAGTAACTATAAAATGACTGCTACAAAAGTTTTTGTAAAAGATTTAGAAAGTACATATGATAAATTAATGGAACTAAAATTTAGTAGTCGTAGTGCTAGTGGTTTGTCAGTAGAAAAATTTCGCATGTTTACAAGATTTAAAATAAACGGTGATTCAGATGAACCGTTTGTTGAAATACAAGTTCATGATATGGCTTTACCTTTATTAAATAATCTTGAGCAATGGGTTAGGTACTCACTAAGTGAATTTAGAGATCTGAGTAGTGGATATTCTAAAACTATGTTTAGACTTCTAAAACAATTTAGGACTACTGGTTATGCTTATTTTTCTAAAGAAGATTTTAATGAACTCTTGGATATTCCAAAAAGTTACAAGCAAGGGGACATTGATAGAACAATTTTAAAACCAATTAAAGAAGAATTAACTCCGCTCTTTAGAGGTCTTACTATCAAGAAAAAATATGGAAGAGGTCGAGGGAAACCTGTCATAGGTTATCAATTTTCTTTTAAAGCTGAAGCTAAAAATGCTGATGATTTTTCTAAAGGTAGCCAAGAAGATTTACGTAAAAAAATGTTTAACATTGAACACAATGGAGAACTTTCTCAAGAAGAAAAATGGGTTGCTAAAGACAAAGTGCTAGGTTTAAAACTTGGAACTCATGAAGCAGACTTCAAAAAACAAATAGAAAAAGAAACTCTGTCTGAAGAACAAAAAAGTGACTTACTTGAAAAGTTACAACATGGCTTTTTAAGTTAGCCTTTCGTTTTGCAAGCATAGTCAATGGTTCCCCAATTGACTTTTTTAACAAAATCTCCTCTTCAAAAATTGAGGGAGGTTTTGTTAATTTTTGGGTTCACCCAATCCCTTATTTTTTTATAAAGACCTATGACTATTCTTAAAGTTGAATTTTTTTATTAGTTTTTTTAAAGGATTGAGGGATTGGGAAACTTCCCAAAAATTGAAACGGACAGACCTAAATGAGAGGTCTGTCCGTTTCAAAATCAGGTGAGTGTCCGGACACTCACGATGCTCGCAAGAAGGAAAGAAGTATAAAATGACTGAAAAGAGAGAAGGGATTTTTACTTGGAAAAAAATGGCAGACGAAGAACTAATCGAAAAGAAATTACTTTTACGGACCAGGAACTAGCATATGTTATGGAGAAGGTTGAAGCAGGCAAATTTAAAAATTTTCAAGCATTTGCCTTACATATGCTCATCACGGGTGAAGTCACCTATAATGATTATTCTGAATTAATTCAATTAAAATCGGAAGTACATCGTATCGGAAATAATGTGAATCAACTAACTAAAATGGCCTATCATTCTTATGAGATTTCCTCTGAAGACATTCAAGAATTAAACCAAACATTCAAAGAGATTCAATCACTCATGACTGACACATTTAAAGCAGAAATAAAAACAAATAAAATTCGTAGTGAAAAAAAGGAGATAGATTACGCTGATATCGTCAAATCGCTTCAAGAAACTTTCAATTAGGTCACACATGAAATAACAAGTTCTCCTATTCTCCTAAAAACAATTTCACTATCTCACGAAAAAAAGAAGCCCTAGAAATAAGGCTTCTTTTTTTATTTTGAGGTAGACCAGTTAAGATTCACAAGGTTGGTCACTGAAACCCTTGTGGGTGTTGCTGCTTAGTTAAATAGAGATTATGTTTACCATGAAGTTAAATAACTATTTAGTTAATTGTATTATTAATATTATAATTAAATGAATCTCATTGATTTAATAAGTCCATTATAGTATGTTTAATTCAAATAATTTAAAGTGAGTGGATCAGTATGCTTCGGAGTATTTATTTTTAGGGAAATTAAATAAAAATTGCTTTTTTTAAGGCTTATTTAGTTTACCCTTTTTTAAAATAAATACTCTAGAAATGCATATGAAGAAATGAGAACAGACTTCTATGGTATGAATCTAGAGTAATTTGCTAGGAAAAACCATAGAAGTCTTTTTTATATGAAAAAAATAATAAATATAGGTATCATGGCACATGTTGACGCTGGAAAGACAAGTTTGTCTGAAGCTATGTTCTCTACAGCGAATCCAACACACAAAACAGGTAGTATTAAACAAGGTACAACTTTGACAGACACTTTACAACTAGAAAAAGAACGAGGTATTACTATAAAAACAGGAGCAATCTCTTTTTTATGGAATGATACGAAAATAAACCTTTTAGATATGCCTGGTCATATTGATTTTTTTGGAGAAGTAGAACGTTCTCTAAATGCGATAGATGTTGCTATTTTAGTTGTTTCAGGCCTTGAAAGATTAAACAATCATACAAGAAAGTTATTTAACCTTTTAAAAGAAATAAATAAACCAATTATTTTATATATCAATAAAACAGATATGAAAAATGAAATGTCTAATAGTGTCATTGAAGATATTAAAATAAAATTGACAGACCAATTAATCAGAACTGATACTTTAGATACCTTAGAAACGAAAGAAAAAATAATTGAAATGAATAATGCTTTACTTGAAAAATACTTGTCAGATGATGAAGTTTCTATAGATGATTTAACCAAACAAATGAAAAAATCCATCATGTTACAAGAGCTATTTCCATTATTTGTAGGTTCTGCTATTAAAAATTGGCAAATTTCAAACCTACTAGATTTGCTAAGTGTTCTATCTGAGATAAAAATACCAACAAAAGAAACTAGTGGTTATGTCTATAAAATTGACTATTCATCAGGAACTAAGGAAACGTATATTAAAGTAAACTCTGGTACATTATTAAATAAAGAAATAGTTACATTTAACGAAGATACCTCTGTAAAACTATCAAATATTTATACAATAAATGAATCTGGATTTAACCAATCAGTATCTGTACAAGGTCCAGATATCATCTTGCTAAAAGGTGAAAATAAGTTATCAATAAATGATTATTTTGGAAAGAAAGTAAATAATATTCAGTCTATGTTCAAACCAACATTAAAAACCATTTTTAATATCAACGAAGAAGAGCGAAATCAATTATTAGCAATCTTAACTATTTTAAATGCTGAAGATCCATTACTGGATTTAGCCATTAATATACAAACTCATGAGATATCAATGATGGTGTTTGGACAAGTTCAGATTGAATATTTAGAATCAACTATACGGGAATATTATTCATTTAACTCTTTAAATCTTTCACTTCCTCTAGTTCAGTTCAAGGAACAAGTTACTTCAGTAGCAGTTGCTGAAATGATAATGATGGAACACCCAAATCCATATTGGGCTACTATGAAAGTAAAAGTTGAACCAAATGATAGCAACGAAAATAGGTATTCTAGTTTAGTTAGTAATGGCTATCTAAAAAAATCTTTTCAAAATGCCATTAAAGAAAGTGTCGAACAAGTTTTTGTGAACGGATTGTATGGTTACGAATTTATAGGTCTTAAAATAACTCTACTTGAAGCTGAATTTTCTAGTCCTGTAAGTACACCCTCTGATTTTAGAAAATTAACTCCTTATGTCATATTTAAAGCATTGCTCCAAGCAGATGTAACTATTATTGAGCCAATAATCAAATTTAATATTGGTTCGTCTCAACAAAACATAGGTAATTTTTTATCTGAAATTAAAGAATTTGGAGGTCAAATATTAGCAATCAATAACCATGTTGATGAAATATATGCGACATCCACTTTAAAACAAACAGATTTTTTGAAATTTGAGAAAAAAATAAATAAATTATTTGGTAATGACTTTTATTTAACCACTTCTGTATCAGGATATAGTGAGGCGTCGAATAATGATTATACCTTATCAAAGACAGACTTTTTGAAAAATTCTTTGATTAAAAATAACTAGGCATAACGTGATTTATGTTAACTCTGACGATTTTAAGAGAAAAATACAGAGAATTACTTTAGAAAATATTTAAAGCCTTCAGAATCATTCTGAAGGCTTTTTAGCTATTAATAATAGGGATTATGTTAATCAAAT
>NZ_JBMEAO010000035.1:0-9407 GCF_048815235.1 Vagococcus fluvialis
GTTAACATAAATCAAATTATACCAAGTGAAACTACTGATTTTTATCTTTTGAAAGGATTAATTTTGTATCTTTTTTTGAATTACCCATGATGTAAATGTCTTTATCTATGTTATATAGATTTAAGTTATCTGGATTTTCTAAATCTGATTGCCTAGAAAAGTTAGATATCACAAGTTCAGATACTTTATCAGAGAATACATTTAGTGTATTTTTAGCCTGAAATGTGACATATACTTTATCATCTTCTTTATAAATATTTCCGGAACCATCAGTAATAGAAAAAGTTTTAAATTTAGCTTTAGATCGAACTTTAATAATATATTTATAGTCTTTTTTGAAAGTTTTTCCATCAATTGTTTGCTCAGGAATTTCAACTTTCTTTATATTTTCAATGACTAAATCAGTAGAGTTAAACAAATTAGGTTGGTTAGTCCAAATGTAAATAGTGAGAAAACTTAATATTAATATTATTATTGTGGAAATCAATATTATTACTTTATACTTTTTCTTTTTCTTATAATCAAAACTCAGCTCTTTTACCATTTTTGAATCACCTCTTAATAATTTATCAAGAGAGATATCTAATTCATCAGAAATAGTAACAAGCAACTCAATATCAGGATAGTTTCTTTGTTGTTCCCAGTTAGATACCGCAGTTCTAGAAACATTTAATTTTTTTGCTAAGTCTTCTTGAGTTAAATTTAGTTCGTTTCTTCTTGTTTTTATTTCATTTCCAATCTTCATAGATAATCACCTCTCGTATATCTCCATTAAGAATCAACCAATCCATTTTAACAAGACAGTGAATCTATAAGCAACAAAATATCATAGTCAGAGTTTCTGACATGGCTGTTTTAGGGGGAGTTTATAGATAATTAGAAATTTAGTTAATATGTTGTGGCATTATACTAAGTTAAATATATTGGATAAAAGATGTTATACTTTTTGAAGTTGTATAAGGAGGTATAAAATGATTGATTCAAAAGAGGATAATATAAATGAAGATGAATATGAGAAGGAAATAAGAGAGGAATCCAAACGGTTAGCTAATGAAGTATTTCTGGATTTAAAAAAATATGAAGATATTAGGCTGTCAAATGGGAATAAACATGTTTTTTGTATGGATTATATACTTGATAGATATCAAGACTTAAGTGATATTTCTTTTGATAATAATTTTAATAATTTTTGTAATAATTTACTTGAAGAATTCCAGAATAATAATTATGTTATAAAAGATTTTCACATTGACTATGTAGAAGAAAAAGGTTTTTTTAAAAAATACAGAATAGCAAAATTAAGAATTATATATGCTTAAAAATATAGATAGTAAGTGGATAGAATTTCGTTTATGGTTAAAAATAACCATAATTATAATATCAATAATTATTAGTTGCACCCTTTTTTACCCATTTGATAACTATTTAAACGATATTGTTTCAAGTCCCATAATGTTATCACCTTTTATAGACATAGTTCTCCCTGTACTTTTAATTGGATTATGTTTGTTTATAATAATTTTGATGATTGAATTAATTTTTTGGTTATTAGAAAAACTAAAAAAATAGTTATTTAACTCATAGGTAGACATAATAGGGCATTATACCAAGTTAAATTACATGATATAATAAAATGATTAAACCTTATAAAATATAAACTATCATACGTAAAATACTATTTGTTATTACTAAAACAGGGAGGTAAATAATGAGAGGTAGAAGTAATAAACGATTCGTTAGGAGACCTGTAAAAACAGATATGCCTTATGAAGAGTTTTTTGATATGATTGTAAACATTGGAGAAGAACTTAATTTTTATTATAATGATGTAGAATATTGGATTAGTTATGGTGAAAATCACTATTTGACAGATGCGACAAATAAAATTAGTCAAGAATTTAAAACCCCAGAACAACTTTTTGAAAACGGAAGAATAGAGGGGAAAAGCATTAAAGACATTTGGAATGATGTGAAAATGTAAAGTTAGTTATTTAACTGTTAGGTAGACATAATCTCTATTAAAACAAGTAGCAACAACCACAAGGGTTACAGACCATAAGATTGTGAAAACCAACTTGTCTACCTAAAATCAAAAAGAAGAACCTTGATTTAACAAGGTTCTTCTTTTTTTGACTTAGTGAAATCATCAGTTGTTAGTTAGAGGTGTTTTGTTATTTTTAAGTTTAATGTTACTGGCAATATTAAATAAATTGAACCTAGTAAATAAGTGGTTATGATATACTAATTAACGGCAACTTGCCCCGTAAGGGGGTGTTACTCATGGAATCCGTTATATCTTTAGTTATCGCACCACTTTTAGTGGGACTAATAATCACGTTAGTTGATCATTGGTTAGATGATTAGACGATAGCAAGCAAGTTGCTATCTAACTCACACGCTTGTATTCGCAACAAGTGCAAAGAAAAGCCCAACCTACTCGCTATAGGTTGGGCTTTTGTGTTACTCATTGGAATCTATCTCGTTTCGCACCTTTATTATATCATGTCTTCAAAATCCAATCAAAAAATTTAGTAGTCTTCACTGGCTATCAGTTCCTCACACCCATCTAAAAAAGTTGCTAGTGTAGACCTTAAAGAACTACCTTTTAACTTATCTAGTAGCTTGTGTGCTTGTGGAATGCTATCAACATTGATGGTTGATAGATGAGGTGTATCATAAAATACGTCAGACTCCCACCCTAGATTTTCAGCAAAAAATAAAGCAGCTTGTTGATTATTCCAACCGTCCCAAGCTGTTTCGATAGCTTTTTTAGCTTTCTTTTGTTGTCCTTTTGACGATAATGTTTTTATTTTGTTTTCGAAATTCTCAATATCTTTTTTAGTGATGTTTTCTTTAAGTATCACAGGTTCTAACCATTCCTTTGAGTAAAGGCCGTTTATTTGTTGAACTATCTTTTTACTTTCTTCATAGTTGTTTAGGTTATTTTGAAAAGGATTAGCTTTTACTGGAATTGCTAGTGCCAGGCTTAAACTGAAAAATAAAAAGGCAAGCCACCAACCATGATGAACTCTATCTTCTCGCCAGGTGATAAAGATAAACAGACTGATAATTGCGATTAAAACAGGTAATAAAAATTTGTATCCATAAAAAAGCCACATATCAATCACCTACGTTCCAAAAATAAAATATAAGATACTTGCTAAGGCAATTAAAGAAAGGACTGTCGGGAAATATTCAGTAAAGCGATCCATTCGAATAATATCAGCCTTTTGTCTCTCTATTTCTTCATTAACTATTATCGAAACTTCTCTATCTAAACCTTGTTTATGTTGAGATAATTGGTCAAACTGATGTTGATTTAACGAAGTTAATTGATTAATTCGATTCATTTTTTCAACCAAATCTTGTTTTAATTGCTCAAATGCTTGGTCTGTATCAACTGTTTTTTGGTTTAATTGAGTAATCATTTGTTGCGTCTTTTTTAATTCAGTTAAAGTTGCTTTGTAATCACGATTTAATGCTTGGTAAGCTAGTTCAGCATTAGCATAATTTTGTTTTAATACGTTTATATCAGATTGTTCTTGAAAAGCACCAGCATTTTGGTCACTCCAACTCATATATTATCTTCCTTTCGTTATAAACTAAATCCTCTATCAATATAGCGCTCTTGTTGTATCTCTTTCTGAAATTCTTTTTCTCTTGTTTGATATTGTCTTTCCTGGTTAGCTGCTGTTCGCAACTCGTTTGAACGCATTTGATTTGCTTCAGCTGACATAGTTTGCTGAAGTCCCAGGTTAGAACGTCTGCTTAGTTCAGTTAAAATAGGTTCTTTTTGATAATCTTCGCCTAATTTAACCCCTCGCACCTTATTTTTGCTATCTAATAACTCATAAGTGACGTTTTTTCCTCGAACGGTCACGTCTACCCCTTTTTCATTCAGACTAGCTTTAAATCGCTCGTATGAGTTAACAGAGAAGTCCTCCATGGTACTATCTACTGCATTTCTGATTTCTTGTTTCCAGGGAATCTGCCCCTTTTTTTCTAACTTAATTTCAGCCATTGTTTTGCGTTCTAAGGCTGATTCAGTCACGATATTAAGTCCATGTTCTTTGGCTAACTTATCATTCAATGCTTTAACGTGATCAAAAAAGTGATGTTGATGATATTTAGAGCCATCAGAAAAACTAACCGAGTTCATCACGATATGATTATGAAAATGCTCTTTGTCTGTATGCGTATAAACAGCTATTTGATGATTCGGAGCTATTTTTTGAGCTAATTCAATTCCTAAGTGATTGATTTTTTCAGCACCTAGCTGTTGGCTTTCTTCATGGCTAAAAGATTGAATGACTAAGTGAGCTTGTATGTTGTCTGTCTTATTATAAAAACTTCTTACGGTGGCCATTTCATTTTTAGCATTGTTAATCTCACAGTTTAAACCATCTTTAACTGTCGCTCTTTTTTCAGCATAGTTCATAGCTCTCGTGCCATTTTTTGTAGTGCTTACTTTAACTGTTGCCATATCAACTCTAACTCCTTTTGAACACGTTCTAAATTATATTCTAGTCGTTCTATTTGGGTGCTAGTTGCACTATTTTTGTTCATGTTACACCACTTAGCAATCTGATTAACATTGCCACCAAGTTTAGCTAAATGAGTAATGACTTCAGCTCCTTGTTCCTGATTAATCTTAGGTTGTTTTAATTTACCCTGCGTGATGACCTGGTTAACAATTTGTTTTGAAAATTTTGGCAGAGTCATGTTACGCTCATTAGCTTTTTGTTGCCATACTTCTAGTTCTTCAGCGTTTAAACGAAACTTAACTTGTGTCAGTTCTTTACTGCTCAAATAAGCTCACCCCTTTTCTCTTCAAAAGTCGATTTTCAATCGATTTTATCGTTCACTGGTTAACGAATTGCTTTTTGGCAATCGCTACCCAGACGACAGACAAAGCGCCCTATTCGGTTGCTTTTCTTTGTCGTTTTTTGTGTCGTATTCACTCCTACAAAAAGAAAAATATGCCTAAAAATGTTCCTTGTTCAGTCACTTTTTTAGTCCTTTTTATCTAGCAAAAACACTCACTATTCGCTCGTCTTTTTCGCAAGATAAACTCTTTGAACGCTCCTTATTCAGTCGCCTTCAAAAGAGGGTTCTCTATGGCTATTGTTCCCTGGTCGGTCACATTATTCAAAGAGAACTACTCGCCTACATTTTACAATGTATTCGAGTTTATGGCAAGCAGTGCAAATGGTACCACTTCGTGATACATTTTCGCTTGTTGGGGGTAGCCCCCAATCCCCCAAAACGAAAAATAAATAGTCTGTTCGCCTATTATTTTTCGTTTCATTTCGCTCGTTTTCCTAAAGGAAAACGACCTCACTTCGTCCCTATTTTCTTTCAGAAAAAGGCACTCATTTTTGTGTTAAACGTTATCACTTTTTAGCACAAAAAAAGAGCGATAAAACCTATTGGTTTTCGCTCTAAAAAATCCTGACATTTTCGTTCTGAAGAAACGAAAATACCTCAACCTAAAAATCCTTTTTGTAAATCTTCCAGGAGTCCTTTTTTCTGAATTTCAGATAAAAGTTCCTGTTCCTTTTTTTCTTGTTGCGCTTTAAAATCTGATTCATGTGTTCCGATTTTTAACCCTAATGCGCGATCTTTTGCGCGCCATTTTTCTTCTTGGTTTAACTCTGAGTTATGTTCAATGTTAAATAATTTTTTTCTCTTTTCTTCTTGAGAGTTTTTAGAAAAATCATCCGCATTTTTTGCTTCAGCTTTAAAAGAAAATTGATAACCTATGACAGGTTTCCCTCTACCTTTGCCATGTTTTTTCTTAATTGTTAACCCCCTAAAAAGAGGAGTAAGTTCTTCTTTTATTGGCTTTAAAATTCTTGAATCTACATTAGCTGGCTTGTTCCAATAACTTTTGGGAATATCTAGTAGCTCAAAAAAATCTTCTTTAGAAAAATAGGCATAGCCAGTAGTTCTAAATTGTTTTAATAAACGAAACATAGTTTTTGAATAACTACTTTGTAATTCAGTAAATTGCTGAAGTGAATACCTAACCCATTCATCTAAGTTATTCAACAAAGGTAAGGCTTTTTCATGAATTTGAATCTCTGCATAAGGTACATCAGATTTCCCTTTGATTTGAAATTCATTAAACATGACAAAGCGTTCTCGCTCTAGTCCATCGGCACTACGTCGACCAAATCGCAAATCCATTAATTTATCATAAGTAGTTTCTAAATCATCAATAAATCTGACATTAGCTGTTGCTTTGTAATTACTTAAATCTTTTAATTGATCAAAAGTAAATTGAACCTTTTGAGTATCTTTATCACGCATCCTAGAAACAATCGAAAAAAACAAATTCATTTCAACAGGAGTAAATTTTCTTAAAGGAATTGTATTTAATTCAGTATGATATTTAATAATCTCGTTTGGCATAATAGACCTCCCACTAATTAAAACTACATTTTAATAATACTGTAGTTTTAATTAGTAGTCAATAAACAGACAAAATGTAGTTGATAAACAGACAAAATGTAGTTGATAAACAGACAAAATGTAGTTGATAAACAGACAAAATGTAGTTTAAAACATCTGTAGACCGTTGGTACTATTGGGCTCAAGTGGTGTCTAAAAGAGGTTTAAAAGAGGTTTAAAAGAAATTATAAAAGAGGGAACCTATTTTTCCCACCTAAAAAGGATCTTCTTTTTATAAAAAATGATCTATGCGTAAGATTAAAGGATATAAAAAAGGAGTGAGAGAAAAGCACTCTCACATTTAACTTGCAGCAGTCGTTCTACGCTCCTTCGCTAAAACCTAAACCGTTTCTCTAAAGAACCAATTCAATAGCCTTAAAACGCAAAAAAGAGCTGTTTAAGCTCATTTAGATAAAACTGTTAGTTTGATGAGTAAAACGTCTTTCAGACGGTCAGGGTAAACCCTAACAACCCTAGATTAAAAATCAGTAGCAAATGATAAGAATAAAAAGCTATTTTATTTCCACCACTGCCACCATCTTTTATTTTCTATATTCTCTTCAAGTAATTTTGTATTCTTTTGTTGCTCGTAAAGTAATAATTGTTGTTGCTGGTTTAAGATAGTCTGAAGGGATTCTATTTGATTATTTTTATCTTCAATTTCTTTTTTTAGAAAAACATTCATTTCTTCAAGTTTAATAACGTAATCTTCCTTAAAATCAGATGTATCATTAGGTGTAACATCTGTTACGTCTGTTTTATCAGATAACCCCTTTATTATAAGGTTTACAGATGTATCATCATATAACAAAGTACGTCCATCTTGTGACGTTTCTGTTATGTTGTTTGATTTTATAAATCGATACACAGTCATCTTAGAAACACCTAATATATCAGCAATTTGCTTTGTACTTTTCATGTAACACACCTCGTATCTTTGTTACGTATCATAGTAACATTCATGTTACATCAAATAAAGAGCAATAAAAAACCTTCAGATAAGTTCTGAAGGTTTTAAAAGTTTACATAAATCAAATTATACTAAGTAATTTGATTTAAAATATAAGTTGAAATATTTTATAAAAAAATTCTTTCATGCTACTATTTCTTTAGTTACATAATTAAACAAGGAGGAAAAGTAATGATAGCATCTATGAAATTGCGTAATAAAGTTTTGAATAAATAATTAAATAAAATTCAAAATTCTAGGTAAAGCAATTTCAAGGGATAAGTGTATACTTTTCTATCTAAAATAATTAATTGAAATGGCAAGATGTAGGAATGTTCTAGGTCTTTTTTTGATACACTTTTTCCTTTTATCTAGTATAAAGGGGAATACAAAATGGAAAATTTAACAGTAAAACTAAGTAATATTAACAAAAAATATGGAGCAAAAGATATTTTATCTATTGAAAATCTATCAGCTTACAATGGAGATCGTATAGCTATTATTGGGGCAAATGGACAAGGTAAGTCAACTCTATTAGAAATTATTGCTGGAACTGTACAGCAAGATTCTGGGATTGTTCAAAAAGAAATAGAGTTTAAATTGTTTGAACAAATAGCTGAAACTGAAGAGTTAATAGATACAGATAATATAGATTGGAAATTATTAAATAATTTTTCAGTTCCTAAAAACAAAATAGAAACATTGAGTGGTGGAGAAGAAACTAAATATCGTTTAACACAGCTACTATCTAGCTATTCAATGGGATTATTATTGGATGAACCAACAACCCATTTGGATAACAAAAGCGTAAATGTTTTAATCGATGAGTTGAAATATCATTATGGAACACTCATATTTGTTAGTCATAATCGTTTCTTCATAAATCAATTAGCAAATAAGATATGGGAAATTGAAAATGGAACTGTGTATGAATATGGAGGGACATATGATGATTATTTAGAACAAAAACAAATAAAGCTAGTAGAAATTGAAAATAGTAATGAACAGTTTATTAAAGAGAAAAAACGATTAGAAAGTGCAATTAAGAAAAAGAAAGAGCAAGCTGAAAAGAGTAGTAACGTCTCAAACAGTAAGAAAAATAAAAGTATTAGACCTGATCGATTAGCATCATCTAAGCAAAAAGATACTGTTCAAAAAAGACAACAAAAGACTGCTAAAGCAATGGAAAGTCGTTTAAATCAGTTAGGTGGTATGGAAAAAATATATACTCAAAACGAAATCATCTTTCCACCAAGTCAAACAACAGAGTTGCATAATAAATTTCCGATTATGGGTGATAATTTCTATCTTAAAAAAGGTGAAAAGATTCTGTTTGATAAGTGCAATTTTCAATTTTCATTAGGACAAAAAATAGCTATTATTGGGAATAATGGTGTAGGTAAAACTTCTCTTTTAAAGAGTATATTAAGAAAAGAAGAAGGAATAATAGTATCATCTAAAGTAATTTTTTCGACATATCATCAGATGTCTTATAAAGTATTTGATGATGAGTCTATTCTAAGTTACTTAATGAATCAAACGGAATATCAAGAATCAATAGTCAGAAGTATCCTGAATAATTTAGGTTTTTCTCAATCAGAAGTTTTAAAATCTGTTAAGGACTTGAGTGGAGGAGAATCTACAAGAGTTCAAATAGCAATGCTTTTTACTAAACCATCTAACGTACTAATATTAGATGAGCCTACTAATTTTGTTGATTTAAAAACAATAGAAGCATTAGAGAAATTGATAAAAGCGTATAATGGAACAGTAATATTCACTTCCCATGATCCTTATTTTATAAAAAATGTTGCCGAGGTAACATATAAAATTGAAGACTATATTTTAAAGCAAATCTAAAAAAATAATTATTTAAACATTTGATTAACATAATCCCTATTATTAATAGCTAAAAAGCCTTCAGAATGATTCTGAAGGCTTTAAATATTTTCTAAAGTAATTCTCTGTATTTTTCTCTTAAAATCGTCAGAGTTAACATAAATCA
>NZ_JBMEAO010000036.1:0-8814 GCF_048815235.1 Vagococcus fluvialis
CTATAATCAGAAATTTTTGTGTCGGATTCATAAAGGTTTTAAAGAAATACAAGATACATTAGAATCAATGTTTTAACTTAACCGACAGAATGGTTTTTTCCATTTACACATAATTCTTGACGCAACCGTCAAATTGTTAGTTATCCTTTTGAAGTGACTATTATGGGACAAAAAATGCAAATGTCAGGCATTGGTGACGTTGCTTCGTATCCAGAAGCTCGTGGCACAGGAGGCATTAGAAATATTTTTCAAATGATTTTTAAAGATCTCTATGAGAAAGGGACAGAATTATCTTACTTAGCTCCATTCTCACAAGCTTTTTATCGTAAATTTGGTTATGAAACAGTATTTGATTCTCAAGAAGTAAGAATCCCGAAAGCCTTAATGAATCAAATTAAACCTGAAAAACAAGGGAAAGTAAAACGAGTTTTATGGGAAGACGATTCAACGAAAACAATTTTAAAAGAGCTTTATAAAGAAACTTTAGAAAAAGAACATGGAACAGTTGTGCGAGAAGATTATTGGTGGGAATACACTATTGCACCAAAGAAAAACAAGCGTATTGCGATTTGTTTTGATGATAACAATACTCCACAAGGTTATCTGATTTATGGATTAGTTGGAGCAAGCGAGTTCCAAATTTTTGAAATGGCCTATAGAAATAACTTTGCTTTAAGAAAACTAATGACTTTTGTAGCATCACATAATGGAAGCTTTGAAGAATTTGTTTCGACAAATCTTTCTGATAAACGTATTTTAGAATTATTTACTGAAATGAAAGAAGTTACGAGAAAGACATATAGTTATATGATGGTAAAAATTGTTAACTTTGAAGCGTTCATCAATAAATATCCGTTTAAGCAAGTAGCAAACAAATTAGAGTATTACCTAGAAATTGAAGATACAAGTTGTGAGTGGAATAATAGTGTTTTCCACGTAGTCATTGAAAATGGCCGTGCTACTTGTCAAAGAACAGAAAAGGCTCCGCAGATTGATTATAGTGGCAGTATTCAGCGATTTACTCAAGTCTTTATGGGGAAACAAAGCTTAGATGATGCTATATGGTTAGAAGAGATTAAGAAGCTCTCTAATTCAGTTGGTTTGTCAGAGTTGATTGATGTTGAAACACCAAGATTATATGATTATTTTTAAACTAGCTTAGTAAGCTAGTTTTTTTATTTTTTATCATGAATATTCTTGTTGATTTATTCATGAATATGTAATATATTATATTCATGAATAATAGAGTAAAAGGACGTGAATAGATGGCTAGAGGTTTTTCAGAAGAGGATATTCAAAAAATAAAAAAAGATTTACAAGTAGCCTGTGAAGAAAGTTGGCGAATGAGAGGTTATAAACAAACTAATATCCCATTACTAACTAAAGCAGTGGGTATTTCATCAGGAGCCTTTTATTTGGTTTATAAGAGGAAAGAAGATTTGTTTATTGATGTTTTGGAGAACGTTCAGAAAAACTTGTTAGATACTTGGTCGGCTTATTTAGATGCAACTGATGAGAAAATAGAGGGCTTTAAACAAGGGCTAAAGTGGCTGTTTAAAGAATACCAAACCTACCCAACATTATATGATATCAATAGTGCAGAATATGATTTGTTTTTAGCTAAACTACCAGAAGATAAAGTAAATGAATTAAAAATGAATAGCTCTAACATTTTTACAACAGTGATTGAGCGATCAAAACTAAAACTGTTATTGCCTGAAGAAGAAGTAATGAACATTATTCATTCCATTTTATTTTTATCCTTAGTTGATCGTGATAGTTTACAAGGGACTGAAAAAACCTTTAATTTTTTACTTGACAATACATTGACTAAGTTATTTAAGGAGGAGTAGTAGTATGATGATTAATCAATTTTTTGAAAGAATGTTAACATGGTTTTCACCCCTTTTAGGAAGTGTAACTCTAGTGATGGCTATTATTGCTGTGTTGTGTTTGTTGATGGGTTGTTATTACATGTTGAAAAAGGAAAAATTCGGTAAGTATTTAAGTTTAGTTGGCTGTTTGTTACTAATCAATCCCATTATTTATGTATTAACCCATTAGGAGGAATGAAGGATGATCAAAGAAATTAATCAACAAGTTAATCGAATCAATAAAAAAATAGGCTTAAACATGGAGATACCAATGCCTTCTAAAGCAACTTTAGAGATTAATGAAAAAGTTAATATTGCTACATCCGTGACTTGCTTGTCTCTGGGAGTATTAACAACATCGAAATGGTTAATTGGTTTAGGTATTTTAAGTGGATTAAGTGCAACTTTTACACATGTGGAAAAGAAAAAATTATAAATTAAATTAGTTATCCACACCTTATGTGGATAAGATATATTGATACTAAAAAGTGTGCCGTAAGTTAACAACTTATGGCACACTTTTTTAATAGTCAATTAGAGTCATTTTATTAGTAAATTCAGTTGTTAGTTTAAGTTGTTTAAAGGATTCAAAAGATTCCTCATGGCCTTTTAGTAATTTTCTAACCTTCAAAGGATTAAAGCTAGTCATTAATTGATTGCTTAACATAAATTCCCTGGTTAATTGCCATTCATAGAAATAGCCAAAAGGTTTGGCTGAATAAATAGTATTGTTAATAAGTGTTTCTTCAAATTGCCTGTGAGTATGGCCAAAAATGACATGTTTAACATTATCGTACTTATCAATTAAATCTCCTAAGGCTGAAGAACCTAAAAATGCATTGATTTGATTCCATCGCTCATATTCACCTGTATGATAATAAACAAATTCTTTTCTAGGAACAAAATGAGTTGCTAAAATAACTTGTTTATTTGCAAGAGATAATTCATTTAATTGTTCCTCAAGTTGTTGTAGGATAGTTGCCATGACTTCAGGGTCCGTTGCGTTTCGCTCTATTAATCGGTCGTACCAAAATAAATTTTTGGCAGCAATTATTTTTTTATGGTCATCTTCAAGTGCAAAGGAATAATCATACCAACCATTAACGCCTAATAAAACCAGTTCGTCGTTTAGAGGAAAGCTTTTTAAATTTAAAAAGCGCGTGTCAGGAAAAATTTCCATTAATTCTGGAGAAGGGATATCAGGCAACTCATGGTTACCAAAATTAAAAGTAACAGTAATGTCTGTTGCTTCAATTTGATTGATGGTTTCAAATAGTCGTTTCGTTGTATTGGCCGTGTCACCTGCTAAGTGTAGGTGAGTTACGTGATTATGTTTTAGAACGGTGATTAGTTGATTGATTTCGTTAGTGAATAACTTGTTAATATCTACATGTAAGTCACTCATAATAGCTAATTTATTCATGTTGTTCCCCTCCCTTAATCATTATAACTGATATTAATTATTTCGCCTGTAAGGATGTTTCGTAAATATTTAAAATTTTTTTCAAAAATGTGCAACAATAGAGGTGCGAATAACGAATAAGTAGTTGAGAGAGTCTGAAGGAGGAGAAAGATGAAAAGTGATAAATGGTTAATCAAAAAAATAGTAAAAAAAGACTCTCGACTAGCTAGTGAAGAATTGGTCAGACGTTATTATGATGAGTTATATTACTTTTTATTTAGACAAATTGGTAAAAAAGAAGACACCTTAGATATGACCCAAGAAGTGTTTATCTCAGCTTTGAATAGTTTGGGGACTTATGATGAAACCCGAGCAAGTTTTAAAACATGGCTATTTCAAATTGGCACTTATAAGGTGATTGATTTAAGAAGAAAAAGAAAAATTCAGTTGGAGGAATTGGCTGATTATCATTGGGTGGAAGAGGATAACTACTTAGAAGTAATTGCCAATCAAGAGTTATTAAAAGAAATTGGTGATTACATTCAGCAATTTAGTCCTCTTAGCCAAGAAGTTTTTCGATTAAAACTATACGGAGAGCTATCGTTTAAAGAAATCGCTATTTTGAAAGATGAAGAGGAAGAAAAGATAAAAGCTCAGTATTACCGATTACTCAAGAAGATAAGAAAGGAGTTTACCATGTGATGAAATTACTAGATGAAAACCAAATACCTACTGTAAAAGAAAAAGAAGAGAGCATAGCTTATATTATGTCTCAAGTTTCTAATCAACCTAAAACATTCACTCAATTTATTTACGTGATGTTTAAAGAGATGGATTGGCGTGTCTGTTTTTGGGGATTAAAGGATATTTTATTACTATCATTTAGTTTTATTTTAGCTATATTGATTGGGACTTATTACGGGATTCAATCAGACAACTTTTTAGTCTTTCTACTGGATCATTCTATAGAAAAAAGTACTTATTTTTATGTATTTCTATTATCTCCTGTAGTTTATGGATTATTTCATTATTTAAGTTTATGGAAAGAAGTTCAGATGAAAACATTTGAATTGAAAATGACCTTAAAAATATCCCTTAGAGAAATTCAAGTGATACGTTCTCTTGTGTTTAGTGTAATAGCGTTAGTTGTTTCTGTTTGCTTAAGTGTTATCTGTTGGTTAGGAACGAATCAAGAGTTCTCCTTATTGAAATTAATAAGTATTGCTAGTGTTTCTTTGTTTCTCTATTTAATTATTCAGATAAAGTTAGATCAAAAACTGTCAATAAGATGGAACCATGTGGTCAGCCCAATTTTTTGGTCAGTGGTAGGAGTTGTTCTTATGTATCTACAAGACGTGTTAGTAGACGTCATTCTTCAGTTACCAGAATTGGTTGTTTTCTTATTAGGTATCGTATTAATGGGAAGTTATTTCTTAATGTTACGTCAAAATTATATGAGTAAAAGAGAAGGAGGATTAAGCTATGTTGGAATTGAAGAACGTTAGTAAAGAATTTAAAGGGACAAAAGTATTAACAGATATTAATTTAACATTTGAGAATGGCATGTATGGACTTTTAGCACCCAATGGAGCTGGAAAAACGACCTTAATCAAAATGATAACAACTCTTCTATTTCCCTCATCAGGGAGTATTTTATGGCAAGGAAAGCCTATTGTGGATTTAGGAGAAGATTACCGTGGTTTATTAGGTTATTTACCTCAAGATTTTGGTTACTATGGCAACTATACACCGAAGAAATTTTTAACCTATTTGTCTGTTTTACAAAAAATGGATGCTAAATTAGCAGCAAGTAGAATTGATGAATTATTAGAATTAGTCGCTTTATCTTCAGTAAAAAATAAAAAGATGAAGCAATTTTCAGGTGGAATGATTCAACGAGTTGGCATTGCTCAAGCCATGTTAAATGACCCTAAAATATTAATTTTAGATGAACCAACAGCTGGATTAGACCCAAAGGAAAGAGTTCGATTTAGAAATCTCTTACATCAACTGTCAAAGGATAGAATCGTGATATTATCGACTCATATTGTGTCAGACATTGAAGCTATTGCTAATGAAATTATCCTTTTAAAAGATCAAAAAGTCTTTTTAACAGCGCCAGCAAAAGAAATTAGCCAGTTAGTTCAAGGTAAAATATTTGAAATTCCTAGTTCAGAAAACTTAACAAGCGATCAATTATTATTAAGTGAGAAACAAGAAGAAGAAGGGAGCTTTTTAAGAATTGCAGCTGAGATTGAACCAGTAAACGGTGTTGCAGTAACTCCTAGTTTAGAGGATGCGTTCTTATATCTCTTTAGAGATGAGGTGTGATGATGATTTTATTGGGATTTGAATTTAAAAAGTTATTAGAACAACCGATGATAATTGGGTTTCTTATTTTGTGCCTTGTGTTTAATATGGCATGGATTATAAGCGTTGACTTGAATAAAAATTATCTAGAGATGGTTCAATCATTTAGTTTAGCTAATGGAAGTAAAATGACAGAAAAAACAGTTGAACAAGTCCAAGAATTACCTAAAGAAAACAACCAAAAAAGATTGTTACTCAGTATTGAAAATAGCAAGGATGAGTTAAGCCATACATCAGGTAGTCAACTAGGTGAAAAAGTCACTGATTTTTATCAAGTGACAGAAGCATTTAAGTCTGATCTTAATAAAAAGTATCAATTACTGGAGACGTCTATTCAAACATTAGTTAGCCAGCAAGCAGGAGCTGATTTAGCAGTAGTAGGTGAAACCATGTCATTTTTTACTTTTATTCGCAATGTTTTACTTAAACTATTATTAGCAGAGGGACTGATTTTTAGTTTATTAGTTGGTTTGTTTGCTAGTACGTCAGAAAGTATGACTAAAACAAATAAAATAATCTTTACAACCAAAACGGGTCGTAAGGTACAAGTGAGTAAATACATATCCGGTTTATTACTAAGTATTCTTTTTTTTACGTTAGTTGTTTTAGCAACCTTTCTTTTTTTTAACCTTTTTTATCCTTTAGGGACTATTTGGAACAATAGTATGTCAACTCAGTTTCATTTTAATGTGTATTTTCCTGGCTTATTAGAACTGCCATTTATCACATGGTTACCAATGACATTGGCGACGCATACCTTATTTAGCATTTTACTTAGTTTATTGTTAATTATAGTTTGTTTTAGTTGTCATTTTGTTATGGGCTTATGGTTAGATCATTTATTTAAAGGGTTTGTTGTCACAGTTGGTATAGTTGCTCTCCATAAAATAATGGTTATTGGTGCCATGTCTAAAGGTTACTGGTCAGTGTTTAAGTATTTAATGTTTTCACCAATTGAAGTTTGGGAGAATCAAGGTTATTGGTTTACAGAGATGGGCCCTTTTTCTATCCTACCTTTTCAAGAGAGTCTTGTGGTAGCTGTCTCTTTAATATCGGTGTTAGGCGTATTGCTACTAACTTATAAGTATTATCCTAAAAAGGAGGTTCTATAGATGCTTAAAGCAGAATTAAAAAAATTTGTGAGCCCGTTTCTATTTCTAATTGCAGTATTAATTAGTTTAGTTCTTTATCATACAGAGATTAGTTTTATTTATCATTATTTTCCGAATGGAGCAGGAGTGCCAATATTTAATTACACGTTGAAATGGCAAGAAGAATTCGGCTCAAAAATGACTGATGAGAATTTTCAAAAAGTTGAAGAAGATTATCAAAAATTGATTAAAGAAACAGATGAAATAGTAGCAGCTAGTTCTTATGGAAAAGAACGAAACTTAAAAAGTTATCAAGATTTTGAGGACTGGAGAGAATCAATTCCTGGAGAGCGCCGAGATGAATTGAATGAAGAAGAGGAAAAAGAATGGGATGCACTCGCTGAATTTATACAGAAACCTCAATTTATGGAAATAGAAGGGTATAAAAATATTCAGGATGGGCTTGCTCGTTTTACTTCAGAAAAATCATTCTATCAAGATAGACTTGTTAGTAGTGAGAAGAAAAAGTTATTGAATGATGTTGTTTTTGAGAAAGAAAGTTGGCGTAATATTTTGCCAGAAGGATTTCCAGGTACCGTATCAGCAATGATAGCTACAATACTCATACTTGGGATGATTGTAATGGCCCTTTTTCTACCAACACCTTTTGTTAAAGATACCATGTTAAAAATTAAAAGTTTACAATGGGCCAGTCGAAAAGGTCGTTCTCTTGTAGCGACTCAATATATTGCGACACAATTAGCTAGTTTTGTGATTTTAACAGGTGTTCTATGTCTCTTTTTACTACCGTTAGTTAAAACTAATTTAGCTCAATTTTTTAATAATGGGTTGAACTCCTTTTTTACAGAAAGTTTTGCAACAGCGGACTATTCTCTCTTTGATTTTAATGTTAGTGGATGGATGTGGCTATTAATTTTATTAGTCTATCTAATTGGATTGAGTTTTTCTAGTGTCTTATTTTTTACAGCGCAACATAGTAAAAACTATTTTAGTTTATTACTAAAGGTGATACCATTACTAACGTTCTATATAATCGTTGGTAATCAAATGGTGAGTAGAGGTTTTTATATTAATAATTATTTTTATAAAAAAACTGGGATATTATGGATTGAGATGTATTTAGCTGTATTATTATTTATTGTTGGTATTGTGATTGGGATGATTCCTATTTTTACAAGTCGAAAACAAGACTTGTTGACAGAATAAAAAAAGCCCCTAGCTCTCAGCTAGTGGCTTAAAAAGGAGTTGTTTTATCTACTTTGGAGGAGTAAATAAAAATGAAAAAGTTTGTTAGGGTTGTTTTGTTGGTATGTGTATATAATAGCCAATAAATATGATAAAAATGTGATGAAAATCTTCTATTTTAAGAATTTTTTTATAAGGAATTATTAAGATAGACCATATGACAAAAGTGTAAGAACTATCCATTTTGTCTGTAAGCTTTTCTTGGTAAACTAGGTTTATCAAACAAATAAAGGACGAATGAAAATGAAAAAAATAATACCGATTGTTTTATTAGCAGTGGCAGCTTTTATTGGATTTAAGGGCTATGTCTATTACAATGATACCTATAAAGCGACAACAGCTTATGCCTTGGTTCCTGCAGAAGTTCCAGAGAAAAAAGAAGCCCTTGATATGTCAGGGAAAAAGATTACAGATAGTGATGGCTCCATGAATTACACATATGATTATTCCTTTAATTTTATTAAAACAAATGGAAAAGCTCAAACGCAAGACTTTGGTTTAGTGGGAAGTGATGTGACACCCTATGAACCAGGAACTTATGTGAGAGCAGAAATTTCAAACAAACGAGTTGTAAAAGGACCTAATTCAGTTGCTGAAAAAGATGTTCCAAAAGATATATTGGAAAAATTAAATAAATAGTAAGAGGAGATTGACTCAAAAGGTCAATCTCTATTTTTTGTAATAAAAAAGAGGCTGTGACATAAGTAGTTACAGTTCTTAAATAAAAGAATCGAAATTCGAAAATCTTAAAAAGATTTTTGGATTCCGATTCTTTTTTGTTATCTATTGGTTTATTTTTCTGATTTACAGC
>NZ_JBMEAO010000037.1:2073-5044 GCF_048815235.1 Vagococcus fluvialis
CTACATTAAATAAACAAACGTCTAACCATTAGGTTAGAAAAAGGTTAAGTGAATAAGGGCGCATGGTGGATGCCTTGGCACTAGAAGCCGATGAAGGACGGGACTAACTCCGATATGCTTTGGGGAGCTGTAAGTAAGCTATGATCCAGAGATTTCCGAATGGGGGAACCCAGCATCTTTTATAGGATGTTACTATTAAGTGAATACATAGCTTAATAGAGGTAGACGCAGAGAACTGAAACATCTAAGTACCTGCAGGAAGAGAAAGAAAAATCGATTTCCTTAGTAGCGGCGAGCGAAACGGAAACAGCCCAAACCAACAAGCTTGCTTGTTGGGGTTGTAGGACTCAGCTGTGGTAGCTGTTGTAGATAGTCGAATCGACTTGGAAAGGTCAGCCGTAGCGGGTAAAAGCCCCGTAGACGAAATCGACAACACACCTATGAGTATCCTGAGTACGGCGGAACACGCGAAATTCCGTCGGAATCCGGGAGGACCATCTCCCAAGGCTAAATACTCTCTAGTGACCGATAGTGAACCAGTACCGTGAGGGAAAGGTGAAAAGCACCCCGGAAGGGGAGTGAAATAGAACCTGAAACCATGTGCCTACAAGAAGTTAGAGCCCGTTAATGGGTGATAGCGTGCCTTTTGCAGAATGAACCGGCGAGTTACGATTGCATGCGAGGTTAAGTTGAAGAAACGGAGCCGTAGCGAAAGCGAGTCTGAATAGGGCGAGTGAGTATGTAGTCGTAGACCCGAAACCATGTGACCTACCCATGTCCAGGTTGAAGGTGCGGTAAAACGCACTGGAGGACCGAACCCACGTACGTTGAAAAGTGCGGGGATGAGGTGTGGGTAGCGGAGAAATTCCAAACGAACTTGGAGATAGCTGGTTCTCTCCGAAATAGCTTTAGGGCTAGCCTCGGAATTAAGAATGATGGAGGTAGAGCACTGTTTGGACTAGGGGCCCGTCTTGGGTTACCGAATTCAGATAAACTCCGAATGCCATTCATTTATGTCCGGGAGTCAGACAGTGAGTGATAAGATCCATTGTCGAAAGGGAAACAGCCCAGACCACCAGCTAAGGTCCCCAAATATATGTTAAGTGGAAAAGGATGTGAGGGTGCACAAACAACTAGGATGTTGGCTCAGAAGCAGCCATCATTTAAAGAGTGCGTAATAGCTCACTAGTCGAGTGCCCTTGCGCCGAAAATGTACCGGGGCTAAACATATTACCGAAGCTGTGGATAGAACCTTATGGTTCTATGGTAGGAGAGCGTTCTAAGGGCGTTGAAGCTAGATCGTAAGGACTAGTGGAGCGCTTAGAAGTGAGAATGCCGGTATGAGTAGCGAAAGACAGGTGAGAATCCTGTCCACCGAATGACTAAGGTTTCCTGGGGAAGGCTCGTCCTCCCAGGGTTAGTCGGGACCTAAGCCGAGGCCGATAGGCGTAGGCGATGGATAACAGGTTGAGATTCCTGTACCCGTTTGTTTTGTTTGAACAATGGAGGGACGCAGCAGGTTACAAGATCGCACTGTTGGATATGTGCGTTCAAGCAACAAGTCTTGGTGAGAGTCAAATGCTTTCACCTTTAAGGATGAGTTGTGATGAGGAGGGAAATTTAGTACCGAAGTCTTAATATCACACTGCCAAGAAAAGCTTCTAGTTAGAAACAAACGGCCCGTACCGCAAACCGACACAGGTAGTCGAGGAGAGAATCCTAAGGTGAGCGAGAGAACTCTCGTTAAGGAACTCGGCAAAATGACCCCGTAACTTAGGGAGAAGGGGTGCTGAACGCAAGTTCAGCCGCAGTGAATAGGCCCAAGCGACTGTTTATCAAAAACACAGGTCTCTGCAAAATCGAAAGATGACGTATAGGGGCTGACGCCTGCCCGGTGCTGGAAGGTTAAGAGGATGGGTTAGCAATAGCGAAGCTCAGAATTGAAGCCCCAGTAAACGGCGGCCGTAACTATAACGGTCCTAAGGTAGCGAAATTCCTTGTCGGGTAAGTTCCGACCCGCACGAAAGGCGTAACGATTTGGGCACTGTCTCAACGAGAGACTCGGTGAAATTTTAGTACCTGTGAAGATGCAGGTTACCCGCGACAGGACGGAAAGACCCCATGGAGCTTTACTGTAGCTTGATATTGAATGTTTGTGACACATGTACAGGATAGGTAGGAGCCGTAGACTTCGGGACGCTAGTTTCGAATGAGGCATTGGTGGGATACTACCCTTGTGTTATGACCATTCTAACCCGCACCACTTATCGTGGTGGGAGACAGTGTCAGGTGGACAGTTTGACTGGGGCGGTCGCCTCCTAAAAAGTAACGGAGGCGCCCAAAGGTTCCCTCAGAATGGTTGGAAATCATTCGTAGAGTGCAAAGGCATAAGGGAGCTTGACTGCGAGAGCTACAACTCGAGCAGGGACGAAAGTCGGGCTTAGTGATCCGGTGGTTCCGCATGGAAGGGCCATCGCTCAACGGATAAAAGCTACCCTGGGGATAACAGGCTTATCTCCCCCAAGAGTTCACATCGACGGGGAGGTTTGGCACCTCGATGTCGGCTCGTCGCATCCTGGGGCTGTAGTCGGTCCCAAGGGTTGGGCTGTTCGCCCATTAAAGCGGCACGCGAGCTGGGTTCAGAACGTCGTGAGACAGTTCGGTCCCTATCCGTCGCGGGCGTTGGAAATTTGAGAGGAGCTGTCCTTAGTACGAGAGGACCGGGATGGACACACCTCTGGTGTACCAGTTGTTCTGCCAAGGGCATTGCTGGGTAGCTATGTGTGGAAGGGATAAACGCTGAAAGCATCTAAGCGTGAAGCCCCCCTCAAGATGAGATTTCCCATTTCTTTAAGAAAGTAAGACCCCTGAAAGATGATCAGGTAGATAGGCTAGAAGTGGAAGTGCAGTGATGTACGGAGCGGACTAGTACTAATCGGTCGAGGACTTAACCAAAGAAAAACCGGTGAAA
>NZ_JBMEAO010000038.1:0-2697 GCF_048815235.1 Vagococcus fluvialis
GGTGCGAAACGTTCCTAACTGAAAAGGTTAGGCACACAAGATTTTCTTGTGTAGAACTAATGATTTGAGGAGTGAAATGAAGGTGTAACGACCTGAAGTGCTCCCTCTAATACTCCGATTGGCAATCCTATTTGGTTAGAATAAAATTGTCAAAAGCTCGGTGAAGTCGGCTGAGAGTTACCGTAGTTGCAAATCTACTTGCAATCGAAAACTATCCAGAGGTGGATAGTGTAACCTATAGGTCGGGAGTCCACAAACTACTCATGGTAAGAATGTACAAATGTACTGACAAACTTGCGAATGTACGAATCTATAGGCTTGGGGTATAGAAATGTATCTTGCCCGCACAAATTATAAATTGTGACACAGGGTGTGACTTGCGGTTTAGTAAGAATCGTAGATATGAATGACCGTGCAGTGTTACAGGCACTGGAAAGTCACAGGTTCAGAGTGAGTACCTAAAAGTAAATGTATGGATAGAATCATTGGAACGTTGAAAGCTAGTGAACGTGGAGGACTAACCTCCTTTGAAGCGGTTGAGACGAAGTATAATAAGCTCATTTACACTAGTGAGAGTAGTGGCACAGTACCTATGAAGCAGTGATAATAAACTGTGGAGGGATAGCCACAAGTCAATTAGTTTTACTAACAGTTATGATGCAATCCATAGAATCGAGTATGACAAAATAAACACCGATATCCGAAAGGAGGCGGTGCTATGGAAAATGTATCAGCTTCACACTCAATCCGTCATATGGAATATTATGGCATGATTGATAGCTTTGATAATTTATACCAAAATAGTTGCAATAATCATATTTTTCATAATCTCATGGAAATTGTGACTTCGCCAAGTAACATTCTATTAGCGTATAGAAATATTAAAGGAAACTCTGGAAGTATATCTCCAGGCGTTGATAACAAGAATATCGATGATTTAAAAGAAATAACTAATGCTAACTTTATTAAAATAGTACAAACCAAATTTTCTGAATATAGACCCAAACCAGTAAAAAGAGTCGAAATTCCCAAACCAAATGGAAAAACTCGACCGTTAGGTATTCCGACTATCTGGGATAGGATTATTCAGCAATGTCTTTTGCAAGTTTTAGAACCTATTGTGGAAGCTAAATTTCATGATAAAAACTACGGGTTCCGACCTAATCGGTCGGCACATCATGCATTTGCACAGGCTGTTAAATTAGCGCAATTGTCTAAGCTTACATTTGTAGTGGATATTGACATCGAAGGTTTCTTTGACAATGTAAATCATTCAAAACTTATCAAGCAACTATGGTCATTAGGAATCCAAGACAAATGGCTTTTAGGAGTAATTAGGGCAATGCTTAAAGCACCTATCATTCATAAAGATGGGCGGATTGAACATCCTAAAAAAGGAACGCCACAAGGTGGAATACTTTCTCCTCTTCTTGCAAATATTGTTCTGAATGAACTTGATTGGTGGATATCGTCCCAATGGGAAACTCACCCTACAAGGCACAACTACGACTGTTATCATACTGAGAAGGATTATTGGAATAAAGGCAATAAATATCGAGCCCTGCGTAGTTCAAAGTTAAAAGAAATTTATGTTGTGAGATATGCTGATGATTTCAAAATATTTTGCAGAAAACGTAATGACGCCGATAAGATATTCTTAGCCACTAAACTATGGTTGAAAGAGCGTTTAAAACTCGATATTAGCTTAGAAAAATCTAAAGTGGTCAATCTGAAAAAACAAAAATCTGAATTTCTCGGTTTTACTATGAAACTAGTACGGAAAAGAAATACTTTTGTCATTGAAACCCACATGTGTTCTAAAGCTATGAAAAAAGTTTCAGATAATTTAGCAAAGCAAATAAAGGTAATTCAACATACCCCTAATAAGGAAGAATTACAAAAGCAATTAGTTAAGTATAATTCTATGGTCATAGGAGTTCATCAATATTATAAAAAGGCGACGCACATTAGTGTGGACTGCCCTAGAATCAATCAACGCATAATGATTATCATCAAAAATCGATTGGACGTTAAAAAAGTTGGTCAACCACCTAGTGACTTCGTTAAGAAAAACTATGCACGCTCAAAGCAGCTAAGGTGGATTAATGGTTATCCGATGATTCCTTTGGGATTTATCAAGCATAGTCATACATCGTTACCAAAGAAGGGAATCTGTAAGTACACGCCCGAAGGACGTACACTAATACATAAGTACCTTACTTTTCCGATCGATACAATTAATCAACTTATGAATAAGAATAATCCAAATGAGAGTGTTGAGTTTAGAGACAATAGAGTTTCTAAATATTCATCACAACGCGGTAGGTGTAAGATAACAAAGGAGTTCTTAGAGTTATCTGATATATACTGTCATCGTATTATTCCAAAAAATCTTGGTGGTAAGGATAACTTTCAGAATTTAGTTATTATTCACCGAGACCTACATTCACTTATTCATGAGGAAAATAGAGAAAGAGCATCACCTCTTTTAGAAAAAATGAGGATTACTAGCTCCCAACTTGAGATAATCAATCAGTTCCGTAAAAAAGCAAAAAATTGTGAATTGTCGCTGAATCTATAACTGTATGATATTTGTTAGTAAACTTTGATGGAACGCCGTATGAGGTGAAAGTCTCACGTACGGTGTGGACTGGGGGAAAAGCTGGAGACTATTTCAAAAGCTTACCTATCAGTATC
>NZ_JBMEAO010000039.1:0-1678 GCF_048815235.1 Vagococcus fluvialis
CCTGAATAATTCATAGCTTTAATTCTTTGGTACATTTTATTGAAATATGTATCACTAATATCCCTATCAACTGATTTTGACTAAAAAGTTACTTCAAACATTCACTGTTCAAAAATATTGAGGAATAAATTTTGGGTGTAAGGCATTTTGAGCATACTTCTCCCTGGATAACTTCCCAGTAAAAAAATCGTTAGATTGTTGGATTAGATCCATTGACTGGCTCGCCTCAGGCGAGCAAAGACCCTGTAGAATTCATTCTGATACACATGATAACTAGATAATTTGAGATAGACTCGTCTACCCGTTTGGACTAATTTCCCAGCAACTTTCAGAAACTTCAATCGAATAGAATGAATGGTCATTCCCTTTTGGACTTCTTCAAAGCCAATCGTTCTTAAGAAGTTGACTAAGTTGTAAGCTATCAAGCTGAGCATCATTCGGACATGATTCTCCAAAAAGCGAGGACTGTCTGTCTTGTCAAAGTAAAAGCCAGCTTTCGCTTCTTTAATGAAGTTCTCCATTGTGCCACGTTTGGCATAGAGAGAAAAGATGGTATCAGGAGAAACATTTTCTGATAGATTCGTCACGATAAACTCATGTCGAAAGAGTAGTTCGCCCGCTTCACGTGTTGAGCGTATACACACGCGACGACTTTGTGACCAGGATTGTGCTTGATAAGTGGTGGAGAAGTACTGAACTTCTCGTTCTTCCCACTTTTGATTATCGCCATAAAGTACTGATTTCTCAGCTATTTGACCTAGTCTACGATTATTCTTCAGTCGAATAACATAATGACTCTTTTTTGATTCACACGAATCATACACACCAGGTGTAGCGAACCCGCTGTCTCCACGAACCAAGATGTCAGTGTTTGGTAGAGAGTGATTATAGTGCTCTAATAAAGGTGTGAGAAACTCCTTTACGCCTTTTGATGTATATTGATTTCCTGAACGTAGTTCAGCTTTTAAGAAGTCACCAGTCAATCCGTCAAAAGCTACCAATGGATGATAACCATAGGTTTGGTAGTGGGTATTATAATCCGTTTGTTCTTGGTGACCAAATGTATCTGAATGGGTCGAATCTAAATCAATGATTAATTCCGTATCATTACGGATGAGGCGTGCTTTATCAATAAGTTCTTGGTTCAAAGCTTGAAGTTCATGGATATTCTCCTCAGATAGTCGATCTAAAAATCGAGAAAGTGAAGATTGAGAAGCGAGTTCTTTCCTATCTAAAACAGCTTTAAACACAGGATCTTGTCTCAGGAGATTAGCTGCAGAATCAGCTGAGTAACCAGCAATTAATTGCATAATGAACTGCTCAAGTATGGATAAGTTGTCATGAGTAAAATATGCTCGTTCGTCTTCAATGTGAATGTGTTGCTTAGCCAGTTCAGAAAAACCGAAGGTGTTCATCAGCTCTTTCACTAGGACGAGACCCGAATCACTCGATAATTGACCACCTGTATGAGAAATAGTGATATTTGAATTGAATTTTACTTGGTTTTTGTGTAAGCTAGTCATTAGAAGAACTCCTTTCTTTTGGTTGGTTTAGTCACTTTAACCATAGCAGAAAGGGGTTCTTTTTTCATCACTTAACGGGTGAAGATGAAAAAGTAATTGTAAGCTGCCGTGAGGCAGTTTCACATGGTTTTAATTAAAAGTATGAATTATTCAGG
>NZ_JBMEAO010000004.1:0-161191 GCF_048815235.1 Vagococcus fluvialis
ATATAATAAAATTGGCTGTAAATCAGAAAAATAAACCAATAGATAACAAAAAAGAATCGGAATCCAAAAATCTTTTTAAGATTTTCGAATTTCGATTCTTTTATTTAAGAACTGTAACTACTTATGTCACAGCCTCATTTTTTGTATCCAATTTAAATATCACTGTCCTCAAGATAGGCATTAAACAAAATTTTTTATTCCACATTAATATACGGTGTTTTTTCAACAACAACACCTATAGAAGACGCTCTTAGGTTGGGAATATTTTCTAATTTTTTTAAATATTTATTTTCGCCAGTTACTAAAACTCCTAAAATAGGGACATCAAGAAAGTCACTATCTTTGTATTGCTTTAAGAATTTTTGGATATCCGAGTCTTTATTTTGATTATCATAAACAGAAAGGTCATCTAAAAATTGTTCAAAAGTATCTTGTTTATTATCTTTATCAAAATGATAGCCATAGACATCTAATCCAGTTGGTCCAGTTATTTCTTTTGTTTCGGTATTTGAAGTCATGTATAACCATTTCACAGTCACTTCTTTTGGTATATAATCTTGAAATTCTGACCATCTGATAGGTTTGTCAAAAGAAATAGCGACTTCTGCTAGCTCATCTTTTGTACTATTCATTTTATTTAAATCATTAGGCATAGTTTTTAAGTATTTACTATAATTCAGTTCAGGATGATAAAAATCAGCTACTTTTTGTTTAGTTTGTTTATTATAAGAGTAAATATTATTCTCAGTCATATGTTGACCAGGTGAGAATTCATTGTAATCCATATGATATCCAAGTAATGAATAACTGGAATTTATTGTATCCCAAGGAACCGTATACCCTGAGATGTTTTTGGAACGGTTGGTAGTAATGTTTCCTCCAGTAGAGGTGCTGTAAGCTAAGACGCTGGAGTCTATTTGAATGTTAGGTTCAGCAACTAGATTTCTTAAAAATATTGATTCATTTAATTCATTTGAATTTTTGGCAACAATCTTATTACTAAAAAAATAAAATATGGGAATGATAATTAAAATAGTTATTACAGTAATTAGAATAATTCGTAATGTATTTTTTATTTTAGCTTTACGTAATGAGTTTTCAAAATTAGGTTTCATATTTCTACTCCTTATTATCTAGTATGCTTTTTCTAGCACGTGCTAGTTTTTGTTTGACTGAATTTTGTTTAATATTTAAAATTTCTGAAATTTCTATATAAGATAAATCATAATAATACTTTAATAGGAGGATTTCACGATATTCTTTTTTGATGCTATCGAGTTTTATTTCTATTTGTTCTAGATTAATTACTCTATTATAATGATTTACATTTTCTTGATAATAATGAAAAAATGATTGTTCCACAGTTATTGTTTTTTGTGTTTTCCGTTTATTATCAATGAAGCCATTTAAAGCGACTCTGAAAAACCATGGTTTTAATTGATTATGGTTTAATTCAGGAAGCAATTTAATTAGTTTATATAAAGTATCTTGAACAACATCTTCTGCTTCATGGTGACTAGCTCCTTTAGAAACTAGTAATCTATATGTTTGATTTGCTAAATCAATTAAAAATTGATCTAACATATCTTTCTTTTTCATGTATGTACCTCCTATACTATATAAACGTTTCATTGAGCCAAAATGTATACAGTTTTGAACAATATTACTAAGAATATTATAGCTGAGTGATATTGAATTAAATATATGTTTTGTTACTCAAATAGAATGTTAATTATTTTTTATTAGTAGAGAACATAAAGAATAGGAAAGAAATTCAATGTTTTCAAGGATAAAACGAGTTTAGTTATTCCAAAATGGAATAGCTAAACTTTTTTATTATGTTTCTTTTGAAATAGTAGGATGAATAACGGATTAAAAAACTATAGTTAGTTTTCATGTTTATAAAATAAGTGAATACAATATGATAAAATATGAAAGTAGAGGAAAAAGGAGAGAATATAAAATGAAGAAATTATTAATGATAATAGCATCAACAATTGTTTTATTTGGTTGTTCATCTAACTCATCTTTCGATCAATCTATGCAAAAAGCAAAAGAAGCTATTGTAGAGAAAGAATTTGAAAAAGCAGAAGGATTTGTTGAATTAGCCTTAGAAAATAAAAAAGATGACAAAGAAGCAAAAAAATATCAAAAGCAGCTAGAGCATTATAATGATGGTATTTCAAAAAAAGAAAAAAATGCTAAAGAAGCTAAAGTTGATTTTGAAGCTGTCACCAAAATAGAAGGTGGTTCTTCTCAACTGGTTAAATATGCAAAAGAAGAAATTACTCAATTAGGAAAAGAACCAAAAAAAGAAGATAAGAAAAAAACAGAAGAAAAAAATAAAAAAGATGAAGTAAAAGAAGAAAAGGCAAGTTTATGGAATCCTGAAAAAGATGCTAAATTAAATGAATTTATGATGTCTTGGGGACCAACAATGGATCAGCAATATAAACAATATGATGAAAAGATCAATGTTGATTTATATGGATTAACATTACCAACCGATATTCTTTCTAATTCAATGACAATGGCAGTTGGTGAGTCTCCGGTATCTGTTGAGTGGTCAACTAACGGTGAAGGAACTAAAGATTATCAATTAGTAGCAGTTTATTCTGATGCTGAAACACAGCCGTACCTTGCACAACATGTTTACTTTTTCGTTTTACAAAAAGGACAACCTAAAGTTTTAGTTACTCAACAAAATCAAGGGAATGAGAAGAATTATTTATACTTTAATGAATCTCAAAATCAAGAGTTGAATAATGGGTTTAATGATATAGTTAATGGTAAAGAAACTTTAGTACCAGTGAAAGAAGAATCAACTTCAACTGAATTTGATTGGGAGTCAGCAGCGAGAGATAGATTAGAAGAGAAATTCCCTGAGTATGAAGTTGCCTATTTTCAAGACGCAGGAGACAACAAACGAAATGTTTTTATAAAAAACAAAGAAACAGGAGATATTGCGAGTCATGCAGTAGGAGCAATTGATATGACTACTGGAGAAACATTTGGGTTTTAATATAAATTAAGTAAGATATGAACTAGTATTAATTTTTATTATAAATAAAATTTAAACAGTATTTCACCTTCTTCTTCTGAATCAGGCACTTCAGAAAAACCAGTTTTCTTTAGTAAATTTATCGAAGCAAGATTTTCTGTCTCAACATAAGCTGATATATCACTAAATGTCTTTTGTTTAGCCCAGTCGATAATTCCTAGTAAAACTTCAGTAGCGTATCCTTGTTTGCTGAATTTAGGAGAAATCGTATAGCCAACAAACAATGAATTAGTTACTTCTTTCAAAAAGATATCACCTACTAACAGGTTGATGTCTTTTTTTATTATGGCTAACTGACTGCCTTCCTCTAAAGAAAATTCCTTTAAGAGCTCTGTCTCATATTCTGCCCTAGTTAAGTTTTTAAATCCTTGAAATTGCATCCATTCATCGTTGTTATGATAGGTCATAAAATCATTCATATGTTCTGAGTTAAAGGATTGGATAATTGTTCGTTCTGTTTTAAATAGTTCCATATGATTTCCTCCGTCTGTCATTTAACTTAATTGCATGTTAACTAAATTAAGAAAGTAAGTAAAGATGAATTAAAAAATAAAAGCCAGATAGTGGCATTTTTTATGACAAATTTTTGTTAAGATATACGCATAAGGAGCGATGCTAATGAGAAAGAACCAAGACATTTTACAGATTCAAACACCAACTGTTTTTAGTTGGGAACATATTTTAGCTTATTTATGTCGTGAACCAAATGAAGTAATGTATCAAGTGTTAGATCAAAAAATTCGTCGAGCCTTTCTCGTGTCAGAGCAGATTTATCTTTGTGAATTAGCTTTTTTAAGTGAAAAAAACAGCATTGAAGTTACGTTGTTAAATGATGTTGTTTGGACCAAAGAAAGTAAAATACAAATAGCTGAATATATTAGTGATTGGTTTGATTTAAAAACAGATATATCGTCCTTTTACCAAATGGCTAAAAATGATGATTTACTACATCCATTAGTGGATAAGTTTTACGGCTTTCGATTAGTTGGAGTGCCTGATTTTTATGAAGCTATGACATGGGGAATTTTAGGTCAACAAATTAACTTAGCCTATGCCTACACACTTAAAAGAAGATTTACAGAAACTTATGGAACTGAAATAACTTATAAAGGTCACAGTTATTGGATTTATCCTGATCCAAAAGTGATTGCCTCTTTAGCAACAGAGGAATTACAAAAGCTAAGATTAACGCAAAAAAAAGCAGAATATTTAATCGATATTTCTCAAAAACTTGTGTCAGGAGAAATTTCAAAATCCTATTTTTTAAGTTTTACTGATATTAAATCTATTGAAAAAGAGATGGTGAAAATTCGTGGAATTGGACCATGGACAGCCAATTATGTCATCATGAGATGTTTTAGAATTAATGATGCTTTTCCAATGGCTGATGTTGGGCTGTTAAATGGAATTAAAGTCATTGAAAACCAAATAGATAAGCCTGATAAAAAAAGAATGGAACAACTAAAATGTCAATGGGGTCCTTGGGCCAGTTATGCTACTTTTTATATTTGGCGATTACTTTATTGAGAGGAGGAAAGAAATGTTTTATAAAAAAAATTACCTGTCACCTTTAGGAAAATTAGAAATACTGTGTGATGATATTTCTGTTAAAGGGATATGGTTTGAAAATCAAAAATATTACGGAAGTCATTTTGAGTTAAATTCGATTCAAACTTCTGAAAACGAGGTTATAAAACAGGTTGAAAAATGGTTAGATGCTTATTTTAATGGAGAGCAACCAAGTTTGGAACAGCTGAATTTACAACCAGATGTAACGGACTATCGAAAAAAAGTATTAAAAATATTAGTCGAAATACCATATGGTAAAACAATGACTTACAAAGAAATAGCAGAAAAATTAAATAATAAATACCCAAGTAATAAAACCTCTGCAAGAGCAGTTGGTGGGGCAGTAGGACATAATCCAATATCTATTTTGATTCCTTGTCACCGAGTTGTAGGAACCAATGCTTCCTTAACAGGCTTTGCTGGAGGTCTAAATAGAAAAGTAGAATTACTAGCATTAGAGGGATTTGATAAAAAGACATTAGAAACAGGATTTATAAAAAAATAGCTACAGAAAAAGTCGACTTCCATCTAGGAAAGTCGACTTTTTCATTAGTCACCTGTATAGTGGTTATTCCAAAAGGTTAGACCAAAATCAAACTCTTTATCACCATAACTAATGGCCAAGTCATTCATTTTGGTTATTAGTTTATGTATTTTTATGGATATATTCATTTTGATATATTCATAAAACCCAAGATTACGTTATAATAAGCGTATATAAAATGGAGGGAATTAGGGATGAAGAAAAAAATAACTAAAATACTAACAATTGTACCAGTTATTTTGTTGTCTGTTGTTTTATTATCAGGATGTACAGACCTACTTAATTGGGGAAAAGATTTTAAACAAGAATTTAAAGGATTGGATATGGTGATTCAAACATATGACAATGACTCACAATTAATTGATTCAATCAAAGGTAAATCAGTAAAAATTGAAAAAGATACAACTTTTGACCGTAAAGATTCTGAAGGTGAGACAAGAAAAGAGTCTAAAGTTTTATCCATCACAGTTGGTGGACAAAATATGACTCATGTTGGTTCATCATTAATCGCTTATGAAGACGGTATGAATAATGTGTTTGAAGAATACGCCAAAACAGTCACAGTTGAAAATCAAAATAAATCGGTGCCAATGTTAAATAGTATGGTTAATGAATTTAAAAATGATTTTACAGGAAAATCAAAAACGATTCTAATTAGAAGTCAAAATGGCTCACCATTAGCGACTTTTACAGGAGATAGTATTCGCATGTCAGATACAGATGTGCCCTCATCAACTAACTTTTTGGTGGATGGCAAACGATTATTTGTTTATCGATGTGACTATACGGTTTATGATAATAAATTACTCTTAAAATAATAATGGAAAAGAATCTAGAAAATAAGAGTTTTCTAGATTCTTTTTATTATATGAAATTTAAAGAAACTCTAAAACATATTCAGCTGTTTTAACAGGTTCACTAATCGGAAAGTGATGTCCAAATGGAACAACTCTTTTAAGATTAACGCCATTAGGTTGTTCATAGCTGCTATCAGCAATACCCCAGATACTTGAGATATTACTAGATTGAGTTTTCTCAAAAGTCATCTGATGTAAAGCCTTGTTAAGTAACAAGTTAGTATTTAATAATCTAGGAGAGTTAAAGCTTTTTTTGAGTCTATTGAAATAAGTGTCAGGTATGTGTTCGTTGGTTGAAAACAAACCTTGTTTCATAAAGTATTTAGTTAATTGTGCTGTACTCATAGTTTTTAGCGCAATTTTTCCTAACCACATAGGCACAGCCTTAGTTCTCTTGGCTAGTGGAGGTTGAATTAAAATAAGTTTTTGTCCGTTAGACAAGATATTCTTGCTAGAAGCTTCTAGTAGAAGAGCAGCTCCAAATGAATGACCGATAAAAGTAGCTTTCATGTTTGTTTCCTTTTGAATCGTTTGAATAGCCTCTAAATATGGTGTGATAACTTGTTGATGTGTCTTAAACGGAGAACGACCAAATCCAGGTAAGTCAACTAACCAAATAGGACGTTTTGTTTGAGCATGAAGCTCTATTCCTAGAGGAAATAAATCATCAGCTTCACTAAATAAACCATGAACTAAAACAATAGGCTTTCCTGTTCCTTCTAGATGGTAAAAACACGTTTGATTGATTACTTTTTTAATAAAGGGTGTTTGCTCTTGTTTTCCAAAAGTAAGGGTATAGTCAATATCTGCAACAACCAAAGGAATTGAGGCTTCAGCAGATAGTTCAGCTAAAGAAGCAGGATAATCTTTTTTGATTTGGTGATTATCAAAATTTCGATCTGTTATAAAATTCAAACTATCTTTTGATATTCCTGTTATGCGACTACCACCAAGTGTCATAATAGTTTTTAGAAACGGCAAAGGAATTGTAATTTTGGGTACGCTCATATTCATAGAAGTACTAACAATTTTCATTAAATCTGGTAAAGCTAAATCTATCTGTTTGTCCTTTGCTAATGTGTAAGTAACCATTTGTTGTGGTGATTGAAAGAGAGTCTCTATAATAAAATTAGCTAGAACATCTCTATTAATAACAGGTAAACGATAACTTTTTCCACCAGGTATGATTGGTAATAGGCCTTGTCTGATGATTTTTATAAACAGGCCAAAACCTGCTAACTGTTCGGTAACACCAGTATCTTTATTGCCAATCACTGTTGGAGGATTAATAATTGTTATGGGAAAACCTTCTATAAGAGAAGCTTGGCGCATTAAAATATCAGCTTGAAATTTCATTTGTTCATAATAAGAATCATTTTGTAAGAACGGATGAATGTCACTAAAAACGTCATAATTCTCCCAGTCTTTGGGATTATCCGTAAAAGGACTCATATACCCAACTACATGTATGAACTGAGTTAATTTATTCGTTCTGTTAATTTCTGTAGCTAATTGAGCCACATGTTTGGCACCATTTAAAAATGCCGTTTTAGCATCTTCCTTCGATAAAGAGATATCCATGGGGCCTCCGCAATGAATGATTGAGTCACAAGATAGTGCAATCTGTTTTTCTTTATCACTTAAATCTAGATTAGGTAACGTTAAATCCCCAGTAATGAGTTGAATCTTTGACGGATTAAGCTCCTTTAGCTTAGAGGATTTTTGTTTATTTCTAACGAGAAGCACTAAATTGACCTCTTTTTGTGCCAGTTGTTTTACGATTTCACTTCCAATAAAGCCTGTCGAACCAATAATTAATACATTCATTTGTTAATCTCCTTTTTAGTACTAAGTAGTACTAGTTTAGTGTAAAAAAATTACTCTTAATCGAGTAATTTAAATAATTGTTTAGCTGTTGTTGTTATTATGCTGTTATCTTTTTTTATTTCTGCAAGAAATAGAGCACCTTCTAAATTGGTAATAAAGAGATCAGCAACTTCCATAGCGTCAATCTCTTCTTTAAATTCTTTCTTTTCAATTCCTTCCCTGATTAAGTTCTCGCAAACAGAGGTCAAGCTAGTAAAAAAATAACTTATTTTTTCTTTTACGGAAGTTGTGTCATTAGGAGCTTGCATAGCAAGAGTGATAAATGGGCAACCACCTTGATAATCTCGTTCTTCTATACCTGTAGAAAGATTATCTAAAAAGAGTAAAATCTTTTCTTTTACTGAAAGTTCAGTTTGGGAGAGTGCTATTTCTAAGTCTTTCTGGTAACTAGAAATCCAAAAGTCAATAACCGCATCTAAAAGTTCTTCTTTATTAGAGAAATGGTAATAGACATTAGATTTGGAAACCTTACTAACACGCACGATTTCATCCATACTAGTATAAATAAATCCTTTTTCAAAAAATAGTTTAGCAGCAACATTAACAACATGTTCTTTATTAATTGCTTTATGATTTGTCATATTAGAACTATATAGTACTAATTTTAAAAAAGCAAATTTTTTAATGCATTATTACCAAAAAACATTTGTAAATAAAAATGAGACTGACTTTCTAGGTCAACCTCATTACTAGGTTATTCGATAGGAGGTGCTTCTTACATTTCCAAAAATCCATTGTGCTCATCATAAACTAATACGATATTTTCCCCTTGATTTTGCTGTTGTTTGATTCTATTTTCTCCCCAAACAGACATAGCAACTAATAACTCACGCAGGGTTTTTCCTTCCTCTGTTAAAGAGTAGGTTACTTTTGGCGGTACTTGATTATAAACTTCTCTATGAATTATATTATCTCGTTCTAGTTCTCGTAGTTGTTGAGTCAACACTTTCTGGGTAGTGTTAGGCATTTGTCTTTTTAATTCACCAGAGCGCATAGCTTGATTTCCTAATTTACATAAAATGATAGGTTTCCATTTTCCACCAATGACATCAAGAGTAGCCTCAATTCCCATATGATAAATTTTTTCCATTTTATAATCCCCTTTAACTTCCATTAGGTACTTACTAGTACCTACCGTACAAAAAAGTGCGTACTTACAATAATAAAATATTGAATCTATAATATCATACATCAACAGTAATTCGTTGTTTGAAGTAAGTAAACTAATAAGTTAGGAGTATGAAAATGAATAATTATCAATTTTTAGAATCTTTTGAAATAAAAAAAGGAACAAGACTAAAAAATAGAATAGTAATGGCACCCATGACAACTATGTCTAGCTTTTATAATGGAATGGTTACTAAGGATGAGTTGGACTATTACGCGATGCGCTCTGGAGGACCAGGAATGATTATTACAGCAGTTGCTAATGTTAGTTCCAATGGCAAAGGATTTGAAGGAGAGTTTTCAGCGGCAACTGATGATATGATACCAAGTTTAAGTTCTTTGGCTCATACTATTAAAGCTCATGATTCGAAAGCAGTTTTACAAATTTTTCATGCAGGTAGAAAAACATTTTCAAGGATATTAGGGGGAGTTCAGCCAGTCAGCTCAAGTTCAGTTAAAGCAGAATATCCAGCCAATTCAGAATTACCAAGAGAGCTTGAAAATGATGAAATTGAAGCTATTATTAATGATTTTGGAGAAGCTACAAAACGAGCTATTCTCTCAGGTTTTGATGGTGTTGAACTTCACGGTGCGAATACTTATTTACTACAGCAATTTTATTCTCCTCATTCTAATAAAAGAGATGACAAATGGGGTGGAGATAAAGAAAAAAGAATGACATTCGGACTAGCAGTGATTAATAAAGTTAGAGCTGTGATTAAAGAATATGCCGATGACTCGTTTATTTTAGGTTATAGATTATCTCCTGAAGAAATAGAAAAACCAGGTATCACTTTAGAAGATTCCTTATACTTTGCCAAAAAAATCAGTGGAAATGTTGATTATATTCATTTATCAATGGGAAGTTATAAGCGTACCTCTTTAAACAATAAGTCTGATCAAAAATTGATATTGACACATTTTGTTGAAACACTAGAAGATAGTGTACCGATAATTGGTCTTGGTTCTGTGGAAGATCCAACAGACGCTTCAGAAGTATTGAAAATAGGAGCAAGTTTAGTTGGGATAGGAAGAGAGTTACTGAGAGAACCAAAATGGGTTCAAAAAATTCAATCTGGGGATGAAGAAAGTATTAGGAAAAATATCAGTTATTCTGATATGGATGATTTAGGAATTCCAAAAGTGATGCAACAAAGTTTAATTGAGTCTTTTAGTAACGTAATGAACTTTACAACAAATACTGAGAATTCGGAAGATTATTCAAAAGAAATGGCACCAATGGAAGGTATTGAGAAAAAATTACTCTAATAAAATAGCAGCTTTTTCTATTAGATAAAGTAGCATTATCTATCATAAATAATTGTTTTAAATAGCGTATGATATAACTAAGGTGGAGGTGATTCAGGTGGATTACACAGAGGACATGCAAAGAGCGTTAAATTATATTGAGGAACATTTATATCAAGAATTGTCATTAGAGGAAATAGCGAATCAAGTTGGTTTATCAAAATTTCATTTTCAACGTGTGTTTAAGAGGCAGCTTAATACAGGCATTTATAAGTACATTCAACAAAGAAGAATGGCGAATGCTTCTTTGTTACTACTTAATAGCGATATGAAAATTATTGATATTGCTTTATTAAGTGGCTTTTCGTCACAAGAGGCTTTTTCGAGAGTCTTTAAATTGTACTACCTGTTATCGCCTAAACAATACAGAAAGCAATTTAAACAATTATTTAGGAGGGAAGTTGAAATGAGAGAATCAAAAATAAAAGGCTGGTTGATTTCTGGAAACAACTTTGATAAATATGAAGTTGAGATGGATCATACGCAGTTTCATAGTGGCACAAGATCGGTTAAATTAAGCAGAGAAAATAGCTTGTACACGGAGGATTTTGTAACAGTCATGCAGCAAGTCAGTGCAAAACATTATATAGATAAACGTGTTCGAGTTAGTGCTTATCTAAAGTCTGAAGACATTGAAGGTTGGGGTGGCATTTGGTTTAGAGTAGACGGGAAAGAGTATGAGCAATTAAAATTTGATAACATGCAGAATAGACCAGTAGTTGGAACAAATGAATGGAATTACTATTCATCGGTACTAGATATTGATAAAGAAGCAACGGTTTTAAATTTTGGTTTTTTACTGCAAGGAGAAGGCAAATTATGGGCAGATGACTTTTCTTTAGAAATAGTCTCAAAAGATATTCCAACAACTGATTTTAAAAGTATGGAATCTTATCCAGAGGAGCCACAAAACCTTTCTTTTACAGAGTAATAAGAGTGAAAAGAAGATTATATATAAATAATCTTCTTTTTTTAATTTCAAATATATAAAAATTTATATATTTAAGTTTGACTATTTATACATAAGGAGTTATTATGATGTTAATGAACATGTGATTAAAAACACAATAAAGAGGTGATAACATGAATGTAGAAGCTTTTATTGAAGCAAGGAAACATAAAAATTTATCTCAGAATGAATTAGCAGAGGGTATATGTACTCAAACAACCTTAAGTCGTTTTGAAAATAACGGTCAGGTACCTAGTTTAAAGATATTGATTAAACTCTGTCAAAAATTAGATTTTCCAATAGGTGATTTGTTCCCTAAAATTGGGATGAAAAATTCAGAATTAGTTGAGAGTATGGACAAAGTTGAGTTTTATCTTATTACAAGTGAATACGATATGGCTCAAAAAGTCTTAACTGAACTGACTTTCAAAGAAGAAGATAAAGAATCTGAATTGTACTTAAGATATCTATATCTAAAGGGGTTTTTGATGATTTTTAAAGAGCAAGCTGTTACAGATATTTTGTTTACTTTCGACCAAATTCTTTTATCTGAAAAAGTAAATGAGGAAACTATATACAGTTTACTAGCCTACACAGGAATTGGTATGACCTATAGTCGTGAAAAAGATTATGACAAAGCGGAATACTACTTTAGTAAAGTCATAGAAAAAATATATGTCTATCCTATTAATAAAACGGAAGACACTTGGCGAGTGCTGAATATCGTTTTTCATAGTGGTGTTTTTTATGCAGAAGTAGGAGAGATAGAAGCAAGTAATGCTCTTCTAAATTACGCTATTGAAATTTGCTCATTAAATCACTTAACTTATTATTTAGCAAGAGCAGCTTTTCAATTAGCGTTAAATCACATGAACGAAGAACAACCTAAAGAAGCAGTATTAGAGCTACTATATGATGCGCGTGCTTACGCTAAAATTAATAAAAACAACGTTCTTCTAGAAAAAATTAAGGTAGTTGAGCAACAAATAAAAACAAGTGATGTGATGGAAACATGACATGGCAAAGTAAAGAAATCCATTTAATGGGAACTGTGATTGATGTGATGATTTATCATGAGAAAGCAGAAGAAATTCTCGAACAGGTGGATAAACAATTACGGGAAAATGAAATTCGTTTTAGTGCTAATAATGATAAGTCAGAATTGATTGCTGTTAATCTGCACGCTGGAAAAGAGTGGGTGAGGGTTCATCCAAGTTTATTTAAATTAATCGAACTTGGAAAACATCACAGTGTTGCGCCGAATAGTTTTTTGAATATTAGCATAGGTCCTTTAACAAAAGCATGGCGAATTGGCTTTCCAGATGGAAGAAAACCTCAAGAGTCTGAGATCACCACATTGCTTGAACAAATTGACCCAAGTCGAATTCAATTAGATTCGAAAACCAGATCGGTGTATTTAGAAAAAGGCATGTCACTTGATTTGGGTGCTTTAGCAAAAGGATATATTGCAGATATCATCGTAGAAGATTTAAAAAAACAAGGGGTTCAGTCAGCCCTCATTAACCTAGGTGGAAATGTGGTTACCTTTGGAAGTGCGCCAAATAAGCAACGAAAAGAGTGGCGGATAGGTATTAAAAATCCCAGAGAGACTGAAGAAGTTTATAGTGAAATTCTAAAAGTAACTAATCAATCGGTAGTCACATCAGGCATTTATGAACGTGTTTTAGAAGCTAATAATCAAAAATATCATCATATATTTGATTCTAAGACAGGTTATCCTGTAGAAACAGCTATATTAAGTCTGACGATAATTTCAGAAAAATCTGTAGATGGTGAAATATGGACGACTCGGTTATTTGGCAATGAGCCTGAAGAAATTATAAATGAAGTCAATGAACTGATGGGAATTGAAGCACTCGTTATAACTGAAGAAAAAAACTATTATTCAAAAGGCATGACCAAATATTTATAAAATGAAAAGAGGACATAATAATGAAAAAAATGATTGGATTAGTAGGAACAAACTCGGATAATTCAACAAACAGACAGTTACTTTATTTTATGAAGGAGCATTTTAAGAATCACGTAGATATTGAAATTGTAGAAATTAAAGACATTCCTTTATTTAATAAACCAGAAGACAAAAAACTTCCTAGCGTTGTCACAGAAATAGCAGAAAAAATTGAAGCAGCTGATGGTGTGATTATTAGTACACCCGAGTATGACCATGCAGTACCTGCATCATTAATGAATGCTTTAAACTGGCTTTCTTATCATATCTATCCGTTTTTAGATAAACCAGTCATGATAACAGGCGCTTCATATGGGACATTAGGTTCTTCAAGAGCCCAACAACACTTACGTCAAATGTTAGATTCTCCAGAATTAAAAGCCCGCATTATGCCAAGTTCTGAATTTTTATTAAGTCATTCCTTGCAAGCATTTGATAAAAATAATCAATTAAAAGATACAGAACAAGTAAAAAAATTAGAAGCTTTATTTAAAGACTTTATGGTGTTCGTTGAAGTCATGAAACAATTAGGAAATGCACATGAAGCAAATAAAAAAGAAGCTGAAAACTTCTCTTGGGAAAACTTATAAAGGAGAGAAAAAAATGAAATTAATCGGAATTGTAGGTTCAAACGCAGAGGTATCATATAACCGTACCTTATTAAATTTTATGGCAAAGGAATACAAATCTTTGGTAGAGATTGAAGTGTTAGAAATTAAAGATATTCCATTATTTAATCAAAGTGATGATCAAACAATGAGTGAACCCATTCAATATTTGAATAAAAAAATAGTAGAAGCAGATGGTGTGATTATTGCAACGCCAGAACATAACCGCTCGATTCCAGCAGCCTTAAAAAGTGTTTTAGAGTGGCTATCATTTAAAATTCATCCTTTAGAAGAAAAACCAGTAATGATTGTTGGGGCTTCTTACTACGATCAAGGTTCATCTAGAGCTCAGCTAGATTTACGTCAAATTTTAGATGCACCAGGAGTTAACGCGATTGTGTTACCTGGGAATGAATTTTTATTAGGAAAAGTCAAAGAGGCATTTGATACAAATGGCAATTTAAAAGATGACAAAACAAAAGAATTTTTAACTAAGTCATTGAAAAAATTTATCCAGTTTGTGTCACTAGTAACTAAATTAGAAGAAGCTGAAAAGCCAGTTCTACCTAAAGAAGATTTACATGCAACTGGCAAAATAGAAACAACTATTGATGGTGTTGATATGAGTGCTGATGACTGGGTAGAGCAAGCTGCTGAAAAAGTGGGTGCAGTAGAAGGTAATACCTATGTTAAATTAGATAGAGGATTATTAACAGTAGATCAACTAAATTATTTCTTATCTTCTATGCCAATGGAATTGACCTATGCAGATAATAACAATCAATTTTTATACTACAATCAAGTAGCTCCAGCAGAGGAAATGTTAGCTTCAAGAACACCTAACCAAGTTGGAAATCCATTAGCTAATTGTCATCCTGAGGCAGCTCTTAAAGGAGTTGAGTGGGTGGTTCAACAACTTCGTTCAGGAGAAACAGACTGTGTTCGGGTAAATGTCCCGACTCATGGACCAGATAAATATGTTGTTCATAACTATCAAGCCATTCATGATAATGACGGAAATTATGCTGGAATTAATGAATATATTTTAGATTTCAAACCAATTATTGATTGGTATTTAAAACAAACCGGTCAAACACTTGTAGGAGATGTGGACGCTGTGACAAGTGCTTCTAAGAAAGATGAAGTAGATGCTGTAAGTAGTGCTTCTGTGAAAGACTAAAAATAGGATGAGGTAAATGGCTACTGATAAAGAATTATTAAAAGCTTTTCAATCTTCTTGGTCAAAAAATAAATATTGGGTAATGTCTCGTTCTCAACAAGGATATAATCAAATTCGGTTACTAGCTAAAGGAAATGATTGGACTGTAGAAAAACAACAAGAGTATGAATTGGTTTTAGAACAATTAAATCAAGTAGAGCCTACAGAAAAAACATTACGTGTGACGTATCAACATGTTTGGGGATATTTCAAAAAGCAAGCAGATAATTCTGAAAAAGAAACCTATCAACAATTGATTTCTAGCAATGTCTTAGATGATGGTGAGCTTGAGTTATTCTTAAAAAACTTAGCTGTTAAATACAATCAAGAATATTTGTTGAAAATGAGATGGCTATTAGATTAGGGGAAAGATGACTTTTTGAGTCATCTTTTTTTGATAGAAAGGTAAATCTAGTTTTTTTGTTAATGACGTTATAGAATAAATATAAAAACGATGGGAGGGAGACACATGACACAAAATAAAAACAGCAAAATGGAAAGAGCAATTCTAAATTACACTGAAATCAAACCATTTCTAAATGGAACAGAACAAAGAAAAATTTATCAAATAGGGGATAGAATTGTTGAACGTGGTGATCACCCAAGTAATGTTTTTTTTATTATTAAAGGAAGTGCAATGGGGCAAAGAAATTACGAAGATGGCAATCGTTTTAATTATTTTGAGCTAGATAGTACCAATGGAAGTATTGGTTTACTAGAAATACTAGGACAAAAAAATAAATATGTAGCAACCATAACGTGTATCACTGATGTTGAAATTATTAAAGTGCCTTCAGAAGTTGTTTATAAAATTATTATGAGTGACATGGATTTACTTAAGAAATCACTCTATTTGTTAGCTGATGATTTATATAAAAGGTCAGGTAATGATGGTTTGTATTATTATTACTCAGGTATTGATAGAGTTCGCGCGATTTTGATTGAATATTATTACAGTGAACGTACTTATCGAAACGAGGAAAAAATAATAGTCGATTTATCTTACGAGCAAATAGGAAATCAAACAGGAATCAGTGCTAGAACAGTTGGCCGGAGTATGAGAGAAATGAAACAAAATGAAGAAGTTAGCATTAAACACAAAAAAATTGAATTAACTCATCAAGGGGTTCAATTAATGAAAAATCAATTATCGGAATAAAATAGATAATGTAGACAAATGTCCTTTTCGTTTAAAAGAAATATCTACTATACTAAATTTACATTAATAAGCTTATAAATGAAAACGGTTTAATAGGAGGACGAAATGAAGCAAGGATTAAAATATGATTTTTCATTAATTGCGCTATTATTGATACCAGTCGGTGTTTCATTAAATGTAGTTGGTTATCAACTGTCATCGGTTTTAAAATTACCAGTCTTTATTGATATGATTGGAACGCTACTCGTTTCAATGATTGCAGGACCATGGGTTGGGGCTTTAACAGGGGGACTAGGTAACGTGGTTAATGGGATGTTAAATCCGATTGCCATTGTATACGGACTTGTTTCCATTAGTGTGGGATTAATTTCAGGCTATTTTTCTAAGTGGAAATTTTACAATAATTTATTAGGTGTCGTAGTTGCTTGTGTAGTCATTGCAGTAGTTTCAGCATTTTCAGCAGCCTTAGTAACAGTATTTATGTTTGGCGGTGTGACTGGATCAGGAACAGACTTAATTACAGCAACCTTTTTAGCAGCAGGGAAAGAATTGTGGAATTCAGTTATTTCAACAAACTTAATCTCTGGAACAATCAATACCATTATTAATTTCTCGATTAGTTGGATTATTGTTCGAAGAATTCCAGATAGGTTTTTAGTTAAATTAAATTACGGTTTACCATATGTATTAAAAGGAGGAGAGCAAATTGGCTAATAGAATTGTTAATTTATATCCTTCAACTAAATTCTTTTGGATGTTACTAACGATTATTGTTTGTATGTTTACTCCAGGCTATTTAGTTCAGTATAGTGTATTTCCAATTATTGTGATGTTTAGTTTACTATCTAAAAATACTACAAAATTTTTATCAGTTTTTATGAAATCTATCGTAGTTATTGTTTTGTTTATCTTTATTATCCAAACTTTTATTATTCAAAATGAGGATTCACAACCAGTTTGGTGGTTCTTTAAATTTTCTCAAATAGGGTTAATGAGTAGTCTGTTAATGACATCAAAAATTGTAGGAATCAGCTCAGCTGTAATCTATTTTTTTCAAGTTACTCAAACAAAAGATATTAATTATGCTTTAGAGAAATCAGGAGTTCCTAAAAAGGTGACCTTTGTTATTGCTTCAACAATTCAACTAATACCTCAAATGTCTAGTTTATCAGCAACTATTACGGACGCTCAAAAGTCTAGAGGTATTGAATCAGAAGGGAATTTACTTGTTAGGATGAAATCCTTTGTTCCAATGATTGGACCTTTAGTGTTGTCTTCTATTCAACAGACTGAGGAACGCGTATTAACGCTAGAAGCAAGAGGTTTTTCTTCTAAAAGTAAAAAAACAGCCATCTATGAATTGAAAAAAACTAAAATGGATTACCTATTAACAACTATTTGTTTATTTGCAGGCGTAATCTTTGTTATATGGGGGATGATTTTATGAGTCTTATAACCTTAAAAAATATCAATTACACGTATCCTTTAGAGTCTAAAGCAACGATTAAAAATCTAAATTTAACACTTGAATCTGGTAAAGTATACGGTTTAATAGGAGCCAATAATGCTGGAAAAACAACACTATGTAATATTATTAGAGGTTTTATTCCCTCAGTATATAGAGGGCAATTAGAAGGGGAAGTCTTATTAAAGGGGAAAAATATGACTTCTTATGATTCAGGAGAAATTGCTTCAATTATTGGTTATTCTTTTCAAAATCCTTTTACACAAATATCAGGTGTTAAAGAAACGGTTTATGAAGAAATAGCTTATGGAATGGAGAACTTAGGTGTTCCCAGAGAGAAAATGATTCAGAAGGTAGAGGAATTACTAAAACTATTTAATTTAGAAGAATTAAAAGACAAAAATCCTTTTGAACTATCTGGAGGGCAAAAACAACGTGTTGCCTTAGCCTCTATTATAGCTTTAGATCCAGAAGTGATTATTTTAGATGAACCAACTTCACAATTAGATCCAAAAAGTACGGAAGATATATTTAATATCATTAAGTTATTAAAATCTACAGGGAAAACAATTATTTTAATTGAGCATAAAATTGATTTAGTTGCTGAATATTGTGATGATGTGATTTTAATGGAGAATGGACAAATTATTATGCAGGGTCCTTCTCGTAATGTGTTAACGAATGAATTAGTTCTTAAGCATGGAGGCCAGTTACCTCAAGTAACACTTTTCTTTTTAGAAGGAAAAAAAGCTGGGAAAATATCAGCTGATAGAAAGATACCAATTACAATAAATGAAGCTTATGAGTTTCTAGGAAAGGAGAAGTAAAATGGGATTTTTAGAGATGAAAAAAGTGTCATTTACTTATCCAAATGGTTACGAAGCAATTAGGAATGTAGATTTAAACTTTGAAAAAGGGGAGTCTGTCGCAATAATTGGCCAAAATGGTGCCGGTAAGACAACAACTGTTAAACTGATGAATGGTCTATTAAAGCCTTCTGCAGGATCTGTACTTGTTGACGGGGTAGACACTAAGAATAAAACAACTGCTCAAATTGCTAAAACAGTCGGATATGTTTTTCAAAATCCAGACGACCAGATTTTCCAAGAAACAATATACAAAGAAATTTCGTTTGGATTGATTGATAAAAGAAATCCTTCTGAGACAGTTAAAGAAAGAATTCTAGAAGCTGCTAAACTGTGTCAATTGGATGAAGTTTTAGAGGAACATCCATATAACTTACCGTATTCTAAACGAAAATTTATTACGATTGCAGCTATTATTGCAATGGACACTCAAGTGATTATTCTTGATGAACCAACAGCAGGACAAGATAGAGAATCAACTGAATTATTAGGAAACATCATAACAACTCTTAAAAATAGAGGGAAAACGGTTATTACGATAACTCACGATATGGAATTTGTATCAAAAGAATTTCAGCGCGTTATTGTCTTTTCTAATAAAGAAAAACAATATGATGGTTTACCTAGAGATATTTTTTGGAATGAGGACTTATTAAAAAGAGCAGATTTGAAACCGCCTTTTATTTGTCAGTTCTCACAAAAAATAGATATAGCAAATGTCATATCGATAAGTGAATTGATTGAGAGGATATAAAGATGAAATATATTTTAATTGATTGTGATCCAGGACATGATGATGCCTTAGCAATTTTGACTGCTGTTGCGCAAAAATCAGCTATCACTATTTTAGGCGTAACAACCATTGGAGGAAATCAAACTCTAGAAAAAGTAACAAAGAATGCTAAAAATGTTTTATCTTTTATTCAGTCTGATATTCCATTAGCTATGGGACAAGAAGGACCGCTTGTTAAAACGTTAGAGCCAAGTGACGAAGCACATGGAGATAGTGGGATGGATGGCCCATTATTTGACGGATTAGACTATCCAGTAGTTTCATATAATGCAGTTGATTTTATGTATGAGAAAATAAAATCAAGCCCACATAAAGTGACGATTGTTGGGTTAGGACCACTCACAAATATTGCTTTATTGCTAAAAGTTTATCCAGAGATACATTCTAAAATTGATTGCATTAGCTTAATGGGTGGCGGAATCTCCCACGGTAATACAACTTCTTTAGCCGAATTTAATATATATGTGGACCCAGAAGCTGCTCATATTGTTTTTAATTCTGGAATAGAGATTATTATGTCAGGGCTTGATGTTACTGAAAAAGCTGAAATTTTAGTGTCAGAAATTGATACATTAAAAAATAAGGGAAGAGTCAGTCATTTAGCCTATGAATTACTTCATTTTTACAATGAATCAGGGAAACAATTTGGGTTTATCAATAGTCCAATACATGATTTATGTGCCATTGCTTATTTGGTGAATGCTAATATGTTTAATGGAACGAAATACTATGTAAATGTTGACACATCAGACGGTATATCAAGGGGATTAACATTTGCTGACAAACGAAGAAAATCAGAAGGATTAGCAAATACGTTGGTGTTAGAGGATGTCAATCGAGAAATCTTTGCTCAACTGTTAATTGAGTCTCTTGAGATATTAGATAAAGAAATTATTTAATCCACAAAAGCTAACATCTAGTAAACAAGGATGTTAGCTTTTTATTACAGGGGTTATGTTGTCTAGTGAAAATTAAAGCGGTGTTATTTATCAAGAAAAGGCTTGCATTTTATTTATTATCACTTATACTGAAAGCGTAATAAATATTTTGTATCAATATACAAAAAAATGTATATTGAGAAAGGAGAATTTATATGAAAAAAATAGTTGTAGGTGGACAGATTGACAAACCTGAAGTTAAGGCCCTTGTTGAGAAACATGCAAATGGTAATTTTGAAGTAGATGTTAAGAGTGACTTAGATGCAGCTATGGCTGTTAAAGCTGGTCAAGCTGACTTTTACTTAGGCGCTTGTAATACAGGTGGCGGTGGCGCATTAGCTATGGCACTAGCATTATTAGGAAGAGAAAACTGTGTAACAGTTTCAATGCCATCAAGCATGATGAGCGAAGAAGAAATCAGACAAGAAGTTCAATCTGGTAAAAAAGCATTTGGTTTTACAGCACAACATAAAGATATAGTAGTACCAATTATTATGGACGAATTATCAAAATTATAAAATATAAAGAGAATGGTGGAAAAAAATGGACTCATCTAAAATAATTGAATTGATTGCTATTGCAGCTTTGGGAGGACTAAGCTCAATTTTAGCAAATAAAGGTATCGCGGTTTTTAACGACGGTTTACGTCCAATCGTTCCAGAATTTCTAGAGAAAAAGATTGGTAAAAAAGAATTAGCGGCAACAAGTTTTGCCTTAAGTTTTGGTTTAGTTATTGGATTTGGTATTCCAGTGTCAATCGGTGCTTCAATTTTATTAGTACATAGTATTTTATTAATGACTGATATTATTGGTTCATGGGCTCCAGAAGGCAAAAAAGGAATGATCATTGCTGGTATTATTGGTGCTGTTTATGGAGTTGGTTTAGTGTTAGGATTACAAGCAGTGGTTGATGCATTTGCTTTAATGCCTGTTAACTTTATTGATTCATTATCAAAAGTTGGTGCACCAGTTGTTATTTCATTTAGTATTTTCCCAGCAGTAGCAATTGCAAGTCAACATGGCTTTAAAAAAGGTTCTATCTCATTTGGTGCGACATTATTAACATTATTTATTGTAAAACAATTTGGGACTTTTAAATTAGCTAATGGTACATCTTTAACATTAAGTGCAGAAGGTATGTCACTTTTAGTTGGTATGATTTTCATGATTTACTACGCTGTTAAAGTTAAGAGTGATGGAAGTAATTCAAATGAAAGTTTAGTCAGTGTCTTTTTAGAACGTGTTAACAGAATTAAGAAAAACTGGATTTGGTTATCAGCAATGGGTGGATTAGTTGCAGCAGCAACAAGTCTTTTATTAATCGCTGGAGATCCTATTTCTTTAAATCTTTTAGCTGAAGGTAAAGCAAGTGAAGCAGCTTTAGCAGCTTTTGCTAGAGGGATTGGATTTATTCCATTAGTATTCTCAACAGCAATTGTAACGGGTGTTTATAGTCCTGCAGGAACAACATTTGTATTTGTAGTAGGTATTTTATTAAAAGGTAACCCAATTTTAGCATTTGCAGTAGGTGCTTTAGTTATGTTTATCGAAGTACAATTATTAACATTAATGGCAAAAGCTTTAGATAAATTCCCAGGTATTAGAGAAATGGGAGAACATATTAGAACGGCAATGAATAAAGTATTAGAAGTCGCTTTATTAATTGGTGGAGCAATGGCATCAGAAGCAATTGCACCAGGCATTGGTTATTTCTGGGTAATTGGTTTATTACTATTAAACAAAAAAGCAAACAAACCTGTTGTAGATTTAGCTGTTGGGCCGATTGCTGCAATTACTTTAGGTATTTTAGTAAATATTTTAAACTTACTTGGTTTATTCACACCTGTTGTAGCTGGTTAGAAAGAGGGGGCAACAAAAATGGTCTTACAAAAAGGTATCACTTATATGCATGAGCATACAACAATCGATTTATCACGTTTGAAAAATATCGATGACACAAATTTAAATTGCTATGATGAGACTGTAGCAGAATACAAAAAAATGTACGATAAAGGTGTTCGCAATATTGTAGACGTAACGAATATGGATATGAGAAGAAATCCATTGTACGTTAAACGCGTTGCTGATGAAACGGGCATGAATATCATTCAGGCGACAGGCTTTTATCAAGATAAATTCTTACCTGAATTTGTTACAGATTATTCGATTAAACAACTAACAGATTTTATGGTGAAAGAAATCAGAGAAGGTATTGCTGAAACTGATATTAAAGCACACATAATTGGTGAAATCGGAACAAGTAAAAACATCATGATGCCTCGTGAAGAGAAAGTATTTGAAGCGTCTGTTCTTGCTCATAAAGAAACGGGCGTACCAATTACAACTCATACGACACTAGGAACTTACGGTCATGAGCAAGTTGCTTTTTTCAAAGAACGTGGCGTTGATTTAAGTCGAGTTGTTATTGGTCATGTGGATTTAACAGGTGATATTGATTACATTTTACATATGTTAGACCAAGGTGTGTATGTTGAATTTGATACGGTTGGTAAAGAAAATTACCAACCGGATTTACTAAGAGTTGAGATGTTAAAAGAAATTGAAAAAAGAGGATACACTGACAAAGTATTTTTATCAATGGATATCACAAGAAAATCAAACATGGAATACATGGGTGGTATTGGTTATTCCTATTTATTAGATACATTTGTTCCTCTTGCTTTAAACAATGGTGTTTCTCAAAAATTTATCACAAAAATGTTAGAAGACAATCCGATAACATTTATGAATAGAGGTTAAAGCTATGAAAACTTATCCATTAACCAGTTTAACTATTGAAGAAGCAACACAACTTCAATTTAAATTAGTTGATTCCATCACTCGTTTTTTCCCAGGAAATGAAATACTAACACGAGGTGACTTAGGAGTAGTCAAAGGCTTAAACCAACCAGAATTTACAAAAAAAGTAGAAGAAGTACTAGCAGATTTTTTTGAAGCTGAAAGTGCTATGCTTGTCAGAGGTTCTGGAACGAATGCCATTCGACTTGCTCTTTATGGTTCAGTTGGAACAAATGGGACTTTATTAGTCCATGAAGCAGCTATTTATCCTACAACACAAGTATCGATTGATATGTTGGGTATCAAGATAATTCGAGCAGACTTCAACGATTTAGAAGCATTAAAAACAGCAGTGTCTAATGAAAAATTAGACGGTGTATTAGTTCAAGTAACACGTCAAAAAATTGACGACTCATATGATTTAGAAGAAGTGATTAAAACGATTCGTGGTATTAGTGAAAGTTTACCAATCGTTACTGATGATAATTATTCAGCCATGAAAACTAAAGGAATAGGGACACAATTTGGTGGTAGTTTAGCCTGTTTCTCAACATTTAAACTACTTGGTCCAGAAGGTGTAGGATGTATTGTTGGAGATAGCCGATATATTAATAAATTAAAACAAGACAATTATTCTGGTGGTGGACAGGTTCAAGGTCATGAAGCTTTAGATGTTTTAAAAGGTTTAATCTATGCACCTGTTTCATTAGCAATTTCTGCACAGGTAAGTGAAGCATTATGTGCTAAAATCAATGAAGGTGAAATAGAAGGTTTAGAAGAAGCTTTTGTTGTGAATGCCCAATCTAAAGTTGTGGTAATTCAACTAAAAGAAAACAATGCTCGTGAAGTAATTGATGCTGCAACTAAGTTAGGTGCTCTACCACATCCAGTGGGAGCAGAGTCGCAGTATGAATTTTCCCCACTTGTTTACCGAGTATCTGGTACTTTTAGAGCAACAAATCCTGAGGCGGAGCATTCGATGATTCGAATTAATCCAAACCGTGCAGGTGTTGAGACCATCATTCGTATTTTAAAAGAAGCAATGACTATAGTGAAGAAATGAGGAGTTAGGATTGAGTAATAAATTCTTGAAGAAAAAAGGGGTAATCATTAATCATTTAGCATCTGATTTACTTCAGTTAAAAAAAGGTGATAGAATGCCGAGTATTTCTGAGTATCAGAGTGAATATGATGTTGCTAGAGGAACTGTTCAGAACGCATTGAATTATTTAAAAACAGAAGGTGCACTTGTGACTAAGAGTCATGGACATCTAGGAACCTTTATCGAAGAAATTGATTATGCCATTTTACAAGAATATGCTCTTTCTGAAGCTATTTTAGGAACGATGACTCTACCTTATTCACGTTTATATGAAGGATTAGCAACTGGTATTTATGAAGAATTTAAAGAGCATAATATCAAGTTGAATCTTGCTTATATTCGTGGATCTAAGGAAAGAGTTCGGTCAATATCAATGAAGACGTATCGTTTTGCAGTAGTATCAAAATTTGCTGCAAAACGAGCGATTCAACAAGGTGATCCATTAGAAATTGTGATTGATTTTGGGAAGCAAACTTATTTAAGCGGGCATGTCTTATTATTTGCTAACCGTCATAACAATAGTATTGAAGATGGGATGAAAGTGGCGATTGATTATAGTTCACTGGATCAACAAATGTTAACGAATGAAAGCATTCAAAACAAGCAGGTTGAGCTGGTTGAAATGCCTGGTCATCAAATTATTCACTCTTTAAAGAGCGGGCAAATTGATGCAGGGATTTGGAATTTTGATGAGATTCGTGACAAAAACTATGAAGAGTTGAACTATATCACGTTAGACAATAATCAATTAGAAGAGGAAATGAGTACTTCAGTTATTGTTTGCCATCAAGATGATACGTCAATGGAAGCTTTCTTTAACAAGAGTTTTGATATGAAACGAGTTTTAGATATTCAAACACAAGTAGGCGATGGGACAATGGTTCCAAGATATTAAGGAGAAAATCATGATTAAAGAAAAACTAGATATATTAGTTAGTTCAGAAGTAATTGATGAAGCAACACGTCAATATGTATTACAAGTTTTAGAGTATTTACTTGAAAACAACATTATTAATGAAGTAGCTGAGTCAGATGTGTTCTTAACACATTTAGCAATGGCTGATACAAGACGCAAGAAAAATGAAGCAGTAGCAAGTTTAGATGATTTTATTTTATCTGAAATTACTGCTGATCCTAAATTTTCTGATGCAAAAGATTTATGGGTAAGCATTGAAGAAATGGCAACAAAAAACTTTGAAGAAGCGGAATTAGATTATTTTTATCTACATATCATTAATTTATTAAAGGAGGATTAATATGTTTTTAGAAGCTACAAAACGTAGAAATCCTGAATTAATAGATGCGGCTATCAAGTTACATCAAGAAGGAGCAATCCTACCTGATACATATATTTTAGACTTAGACCATATTGTTGAAAATGCCAAAGTCTTAAAGAGACATGCTGACGAAGTTGGAATTGACTTGTTTTACATGACCAAACAAATTGGTCGTAATCCATTAGTCTCTCAAGCTATCAGAGAAGCAGGCATTGAACAAGCAGTTGTTGTTGATTTTAAAGAAGCTTTAATTATGATGGAGCATGGTTTACCAATTGGTAATGTTGGGCATTTAGTTCAAGTTCCAGTAGCTCTGTTAGAAAAAGTGATTGATTATGGACCAAAATATATGACAGTCTTTTCACTTGAGATGCTGAAAAAAATCAATGAAGCAGCAAAAAATGTTGGAAAAGTTCAAGATATTTTATTAAAAGTGATTGAGCCAACGGATGAAATTTATGAAGGTCAATTTGGTGGTTTTCATTTAGACGAGTTAGAGCATTTAGCAACTGTTTCTAAAGAATTAAGCCATATTAACATTTCAGGATTAACCTCTTTCCCATGTTTCTTATTTGATGGTGAGAGTGAGTTAAAACCAACAAATAATATTCAAACCATTGAAAAAGCAACTCAAATTTTAGCTGAGAATGATATTTTAATTACTGAATTAAACATTCCTTCAGCAACATGTAGTAAAACAATTCCATTAATTAAAGGCATTAACGGGACACAAGGTGAACCGGGCCATGCGTTAACAGGGACAACACCTCTTCACGCTAAAATGGATTTAGAAGAAGTTCCAAGTATGATTTATGTTAGTGAGATTTCTCATAACTTAGATGGTAAAGCCTATTTTTATGGTGGTGGTTATTACCGAAGAGGCCATTTAGACAATATCTTAGTGGTGAATGAGGACAATACAAAAACAGATGATAAAGTAGAAGCTTTTGGTAATGAGAGTATTGATTATTACCTAACTGCTGAACATACTCATGCAGTAGGTTCAACGGTATTAGCAGCTTTTAGAACACAGATTTTCGTAACAAGAAGTGATGTAGCAGTTGTTTCTGGTATTAGTAAGGGACAACCTAAAGTAGAAGGTATATACAACAGTCTGGGAAATTTAATTAGAAGGTGATAAGATGAGTAGATTTGTTGTGATTGTATTAGATAGTTTTGGCGTAGGGGCAATGGATGATGTTTCAAAAGTTAGACCACGAGACATCGGAAGTAGTACGGCAGGACATATTATAGAAACAAATCCAAGTATTCAACTACCAACATTGGAAAAATTAGGTTTAATGAATGCTTTAGGATATGAGATTGGTGAACATAAAAAATCAGAAACTGCTGTTTTTGGTACATCTAATTTGTCTCACCACGGAGCAGATTCGTTTTTAGGTCATCAAGAGATTATGGGGACAACACCTAAGATTCCTTTAATTCAACCCTTTAATCAAAAAATTGACGAAGTTGAAGCTAATCTTTTAAAAAATGGTTATTCAGTTCGTCGAGTGGGTGAAAAAGGTACACAAATTTTAGTGGTTAACGAAGTGGCGACAGTAGGGGATAATTTAGAAACGGATTATGGTCAAGTTTATAACGTTTCTGCTTGTCTTGATTTAATTAGTTTTGAAGATTTAAAAACATTAGGGCATGTTGTTCGTGAAGTCGTTCAAGTGTCTCGAGTGATTACATTTGGTGGGGAGCAAGTCACATTAGATGATTTATTGGCCGCTAGAAAAATTAAAAACAATGAAATAGCTGGAGTAGATGCACCTGAGTCTGGTGTTTATAATCATGGTTATCAAGTTGTTCATCTAGGATATGGGATTGATAAAAATGTTCAAACACCAACTATTTTAGATAAAGAAGGCATTACAGTTTCATTTTTAGGAAAAATCGCTGATATTATTCAAACAGATAGTACAAGATTATTCCCTGGTGTAGATTCTGATTATTTATTTGATTGCTTGATAAGTGAAGTTAAAGCAATTGAGACAGGATTTATTGCTTTAAATATCCAAGAAACAGATTTAGCAGGACATGCTGAAGATGTTCCTCGTTACTCAGATCGTTTAGAACTAAGTGATAGAAGAATCGCTGAATTATTACCTTTACTTGTTGAGGGCGATATTTTAGTGGTGATGGCAGATCATGGCAATGACCCAACCATTGGTCATAGTAATCACACAAGAGAGCGAGTTCCTCTTCTTATTTATAGTCCTGGAAAAGAAAATATAGAAATTGGTTTAAGAAGTACAATGGCAGATGTAGGTGCAACCGTAGCGGACTTTTTCAAAGTATCAGCACCACAAAACGGTACGTCTTTTCTTAACAGTATTATTGAAAATAAATAAAGAAAAGTTTTTGGAAACTTAATGAAAACAATAAAGAGATTGAGACATAAGTATATTCACTTATTTCCCAGTCTCTTTTTTTAGGAGGATGAAGATGGTAAACAGAGTACAAAATTACGCTAAAAAAACATTTTTAGCAATAGATAACCGATATAAATCAGTTAAAAAAGTTTATCCTAATAGTATTGATAACATATCAGAATCAAGTGGTTATTTTATGGGGACAAAAGAAGTAAAAACTATTTCTGAGGCCTTTATTTCTCGACTAAATAGGTTAGGCTTTAGTCATCATACAATTGACAAAGCAAGTTTATCAGGTAGAGCAATTGATTTAGATTTAATCAATCCGTTAACAGGAAATTACATGACCGGTTCATCTAGTGGAACAGCTCTTAATGTGTTTTTAGGAATTAATGATTTAGGTATTGGAACAGATGGTGGGGGTTCTGTTTTAGCTCCCGCTATGAGTTTAAATCTATGTGGCTTTATTCATCCAGAAATAGGTAAAGATAGTACTAGTAAAGAAGAAGTTAAAGTATCAACAGATGGTGTGGCGTTTTCACCATCAGTTGGATTAATCACGAGAGAGTTAGAATTGATTGAATGTGTAATAGAAAATGAATTTAGCTTTGAGTCAAAAGGAAAGATCAGAATAGCAACTGATACTGAAGAGTTGATGTCTAATGAAAAGTTAAATAAAAATAACTATGATATTAGTTTAGTTGAGATGTCAGATAAATATACCAAGGAACGCGGGGAGTTAATAACAGATTTAACTAATTTGTTAGAGCAATACGATATTGTGATATCTAAAGAAGGGCCTGTTGATTTACAAGGATTTGGAGATACTATATTTGGGCACTTTTCTGATGAAACAAAAGCCTATCAACAATTGGCTAATAAAGGATTTATTCGAGTAGCTAATATGGTTAACGCTATTACATTAAGTGTTCCGACAACTCAATTAGGTGAAGGTTACGTTTTGATGAGTAAAAATGACGCTATAATGGGACAGTTAATTAGTATTGGAAAAAACATTCAAGCTGATAAGGATGAATTAGTAGAAAGATACTTTAATGATTTATCGAAATATTTTGAGATGGGCATATGAAAAGGAGGATGACTTAAAATCATCCTCCTTTTTCTAGTTTATTTCTATGATGTTTTCTAAGGAAGTTACAGTTTTTTTATCTAATGATTCAATGTGCTGATAATTCGCTGAGTTAGTGACAATCATCATAACTGTATTGTCATAGCCTTCATTTTGGATACTTTCTCTATCAAAAGTTCCTAAAATATCCCCTTTTTTTATTGTATCCCCTTGTTTGAGGTTAGCTACAAAGTGCTTACCTGCAAGATTAACTGTATCAATACCTATATGAATTAATAATTCTAACCCTTGATTTGAGGTTAAACCATAGGCGTGTTTTGAATCATAACACACAGTTAAGGTACCATCAAAGGGTGAGTAGATGTTGTTATCATTTGGTTTGATAGCAATCCCTTTACCCATCATTTCAGATGAAAAAACAGGGTCATTAACCTCTTTTAAGGGCACGATATCACCTGAAACAACAGCCGGAATAATCAATTTTTTAGAACTTTGATAGCTAGTAGCTGAAGAAGAAGTTGTTTCTTTAGTTATTTCTTCTTCATTTGTTTCACTTGCTAATAGATGCATATGCTTTTTCCCATAAAGTAAAGTTAGAACAAAACTAATAGTAATACTAATAACAATACCAATCATGAAGTAAGGAATTGATTTGGTATCAATTGAAATAAAACCAATTACACTAGCAGGTCCCATAGCAACGGCTAATACGTGGAATATACCAATAAAAGCTGAAGCGATACCTGCAGCGATCATCCCGCAAATGAATGGGAATTTAAGTTTTAAGTTAACACCAAAAATAGCTGGTTCAGTTATTCCTAAAAAGGCTGAAATACTAGATGATGATGCTAGAGATTTCTGTTTTTTGTTTTTAGTTAAAAAGAAAATAGCTAGGGCAGCTCCACCTTGGGCGACGTTGGCCATAGAAGCAACAGGGAAAATAAAAGAACCACCAGTTTTGGCAACTTCAGCAAGTAAAGTTGTCTCAATAGCTGGAAAACTTTGATGAAGCCCAGTAATAACAATTGGAGAGTAGAATAGACCGAAAATACCTAATCCTAACGGGCCAGTTGTATCATATAACCATACCAAACTATTAGTTAAACCGTCCGATACCCCTCGCATCACAGGTCCTACGATTGTGAAGGTTAAAAATCCAGTGATGATAATAGCTAACATAGGAGTAAAGGTAAAATCAAAAGCTTGTGGAATTCTTTTATGGAAAAAGATTTCCAATTTCGCTAAAATCCAAGCAACTACTAAAACAGGTAAGACAGAACCTTGGTAACCAGCTTGGGCAATATTTAAGCCAAAGACGTGCCAATAAGGCATTGTTCCCTCAGCGATTGTATTAGCTACGGCGTAACCATTAACTAAGCTAGGCATAACCATAGCCATTCCCATAGCAGCCCCTAAATAAGGATTTCCACCAAAACGTTTAGTGGCTGAAAAACCAACTAATATAGGTAAAAAAGCAAATGGAGCTGAAGCTAGTAAATTAATAATACTTGCCAAATCAGTTAGTGCTGGGTACATTTCAACAACGGATTGAGGACCAAATAATCCTTGGGAGGTTAAAACGTTATTGATAGCCATAAGCAAACCACCAGCAACTAAAGCTGGAACGATTGGTACGAAAATATCAGACAAGACTTTGATTAAAGCCATAACTGGATTTTCTTTTTTCGATTGGTTAGCCATTGATTTTAAATCATCTTTAGAAACAGAACTAACACCTGTTTCATTAACTAACTCTTTGTAAACGAAATTAACATCCCCAGGACCAATAATAATTTGAAATTGACCATTTACCATAAAAGTTCCTTTAACATCATTTATGTCGTCTAGAGCTTTTTGATTTACTTGACTTGGATCACGTAAAACAAGACGTAATCTTGTAGCGCAATGGGCAGCAGCTTGAATATTATCTTTTCCAAGCGCTGTTATTATGTCTTTAGCAACTTGTTTGTGGTTCATATGAGACTTCCTCCTTTTATTGTTGAAACCGTTTTTCTGACATCACTAAAATATCATGTTAATTTATAAATGTCAAACGTATAACAATTTATAAATTAAGTATTTTTAAATATAAGATATATTTGGTTATATATATAGTTTTTAACAAATGTTATACGTTTGACATTCAGGTTGTTTGTAGAGTAATATAATTCTTAATAAGAACATTATTAACGGAGGCTACTTGAAATGGGACTAATTGAGACGTGGACAACTGAACAACGATATTTACCTTATGATAAATGGGATAAAAGCTATGTGAATGAATTACAGCAAGTTGTAAACCAATCTATTTGGCGTACTCATTATCATATTCAAGCACCAACTGGTTTATTAAATGATCCAAATGGTTTTTCTTTTTTTTATGGTGAGTGGCATTTATTTTATCAGTTTTATCCAATGGGACCAGTTCATGGAATAAAATCGTGGTACCATTTGTCTTCTACTAATTTAGTCGATTGGACAGATAATGGCGTAGGATTACTACCCGACAATCAATTTGATAGTCATGGAGCTTATTCAGGAACTGCAGTACCTGTTGGTGAAGAATTATTTTTATTTTATACAGGAAATGTAAGGAATGAAGAATGGGAGAGAAGTGCGTATCAGCTGGGTGCTATTATGGATAAACAAAATAAGGTTACTAAACTAACTAAGCCTTTAATCTTACCTAATGATGACTATACAGATCATTTCAGAGACCCTCAGGTGTTTTTTTATCAAGATAAATATTATTTAGTGTTAGGCGCTCAAGATAAAAAATTAAGAGGCAAAGTTGTTACTTATCACTCGGATGATTTAATGAACTGGATATTTATTGGTGAACTTAAGTTTACGGAAAAAGACATGGGTTTTATGATTGAATGTCCTAATTTATTGTTTAGTAATGATCAAGTTATTTTTATTTTTTGCCCTCAAGGAATTAGTCAAGATGTAGTAGTTTACGATAATATTTTCCCAAATACTTATCTATTAGCAGATGAATTTAATCCAGAAAAAAATGAATTAATTAATCCAACTCATCTCAAAAATTTAGATGAAGGATTTGATGTGTATGCAACCCAAGCATTTAATGCACCAGACAATCGTGTTTTGGGTGTTAGTTGGGTAGGCTTACCTGAAATTGCTTACCCTAGTGATAAAGATGGGTGGGCCCATGTATTAAGTTTAGTGAAAGAATTCAAAATTGAAGACGGAAATTTAATTCAGCGTCCAGCTGAGGAAGTTTATGAATTACGTCAAGAAAATAAGGTGTTTGAATCTAATGTAGTTGATGGAAAACAGACATTAATAAATGAGATTGAACATTGTTACGAACTAAATCTTTTATTTGAAGCAGGTTCAAAAGGCAAAATAACTTTACTTGCTGATAACGAAAACCAAGGATTTGAGATAAATTTTGATACGAAACATGGTACAATGAGCATAAACCGAGAAAATATAGGTGAGGTTTTTGCTAAAGACTATGGTACTCAAAGGGCTTTTGAAATCGATAAAAGTGACTTGCAATTACAAGTATTTGTGGATCAATCAGTGATAGAAATTTTTATCAATGATGGCAAACAAGTGGTAACAAGTCGTGTCTTTCCGATTCATCAAAAAGGAAGTATCTTAGTAGAAGGGAATTTCACCGTTTTTGAGGGCAATCTATGGACATTACGTTCGATGAAGTAAGGAGATATCATGGCAATCAAACTAACGGATGTAGCAAAAAAAGCAGGGGTTTCTCCCACAACAGTTTCGCGAGTGATTAATAACTATGGCTCTCTTAGTCAAAAAACAATAGATAAAGTCAATTTAGCTATGAAAGAATTGAATTACCAACCTAATTCGTTAGCTAGGTCACTCCAAGGGAAAAAAACAGATTTAATTGGCATGATATTTCCGACGGTGGCTAATCCATTTTACGGAGAGCTAGTCGAAAAGGTGGAAGCTAGATTATTCGATTTAGGGTATAAAACGATTCTTTGTGATAGTGCTGATAACAGTGAAAAAGAACAACAGTATATTAATATGTTATCTGCCAATAAAGTTGATGGCATTATTGCAGGAGCTCATAATTTAGGGATTACTGAATATGAAAATATTGATTTACCAATTGTTTCTTTTGATAGATTTTTAGCCGATGGAATTCCGATTGTAGGAAGTGATAATTTTCAAGGCGGTTACTTGGCAACTGAAAATCTCTATTTACATGGAGGTCGCCAAATAGCTATTTTGACTGGTTCTAATGAATCTAATTCACCAACTAACGAGCGGTTAAATGGGTATAAATCTTTTGTAGAAGGAAAAAATTTAGAAGAAAAAGTATTTAAATTTCCAAGTAAAAATTATTCAACAACTTTAAAAAATATGGAAATTAAACGTATTTTACAAAAGGAAGAAATCGATAGTATTTTTTGTACCGATGATTTTACAGCTCTTCTTGTTTATAATAACTGTCAGGAATTAGGGATTAAAATACCAGAGGACCTAAAAATAATTGGCTATGATGGCACTAAATTTATTCAAACTTATTTTCCTCAATTATCAACAATGGCTCAACCAATTAGTGATTTTGCTGAGTTATTAGTGGATTTATTAATTCAACGAATAGACAATCGCGATGTTACACTAGAAGATCATTACATGCTACCAGTAAAATATATTCAAGGAAAAACAGCCTATCCTAAATAGGTTGTTTTTTTGTAGCTAAAAAGCCAGATAATGATATTTTTTAGTGTCTAATTTTGTTAACATAAGATAAATCACTTTTGAAATAAACAGGTTTATGAATTGATTGAAAAGGAGTGTTGTAAATGATAACGGATGAAGAATGGGCAGCTATTGTCGCTAATGATAAAACATATGATTCTATTTTCCGGTACGCTGTGAAAACAACACGGATTTTTTGTAGACCTTCATGTCCTTCAAGGTTACCTAAAAAAGAAAATATTCACATCTATTATGATTTATTAGCACCTGAAAGAGATGGTTATCGTCCTTGTAAAAGATGCCAACCGACAGATGAAAAAATAGGAAATCTTATCTGGGTGGAGTCTATTAAAACGATTATTGAAGAAAATTATCACCTTGATTTAACTTTAAGCGAATTGGCTAGTTTAGCACGTGGTTCTGAATCTAACTTAAGACATGTTTTTAAAAAAGAAACAGGAATGACACCTCATCAATATCTGATGAGTGTTAGAATGAAAGAGGCTGAGAAAAAATTAATGACAACGAATCAATCGATTAATCAAATTGCACAACATGTAGGTTTACCTAATACCTCTTACTTTATTTCAAAATTTCGTCAAACCTATGGCACTTCACCAAAGCAGTATCGTAAAAAATAAATATCTTATTGTAAAAGGAGATAGTCAAAATGAAAGTATTAATTGTATATGCCCATCCTAGAGAAGAAGGATTAAACAGAGGGATATTAAATATGGCAGTAGAGACTTTAGAAGCAAACAATCATGAAGTGACTGTCCGAGATTTATATAAAATGAATTTTAATCCTGTTCTTCAAGCAGAAGAAACTATTCATATAGAAGAGGGTAAGTTTGTCCGTGATAATATTAATTATCCTGATGATGTCAAAATCGAACAGCAACTTATTTTGGAACATGATTTATTACTTTATATTTTCCCGATTTGGTGGAATAGTTATCCTGCTATATTAAAAGGCTATATTGATCGAGTTTTTGCTCATGGATTTGCTTATAGTTTTGAAGATAAAGAAGCCTTTAAGCGTTTTGAAGGAAAAAAAGCTTTGTTTTTTACAACAACAGGCCAACCTCAAGGAGAAAATGGTGTAGAAACTGGCTTAACAAGAGCTATTAAAACAACGACTTCTAACTGGATGTTTAATGGAAATGGTGTTGAAGTACTAGACCATGTTTTTTATGGCCGTGTACCTTACTTAACTCAAGAAGAACTAGATAATATTATTCTTGATGTAAAATACCGTTTAGAGCAACTAAAATAAACAGGTATGCCCTTTTGTTTACTTATTTAAAGCTTTCTGTTATTGTTTTAAACGAGTAGAGGAGGGAAGATAATCAATGAAAAAACGTGTATTAGGATTTTTATCATTAGGCATTGGTTATTCAACTGCTGTTTTCTTCTAGAATTGTCTAACTTTAGGGTGAGCATAAGCCCGCTCTAAGAAAAGAGACCCAAAAGTTAGACGAAAGAATAGAGGAAAAGAAAATGAAAAAAATTATAAGAAAAAATCCATCAACAATGCCATCACCAGTAGGAGAATATAGCCATGTAACAGTCATTCCAAAGAACAGTACCTTGTACACTTTTTCAGGACAAATAGGAATTGACACACATAATGAGATTCCGGAAAATCACCAGCAACAAGTTGAGAATACATTTGTGAATATTGCTAAGGCTTTAGAGTCAGAAGGTTTAACTCCTGATGATGTGATTAAAGTAAATATTTGGTCAGTTGATGAAATTGATTGGGATCATTTTGATAACGTTTGGAATCAATTTTTTAAAGAAAATCCTTCTATGACAATTGCTTATATTTCAGCTTTAGGTTTACCAGAAATAAAAATAGAGATTGAGATTTTAGCAGCAAAAGTAGATTAAATTAAAAAGAGTATAACCAAAAGACGAGGTTGACTAATTTATTAGCCAATCTCGTCTTTTTAATGATTAATTTTTTTAGGTAGAGTGATAGTAAAGGTTGTACCAACGCCTTTAGTGCTTTCACAGGTAATGGCATCTTCTTTCCCATAATAAAGAAGAATTCGTTGTTGGACATTCCTTAAACCGTAATGCTCACTAGGATGATCAAATAGATTATCCATTGTGTCTTTTGCCATTCCTGCTCCATTATCAGAAATAATGAACTGAAAATCTTTTTCTAAATCAAGAGCTTCGATTTTTAAGAGGCCTTTTCGGTTATCATCTATATGGTCAATTCCATGAAAAATCGCATTTTCAACAAAGGGTTGAATTAAAAGATTAATCATCTGAATTTGTTGAATATCATCTGAGATATTAGTCGTTAAATCAAAAGAATAGTGATGCATTTTCTGTTGAATATTGGCATAAGTAATGGTTAATTCTAATTCTTTTTCAATAGAGATTAGATGCTTGCCACCATTTAAACTTAAGCGGTAATACTGAGATAAAAGTAAAGCCATCTCGCTAATTTCTTCATTCCCTGTCATAATCGCTTTATTGTTGATTAAAGACAATGAATTATAGAAAAAATGAGGGTTTATTTGGCTTTGTAAAGCACGTAATTCATGTTTTTTTTGAGTTATTTCTCCTTCATAGACCTCATCTATTAATGTTTTTATTTGATGAAGCATCTGGTCAAATTGTTTATAAAGTTGGCCGATTTCATCTTCTGATTCGTAGTAATATGTTAGTTCAAAATTACTACTAGGCAAAACTTCCATTTCTTTAGCTAAAGACTCTAAGGGTGAGACAATACTCTTAGAAAGTTGAGAAACAAAGATAGCTAATAGAATAAAAGCTAAAGAAAAAACACCTAGAGCGCTAAGGATAAGTAGAATAAAGCCACGATTAATTTGAGCATAAGGTCTTGAAAAAGAAAGAGACCAATCTGTTTGTTTAATTTTATCTGTATTGGTTAAAGATTTTTTATTAATTAATTGAATACTCTGGGCTAGAAAATCTTGACTGATTTTACTTTTTTCATTAGAGAAAAAATAAACAGGTTTATTATTGTTCCCAAGTATTTCTAAAGTATAAGGGTCGTTTGATAGTTTATCTAAATGCTTAAAGACATTACTTGTATCTAGTCTAAAAACAATTAAATTCAAATCATTACTTTTTTTAGAAAAGAGATGATTGTAAAGATAAAGCTCTTTATTGATTGGATCGTAATAATAAGCTGGTTCAGTAGATGTATTGATATTGAGATGTTCTGTTAAATCTCCTGGCACAATTTTCTTAACATATTCTCCGTGATTATAAAATTCAAGTGATGTATATAAAGTCACACTTAAAACATCAGGATGTTGATAACGAATATTTTTAAACAAGGGAACAATATCATTAGTATAAAAATAGTATTGTTCAAAGTTTGAAGGTTCATTTAAAGAGAGTCCATTGATCAGCTGATTGTTATTCACCAAAAAATTAAGGGCATCTTCGTAAGAAGCTAATTTGACTTCTAATTGATTAACTGCAGCGTTTAGGTTATCAATATTATTTGTTTTTTCTTTTTCAGTGACAAAATAATGAATCAAAACAAAACTAAAGATTGTTAAAACAAGTAAAGGAACTAGAGCTGATACAAGCGCCATGATACTGATTTTTTTTTGAAAGGGGCTGTTTTTTAGATAATTTAGTAGTTTTTTCATAAGCTATCTTTTCAAAGATTTTCTATAGTTATCAGGTGTCATATCAAATCGTTCTCGGAATGTTTTAATGAAGTAGGAATGGTTATTAAACCCAGCTTCCTGACTAATTTCAGTTACTCTTTTATTAGTTGTTCTTAGTAATTCTTTAGCTTGGTTCAGTCTGAATTCCTTAATAAATTTTGATAATCCCATTCCCTCTTCTTTAATGAATAATTCACTTAAATATTTAGGAGTGATATTTATTTCTTCAGCAATTTTATCTAGACTTAGTTCATGTTGATAATGGTTAAAAACATATTCTTTTACTTCCCTAATATAGTCATTTGACTCCTCTTTGATTAAAGCTTCTCGTTGCATCATTTTATCAAAGAGTGGTAAAAAAACAGGATGCAGTTCATTAAAATGATTTGCTTCTAAAATAGAAGTCATCTCCTGCTGCCAGTTACTTAGTTCTAAGTTAGCTGAATCAATTAAGTGTTTGTACAAGGTAGCAAAGAAAAACTTAACGATGCTTGGTGATTCATAGGCAGCTTCTTGAAAATCACGAAATGTTTTTTCTAAGTAATTAAACAAAAGTTGATAATTATTTTTTTGAATTAACTCACTGATTTTTTGAAAATAGGCTATCTCATCAATAGAGTCATTAGTTGGTAGTGGAATAGCTTTATTTTCAATTTGATTGGTATGATAAAATTGTTTTGTAATTCTTTGACTTAAGTCAGTGTAAGAAACACCCAAATCATCTAGTTTTATAAGTGGTTCGCTTAAATAAGTATTAGCTGATAATAAGTGATCTTTAGTTAAGATATGATGGATTTTTTCTTTCTGATAATAAGCGTCCATACCAGAGTTTGCTTTAAGAAAAATAATATATCGTTCCGCAATCGGTGAAATAATTGGGAGCGTTGTTAAAGATTCAAACAAACTGAAGTAGTTAAATTCTGAAAGCTGTTCTTGTTTTTGTAAATCAATAACTAGGAAGTAATTGATTTGTGATTCTAATGAAGAAATAAGTTCCTTTTCAGAATCTAAAAGATGATCAATTACTACACCTTGAAGAAGTTTCGTTAAGATTTCTTTTTCAACAATTCGCTCAAAAAATTCTTCTTGTTTCGATAAAAGTTTATTTTTTTGAATTAACTCTGCTACTTTATCTAACTGTTCATAAAATTCAATTGGATTAATGGGTTTTAATATGTAGTTAACAGCATTTAAAGTCAGAGCATTTTTTACATAATTAAAATCATCAAATCCACTAATAAAAATGATAGGAACATGATTATCTTTTTTTCGAATGGCTTCAGCTAGTTCAATGCCGTTAATAAATGGCATTTTAACATCTGTAATGATAGCGTCGATTTGATTAGCTAGAAAAAGATCAATGCCTTGTTTGCCGTTAGTGGCTTCTAGTATTTCCCAATCAGTTGTATGTTTATTTAATAAGAAGGAGACTAGCTCCCGTTGGTCTAAATGGTCGTCAATAATAAGTACGCGGTACACAACAGCATCCCTTTCTATACGCAAACGTTTGTTTATCGTTCGTCAAACAAATAATATCATAATAAAGAGTCTAATTCTATAATCACATAAAATAGTGCAAACGAGTGCATTAATTATGTAACCGTTTTAAAACAAAAGGGATTTGTTATATAAATCCGTAAAAAGTGATATTTAATGAAAGCGTTTGTCTGATTATAATAAAGAGGAATTAAAAAAAGGAGAGTGTCTTATGAAGTTGAGCAAAAAGTTAGCAGTTAGCCTTACAATGTTAGCGATTCCAATGTTGTTAGTCGGTTGTGGTGGAAAAGATAAAGCAAAAACTAATGAGGATGGCGATATTATTATTAAAATAGGTCGTCAAACTGCACCTAACTCTAAAATACCTGAAGGGGATAGTTACAGTAACAATGCTTATACCCGTTTAATCAAAAAAGAACTTGGTGTCGAACTTGAAAGTGCTTTTGAAGCTAATGGTGATGATTACAATCGTCAAGTATCTTTAGCGATTGCTTCTGGAGATTTACCTGATGTGATGATCGTTGGTTCTAGAGACGAATTACAAGAGATGGTAGATAACGATTTAGTAGAAGATATGACTGATGTGTTTGAAGAACACGCTAGTAAAAATATTAAAGAAGTCTTTGAATCATTTGACAACATTCAATTAGAATCAGCAAGTTTTGATGATCGTCTAATGGCGATTCCTTCAACAAGTTATGATTTTGGTCCAAACATGGTGTGGATGAGACAAGATTGGTTAGATACGTTAGGAATTGAATTAGATAAAGATAAAAACAATGCCATTACATTAGACGAATTAAAATCAACAGCTAAAGCCTTCAAAGAAAAAGATCCAGGTAAAACAGGGAAAACACAAGGATTAGCTCTAGCTTATTGGTTAAGTTCAGGTAATCATGGTGGTTCTGCTTATACAGGAACACCGATTATGAATGCTTTTGGTGCTTATCCTAAATCATATATTGAAGATAAAAATGGCAAAATGATTTACGGATCAAACACAAATGAAATGAAGGAAGCATTAACATACATCAAAGGATTATTTGATGAAGGTTTATTAGATCCTCAATTTGGTACTAGAACGTATGAAGATATTAATGCCATGATGATTAATGGTGAAATTGGTATTATACCTGGACCATGGCATATGCCTGACTGGGGATTAATTCAAGCTAAACAAACTCATCCTGAAGCAGATTTTGTCCCATTTGCAATTGAAAATGAATCTGGTGACGGAAAAATCAATGCTTTATCAACACCAGGAACAGGACAATACATTGTTGTTAAAAAAGGATTTGAACATCCAGAAAAAATTGTTGAGATGGTTAACTTAATTGATGATAAAGTAGCCAACTCAAAAGACATGGAAAAAGAATTCCCAGAAATTTATGAGTATAGCAAGCTTGATGTAGATGGAACAGTTAAACCATTTAACGTTATCTTCATTAAAGCAAACAGTGAAATTGAAGACGCTATGTTAGCTTCTAAAGGAGCTTTAGGTGAAGTACCAATGGAAGATATTTCAAACTTCACGATTAAAGATAATGCAAACAAAATCAAAGCTTATATGGATGATCCAAAAGGAGCAGACCCAGTTGCTTGGACACGTTATGCCTCTCGTTATTTAGCAGAAAATAACGTTATGGGATTAACAAGAGAAAAAGATTTATTAAACGAAGTAACTCCACCTCGTTTTAATAAAGTTGAAGCTAATGAAAAACATGGCGCTCAACTTGGCAAATTAGAAGAAGAAACATTTATTAAATTTATTACAGGTGAGGAATCACTAGATAATTTTGATAGTTATGTGAAGAAATGGAACAAACAAGGTGGAACTGATGTATTAGCAGAAATGCAAAGTATCCTTGATGAGAAGTAACAAGTAAATGTAGATGAAAAGCATTTGATTGAATGAAGTCAAATGCTTTTGTCTATCTTTTAAATGGAGGTAGCAAATGGAAACTGCAGTTAAGCAAGAAAAGAAACGTTTATGGTCTCATAATCAACTATTTTTTATTGGGATGGTTATTCCAGGTATTATTTTTCTACTTATTTTTTCATATGTCCCGATGGTGGGGCTACTAATGGCATTTCAAGATTTTGTTCCAGCTAAAGGTGTGTTTGGTTCAGAATTCGTTGGTTTAGAACACTTTAAATATATTCTAAATTTACCAGATATTTGGCAAGTAACTAAAAACACAGTAGTCATTGCTTTTGGAAAAATGTTTTTCAATACATTAATTCCGATTGCTTTTGCAATTTTACTAAACGAAATTCGTTTAGGCTGGTTAAAAAAATCAATTCAAACAGTTGTTTACTTACCTCACTTTCTTTCGTGGGTTATTTTAGGTTCAGTGGTAGTTAACTTATTTAATTTAGATGGAGCAGTTAACCAAATTTTAAATTCTTTTGGAATGGATAGTATTAACTTTTTAGGAAGTAACTCAGCATTTCCAAAATTATTAGTTGGAACAGAAGTATGGAAAGAATTTGGGTATAATTCGATTATTTTCTTAGCAGCTATTACATCCATTGATCCAACGCTTTATGAAGCAGCGACGATGGACGGGGCTAACTGGTGGCAAAAAGTAAAACATGTCACTTTACCAGGTATGATGCCATTTATTATCTTAATGACAATCCTAGCATTACCAAATATTTTAAATGCCGGTTTTGATCAAGTTTATAACTTGTATTCACCAGTTGTATACCAAAGTGGTGATATTTTAGATACTTATATTTACCGAATTGGTTTAATCGGCCGAGACTATAGTGTGGGTACGGCAGTTGGATTGGTTAAATCAGTTATTGGTTTGATTTTAATTTTAAGTGCTAATAAATTTGCAGAGAAGAAAACAAATCGCGTGATGTTCTAATCGTAAGTGTCTGAAAGGAAGAAACAGATGAAAGAGAAGTTTGGTTTAAGATCATTTATTATTCATTTGATCGTTATATTATTAGGGATTTCATGTTTAATTCCGATGCTAAATGTAGTAGCAATGTCATTAAGTAGTTCCCAAGCTGTTAATGCTAACCAAGTAGGGCTTGTGCCTGTTGGGTTAACTTGGGCAGCCTATGAACGAATTATTGGCGATCAACAATTTTGGCGCTCTTTTGGAATTTCAGTATTCCGAGTGATTGCCTCATTAATTATTAACTTATTTATGATTGTTACAATGGCTTATCCCTTATCAAAATCTGATAAAGTTTTTAAAGGTCGTAGTATTTTCATGAATATCATGATTTTCGCCATGTTATTTAGTGGTGGGATGATTCCAAGTTATTTAGTAGTCAAAAATTTAGGAATGATTAACTCAATCTGGTCATTAATTTTACCAGGAGCAGTCCCAATTGGAAATGTTATCTTAGTAATGAACTTCTTTAGAGGGGTTCCAAAGTCTTTAGAAGAATCAGCTATTATTGATGGAGCGAATCCATGGCAAGTTTTAACACGCATTTATATTCCTATGTCACTACCATCTTTAGCGACAGTATCTTTATTTAGTATTGTTGGAAGTTGGAATGATTTCTTTGGTGGATTAATTTACATGACCAAAACAGAAAATTATCCATTAATGACTTACATTCAATCTCTATCAGTCAATATTGCTGAAACGATTCAAAAATCAAGCAACATGTCAGCTGAACAGTTATCTTCTTTATTAGAAGTATCTGATCGTAACTTAAATGCTGCTAAAATTGTGGTAGCTGTTATTCCATTGTTACTAATTTATCCAATGCTTCAAAAATATTTTGTTAAAGGAATTGTTGTTGGAGCCGTTAAGGAGTAGAAAAAAATGTTTACAAATATATTAAGAGTAGAAGGTCCTGTTTATCGTATTGGTAGTAAGATTTGGTGTTTGCTTGTACTAAACGTTTTAATTGTATTAACCAGTCTTCCAATTGTAACGATTGGCGCATCACTTACTGCAGCCTATACAGTAACAACTAAAATGATTCAGACAGATGAAACAAAAGTAATTACTTATTTTTTTGAAAGCTTTAGAAGCAATTTTAAGAAAAGTCTTTTTTTATGGTTACCTCTTTTAGTGATTAGTTTGATTTTAGGAATTGATTGGCTTTATTTGGTTCAAACTAACCAAGTGAAGAGTTTGATGACTATTGGTGTAGTTGCTTTTTCATTGTTTGCTATTCAATGTTTACAAGTTATTTTTTTCTATTTATCCAGATACGAAATAGAGTTAAAAGAGATGGTGAAAAATACTGTTTTAATAGGCTTACAACAACCTTTTAAAAGCTTGTTATTATTAATAGTAGGATTATCCCCATATACCATAACTTTACTTTCACCCTATCTATTTGTATTTAATATTTATATTAGTTTATTTATTGGCATTAGTTTCAATTTATTTTTAAGAACATTTATTTTGTTAATGATGTTCAATCGTTATGACAAGAAGGATTAAAAGGAGTTTGTTTAAATGAATGATGTTATCTATTTAGGAAAAGATTTAGGTGTAAGCTTTACACCAGAGAAAACAGTGTTTAAAGTTTGGTCACCTGAAGCTTTATCAGCTAAAGTAAATATCTATACAATAGGCAACATAAAAGAGAATACCTTATTAAAATCAATTGACATGACTTTAGTTGAAAATGTCTGGTCAATTGAATTAGCTGAGAATTTAGATGGCTTATTTTATACCTTTGTATTGGAACATGAGAAGTCTGTTTATACTGAAACAAATGATATTTATGCTAAAGCCGTTGGAATTAATGGTAATCGTGGGGCGATTATTGATTTTTCAGAGACAAATCCAACTAATTGGAATTTAGATAAGCCTGTTGCTCAAAAAAGTATAACAGATGCTTATATCTGGGAAGTTCATGTAGCTGATTTTAGTAGTGATGTAGCAAGTGGTGTCTCAGAAAAAAATCGAGGTAAATATCTTGCTTTCACTGAGACTGAAACAACGCTAAACAATGGTGGCGTACATGCAACAGGAGTTAATTACTTAAAAGATTTAGGCGTTAATTACGTCCATTTGTTACCTTCATATGATACTAATAATGATGAATTAGGAACTGCTTATAATTGGGGATATGATCCTAAAAATTATAATGTACCTGAAGGTCGTTATTCAAGTAATCCACATGAACCAAAAGTTAGAATTAAAGAATTCAAACAGATGGTTCAAAGTTTGCACGAGTCAAACATTGGAGTGGTTTTAGATGTTGTCTATAATCACACGGCTATTACTGAAAACTCTTGGTTTAACTTAACTTACCCTAAGTATTATTACCGTCAAGATGAAAAGGGAAATTTTGCTGATGGTTCAGCTTGTGGCAATGAAGTAGCTTCAGATCGTTTAATGGTTCGACAATTTATTGCAGATTCTGTTCTTTATTGGGCACAAGAATATCATTTAGATGGTTTTAGATTTGATTTAATGGGACTACATGACGTGGCAACCATGAATCTAGTGAGACAACAACTAAATGAAAATGGTTTGGAACATGTTATTTTGTACGGAGAACCTTGGGATGCAGGAAGTAATGAAATAAAATTCCCAAATCTTCCGGCTAACAAATCAAATACAGATCAATTTGATGACGGTATTGCTGTTTTTAATGATGATTTCAGAGATGCTGTTAAAGGATATGTCTTTGAAGAAAAAGAAGGTGGATTTGTTCAAGGATGTATCAGTGAAAAAGCAGATGGTCTTCATCCCTATACAGATTCAGCAGATTTAAAAGCAGGGCTTACAGCTAATACTAGAAGAGATTTAGCTGCAGAAACGACTTATGCTAAAAAAGATTGGGCACGAACACCTAAACAAAGTATTAGTTACGTTTCTGCCCATGATAATTTAAGTTTATGGGATAAGCTAGTGTTAAGTACAAAAGAAGTAACAGGTGAAGAAAGTTACCAAAAAGACGATAAGATTATAGCAATGAATCAATTAGCTGCAACCTTATTATTTACAAGCCAAGGTGGTATATTTACTCAAGCAGGAGAAGAGTTTGCTCGTACTAAATTTGGAGATGAAAATTCATTTGTGTCACCAATCGAAATTAACCAGTTAAATTGGCATCAAATAGTAGAGTTCCAAGAGTTAGTGGCGTATTACAAAGGCCTTTGGGAAATTAGAAAAGCTTATCAGCCACTAAGAGATGGTAGTAATCAAACAGCTAATGCGACTTGTTTTGCTGATATGCGAGACAACGTGATAATGTACTCAATTCCTAATTTATTAATGAATAAAGGATATCAAAAGATGGTTGTCATTGTGAATGCTAGCCAAAAAACAGAAGAAATCAACCTCCATGAATATGATGATAAAGTAACGGAGTGGGGTTGTTTAGCTGATAAAGAGAGTGCTTCAGCAACACCTAAATATAAAGTATCTGCTAATAAACTAGTGGTAGAACCTTGTAGTAGTATGATTTTAGTTTATTAAATATGTTACAGGGTGGGTCAAAAGTCGTTTTGCTCTGAGCAACTGGAGCAAAAAGTGAACAATCGAGATTTTTGATTGCTCACTTTTTGTGAAGTTGTCGTAGGAGCAGACTTTTTATCCCCTGACTATTAAAAATAGTTTGTATAATTAAAAGAGAGGCTAATCTAAATGGTTACCTCTCTCTTTTTATAAGTGGATTGAAATATTGACAAAGCTAGAATTACTCTTTAAGATAAAACACAATATTATATGTAAAGAGGATAAAAAAATGAATAACTATTATAAGTGGGGATATACACAGAAAATTATTAAAGAGTGAGTGGGAAGGAGAGGATAAAATAAGAAATTAACATATAAAGGAGACTAAAACATGTTGACATATAAACAAGCAAAAAAAGAGGATTACCATACAATATTAACTATCTGGGAGAAATCCGTAAGGCATACCCATTTCTTTTTAAAGGAGGAGGACATTCTCTTTTATCGAAATGCCATACCTAATCATTTAGATGCAGTTGATTTAAAATTATGGTCCAATGAAGAAACAATAGTAGGATTTAGTGGCTCTAGTGATACGAATCTTGATATGCTATTTTTAGATGATATAGCAATTGGAAAAGGGTATGGAAGTTTTATTTTAAACTGGTTAATCAAAAATGAAGGCATTGAATTAATTGATGTTAATTCTCAAAATAAGACAGCTGAATCGTTTTATTTAGCTCATGGTTTTGAGAAAGTTTCAGAAGATGAACAAGACGGATTTGGTAAACCTTATCCAATCACTCATTTGAAATTAACAAACAGGGAGGCGTTTTAATGTTAGAATTTGTTCCATTCAAAGAAGTAAGCGAGTCAGTCCGAACGGCTATTTGGAATAGTGGTTTTTCTGATTATTTAGTCCCAATTAATATGACGGCTGAAGCTTTAAATAATCGTTTAACGAGCCTCAATTTATCTGAACAAGATTCATTTGTTGTTTTTGAAAATGAAGTCCCTAAAGGCATTACTTTATTTGGCTTTAAAAAGTTAGCTGATAAAAAAATAGCATGGGTAGGCGGTTTAGCAGTAGCTCCTGAATTTAGAAAAGAAGGCATAGGAGTAGCTATGTTAAATTACTGTGAAAAAATTGGAGAGCAATTAGGTATTGATTTACTGACTTTAGAAGTAATTGTTGGCAATGATAAAGCTTTAAACCTTTACCAAAATCAAGGCTATGGAATAGCAAGAAAAGTTAGTTTTTTAAAAGGAGAATTAGGGAATCACCTTCATGGTGAATCTAAATTAACCCTTGAACAAAGTGAATCATTAACAGATGAGTTGGATTTAACTATTCCTTGGCAAAATAGATTATTCCATGGGTATGAGGGATATAAAATTTTTGACGGAGAAAAAGAAATTGGTCAAGTCGTTTGTCAGAAACAAGGAGATGTTTTGTCAATCTTCCAATTAAAACTGCCAAAAGAGATGATAAGTTCTTTTTTAGCAACATGTGCTACTGACTTATCAGTGGGCAAAATTGTAGGTGTTAATTTACTTTCAAGTAGTGAGGAAGTTTATGGGTTGAAAGAGCAGGGCGTATCAGTGGTACTGGACCAATATCAGTTAGAAAAAGCGTTGTAAAATAATTAAAAAGGAAGAGGTTGTTATTGGCTAGTTAGAGCGAGTAACAATTTCTTCTTTTTTTATAAAGTGATATAATCATTATAATGTTTTTTATAGGAGGAGCTATATGTATATTAGTTTTGATATAGGTGGCACTACCATTAAATATGGTGTTGTTAATAACGATGGGGAAATTGTGTTTCAAGATAAAATAAAAACAGAAGATAACAAAGAGAATTTTTTTAATAATATGAAAGAGCTAATTGTCGCTCTACGACAACGCTTTGACATATTGGGAATTGGCATATCTGCCCCTGGTATTATTCGAAAAGATGGGTTAATGATTACAGCAGGGGCAATAAAATCTTTGTACGGAGAGAATATAAAAAAAGAAATAGAAGCCTTTTCTAATTTACCTGTTACTATTGAAAATGATGCCAATGCAGCAGCCATTGCTGAAAAATGGTTAGGGAATGCAAAGGATTTAACTAATTACATCTGTTTAGTTTTAGGAACAGGTGTAGGAGGTTCAATTGTTATAAATAACCAAATCTACTCAGGTTCAAATGGGATGGCAGGAGAATTTGGTTGGACTTTGATTAATGATTTACCTGTTAGTGGTGATATAGAAAGCTCAACTCTTAATAAAAAGTCAGCAGTTGTAAATGGATTGTGTGCTAACTATAACAGACAAAAACGATTACTAGAGCCTAGTGTAAGTCCTATTTATGATGCTCAGCTTATTTTGGACTTAGAAAAACAAGGAGATGTTGTTGCAAAGGATGTATTAACTGATTTTTTTACTAATTTAGCAGTTGGTATTATTAATGTCATGAGTAGCTTTGACCCTGATGCGATTTTAATAGGTGGTGGTATCAGCGCCAATGAGGAATTTAGAAATAGATTACTAGCCATGATCAAAGAAGTAAAAAGCCGTCATCAAAGCATGAACAACTTATCTTCAATAATTGAGACACCAGTCATATTAGCTAAGCTAAAAAACGATGCAGGAATTATTGGAGCTGCTTATCAAATTAAAGAAAAAATAGATAAAAATGATAATCAATAAATTTAATAAAAGTCTTTTGAGTTTTTCAATTGACTTTTAAAATAATTAAGGATATTATTTGTCTGTAATATACGTTAAGGAGGTTTAAAAATGAAATATTCAAAGGCTACAGACTATGCTCTTCATACAATGCTTTTTATGGGGAAACAACAAGCTGATACAAGTGTTAGTGTTATAGAATTAGCTGAAAGCCAAAAAGTATCACCAACATATCTTTCAAAGATATTAACTAAGTTATCAAAAGAAGGATTATTAAAAGGAGCATCAGGTGCTAAAGGTGGTTATACGCTGCCTAGTAATTGGGAGAGTATAACATTTTTAGACATTATTCATGCCATTGAAGGCCGTCAATCTTTATTTGAATGTTATGTTCATGAAGATCCTAACTGTGGTATAAAAAAGATAATGCTATCAGCAGAAGCTTTGATGGAACAAGAACTAAGAAACAAAACATTGGGTGATCTGCTCAAGTAGAGCAGTTCACCCATTATTTATTATTATAATTAAAGATATAAAGTGTCTTTAATAACTTTCAGGAGGGTTATATGATTTTATTTTTTGTTTTATTAGGCATTTTAGCAGGAGCCTTTTTTCCAATCCAAGCAACAATCAATTCTAAACTAGGGCAAGCAGCTAAAAATCCAGTTATTGCTTCATTTGTGGCTTTTTCAGTTGGAAGTCTTGTTTTATTAATTTGCTTAGTGTTATTTGATATGAGTTCTTTATTTAGTTTGGATGTAACGACTAGAACTTACTTATTTTTTGCAGGTCCAATTGCTGGTGTGATATTTAATCTATCTAATATTGTTTTATTCTCTAAAATTGGTGCAACGGTCACTACCATGATGACGATTACAGGTCAAATGGTAATGGGCATCATAATTGATCATTTTGGTTTATTTAATTTAACCGTTCAAAAAGTAAGCTTGTCAAGATTACTTGGTGTCCTTATGATGTTTTTGGCTATTTGGTTATTTCAACAGGCTAAAGGCATTGAGAAAACAAAATTTTCGGTAAAGTGGCTCCTATTAGGATTAATTATCGGAATTTTACCACCTTTACAAAGTGCTTTTAATGGTCAATTGAAAGAGATGACACAGTCTATTTTATTATCAGTATTTATTAGTTTCTTTGTAGGAGCTGTCATACTAGCTTTGATACTACTTATTACAAAAAGAAAAATTGTTATTCCGAAAGTTGATTTACAAGGGAAAAAATTACCTCTTTGGGTTTATCTAGGTGGCTTATTTGGAATTTTTATTGTGGGTGGTAATATCATTGTCATTAAGGAACTTGGTTCTGTTGTGACTACGATTGTTTTCATTTTAGGTCAATTACTTACTGCCGTATTAATTGATCACTTGGGGTTATTTGGTATAACGCGTCGTAAAATAAAAAAATCTCAGGTATTTGCTCTTGTTTTAATTTGTATAGCCTTACTTTTAGTATAAATAAGGTTTGTACGTTAGAAAAATATAAATAAAGGAAGTGACTATAAATGGTTTTAGAAGTAACAGATAAAACGTTTGTCAATGAAATAAAGGGAGGAGTCGCTATTACACAATTTTGGGCGCCTTGGTGTGGTCCATGTAAAATACAGACACCAGTTCTAGAAAGCTTGGAAGAAGTCTATCAAGGAAAAATCAAATTTATTAAAATGAATATAGACGAAAATCCAATTATTAGTAACCAGTATGGTATTATGAGCATTCCTAATATGCAAATTTTTAAGGATGGAGAAGTAGTCGATAACTTTATTGGTTTTCATCAAAAACATCAAGTAGAAGAAATATTGAATCGTCATATTTAAAAAAGTAGGCTGACCTAATAATAAGTCAGCCTACCTTTTCTATTCAAACAATGTTTATAGTTTAAGCTTTTTTAATCACTAAATTGGCTTTGATGTAAAGTAGCATACAAGCCGTTTTGTTTCAGAAGTTCTTGATGATTTCCTTGCTCAACAATATCTCCTGAATCCATGACTAAAATTAAATCAGCTTTTTCAATAGTTGATAAACGATGAGCAATAACAAAACTAGTTCTTCCATTAATTACAGTACTCATAGCTTCTTGAATTTCAGCTTCTGTCCGAGTATCTACACTAGACGTTGCTTCGTCTAAGATAACGACTGGTGGATTAGCAAGAATGACTCGAGCAATGGTTAATAATTGTTGCTGTCCTTGGGATAAGGCGCCATTTTCACTAGAAATAATAGTGTCATAGCCATGCGGGAGCGTACGAATAAAATGATCACACTTAGCTAATTTAGCAGCCTGAATGATATCTTCACGAGTGGCATCTGGTTTTCCATAAGCTAAGTTATCTGCGACGCTTCCTTCAAAGAGCCAAGTATTTTGTAGGACCATTCCAAACATAGAACGCAATTCTTTCCGTGATAGCTCTGTGATATCAATATTATCATAAGTAATTTGACCACTATTGATTTCATAAAAGCGCATGAGTAGGTTAACTAAAGTTGTTTTACCAGCACCAGTTGGTCCGACAATAGCGACCATTTGATTAGGATTAGCAGTAAAGTTAACATCAGTCATTAGTAGCTTGCTATCATCATACCCAAACTGAACATGCTTAAAAGAGATAGTTCCCTCTGTTTGAGTTAAGTGTTTTGCTTTAGTCGTATCAGGTATTTCTTCAGGTTGTTCTAAAATCATTGAAACACGGTCTAAAGAAGCCATGGCACTTTGAATAGCATTAATGACATATGAAAAATTAGTGATAGGTTCAGAAATTTGGTTAACATATTGTAAATAAGCTTGAATGATACCAATCGTCATTACTCCTTGAACCACTAAGCCTGCTCCGATAATCGCACTTAAAATAAAAGCTAGCTGGTTTAAAAAACGAATAGCAGGGTAAATAGCGAAATCAAAGAATTGGGCATTCTGAAAAGCTTCTGCATGTTTTGAATTAGATTTATCAATAATGTTGCTGATAGAAGCTTGTTGGTTAAATGTTTTTATTTCAAGGTTACCTGAGAAAAATTCCTCTACTTGATTATTTAGTAAACCAAGTTCTTCTTGGTTTTTATCAGAAAGTTTTTTATTTTTACTCGCTACCCAACTAGTTACAAGTGTTGAACCAATAATTAAGATTAAAACAACGCCAGTTAGTTTAGTATTAATGTAAAAGAGCATAGTAATACCTAAAACGATTGTTACAATAGAAGAGAACAACTGATTAACACCAGTTAATAGCACTTCAGCAATTCGGTTAATATCATTAGTGGTTCGACTTAAAATGTCTCCTACTTGATGAGTATCAAAGAAAGACATCGGCAAAACTTTGAATTTTTTTGTGATTTCCATTCTTAAACGAAGTGTCACTTTTTCGCTTAATGAAGCCATCATCCTCTCTTGAATAAAAGAAAATAGCCCACTTAGAGAACCAATTATGAGTAAAAGAATAACAGGTAATAAAACTAATTCATTAATCGTTCCAAAAGAAAGTGTATAGTCTGTGCTATTTTTTATGGCAACTAATAAGCGGTCAATAGCGATCCCCATAATAAAAGGCATAGCGACTATAAGTGTGTTACTGATTAAACTACAAAGTGCTAATAGGTAAAAATATTTTTTCTCCGGGTGTATAAATTGTAAAAATCGTTTAAAACTTGAAGTTTTCTTTGTATTTGTTAACATAAAATCACCTTTCTAACTACCATTTTATTCCTTGAGAAATGGCAAACTCTTGATACGTTTTGTTCGTTTGAAGTAACTCACTATGAGTACCTTGACCAACAATTTTTCCTTCATCTAAAACAATAATGGAATCAGCATCTTTAATAGTACTTAAACGTTGAGCCACAATTAAAAAAGTAGCTTCAGTCATATTGTCTTTTAATGAACGTCGTAGTAAAGCATCTGTTTGATAATCTAAGGCAGAGAAACTGTCATCAAAAATATATAAATCAGCTGGTTTAACTAAAGCTCGTGCAATGCTTAGTCGCTGTCTTTGTCCACCAGAAAAATTAGTTCCACTTTGTGCAACAAATGACTTATACCCCTGTTCTTGATTAGCTATGAAGTTTTCAGCTTGAGCTATTTTAGAAGCTTTCTTTATTTGCGTGTCAGTAGCTTGTGGAAAGCCGAAGCGGATATTTTCAGCAATTGTTCCACTAAATAGAAAGGCTTTTTGTGGTACATAACTAATTTTGTCTCTAAGTTCTTGTTGGCTGATAGAGCGAATATCGTGATTATCAAACATAATATTGCCGTTTTGAATCGAGGTTAAATGGAGTAACACTTTAGCTACTGTACTTTTACCAGAGCCAGTTCCACCAACAATAGCTGTTGTTTTTCCTCTTAATATATTGAAATGAAGATCCTCTAAAACTGGTTCAGCACCGTTATAAGCAAAAGTAACGTGATTGAAAGAAACTAGAGAATCATTTTTTAACTCCTGTACTTGTTTAGTTGGAATAAGATTGTAATCAGAAATTTCAGGTTCTGTATTCAGAACAGCATTAATTCGTTTTAAGGAAGCTAAAGAACGTGGTAATGTAACAATCACCATTGCTGCTAGAATTAAATAACCTAATGTTTGAATCGAGTACTCGACAACGGCAGTAACAATACCGATTTGAATGTCTCCACTACCTACTAATAGGCTTCCTATCCAAATGATAAAAGCAAAGACAAGTCCCATAATGAGATAAGCGACAGGTGTTAAATAGGCAAAAATTTTGTTAACTTTAATCATGCTACTCGCGTAATCTGTAAAACGCTCATTTGTTTTATGCTCTTCAACTTCTTGATTATCAAAAGCTCTAATCATATTAATACCATTAAAAAATTCTCTTAATTTCACCATCATACTATCTAGACGAACTTGAATAGTTGAAGATAAAGGAAGTCCTTTTTTTAGAAGGGCATAAACGACGATAAGGTAGATAACGATAGCAATTAATGGAATCACTGCAAGTTTTGGTGAGTTGATAAAAGTCATCGCTACAGCAAAAAAACAAATAATGGGAGCTGGTAAAATAAGTTGGATGACCATAACTAGCGAGCGTTGAACATTTGTTACATCATTCATCATACGTGTTAGAAGACTCGAAATACTGTAACTTTCAATATCTTGAATGGATAACTCTTGAACTTTTTTGAAAAAAGCTTTTCTTGTTTCATATCCATAAATGGCTGCCATTTTAGCAGATAAAAAACTTCCATAAATAGCAGCAGCTCCTCCAATGAGAGCTACTAAAAACATTTTGAAACCAATTTGATAGATCAGATCTTTATTACCTGAAGCAATACCCTCATCTATTAGTTGCGCCACTAAAAAAGGAACAGCAAGAGTTCCTAAAATTTGGATGGCTAGCATTAAAAAGGTGATTAAACTCAATCTTTTATTTTGTTTAAAAAAATTTAATATGTCGTTCATTGTTAATTCCTCGTTTTCTTTTTAAAGTTTGCAAAAGTAATTCTATACCTTCAAGTTACTTGAAGGTCAATAGAAAATTAGATATACTTCTAAAAAAGGAGGTCATTAAATGGAAGATATACCCTATACGATTGGTGAAATCTCTAAATTATTTAATGTCCCAGCTTCTAAAATTCGTTATTGGGAAGAAAGAGAAATATTCCAACCTAAAAGAAATAGTGAAAATGACTATCGTTTATTTAACCTACAAGCAACTGTTGAGTTATTAGATGTCATTTTTTATCGTAATTTAAATGTGCCTTTAAAGAAGATGAAACACTTAAACCGATTAAATCCAGAAGCTATTTATAATATTTTAAAAGATACTGAAACAGATGTTGAAAACGAGTTAATAGCTCTTCAACAAAAATTAAAGGGGATTGCATCAAGGAAAGAGCAATTAGAGACTCTATTTTCTTTAAAAGAACAAACTTATCAACAAGAAAAAATCGACATTGAAAAAATTGTTGAAGTTGATATGGAAGATAAAGAAGATATTAAAATCCAGCTAGAATTTTTGAGTAATTTTATTCTTTATAAAGAGGATATGTCTGCAGAAGAATATAAAATTGGAATTGCCGTACCTAAAAATTATAGTCATCATAAAGAAGTGTATTGGTCACATGAAGATAAAGAAGATAAAATTTATTACACGTGTTTGTTAGAATCTAATTCGGAAGATTTGAATGATAGTAATTTAGCTGATCATGAGAAGGGGTTAAAAGAGTTAGGTTTTAAGGTGAATCGCGTGATAGCTTCCTATTTGGCCACTGCGTCAGAAGATGATAAAAATTCAATTGATTATTATAAAGCTTGGTTAGAAGTTGAAGAGATAATGACAGAATCTTATCAGTAACTAATAGAATTAGAGAAGAAGTTGATACAAACATATCAACTTCTTCTTTTTAGGCTAGATTTCAAGGTGAATCGTTGACTTATATCCGCTCAATGAATAAACTGAGTTCACTAAATTGAATAATCTTTAGAGGTGAAGAAAATGGATATGAGAAAAAGAATGAGTTCAGGAGAATTATTTTTAGATAATTGTCAAAATATAGATAAAGAAAGAACACAAGCGAAAGTATTAGTGGTTGAATTAAATCAGTTGGATCCAAGTTTAATTGAAGAAAAACAACAACTTATACATAAACTACTTGGTAAAAAAACAAATGCATTTATTGAAACGCCTTTTCATATTACCTATGGAACGAATACTACTTTCGGGGAAAATTGTTACGTGAATTATAATTGTAATTTCATTGATGATGGCCAAATTAAAATTGGTAACCAAGTTCTTATTGGGGCTAATGTAACTATTATTACTGTAGGGCATCCTATCAATCCTAATTATAGACAATTTATGTTTACTGAAGAGGTTGTCTTAAAAGATAATTGTTGGATTGGCGCGGGCGTTATTATTAATTCAGGAGTGACTATTGGTGAAAATTCGGTGATTGGTTCAGGAAGTGTTGTCACAAAAGATATCCCAGATAATTGTATTGCAGTCGGAAATCCGTGTCGTGTTTTAAGAGAAATAACAGCAGAAGACATGGCTTATTACCGTCCAGGTAAAAAAATAGATGATGAAGAGCTTAAAGAAGTGACACGTGTCAATCAAACAACTTAAAAAGTAGGGAAGAGTGAGTGATGAAAAAGAAAATAAGTATTCTCTCTTTATCTTTGGTAACAGGGATAGCAACTATCATTACAACGATTATTCCCTTGCTAGTATCAGCTTTTCCGAATAAAGGGATAACAAGTATAGAATCATTAGTAACAGTTTCTAGTCTGAGTGCGTTAGTGACAATTCTACTTAATGAGCGAATCAGTGAAATAATAGGCATCAAAAAAACTATTTTATGTGGTTTGTTATTGAGTGCCATAATGGGAACTATTCCATTTTTTATAGAGAGTTATTCACTCATCTACTTATCAAGAATTATATTAGGATTTGGAATTGGCCTTTATTCACCTCATGCCATTGCATTGATTTCGTTATTTTTTACAGGTGATGAACGGAATCATTTACTGGGGATGCAAATGGGAATTGGTGCATTAGGAAATGCCGTGTTATTGTTCTGCTCGGGTTGGTTGGCTAAAATAAGTTGGCAGCATACGTTTTTAATTTACCTTGTAACGTTAATTATTTTTGCTTTTATTTTTTTCTATGTGCCGGAAATTACTAAAGATAAGTCAGAACAACAAAAAAGTAGTAAGCTAGATGGAACTATAAAAAGATATTTAGCTTTATGCTTTGTTACCTTCGTTATCATTTGGGGAGTACAATTAAAAATCCCTTCTTACTTGGTTTTTAGAGAAATTTCTTCTACTGCTAAAGCAGGTCTTACTTTAAGCCTAATGAATGTGGCTGGAATGTTAGCTGGATTTAGTTTTGGTATGTTTTATAAGAAAGTTTCTCTATGGCTATTGCCTATTGGTTTTTTAGGTGCAGCCATTAGTGTGGTGGGGATGCTACTAGCTAAAACAGAAGGTCTCATTTTAATTTGGGCAATCTTATTTAATTTTATTTATTCTTTTACAGGACCTACTATTGTCTTAAAAGTGAATGAAATAGCCCAAAAATCTCAACTCACAAAAGTTAATGCCTATATTATGCTGAGCACTATTTTAAGTTCTTACGCGTCTCCATTTATATGGAATGGTTTATCTAGTTTTTTTGCCAAGGACAATCAAATTTTATTTTCCTTATGGTTAATGGGAGGTACATTAGCGATAATTAGTGTCTTTTTATTCATCTATATTAAAAAAACAAAAAATCACTGTTAAGGAGAAATAATCATGCATATTAATCACATAGCTATTTTAGTTAAAGATTTAGAAAAAATGAAAGATTTTTATCAAGAGCTTTTTGAAGTTGAGGTAAGTGAGTTGTATCATAATAAAAAAACACAATTTCAATCGTATTTTTTAAGTTTTAAATCAGGAGCAAGAATTGAATTAACTCATAAACCTTTTATCTCAAGTAGAAATTTTGATGATATGGGATATACACATTTAGCAATATCAGTCGGAACATCAGAAGATGTTAATAAATTTGCTGAGAAGTTTGTGTCAGCTAAATATCCGTTATTAAGTGGTCCTAGAACAACAGGAGATGGTTATTATGAAGCAGTTGTTCAAGATCCAGAAGGTAATTTAATTGAGTTAACAACAGACTAGTTTTGAGAAAAGTAAACAAAATTAATTTTTTGTTTATTTTTTTTTCGATTCAAACTCTCTATAATAAGTGAAACTGATACAAAGGAAAGTAGAGGGGAAATAGATGAATAAAACAGCTCTTGTTAACGTTAGATTGGTTAGTTTGAAAGAAGGAACATATAAAAACGTAAATATTATTATAAATCAAAAAGGATTTATTGAATCAATTGATTCAAATGAATTAATTGATGAGACCTATAATAGAATAGATGGAAATGACTGTTATGTTTTACCTGGTTTGATTAATGCTCATGCTCATTTATTCTCTTCAGGAAAGCCGCATAACTTTAATGCTTCTCCTAAAATATTGAATAAAATTTATTGGTTAGCTCAAACAACTTTAGGGAAAAAAATATTAAGAAAAATCATGAGAAAAAATGCCAAAATTGAGCTAGACTCTGGTGTGACAACTATTAGAAGCGTAGGGGAGTTTTTTTATCAAGATGTCAAACTTAGAGATGAATTAAAAGAAGTAAGAGGAAGTGGGCCGAATTTACTTGTATCTGGTTTCTTCTTAAGTGTGACTGATGGGCACGGGGCACCTTATTTAGCTCTTGAAAGTGATTCACCTTGGGAAGCACGTAAAAGTGTGAGAAAGAATGCTAAACAAGACGTAGATTGGATAAAAATTTGTGTGACAGGTGGCGTAACAGATGCTAAAAGAATAGGAGAAGCTGGTGCCCTTCAGTTCACGTTAGAAGAAGTTGAGGCAATTTGTGATGAAGCACATAAAAATGGCACCATGGTATCTGCTCATGTTGAAAGTAGCGAAGGTGTGAGAATAGCCCTAAAAGCTGGTGTAGATACCATAGAACATGGAGCTGAATTAGATGAAGAAATGATTCACCTATTTAAATACAATCCGAAATCTTTAAGAGGATACAGCGCTTTGATTCCGACTTTTTCAGCAGCTATACCATCAGAGTTTTTTAGTCAAAGTGAGCTGAATCAAAAAGATGTCACTATTATTAATGGGAAAATGGTGTATCAAGAGATGGTGACTTGTTTTCAGCAAGCCATTGAACATGATTTAATGATAGGAGTTGGAAATGACGCCTCTATGCCTTATGTGACTCATTATGATTTTTGGAGAGAGATTATGTACTTTGTAAAATTAGGAAAAATATCTCCAATTAAAGCAATTGAAATGGCAACTAAAAAAAATGCTGAAATCTTAGGATTAGGCCACCTTTACGGAACCGTTGAAGTAGGTAAAGTAGCAGATTTGATTTTATTAAAAGAGAATCCTGCCGAGAATATTAGAGATTTAGAACATGTTGATAAAGTAATAAAAGCTGGGATTCTTATTGATAAAAAGCCAATAAAAAAAGATGAACACCTTGAAACATTACTAAATCAAATTTAGTTGATTATTTTAATATTAAAAACATGTTAACCATTTCTTTGATGAAAGCTGTATTTTGATCAATAGTTATTTTGTTTTTACTTTTAATAGAATTTTCTAAGTAGGTTAGGGCAATGGAACAAAACATATCCAATGCAAAAGTTGAATCAATTTGCCATTTTTGGTCAATGAGTTCTTTTTCGTAGTAAAGCATGTAATTTTGTTTAAAAACTAATCTGAGATTTTTTCTAAGATTAACAGAAGATTCCTCAATTGGAATTAATTGAATAAACTTTTCATGATTGATTTGATTAATAAGTTGTTTTAAACTATCTTCTAAATTAGCCATAGTTAAAAACTCTTTAAGTGCCATATCTACAGTGTCACAGATTTTCTGATTTTCTTGTTCGAGTATGTCATATTTGTCTTTAAAAAGTTTATAGAATGTTGAACGACTAATACTAGCTTGGTGACATATATCATTAATAGTAATTTTTTTAAAATCAGTAGTCTCTAGTAATTGATAAAGAGCATTTATGATAGCGTAATAACTAACAGGATGAGATTGCATTATGTGGTTTCCTCCTACTTCAGATGAATGAACTCATCATATCAAAGAAATAAAAAAAAGACTCGAAAAAACAACCATATAGGTGCTTTTTCGAGTTTTTTATTATTCTAAGTAGGCTTCTTTAAAATCAAATTGTGCTCCAGTAGAATGGTTAACAATTCCTTTTAATTTTGGATTTCGTAATTTAGCTTCTGCTTTTTGGAAAATAGGACTAATTGCTGCATCCTCTGTAAGAATGTTTTCAGCTTCGATATAGTCATTCCAACGTTTTTCAGCATCCGTTACATCTTTTGTCGAAGCATTTAAGACAAGTTCATCGTATGCTTTATTTGAGTATTTACCGTAGTTATAAGCAGAATCAGTTGTTAAAAGTTCCATGAAACTGCTAGGATCAGGGTAATCTGCCCCCCAACCGAATAGGAATAAGTCAAAGTCCGTATTACGACCTTTTTCAATGGCAACCGTTAGAGGAACGATATTGACATTTACTTTTGCTCCTTCTAATTTGTCTTCAATATCAAATTGAATCGCTTCAGCTAATTTTTTAATGACTTCATCATCATAAGATAATAAATCAATTGAAATATCTTTAACACCAGTTTCTTTTTTAGCTTCTGCCCAAAGTTTTTTAGCTTCATCTACATCTGTTTTGACCATCGGATTTGATACATCAGCGAAATCTTTTTTATCAGTAGGCGAATATGACATGCCGTTAGGAACCAATCCTTTAGGTTCTTTAGTACCATCTGCTAAAATAAATTCAGTAATATTTTTACGATCTAACACAAGTGAGATAGCTTGTCGGGCTTTTTTGTTTTTGAAAAAATCATTTGTATAGTTATAAGTTAGGTAAGTTGTTCCAGCTTTTTCAAGTGGTAAAAAAGCAGGATCTTCTTTGTATTGTTTAGCTAATTCACCAGATAGAGTGACATCATCTAGTTCGCCAGCTTCAAATAATCTCACACTAGTAGCAGGTTCTTTACTTACTTGATTAACGATTGTATCTAATTTAACTTTGTCTTTATCCCAGTAAGAATCATTTTTTGTTAATTTCCATTCAGTATCAGTTCCAGGACCATCAAAATCTTCTAAAACAAAAGGTCCATTGTAAATTAAATGTTCATTGGTTGTTCCGTATTCTTTCCCTTCTTTTTCAACAAAAGCTTTGTTTTGTGGGAAGAAAGTTGGAAATGCTAATAAACTTTCAAAGTAAGGAACAGGCGTCTCCATAGTGATTTCTAAAGTGGTATTATCAAGAGCTTTAACACCTAAATCTGTTTCAGTTTTTTTCCCTTCAATAATGTCATTGGCATTTTTAATACCAGTAAATAAGCCACTATATTCAGAACCTGTTTTAGGGTTAACGGCTTTTTGCCAGCCATATACAAAGTCATTAGCTGTTACACTTTCACCATTTGACCATTTCATATCGTCTCTTAGTTTAATCGTGTAAGTTAATTTATCTTCTGAGACTTCAGGTAGTTCTTTAGCACTTGCTGGAATTAGTTGGTTATTCTCGTCTAAACGATACAATCCCTCCATAACGTTGTTAAGAACGGTAATACTATACGTGTCTGTAGCTAGTACACTATCAAGAGATGATAGTTCTTGATTAACAGCCATTGTTATCTTTTGTTCAGGTTCTGTATTTTCTTCTTTTTTATCTGTATTTGTTTTTGATTGGCAACCTGTTAAAAAGACTACCAAAGCTAAAATTCCCCAAAATATCTTTTTCATGATAAATTCCTCCTTGTATTTTAATGATTTTATAATATTATTATAATTAAGTCAAAGTAAAAAGAATTAATTTTCTGACAATTTTAAAAAAGGGTGATAATAATGATTAACAGAAAAGAATATAGTTATGAGTTAATAGAAAAAAATGAGATAATCAATCGTTTAAAATGGAGTATGGCAGGCGGAGGAGTTAGGATTTTAACGAAGATAGAAAATCCGAATGGTTCTGATAAATTAATGAAACGATTCATTGAAGATTGCAAGGAAGAAGATAGAACTATATTACCTTTATCTATAATAGGACAAGAATATTTTGAAAAACATCTTGGGGAAGTAGGGATATTAAAATCTTTAGATGTGGCGTTTATAAAAGAACAATGGCATTAAAAATAAGCTTGTCTAGATTAAAAAATATCTAGATAAGCTTTTAAAGTGTTATACGAATCGATCATTCAAAAAGTATTCTTCTGACGTAATCCTCTTTTTTAAATTTATATCATAATTTGAAACAAATAAACATGAAAAAAGATTATTTAAGGCGTAATCAATTCCAATTTGCGATGCAAAGGTAGACAGTTTGATGGTCTGACTTTCGCTAACAGATACAGGTAAAATAAAATCAGCTAATCTTCCAATATGAGATTCTGGATAGGCGGTTACAACAATCAGTGGTACTTGCTGCTCTTTTAATATTTTAGCAATTCGATAACTATTTTTACTTTCTCCACTGTAAGAAAGGAGGATAACGCAGTCTTCTGATGAAAAATTACTTGCTAGATGTCTGTTTTCTCCAGGTAAATTAGGCATTTGAATATTAAATCCAATTTTCATCATTTTATTTTGGAAATTTAACGCTGGAACTGTAGTGTCTCCGTAAGAAAATAAACCAATTTGTTTAGCTTGAATAAGCATAGTAACAGCCTTTTCAAGAAGTTCATTTGTATAAAGAAGAGAGGTTTGAGTAATAGAATCAATGTACAAACCACTTAATTTTTTTGAAATATCCTCATAGGTATCATTTTCTGAAAAAGGAAAGTTAGGATTAACTTCAATAATGTCAGTTGGTTTAATCTGAAGTTGTGCTGAAAGTTGAATTTTAAAATCACTAAATCCTTTTAAACCAATCTTTCGACATAATCTAACAATACTTGAAGTTGAAGAAAATGTCATTTGGGCTAATTCTTGAATAGAAATTTCTAAAATAGCTTGTGGATTTTTAAGTATAAAATCGGCAATAAATTGTTCAGTCGGATTAAAATTATCTTGTTTATTGAGTGCTAAAATAATATCCATAATTAACCTCTTTTCTTTTTAATGAGTTGGAATAATGTTCCAGTATTTTCACCAAACAAACCAAATGTTTGAATGAAATGTTAAAGAGTTCTGTAAGTATTTACTTTCATTAAACCCTTATGCTTAACTAGAGTCAACTAAATAAGTGGAGGAAAAACCATGTTAAATATAGCTTATATTGGAAATGGTAAAAGTACCAATCGTTATCACATTCCGTTTGCACAACAAATTCCTGAAATACAAATCAAAAAAATTTATCAAAGAAATTCGTCAGATTGGGAAACTATTGATGGCGTGACGTATGTGAATGATATCAATGAAATTTATAATGATGCAAGTATTGAATTAGTTGTGTTATCAACGCCACCTAAAACACATTTTTCTCTTGCAAAAGAAGCTTTATTAAAGGGAAAAAATGTATTAGTTGAAAAACCTTTTACTGAAACTGTTGAAGAAGCAGAAGAACTTTTTGAATTGGCAGAGTCTCAAAATTTAATGATTCAATGTTTCCAAAATAGACGCTTTGATTCAGATTTTTTAACAGTCCAAAAAGTAATTGAAAGTGGTGTGTTAGGAGACTTACTAGAAGTTGAAATGCACTATGATTACTATCGCCCTGAAGTACCAGAGAGTGTAGTAGAATATTCGAAACCGAATAGCTTTGTTTATACACATGCTTGTCACACAGTTGATCAAGTGCTGTCTTATTTTGGAAGTCCAAAATCAATTCAATCAGATGTTAGACAATTATTAGGACAAGGCAGAATGAACGATTACTTTGATTTAGATTTATTTTATGATAAGTCGTTGAAGGTATCCGTTAAATCAAGTTATTTCAGATTAAAAGAGAGACCAAGTTTTGTGATTTATGGCAAAAAAGGAGTCTTTGTTAAGGCAACAAAAGACCGCCAAGAAGAACATTTAAAACAATTTTTTATGCCAACTAATCAAGAATTTGGTATTGATTTACCAGAACACTATGGCACGTTAACTTATCTAGATGATAAAGGAGTTTATCATGAGGAGAAAGTGATTTCAGAAAAAGGGGATTACAGTTTGTTTTACCAAGCACTTTACAACACCTTAAAAAAAGGTGCGCCTCAACTTGTGACAAAAGAACAAACAATTGAGCAACTAAAGATTTTAAACTCAGTCACATTAGGACTTTCTTAAAGTAGTAGGGTATAATTTAGGTAGATAAAAAATGAGGGGGAAGTAAACATGAAATTAGGTATTTTAGGAGCAGGAATGATTGTAGGTCATTTTTTAGAAATGGTGAAAGAATTACCAAAAATTGAGTTAACTGCGATTTTAGGAACTAAACGTAGCAAAGAAAAACTATTAACGATTCAAAAAGAAAATAATATTTCAGAAGCTTTTATTGATTTTGAAGAAATGCTTGAGAAAGCCGATATGGATACTGTTTATGTGGCCTTACCAAATCATCTACATTTTGAATATGCTAAAATAGCACTAGAACATGGCAAACATGTTATTTGTGAAAAACCTTTTACGTTAACTCTAGCAGAATTTTTAGAGTTAAAAGAATTAGCACAAAAAAAAGATCTTGTACTAGTAGAAGCGATAACTAACCAATATTTAGGTAACTACCAAACAATTAAAGAGATTATGCCTGAATTAGGAGAATTAAAACTTATTGAGTGTAATTACTCTCAATATTCATCTAGATATGATGCGTTTAAAGAAGGAACAGTTCTACCAGCATTTAATCCTAAAATGGGTGGCGGAGCTTTAATGGATATTAACATTTATAATATTCATTTTGTTGTTGGTTTATTAGGAAGACCTAAAGAAGTGATTTACTTACCAAATATTGAACGAGATATCGATACGTCAGGTATTTTAGTACTGGATTATCCAGAAACTAAAGTTGTTTGTATTGGGGCGAAAGACTCTACTTCTGAAATTCGTTCAACGATTCAAGGAAATAAAGGTTCGATATTAATTAACGGTTCTTCAAGCCTTATTGTAGAAGTTGAAAAACAAATGAATGGGGAAGAAGCAGTTGTTTATAATGACAATGCTCATCCACACCGTATGCATGAAGAGTTTGCTGAATTTTATCGAATGATTTCAACTCACGATATGAAAGCAGTTAAAAAGCAGTTGGATCATAGTGAACTAGTCATGGAAGTAGTTGACAAAGCCTTATCAAGTAGTGGGATTACATTAGGATAATATGAAAAACAGAGAGGACTAATTAAGTCACTCTCTGTTTTTTTATATTATATATCGTTTGAAAAAGGCCATTTGTTCATCATTACATTGATGAGAGATAGCTTCTTTTTGGCCAATATGGAATACATGATAAAGAGGTTCTCCAGATGGCTGTTCGTATAGTTTATAGGTTGTTTCAATGCCTTTACTTTGTAAAAATGCGTCTAATGGTTGTGCTAATTCTTTTAAGAAATCATCTGTTGCGGTTGTAATACTAGTAGGTGGAAAATGATTAGTAATAAATGATTCAACAGGGAATAGCTTACTTAGTGAATCTGTATCTTGTTCGTCAAAATAATAAGGAAAGGCATTTTTAGCTGATTCCTCTTGCCCTAAAAAGTAAACGCCACAGTTGACACCAATTGCATTAAAAGTTACAGGAGCTGCTTTAAAAGAAAATAATTGGGCATAATCAGGATTACTTGAGATGGTTGCATATTGTTCTGTTAGCTGAGCTCCAGCGCTATCTCCAACTAAAAAAAGATTTGTTAAATCAAATGGGTAATTATCAACATTTGCGAGCATCCAAAGTAGTACATTGTTAGTGTCTTCAAGTGGAGAAGGGAATAGATACTCTGGTGCTAATCGGTAGTTAAAGTTAACGACACAAAAACCTCGTTCAGCTAGGCTCATACAGTAAAATTGATAAAGTTCTTTATCTCCGTAAAAGAAACCACCGCCATGAATGTTGACAATTGTTGGTAACTTACCAACTGTCTCTTTTGGATAATAAACGTCTAATAAATTAGAGATACCAAATTCTCCGTAACTAATGTCTTTTTTAGCTAAAATAGACTCAGGAGCAACAAGCCCTGCATCTCTTATAGCATCTCCTTCTTTCATATCTATTCTCATTTGATTAATATCAATATTATTCATATCCATTTTAAATTTCCCCTTTAGCGTCAACTGAATGAGTTGTATTTTTTGTTTTTAAACGACTGATAAAAGCGATAATAAGTAAGAAAGCAAAGCCGAATACTGCAAGTAACATGCTACTTTCTACTCGTTGCATATTAAATAATTTTCCCAATGAATTAATGATAAGTGGTGAAGAAAATACGCCGATGTTAGTAGCGATTAAAATAAAAGTGTAAGCAAGGTTAACAGAATTTTTTGGTGCAACCATAGCTACTTTAGTGTAAATAAAAGGAATGGTGATACCAAAACCAATACCTGCTAATAACACACCAATTGTTACGAGTAATAAACTATTAGAAAACGTAATCGTAGTAAAGCCAAGTGTAATGATGCTTAATCCAATTAAAAGTAAATTCTCTTTAAATAACTTATTAAGCTTACCATAAAGAATCCCAATAGGAATCCCGACGAGTGTTGAAATAGCAGTTATAATTGAAACAGAGCTCATGGAACCTAACTCTTTAGTCATAACAAACTCAGGTAATTTAATAGGGATGACCATATAGAAGGCAAATAGAGCAAAAATAAGTCCTGTAAGTACTAAAACAGATGAATTAACGGTTTGTTTTTCTTTGACAATCGTTGCTTCTTTCACTTGTTTATTTTCTTTAATCGGAACAAATAAAGCGAATAGAACTAAAACTGGAATAATTAATAGGTAAATAGCAAAAGAAGCTTGCCATCCTTTTGTTACTAAAAAACTAACTGCAAAAGAAGCTGTTGCAGCACCAATAGCACTAGCAACTGTTTGGAATCCCATCATCCCAGCTAATTCATCCCCAGTGTAAAAATCAGCTAAAAGACTAACAGCAAGAGAGTTAAATAACCCAACGCCAAATCCAAATAGAAAACGAGAAACAAACACAAGTTGGAACGAATCCATAAATAGTGGAATTGCTCCAGTTAATAGGGCAAGTGATAGTCCAATGAGAACGGTTACTTTTTTACCTAAAAATTTAACACAAATTGGACTAACAAAAAGAGCTAAGATAATACCGAAATTTGGAACAGTTAATAATAGTTCAACTGAAGATTGCGACTGATTAGCATAATGCTGAGTCATTAAAGGTAGAGCTGGTGCAATAGAAGCTGCTAACATTAAGACAGTTGAAATAGATAACAAGGATAGTTTGAATAACAATCCATCTGATTTTTGATTCATGAATGAACACACCTTTCTTTTGATGAGTTCACTATATCAGAAACCGCTTTCTTGTTGAGGCGTAAAAGAAACATAAAAAGAGTCAAATACTGACCTGTTAAACAAGTTTTCTATATTGGGCAGGAGTGGTTTCATATTTGGCTCGAAAAACACGATTAAAGGATTTGATATTTGGAAAACCAGATTGGTCTGAAATAATATTAATAGGCAAATCGGTATTTAATAGTAATTGATAAGCGTTTCTTAACCGGATTTCGTCGACATAAGCCATAACTGAAGTATCCATATAAGTTTTAAAGAAACGAGAAAAATAACCTTCAGATAAATTAAATTCTTTGGCTAATTGTGAGATGGTTAAAGAATCTTTAAAATGATTATCAATGAAGTTAATAATCTCAGACATTTGATAAAAGTCTGATTTAGAATTCCAAGTGTGAGCCGTAGTTTCAAGGGTAGAAAAATATTTTGTTATCTTATATAAGAAAGTGAAGATAGCACCGTTAATGATTAATGGCGAAAATTCATCAGGATGGAGCATAGTTTCTACTATTTGAGATAATAATACCTGACAATCAGTTAATGCCTTTTTTTGTTTAATAGTCTGTTGATGTTCCTGTGGTTGTAGAAAATATCGTTTGTCAAAATCAGGTATATGTAACTTCATAAAGTCGACTGGAAATAAAATGGATAAAGCGATATTATCTCCTTGAGCGTGACTTGGCGCATTTATTTCATGGATAATATTAGGATTAATAAGCAGAATATCACCAGCTGCAGTCTCATAAGTTGTCCGATTGATTGAAAACGATTCGATACTTCCAGAATAAGTAAAACTCACTTCAAAAGATCGATGCCAATGTTTAGGAATAAAAGGAACTTGCCTTTGATTGTTGTGTAAAATTAATTTAAAAGGAAAAGAATCTTCACTCAGATCAACTATTTCATGATGGTACATAGTACAACCTACTTTCTTGCTATTTCAAAACAGCAGTCATTATTATTCATAATTCATATATACCACAAATCACTGGAAATTTTATCTGGTTATTCAAATAGGGCATAAAATGACTATTTTCGTGTTAATAATTGCCCATTTTATTTAATTAGATGTGCTATGCTTACAATAAGAATGAGATAAGGTGGGAAAACTTATGAGTAATTATTTAGGAATCGATGTTGGTGGTACTTTTATTAAATACGCATTAATTAATGGTTCAGGACAAATTATAGAATCAAATAAAGTTAGTACACCAAATAATGAGAGCGCATTTTTAACAACAATTAATCAGTTAATCGATTTATACAAAGAGCAAATAAAAGCAGTCACAATTAGTTCACCAGGAAAAGTGGATACAAAAGAAGGGATTATTCATTATGGTGGAGCTCTAGCCTTTTTAGATGGTTTGAAGTTAAAAGAACATATTTTTAAAGAGTTTCAGTTGCCTTCTGCTATTATCAATGACGGGAAAGCAGCAGCTTTAGCTGAAGTCTGGCTAGGTGGTTTGAAAGGTATTGAGCACGGTGTTTGTTTAACACTGGGTACAGGCATTGGTGGCGGACTAGTTGTTAATAGAAAACTTTTAGAAGGAGCTCATTTTCAAGCCGGCGAAATTAGTTTTGGTGTAGGAAGTTATGACAAGACTGGTATACAAGCTGTGGTGGCAGAAAAAGGTTCAGCTGTAGGATTTGTCACTCAAGCTAGCCAAGTTTTAGGTTTAGAGGATAAGTTAGATGGTATCAAAGTTTTTGAAGAGTTGGAAAAAAAGAATGAACTTATCTATCCACTATTTCAAGAGTTTTGTCAGCAAATAGCTGTTGTCATCATCAATATACAGTCAGTATTAGATATGGAAAAAGTAGTTATCGGCGGTGGAATGAGTGTCCAACCACTTCTGATAAAAGAAATAACGGAACAATATCAAGCTTTGCGACATTCTTTACCTATGATGGAGAATTCTCTTGTTGAAGTAAGAATTGAGTCATGCCAGTTTAAGAATAATGCTAACCTTTTAGGTTCTTTATATCATTATTTATTAATGATTGAAAATGAAAATAATTAGAGAAGATTCTAATAAGTATGTTTATTTACTTATTAGAACTTTCTTTTTGAATAATAGAAAAAGACTTTTATAAAGTGCTTTGTTCAGATATGATAGAATTAGTAAAATACAATCATTCAGGGTGAGAGGAGAGAGCCAATATGCTAGCAAAACATCAAATTAACCCTAATCTAAATTGGATAGAAACAAGAACCTTAAATACAAGAGAAAAAAATACGTTACTGGACGAATATAAAATTTCAGAAGAAGTCCTTGAGTACGTTACAGATACTTATGAACAGAGTAATTACATTCATGAACCTGTTGACGAACAAGAATTGATTATCTTACATATGCCAGCAAGATCTGGTGAAAATAATCGTTATATAACTAAACCAATCAGTTTTTTGATAAAAGATAAGACATTATTTACTTTTAATGAAAGTGATTCAACTATTATGAATCAGGATATGGAAAAAGAAACTGGCTATGAGTCACTTGATACTCCTACTTCTTATATGTTAGAAAAAATTTATTTTTTAATGGGTAGTTTTTTTCCTGTTTTACGAGAAGTGACAAGACAAAGACATGTATTAGATGATATGTTAACTAAAAAATTAACCAATAAAGAGTTAGTAAAGTTGGCTTATTTACAACAGTCACTTACTTTCATATTAAATGCAGCTGAAAGTAATGTTGAGGCATTAATCTTAGTGGAAAAATCTAAATTCGGTAAAAACTTATCTGAGGTTGAAAAGGAAAGATTAGAAGATGCCATCATTGAAGCAGAACAGATTGTTCATATGGCAGAATTAGAAGGCAAAATTGTGGATAAAATTGCTAAAATATTCGATAGTATCATGAATAATAACTTAAATGATACGATGAAATTTTTAACAGTCTGGTCATTAGCGATAGCCATTCCAACTTTAATCACAGGTTTTTTTGGGATGAATATTAATTTACCTAAAGTGGATCAGTCATACGGATGGCTGCAATTAACGATTTTATCCGTTGTTCTCATTATTTGGTTGATACTAGGACTAAAACGAAATAAGAAAGTATAAAAGAATTTATCTTTTTATTTGCTAAATGAACCTCTTTTTGTTACTATGATAATACAAATTACCTCTTAGGGGAGTAACCGGTGGCAAGGAGATTGTCGCGCTAATGTCAACAGTAAGTTAACGACTTGTCGTTTTCTGGTATTAGATGAAATGGTGAGACTTAAGACAAGTTAGTTATTACTTGTCTTAAGTCTCTTTTTTGTTACATGGGAGCTACTTTTAAGAGAAAAGAAGGGGAAGAAAATTATTGGAAAAGGAAACATATCAAGTCAGTCTTGATGACATGATGAAAGAGGTAGGTAGTCAGTCCTCAGGGTTAAGTCAGAAAGAGGCAAGTAGTCGATTAGAAAAAAATGGTTATAATCAATTAAAAGAAGCCCCTAAAAAATCAACAATGGCATTATTCTTAGATACATTTAAAGATGCTATGGTAATTGTTTTATTAGTTGTAGCTGTTGTTCAAATGTTTATGGGAGCTTACGTTGAGTCATTAGTTATTTTTATTGTATTAATGATGAACTCAGTTGTGAGTGTTGTTCAAACAAAAAAAGCAGAAGGGTCACTAGATGCTTTAAAAAGCTTATCAGCTCCTGATGCGAACGTGATTCGAGATGGTAAAGAAACTGTTGTCTTAGCTAAAGAATTAGTGGTTGGAGATGTGGTTATTTTAGAAGCTGGAGACTATGTACCAGCTGATGGTCGCTTAATTGAGGCAGGTTCTTTAAAAATTGATGAAGGAATGCTTACTGGTGAGTCTGTTCCAGTTGAAAAAAACCTTGAAGTTATTTCAGGAACTGTGCCGATTGGTGACAGAACTAATATGGTATTTAGTGGAACGATTGTTACTTACGGACGTGGTCTTTTCCTAGTAACTGCAACAGGAAATAACACAGAAATTGGACAAGTCGCAGGTCTGTTAGAAAGTACAAGTGAACAAAAAACACCACTTCAACGTGGTTTAGATTTATTTAGTAAAAAACTAAGTCTTTGGATTTTAGTATTATCAATTGTTATTCTAGCTGTTCAAGTCGCTCGTATCTTTATTGGTGGAGGTTCAGAAGATTTAACAACTGATATTGTAAATGCCTTTATGTTTGCTGTAGCCGTAGCTGTAGCAGCTATTCCAGAAGCCTTACAATCGATTGTAACGATTGTTTTATCTCTTGGAACTAAGAGAATGGCTAGTCAACATGCTATTATTCGTCATTTACCAGCCGTTGAAACATTAGGTTCAACAAGCGTTGTGTGTACAGATAAGACAGGAACATTAACACAAAATAAAATGACCGTGGTAGATCATTACTTGCCAAGTAGTGGAACAGACGTCATTTCTGATAATCAAGCCGAATGGCCAGAAGCAGTGCGACGTATTATGGATATTAGTTTATTAGCTAATGATGCAGCCATCACTGAAGAAGGTGAAAAAATTGGGGACCCAACTGAAGTTGCTTTCCTAGATTACACAGAAAAATTAAATGCACCGTATCGTGAAACACGTCAAAAATATCCACGTTTACAAGAGTTACCATTTGATTCAGATCGTAAATTAATGTCAACACTTCATTTAATTGATGGCGAACATTTATTAATGACTAAAGGTGGACCAGACGTTTTATTAGGCAGAAGTTCAAAAGTGTTAATTGATGGTGAAGTCGTGCCATTAACTGAAGAATTATTAGCAACGATTCAAGAGAAAAATGAAGGATTCTCAAATAGAGCGTTACGTGTTTTAGCATTTGCTTACAAACCTCTAGAAGAAAATCGTGAATTAACATTAGAAGATGAAAATGATTTAGTCTTTGTTGGATTAATGGCAATGATTGATCCACCGAGAGAACAAGTAAAAGATGCTGTTCGTGACGCTAAAAGTGCTGGAATTAAAACAGTTATGATTACAGGTGACCACAAAACAACAGCTGTAGCTATCGCCCGTGAAATTGGTATTTCTGAAGATGGTAACATGGCATTAACAGGTACTGAATTAGATGCTTTAACAGAAGAAGAATTAAAACGTGATTTAGAAAAAATTACAGTTTATGCGCGTGTTTCTCCAGAAAATAAAATCCGTATCGTTCGTGCGTGGCAAGAAAAAGGTAATATTGCAGCGATGACAGGAGACGGTGTAAATGATGCTCCAGCTCTTAAACAAGCTGATATTGGTATTGCTATGGGTACAGGTACAGATGTAGCAAAAGACGCTTCTGCAATGATTTTAACGGATGACAACTTTGCATCTATCATTAGTGCTGTAAAAGTTGGACGAAATGTCTTTGATAACATTAAAAAAGCAATTGCCTATCTGTTTTCAGGTAACTTAGGTGCGATTATCGCCATTCTTTTTGCTTTAGTAGTAGGTTGGGCTAATCCGTTTACTGCCTTACAATTACTTTTCATTAACTTAGTCAATGACTCATTACCAGCTATTGCTTTAGGAATGGAAAAAGCAGAACCAAGTATTATGAATCGTAAACCAAGAGATCCTAACGAAGGTATTTTCTCAGGAGATACATTAGTTTCAGTAATCTATCGTGGTTCTTTAATTGGTATTGCTGTTATTATCGCTCAATTTGTTGGAATGAAAACTTCACCAGAAATGGGAGTGGCGATGGCCTTCTCAACTTTAATTTGGAGTCGTACATTACAAACATTCCCAGCACGTTCAAACAGTGAATCAGCTATTAAAGCAGGTCTATTCTCTAACAGAATGGTTATTATCGCAGTGAGTTTATGTACCGTTTTATACGGAGTAACCTTATTACCTGGTTTAAGATCAGTTTTCTCAATTCCAAAAGCATTTGGTTTAACTGAAATGGGAATTTCAATTGGTTTAGCATTAGCAGCAATTGTATTCATGGAATTAACTAAATTAGTTTTAGGTAAAAAAAATAAATAATGCAATTAAAGTTCTCGAAAGATATTTTTCGAGAACTTTTTTCATATAAATTGTATTTATTAGTGAAGATTGCTATCTTTAAACTATTAACTTCAAATTAGAGGAGGATACTATGAAAAAGATTTTAATAACTGGTGGAACGGTATTTGTTAGTCGAACGTTAGCTGAGTATTTTGTGGCTAAAGGAGAAGAAGTTTATGTATTAAATCGAAATAATAAAAAGCAATCAGAAGGTGTTATCCTGATTGAAGGTGACCGTTACAATTTAGGTGATATTTTGGCCGATTATTCTTTTGATGTAGTTGTAGATGCTAACGCCTATACGGCAGAGGAAATTAATTTGCTACTAGAGGCCTTACCATCTGTTAAAGATTATGTCTTTATTAGTACAAGTGCTGTGTATCCAGAAGACTTAGAACAACCTTTTAAAGAAGAGCAAAAAGTTGGAGAAAATGCTTACTGGCAAAGTTATGGTACAAATAAAATAGAAGCAGAAGAGCTACTAATGAGTAAAGTTCCTCAAGCTTATATTATTCGTCCCGCTTATATTTATGGCCCGTACAACAATGCTTATAGAGAAGCGTTTGTATTTGATTGTGCTAAAGAGAAAAGACCCTTTTATGTTCCAGGTAACGGGGAGATGAAATTACAATTTATTCATATGATAGATATTTGTCGTATGGTTGATCAGTTAATAACTACTCATCCTGAACAACAGATTTATAATGCTGGTAATGAAGAGCTAGTAACGATTAATGAATGGGTAAAATTATGTTATGAAGCTGTCGGTCAGGAACTAGAAATCATTCAAGTGAACTCTGATGTTAAATCGACTAACTACTTTAGTTTTGCTGATTATCAATATGAGGTTGATGTTAGTAAACAAATGAAGTTAATCGGAGAGACTTATAATTTTGAGCAAGGAATTAAAGAGTCGTGGGCATGGTATCAAAATAATGAAGATATTGTAAACAAACGAGAGTATCAAGCCTTTATAGATAATAATTTGGTTTAATGAAAAAATCTTATATCCAAATCATTCATTTGATTTGAGTATAAGATTTTTTGCTATATCTGATTCTTTTTTTCTAAATAACGTTTGATGTCTGAAGGTAGATTGTGTTCTGAAACATTTTTATAAGCATCTAAAGAACCTTCTTCAACAGCAACATCGTAAACCCAACATTTGTATGTAAGAGTTTCTAACACATTTTGTAATGTTTCGATTTCCTCTTCAATAGCTTTTTTACCTTGATGAAAAAGAGTTTGCCGATTTTTGAGGGTGCTGTCTCCCGCTAAATACCAGTCAAAAAATTGCTTAATATCTTTAATTGGCATATTTGTACGTTTGAGACACTCAATTAATTCTAGATGATCTAAATCTTTTTCATCAAACTCTCTGATACCATTTTCTTTTCTTTTGAGAAATGGGAGTAATCCTTCATTGTCGTAGTAACGGATAGCGGAAATGCTGATCCCTGTTTTTTTAGAAACTTCACCAATGGAATATGCCATAAAAAATCTCTCCTTTGCCTTGACCTAAAGTGAACTTGAGGTAGTACACTTAGTTTACAAGTAAATCCTTTTTTTGTAAAAAAATTAAAGAACAAATTTTGAGGAGGAAAGTCATGGAATATAGAAAATTAGGTTATACAGGTCTAGATGTTTCAAGAATTTGCCTAGGGACAATGGGATTTGGCAATCCAGAAAGTGGTTTTCATGAGTGGGTAATACGAGAGGAAGAAAGCTTAAAAATTATTAAGAACGCCTTAGATTTAGGCATAAATTTTTTTGATACAGCTAATGTTTATTCTTATGGAGATAGTGAACGAATACTAGGGAAAGGAATTAAGCAATTTGCTAAAAGAGAAGAAGTAGTTATTGCTACTAAAGTTTATTCAACAATGCGAAAAGGTCCTAATGGTAGTGGTTTATCTCGTAAAGAAATTATTAACCAACTAGATAAAAGCTTAGAAAGACTACAAATGGATTATGTAGATTTGTATATCATTCATCGCTGGGATTATCAGACTCCGATTGAAGAAACTATGAGAACTTTACATGATTTAGTCACTCAAGGGAAAATCAGATATATTGGTGCTTCAGCGATGTATGCGTGGCAATTTGCTAAGGCTCAAGCAGTTGCTGAAAAAAATGGTTGGACAAAATTTATTTCAATGCAGAATCATTTGAATTTATTATATCGAGAAGAAGAACGAGAAATGTTACCTTTATGTGAAGACCAACAAGTAGGAGTAACTCCGTATAGTCCATTAGCTTCAGGTCGTTTAACAAGAGATTGGTCAGCAACAACAAAACGATTTTTAACTGATAATGTAGCAAAAAGTAAATACGATTTAACATTGGAGCAAGACAAAATAATCGTTGAACGTGTGGCTGAGTTGGCTCATCAAAAGGGAGTTGAAAAAGCATCTCTTTCTTTAGCGTGGTTACTTCAAAAGAAACAAGTTGTTGCTCCCATTGTAGGAGCCACAAAAAAAGCTCATTTAGAAACAGCAATAAAGGCATTAGCAATTGAGTTAACTAAGGAAGAAATCGATTATTTAGAAGAAGCATATGTTCCACATGTGATTATGGGGCACGAATAAATAAAGAAAGACTAACTGAAAAAGGTTAGTCTTTTTTTGAAACTTCAGAATTGACAACGACATAGATAAGAGTTATTATTTTTTAGTAACTGTTCGGAACCGAATAGTTCGTTACCGTTTATGGAGGGGAAGTAATGAATCAACCATTAATAAAAAACATTATGCTTTCTTTAAGAGAATTACGTAAAGAAACTCATACTATGTTAGAAGAACAATCTAAAAAATACCAATTATCAACGACGCAGATTTTTGTTCTTGACCGCATTAGAAAAAGCCCGAAAATTTCGTTAAGGGAACTGGCTAAATGTGTCAATCTTAGTCCGAGTACCACGTCAGAAGTAGTTGAAAAAATGGTTCAATCAGAGCTTGTTATCAGAGAGCAAAGTGACACTAACAGAAGAAGAATTGAATTATCTTTGACTGAAAAAGGACTGACAACTCTTAAATCAACTTATGCTGATTGGATTGAGGATTTTGCTATTTTCGATGAAATTGGTGAAGAAAAATTACAAATATTTTATGAAACCCAACAAGAAATGATTGAGTTGTTAAAGAAAAGGAGAGTGTCGAATGGAGAATAACAAACAAAGTAAGCAAGATATAACAGTTCTAGCGATTTTATTATTTGGGACTTTTCTAAGCTTTTTGAATCAAACACTTATGAACGTAGCTTTACCAAGTGTTATGAAGGATTTTGATATAACAGCAGCCCAAGGTCAGTGGTTATCAAATGGTTACATGTTAATTAGTGGTGTGATGATCCCAGCCACAGCCTTTTTAATTGATCGATTTAAAACGCGTCATCTTTATTTAACGTCAATGGTCATCTTCACTTTAGGAACCTTTATCGCATCGATTTCAATTAACTATCCCATGCTAATTGCAGGTCGTATGATTCAAGCTTTAGGAGCTGGTCCAATTAGCCCTTTAATGACAGTTGTCATTATGAATATGTTTCCGGTTCAAAGTCGTGGAAAAGCGATGGGGTTCATTGGTTTAGCGATGAACTTTGCTCCTGCTATTGGCCCAACTTTATCAGGATGGATTGTTCAATCGTATGACTGGCGTTCTATTTTTTATGTTATTTTACCACTAGGAATTATTAATATTTTAGTAGCAACTTTTGCTTTGAAAAACTTTGGAGAACAAACCTATCCTAAATTTAATTTCTTAGGAATTATTTTATCCACAGTAGGTTTAGGAACTTTATTACTTGGTTTTAGTAATGCAGGGGATAAGCCGTGGTTAACATTTGAAGTGGCTGGATTTGTATTAATCGGTTTAATTGTTACAGGCCTTTTTATCTATCAACAAACTCATACAAAATTGCCAATGCTTAATTTCTCAGTTTTTAAACATCCTATCTTTACGATTTCATCGATTACTAATTTTGTTGTTATTATGGGACTTTATGGCGGAATGATTTTATTACCTCTTTATATTCAAAATGTAAGAGGTGTATCTCCAATGGCATCTGGGATGGTATTACTTCCTGGAGCTATTATTATGGCTATTATGTCTCCTATTACAGGAGCTTTGTATGACAGAATGGGTGCCAGATATTTAAGTTTCACAGGATTAATTATTTTATCTATAGGAACCTTTATGTTTACATTGATTGATATGAACACAAGTGTCACTTACTTAGCAATCATGCAAGGGGTTCGTTCATTTGGTTTAGGTTTGGCTTTAATGCCAATACAAACAGATGCTCTGAATGATTTACCTTTAGATTTAATGTCTCATGGTTCAGCGATGTATAATACCATTAGACAAATTGCGGGTTCATTAGGAACAGCGTTATTGGTAACCATAATGAGCATTTCTACAAGTAATTTTGCTGCAGAAAATGTAGGAATTAGTATAGAAGAAGCAACACTTCATGGCATTCAAGTTGCTTATATTGTTGTAACAGTTATTTCTATTGTCGCAGCAATGATGTGTCTCAAATTAAGTAAGAAAAAATAATAAAAAAACTCGTATCTCCAGTGGAGGTACGAGTTTTTTTAGTTAGGCTATTTTTTCTTCAAACTGACTATTGTATAGTTCAGAGTAAAAACCATTTTGTTTAATTAATTCATCGTGGTTACCTTGCTCGATGATATCGCCATCTTTCATAACAAGAATAACATCCGCATTTTTTATTGTAGATAAACGGTGAGCAATAATGAAAGAAGTTCTATTTTCCATGAGTTGATCCATGGAACGTTGAATTTGTAACTCAGTTCGAGTATCCACAGAACTTGTTGCTTCGTCTAAAATCAGCATTGGTTTGTTATCCACAATAGCACGAGCAATTGTTAATTGTTGTTTTTGACCAGATGAAAGACTTAGTTGATCATCTAAAATAGTGTCATATTTATTTGGTAAAGTTTCGATAAAGTGATGAATACCAACTGATTGACAAGCTTCTTTAATAGCTGCATCAGTTATACCAGTCATGTTGTAAACGATATTTTCTTTTACAGTTCCTTCAAATAACCAAGTATCCTGTAGTATCATACTAAACTGATTGTTAACAACTTCTCGAGGAAGGTCTTTTGTTTTAATGCCATCAATCTTAATATCACCACTATCAACTTCGTAAAAACGCATTAACAAGTTAATTAAGGTTGTCTTACCAGCTCCAGTTGGTCCAACAATAGCGATTTTTTGTCCCGGTAAAACATTTGCAGAGAAATTGTTAATAACTTTTTTCTCTGGAGTATAACCAAAACTAACATGATTAAAGCTAACACTACCACTAGCTTTTTGTAGCGTATCTTTTTTATGAGATTCATCAGTCATTTCTGCTTCGCCTAAAAACTCAAAGACACGTTTACTTGCTGCAGAAGTCGATTGTAGTGATTGGAAAGCTTGAGCAATTTGACTTAAAGGTTGTGTAAAGTAACGAACATAAAGAATGAAAGCAACGATAACACCAAAACTGATAGTGCCGTTATTAGCTAAAAGTGCCCCCACAATACAAACAGCCACGTAACCAAAGTTTCCAATAAATTGCATAATTGGCATCATTAAACCTGATAAACATTGAGCTTTAAAGCCACTTGTTTTAAGGCTATTATTCATCTCATCAAATACTTTTCTGGTTTCTTCTTCAGCATTATAAAGTTGAACAACAGCTTGCCCTGAATAAATTTCTTCAACATGACTATTGATACGACCTAAATCATTTTGTTGTTGAGAGAAATACTTTTGAGATTTACTCATAATTAAAGTCATTAAAACAAAACCAATTAAGGTTGCTCCAACAGCTGTCGCAGTTAATGTGACGTTTGTTTTTAACATCATAAATAATGAGCCAAATAGTAAAGTAATAGCAGAAACAAGAGTCCCGATACTTTGATTTAAAGTTTGTCCAATAGTATCAACATCATTTGTAACACGGGATAAAACGTCCCCTGTTGAATGATTATTGAAATAAGAAAGTGGTAATTTATTTATTTTTTTAGAAATATCATCTCTTAAATTGCGAGAGATAATTTGAGTGACACTTGCCATGATAAAGCCTTGTAGAATAGATAGAAGAGAGCCAAATCCATAAAAGAAAATAAGTAGAATTCCAATATGTTTAACTGCTTCTAAATCAATCCCAGTCATAAGACCTTCTGTAATTAAATCAGTTATTTCTGATAGTTTATCAGGACCAATCAATGTTAGAACTGATCCAATCATTGAAGCAACTAATGCGATAATGATAATCGGCATGTATTTTTTAGAATAAGCGATTAATTTTTTCCAGTTGCCACTAAAATTATTTTTTTTCTTTGTTTTGTCTTTAGTCATTAGGCTAATTCCTCCTTAGAAAGTTGAGAATAAGCGATTTCTTGATAAACAGGACTAGTTGCCATTAGCTCATCATGAGTTCCTATGCCAACAAGCTTACCTTCATCTAAAACTAAAATAGTATCAGCATCTCTTATTGTCCCAATTCGTTGAGCCACAATAATTTTAGTTGTATTTTGACAATCTTTTTTCAGACTTTCTCGTAAATTACGATCTGTTTTATAATCAAGCGCAGAGAATGAATCATCAAAAATTAAAATCTCTGATCGTCTATTAATAGCTCGAGCAATTGATAAACGTTGTTTTTGTCCACCAGATAAGTTACCACCATTTTGAGCCACGGCATTATCGTAACCAAGAGGCATTTTCTCAACAAATTCAGCAGCTTGAGCAGTGTAGACAGACTCTACGATATCCGAATCTAATTTATTCGGATTACCATTATCTCCATAAGCCACATTACTAGCAATCGTTCCACTAAATAGAGTTGCTTTTTGAGTCACAAATCCTAATTTATTATTGAGATGGTATTGCGTGTAATCTTTAACATTAATATCATCAACTAGAATATCGCCACTTGTTGTATCATATTGTCTAGCAATCAGATTAACTAATGTTGTTTTACCACTACCAGTTGCTCCAATAATGGCTACTGTTTCTCCTTGATTAGCAGTAAAAGTAATATCTTCAAGAGCCAAACCATCAGCAGAAGGGTATTTGAAGCTTACATGATTAAACTCAATTTTTCCTTTTGTAGTTGATGGTGTATTATCAAGAGTTCCGTCAACTAGTTGTGATTTTGAGTCTAAAACTTCTAATATTCTTTTAGCTGACACACTTGCTCGAGGAATCATAATGAAAATCATAACTAACATCATAAAAGCCATAATAACTTGCATCGCATATGATGAAAAAACAACCATGTCAGAGAAGAGAGTAAGTTTATTTTCAAGAGCAGCATTGTTAATAAGAGTTGCTCCTAACCAATAAATAGAAAGAGTTAAACCACTCATGACAAGTTGGATCCCTGGCATTAGGAAAGAAAAAGTACGGTTAGTAAAAACATTTGTTTTCATTAGCGTTTCATTGGCATCATTAAATTTATTTTCCTGATAATCCTCAGCGTTATAAGCTCTTACAACTTGAAGGCCTGTTAAGTTTTCACGAGTAACAGAGTTTAATTTATCCGTGTAACCTTGAATTTTTTTCATTTTTGGTAAGGCTAAAACCATACAAGTAATAACAAAAATTAACAGAACAACAACAGCAACTCCTGTTGCGAAAGTCCATTGCCAACTTTTATTTGAAATTTTGATAATTGCCCAAACAGCTAAGATAGGAGCTTTAACCATTGCTTGAAGTCCCATGACAATTAACATCTGAACTTGGGTAATGTCATTTGTTGTACGAGTAATTAAGCTTGGAATTGAAAAGTGGTTAATTTCTTCAGTAGATAAAGATTGAACTTTTCCAAATAACTTTCCACGTAATCTTGCACTATAGTTAGCAGCTATTTTTGCCACAATAATGGCCACAATAACAGCACTTATTAAACTGGCGACAGCACATAAGAGCATCATGCCACCAGCTGAAAGGATATCATTCATCTGACTACCTTCAGTTTGAACAAGCTGAGTAATCTCATTCATGTAATCTGGTAATTTTAAATCTAACCAGACTTGAGCCACAATAAAGAGTAAACTAACTCCAGCAAGGGTATACTCCGTTTTACTTAAATATCTAAATATTTTAATCATTATTTTATCTCCCTTACAATCGATTATGATTAGTTTATAGGAGAAACATTAACTGTAAATAAACTAAAAAAGCTCGTGAAAACTTTTAAATAGTTTTCACGAGCTTTTATAAGTTAGTAGGTAAGGAAACGATAAATTTAGTTTCTTCAGGAGAGCTGCTAACTGAAATAGTTCCTTCATGGAGTTCAATGATTTTTTTGGAAATGGAAAGGCCAATTCCTGTTCCTTCTGAAGCATGGGATAAATCTGCTTGCCAATATTTATTAAAGATTCTCTCTTGAATATCTGCTGGAATCATAGGTCCTTTATTTAAAATAGTCACTACTAAATGGCTTTCTTGTTCTTCAATAAAAAAGGCCAGTGTTCCTTTTCGAGGAGAAAATTTAATCCCGTTATCCATGAGATTAATCCACACTTGTTTTAGTAGTTCTTTGTTTCCATCTATGGAAAATTCACTGAAATCAGCTTCAATCTCTAGTTCTTTATCTGACCATCTTTTTTCTAAAAGAATAATAGATTCTCTTAGTTGCTCTGACAAATTATAACGACAGGTGTCAGTCAATATGTGTTGATTTTCAATTTTTGACAATGCAAGCATATTAGTTGTCATATTAGTTAAACGAGAAGACTCTGACACAATGATATCTACAAATTCTTGTTGTTCTTCTGTTAAATCAGTGGTTTGTAAAATTTTAGCAAATCCTAAAATAGAAACAATTGGCGTTTTAAACTCATGGGATAAATTATTAACAAAGTCAGAACGAAGGACTTCAGTTTGACTTAACTCTTTAGCGAGTAAATTAAATGTTTTGGTTAATTCTTTACCTACTGGATTTTTTTTCCCTAATTTAATAGAAACGTCATAATTACCTTTAGACAGATTAGTCATCCCGTCAATAAGAATATGAACAGGCTTTAATGGAATACGACTAAAAAGAGTTGCTATCAAAGTGCCAATAATGATACTTGCAATAATAAAAATAATTAAGGCAAGAGTAGGGGAATCTTCAGGTTTGGAACTTAAAATATTTAATTTGTTTAAGGCAAAAAAAGTTGTACCGGTTATTAACATGGTAATAAAAATAATGAAAAAAACAGCACCAGAAAAAAGCAGGGTTAAAAACCAGCGATTAGGACGTTTGACTTTCATACATGTTTCACTCCTTTATAACCCAGACCTCGAACAGAAACGATTTCAAATTCTTCATAGCCTTCAATTTTTTTTCGTAACCGTGCAATATGAACGGTGACTGTTTCCCATCCTGTTTCACTATCAAGTCCCCAAATCTCATCCATTAACTGAATACGGGTAAATATTTTATCTGGATAAGAAAGAAGTTTGTAGAGGAGTTCAAATTCTTTTTGTGGCAAGACTTGCGCATCGTCATCCCGTTTGATTGATAGAGAATCAAAGTCTAAAACAGCTGAACCAATGGTGATTTTACGTTCGTTAACAATTTTAGCTCGTCTTAATAAGGCTTTAATTCGAAGTAACATTTCTTCTTCATCAACAGGTTTTGACATGTAATCATCGGTTCCAACAACAAACCCTTTTTTTTTATCAACAGGTAAGTGTTTGGCTGAAAGCATTAAAATCGGTAATTCATTATTAGTTTCCCGAAGTAATTTTGTTAATTCATACCCATCGATTTTGGGCATCATAATATCTAAGACAATCAAATCAATATGCGTTGAAGCAAGTTTTTCAAGGGCATCTTCGCCGTCAAAAGCAAGTTCAACTTCGTAATGATCTCTTTCTAAAATTGTTTTTAAATATTTTCTAGTATTTATTTCATCATCTACAACAAGTATTCTAACCATTTACCTAATGCTCCTTTATTGATTTCTTTGGTTTATTGTAACATGAGGCATCTAATTATGAGATAAAAGAGTTATTTTTGGTGGTATCTAGTAAGAAATATCTTGCTTTAAGGAATTGATTCAGTATAGTTATTAGTGAGTATATTAATATGAAGGAAGTGCTATATGCGATTAAATAAATTTATTAGTGAATCTGGAAAAGCGTCAAGACGTGGAGCAGATAAACTTATTGAAGAAGGTAGAGTATTTGTTAACGGTAAAAGAGCCAAAATAGGAACTCAAGTTAATCCAGGAGACGAAGTGAAAGTTGATGGGAATCAATTATTTATTGCCCCTAGAAGTAATGTTTATATTGCTTTAAATAAACCAGTTGGCATTACAAGTACGACTGAGAAAAAAGTTAAAGGAAATATTGTTGATTTAGTTAACTATCCAGAGCGAATTTTTCATATTGGTCGTTTGGATAAAGATTCAGAAGGCTTGATTCTATTAACTAATGACGGAGATATCGTGAATGAAATCCTACGCTCAGAAGGGGAACATGAAAAAGAATATATTGTTTCTGTTGATAAGCCAATCACACCAGACTTTGTTGAAAATATGTCAAAAGGCGTTAAAATTCTTGGAACTAAAACACTTCCTTGTGAGGTAGAACAGCTGTCTAAGTATGATTTCAAAATTATTTTGACACAAGGATTAAACCGCCAAATTCGTCGTATGTGTGAGGAGTTAGGCTATAATGTGTACCGATTACAACGCTTACGTATTATGAACGTTGAATTAGGGAACTTACCAGTAGGGCAATGGCGCTATTTAAGTAAGAAAGAAAAAGCCAGACTATTTGATGATTTAGATTATGAAGAAAAAGAGTGGTAAAAAAACCTTTGATAATTGAAATCATAGGAGTATAATGGAAAAGGAAAAATTATTGAAATAAGTTTAACGAAATGAAAGCGAAGTGAAATTATGGGACGTAAATGGGAAAATATCGTCGAAAAGAAAACAGCCAAAGACGCTAATAATAGTAAAATTTATGCTAAGTTTGGTATTGAAATCTATGCAGCAGCAAAATCAGGTGATCCCGATCCAGAAACAAATCAAAAATTACGTTTCGTAATGGACCGTGCTAAAACTTATAATGTTCCTAAACATATTATTGACCGTGCGATTGAAAAAGCAAAAGGCTCTGGAGATGAAAATTTCTCTGAGTTACGCTATGAAGGCTTTGGTCCTAATGGTTCAATGGTAATCGTAGATACATTAACTAACAATGTTAACCGTACAGTTGCTGAAGTACGTAGTGCTTTTGGTAAAAATGGTGGTAACATGGGTGTATCAGGTGCTGTTGCTTATATGTTTGATCATACAGCGATTATCGGTTTAAAAGATCAAGATGCTGATGAGATTTTTGAATACTTATTAGAAAAAGACATTGAAGTAAAAGATGTATTTGAAGAAAATGGTCAAGTAATTGTTTACGGTGAAGGAACAGACTTCCATTTAATTCAAACAGCTTTAAAAGAAAAAGGAATCGAAGAATTTGCTATTACAGAGATTCAAATGCTACCTCAAAGTGATGTTACTTTAGAAGGAACTGACTTAGAACAATTTAATAAAATGATTGCTGTCTTAGAAGATTTAGAAGATGTGCAAGATGTTTATCATAATGTAGATGTAGACTAGGTTAAACTGGCTCAGAACGAGCCAGTTTTTTTATTTTGATTAATTGTAGATAGAAGTAAATGTTGTTACAATGAAACTAAGACAAATAAAAAGGACGGTAAGAAATGAGAAATATAAAATTAACTGTAGAATATGATGGGAAACGTTATTTAGGTTGGCAAAGATTAGGTGACTCAGAAAAAACAGTTCAAGGAAAAATCGAAAAAGTTATTGAAATAATGGTTGAAGAAAAAATAGAAATCATTGGTTCAGGAAGAACGGATGCAGGAGCTCATGCTAGAGGCCAAGTAGCAAACTTTAAAACTGAAAGCACAATGAGTTTAGATGATATGTTAGAGTATTTAAATCGTTACTTACCAAATGATATTGTTGTAAATGATATTGAAGAAGTTCCAGAGAGATTCCATTCAAGATATAATGCCAAAGAAAAAACATATAGCTATAATGTTTGGAATAGTACGATTCCTTCTGTATTTAACGGTATGCATAGTTTCCACTACTTTGATGAGTTAGATATGGCATTAATGGAAGAAGCAGCAGAAAAATTAGTAGGAACACATGATTTCCTAGCTTTTTCAGCTCTTAAGAAAAGTAAAAAATCGACAGAAAGAACTATTAAGGAAATTTCAATTACTCAAGAAGGCAATTTAATTAAATTTAGTTTTGTTGGAGATGGTTTCCTTTATAACATGGTAAGAATTTTAATGGGAACATTACTTCAAATTGGTTCAGGAGAACGTCCAATGGAGTCAATTGATGAAGCTTTAACAAGTCGTAAGCGAGAAGATGCTGGTCCAACAGCTCCATCTCACGGATTATTTTTAGAAGAAGTGGTTTACTAGAAACGAAAAAAGCTCTCAAATGATTTAATCATTTGAGAGCTTTTTTTATTAATCATTTGCAGCAAATTGTGCGTAATAAAGTTGTGAATAATGTCCGCCTGTTTTTAGAAGCTCATCATGAGTTCCTGATTCTTGGACTTTTCCTTTATCAATAACAAAAATTTCATCACTGTTTTTAATAGTTGATAAACGGTGAGCGATAATAAAGGATGTTCTATTTTTAAGTAATTCATTTAATCCTTTTTGAAGAAGTTCTTCAGTTTCAGTATCAATATTAGCTGTTGCTTCATCAAGTATTAAGATTTTTGGATCAGCCAGTAAGACACGGGCAAAAGATATTAATTGTCGTTGTCCAGCAGAAAGGGTACTTCCACGTTCTTCAACAACCGTATTGTAGCCGTTTGGCAGTTTACTAATAAAATCATGAGCTCGAACTACTTTACTAGCAGCAATTATTTCTTCTTCTGTTGCATCAAGTTTCCCGTAGCGAATATTTTCTAGGATAGTACCAGAGAATACAAATGTATCTTGTAACATCACACCAATTTGTTTTCTTAAAGAATTGAGAGTGACATCTTTAACATTGTAACCATCGACTTTAACACTACCGCTACTAACATCATAAAAACGGTTGATTAGATTAATAACAGTTGTTTTACCTGCACCAGTTGGTCCAACAAGAGCGATATTTTTTCCAGATTCTACATTAAAGTTTAAATCATTTAAAATATTTGGTCCGTTTTCTTCGTATTTAAATGACACATCTTCAAATGTAACTGTACCTTCAATTGATGGTAATTCAATAGCGTCTTTTGAATCTAAAATAGTCGGATCTTCATCTAAGGTTTCAAAAATTCTTTCTAAGTAAGCTGTAGCTGTCACTAATTGGTTATAAAAGTTTCCGATATTAATAATTGGGTTCCAGAAGTTACTCATGTATGCCATAAAGGCAATCAGTGTTCCGATACTTACCTGAATACCAATTTGTTTTGCTCCAATGTAGTAGAGGAAACAAATAGTGAAAATAGAGGTTAACTCTACAGCAGGCCATAAAAGACGCATAATCTTGACAGCCTTCATCCAAGAAGAACGATACTCACGTGATAATTCTTCAAAAGTTTCTTGTTTCTTATCTTCTTTGGTAAAAGATTGAGTAATTCTAACACCAGCAATACTTTCGTGAATGTAAGCAGTCAGGTTTGATTGTTTGTTACTAAGGGTTTGATAAGCAACTCGTTGGAATTTTTGAATGACAAGAGTCGCAATTACTAGTAACGGTAAAAAAATCAAACTATATAGAGCAAGCTTTACATCAATAGTGAACATTACAATTAATGTAATAACCATATTAATTAAATCAGATAAAAAGTTAATTAGTCCATTACTTAGTAAATCACTTAAAGTATTGATGTAGTTTACAACACGAATTAAGATTTTACCATGAGGTCTAGAATCATAATAAGAGAATGGGAGTTTCTGAATATGGATAAAAATATCAGAACGCATATCTTTTAATATTTTTTGCCCAAGCTCAGTTATTTTTAAGATTCGATATCTCATGCTCCAAGAAATAATTAATAGAGAAATGAGGTACACAACACCCATTTGTAAAATTTTTGTTTTGTCTTGATTTGGAATATAGACATCTAAAGTAATCTTCATGAAGTATGGTCCAAGCATAGCGACCATATTGGAGATAATAATAATGGCTAGTATAACAGTAACTGATTTTTTATATGGTTTGATATAAGTCCCTAAGCGTTTAAAATCACTTAGGCTAAAAGATTTAGTTAATTTTTCGTCTGTTCGAAACGTATTTTTCTTTGCCATGATTTCACCTACTTAAGTCCTAATTGTTTTTCGTAAATCGTTGCGTAGATACCAGATTCGTTTTCAAGTAATGATTCATGATTACCAGTCTCTACAATACGACCATTCTCTAATACAAGGATAATATCAGCATCTTTAACAGAGCTAATGCGGTGAGCAATAATAAAAGTCGTCGCATCATCAATTGCTTCTTTTAATCCTTTTTGAATCTTCGTTTCAGTTGTCATATCAACAGCAGAAGTAGTATCATCTAAAATTAAAATAGCTGGTTTGGTCATTAAGGAACGAGCTAAAGAGATACGTTGTTTTTGTCCGCCTGATAAACCAACGCCACGTTCACCAACTATTGTTTGATAACCATCTGGTAACTTTTCAATAAATTGATGGGCATCAGCAATTCGAGACATTCTTTCTAGGTGTGTTGGGTCTAATTGATCCACACCAAAAGATAAGTTTTCTTCAATCGAGTCTGAGAAAAGAAAAGCTTCTTGCATAACAAGTGAGATATTTTCTCTTAGCTTTCTTAATGACCACTCTTCAATTTTTTTACCACCAACATAAACTTGACCAGAAGTAGCTTCGTGGAATCGTCCAATAAGCTGAACTAATGTAGATTTACCAGAACCCGTTTGACCAAGAATCCCCACGACTTGTCCAGGTTTAACAGAGAAATTAATATCATCTAAAATCAATGTTTCAGGATCATCTGGGAACGAAAAGTTAACATGTTCAAAAGTAACTTCTCCAGTGAATGGTATTTGATCGTTTTCTTGTTTCGATTTAATCTGGATAGGCTCATCAAGTAAAGCACGAACTTTTACTGAACTAGCAAAGAAACGTTGCGTGTCACTAATAATCCAACCACTGTTTCTTAATGGATTGTTTAACATCCATAAATAGTTAGTAAAAGTAACTAAAGCACCAATTGTTAATGAAGAATTGATAACTAAAATACCTCCAACAACTAAACTAAGAACAGATAGACTAGCAGAGAAAAATTCTAACCAAGGTAAATTTTTAGCTAAAACATCAGCTGATTCCATGTTTTTTTCCATGTAATCATCATTAACTGTGTTGAATTTCTCAATTTCATAGTCTTCTCTAGCAAAAGCTTTTACCACTCGATTTCCACCAATGTTTTCTTCAACCATTGAATTTAATTGAGAGAATGATTCCCTAATAGCAAAAAACTTTGGAAAGACTTCTTTTGAAAGACGACGTTGGAATAAATAAATGAAAGGTGTAACGGCTAACATAAATAGTGTTAGAGTCACATCAATTTTAAACATAACAATAATAGCTAAAATAAACCAAAGAACGTTTTCTACAATAGTAGAAGCTAGCCAAGAAACAAAGTGACGAATCATGTCGATATCACCTGTCATATGAGCTAATAAATCTCCAACTCTAGTATGATTAAAAAAATCAAAGTCTAATTCATGGATTTTTTTATACATATCACCTCTTAAATCAAATAAAACATCTTGTCCTACTCGCTCAAACATATTTTGATACAAGTAGCGGGTAATGATTTTTAAAACGGTTACCCCAATTAGAATACTTAAGTAAAGGACTAAATTTTCTTCTCCTTTGCCATTAACAATATTATCTACAATTAGTCCAATAATAATCGGATTAACTATTTGAAGAAGTGAACTAATGATTAAAATAATACTTGCTAAGGCTTCTTTTTTCCAATAGGGTTTAATGTAGCGTGCAATCCACTTAATGTGGTCCATTTTTATCAACTCCTAAACTAAAATACTTGCCCTATCTTACCGAGTATTTAGGACTTAAAACATGGAATATCTTGCCCTTTTGATGTAATATATGATTATAGTTAAAGGGAGGAAGTTTATGTTAGAAATAGCGAAACCTTCATTCAAACCTGAAGTCTTATATGCAGCAGATGGTTACTTCCATGAAGGAGCTAAAGCGAACCCTCATTATCACGATTCAATCGAGATTAGCATTGTTTTGAAAGGGCCTACATACTATCATATCAATCACGAAAGTTACCTAGTTAACACAGGGGACGTGATTATTATTAACCCTTACGACCTTCATTATGAAGAGCAAAAAAAAGGTATCAGTCATCATATGCATTTAGGTTTGGATAATTTTCAATTATTAGGTTACGAAAAAAATCAGATACCAGTTATTCATCCTGTCATCAAGATGGGAGATTCAGAAATATTTCAACAGCTCATTAAACGTATATTGATTGAAAAAGAAGAGAGTAAGTTGTATCAAGAATCTGTAATGAGGTTATTATCAACAGATTTATTATTTTTACTTCTTAGAGAAATCGCAGAAAAAAAATTAGCCATTAGACCGATTAAACAAAAAGAAAAAAGTAAAACTGTATTAGCTAATTCCATTAAATACTATTTAGAGGCGCATCATTCTGAAGATATCAGCTTAGACAGTCTATCTAGTTCGATGTATATCAGTCCAACTTACATGTCTAAATTGTTTAAACAAGAAACAGGAGAGAGTCCGATAAATTATTTAATCAAAATACGAATGGAAAAAGCCAAGGAATTATTATTAAAAAAGGAACTAAGCATTAAAGAAATTGCCAATCTTGTTGGTTATCAAGATGCTTATCATTTTAGTAAATTATTTAAAAAATACACTGGTTCGTCACCTAGTGAATATATTAAGAAAGAAACAAATGCTCTTTAAAGAAGGTTATTTGTTTTTTTTTTTGAGAATTTTTGTATAAAAAGGTACAATTAATATAATAGAAGGAGGAATTAACAATGAAATTAGAATATCATGGTCATTCTTGTATCATAATTGAAACGACAGATGGAACCAGACTATTAATTGACCCATTTGTTACAGGTAATCCTTTAAGTGATTTAGATGTTGAAAAAATAAAAGTAGACTATATTTTAGTAACTCATGGTCATAATGACCACTTGGGTGATACAGTTGCTATTGCCAAAAGTAATGATGCGATTGTTGTTGCCTGTCCAGAAATAACAGGCTATGTTGAAAGACAGGGCGTAAAAAGAACTCATGGCATGAATATTGGAGGCAGTTTTACTTTTCCATTTGGTTTAGTTAAGATGGTACACGCTCAACATAGTTCAGCTTTTGATGTTGAAGATGGTTCAATCTACATGGGAAATCCAAGTGGTTTTGTCATTACGAGTGGAGAGAAGACTGTTTATCATGCAGGGGACACAGCATATTTTTCTGATATGAGTTTAATTAAAGAAGATTTTAAAGTGGATGTGGCATTTTTACCTATAGGCGATAATTTTACAATGGGCATAAAAGATGCAGTGAAGGCAACTAAAGCTATAGGAGCCAAAATAAATGTTCCTATTCACTACAATACATTTCCAGTTATTAAGCAAAATCCATTGGACTTTGTTAATTTACTACAAGAACAATCTGGTAAAGTAATGGCAGTTGGTGAAAGTTTAGATATATCGTAATGATAAAAAAATAAGGCATTAAATACAAAAAGAGTTTCCTAATTTTTGTGTTTGATGCCTTATTTTAGTTTTAGTTATCTAAGGAAGTATAGATTTAAGTCAGCGTCGTCATCCAGAGAAACACAAACTTGCATAGATGCTGCTGCTCCAGAATAAAGCACCATATCTAAAGCTTCTTGATTATTTGGATGATTATACACAATATCATAAACCTTATAAGAGACACCTTCAATAACGACAGTTGATCCAATTTGTAACCCAAAAATAGTTTGTCCAGGATAACTAGCTTTTTCTACGAGATAATGATTTGGAAAATTAGTCCACTGGTAAACCATATTGGTCCAAGGTGGTAAATAATCAAATCCACTAAAGTAGCCTAGCTCATAGTCATAGCCTAAATAGCTAACACCACTAAAATTTTCTTGATTAGATTGTTCCACTGGAATAGTGTCTTCAACGATGTTTTCATAAACTTCTTCAATAATTACGTCATCCTTATGGGTGGGTGTTTCAAGAGATAAATCGTGTGTATCTACTTCACTTGGAGGAGAAGCTGCAACATTTGCCACAGAAGAGTTCTCAGTTTTACTTGGTTGAGTCTTTTTTGATTCTGCTTGTTTCCTTTCGGATGTTTCTGTTGTTTCTACGAGTTCCTTGCTATTTGAAGTGATTGGTTTTACTTTAATGGTGATGTTATCTTGTTGGTTACCACTTTTCTTTTTCGAATAAGCGTGTGCCGTTTTGATTCCACCTACAGTAAGCATTAAAACAATCATGAATACCCATGTTCCTTTTTTCATAAATAATCTCCTTTTCTTGTTATTTAAGGAACGTTTTATGTAAGTAGTTTATACTAATTATTATCGACGGATTTAAAAAAAAATTAACCTGAAACGACAAAAAAATAAGTGGTTTTGATTAATAAAATGACTTAAATATTATAAATTAAACAAAATGTGTTTTTTTTATTTAAGAAGTGGCAAAATGTTATTATATATCGTTTGTACTAGAAAATCTCTCTTATAAAGAGTATAGAAGTGAATAGACGTTAAAAGATGTTTTGACATTACTAACAATTCATAATACTCTAGATTTAGATTCAATTATTTTTATGATAAATGGATTATTCATTTTTTATTGAACGTTAAAAAAATCCTGATAAAGTTAGCAAAACTAAAAGAATGTCTAGTAACCATTTTTTTCGTTTTGCTTTTCGTATTTTATATAGAGAGAGTGGTAGACAATGACATACCAACATTTAGCAAAAGAAATATTAGCAGCAATTGGTGGAAAAGATAACATTATAGAGTGTAAACATTGTATGACCCGTTTGAGAATAAATATAAACGATGAGGCAAAAATAGATAAAAAAGCAGTTGAAAAATTGGAAGGTGTTATTGCAGTTGTTCAAAGTGGAGGGCAGTTTCAAATAGTAATCGGCAATCATGTATCAGAAGTGTACCAAGAACTACTAAAACTGTTAGAACGCAATGAAAGTACAGAGACAATAAAAATTGAATCAAATGGAATATTTAATCGATTTATTGATATTATTTCTAGTATTTTTACACCTATATTAGGAGTCTTAGCTGCTACAGGGATGATTAAGGGATTAACGGCTACTTTTTTAGCATTTAATTGGCTGACCCTTGATTCAGGAACGTATAAAATACTTCAAGCAACTGGTGACAGTTTAATGTATTTTTTTCCAATATTTTTAGGGTATACAGCTTCTAAGAAATTTAAATTGCCACCTTTCTTAGGAATGATTATAGGTGCAGCCTTAGTTCACCCAGTTATGACAGGGATAGCGTCTTCTAGTGCTGAGCCACTATATGTATTGTTTAAAGGAACTTTAATTGAATCACCAGTTTATATTACTTTTTTAGGTATTCCAGTGATTACAATGGATTACGGGGCTAGTATTATTCCGATAGTCATTGCTATATATTTTGCTTCAAAGGTATATAAAAAAATTTATCACATCATCCCTTCGATAGTTAGATCATTTTTAGTTCCATTAGTTACTTTATTAATAGTCGTACCACTTACTTTTTTGGTAATTGGACCTGTAGCAACTTGGATGGGAGATTTACTTGGCTGGCTTACGTTAACTTTATATCAACTTAATCCAGTCATAGCAGGAATTATTATTGGAGGAACTTGGCAGTTATTAGTAATGTTGGGCCTACACTGGGGGATAATACCTATTTCAATTAATAATATCCTTACAATGGGATTTGATCCGATTTTGGCATTAGGAAGTGCGACCTCGTTTGCTACTGCTGGAGTTGTTTTAGGAGTTGTCATTAAAACAAAAAATAAGAATCTTAAAAGTTTAGGTATCTCTGCTTTTATATCTAGCTTGCTAGGTGTTTCTGAACCCTCAATTTATGGAATAACCTTACCTCGTAAAAAGCCCTTTTATGCGACTTTATTTGCTTCTGCTATTGCAGGCATGATTATTGGTTTGTTTGGTTCAAAGTTGTTTAACATGGGAGGGCTTGGCATATTCGGCATACCAAACTATATTAATCCAGAGTTAGGAGTGGAAAAAGCCTTTTATGGTTATTTAATGGCTATTTCAGTTGCTTTTATTGTAGGTTTGTTACTATCTCTTACTATAGCGTATTCTAATAGTATGGATCCTGTGATTGAAGAAAAAAATGACCTAAAACTAAAAGAAAAAAGTATATTAGCTCCCATTAAAGGAAAAGTGATTAAACTCTCGGAAATAGAGGACAATATTTTTTCGGGAGAGTTACTAGGAAAAGGTGTGGGGATTATTCCGTTAACCAATAAAGTCTATGCTTCAGCTAATGGTGTAGTAACGACTTTATTACCAACTAAGCATGGGATTGGGTTAACCTTTGATAATGGAATAGAGATGTTGATTCATATTGGAATTGACACTGTTAATTTAAATGGAAACTATTTCACTTCTTTTGTGGAGCAAGGGGACATTGTGAAACAAGGGGCGTTACTAATTGAATTTGATAGGGAAAGAATACTTGCTAGTGGCTATTCATTACAAACGCCAATTATCATAACAAACTCAGCAGAGTTCAAAAATGTTATCCCGACAACTAAAGACAAAGTTGATAGGGATACAGAGTTATTAAAAATAATGTGAGACAATGAGAATGATATGAAGATAGGGGAGTACAAATGGTTGGAATAGTTTATTTTATTGTCATAGTATTTGCTAACACCCTTGGAGCTATTTCAGGAATGGGAGGTGGCGTATTAATCAAGCCGATATTTGACTTGATTAATATCCATTCAGTGGCGGCTATCTCTTTTTATTCAAGTGTGGCAGTTTTAACGATGTCAATCGTTTCGACTAGTAAGCAACTACAAAACGGTGTTAAAGTTAATTGGCTTTTTGCTGTTCAAGTTTCTTTTGGAGCTATGTTAGGTGGTTTCTTAGGGAATAGCGTTTTTGAAAAAATATTAATAGCTTTCCCAAGTGGACGCGAAGTACAGTTAATTCAGATTGCTCTAACAGTAGCAACACTTTTGTTATCATTTATGTATAGTAAAGGAGTTTGGAACAATCATCATTACCAATCTAATCTGCTTGCAATAGGCACTGGTTTATTACTTGGTTTCTTAGCTAGTTTGTTAGGAATCGGTGGTGGCCCGATAAATGTTGCTTTACTTATGTTTTTATTTGATATGCCAATCAAGCAAGCAACAGTCTATTCCATAATCACTATTTTTTTCTCTCAACTAACAAAAGTGACAACAGTTTTATTAACAGCTAACATGGAACGTTACGATTTAACGATATTGTATTATGTGATACCAGCAGCTATTATGGGCGGTTTTTTAGGTTCGTATGTAAGTGGAAAAGTGTCAGACCAGAGAGTTAACCAAGTGTATCAATATGTAATTATTTTGGTTCTATTAATTAATTTATATAATGCTTGGCAAGTACTCTAAAGATAAACTGATTAAAACTAGCCTTACTGTTGAAAAAGGCTAGTTTTTTGTATGCTATAATAATGGATATAATGTAAGAAGAGGAGTTTACAATGAAATTAATTATTTTCGATATGGATGGCTTAATGTTTGATACAGGGAGATTAGCCTATAGAGTGTACAGTAAAACAGCTTTGGAATTTGATTTTGAATTGAATCCTAATGTGTATTACCAATTAACTGGTAGAAATGAAGCTGGTTTTAGAGCAGAATTAAAAGAATTATACGGTGAAGAACTACCTACGGATACTTGGCGAGAATTTATGATTGCTACTAAAAAAGAAATTTTAGCTGAAGAAAAAAGAGTTTATAAGAAAAAAGGATTATTAGAGTTACTAGCTTACTTAAAAGAAAATGACTATCTCATAGCTTTAGCATCTTCATCTAAAAGAGAGATTATTGATTTGTATTTAGAAATAGAAAATATGCCTGATGTTTTTGATGTCATTGTAGCAGGGGACGAAGTAAGTATAGGAAAACCAAATCCAGAGATATTTGTTACGGCATGTGAAAAATTACAGATTGATCCTAAAGAGGCGTTAGTTTTAGAGGATTCTTTAGCAGGGATTGAGGCTGCAAGCCGTGGTGGTATTCCCTCTATTTTAGTTGAGGATGATATTACAGATTTGGCTCCTTTAACTGGAAAATATGAATTAAAGAAACAATTACCAGTTAATAAAGAACGAGCTTATCAACCAACCTATCAATTAAATGATTTAGTTGAAGTTAGAGAATTTTTAGCTAGTCGTAAATAAAAAAACTAGCTATAGAGATGTAAGAAACACTTGGAGTTCTTAACATAGCTATAACTAGCACTTTTAAAATGTTTGAAATAGTCCTTCTTTAGGGGCTATTTTTTTATCGATTTCTTGATTGTTAAACATCCAATCTTGACATAAGGCAAAGTCAGATTCAGCATAGTTTTGCTGTGGTTCAAATGAAAAATCTTTAAAAATCAAAGCTTTTTCTTCTGGTAAATGACAATGTTTGACAAGTAACGCCACTTTTTCTTCAGCTGACTGTTGATTAAAGTAAGTTTGAGCCTCTTCAAGTGACCTGTGGAAACTTCTGATATCTTCAGGGTACTTATTCGCAAATTCAGCATCAAAACACCACATCACAAAGCAAGCATCGAGTTGATTGGAATGCCAAATAACTTCTTGTTCAGGTAGACTTAGAACAGTTGTTACAAAAGGTTCAATCGCTACTAAAGCTTGAATTTTTTTGTCCTCTAAAGATTGAATTCTCTCATAAGTATTATTAATGAAATCATAGGTCACTGGAGGTAGTTCTTCATGCAGATAAGTATCAACAAAGAATCTAAAGAGACCAGTACGACTAATTCCCACAGTTAATTCATTTAAAGCTTGCCAATTTTTTTGACCAACTAATTGAATGGTTCTTGTTAAAGTAGAAGTGATAACAGCGTTTTTACCTTCTTTTAAATAATAAAAGAAAAAAGTTGTATCACCCATTTGAGCATCTATCTCTCCATTTAAGAAGGCGTTTTTTCCTTGGAAAACAAACTGATCATCTAATTGTAACTCAACTGAACAGTGATTTTTTTGAAATATACCTAGTTCTTGTCCAAGAATTAAGGGAAGAGATAGAGGGTTGATTCTATTTTGTTGTAATCTAATAGTTGCCATAGTATCGTCCTTTCTGAGTTACATGGAAACAAAAAATAATATCGCCATTACTGTATGAAATGAGCGAATTAATAATAAGGGTCTAGGACCAAAATCTCGTCCCATTTCAGGATAAACTTCTTGAATTTTAAGATAATCCTTTAGCCATCTTAAGTAGCCATCAATAAAAAATAAGATGAATCCAATAAGTGTTTGCCACCAAGTTAAAACGGTAAAACCTAAATAAGTCCATGTGAATAATACTAAAATACTTTCGGGAATCAGAATCAAAATAGATCGTCTAAAACCAATCACATGGGGCCAGGTTTTTCTGACTCCTAAATCTTTATCGTAATCACCTGTGTTATTGGTACTCATTAAAAAGACAGTTAACATCATACAAATAAAAGCATAGGCAAACGCTGAAGTATTTAAAAAGCCAGCTTGTAGCCAAAAGGCAACGAGAGAACTAAGTCCCCCAACTAAAAGGCCAGAGACAAACTCGCCAATCGGAAGAACAATATAAGGAGCAGGACCTAGTGAATAAGTTATGGAAGCAAGTAACCCAATGACACCTAAAAGAAGTAGTCCCATGCTTTTAGTAAAAAAGACTAATGCTAGTCCACTTAAACCACCTAAACCTATCCATGCTAATAGAGTTAAAAGTGCATCTAAAAAGGTAGCATCTCCACGCACTAAGCCTTCACTTCCTAAATGGCCTGTAAAAGTATCTTCATTTTCTTCTTGTTTTAAATAAGCACGGATTTCATTTGCCACATTGGCGACAATATTGAAAGAAAAGCCACTCACAAAAAAGAGAATTAAATAAAGTAGATTTAACTTTCCTGTGAGATAGGCTGCAAATAAACTAGAACTTAAGATAGGAAGTCCAGTAGCAAACCCAGTTCGAATTTCCATAACGGTATAAGCACGAGCAGGAAATCCGATTCCCCATTTCCATAATTTTTGAATCATTATTCTTTTACGCTCCCTTGAGATAATCCTTTTTCAATATATTTTTGTAAAAACAAATAAATGATAAGCATTGGTAAAATACTTATTAATATAAAAGCACAAATTAACGGCCAGTTTATTTGATAAGGGCCAACAAACCTAAAAATAGCAGTTGAAATAGTAGGTAAGTCACTACTTGGCATATAGAGATATGGAATGTAGAAATCATTGTAGATACTTAACATTTTCAACAAACTAACTGTCGTGGTTGCTGGAATCAACATGGGGAAAATAACATGTCGATAAATCTGAAAGTAAGAAGCACCATCCATCATCGCCGCTTGATCTAACTCCAAAGGAATCTGCTCCATATTTTGTAAATAAAGATAAATCATGGTAACATCTGCCCCAACATAAAGTAAAATAGGTGCCCAAATGGTATTGTATACACCAAGCCCTGTCATAATATTAAATGTTCCAACTTGAGTAACTACCATAGGCACTGCAGAGACTAAAAAGTAAGCAAAAAGCAGACCTTTTTTTAATTTAAAATCGAAACGATGGTACACATAAGCAACCATTGAACCAATGAAAACACTTAGAAAAACACTTACTAATATTATAGTGAAGGTCACAAGAAAACTTTTGACTAAATTACTTTCTTTGATAGCTTCTGAATAATTATTTAGGTATAAAAAACTCTCAGGTAAGCGAAGACCTTGTGAGGATGAAAATTCATTAAGACTCATAAATGAACCTAAAAAAAGAATACTTAAAGGAAATAAAATAATAAAAGCCCAAATCAAAAGAGAGGTGTATTTAATAAAATGTCCTAAGTATTTCATGAATTCACCTCTCTTTTTTTCTTCAATATTTGAAGTAGTCCGCTTAATAAGACAATCAATAAAGTAATTAGAACAGAAAGACTAGAAGCCAAACCGTATTTTTTTTGCTCAAAAGCTAATTTCATGGTTTGAACAACTATCGTAGTGGTTCCGTTAGAGCCGTTTGTCAAAATAAAGGGAATATCAAAAACTGAAATCACCCCAATGATTAGCAGTAACGTATTAAGTTGAATGATTTTTTTAGTTTGTGGAATCGTCACTAAAAAAGTTTTTTGCCAAAGGGTAGCCCCTTCAAGAATACAAACTTCTTGATAGTGTTTAGGTACACTTTGAATAGCACTGTAATAAAGTAAAAAACTGATACCTAAGTTTCTCCATAAAGAAATACTGGCAAGTGTAATATTGACCTGATCGGGATCGCCTAACCAAAACGTTTGCCACTGTTGTAAGTGTAAACTAGTCAGTAGTTGATCAAAAGCCCCATCAGGACTAAAAAATAATCTGAAAATCATAGCTACCGCAATACTACTGATAAGAGATGGAAACAGAAAAAGACTTTTGAAAAAGTTTTTTCCGTATGTTTTTTCAGATAGAATAACAGCAAAATAATAAGCTAGAATCATTTGTAACATACCAGAAATAAGGTAATAGCTATTAACTTTTAAAGAGTTCCAGTAAACAGGACTTGAAAGAAGGGTGGCGTAATTATTAAACCCCACCCATTCAAAATCAGAGCCCATCCCATTCCATGAAGTAAAACTAATAATGATTAAGTTAATCATAGGAAGAATGCCAAAAATAAATAGCAAACTAACTGGGAAAATAAGAAAAATAAAAAGCTGTTTTTTATTGAGTTTACTCATGATTCTTAGCAGCAGTCGTCCATTTATCTGATAATTCTTTTATATAATCTTCATAAGACATATTTTTATCAGGATATAGACCGATGTTAATAACTTGTTGTAAGCAATCAGTTAAACGAGACACACCAACTTCATCAGCGATAGCTGAATAAGTCGCGTTTGTTTCTGGTGTTTCAGTAGCAACAGTTAGAATGACGTTACTATTATCAATTAATTTTTGTTCGTCTGCTGACAAATCAGCTTTTAGATTAGGCATACCTTTTAAATCTTTAGCATAGCCACTTTCTTCAGATAAAAAGAAATCAACAAAAGCTTCAGCTGTTTTAGTATTTTTTGATTTTTTACTAATGCCCATTACAGCAGGAGCTCCTAGTGGTAAGCTAGTTTTACCATCTGTTTCAATAGGGAAATTCATTATGTTAATCGGATCTTTAGTCATTTCTTGGATACCAGAAACTTCTTGAGAACCATTCATTAGCATAGCAATTTTACCTTCAGCTAATTGAGAAAAAGCAGTTTGGCTATCTAAAGTCATCGGATCTTGTTCAATTAAACCTTTTGATGCCATTTCATAGAATAAATCCATGACTTCTCTTATTGGCATTCCTTCTTTAAAGGCATCTCCTGATTTTAATGTTTCAGATTTGAATTGTTCTCCGCCAAACGAAGTTAGTGCTCCTGCCCAAACGGCAACAGCTTGGTAATTAGAATAAAAAGGAGTTGCTCCTGTTTTTTCTTTGATTGTCTCTAAATCTTTAATAAATTGTTCTGTTGTTGTAGCAGGTTCTGTAATTCCCGCTTCTTTTAAAACTGCTTCGTTGTATATAATTCCAAGTGAGTTTAAGGCAACGGGTAATCCATAAACATCATCTTTATAATCAGCTTCATAGACATCAAGGTAATCTTTTGAAAGTTCCTCAGTTGTTCCTAATTTTTCAAAGTAAGTTGGATAATCTTCTCTACTTCCAGCCATTGAGAAAGGGATGAATAACACATCACCGTATTCGCCACCATTCATACGAGTCATGACTGTTTGATCGTAATCTGCAATGTTTTCAAATTTGACAGCAGTAACGTCAGGGTATTTTTTGATAAAATCAGTTTCTATTTGTTTAAAGATAGTATCCCCATCAGTACGATTCGTTAAAACTGTTAACTCTCCGCCTATGGTATCACTGGCTTGTTTACTCTCTTTTTTGTTATTAGATGAGCAAGCTCCTAAAAAAAGAGTGGTTAAAAGTGAAGCAAGTACTAACTTTTTCCATTTCATGATAATATTCCTTCTTCCTTATAGATGATTACAAATCTTAATTATAGCGAAAAAAAGAAATGAAATCAAAAGGGATTAAATTAAAAAGATGACAGATAAAAATGAAAAATCATTGAAAACATGTTAAAGTAAACTAGATATAAATAAATCAGAGAAGAGAGTCACTATATATGAAGAATAAAAAAAAGCCAGTAAAGGCAACTAAAGAAAAAAATAATTCAGGACAATATTATGTTGTTAAAGAAGAAACGACATTGTTACCATTTCTATTAGAGGAAATGAAAGGAAAAAGTCGTAACGCTATTAAATCAGTTTTAACAAGAGGGCAGATTTATGTAGACGGTCAAAGTATCACGCAACATAATCACCCGTTAAAACCAGGTCAACGAGTGATGACTCAAGACAATAAAACAGCTATGAGTGAGCAAGCGCTTGTTGGCATTGAAATTGTCTACGAAGATGAAGATATTATTATCATTGAAAAAGAATCAGGTATGCTCTCTATTGCAGGACAAAACCAATTTGAAGTAACAGCTCACAATCAATTAATGGGATATGTTAAAAGAGATCATCCTAAAAATCGTATTTATGTGGTGCACCGCTTAGATAAAGATACATCAGGTATTATGTTATTTGCTAAAAATGAACAAACTAAACAAGCTTTACAAGAAAATTGGAAAGAAAAAGTCCTTGAAAGAACTTATACAGCTGTAGTTGAAGGTGAAGTTAAAAAGAATCAAGGAACTATTAAATCTTGGTTAACAGAAAGTAAAACATTTAAAATGTACTCAAGTTCATTTGATAATGGTGGAAAAGAAGCCATTACTCATTACAAAAAAATAAGAAGTAACCGAAATTACACGTTACTTGAAGTTAATCTTGAAACAGGTCGTAAAAATCAAATTCGTGTTCATATGGAGGACTTGGGTCATCCAATCGTAGGAGATAAAAAATACGGAGCTCACGGAAATCCAATGAAACGTTTAGGATTACATGCGGCAACATTAGTATTAATCCATCCAACTACTGGAAAAAAATTAAAATTTAATTCTAAAATGCCTAAGAAATTTGCTACTTTACTCAAAGTCAAAGAGCAATAAGATTTAACAAAATAAAAGTTCAGTTCAATTATTGGGTTTTTATACATCTAAATGGTATAGTAGTTCTAAATTATTTTACATAGGAGATGGAAAAAGATGATGTCAGGTACTCAAAGTAAAGCTTATCGATTAACTATAAGGGGGATACTGATTGCAATAATAATGGTACAGTCTATGGTTCCATTTCTTGGATTCATTCCATTATTTGCTGTTAGTATCACTATCATTCATATTACTGTAATCGTAGCAGCTATTACATTAGGTACAAAAGATGGAATGTTAATTGGATTAATTTGGGGATTACTTACAATGTATAGAGCGTGGACAATGCCAACGACTCCCTTAGATACATTGATTTTTACTAATCCAGTTATCTCAGTACTACCAAGAATTTTAGTTGGTTTAGTAGCAGGTGTTGTGTTTACATTGCTATATAAAAAGACCAAAAAAGTATATATTTCAACAGCAATATCAGCAGCATTAGGAGCTTTAACAAATACTGTTTTAGTATTAGGATTGATGGGAGCGATTTATACAGAACCAATGGCAACAGCATATAACACAACGTCTTCAGGATTAACAACAGTGTTACTAACTTTAGTTGCTACAAATGGTATTCCTGAAATGATAGCAGCCGTTGTTATTACCCCATTATTAATAAAAGCTATTTTTTCAGCAACAAGCCTTTCAGCTGACACAAGAAAATAGATTTGTTTACAAAGTAAGTTATAATAGAAAAAAGAGATTAATTTGTTTCTAAAATAGCATGAGGTGACGAAGTGAAAAAATTAGAATTGATTATTTTTGATATGGATGGCGTATTAATTGATACGGAAAAATTTTATATGAAATCTGAGTATCAAATTATTAAGAGTTTTGGTAAAGAAGTGGAACTTGATTATTTCAGTCGTTTTTGTGGAACAACTCAAGATAATATATGGGGAAATCTGAAAAAAGATTTTGATTTACCACAAAGTTTAGAAGAGCTAAAGGTAATTGCTAAAAAACAATTACTGCACTTATTTGAAACTGAAAAAGTAGAATTAATCCCAAATATAGCTGAGAGTCTTGCTGAATTAAAATCAGCTGGTTATACATTAGCGGTGGCTTCATCAACTGAAAAACCTATTATTCAAAGTCATCTAGATAACTTAAATTTAAGTCAGTACTTTGATTACATCAAATCAGGTGAGGAAGTTGAACATTCAAAACCTGCTCCAGATGTCTTTTTAGCAGTTGCAAAAGATTTAAATATTCCAACTGAAAATGCCATTGTTATTGAAGATTCAACTAATGGTATTCAAGCAGCTAAAAATGCCGAAATGCTTTGTGTAGCATATAATAATCCAGCTTATCATGCTGTAGATCAAACAAAAGCAGACGTTATTATCTCAGACATGACTTATTTAACTTCAGAATTATTAGAGAACTTATTTGATAAATAACAATTTAAGAGGCTAACCTTCATAGGTTAGCCTCTTATTTTTTTATTTAACCTGTTATCTTACATGTCTTATTTATCGTTTAAGGATGACTTTACCGTTATTTTTACCTGATTCAATCAAAGTATGTGCTTCTTTCAAACTCCCTAAAGAGAAGGGAAGAACATGCCCGATTCTCAGTTCAAATTTAGTTTCTTGATACATTTCTAAAAGATTTTTTAAAGCATCTTCGTCTTTCATTTCAGCTGTTTTTTTCATAAAAAAGGCAGTAACATCCGGTCGATTTTCTAAATTAGGCAGAGCATTTAACCCAAGATAAGTTCCTTTTTTATTCAATAGTGATAAAGCAAGTTCCTCTCCAGCGTTAAACAAAGAAGCGTTAATGACGTAATCAGCCCATCCTTTGAACCTATCAACTTCTTCAGAATTACGATAATCAAGCGTATAATCTGCCCCTAGTGAGACTAAATAGTCTTTATTTTTTTGACTAGCAGCAGCTAAAACGGTTATCCCTCTTTGTTTAGCTAATTGCACAATCATACTGCCAACACTTCCAGACGCGCCAACAATAGCTAATTTAGTCATCTTGTTAGATTTAAAAAAATAATCATCTAAACACCAGTAAGCAGTCGTTGCAATCATTGGGAAACCGGCTGCTACTTCATTAGACATATTAGAAGGAACTTTAAAAGCTTTCCTATGATTAATAGCGGCATACTCAGAGTCACCACCATTAGGAATATAAGCTAAAATATTATCTCCGATTTTTAAATTTGTCACATTCTCGTTTGTTTTGACGACTGTGCCTTGAATTTCATTTCCTAAAATACGAAAATTAGTAGGAGCTTTTTTCTTAGAAAACAATCCTTTCCTCATAGAAATTTCTGCTGGGTTCACACTAATGTGTTCTGTTTTAATTAAGACATCTTTTTCTTCAGTTAAATCTACTTCAATTGTAGCTTCTTTTAACACATCACTATTACCAAATGAATCAAAACCAAATGTAAGACTTTTGACCATATTAAAACCTCCTTTATTAAAATTATAACGCAGAATATAACATAAAGAAATGATAAAAGAAAGGGGATTCATGAGATTAGAATAAGTTACAGATTTAGTTATATTAAGAATAATTAAGTATGTTTAACGAACGAGATATTTAATTAATTTTAATTTAGGTTAGTGAATAAGAACCTCATTAATTGTGTGTTTTTTAACAAAAAGTCCTTTAAATATAGGAGTTTATTAAATGAAATATAGGATTGAGTTAATTAATAAAGTCACTAAAGTTCATTTACTTAACGTTAAAACAACATTTTGTGTTTTAATGTAAAACGAATGTATTTTATATTACCTTTATAGTATCATTTAGTTATAAACTATCTAGAAAGTGATTTATATTATTTTTAATAAACAATAAAAATCTCTATGTTGAGAAGGGTGTGATGATAATAATGAAAGTGGAAAATCGTTATTTAATCTTGTTTTATCTTTCTATTAGTTTAATCTTGATATCATTTTCTTCTAATGATGTTAATGCAAGTAATATAAATGTTGAAAAAAAAGGGTCTATTACTATTCATAAATCACTAAATTCGAGTGGAGATTCAGACAATAGTGATTTCGTAGACAATGATGAACAGAAAGAAAGTATCAGTAACCCCGTAGAAGGGGCGCATTTTTCAATTTACGGCAAACTAACTCAAGAAGAATTAAAACATCTGACTACAGGACAGATGTTTGGTAAGGATTTGTATCAAGCTAATACAAATAAGGTGAACGATTTCATTAAAGGTAGAGAGCCAGCTTTTAGTGGTGTTACTAATGAAGATGGTGCAGTTATGTGGCAAGGAATTTCCATAGATACGGAAAATCTAGCTAATAACTTGTACTTAATTGTTGAATCAGAAGGACCAGTGAATAGTTCAAGTGACATTTCGATACCATTAATAGTTAATGTCCCGATAACTAATCCAATCGAGGGAAGAAATGAACTGAAATATATTTATGATGTAGACATATTTATGAAGCCAACTAGCTCAATTGAACCTAAATTAACAAAAACAATTGATAAAAGTAGTCACTCATCTGGTGAATTAATTAGATATCAATTACAAGTTGATAATTTAGGAAGCCAAATGAGTCAGATGAAAGAACTTCAAGTTGTGGATCAACTTGATCAAGGATTGAATTTTGTTCAATTAGGTTTTCCAGGTAGTGGTGTTGGTGCTGAAAAAATGAATGGCCCTGTTGAACCGGGAAAAAGTGTTATTTTCCATAATGGCACTTCGAAAAAAGATACTATTCTAAGTGAAAACGTTGATTATACCGTTCAAAGTCCAACTGGTGCTGGTGGTGAAGTTCGCTGGCTGATAACCAATAAAGGATTAGAGAAAATGGCTGGAGTTGAGGCAGGGGATGCAAGTTATCTATCCTTTACATTTTCAGCTAAATTCAATGAGAACGCAAATTCTCAAAAATTAATTTCAAATAAAGCCAAGCTAACTTATCAAGATAAAAACGGGAAGGTAGTTGAAAAGCCATCAGAAGTCGTTAATACGATTAATGATGAGGCAAAATTTGAAAAAAGAGATGAATTAGAACAATCTAAAGGTCTACAAGGGGCTAAGTTTTTAGTCAAAAATGAGATTGAAGAACCAATAACAGCTTTTAGCCAACCTGGTAATAAAGCACCAGTAACTTACGCCAAAGGAACTGTCTTATACGCTATTATCGAACAATCGAAAATTACTGGATGGACACCAAACTGGCAAGAAGCAATCAGTAATAACTGGCTCTTAACGTCTGATACATCAGGTAAGTTTGATGTTTCAGGTTTAGCAGCAACTAAAAAAATTAATTATCGAAATATGTATCAATTTGCTGTCTTAGATGTCAAACAAGTAAATGGTCGAAATGTTACTTACATTAGTCACTACGAAACAGCTTTAGCTAACAAACGAACAAGTACAACCACAAAAGAAAGTATAGTAGCTGAGGTAAGTAATTTATTAGCAAGCCATCCAGGAGATGCTAACGGCAAAGGTAAGTGGTTGTTCCATAAAGAATCTGAAATAGATCCTGACATTTATCCGCTGTCTTTAGAAGAATCGGTAGATTTTATAACTGATACAACCAATCAGTATTCATTAATCGAAGTTCAAGCACCTAAAGACTATATCGGATTAGAGGATGAAGAGAAAATTGCTAAAGAACTAAATAAAAAACAGGACTTTGGTAAAGTATCTAATCAAAATTTATTTGAAGTAAATAGTGGTGTTACTACTCCCTTTAAGAAACCATTAATGTTTCAAACAGAAGGATTAAACACAAAAGCAACTTCACCAAAGATTATTACTAATCGAAAAGATATGAGACTACCGAAAACTGGTAAGAAAACAGGAACAGGAAGATTACCAAAAACAGGTGAAGTAGCAACTGTAGTTATGTTAGTTGTAGGATTGTCAATAATAGGACTAACTTTTTATTATCGTGTTAAAAACAACAAGGATAATGGAAAGGGGGGAGTGAGATGAAGAAATTAAGAAAATACTCTCCACTTCTTATAATAGGACTTATGTTGTTCAATATAGTTTTTGAATTTAATCTAGTGAATGTTTCAGCTGAAACGAGCAATAATGAAACTAAATTAGAAATGAAAGATGAGAGTCATAATCAGACAACATTTGAAATTGCCCCTCCTTTAGATAAATCAATTGTACCTAGTCTACCTGAATTGTCTAAGCCGTTAAAAACGAAAAAAAATAGGCTACCAGGTGAGTGGAAAAAAATACCTCAAAGTATTTTAGACATAGCAGGTAAAGATTTATTTAAAAAAAGAGTAGCACCTATTAGTAAGAAAAGAACTTCTAAAGGAAAAGTAAGTAGGAGTAATCCTGTTGTAGTTACTCCTAGAGCAGGTGAAAGAAAGTCAGTTGATGGGAATCAATATGTAACTAATTCTACGTTTACTACTGAAAATGGGACACCAATCTACGATGGTGATGAAGTTGAATTTAATACAGAGTATCGTCTGTTTTATGAATGGGAATTACCAGATGGTGAATTTCGTGAAGGAGATGTTTTAGTATTCACTATTCCTCCTGAACTTCTTTTAGATGATATATTTGATTTTAACGTAGAGTCTCCAAATGGAGAAGTTGTAGGAACAGCCTACGTTAGAGGTGATAGTAAAAAAGGATATCGTCTAGAATTTGAGCTGACAGATTATGTAGAAAGAAATTCAGCTATTGGTGGTGAATTCGAGTTTGTTACTCACTTAAATGAAACATATATTATCGAAGGCGGAGAAGGTGTCATTGAATTTCCAGACCATGATTTAGAAGTTATATTTCCTGAGCCAGAGGAAGGTGGTACTGGAGGAGATGGTAGCGGTTATGGTAGTCAAACAAAACTTCAAAAAACAGGGAAAATTATTAATGGCGAGGATGGTATTAGATATGTAGAGTGGCGAGTGACATTAGGATATAAAGCTATTTTTGGGAATGTTAATGCTCAAGGAGACTATGTTAAAGTATTTGACAGTTTTGATGATATAGAGTCGATTACCTTAGAAGATGAACCCAGAAATCAGCGTATTGTTTCAGGTCAAGAAGCTTATGGATGGTCTGAAGATTTTGCTTATCATTTTATGTACTGGCCAGCCAGTAGTTGGGGATATGGACATGTTTACGATGAAGAGGCAGAGTTATTTGATAATGATACAAGAATGGTTGTTAATTTAAAGGATCCTATAAAAAGATTAGCTGATGAAAATCCACCAGGTGAAGAATTTAATGAATATACTATTGAATATTACGCAATGCCACTAAATCCATTAGTAGAACAGGATTTAGACAATAAAGCAACTGTAACTATTAAGGGAAAAAATAATGGCGAAGAAATAAAATATACATTAAAATCTTCTGTTAAATGGACAACAGGAGGAGGGACTGCTGGTGGTGGTACTGGACGAGTCAAATTAATAAAAACTGACTCTGACTCGGGAGATTTCTTGGAAAATGCAGAATTTGATTTGTATCAACGGACTAAAAATGGATGGGATCTTGAGAATATTAATTTAATAACTGATGATGATGGAGAAATTATTATTAGTAATTTAAAAGTGGGCGAGTATAAGTTTGTAGAGACTAACCCTCCAGAAGGTTATGGAATGCCTGAAGATAATGAGTTTGAGTTTGAAATTTCTAGAGAAGATATTAAGGAAGGTCGAACAAAGCTAGTTGAAGTCGAAAATACTCGCGTCCCGGATAGAAGATTACTCTTTATTAAAGAAGGTAAAAAAGGAACTCCTATAAAACAGCCTGATAGTGCTAAACGAGCTGAGTTTATACTTCAAGTAAAAAATGGGTCAACATGGAAGCAAGCTAATAACAAAGTTTATCAGGTAGATGAAAATGGTGAGATTTTATTAGAGGAAGATGATTTTAAAGATTTAGATGCTGATAAGTATTACCGATTTATGGAGACTAAAGCGCCATATGGTTATGAATTACCTAATTCGGGGTCAAATGAAGCTTACTCAGAAGAATTTCATCTAGAAGAGTATTCAATTAATGGCATAGTTACGAATGAGGATGAAGATCCAGTTACCATAAAAATGCAAAATAAGAAGCTAAACCACCAATTAAACTTCAAAAAATCAATTGAATTTAATACGGGGCAAAATACTCCGACTTCCTCTGAAGGCATTAAATTTGTTATTCAAGGAAGAAATAATGGTGATTGGGAGCGTTATTCTGGTGAAACTTTTGTAACAGATAAAAATGGAATGATTCACATAGATAGTACGACCCATCCTGACTTTATTCAGGGCATGGTGGATAGTAACTATCAATACTTTAGATTTAGAGAAAGTGAAGTTCCACCAGGTCGAGGATTAGTAGATCCACAATATCCTGCAACTGGAAAAGAAAAAGATGGTAAACCTGGTAGCGATTTTTCAGTTGCGATTCCAATTGATGAGTTACGAACCAATACGAATAAAGGGACTAATCAAGTTGTAGATAATTTAACTTTAGAAAACAAGTTAATCAGGTACAAAGCAACTCTACAAAAAATTGATAGTGTCAATGGTAACCAGTTAAAAGGTGCTGAATTTACGGTTTATGAAAAAGATAAACCTAATGATAAACGAGTCATTAAAGAGACTAATGGTGTTTTTGAAATTGATGATTTAGTTATTGGACGTGAGTATGTAGTCGTAGAAAGTAAAGCACCAGAAGGTTATGGTGCAAGGACAGATGAATATCTCATTAAACTAGATTTAAATAATCAAATGAAAGTCTCTAAAAAAGATGAAACAGGTAAAATAACTGTTTTAGAGGAAGGCAGTAACAAAGATTATACATGGGATGGAACTAATCTCAATATGGCTATGAAAGTAAAAAATACAGCCATGCCTAAGATGCCGATGACAGGTGGAATCGGCGTCACCTTATATACCCTATCAAGTTTATTATTTATATTAATTGGTTCACTGTTGTTTATTACCATTAAAAAAGGAGAGAAAAGACATGGAAAAAGGAAATAATAGATTAACTCATTTGTTTTTAGTTGCTGTATTATCAGTCGCTTCATTTGTTGGCCTGTTAGGGGTACCGATTAAAGCTGAGGCAAGAATTATGAATATTGAAAAGGAAGGTAGTTTAACGATTCATAAGTTTTTAAATCCTAATGTATTAGAAGGAGATTTTCAAGGAGATGGAACTTCTGGAACTGGACTTCCAGGAACATCAGATCCGAATACCCAAAATGGTGGAATGAAGCCATTACCAGGAGCTGAATTCTCAGTTTATGGTCGTTTAACAACTGCGGAAGTAGAATCATTAATGATTGATGGTTCTCAAGATGGATCTACAAAACCTGAAGACGGTGGTTATGATGCTAATGATCCAAAACCTCTAGATATTTTTAAAGTAGGTAAATTTATTGAGGGTAAGACAGCTAAATTTAAAGGTTTAACTGAAGCTAATGGTCAAGTTAAGTTTGATAAGATTCCGATTAACACATTTGACTTAGCTGATAACATGTATTTAGTAGTTGAAACTAAAACACCTAACTCTGATAAAGATGGTAACCCAATTGTTCAACAACCATCTCGTCCAGTAATTGTTAACGTACCAGTTACTAATCCTGAAAAAGATGCACCAGGTAAAGAAGTAAATAACTACATTTATGATGTTAATTTATTTATGAAAAACTATCATCAAACAGAACCAAATATTGGTAAAGAGGTAGACAAACCAACTCATACTGTAGGTGAAGAAGTGAAATATACCTTAAAAATTTCACCACTTGCATTTAACATGAATGAGTATCAAGAATTAGAAGTAAAAGATGAGCTAGCAGAAGAATTAAACTTTTATCAATTAGGCCATACAGATGGACCTAAAGGAACTGAAAGTGTTATTTTCTTCCGCGGAACAGGTACTGGTGACAAAGTAGTTATGGAACCAGGAGTACATTACAATGTGGATACACCAGCCAAAACAGGTGGTGGAACAATTACTTGGACATTTACTCCAGCTGGTATTGCTTTATTAACAGGAATTAAAGAAGGTGACGGTAGCCGTATTGAGCTATACTTCTCTGGTTTAACAAATGAAAAATTAGGTCAGGATGGAGCTCTTTATAATGATGCTCAATTAGACTTTGTCAACAAATGGGGATACGGAACAAAACCTCCAACTCCAGAAGTTCCAGAAGATCCAAAAATTCCAACAGCACCAAAACCATCTGAATCAGTTAATACTGTTTTAGGACAACGCTATTTTGAAAAACGAGACAAATTAAATAATGGTTTAAAACTTGAAGGTGCTGAGTTCTTAGTTCGTAACACATCGACAAAACCAATTACAGCATTTAATGAAAAAGATGTAATGGTAACTCATCCGGCAGGAACACAACTTTACGGAATTATTAAAGATGGTAAAACTGTTTCTGGTTGGACTACTGACTACAACGCAGCATACACAAATGGCTGGACAATTAATTCCGACGCGAAAGGGCAATTTCATGTAGAAGGTTTAGCTTATACAAGTGAAGTACATTTCCGTAAGATGTATATCTTCTCTGAAATGAAAATTGTGAAAAATGACAAAGGAACAGAAGTTGAAGTTGTCGGAGATTATAAGTATGTTTTAGCTGAACCTAGAACTGCCGATACAGAACCAAAAGATATTGATAGTGAAATTAAGGGAATATTAGGAAAACATCCAGGAGATGCTAAAGGTGATGGTGCTTGGAAATTCTACAAAGAATCAGATGCAAGTGCTAAACAATTCCCAGAGATGGCTGACCCGAAAAATTCTATTGATTACCTAGGTGACAAGACAAATAACTACGAATTAATCGAGGTTCGTGCACCAGAAGGATACGCTCCAATTGAAAACGTTAAATATGACGAGCCAGATGACAACCCAACACCTGAAACGGATCCTTACAATCATCCATTTGCCTTTACAGTACCTGGACTTGATAAAAATTCACAACCGATTTACGGTATTCCAGATTATAATGGTGAATTAAAAGACCCAGATAACAACGTAGTAGCTGTACCCAACGCGAAAATGCCTAAGATTCCATTAACAGGTGGTATCGGTACAATTATCTTCTTAGTAGCAGGGATTGCTCTTGTTGGTATCGGATTTGTGATTAAACGAAGAGGAAAAACTGCTCATTAAAAGTGATCAATGTTAGAATGTAGTCAGATTAACTTAGAAAAATCGGTAGAGATTAATCTACCGATTTTTCTGTTTAATGATTTATTAGGTGGTGAGACCAATCGCAAAAAAAACTAAGAAAAGAAGTAAAAAAAGCAGACACTCTAAGTCACTTCCCAAAAAAAGATTTCAGAAAAAGGATATCTTCGTTTATTGTTTGTATTTGATAGGAGCTTTGATTGCTCTTTATCCAGTTTTTTCTAATTTGTATTATAAAAATATTCAAAATGACATAACTAAAGCTTATTATAGTCAAGAAGGTACCAAAGATCCAAAGGAAATAGAGAAGGAGAAAGAGGTCACTAAACTTTATAATGAAGAGTTATCTGATACTTTTGCCCAAAGTTTTGATATGCCCGATTTTGACACCAATCCATTGTCATTATTAGAAGGAGTGGATTCAAAACAGTTAGGAAATACACTTGGTGTTGTATCTATCCCAAAAATACAAGTGAAGTTACCGATTTATCATGGGACTAATGAAGCTCAATTAAAGAATGGAGCAGGTTTAATTAAAGGAACTTCTTTACCTGGTGGAGGGGAAAGTACTCACTCTATTGTTACTGCTCACAGAGGTTTACCTAGTGCTAAACTTTTTACAGATTTACCTAAATTAGAAATAGGAGATTATTTTTTTATTGAGACTTTAGGGGAGAAACTTGCATACAAAGTAAATGATATTACGGTTATCAAGCCAGAAGAAATAGAGAAATTAAAAATTGTTCCTGGAAAAGATTATGTCACTTTACTTACCTGCACCCCATATATGATTAATACTCATCGCCTTCTAGTTCGCGGAGAAGCAACAGAATATCGAGTTGAAGATGAACAAAAAGCGATTAAACAAGGGAATAAAGATCATTATAAGAAGTTGTTAATCGGAGTATTGATTGTTATTCTGGTAATAGGGATTATTATTTGGCTAAAGAAACGAAAAAGTAAGAGAAATAAAAAAACTAAGAAAAGACGAAAAAAATAATCAATAAGGGAGGCAATAACTTGTGAAGAAGAAAAGAAAAAGCAAAAAAACGAAGCTGAACCGTAAGCACTTGATGTTGCTTGTTTGGTTATTTTATATCGTTGGAGTCTTAGTTTTTATTTATCCATTCATTGCACAAATGTATCATTCTTGGACCTTAGAAAGTGTGGCTAAAAACTACCGAGAAACAGTCACGAATCAAGATGCTAAAAGTTTGGAGCAAATCAAAAAGGAATTAGAAGAACATAATGCCCAGTTAGAAGAAGATCAAGCTAAATTAACACCAGACAATTTTTCTGTTGAGGCAGAGAAGAGGTTAGAAGAACAGGGAATTAGTTTTGCTCATAAAGAAAAACTAGGTGATGTGATTGCGGTACTTGAAATTCCTAAAATTAAATTAGAGTTACCAGTGTATTACGGGACTAATAATGAGCAAATTAGTAACGGAGTTGGTGTTATGAAAGAAACCTCCATGCCTTTTGGTGGCGAGAATACCCACTCTGTTATGACCAGCCATAGAGGACTTCCAACAGCCAAACTGTTTACAGATTTACCTCAATTAGAAGAAGGAGATAGTTTTTTCATCAATGTGGCGGATGAAACCCTTGCCTATAAAGTTGACCAAATTAAGGTTATTGACCCAGATGATTTTTCTGAATTACAAATAATTCCAGGAGGCGACTATGTCACCTTACTAACGTGTACACCTTATATGGTTAATACACATCGTATCTTAGTTCGAGGAGAACGTGTCACACCTTTTAAACCGGAAATGAAAATCAAAGAAAAAGCAAAAGCGAAATCTAATTTTTGGAGAAACTTAGCTATATTCCTTGCTGTTTTAATTGGAGTTGGTTTAGGTGTTTATGCTTATAAGAAGCGCAAAGAAAAGAATACGAAAGCATCTAAAAAAAGACATCATAATACTAAGGGCAACAAGAAACAATCAAATAGGTCTAACGTTAAAAAAGTAAAAGAATCTACAAAAAGAACACCCAGTTCAAAAAAAGAAAGCCATCAAAAAAGTAGTAAACGTAAGAGAAAATAAAGTTAAAAAGACTTGAGAGAAAGTATTTCAAGTCTTTTTTAATAGTGATGATATAAGGGAGAGTATTTGGATGTTAAGAAGTTTAGAAGAAGTTTTTGAGTTAGCTAAAAATAAAAAATGTAAGCGTTTAGCAGTGGCGGCAGCTCATGATCCAGAAACGATAAAAGCAGTAGTCAAAGCTAAAAGAGAAGGTTTGATTAGTCCTATTTTGATTGGTAAAGAAGAGGAAATTGAACATCTATTAGGCTATCAAAATGAGAGCCCTAAAGACTATGAAATCATTCATTTACCAGATAATAACGAAGCCGCTAAAAGGGCTGTTGAACTTGTTAAGGAAAATAAAGTAGATTGTTTAATGAAGGGGCATTTAGATACGGCTGAAATCATTCGAGCAGTTGTTAATAAAGACACGGGAATTGCAGTGGATTCTGTGGTTTCTCATGTTAATATTATGGAACTAGAAAAATATCCTAAACTAGTTGTATTAACAGATGTAGCGATTAATATTGCACCGACTTTTGAAGAAAAACAAGTCATTTTAGCTAATGCGGTGAAAGTATTAAAAGCTTTGAACTACGACATGCCTAAAGTAGCGGCAGTTTGTGCTATTGAAAAAGTGAATCCTAAAATGTTAGAAACAGTTGAAGCAAACCAACTAAAAGAAATGAATCAGCAAGGACTGATTAAAGATTGTATCATAGAAGGGCCTATTTCATTTGATATTGCAATGGATACAGGTAGATCAGAACGTAAGCATTTTAAAGGGAATATTCAAGGAGATGCGGATATTTTATTAATGCCTAATTTACTAGCAGGAAATTTATTGTCTAAAGGTTTAGGCATTTTTGGTAATGGAATAGGCATTGGAATTGTGATGGGAGCTCAGGTTCCTGTTATTTTATCTTCTAGAGGAGCTTTGGCTGATATAAAATATCAAAGTATTTTAGGCTGTCTAGCAATACTAGACTAAAATAATTCACTATGAGAGAGTTTTAATGATAATAAACAATCGTTATTTAGTAAAAAAACACAAACAGAAGATGATGAGATTAAGCTTCTAGAGGGTTTCTGTCTTAAATGTCTATCATTAGATTAGTTTTCATCTAGTTTCCTAAATGAAAGCGTGTTATACTCAATCCATAACTTAATAGAAGAAACATTTGGGGTGCGTAAAAGCTGAGATAATACCCATTGAATCTGCTCCAGTTAGTACTGGCGAAGAGAAATGTATTCAATGAACGTTGAACAAAAGTAATTTGTTTAACCTATGTAATTTATTCTGTCATAACACCCTACCAATTTTTTTTGGTGGGGTTTTTTATTTGAATAAAAAGATTAGGGGAAAATTTGCTTAAGTAAAACCTTCTTTTGTTTCTGACTTATTAGGAAATAAAAGGAGGTTTTTTTGTGAGTTCAAAATGGACAGTACAGGATGTTGTTTTGTTAGCATTTTTAGCATTTTTATTTGGTGGTATTTTTATGGGAGCAGGCTTTTTATATGCCATTCTTTCAGCAGCTTTAACACCAATGGGATTAGCACCATTTGCTAACACAATACTATTTGGGATGTGGACAATGGCTGCACCAATGGCTGGTGTGTTAATTCCTAAAAAAGGGAGTTCATTATTAGGAGAAGTTTTAGCAGCTTTGGCTGAGATGTTATATGGGTCTTACTTTGGACCAGCCGTTTTATTATCAGGATTTATTCAAGGGTTAGGAACAGAGCTTGGTTTTATGGCAACTGGCTATAAACGCTTTGATACGTTGCCACTTGTTTATGGAGCGATTGGTACGACAGTTTTAAGTTTTGGTTATGAGTTTTTTAGAATGGGATATAGTACTTATAGCATTAGTATGATTGCCGCTCTTTTTGTTGTGAGATTACTTTCCGTTATGTTTTTTGGAGTTGTTATGGTGCAGTTAATTATGAAGAGTTATAACCGAGTTCAGCAATTAGCAGGAGCGAGATAATGATGAATATCTTGTTAGACAATCTTTCTTTTAAAAGAAAAGAGCAATTCATTTTTAAACAATTAAATTACGGTTTCCATCCAGGAACTTTTAATATTTTAAGGGGGGACAGTGGTTGTGGAAAATCAACCCTTTTAAGAATTATAGCAGGATTTGCTGACTTAGATTATTCAGGAGAAGTTCTTCTAAGTGGAGAGAAGATGCGAAATAAAACGATTCATGAAAAAGCTTCTCAAATCGGAATGGTATTTCAAAATCCCAATCAACAATTTACAATGCGAACGTTAAGAAGAGAAATAACTTTTGCTTTGGAAAATTTATCTTACTCTTACGAGGAAATTCAAACGCGAATGTATCAGGCTGTGGCGTTAACGAAAACAACTCATTTCTTAGATCAAGATTTAATTAGTTTGTCAGGAGGAGAAAAACAAAGAGCCTCCCTTACAGTCTTGTTAGCAATGAATGCACCTATTCTCTTATTAGATGAACCTTTTGCGAGTATTGATATTAAATCTAGACATGAATTGATTGCCTTACTAGCAGAACTAAGAGACTTAGGAAAAACGATTATTCTTTGTGATCACGATTTGTCAGGATATCAAGGATTAGTTGACCAGGTGGTAACACTTGGTAAAAATGGTTTATTTCAAGAAAATTTAAGTATTTTAGATAGCCAACTAGTTCCAATTCTTTCGAAAAAAACTGAGATTTCTAGTCCGTTATTACAATTAAATCAAGTGTCGTATGGACATGGAAAACGTATTTTACTGGAACCAACAGATTACCTATTTAACCAAGGGATTACAACTTTGACTGGAGATAATGGTGTTGGAAAATCAACTTTGTTAAGTGCGATTGTTCAACAGAAAAAACACAAAGGTAAGTTGTATCTAAACGGGAAAAAAATAAAACGAAATAAAGCTTTGTACCAACAATTAACTTTAACTGTTCAAGATGCGTCTCATCAGTTTGTCCAACTAACACCCAGAGAAGAATTAAGTTTTAACACAACTTTATCTGAGGAACAGAAGAAAAAGCAAAAGGAAGTGTTGGGTAGATTAGGACTTGCTGACAAATTAGATGGTAGCTTATTTCATTTAAGTGAAGGGCAAAAAAAGATGATTCAACTAGTAAGTATGTTGAGCTTAGATAGAGAGTTGTTACTATTAGATGAACCTTTTACAGGGCTTGATGAAGTGGCCTGTCAGTTGTTTATGGATTGGATGATTGAAAAATCAGATAAGCAAAGTTTTATTATCGTTTCTCATAGGTTAGCTCCTTTATCAGGAAACAGTGATTACCATGTTAATTTAAGCCACAAGACGTTGAGTTTTGTGGGAGAACAAATACATCAAGGAGGGGAAATAATTGAATGTAGTCAAAACCAATACGCTTAATCTAGCTATTCTTTTAATGGTTTTTACTTTAGAACTATCATTTATCAAATCAATTCCTCTTAATTTATTTGTTGTAGTGCTGAGTATTATTTATCTGATTTATAAAAAAAGCTATATTGGCTTAATCGGTGTTTTTATTATTCCGATTATACCGGCTCTTTCAACTTATTGGTCAGTTGCCGTTCACGGGGCAAGTTTACACGACGCGTGGGTTTTATTTAGTCGAACCTTTGCCTTTGCATCTTTAGGAATGATGTTTGCTTTTGGGATTGATATTGAGGAACTTCTTTTAATGATGGAGCAAAAAGGATTTTCTAAGAGTTTTGTTTATGGCATTTTAGTCGTTGTGCACTCTATTCCAACTATCAAAAATGAAGTAATAGGACTTAGAAATGCTAGTTTGTTACGTGGAAAAAGATTAACTGTATTTTCACCCTTTCTCTATTTAAAAACAATTTTTATTGCCTATAACTGGCGAGACGATTATACAGAAGCCATGATCTCAAGAGGGTTTGATGATCAAGGTCAAAGAGTTCTATCTTTATCTTTTGTCACACCGACTACTTATATTGCTTTATCAATAGGCATTTTACTAATAGGAAATAGTTTATTATTTATCACACTTTAGGAGGAAATTAAATGTTTACAAAAAAAGCTAGAGAATTAACGACACCCCACTGGGAAGGCAGTTTTACTCATCCTTTTATTAAAGAATTACAAGAAGGGACTTTAGGAGCCGAAGAGTTTCGATATTACTTGATTCAAGATCGCTATTATTTAGAGCATTTTAGTAACATCCATTTGTTAATAGCAGAAAAAATAGAAGATAAAGAAGTTAAAAAAATGTTGTTAGATGGAGCGATGCATTTAGCAGAGGGAGAAATTTCGATACGTGAGGGCTTTTTTAAAGAGTTAAATATCACAGATGAAGAAATTAATAATACGCCAATCGCTCCAACTGCTTATAATTATGTATCTCATATGTACCGCCAATTATTAGATGGCTCGTTAAAAAGTGCCGTAGCAGGTCTTTTACCTTGTGCTTGGCTATATCAGGAAATAGGTGTTGAACTAATAAAAACAGGTTCGCCAACTTCACTTTACCAGCGCTGGATTGAAACTTATGCAGGAGAAGAAGCTGCTCAAGAAGTTGCTTACCAATGTGATTTAATCAATCGTTTATATGATACAGCTGATGAAATTGAGCAACAACAAATGATTGATGCTTTTGTCATTAGTTCTAGAATGGAATATCTATTCTGGGAAATGTCGTATACATTACAAACGTGGCCAAAGGGTGATACGAATGCTACAAGTAAATACTAGACTTCAAAAGTTAATTATTTTATCTTTTATGGTTGCTTTAGATGTCGTACTATCTCCTTTGTTTCGAATAGAGGGGATGGCCCCGATGTCGAGTGTGATGAATGTCATTGGAGTCGCTTTAATGGGACCTTGGTATGGAACTGCAATGGCGTTAATTTGCGGTTTGTTACGTATGCTGCTTCTTGGAGTACCTCCACTTGCATTAACTGGTGCTGTGTTTGGAGCCTTTTTAGCAGGCCTTGGTTATAAATATAGTAAAAGTATTTATGGGGCAATGATTGGAGAAATTATTGGGACAGGCTTTATTGGTTCGCTACTTTCTTATCCAGTAATGGTTTGGTTTACAGGAAGTGCTCAAGAAATGTATTGGTTCATTTACACACCACGCTTTTTTGGAGGAGCAATTTCAGGATCTTTAATTGGTTTTTTAGTGTATCAGAAATTAAAAGAAGTACCTAAATTTAAACAATTACAAGCTTATTTTAGAGGAGAAATGATAGATGGAACCCTTATTTCTAAAAGAAAGAACAGCTAAATTTTTTCAAGAATCACCTTTAATTCATTGTATGACAAATGAAATCACCTGTGAAAGTATGGCTAACGCCTTATTGTATGTTAATAGCAAGCCGATTATGGCAGATGAACCAAGAGAGTTTGATGAGTTATTCCAACAAACAAATGGGTTACTTTTAAATTTAGGTCATTTAAATCCTGAAAGAGAGAGAAGCTTAATGAAGGCAAGTGACTACTCAGTTACCTTTAATACGCCAACAGTTATTGATGTTGTGGGCGTTTCAGCTTCAAGTTTAAGAAAAAAATTGGCTTTAAGATTAATGGAAAATAAGCCACAAGTTGTTAAAGGCAATACATCCGAGATGAAAAAATTATGTGACTTAACTTCTGAAGGACGTGGAGTAGATGGACATGCTTCAGATCAAACAAAAGAATCTTTAGAGGGTTTAGCTAATAAGCTTCGTGAATATACCGATAGATACCCTAATACAGCCTTTTTAGCAACAGGAGCAACAGATGTGATTGTGACGAAAGAAGCTACTTATTTTCTAGCAAATGGTGTAGCTGAACTGGATAAAATTACAGGAACAGGGGATATGGTAGGGGCACTAATTACATCTTTGTTAGCACAAGGTGAAACAGTTGGAACGAGTTTAGTGATGGCAGTTAGTTACTTTAATATTTGTGGAGAAAAAGCTTTTGAACAAGTAGGAACGCCAGCACCCATGTCTAATTTTAGAAATGAACTAATGAATCATCTTTCTTTAGTCTATACAGACAATACTTGGTGGAAAGAAATCAAAGGAGAATGGTTATGATTGAGGAAGCATTAACATTATATTTGGTCACTAATCGTGATGGAATGAGTGATGACAAGTTTTTAGAGACTATCTTAGAAGCCTGTGAAGGTGGAATCACCATGCTTCAATTAAGAGAAAAAGAAGCATCTACTCGTGATTTTTATGAACTAGCTGTGAAAGTAAAAGAGATTACAGATCGTTATGGAATTCCTTTATTAATTAATGACCGAGTTGATATTTGTTTAGCCATTGATGCAGATGGTGTTCATATTGGGGACGATGAGTTACCGATTTGGAAAACACGAGAATTAATTGGTCCAGATAAAATACTAGGAGTATCAGCAAAAACAGTAGCTAAAGGAATTGAAGCTAAATTTGATGGTGCCGATTATTTAGGTGTGGGAGCTATCTATCCAACAACAACAAAAGTTCAAACCCATTTAACATCAATGGAAACTTTAACTCAAATAATCAATGAGAGTAAACTTCCAACTGTAGCAATAGGTGGGATTAAAGAAGAAAATATTCTTTCATTTGAAGGGACACCCATTGCTGGGGTTTCAATTGTAAGTGATATTATGAAGGCAGAAAACGTTCCTCTTAAAGTTTCAAAATTAAAAGAATTAATAGATGAGGTTAAAGGAGCAAATGTTGATGAAGACTAATAGCACGCCACAAGTTGTGACAATAGCTGGAAGTGACCCAGGTGGTGGAGCAGGTATCCAAGCTGATTTAAAGACCTTTCAAAACAGAAAAGCTTTTGGTATGAGTATTGTCGTAGCTTTAACAGCGCAAAATACATTAGGTGTACAAAATGCTTTTCCCATTCCTGTTGAATTTGTAACAGACCAATTTAATTCCTTAGCAGCTGATTTTGATATCAAAGCTGCTAAAACTGGTATGTTAGCTGATAACGAACATGTTAAATGTGTTGTTGAAAATTTAAAAAAAGTGAATTTTGGTCCTTTAGTCGTTGATCCTGTGATGATTGCAAAAGGAGGACACGCTTTACTAAATGAAGATGCAATTGAAACTATAAAAAATGAATTGCTTCCATTAGCTTTTATTGTAACTCCAAACTTACCTGAAACAGAGGTTTTAGTCGGCTATCAAGTTAAAACAGAAGAAGAAATGAAGCGAGCGGCTGTTGATTTACAAAAGCTAGGAGTAAACCACGTGATTGTAAAAGGCGGGCATTCAGAGAGTGAACTAGCTCGTGATTATGTTTTACTTGAATCTGGAGAAGATTTTTGGTTAAGTAGTCCTAGATTAAATACGATAAAAACCCATGGAACAGGAGATACATTTTCTTCTTGTATTGCAGCAGAACTAGCAAAAGGAGTAGAGGTTAAAGAAGCTATCATTATTGGTAAACAATTTATTCAAGGAGCGATAAAGGAAGAATTATTTGTAGGTCATGGTCATGGACCGACCAATCACTGGGCAGAGTTGGATGAAGAAGTTGAAGTAATATAGATATTTTTAAATTTTCTACTATATGGAAGAGAAGGAATGATTAAGGTCATTCCTTCTTTTTCACTTGTTAATGATAATCATTCTTATTTAATAGTTATTATTATTAATATAAAATATAAAGTGTTATAGTTTAATTATCAAAGAGAAAATGGAGGAATGAACAATGAATTTTGATTTTACAGATAGAGGAAAAACACCAGTGGTAGAAAATATTGAAGAGTGGACTTTAGCGAATGATAATTACCGCACAACAGTATGGACAGGTAGTAAAATGCAAATGACATTAATGTCTATTCAACCAGGAGACGATATTGGTCTAGAAGTTCATGAAGGAATCGACCAATTTTTAAGAATTGAAGAAGGTAAAGGGTTATGTAAAATGGGAGATGCAGAAGATAACTTGACTTTTGTCAAAGAAGTATCTGATGATGATGCTATTTTTGTACCTGCGGATATGTGGCATAATGTAGAAAATATCGGTGACACACCATTAAAACTTTATACACTTTATGCTGGACCAGATCACGTACCAGGAACAGTTCACCCAACTCATCAAGATGCTATTGATGATCCAAACGAACATTAAAAACAGGGTGGGTCAAAAGTCGTTTTGCTCTGAGCAACTGGAGCAAAAAGTGAACAATCGTGATTTTTGATTGCTCACTTTTTGTGAAGTTGTCGTAGGAGCAGACTTTTTATCCCCTGACTATTAAAAATGATTCGTATAATTAAACAAGAGGCTGACATTTGGGTCAGCCTCTATTTTTTTAACTTAAATTCTCTGCAATTATTTCTAATTGCTGTTTATCTTGAACAATATAATAAGATTTTTCTTTTTCAAGGAGGCCATCTTTTTTGAAACTATTAATCGTTCTTAATAGATGGCGATAGCTGACATTAAGAATGGCTGCACAAGTTGTTAATTGGAAAGAAAATCTATTATTAATGGAGTTATCTAATATAAAACGTGCTAAACGGGTTTCTACAGGTTCTGTTAAAGAAGTGGCCAAGGTAATCCCGTTGTTTAAACGGTAACTTAGGATTTGGCAAATATTTTGTAAGAACAACACATCATTTTGTAAAAGTTCACGATATTTTTTGAGACTAATACCGACACAAATACACGATGTTTCTGCTTTTACATTTCCTTTTGGAGGCATATTCCAAAGAGATGAAGCTTCTCCAAGAATGGCGACAGGTTGACTTCTACTGATCACAATATTTTGGGTGTCAGAAGAATAGGAATAAACTCTGACAGTTCCTTTTACTAAGAAATATAGATAATCAGAAGGTGTATCGATTGTGATGAGATGTTCGTCTTTTTCAAATGAAACTAAAGTCGAAATAGTTGGAAGGTCATGAGAGAGATAGGACTGTAGGTTAAATGTTTGGATATATTTGTTTAAGCTTGAACCATCTGAAATTTTTTTCATGTTGTTTTCTAAGCTCCTTAATTAACTTCGATGTTTTATTATATTATATCTTATATAGGAATATGGTACAATACGAACGTTTTTAGTGATTTATATGTAAAATGAATGTAAAATCAAGTTAAATGTGACGTGTGTCACTTCAAAAAAAGAAAAAACTTGGTATTCTGTTAATGTAAGACAAAGATATTTCCATATAGGAGGAGAAAAATGAGTTTTAAGAAATTAGCAACAGGTTTATTAAGTGTTTTAGCAATTGCAACATTAGCAAGTTGTGGAACAAAAGCAGACAAGAAGGAAGCTACTAAAGGTGAAAAAGAAAAATTAGTCGTTCAATTTGTTCCAACGAACAATGATGGTTCAATGGAGGCAAAAACAAAACCTTTTGCTGAATATTTATCAAAAGCTCTAGATAAAGAAGTTTCAGTTACTTTAGCAACAGATTATTCAACGATTGTTGAAGCAATGTCTTCAGGACAAGTTGATATTGGGATTATGCCACCAGCAGCTTATGTTCAAGCAAAAGATATGGGAGCAGCTGAGGCAATTTTAACTTCTCAAATTGGGGATATGGATTTAGAAACAGGTTTACCGATTGAAGGAAAATTATCAAACACTTTCAAAGGTGAAGTATTAGTTAAGGCAGATAGTGACATCAAAGAATTAAAAGATTTAAAAGGTAAAAAAATTGCTACTTTAAGTCCTAATTCAGCTAGTGGTTATATTTATCCAGTTGCAGAGATGAAAGACGCAGGGATTGATCCAACAACAGATTCAACTCTAACAACTGTTAACGATATTCCAAGTGAAATGACAGCTGTTTTAAATGGCCAAGTGGACGCAGCTTTTGTATTTGAAGGAGCGAGAAACGTATTTGGTTCAGCTTTTTCAGACAAAGATTTATTTAAAGAATTACGTGTTTTATACTTAACAGAAGGTGATATTCCAAATGATGCTATTGCAGTGCAACCGTCAATGGATGATGAATTAAAAAAACAAGTTAAAGAAGCCTTCTTAAATATGAAAGATGATGAAAAAGGGGCAGAAGCTATGAGCATGTGGAGCCACTTAGGTTATCAAGAAGCAGCAGACTCAGCTTATGATACAGTTCGTCAGTATACAGAAAAAGCAGCAGAATAAGATAAATAAAAGTAGAGCCTTGGATAGTGGGGATTATTCTAGGCTCTTTACATGAAAGAATGAGGTGGAATAAGGCGTGATTATTTTTGATAATGTGTCAAAAACGTATCCAAATGGTGTGAAGGGGCTCCAAAATATTAACTTATCAATTAATGAAGGTGAGTTTGTTTCAGTAATTGGTTTAAGTGGTGCAGGAAAAAGTACTCTTCTTAGAACAGTCAATGGGTTGGAAGAAATCACTTCAGGTGAGATCACAGTTAATAAACGTTCAGTGACAAAAGCTAATAAGAAAGAGTTACGCCTTATTAGAAGAGAGATAGGCTTAATATCTCAACACTTTAATTTGGTGAAAAGAAGTACCGTTCAAAAAAATATTTTGTCAGGTAGATTAGGTTATTACGGAACATTAAAAAGTATTTTTGGTTTATTTACCAAAGAAGACTATGAGAGAACGATAGAAGCTTTAGAGAGTGTGGGACTTTCAGATAAGCTACATACTAGAAGTGATGAATTAAGTGGTGGTCAGCAACAAAGGGTTCTAATTGCTAGAGCCTTAGTTCAACAAGCACCAGTTATACTAGCAGATGAGCCAGTTGCATCATTAGATCCCATTACAACCAAAAAAGTGATGGATGATTTACATCATATTAATCAAGAGATGAACAAAACGATTTTGGTTAACTTACACTCAATTCCCTTAGCAAGAGAATATTCAAGCCGAATTATTGCTCTAAAAGCAGGGGAAGTTGTATTTGATGGCAATCCAGATGAACTGACAGATGAGCGTTTAGAAAAAATTTATGGTCAAAGTATCTTTGATGAAAGGCAAGTGATAGCCAGTGAAGATTAAAGATACTGTCCATTTTGCTTGGTACAAAAAAGCGATGACAATTATTGTGTTAGGTTTATTTCTTTTATTTAGTATGAGAATAACAGATGCTGATTTTACGAAAGTCATTACAAACTCTGACCAAATGTGGGCTTTTTTATCAAGGCTAATGCATCCAGATTTTAGTTACTTTCCTAAGTTAGTATCTCCTTTAATAAAAACCCTACAAATGTCTCTATTAGGAACATTTCTTGGTGTCCTTCTTGCTGTACCAGTTAGTTTTTTAGCAACACCTATTGTTACAGGTAATAAAATTATTTCAGTTTTCTTTAGATTTTTATTAGGTGTTATTAGAACGATACCAACTTTGCTACTAGCTGCCTTATTAGTTGCTGTTTTTGGTATTGGGGAAGCAACAGGTGTTATTACCATTGCAATATTTACTTTTGGAATGGTATCTCAGTTGATGTTTCAAGCGATTGAAACAATTGATTTTGAACCAATAGAAGCACAATTAGCCGTGGGAGCAACAAGAACGCAAATGGCTGTTTGGGCAATCGCTCCGCAAATCTTTAGTCAATTTGTAAGTTATTCGTTTTATGCTTTTGAAGTAAATGTTCGCGCCTCTACTGTATTGGGCTATGTTGGTGCAGGTGGTATTGGGGTTATTTTAAATTCATCATTAGCATTAATGAAGTATGAACGAGTCTCGATTATTATTTTAACTATTTTAGTTACTGTCTTTATTGTTGATAAAATGAGTGAAAGAATTAGGAGGTCATTTGTATGATGATTAAAGAAATGAGTCGAAAAACGATAATCTTTCTTTTGATTCTCTTAATACTACTAATTTATTCAGCCGTCAGTATAGATTATTCAGGACTAAGTACTTTTTCACCTAAAATGGGACTCGATGTTTTAAAAGGATTAAGTCATCCTGATTGGACCTTTGTTTATGATGGAAGTGGGGAAGACTTAATTAGTTTGCTTATTTTAACGATTGGCATAGCCTTTTTGGGTACTTTCATCGGAACACTTTTCGCTATTCCTTTTACATTGCTTAGTGCTTCTAACCTATGGAAAAAAGCACCTATTGTTGCCAAGATAGGAAAGATAATTTGTAATGTATTACGAGCTTTTCCAGAATTAGTGTTTGCTATTATCTTTGTTAAAGTTGTTGGACCAGGACCTTTTGCAGGGGTTATGGCAATAGGTGTCCATCATATAGGAATGTTGGGTAAATTATATACAGAAGAACTAGAAGCAATGGATGAAAAATTAATAGAAGAAGCAGAGGCAGTTGGTGCTAACTTCTGGCAAACTTTATTTTTTGTTAGAGTACCGTCACTTATGCCAATCTACAGTTCTTTATCATTGAATCATTTTGAAATTGCTGTTAGAAGTGCCGCAACATTAGGATTAGTTGGTGCAGGTGGAATTGGCGCACCACTTATTTTTGCGATTCAAACTCGTAATTGGAGTAAAGTGAGTATCATTTTATTAGGAGTTGTCTTAATGGTATTTATTCTAGACTATATTACGGGAATCTTAAGAAAGAAATTACGATAGTATGAATATATTACATATATCAGATATTCATTTTCGATTACAATATGAGACCTTTGTAACGGGTTATAAAGGAATGATATCGAAAATGGATAATCCGTTAATACATTTGAAAACAGCTTTAGATCATGCTAAATCAATGGCAGATATAGATTTGTTATTAATCAGTGGGGATTTAACTGAAGACGGCACTCCAGAAGATTACGCCCATCTAAAAAAATGGCTTGAAGCTGAAATGCCTGAAATACCAATAGTTATCACATTAGGTAATCACGATATTAAAACAAACTTTCGTTTAGGTTGGCTTAATGAGAGTGAAGGTAATGAAGATTACTATAATGCTGTAACTGAATTTGAGGACTTTTATTTAATTTCATTTGATAGTGCAATTTATGAAGCAAATGATGGGGATATGTTAGAATCACAATTCAAATGGTTGGAAGAACAGCTAAATACATTTCAGGATAAAGAGATTTATTTAATGACTCATCATCATTTGTTTGAAAATCAATGTAGTACACCAGCTTTACCTCAGTCGAATCAATTAATAGATTTAATCAGTCAATACCCAGTAACCTGCTTACTAAATGGTCATACTCATCATACCTTTACAGGTGATATTAACGGTATTCAATATTATACTGTTGGGGGAATGTCCTTTGTAGGAGAAGATGAAGGAGATGGTTTAGTAAGATTTGATCAACGTTTTAGTTATAATTTATATAAAGTAGTTGAGGGGAAAATTATTCATCAAACTACTGAAAATTTTGTGTTAGGTAAAACAATTGATAAAGTTGATATGAAAAATAATGTAGAAAAAGATGCTTTGATAAGTTAACGAACTTGTCAGAGTATCTTTTTTTGTTTTTTTATTAAAAGCTTGTTAAATGAACATCGTTTAGAATGTCTGTTGAATAGACATAGATTGTCATAAATAAATAAATGTAAGTGATAAAATTATCGTATTAAATAGACTTAAAATAGAGAGGTAAAGGGTTCTGAGGAAGTTGTAAATAATAAAAGATATCTCATTAAATAAAAAAATAATTTTATTTGATAAAAAGTTATGATAAAATTTAATAGACGAAGAATCTATACTTAATTATTAAAAATGTGTATTAAATAGACTTAATGGTTAGAGATTATCGTTTTTATTTAAATATGTAAATATAAAAAACGTTTATTAAATGAAATGTAAAAATGGAGGGATTAATGATGAAACAAAAAAAATCAATCTTCATGTTAATGGTTTTGACAATGAGTATCTTAAGTCAATTTATAACAACGATTGGAACGATTCAAGCTTTTGCAGAAGGGCAAGGTCAAAGTATATTAGATAAACCAAGTGCTCATTTATTACCAAAAGATAAAGAAGGTAATAGAACAATTCTAACTGATGTAGAAATGAAATTAACAAACAAAAAAGGAGAAGTAGAAGAGATAAGTGAGTCAAATCCATTAAAAATTGGAGATGTTTTTGAAATTCACTATACTTTTGCCATTCCAGATCAATTAGGTAAAGAAGTAGAGTCAGGAGATTATTTTGAATTTGAACTACCTAAATCTGAACATATTAGTTTAACAAAAGATCAAGAAGGAGACTTGGTAGATCCAGACAACGGCGCTATTTATGGGAAATATTATTCTAGTAAAGAAGGACATGTCACAATGGTCTTTAATGAGCAAGTTCAAACCCATGATGATGTGGATGGTCACTTAGCTTTTAAAGTAGAATTTGTTGAAAAAAGTATTACCATTCCTGGTGGATATGAAATAGAAGTTCCCTATGTGTCTAATTCAGAAAGTGGTTTTATTTATGTAGTAGGGAAAATTAATACCTATATTCAAAAAGAATATTTAAGAAATGATGGGTTCACTTATTATTGGAAGATTTTATTAAACCCAACATATGAAGAGATGGAAAACATTAAGTTAACAGAAACAACACGAGAACTTGGCGGTGGAAACGCCGTTGCTGAAAGTATCAACATTGATAAGATGGTCAAAGCAGATGTTGATTTAAGTGGTAATATCACTGAAAGAGAAGAAGTTAATGTAAAAAATAAGACATTTGATAGCAATGGTAACATCGATTTAGGATTTGATTCAATAAATCAACCTCATGTTATGTATATTAGTACACCGTTTCCTTTTGGTATCAAAAATAATGTAGAAAATAACATTTTATTAGAGAGTTATGTTAAAGGTAAGCAGATCATGCTAAATGCAGATGCAGTTAGTAATGCTGGTAGCCAAGGGGTAATGGATAAAAAAGTATTATCTTATGACAAAGAAAGCCAAATAGTTGAATGGCAAATTACATATAATCCAAATTCTTTTTATATCCAAGAAAAAGATGCACATTTTAAAGATGAGATTACAAATGGAACGCTAACAGAAGACCCTATGAATGTGAATCCTAATTTAAGTCACGATGTAGATGTAGCGAGTAACAGAGAATCTTTTGAATTTAGTTTTAAAGAAGATGTAACTAAACCAGTTGTTATAAAATATAAAACTAAAGTTAAAGATCCTAAAGTAGGTTCGATTAGAAATAAAGTGATTTCTGGCGAGCAAGTAGTAGATGTCCCGCAAGAAGTTGAAGATAATGGCAACGGAGAAGGCGATGGACAAAGCTCGATTACTAAGAGTAAACCTCGTCCCTCATTAGATGGAGCTTTATGGACATTGGATATCAATCCAGAAAAACAAAAACTAGATAAATGGTGGGTAACGGATAAACTTAATCAAGGAACGATACGAAAAACAACCTTAAAGGTGATGAATGAAACAACTAAAAAACAACTGGCTCCAGGAAGAGATTTTGAGTTAGAGTGGTTTGATGAGACATCAACAACAGCCACAGGTTTTACAATTACTTATAATGAACCAACAAGTGATCGTTTTTCAGTGACTTACACGTCAGATTATGAACGAAACACATCACAAAGCAATCAAGCAAATTACCACTATGTTGTTAATGGAAACGAAAAAGAAGATGAAGATAGACAAACTTACGATCCACCACAAGTAGGAGAAATAGGTCTTTCTAAATCCGGTAAATACATACCAGATTCACGTGAAATTGAGTGGACCGTTCAAGTTAATGAAAGAGCTAATGTTCCTATTTCTAAGGATAATTTACTTCGAGATCCTATTCCGACAGATCAAACTTATGTCAATGGGTCAGCTAAAGTAGAGTACCGTGATGGGACTGTTTGGAATGCTTTATCTTCAGCAACAGTGGATTATAGTGATTCAAAAAAACAATTAACAGTAACTAATCTTAAACAGACGTCTAATGCCCAACGAGTGGTATTCAGAACAAAACTCGTCAATGATTTAGATGTTTTAACAAAAGAAGTTAGAAATACTGCTTATTATAGTGATGACTTTACAGAGGAAAAATCAGCAACAGCTTCTCTAACAATTGATAATGCTAACAATTATTTATTGAAAAAAAGAGGGAAACAAAATGCTAATGATATTAATAAAGTTGATTGGGAAGTAGATATCAATCCTCATGGCTACCGATTAAATAATGTGGTTATTTATGATGAAAATTGGGAAAATCAAGTCGTTATTCGAGAGACTATCGAAATAAAAGATCCAGCAACTGGAACTAAATTAGTTGAAGGAAAAGATTACGAACTTGATTATACAGAACGTTACTTCAAAATAACTATGAAAGATGAAGTTGATAAAAAATTATTATTAACTTATCAAGGGAGATTATTATTCCCTTATGGAACACCTCTTGGGAGTGATCAAACAGCTAAAAATAGTGTTCGTATTACAGCAGATAGAGTGATTAAAACAGACAAACCAATAGATATTACTATTCCAGTAAAAGTATCTGATAGTTCAGGAACGATTCAAGGGAAATTAAGAGATTTTACTGTGAAAAAAGTTTCAGAAGATGACAACAAAGAGGTATTAAGCGGTGCTGAATTTACTTTGTACAGAGGGACATCAAAAGACCCGAATAAGGTTGTTGACCGAGTAACAACAAATAATCAAGGGATTGCTAATTTTGGAAAATTAACTAAAGGTGATTATTTATTAGTAGAAACTAAAGCACCTAAAGGTTATGAAATTAGTAATGAAATGAAGAATGGCCGTATTGTTAAGGTTGTTGATGACAATACAACTCCAATTGAAGAAGTTGTAGCAAATCCTAAAGAAGGACAAGCAGTAAAAACAATTGATATACCTATTGAGAAACAATGGAAAAATGTTCCATCAGGAATAGAGACTCCAGAAGTAACAGTTCGCCTATATGCTAACAACGAACCGGTACAAGGTGAAACGTTAACACTAAACAAAAATAATAATTACAAAGGAACGTTTACTGATTTACCAGAAGAAAAAAATGGTAAAAAAATAAATTATTCAGTTAAAGAGGACAATATACCGAATTACGACACATCAATTGATGAGTATGTCATTACCAATACATATCATAACAAAGAAACAACAAGTCTTTCAGGTAAAAAAGAATGGAATGATGATGGCGATAAAGCTAAGAAACGCCCAGAAAGAGTTAAAATTGAGTTGTTACAGGATAACAATCATTATGAATATGACTATGTATACGAAGAGGATAATTGGAAGTTTGAGTTCAGTGAGTTACCAAAAATAAATAATAAAACAGGTCAAGAATATAAATACACTGTTAAGGAAGTTGAGGTACCAGATGGTTATGAAACTTCAGTTAATGGTACAACGATTACCAATACTTATAAAGAGGCAGCAACAACCAGTTTATCAGGTCGAAAAATATGGAAAGATAACGAAGATGCAGCTAGAGATAGACCAGAAAGTATTATTGTAGAGTTATATCAAGATAAGGTTTATTTAACTGAAACCAAAGTTAGTTCAAACACTAATTGGGAGTATAAGTTTGAGGACCTTCCAAAAGTAAATGAGTCTACAGGAGATGACTATAAATATACAGTCAAAGAAAAAAATACACCAGATGGGTATGAGTCTAAAGTAGATGGAAACAATATAATTAATACTTATACAAAAATTGAATTAATAAGTGTTTCAGGTAAAAAAGAATGGAAAGATGATGGGAACTTAGCGGGAAAACGTCCAAAGAGTGTAGAAGTAAAATTACTTCAAAATGATAAATTTTTAACTAAAACGGAAGCAACAGCAGCAAATGACTGGAAATACACCTTTACCGAGTTACCCAAACGTGACACTAATGGTAATCTCTATCGCTATACAGTAGAGGAAGTAAATGTACCAGAAGGGTATACATCAAAAGTTGATGGAACACTAATTACCAATACTTACACGGAAAAACCTGTAGAAACAACTGTTGTTGAAGGTGAAAAAATTTGGGTAGATAATGGTAATAAAGAAAGCACAAGGCCAGCTTATATTACAGTTCAGCTAATGAGAAGTGATAATAGTATCAAGCCTTATCAAACTAAAACAGTTACAGCAGGTAGTGATAATCGATGGAGATATAAATTTTCTGATTTACCTAAATACGATGAAAATAACCGTGAATATAAGTATTCAGTAAAAGAAGTTCCTGTTAAAGACTATGAAACAGAGAACACAGGGAAATACGATTTAACTAATACATTGATTAAACCAAAAACGATGGATATAAACGGGAAAAAAATCTGGCGTGATGAAGAAAACGTTGATGGCAAACGTCCCAATAGTGTCACTGTTGAACTATTACAAAATGGTACTCCTTATAAAAAAACAGAAGCTAAAGGGGATAGTTGGGAATATAATTTTAAAGAGGTTCCAATCTATGATAGTAAAGATCAACCATATGATTACACAGTAAAAGAAGTAAACGTACCAGATGGGTACACCTCAACAGTATCAGGAACAACGATAACTAATTCTTACAAACCAGTTCCAAAAGAAACTATTATTATTGAAGGGAATAAAAATTGGGATGATCATTCAAATAAATATAATACTAGACCCGAAAATGTAACTATTAATTTATTTAGAAATGATAATCCTAATAAACCTTACGAATCTCAAGTGGTAAGCCCGATTGGGAATTATAATTGGTCATACAAATTTGTAGACCTACCCAAATATGAAACGGCAAATAAAGAATATGAATATTGGATAGAAGAAGCTGTAGTACCAAATTACATAGGTGGCAAGCATTTACAATATAGTTTGTTGAATACACTAAATTTAAAAGGCAAGACAAAAGTAACCGGTGAAAAACGATGGGATGATGAAGAAGATAAAGATTCAATTCGTCCGGATAAAGTCATTGTGAGACTACAAGCCAATGGTGTTGAAGTACCAAATCAAGTTCGAGAAGTTTCAGCTAAAACAAATTGGAAATTTTCATTTGATGATTTGGACATGTATGATAGTCGTTCGCAACTAATTAAATACACTGTCAAAGAAGATAAAGTTGACGGATACACTGATTATCATTCAGTAGATAAAGATGATCCATATCATATTATTGTAAGAAATAAACATACGGTAAAACCAATTGAAAAAATTTCTATATCAGGTGAGAAAAAGTGGGAAGACCAACAAAATGCTTTTGGTAAACGACCTGAAAGTATCACTGTAGATTTATATCAAGATGATATAAAAATTGATTTCCAAGAAGTATCAAAAGCAACTAATTGGAAATATGAGTTTAAAGAACTTAATAAATTCAAAGGAAATAGTAAAGAAGAGCATGTCTATACAGTTAAAGAAAATACTGTTCCTAAAGGATATAAAGAGTCGGTAAATGAGTATGATATTACGAATACTTATTTGAATGATGAAGTAACACAAGTTACGGGTCAAAAAGTATGGGATGATTACGACAATAAATTCAATACTCGTCCTAAAGCAATTACTGTAAAATTATATCAAGGTAATACATGGTTACAAGATCAAGAGGTATCTGAAAAAACGGATTGGAAGTACAGTTTTACTGATTTACCTGTATACGATGATAAAGGTAATAAATTCATCTACCGAGTAGAAGAAGATAATGTACCTAATGGTTACACATCAACGATAAGTGATAATAAAATAACCAATGTATATAGAAACACTGAAAAAACAGAAATTACTGGTGAAAAAATTTGGAACGATTATGACAATCAATTTAAAACACGTCCTTCTGAAATTAAAGTTGAACTTTATAATGGAACCAAAATTGTAGAAACTAAAACAGTAAAACCAGATAAATCAGGTGACTGGAAATACAGTTTTACCAATTTACCTAAATATGATGAATCAGGTAATGAAATAAAATACAGTGTCAAAGAACAGCCAGTTGACCAGTACACAACAAGTGTTAAAGGAAATGATATCTATAATACTTATGTTAACACTGAGAAAACAGAAATTTCTGTTATAAAAAAATGGGAAGATAAAGATAACTTGTTAAACATAAGACCTGAGAAAATAAAAGTTAATCTACTAAAAAATGGAACACAATTAAGCTCCACTGAACTTTCAGAAAGTAATAACTGGCAGCATACATTTGATGGCTTAGACAAATACGATAACAATGGAAAAGCCTATGTTTATACCGTAGTAGAAGAGGGGATATCAACCTATATTACAACTCATAACACCAAAAATGATTTAGTAACAATTAACAATAAACTAAATGAAGATGAAGCTTTAACAAGTTTAAGTGGAATGAAGATATGGGACGATTATGAAAACCAATTTAAATTACGCCCGAACTTTGTAACAATTACTTTATTGCAAGATGGTGAAGTAATGCTTGATGACAAAGGTGAAATAATGAGTCAGCAAGTAAGTGAAGAAAGTAATTGGGAATATGCTTTTGAGAAACTGCCTAAAATTAACGGAACTACAAACAAAAATTATGTCTATACAGTAAAAGAAGAAGCTGTTGGAAATGGTTATAATGAGCCAGTTTATGACGGAAGTAATATTATCAATAAATATCGTAATAATGAAAAAATAACAATTAATGGTTATAAGCTGTGGGACGATTATAATGATAAATTTGAGACACGTCCAGAATCTTTTAAGGTTCATTTATTACAAGACAATGATGTGATTGAAACAAAAGAAGTGAAAAAATCAGAAGGTTATTCCTTTGAATTTACAGAGTTACCTAAATATGATGAAAATGGTGTTATTTATAAATATAGCGTAACAGAAGAAGTACCAGCGCCATATACTGTATCTAAAGAAGTTACAGAGGAAAATAATACAATACTTGTTACCTTAACTAATACTTATAGAAATACTGAAACAATTTCAATAGAAGGCGAAAAAACGTGGGATGATTATGAAAATAAATTTAACACGCGACCTTCAGATGTGACAGTTCAATTAGTAAGAAATGACGGACAAGTAACAAATCAAGTGGTAACGGCTGAAACTAATTGGCATTATGAGTTTAAAGAATTGCCTAAGTATGATGACAAAGGTAATGAATATACTTATTCTGTAAAAGAAGTAATTATTAATAACCAACATGGTTACACATCTGAGGTAGTAGGAAATGATTTAATTAACCACTATGTTAATCAAGAGAAAATTAATTTTTCTGGAGAAAAAGTATGGGATGATTATGATAATAAATTTAAAACTCGTCCAGGTTCAGTAACTATATACCTGTATGATGGGGATACTAAAATTGACGAAACTAAAACAGATGCTAAGCATGATTGGAAATATGAATTTAATAAAGGTTATCCTGTATATGACGCTTTAGGAAATAAGATTGAGTATTCTGTCCGAGAGAAAAAGGTATCTAAATACACAACAACTATTGAAGATTATACAATTACTAATAAATATGTTAATACTGAAAAAACATCTTTAGGAGTTAGTAAAAAATGGGACGATTTTGAGGACCAATTTAATATCCGCCCAACAGAATTAAAAGTAACACTACACCCAACTAATCAAGTAGTGAATTTATCAGAAGAAAATAATTGGGAACACGAGTTTAAAGACTTACTTGTTTATGATGAAATGGGAGAAGAAATTAACTATTGGGTGGAAGAAGAGGTTGTACCAGGTTACACGGCTACTCATGATGATGGAGCTACACAATTCATTAACCGAGCAACTGAACTTGATGCTAAAACAAGTATTTCTGGTACTAAGATTTGGAACGATGAAAAGAACAAACTAGGTACTCGTCCATCAAGTATTACAGTTGAGTTGTATCAAAATGAACAACCAATGATGGGTAGCGATAATCAACTGATAACCCAAGAAATTAGTGTGTTAGATGGTTGGCGATATGAATTTAATGAGTTGCCTAAATACGATGAATTTGGAAATGAATTCTTGTATTCTGTAAATGAACTTGAAGTAGATCACTATGAGACTATGGTTGCTAATGATGATATTATCAATAGTTATATCAACAATGAAAAAGTTGAGGTTCATGGTAAAAAAATCTGGAAAGATTTAGAAAATAAATTAGAAACCCGTCCAGAATCAATAACTGTTTTACTTTATCAAAGTGGCTTAAAAACACCATTTAAAGAACAAGTTTTGTTGCCAAATGAAAATGGTGATTGGGAATATAGTTTCACTGATTTACCTAAATATGATAGTAAGTTAAATGAATATAGTTATCGTGTTGAAGAAGTTGAAATTCCTGATTATACACTGAATGTTGATGGTTATGACTTAACTAATACTTATAAAAATAATCAAAAAACAGAAGTGTCTGGTGAAAAAATTTGGATGGATTTAGAAAATAAATTAAGTACTCGTCCAGACTCAATTACTGTAGAACTTTATCAAAATGGTAATGACCAACCTTATCAAACACAAGAGGTGACACCAAATGCTCAAGGTGATTGGAAGTATGATTTTAAAGAATTACCGAAGTATGATGAGAACTATGATCTTTACGAATATACAGTAAAAGAAGTCGAGGTTCCTCACTATGAAAGTGTTATTTATGAAGGGTCAGAAAATACTATTTACAATCACTATGTAAATGATGATAAAACTAATGTTAAGATTATTAAAAAATGGGAAGATCAAGGTAACAAGCTAAATACTAGACCTGAAAGTATTCGTGTTAACCTTTACCGTAATAACGGTCGTCTTCCTTATAAAACACAAACTATTTTGTCAGATTCTAATGGGAATTGGTCATATGAATTTAAAGACTTACCAAAGTATGATAATAATCTAGAACTATATGAATATACGGCAAAAGAGATGAAGGTATCTGATTACACAGCAACTATCATAGATGATCCGGTTAGTAATGTTTCAACGATTACTAATAAATATGATAATCCTGAAACCATCGAGGTAAATGGATTTAAAGCTTGGTTAGACCATGATAATAAATTAGGATCTCGTCCTGAATCAATTAAAGTTGATTTGTATCGATCAGATTCTAGTGACGTTTACCAAACTCAAGAAGTGACTCCAAACGAAAAAGGTTATTGGTACTATTCTTTCAAAGAGTTACCAAAATATGATGACGAGTTAAATCTATATACTTATACAGTTCAAGAACAACCTGTTGCTCATTACGATAGTGCTGTTAGTGACACTAATATCATTAATAGTTATAGAAATGATGAGACAGTGAATCTTTCTGGTGAAAAAATCTGGAAAGATTTAGAAAATAAATTAAACACTCGCCCAGAATCAATTCAAGTTGAGCTATATCAAGGCGATAAATTATTAGAAACCAAAGATGTTGTTGAAGGTAAAGATGGTAAATGGCTGTATGAATTTAAAGACTTACCTAAATACAACGCAAACCTAGAAGAATATACGTATTCAATAAGAGAACCTAAAGTTCCTGGTTACAAAACAGAAATTGAAGGCACGACTATTACAAACTACTATCAAAACGATGAAAAAGTAACAGTTCCTGTTAAAAAAATCTGGAAAGATCAAAGTGATAAATTAAATACTCGTCCTTCTATGATTAAAGTAGATCTCTATCAAAATGGTGGAAAAAAACCATATAAAACTGAAGTTCTATTACCGAGTGGAACAGATGAATGGTCATATGAGTTTAAAGATTTACCAAAATATGATGATAAACTAGTTCCTTATGAGTACACAGTTAAGGAGCAAAAAGTTCCTGGCTATGAGACTGAAACGAAGGGTAACACCATTACCAATACATATATCAACAAAAAAACGATTAGTCTAAAAGGTGAGAAAATTTGGGAAGATGAAGGTAATAAATTAAATACTCGACCAGATAAAATTTATATTGATTTATATCAAAATAATCAAGAAAAGCCTTATGCCACTCAAGAAGTTATAGCTGATAGTAATAGGAAATGGTCGTATGAGTTTACAGACCTCCCTCAATATGATGAACAGTTAGAATTATTTAGCTATCATGTTGAAGAAAGAGAAGTACCAAAATACGATAGTGAAATACTAGGAACAACTATTAAAAATACTTATCGCAATGATGACAAAGTAGAAGTAACTGGTGAGAAAAAATGGAGCGATTTAGATAACAAATTAAATAAACGTCCTAAATCGATTCGAGTTGAACTCTATCAAAATGAGCAAACAGCTCCTTACAGTGTGAAAACAGTAAAAGCAGATAGTAATGGTAACTGGAAGTATAGCTTTAAAGACTTACCTAAGTACGATAATGCTTTGAATGAATATACTTATACTGTTAAAGAGCAGCCAGTTAAAAACTATGCAACAGAAATTGATGGCACAACGATTACAAATACTTATCAAAATAATGAAACAACAAGTATTAGTGGTAAAAAAGTATGGGATGACGAAAACAACGTACTAAATAGTCGCCCAGAATCAATTGTTGTTGAATTACATCAAAATGACTCTAAAGATGCTATGGATAAAAAAGAAATCACTGCTGATAGTGAAGGTAATTGGCAATATGATTTTGTTGATCTTCCTAAGTATGATGATGAGTTGAATGAGTATACTTACACAGTCACAGAAAAAGTAGTACCTCATTATGAGACAACAATTGAAGGGACAACTATTACGAACAAATACCGCAATGATGAAAAAGTAAGTATTGAAGGACAAAAAATTTGGCAAGATGAGGACAACAAACTGAATACACGTCCAAAATCAATCCAAGTAGAACTATATCAAAATGATGGCGATCAACCACTTGAAACTCAAACAGTGAAAGCTGATAGTGATGGTAATTGGTCTTACAAATTTGAGAATTTAGCCAAATATGATGACCAACTAAAAGCTTATGATTATACTGTAAAAGAAAAAACAGTGAAGAATTATGATAGTAAAGTCGAAGGTACGTTAATCAGAAATACGTATCAAAATACTTCAACCATTTCTTTAACAGGTGAGAAAACATGGGATGATTTTGAAGATAAACTAAACAAACGTCCAGATAGTATTTTTGTTGAGTTATATCAAACAACTGTAGATCAACCAACGCCAGTTGAAGGTCAAAGTCCATTTAAAATTCAAAAAGTAACAGCTGATAAAAAAGGTCATTGGACTTATGAATTTACAGATTTACCAGAATATGACAGTCATCTAGACAAGTACATCTATACAGTGAAAGAGCATTCAATTAATAACTATACTAGTCAAGTGACAGGTATGGATATCAAAAATACTTATCTAAATGAAGAAACGACTGAGGTAACTGGTGAAAAGATTTGGAAAGGTGATTTTGATAATAAAATCGAATCTCGTCCAGAGTCTATCCAAGTGAATTTATACCAAAATGACAATAAAGAAGTATTCAAAACCCAAACAGTAACACCTGATGAAGATGGTAACTGGAACTATTCATTTAAGAAATTACCAAAATATGATGATCAACTAAATGAATACAAATACTCAGTAACAGAAGAATCTGTTCCTCATTATGAAAGTAAAATTAAAGGAACAACTATCACTAACACTTATCAAAATACAGATCTTACTAAAGTTGAAGGGAATAAACAGTGGAATGATGAAGGGGATAAGCTAAATAAACGCCCAGATTCAATTACTGTAGAACTTTATCAAAATAATGGTAAGAAGCCATTTAAAACGCAACAAGTAACAGCTGGTAAAGACAATGATTGGGCTTATGAATTTACTGACTTACCCAAATATGATAAAGATTTAAACGAGTATGTTTATACAGTGAAAGAACAACCTGTAGAAGGGTATACAACTATTATTGAAGGAACAACTATCATCAATACCTTTAAAAATGTTGAAACAACTAAAGTTAAAGGTGAAAAGAAATGGGAAGACTTCAATGATAAATTAGGTGTTCGTCCAAGTGTTATTACTGTTGATTTATATCAAAATGACAGTAAAGATGCTTACCGTTCACAATTAGTAGTGCCTGATAAAGATGGTAATTGGAAGTATGCGTTTAATGACTTACCAAAATATGATGAGAAATTAGTCGCTTATAGTTACTCAGTGAAAGAACAAAAAGTCCCTCATTATGATTCTGCTGTTAGTGGAACAACGATTACTAATACATATCGTAATGATGAAAAAGTTAGTATTGATGGTAAAAAAGTGTGGAAAGATGAGAAAAATAAACTAAACTCTCGTCCAGACTCAATTACTGTTGACCTTTACCAAAATGAAGGTGAAAAACCATTCAAATCACAAGTTGTAAAAGCTGGAAAAGATAATAAATGGGCCTATGAGTTCACTGATTTACCAAAATATGATGAGAGCTTAACTGAATATCGTTACACAGTTAAGGAACAAGAAGTCCATCATTATGACAGTAAGGTAGATGGAACAACCATCACAAATACTTATCGTAATGATGATAAAACCAGTCTCAAAGGTGAAAAAGTATGGACAGATTTTGATAATAAATTAAACTCTCGTCCAGAAAAAATTATTGTTGAGTTGTATCAAAATAATCAACTTGAGCCTTTTGCTACACAAGAAGTAAAAGCAGACTCAGCTAACAAGTGGACCTATGAATTTAAAGACTTACCAAAATATGATACTGATTTAAATGAATATGATTACACTGTAAAAGAGCAAGTTGTTCCACATTATACAAGTAATATTGAAGGAACAACGATTACCAATACCTACCAAAATAATGATTTAATTGAAGTAAAAGGTAAGAAGGTTTGGGAAGATGTTAATAACAAATTAGAAATCAGACCGAACACAATTACTGTAGAATTATATCAAAATGGCAGGGATAAGCCGTTTAGAACGCAAGAAGTAAAAGCTGGAATTGATAAGCAGTGGCGTTATTCATTCAAAAACTTACCCAAATATGACGAAGAGTTAAATGAATTTACTTATACAGTGAAAGAGCAAGAAGTGCCGCATTACGAAACAGCAATTAGTGGAACAACAATCACTAATACGTATCGAAATGATGATTTAACACAAGTTAATGGTGAGAAAATTTGGCAGGATAATCAAGATAAATTACAAGCTAGACCTAAATCAATTACAGTTGAGTTGTATCAAAATAACGGTCAAAAACCATTTAAAACACAAGAAGTAAAAGCAGATGAAAATAATAATTGGCGCTATTCATTTGAAGATTTACCAAAATATGATAAAGACTTAAATGAATATAGTTACACAGTAAAAGAACAAGAAGTACCACATTATACTTCTGATGTTAGTGGAACAACGATTACTAATACGTATCGCAATGATGATGTGACAAAAGTGGCTGGTAAAAAAGTATGGGATGATTTAGATAATAAATTAAATGTACGTCCAGAAACCATTACAGTAGACCTGTATCAAAATAACGGGAAAACGCCATTTAAATCACAAACTATTAAGGCTGATAAAAAAGGTGATTGGAACTACACATTTGAGAATCTACCGAAATATGATGACAACTTAGATGAATATACTTATACAGTGAAAGAACAAAAAGTATCACACTATGAGTCATCAGTTGTAGGCACTACAATTACTAATACTTACCGTAATGATGATATAACCGAATTAAGTGGTAAGAAAATATGGGATGATCAAGATAATAAATTACATCTAAGACCAGAAAGTATTACTATTCACTTATATCAAAATGGTGGAGAAACACCGTTTAAATCACAAGAAGTAAGTGGTAATGAAGAAGGTGACTGGAACTATTCATTTAAAGACTTACCGAAATATGATGAGAATCTAAATGAGTATGAGTACACTGTTAAAGAACAATTTGTACCACTGTACAGTAGTCAAATTGAAGGAACAACCATTACCAATACTTTTAGAAATGACCATCTAATTAAATTAAGTGGTAGAAAAATTTGGAAAGATTCAGGGAATAAACTTGAATATCGTCCACAATCGATTTTTGTGGATGTTTATCAAAATGAAGGTAGCGAACCATTTAAAACCCAAGAAGTTAAAATGGCAAGAGATGGTAGTTGGTCATTTACATTTGAAGATCTACCTAAGTATGATCCAAAGTTAAATGAGTATGCTTATGCTATTAAAGAGCACGGTGTACCACACTACGATTCTTCAATTGAAGGAACAACCATTGTTAATACCTATCGTAACGATGAAGTAACAGAAGTTGAAGGTGAAAAATTATGGAAAGACTTTGATAACAAATTAGAGTCTCGTCCAGATGAAATCACTGTGGAACTGTATCAAAATGGTGGAGCAAAACCATTTGATACACAACGAATTCAGGCGAATGAAGATGGTAAATGGTATTATTCATTTAAAGAGTTACCAAAATATGATGATGACTTAAATGAATATACATATACTGTTAAAGAAAAAGTAGTGAAACACTATGATTCTTCAGTCGAAGGCACAACTATTACTAATACGTATCGTAATGATGAAACAACAAAAGTAGAAGGTGAAAAACGCTGGAAAGACTTTGATGATAAATTAAAAGTTAGACCAAATAGTATCACTGTTGAGTTGTATCAAAACGACAGTAAAGAAGTATTTAAAACGCAAGAAGTCAGTGCGGATTTAGATAATAAATGGTATTACTCATTTGAAAACTTACCAAAATATGATGCGGAATTAAATCCATATACCTACACGGTAAAAGAAAAAACTGTTGCTAATTACGACAGTGAGGTAGCGGGGACTATTATTACAAATACTTACCGTAATGAAGAATTAACAGAAATTAGTGGTCAAAAGTTATGGGAAGATAATAATAATAAAGCCAATAAGCGACCAGATTCAATTATTGTAGAGCTGTATCAAAATGGTGGAAAAGAAGCATTTAAATCTCAAACAGTTCAAGCCGATGCTTCTGGCAACTGGGACTTTAGTTTTGGTGATTTACCAAAATACGATAAAGAATTAAATGAATATGAGTACACAGTAAAAGAAATTCCAGTCAAAGGCTATACTAGTAAAGTGAATGGAACAACCATTACCAATACGTTAGTAGAGGAACCGGTTAAACCAATTGACCCAACAGATCCAACTAATCCAGTGGAACCAAAAACTCCTGGAGAAGGACACCTACCTAAATCAGGAAGTAGTTCATTCTTACCTAAAACAGGTGAGGCTGATACTCTGTTGTCTAGTTTAATAGGAATAGCAATTGTGTCAATTTCAAGCATGGGACTATTTATTAGAAGAAGACGTTCGTAACAAGAGAAGTGATGGGAGATAATCCTATCACTTTTTTTATCTTCATAGTTGACGTTTGTAAATTAATAAGTTAAGATGAATTCAAGTTACAAATGTAAATTATAGAAGGAGGATAAAAATGAAAAAAATATTAGAGGTTAATAACTTAAAAAAGGTCTTTAAAAAAGCTAATGGCGAATCGCACACAGCAGTAAATGGTATTTCATTTGATTTATATGAAGGTGAAGTTTTTAGTTTTTTAGGGCCTAATGGGGCAGGAAAGAGTACAACCATTAATATGGTAACAACTCAGTTATCACTTACATCAGGAACAATTAAAATTGATGGTGAGGATATTAAGAAAAATCCGATTAATGCGCGAACTAAAATAGGGATTGTTGCTCAACATAATAACTTAGATAGAGGATTAACAGCTCATGAAAACTTGTTGTATCATGGCCGTTATTTTGGACTAAGTAAAGAAGAATCAGAAAAAAGAGCAGAAAGTTTATTAAAAGATTTTGGTTTATATGATTGGAAAGATGATTACGTGAAGAGCTTTTCTGGGGGAATGGCCCAACGATTAAAAATTGCTCGTGCTATTATGCATAAACCAGCTATTCTTTTTCTAGATGAGCCAACAACAGGATTAGATCCAGCTTACCGAGAAATTTTATGGGAACATGTTTTAAGACTAAATAAAGAAAATAAAACCACAGTCTTTTTAACAACTCACTACATGGAAGAACCAGAAAGATTCTCAGATCGAGTAGCCATTTACAATAAAGGAGAAATTAAAGCTATTGGAACAATAGACGAATTAAGAAAACAGATACCTTCTGAAAGCTTAATCTATTTAAAAGTTGGTCAAGTATCTGATATTTTTACAAAACAAATAGAGAAATTAGCAACAGTTAAAAGTGTCAAAGTTGTAGATGGAAAAAACTATGTTATCTATCCTAAATCAAGTAAAGAAGCTTTAACGGATGTTCTTCATTTATTTGATCATTCAGTGATTCAATTAGAGAATATTCAATTAAGTTCAACTACTTTAGATGATATTTTCATTCATTTAATAACAAACGAGGGGGACAAATAAAATGGGAAATCAAGTGAAAACATCAATGGTTTTTTGGATAATGGTAAAAAGAGATTTAATGATTCAATTAAGAAACTGGGGAGAATTTATTTTTAGAGTAGCCATGTTACCTTTTATTTTAATCCTAACTTATGGGTATGTACTGCCTAAAATAGGGATTCTATCATCTGATTTTCCAAATCAAATGTTTCCTGGAATGGTTGGAATGAGTTTATTAATAACAGGGATTCATGGGACAGCAGTTCCTCTTTCAATGGATTTTAACAACTCGCGAGAAATTGAAGACAGGTTACAAGCGCCTGTTAGTATCAAAGTAACAGCGTGGTCAAAAATGGTAGTAGGAATTATTGAATCGTGGATTGGTGCATTATTAGTACTACCTATTTCACTCATTTTTATGGCAAGTAATTTAGAATTTTCTATGACAAGTTTTGATATGCTGATGTTAGTAGTTATTTTATTGTTAAGCTCAGTTACTTCAGCAACTTTGGGATTATTGGTTGGAACGATTGTGAAACCAATGCAAATAGCAGCAATGTTCCCTGGATTTTTAATGCCAATTATTTTTACAGGAGCGATTTTCTTTAGTTGGGATTCGTTATCAGTTATTCCAATTATGAAAGGTTTAGTGTTACTTAATCCATTAGTTTATATTAATGAAGCCCTTAGAAGCACAATGATTGAAACAACAACAGCAATGCCATTATGGTTTAGTTTAGCGGGAATTGCTATTTTTACAGTTATAATGGGAATGGTTGGTATGAAAAGATTTAAAAAAATGGCAGCAAGATAAGATAAGGAAAAGTAGACTGGCTTTTGTTAAAGCTAGTCTACTTTTTTTGTTTAAATAACATAAAGATGTTCTTTATAAAAATAGAGGAGAGAAAGCGCTTGACAAAAAAATGCAAACGCTTTAGTATATGAATCAACAAGACGTATTAACACGTATTAAAGAAAGGAGGATATCATGAGTAAGTTAGATTCTAATTCAATGAGTCCGTTATACCAACAGTTACATGATATTATTTTAAGAAAAGTTCAAGAAGAGGAATATAAAGTAGGGGATAAGATTCCTTCTGAAGAACAAATTATGGATATTTATGGTGTCTCTAGAGTGACTGTTAGAAATGCGATTAAGCTTTTAGTGGAAGAAAATATTTTAGTAAAAAAACATGGTAAGGGAACTTTTGTGGCAATGCCAGTTTATGTAGAGACGATGTCTGCTGGGGGCAGTTTTACAGAGTCAGGTCTACAAATGAAAAAAGTACCAACCACTAAAATAATTTCGATTGAAAGAAAACCTGCAAGAAAAAGGATTAGTGAGTACTTAGGGGTTTCTGAAGGAACGGAAATTATTCGATTAAAAAGAATAAGATTGCTTGATGGGGAACCAGCAATCTTTGAAACAGATTCATTCAGAACCGATTGTGATTTTTTAGAAAAGATTGATTTAGCCGATACGTCTTTATTAAATACATTAAAAAACTATGGATTAAAGCCTGTGTATTTTGATAATATTATCGAAATTGCTTTGGCTGATGATGAATTAAGTGACTCATTGAATGTAGAGCATGAAGAACCACTCGTTAAAATAAATCAAACTGTTTTAGGGGAAAACAATGAGATTATTTACTTTAACGAACAATTTATTAAGAGTGACGTTTATAAAGTTGCTATTCGTTCATACAATAATTAGGGGAGGATTAGTTATGAGACAAATGATTATAGCTACTCATGGGGATTTTTCAAAAGGCATTAAACAATCACTTCAAATGATTGCAGGAGAGTCTGCTGATGAGATTATTACTTATCAATTAAGACCTGGTGAGAGTGCCTCAGATTTTGCTGAGGAATTATCTAAAAATTTGGCATCTGATAAACAATACTTAATACTAGGAGATTTGTTTGGAGCAAGCGTTGTTAACTCATTTGTTCCGTTAACTCAGGAACAAAATGTATTTTTAGTGTCAGGTGTAAACCTAAATCTTGCTCTTGAATTTTTATTAACACCAGGAGAATTAACTGAAGATTTAGTAGATACAGTTATTTCAAATGCAAGAGATGGTATTAAACGAGTTCAATTAATTGAAGAAGACAATGATGACTTTTGAAAGTGAGTGGAAATAAATGAAACGTAACTTCTTAAATTTATTTAAAAATAAAAAACCGATTATCGGTGTAATCCATTTAAAAGGTGATACTGAAGCTGACATATTAAAGCGAGCAAAAAAAGAAATTCAAATTTATGTCGATAATGACATAGACGCTATTTTAATGGAAAACTATTATGGTAATTACAATCATCTTGTAAAAGCTTTAGACTATATTACTTCTTTAGATTTATCAATTCCTATTGGGGTGAATGTATTAAATGTAGATGCTCTAGGCTTTTATTTAGCTAACCAATACAAATTAGATTTTATGCAAATTGATTCAGTCGTAGGACACGTTAAACCAAGAGATGAATATTCATTAGAGAAGTTTTTTGAGATGTACCGTAGTCAAACAGATGCTTTACTAATTGGTGGAGTTAGATTCAAGTATCAACCAATGCTTTCTGAGAAAACTGTCGAAGAGGATTTAGCTATTGGGCAAACAAGATGTGATGCAATCGCTGTAACAGAGAATGCAACAGGTCAAGAAACATCAATGGACAAAATTGAGCTATTTAGAAAAGAATTGGGTGAGTTTCCATTAGTAGTGGCTGCTGGATTAACTAAGGACAATGTTAAAGAACAATTAGCAGTTGGGGATGCTGCTATTGTTGGAAGTTATTTCAAAGACACTAGAAAAGATACAGGAGATTTAAAAGCAGAACACGTTAAAGAATTTATGGACGTTGTCAAACAATTAAGGAGTGAGCTAAATGATTAAAAAAGTAAGAGTAGACCATCGTTTAATTCATGGACAAGTAGGATTTACTTGGACTAAATTTTTAGATGCAGACTGTATATTGATCGCTAGTGACGATTTGATGAATGATAGTTTAAAAATGAGCGCTATGAAGATGGCTAAACCATCTGGTGTGAAGTTAGTTATGAAAAACATTGAAGATTCAGCTAAAGCATTAAATTCAGGTGTAACAGATAAATATAAATTATTTATCTTATCAGAATCAGTTGAGGATGTTTACCGCTTAAGTCAATTAGTGCCAGCAATTACAGAGATTAATCTTGGTGGTATGAAAAATGGGGAAGATCGTAAACAAATTTCAAAAGCGGTTCATTTATCAGAAAATGATATTAAATTAATCAACGAAATGTCAGCTAAAGGGATTAAACAAACGGTTCAATTAGTACCAGATGAAAAAGCTGTTGATATTGAAAAGTTATTGCCATAAGAGATTAAGGGGAGATTAATATGGAAGTTACATTTATGAATGTACTTTGGATGTTCTTAATAGCATTATTTGCTTATTTACATAGTTGGTTTGGATCAACGATGTGGAACAGACCAATTGTTGTTGCACCACTTGTTGGTTTAGCATTAGGGGACATAACCGCTGGGATTACTTTAGGAGCGACTTTAGAGTTAGTATTTATGGGAGCGTTTCCTGTTGGGGCAAGTAATCCACCTGATTTTGTGTCAGGAACAATTATCGCAACTTCGTATGTTATTATGAGTGGTCAATCTGTATCAGCAGCTGTTGTTCTAGCTGTGCCTATTGCGACACTTGTTTTATTAATTGATAACTTACAAATGACATTCCTTTTAACAGGTGCAGCTCATAGAGCAGATAAAAAAGCAGCTGAAGGGGATATTAAGGGTGTCGAAAGAATTCATATTATTGCAGGTATTGGAAATAAAGTTATTTTAGCACTAATTGTAGCATTAGGATTTTATTTAGGTGTTCCTTTTATTGAAAAAGTATTATCTTATGTACCAGAATTTGTGACACACGGCTTAGATATTGCTGCAGGAATTATTCCAGCTATTGGTTTTGCCATGTTAGCGCGTATGATGATGTCTAAAAAAACAGTTCCATTTTTATTATTAGGCTTTTTACTTGCTGCTTACCTTAAAGTAACAGTAGTGGGAATTGCGTTATTTGGAATTGTTGTTGTGATGCTATTTATGAATTTTGAAGGAAGTAAACAAAAGGAGGAATATGCTGATGACAACGAATTCTAATAATCAAGAAAAAACAATTTCAGAAAACTCGAAGATTACTAGAAAAGATTTTTGGTCAGTTTATTTTAGATCATTGACTCTAGATTCATCTTGGAACTATGAAAGAATGCAGCATATGGCTTATGCCTATACAATGGCTCCAATAATTAAACGTTTGTATAAAAATAAAGAAGATAAAAAAGAAGCTTTAGAAAGACATTTAGAGTTTATGTCAGTAACACCACATATCTCAACCTTATTATTTGGTATTTCTGGTGCAATGGAAGAAGAGAATAGTAAAAATCCTAACTTTAACCCAGCAAGTATCAACGCTGTTAAATCGAGTTTAATGGGACCGGTTGCTGGTGTGGGAGATTCTTTCTTTTGGGGAACTTTAAAAGTTATTGCTTCAGGGATTGCGATTTCTTTAGCTACTCAAGGAAATATCTTAGGGCCGATTTTATTCTTACTAATTATCAATGTACCTCATTTTATCTTACGCTATATCTGTTTAGATAAAGGGTTTAAATATGGTGCTAAATTCTTTAGTGATTTAGGAGATAGTGGCTTAATTGAGAAAATAACCTCAGCAGCTTCGATGCTTGGGCTGATGGTTATTGGGGGAATGACTGCTTCAAACGTTGTATTTGAGTTAACTAAAAAAGTTGGTTCTGGTGAAATTGCAGTGCCACTACAAGAGTATGTTGATCAAATTATGTTAGGCTTTTTCCCAGCGCTATTCTTTATTGTTATCTATTGGTTATTAGGTAAAAAAGTTAAAACCACTACACTTTTAGTAGGTGTCATAGTCTTTTCAATTATTATTGCAGCTTTAGGATTAGCGTAAAATAAATAGCAGATGAAAACAGGAAGTAGTCATTGTTTTCATCTGCTATTTTGTCATTTGGCTGATTGAAAATTAATTAGAAGTGATTGGATCAACAACTTGTTTGCTAAAGACTAGTGAAATAAGTAAAAATATTAAAGAGAAAATAGCAAAAATTATCCAACTTAATGTGTCAGTTGCTATATTGGCAGTTCCTAAAAAAATAAGTTGGCCAATAGGAGTTCCTGCCATGACTAAGATACTAAAGATACCACTTGTTAGACCTAATTTGTCTTGTGGCACTTCACTTATGATATAAGCAGAGGTTCTTGGATTTATTTTACCTAATAAATAACCTAAAGTGAAAAGTAAACCAAACAAAATAAATTTGGATTTAATGACTAACACAATTATTGGTAGTAAAAGAGTATTTAGTAAAATGAGACTAATCAGAGTTAAACTAGATACATTTTTGAAAAAGTCTTTTGTTAAAAGAGAACCTAGTAATAAACCAATAGACGTACTAATCCCAACAAGAGCCAATGTATTAGGGAGATTATTAACCCATAAATTTTCGCGACTAAGCAGAGAAATATTTAGTAAACCATCTGTTGAAGAACCAAGTAAATTGATAAGGACTGCAAAGATAACTATCATTTTTAAGAAAGGGTTTTTCCATAATAGATGGAAGGTTTCTTTGAAATCATGTTTAAATGACGAAGATAAATGACTTGTTACTTCTTCGACTTGAATATTGATTTTAGAAAGAAGAGAATAACGACTAATAATAATTAATGCCGCGAGTACAAATGTAAGGGCGTTAATGATAGCGAATAATGAAAAATTATAATTTAATTTAACAATGAAAAAGGCACCGATTCCTTGAAAAATCAATTGAACTAATGTTTGAAGAGCATTTTGAAAACCCATAGCTTCTCTTAAGTCAGTTTCTGGAATCAAGTGTTTAACAAAAGGTAATTGTAACGCACTGCTGAAAAAGCCGAAGCAATCGCCTAGAACATTAATTAAAAGTAAAATGATAAATAGAGAAAAATTAGGTTCTAATAAAATCAATACTGCTAGTAAGATAAAAAGCATTGCTTGAATCAGTCGAGATAAAACATTCCATCGCAGTTTTTTAGTTGTTTTATCTGCTAGATAGCCAACAAAGGGTTGAAAGAAACTAGGGATAAAGATAGCCATAGATGCGAGTGAAACAGCTAGGGTATTAAAGGGTAACGTACTAGCGTAAACAATAAATACAATATTATAAAGACTGTTTCCAATGGCATTTAGTAAAGAAGCATTTGTTAAAGTACGATAGCCTTTATTTTTTAAATAGATATTCATATCAATCACCTCAAAGTTTATTTGTTAAACTAAGTATAGATGGGGTAGAATGAATGAAGATAGAAATTCTACTATAGTGGAAAAAAGGTGAGGTATTGGAAGAAGGAACTTTATTTAGAAAACTACGAAAAGATAGAGGTTTTTCATTGGAACAGATTGCTGATGAGTTGAATAGTGTTTCTTTTATTAGCAAGTTTGAAAAAGGTAATTCAAATATTAGCATGCATCGATTAGAAAGATTGCTACAAAATATCAATGTGTCTTTTGAGGAATTTTTCTATTTAAGAGAACTGGAAAGTCGTCCAACGCTTAATCGTGATTTAAAAGTATTACGTGGTTATTTAACAAGTGAATTTTATTTTTGTTTAGCAGAGATTATGCAAGTTATTACAAATATTAATCAAATTGGTTTTGAACAAGGTATTATTGAAATGAAGGGTTTTAAAGAAAAATTAAATCCTAAAATAGGGTGGCAACGTTTCGTGATTATTTATTGTGACGTTTGTATTTTTACCTATCAATCTAATCTTGATGATAGCGATGATAAGACAGTTGAAAAAATAATGGGAGAAATTAACTATTTAACAAAGCCTGTCGTCTCTTATTTGTATAAAGTTGAAGATTGGGGAGTTTTTGAAGTTCTTTTATTTAGGATTTTTGTATTTACATTTAATGGAGAACAGGTCAATCATTTGTTAAAGGTTGCTATTTCAAGGACTGAAAAAGAAAGTCAGCTACACGTTATGTCGCATTTAAAGATTGAAGTTATTTTTTCTAGTTTTTCTTATTTTGTTAATTTCCGTCATCAAAAGTGGGCAAGTGAAGCCTTACAGCTTTCAAGAAGATTATTAAAAGATGAAAGAGATTTAACTAGTAGTACGTTTCAATTATTTTTTGAAGGCTGGTACACAATTGTATTTGGTGATAAAGAAGAAGGTCTCCAATCTTGTTATCAAGCTATCTCGATATTTAAAATTTTAGAGCAACCAACATTAGAAAATAGATTTAAAGTCATGCTAGAAAATATTTTAAAAAATAAAGAAGAACCAGATAGTTATTTTCTGTTTGTGTGATTTCAATGATAGATATTTCTTTTTGCGTGTCTTATTTTCTCTAGCGTGTTAAACTGTTTAAGCTAAAAATAATATTAAACGAGGAAAAAGGGTCATCTTTTACTTGTTTATTAAAGTAGAAGGATGTAAAAAATGACTGAAAATAAATTTGAACGTTATCATTTAGATGAAAGTATTATTAAGGCTTTATCTGTCTTAAAATACAATGAACCAACCCAAGTACAAAAGGAAGTAATACCTCTTTTATTAGACAAAAAAGATGTATTAGTAAAATCTCAAACAGGAAGTGGTAAAACAGCTTCTTTTGGTATTCCTTTATGTCAAAGATTAAAATGGGAAGAACGTGCACCACAAGCACTTATCTTAACACCGACAAGAGAATTGGCTACACAAATTAAAGATGAGATTTTTAATATTGGTCGATACAAACGAATTAAAGTAGAGGCGGTATTTGGGAAAAGTTCTTATCAATCTCAAGTAAAAAACTTAAAACAAAGAACTCATATTGTTGTGGCAACGCCAGGAAGATTAATGGATCATATTGAGCGTGGCACAATTGATTTAAGTAAAATCAGAACTGTTGTCATTGATGAAGCAGATGAGATGTTAGCTATGGGATTTGTGGAGCAAGTAGAAAGTGTTTTACGAGCTTTACCGAATAAAAAAACAACCGCTCTTTTTTCAGCGACAATGTCTAAAGAGATTATGAATTTAGCACAACAACTTTTAAAGAAACCTCATTTTGTTGAAATTCAAGCAACAGCTACAACTAAACCTAAAATCACACAGGAATTTATTTATGTTGAAGACGATGATAAGCAAGCGGTTATGAAAGATTTATTTGTGGTGAAAAATCCAAATAGTAGTATTATCTTCTGTAATACCAAAATAATGGTAGACCGTTTAACAGATTCTTTAAAACAGTTAGGCATTCGAGTAGAAAAACTACATGGTGGTATGGAGCAAAGAGACCGAAGCCAAACAATTCAAGATTTTAAACGTGGTTACTTCAGTCATTTAGTGGCTACTGATGTTGCGGCAAGAGGAATTGATGTGGCTGATATTGAATTAGTTGTCAATTATGACATACCTGAAAAAACAGAGAGTTATATCCACCGAATTGGTCGAACAGCTCGTTTTGAGAATACGGGAACAACGCTATCTATTGTTAATCCAGGAGATAGAAAACAATTTAACTTAATTTTAGATTCTCAAAAAAGATTAATTGAAGAATTAAAACGTCCTTCAAAAGCAGCAGTTCAAATCAGTAAAGATGAATTTAGACAAAAAATCAGTCAACGAGTTGTCTTAAAAGAAGAAAAAGGTCATCAATTTAAAGATGAGATTTTAAAAATTCATATTAACGCTGGAAAGAAAACAAAAATGCGACCAGGAGACGTAGTGGGTGCGATTTGTAATATCGAAGGTGTCACAGGTGATGATATTGGTGTGATCGATTTAATGGATATTTCAACTTTTGTAGAAATTCTGAATGGTAAAGGTGAAACAGTATTTAGAGCTCTTCAGCAAATGCCTATTAAGGGTAGAATGCGCCGAGTAAGTAAAGCTAATGAAACAACTTATGAAAGAGATTTAAGAAAAAGATAATCAAAAAGAGAACCTGTCAAAAGGTTCTCTTTTTTTACGTTAAAGCAAAATCAGTGTCTGCTGGGACATAAGATGAAGTAAATTGTTGTCGGTATTGGTTAGGAGTATAACCCGTTTCTTTTTTAAATATTCGACTGAAATAAGCAGGGTCAGCGTAGCCAACATCTTCAGATACTAAAGAAATGGAATCATCTGTTGAGACTAAACATTTTTTACCTTGTTCAATTCGATAAAAGGTTAGGTATTCAGTAAAAGACATACCAGTTGCTTCTTTAAATAAGCGACTAACATAGTTCCGATGCATGTGAGAAAAGTTAGCTAATGTATCAAGAGAGATTTCATCTTTAAAATTTAAGTGAATATATTGGATAATTTGATTAATTTGTTCTGACCGATTATCGGTTATTTGAGTCGTCGAATAGTGTAGTAATGAAATTTGGTTTAAAGATAAAATACTTCGATGAATACTTTGTTGTAATTCCTTTTCATCAAGTGGAGCAACTAAATAATCAATGGCGCCACAACGAATAGATTTTTGGAGATTATCAAAGTTTTTTTCAGTGTCAATTAGTATGACTTTTGTATTTGGTTGTTTCTGAAGAACTTCAGTTTTATATCTAAAAGGTTCTTTCATTTCTTTAGCTAGAGATAGGATTAGGATGTTAATGATTTCTTTATTAGCTGTTTGAAGAACATCTTCCGTTGAATAAGCATCTTCTAGTAATGTGATATTAAAAAAATCTTGTCTAATAATCTTTTTAATAAACAATCGATCTTTTTCAAAAGGCGTTGCAATTTGAACGTAACACATATTAACCGCTCCTTAACCAAAATTTATACGTCGAGTATAGCACAAAATAACTGTGTGAAACAGATGAGTAACGAATAAGTTAAATTAAAAATTATCATGTTATATTTTTAACAAAGATAGATATAATAATACAAAAAGACATCATTTTAGTCCTAAAAGAAACCGCTTAACTCGTTGTATAGTGTAGACATAGATAACGAGGAGGAAAAAATTATGACAACAACAATTGAAAAACCAAATATGATTACGACATTAATGGACAAAGCTTTAGCCGCACAAAAGGATTATGAAACCTTTGACCAAGCAGCAGTAGATAACATTGTAAAAGAAGTAGCTTTCAGTTTACGAGATCACTCAGTCGAATTGGCTAAATTAGCACAAGAAGAGACAGGATTTGGTAATGCGACAGATAAAACGACTAAAAATTTATTTGCGAGTGAAGTTTTATATAATAGTATTAAAGATATTGAAACAGTAGGAATCATTGAAGAATTAGAAGAAAAGAAAATGCTAAAAGTAGCAGTGCCTATGGGAGTTGTTGCAGCACTTATTCCTTCAACTAACCCAACTTCTACAACTATCTACAAATCATTGTTAGCTCTTAAAACACGTAATGCGATTATTTTATCTCCTCATCCTAAAGCTTTAAAAGCAATTACTGAGACGGTGAATATTATCAAGTCAGTCTTAGTAGATTTAGATGCCCCAGCAGATTTAGTACAAGTTATAGCAGAGCCTTCATTGGAAGGAACTCAAGAATTAATGGCTCATCGTCAAACGGCATTAATTTTAGCAACTGGTGGAGAAGCAATGGTTCGTGCGGCTTACTCATCAGGTAATCCAGCGATTGGAGTAGGTCCTGGTAATACACCTGTCTTGATTGAAAAATCAGCAGATATTAAGCAAGCTATTTCGCGTGTTATTGCAAGTAAAACATTTGATAATGGAACGATTTGTGCTTCGGAACAATCATTAGTAGTTGAAGAAGCTATTAAAGAAGAAGTATTAAAAGAATTAGTAGAACAAGATGTTTATATAATGAATGAGGAAGAATCAGCTAAAGTTGGTGCGTTTATTATGCGTGAAAATGGGGCCATGAATCCGGAAATCGTTGGGAAACCAGCTGTTGAGATTGCTGAATTAAGTGGTATAGAAGTCCCTAAAACAACAAAAATATTGATTTCAGAGCAATCAGAAATTAGTAAAGCTAATCCTTATTCTCGTGAAAAACTTTCTCCCATTTTAGCTTTATTTACAGTGAAAGATACTGAAACAGGTATTCAAACATGTGAAGCTTTATTAAGAAATGAAGGAGCAGGACATACAGCAATGATTCACTCAGAAGATGACACTATTGTTAGAGAGTTTGGTGTTCGAATTCCAGCTTCTCGTATTTTAGTTAATACACTAGCAGCTCTAGGAGCAATTGGAGGCACAACAAACCTAAACCCATCATTAACATTAGGATGTGGTTCTGTTGGTGGTAGTAGTTTATCAGAAAACGTTCATGTGGCGCAGTTGTTAAATACTAATTATGTGGCATATGGTGTTAGAGACTAATTATTCTAATATTACATATTTTGAAGACAAACCAATTATTAAAAGTAATTGGTTTGTCTTTTTATTATGAAGAAATCTTCATGAAAATAGTGGTTACTTTAATAGTAGTTTTGTAAAAAGTTTAGTAAACTAACATTAAAGAAACAATCAAGGAGGTAACTTATGACGACATTAAAAATTCTTTTAGTGGAAGATGAAGAAAGTTTAGCTAGTTTTATTCAAACAGAATTAGAGTTAGAAGGTTATAGTGTTATTTGGGCACAAGATGGTGAAGAAGCTTTAACTTTTTATGAAAAGTATCAACAAGACCTAAGTTTGATATTACTAGATTGGATGTTACCTGTTTATGACGGGATTACAGTGGCAAGACGAATTAGGAAAAAAAGTGATATTCCGATTATTATGATGACTGCAAGAAATGAAACAAGAGATATTGTGATTGGTTTAGATACTGGTTTAGATGATTACTTAACTAAACCATTTGAAATTGAAGAGCTTTTTGCTAGGATACGAGTGATTCAAAGAAGAATGGAGCAACAGGAAAAAACAATAGAAAAATTAAATTTTGAAGGCTTAGCAATGGATATTAGTAAACATCAATTAAGTGTTGGTTCTGAGATTATTGAATTAACACCTAAAGAGTTTGGTGTTTTGTATTTGCTAATGAAAGAACCTGATATTGTTAAAACAAGGGAAGAGTTGCTAAATGACGTTTGGGGATATGATTATTTTGGCCAAACAAATGTAGTAGATGTTTATATTCGAACTCTAAGAAACAAACTAGCTCCTGTTAATAAAGATAAAATGATACAAACGATTAGAGGTGTTGGTTATGTTCTTCGGAAATAAAAAGAGGACAGAAACCACACAATATCAATTAACCAAAAGATTTATCTATCTTTTCTTAAGCTTGTTACTAGCAATGAATATCATTTATTTAATTGCAGCGTCGAGTTTTGTTTACGAGTTTCTTGAAAATAAAGCGATGACTGTATATGAGTCTATTAATGTTCAAAATAAAAAAGGAATAGACTGGGAGCAACAAATTAATACAATAGTTTCTCCTAAAGACGAAGATAGCCTAGTAGTAACAACAAGTAACAACGAACGTTACTACTCTAGTAAATCCAAAGAACTTTTTGAGGAGTTATACATAGGTAAATCGTTGCCTTTTGTACCTAAATTAATTTTTAGTGATGAAGGGATTTATTATGTGACTCAACAAAAATATGATACTTTCACTGTTCAGTTAGCGATTAATAGCGAGACGGCTGTAGAACTTGTTTATGGAATGTTTATGATTAGTCTAGTTCTTAATTTATTAGCAGTTCTGATAGGTAGTTTATTAATTTATCGCAGTGTCAAGAACTGGAGTAGCGAATTAAATCAAATGTCTGAAGAAATTAGAACACTAGATGACGGTAATAGAAATCAATTGTCAATTCCAGAACAACCGATTGAAATGAAAGAAGTCGCAATGGCTTTTAATGAGTTATTACACAATAAAGAAGCTAGTATTGAACGAGAAAAACAATTTATTACTGATGCTTCACATGACTTAAAAACGCCAATCGCAGCTATTAGAGGACACGTTCAACTGATTCAAAGAAGAGGTGAAAGTCACCCAGAAATCATACCAAAATCTTTATCTTTTATTGATTCTGAATCACAACGACTAGAAAAACTTAGTCGACAATTACTGGAATTAAATAAAGGAAGAGATGAATTAAAGTTAGAAGAAATCTCCTTATCTCAATTAGTTAGAGAGGAAGTAGAAAAGAGTCATTCTATTCATTTACGTGAATTTGATACAAAGATTAAAAATGATGTGACCCTAGTAGGTATACGAAGTGAGTTACAACAAGTAGTTCAAAATCTAATTGAAAATGCGATTAAATATTCAAAAGCAGAGACTAAGACAACTGTGATATTGGAAACTAGAGACAATAATATTTACTTAGAAATTGCTGATGAGGGAATAGGAATTTCTGATACAGATAAACCCAATGTTTTTGAAAGATTTTATAGAGCAGATACATCAAGAACTAGTAAAGCAGAAGGATCTGGTGTTGGATTATCTATTGTGAAAAAAAATGTAGAATATTATGGTGGAAGTATAAAAGTAGAAGATAATCATCCTCAAGGAAGTAAATTTATTGTTCTATTACCAAGATGAAGAAATCTTCATGAGATGTTTACATTAAATTGATTTATAGATTTCAAAGACGTCATATAATAAATATAGATAAAGAGAAGGGGAGAAAGAACATGAAGAAAAAAATATTAATTACTTTAGGAGCATTATTAGCTGTAACAATGACAGGATGTAAGCAACAAGCAATTGAGAAACCAGTAACTGAAACCAATACTTCTAGTGAGGTTGTTACAAAAGAAAGTAGTTCAAATGCAGAAAAAGTATCTTCTGAAAAAACAAGTGAAACAAAGATTGCTAGTGTGGAAGATGTAGTTACTTTGTATCAAAAACAGTTTGCTGATAGTGATATTACTTCAATTAAGTTAGAGAATGAAAGAAGTGGCTTTGTTTATAAAGTCGAAGGTGTAGATGATAATAATGAATATGAACTAAAAATTAATGCAGAGAGCAAAGACACCATCAAAGATAAAACAGAAAAGCTAGATAAAGATGAACAAGCAGGTGTAAAAAGAGAAGCCGACAAACTAGATTTAACAAATGTAATCAGCTTAGATAAAGCCACTGAAATAGCTGAAAAAGAAGCTAAAAGTGGAAAAGCTGTCGAGTGGGAATTAGATAGAGAATTATCAACGACTTATTGGGAAGTACAGATTAAAGACGGTAATAAAGAATATAAAGTGAAATTAGATGCTAAAACTGGTGATGTTTTGCAAGTAGAGATGGACGACTAATTAACGTAAGAATATGCTATTAACTCAGAATAATAATTTTGGGTTAATAGCTTTTTTTATAGAGTAATTTTATTTAGTTAACAAAATTTACCTATAAAACTCTTTTTATTTATAAAAATAAGACAATATTTTGCTATAATGGATAGAACAATTTAAATTGTATTAGATGGGAGCGATAGGTCTATGGATTTAGTGAAAAAATTACCTTTACTCATTGATGAGATTTCAAAAGTCATTTTAGGTAAACAAGAAGTAATTGAATTAACGTTAACAGCAATCTTGGCTCAAGGCCATGTTTTATTTGAAGATGTACCTGGTGTAGGAAAAACATTATTAGTTAAAACAATCAGTTCAGGTATACAGATGGATTATAATCGAATTCAGTTTACACCAGACTTATTACCTAGTGATATTTTAGGTGTCTCTGTTTATGATTTAAAAACCCAAGAATTTATTTTCCATGAAGGACCAGTCTTTACAACGTTATTATTAACTGATGAAATCAATCGAACGACACCAAAGACACAAGCCGCTCTTTTAGAAGCAATGGCTGAAAAAAGTGTCACTATTGATAATCATACTTATTCATTATCACCACATTTTACAGTATTAGCGACACAAAACCCGTTTGAATATGAGGGAACTTATCCCTTACCAGAAGCTCAATTGGATCGTTTTTTGTTTAAGTTAAATATTGGCTATCCAGATTTTAAAGATGAATTAAACTTATTATTAGGAGAAAAAAGAGAAGAAATAAAGATTACCCCAATACTAACCTTAGAAGAGTTGGCTTTTCTAAAAGAAGAAGTTAAACAAGTTTATTTATCTGAAAAAGTAGCTGAGTATGCTCTGCAACTTGTTAATGGAACTAGAACTCATGATGGTATTCTGTTAGGGGTGAGTCCTAGAGGAAGTCTTGATTTCGTTCAAGGGGCGAAGGCTTATGCATTATTGAAAGGAAGAGATTATGTTACCCCTGAGGACTTTCAACATATTATGTTAGCTTGCTTTAGCCACCGAATTCAATTAAAAAACAAAGACATGTCAAATCAAGAACAAGTGAGTGAGATAATCCAGCAAATTATTAACCGAGTTCCTATTCCTGTGAGGAGGGATTAGGGTGACTAAGTTAAAGAAGTTAGCAACCGTGTTATGTTTTAATTTTTTTTATATTGGCACAGGTGTTTATTGGCTTGTTTTTAGTAGTTTAGTAGGCTGGTTGTTGTTTTTATTTTTGACGCTTTTTTTAATAATCAATCTCTTTTCAATGTATCAATCTTTAAAACATCTTTCTGTCAAACCTATTAATCTTGTTTCTACACGTGTGAGTGAATCAAATAAAATAACTATAGATATTTTTAGCAAGAATAAAAAAAGATTGTTTTATCCTATACTATTAATAAAGTGTGAACAGCTGGGAATTAAGCGACAATTATTTTTATTTTTTAAAAAGGAGTTATCCTTAGAGGTTGAATGGATTCCTAAAAAAAGAACTCAAATAACAAAATTAGAAATTGAAATAGCGAGTTATGATTTCTTTTATTTTTTCAAAAAAAGTAAAAGGACAATATTTGATCAAGAGGTTTTGGTATTACCATCATCTATTAATCATACTGACTTTGTATTGAATCAAATAAATAACTATTATCCAAGTATCCCTTTTGGGCAAAATAATTTTGATTTAGAAAAAATCAAAGGTTATCAACCGGGAGATTCACCTAAAAAAATTGATTGGAAACAATCTAGTAAAAGACAACAACTTATGATTAGAGAATATCAAGTAGATTCAGAAATGTCTTGGATGTTTGTTTTTTATGGCCGTGAATCGAAACATTTTGAAAGTTTATTAGCTGAATTCTTTTATTTGTATCAAACAATCAAAAATCCTGATATTTCATTTTATTTGGTAGGAAAAGGAATTGATAGTCAGAATGATAATAAAACGAAAGATTTTTCTGTTATTGAAGCCAGTGAAGATCCGGGAGAATTACCAAGTAATCTTCGTAAAAAAATGATTGTCTTTACGCCAAGAAAATCAAAAATTTTAGATAGAGAGCTAGACAAATTATCACCTCATTAAATAGTTTATGTTGTTGAATATGTGACTTTAGAAGGAGGTAATTAAAAATGAAACAGATTAAATTAGATGCTATTTTGTTTATTTTTCTGTCTATATTTATGTTTTCATTAGCTCTTCCTGCTATCTTAACCGTATTTAATGTACCAAACCAGTCTGGCTTTTTATTAACAATGTTAATCCTTATTCTAATTGCTATTTTTATTAAAAATTATTTTTTGAAAATACCAATCTACTTATTGATTGTCAGTTCCAGCTTTTATTATTTTCAAAATGGTACTATGTGGCTCATTAGTAAGAGATTAATCTTTGAACTAAAAGAAGTAACATCTGGAACGGTCACTGAATATCCACAGCTATTACCTCATCTTTTTTTATTACTATCGTTATTAATACTAGTGGAACTTCAATTTGTTAGTAAAAAAGTCTTGTTGATTGGCTGCTCTTTAATTAGTTATTTGTTATTACTTAATATCTTTAATGATATTACTATTACTGTTCAAGTTCTTTTAATCATGATGATTAGTTTATTTCTAAAGGCACTGATATCATCTCAAGTAATCAATTGGCAATCAGTTGTATTACCATTAGGATTAGTGAGTTTGATTTTATGTATCACTTATATGACACCAACTGAAAAACTTGAAACTTTTTTTCTCGATAAAACGACTACCGTTAGAAATCAACTATCCAATAAGGGTTTTTATCTAGCAATTAATGAAAGAAAGTATGGTTCTGTTTCTCAAACAGGATTTGGTGAGGATGATTCTGAACTTGGTGGGGCAGTTCAAGATGATCACCGAGTGCAATTTAAAGCCTATCAAGATTCCCCTCATTATTGGCGAATTGATAGCAAAGATTACTACACGGGAAAAGGATGGGAAACTACAACAGGTACTAGACAAGACGTCAGTCAATCAGAAGAATTGGTAATGGTTGAAAATGGAGAAATGTTTAGTAGTGACTCTGAGAAAATTAAATTATTATTTTTAACTTCTGAAAATTATGTGCCAACGATGTATGGAAAGTCTGAGATACGTGCAATTAATAATAAGAAAAATTTTATTAAGGATATGACTACTAATCGAATTGATTTAGAAGGAAGTCGTTTGAAAAGTCAACTTGAAATTGAGTTGACCCCGTCACTAGAACGAAATCAGATACCTAAAGACACGCCAGGGAATCAGTTGACTAGCGAAGTTGATTATTTACAATTACCAGGAAATTATTCTCCAAAAGTAACAGACTTAGCTAATGAATTGACCAAAGATAAACATAATTTAATGGATAAAGTAGAAAGTATTGAACTATATTTAAAAACATCACCTGATTTAAGATATTCAAAAAGCGAAACAGTTTATCCACATGATAAACAAGATTATGTGGAACATTTTCTTTTTGAATCACAAGTAGGTTATTGTGATAACTTTTCAACGTCTATGGTTGTGATGTTAAGAAGTGTGGGGATACAGGCAAGATGGGTTAAAGGATTTAATACAGGAATCGTCACTGCACGAGAAGGTGATTTAGATGTTTATTCTATTAGAAATCAAGATGCTCATTCTTGGGTAGAAGTTTATTTCGATGGATTCGGTTGGATACCATTTGAACCAACCCCGACGTTTATTTATCCAACTACTGACAAGAAAGAGTCAGTTAATGACAATGACAAACTTAATGAGGTTGTAAAAGAGACAAAAGACTCTAATCAAGTGTCTGAGAGTTCAGAGACAAAAGAAACGGTTACAGAAGAGAAAGAAGAAGTAAAAAAACAAAAAGTTGATTCCAAAGAATTGGCTACAATAGGTAAATTTATAGGTTATACTTTATTGTTTATTGCCTCTGTATCTTTATTTGTAGCTTGGCGTTACAGATTATACTTAAATGCTCTCTTTGTTTTAAAATACCAAGAAAAAGAATGGGACAATATTTATGTAAAAGTACTAGCTAAAATTGAGCAAAAAGTGTATCGAGAAGAAAACATGCCTTTGATTCAATATGCTAGTTTAGTTGAGATGCAATACTCTGATTACAAGCCTTATTTTAGCGATTTAACAGAACTATATGAATCACATTTGTATGGACAGGGAGCATCATTTGATGATAAAGCTAAAAAAGAACTACTCCTGTTAGTTAAAATTGTAATCAAAAACCAATAAAAAAGAGGCTGTGACATAAGTCTCTGAATAAAACAAAAAAGCAATCAAATTTATGAGTAAAATTCATTTATTTGATTGCTTTTTTTAGTTAAAATAAAAACGTACAGGTGGCCCCCTGTACGTTAAGTCAT
>NZ_JBMEAO010000040.1:0-1513 GCF_048815235.1 Vagococcus fluvialis
TGTAGTGCACCCCTAAAGTTAGACCAAAAAATCTAACTTTAGGGGTGTATTTTTATGACAAAGTATAACTATAAATTTAAGCATAAAGTTGTCCGAGAATATCTAAATAGTGATGTTAGTTATTCCTTTTTAATGAAAAAATATGGCATTAAAAGTAACTCCCAGATTTACAATTGGTTAAATTCCTATAGGGAATTTGGTAAGGATGGATTACGACTTGTTAAGAAAAATAAAACTTACTCTATTCAATTTAAATTGAATGCGATAGAGTTATATCTAACAAGTAAGAAATCCTATCAAGAAACCGCTAATACCTTAGGTGTGAATAATTCTTCTCTTATTGCTAATTGGTTAAGGCAATTTAAAGAAGAAGGAATTGATGGGCTTTCCAGAATGAAAGGACGTCCAACAAAAATGTCTAAAAACAAATCTAAAGATTTATCACAATCAGATAAAGATAAAATCAAGGAATTAGAAGCACAATTACTTACCTTAAGAATAGAAAATGCTTATTTAAAAGAATTGAGGAAGCTAAGAGAGCAGGAAGAAAAACAACGAATGAAATTATCTCGTCCGTCATACTTAGCCTCCGAGGAGAATTCAAATTAACCGATCTTCTTGCGACTATTAAATTTCCCAAAAGTACTTATATGTACTGGCAGAAAAGAATGAATAGAGAGAATCCAAATCAAGAATTAGAAGAAGAAATTAAATTTATCTTTTTTGATAATCATAAAGCCTACGGCTATAGAAGGATTACCTCTGCATTACGAAATAAAGGCTACGTTATTAATCATAAAAAAGTGCGAAGAATTATGCTTAAATTAAATCTAAAAGTAATTAGTTTTACTCGTAAATCTAGAAGGTACAATTCGTATAAAGGTTCAGTAGGGCGAATCGCCAAAAACTTAATTCATAGAAGATTTTATACATCTATTCCTCACCAAAAATTAACAACAGATACAACTGAGTTTAAGTATTATGTTACAGATAAAAAAGGTACTTTAACGATAAAAAAATTATATCTCGATCCTTATTTAGACATGTTTAACAGTGAAATTATTTCATATTCTATTTCTGAAAAACCTACGGCACAATCTGTTGAAAGGGCTCAATTAGAAGCAATCAAGCAAACATCAGATTGTCCATTTAGAAGAACATTTCACTCAGACCAGGGTTGGGCGTATCAAATGAAACAATACTCGAAACATCTTAAAGATAATAAAATATTTCAAAGTATGTCCCGCAAGGGGAATTGTTTAGATAACTCATTAATTGAGAATTTTTTTGGGTTATTAAAGCAAGAAATCTATTACGGAAAAACATATCATAGCTTTGATGACTTAAAAAGTGCCATAGAAAACTGGATTTATTATTACAACAATAAGCGGATAAAAATGAAATTAGGTGGACTGTGTCCTGTTGATTTCCGTCTTAAGATGGCAGTTTAAGACAATAAAAAAGGAGTAGATTTCTCTACTCCAAAAAAGTCTAACTTTTAGGGTTCACTACA
>NZ_JBMEAO010000041.1:0-1474 GCF_048815235.1 Vagococcus fluvialis
GGCTCTTTGTCAACTAGTGTTGGTGAGAGTAAATAGTAAGAATGAGGATCTAGAAAACAAAAGTTTTCTAGATCTTTTTTGGTGTTTTAAAAGCATTTCCTTTGAGACAAATAGTGATACGTAGTTTGAAATTATAAAAACTTCTCATGCCGTAGGCATTACGTTTAATGACTTTAATATGATTATTCATACATTCTAAAGGACCATTAGAATAAATTGTATCAAATGTATTCTGAATTTCAGATTGATAGTGTTTAAATGTTTTAAAGACAGGGATAAGTTCTTTTAAAGTACTAGGTTGATTAATTAATTCAAGAAAAAGAGGATAGTCTTTTTCTTGAAAAGCATGAAGGATGTTTTGATAAACAGAATAAGCTTCTTCAAGCTCAGTTGAATAACTGAGTAAGCGTTCTAGAACTTCTTTTTCAGACAAGTAGTTTTTAAAACCAGCACGCCAGTATTTATGTTCATAGTTAAGTTTGAAGCGATTCTTTTGAAGTAACTTCCAATATTTTTTTAACCTTCGGTAGTAAGTTCCGTTGTATTGATTTTTTAATTGATTCATTATTCGAATTCTTATTTTTTGAAACGCTTTGCCGATAAGTTGAACTAAATGAAATTTATCTAATACAATTTTAGCATTTGGAAATAACTTTTTGGTCAATATGATATATGGTCGATAAATATCAGTTACAACAAATCGAACATTTTCTCTATTTTTTAAAGAAAAACCAGAAAAATACTTTTCTAAATGAGGTAGCCTTCTATCAGGTAAAATATCAATTAATTCTTTTGTCTCCCCATCCATCATAATAAAACTCATTGAACCTTCAACATTTTTAACAGATTTAAATTCATCAAAGCAGAGTACATTAGGTAAAGAGTAACTATATTTCTGAATAGGTTGATACCATTCTTTTAACACGCGATAAACAGTTGAAGTAGAAATATTAGTTTCCCTCGAAATATCTGTCATTGAATATTTAGTGGTTAATTTTTTGGCAACCAAACGTTTTAAGTTATTCGAGATTGAATGATTCCTAGAAACGAAAGGAGTATCTAAAACAAAAGTAGATTCGCAATTTTTACAGAAGAAGCGACGCTTCTTTAGTTGAATGTAAGTAATGTATTCAGAAATAGTTGGGACTTTAATAAGGCTAGAAGTGTATCCCCATTTTATAATGTTTTCTTTCTGAGTTTGACAATGCATACAGCATTGTGGTGTTTCATCAAGAAAGCCACTGAAAATACGAGAATATATTCCTTTTACCTTTTTGGTAGATAAACAATTTTCATTAAAAATAATATTTAGGTCTAGAATATTTAAGATATCTTTGATAGTCTGTGAGTATGACATGTGGTGTCCTCCTTAGATTGTTCTTTCGCAATTTCATTCTAACGGATATCACATGTTTTTTTGTATAAAAAAACTGTTGATAGTTTTAAACTACCAACAGTAGAAATTATAGAGCCT
>NZ_JBMEAO010000042.1:0-1329 GCF_048815235.1 Vagococcus fluvialis
GGTTGCGTCAAGAATTATGTGTAAATGGAAAAAACCATTCTGTCGGTTAAGTTAAAACATTGATTCTAATGTATCTTGTATTTCTTTAAAACCTTTATGAATCCGACACAAAAATTTCTGATTATAGTTGTTGAATTGAGAAACTAAGAATCTCTCTAGAGATTCTTCATTAGGGAATTGTTCTTTTCTTTTTGTATATTTCTTTAATTGTTTGTTAAAACCTTCAATCAAGTTAGTTGAATAAATGGTTCTTCTGATTGATGGAGGAAAATTATAAAAGGTTAATATAGCAGGATTCATGAGTAATTTAACTACTCGTGGATACTGCTTTTTCCATTTATCTATCATAAAACTTATTTGATTCATAGCTTCTTCTTTTGAAGCTGCTTGATAAACCAATTTAAAATCATTACAGACTTCTTGTCGATCACTAACACGAACCTTATGAGCAATATTTCTAGAGATATGGACACAACATTGTTGAAATTGAGCATTTGGATAAATACTATGGATACTATCGTCAATGCCGCTTAAACCATCAGTTACGACTAATAAAACCTCTTCTAAACCACGGTCTTTTAGGTCTTGAAGTATTTCTTTCCAAACATACGAAGACTCAGTTGGAGCAATACTAAACCCAAGAACCTCTTTGGTCCCATCTAGTCGGATACCTATGACAATATATACAGCTTCTTTTGAGACAGTTTGTCTTTTTAAAGGAATGTGAGTAGCATCCATAAAAATGATTGAGTATTGGGATTCTAAGGACCTTTCTTTAAAAGCAACAACATCTTCAGATACTATTTGAGTGATATTGGAAATGGTTTGTGGTGTATAGTAATGACCATACATTTTTTCAATCAACTCAGAGATTTCAGACATAGTGATTCCTTTTTGAAATAATTGGATAATGGTGGTTTCTAAAGAGTCGTTACTTCTTTTATAAGCAGGCAACGTTTGTTGAGAAAACTCTCCATTTCTATCTCTAGGAATTGCCAAATTTAATTCTCCATACTCTGTTTTAAATGAACGAGAATAATTCCCATTTCGGGAATTACCTGAATTAAAACCAGTGCGATCATATTTCTCATAATCAAGAAAAGCCGTTAATTCAGCTTGTAGCAGTGTATTGATAGCTAATTCTAGATGACGACGGAATAAGTCATCCAAATCACCTTTATTGATTAGTGTTTCCATAATTTCTGTAGTAAAATTAGTCATGAGAAAGTCCTCCTATAAAATTTCGGTTGTGGTAACTTTAATTTTACAGAATGGACTTTCTTTTTATCTACCTAAAATTTCTATTTACACAAAATATTTTACGCTATC
>NZ_JBMEAO010000043.1:0-1221 GCF_048815235.1 Vagococcus fluvialis
AAAATAATGTAGTCTAACTAAAAACATCCAGTTTTGAGTGAATAATCACTCAATTAAATAAACGCACGCAAGTGTGGTGACGATGGCAAGAAGGATACACCTGTTCCCATGCCGAACACAGAAGTTAAGCTTCTTAGCGCCGATGGTAGTGAAGGGTTTCCCTTTGTGAGAGTAGGACGTCGCCATGCGAATGCGTTTTGGAGGTTTAGCTCAGCTGGGAGAGCACCTGCCTTACAAGCAGGGGGTCAGCGGTTCGATCCCGTTAACCTCCATTTTAAATGACGACTCGTTAGCTCAGTTGGTAGAGCATCTGACTTTTAATCAGAGGGTCACTGGTTCGAGCCCAGTACGGGTCATTTTTATATGCGGGTGTGGCGGAATTGGCAGACGCACTAGATTTAGGATCTAGCGCCTTACGGCGTGGGGGTTCAAGTCCCTTCACCCGCACTTAAAATTTAATAGCCGGCTTAGCTCAGTTGGTAGAGCATCTGATTTGTAATCAGAGGGTCGAGGGTTCAAGTCCTTTAGCCGGCACTTCTTTAAGCGGAAGTAGTTCAGTGGTAGAACATCACCTTGCCAAGGTGGGGGTCGCGGGTTCGAACCCCGTCTTCCGCTTTTTAAGTTCCAGCCGGGGTGGCGGAACTGGCAGACGCACAGGACTTAAAATCCTGCGGAGAGTTTTCTCCGTACCGGTTCGATTCCGGTCCTCGGCATTTTCAAAATTATATATATTTTTTAGCGCCCATAGCTCAATTGGATAGAGTGTCTGACTACGGATCAGAAGGTTAGGGGTTCGACTCCTCTTGGGCGCGTTTTAAAGAATGACACGGGAAGTAGCTCAGCTTGGTAGAGTACTTGGTTTGGGACCAAGGTGTCGCAGGTTCGAATCCTGTCTTCCCGATTGTTTTATTCGCGGTGTAGCTCAGCTGGCTAGAGCGTCCGGTTCATACCCGGGAGGTCGGGGGTTCGATCCCCTCCGCCGCGATTTTTATTTTCAGAACTTGGACCTTTAGCTCAGTTGGTTAGAGCTCCCGGCTCATAACCGGGCGGTCGTAGGTTCGAGTCCTACAAGGTCCATTGTAGTGAAAACATATGGAGGATTACCCAAGTCCGGCTGAAGGGAACGGTCTTGAAAACCGTCAGGTGTGTAAAAGCACGCAAGGGTTCGAATCCCTTATCCTCCTTTAATTTTAATATCGCGGAGTGGAGCAGTTAGGTAGC
>NZ_JBMEAO010000044.1:0-1005 GCF_048815235.1 Vagococcus fluvialis
ACTTTCACCTAACCCGTTTAAAGTAAAACGACGTACCTTAAAAAGTAAAAAAAGAAAGTTGAAAATTCGACGTGATAAAATGAAAGAGCATCAAGATAAATTAGCTATTTGTGGTAATAGAAATAGTTATTCTAAAACAGACCACGATGCTACTTTTATGAAAGTTAAAGAAGATCCTATGCAAAATGGTCAGTTGAAACCAGCATATAACTTACAAATAGCTACTAGTAATCAATACATTCTTGGATATGATATCTTTCAAAATCCTACAGATACTAAAACACTTCAACCATTCTTAGAAAAGTTAAAAATAGAAAATAGAGTCCCTAAATACATTGTTGCAGATGCTGGATACGGATCAGAATCAAACTATCGCTACCTAGAAGACAACTTTTCAGAACACATTGCAGTTATCCCTTATGGGACAATGCTTAAAGAGAAGAGTAAGAAATGGAAAACGGATGAAAGAAAAGTCATGAATTGGAACTATAATGATAAGGAAGATTATTACGTAGACCCGAAGGGAGTCCGTTTTAACTTTATTGGGTATCGAAAAAGAACAGATAAAGATGGATTTACTCGTGATTTTAAAGAATATCAAGCAGAAAGATATGATGAAAATAAAGATGTCATTCCTGAATCACTTACTCTTAAAGGCCACACTCGAAAAGTAATGGTCAATCCTTCTTGGGAGTATCATAAAGCTAAACAAAATGACCAACTTTCAAATGAAATAATAGCTAAGGTCTACAGCCAAAGAAAAATTGACGTTGAGCCAGTTTTTGGATGGATGAAGGCTTGTTTAGGCTTCAATCGATTCCATATTCGAGGGATCAACAACGTCAAAAAAGAATCAGGAATACTCGTATTAGCCTTAAATATAATAAAATTGGCTGTAAATCAGAAAAATAAACCAATAGATAACAAAAAAGAATCGGAATCCAAAAATCTTTTTAAGATTTTCGAATTTCGATTCTTTTATTTAAGAACTGTAACTACTTATGT
>NZ_JBMEAO010000005.1:0-158148 GCF_048815235.1 Vagococcus fluvialis
AAACTACGTATCACTATTTGTCTCAAAGGAAATGCTTTTAAAACACCAAAAAAGATCTAGAAAACTTTTGTTTTCTAGATCCTCATTCTTACTATTTACTCTCACCAACACTAGTTGACAAAGAGCCAAAAAAAACGACATTCATAAGAATGTCGTTTTGATTTATTACATATGAATTGGTAAACCTAACGCTAATTCAGCAGCATCCATTGTTACTTCTGATAATGATGGATGTGAATGAATTGTTAATGCGATGTCTTCAGCATTCATACCAGCTTCAATTGCTAAACCTAATTCAGCAATAATATCACTTGCACTCACACCAGCAACTTGAGCTCCAACTAAAACGTTATCTTCTTTAGTTGTTACTAAACGAACGAATCCGTCCATTTTGTTTAATGAAATAGCGCGGCCATTTCCTGCTAATGAGAATTTGTATGCTTTAACATCTAATCCAGCTTCTTTAGCTTCTTTTTCAGTATAACCAACTGTTGCTAATTCTGGATCAGTAAATGCCACTGCAGGCATACCAATGTAATCAATAGCAACTGCTTTACCTGAAATAGCTTCAGCAGCAATTTTAGCTTCGTAACTTGCTTTATGAGCTAATGCAGCACCAGGTACGATATCACCAATTGCCCAAATACTTGAAACATTAGTGCGGCCTTGGTTATCTACTTTAACTAAACCACGTTCAGTCATTTCAACTCCAGCAATTTCTAAACCTAAGTCATCAGTGTTTGGACGACGACCAACTGTTACCATTACGTAATCAGCTTCGATTGCTTCTTCTTTACCGTTTGCTTCGTATTTAACTGTTACGCTGTCACCATTGTCAACAGCTTCTTTAGCCATTGCTTTAGTTACAACAGTAATACCTTTAGCTTTGAAGTCTTTCTCAACTAATTTCACCATATCTTTTTCAAAAGTTGGTAAGATTTGAGGAGAACCTTCTAAGATTGTTACTTCTGAACCTAAGTTAGCATATGCTCCACCTAATTCAGCACCAATAACTCCACCACCAACGATGACAAGTTTTTTAGGAACTTCTTTTAAGTTTAAGCCGCCTGTTGAATCAATGACACGGTTACCAAATTTGAATCCACCAATTTCAATTGGACGAGATCCTGTAGCAACGATTGCATTGTTGAATGAGTAAGTTTGTGCACTTTCTTCAGTGATAACACGTAATGTGTTAGCGTCTACGAAAAATGCTTCTCCTTCAATAATTTCAACTTTGTTCTTTTTAAGTAACATTCTGATACCTGAAGTTAATTTGTTAACAACACCGTTGTCTTTCCACTCTTGTGTTTTAGCAAAATCAAGTGTTACATTTTCAGCTGAAATACCGAAAATATCTCCTGTCATAGCTTCATGATATCTATGTCCTGCATTGATAAGTGCTTTTGATGGAATACAGCCGACGTTTAAACAAACGCCGCCAATGTATTCACGTTCAATGATAGCAACTTTTTGACCTAATTGAGCAGCACGAATTGCTGCTACATAACCACCAGGTCCAGCTCCAATGACAACTGTATCTAATTCTACTGCGAAATCTCCTACTACCATGTTTGATTCACCTTATCCTTCCATTAATAATAATTCTGGATCAGCTAATAAACGTTTAATGTTATTCATAGCTTTTTGAGCAGTTGCTCCATCGACAATACGGTGATCAAAACTTAATGATAATTTCATCATACGGCCAACAGCTAATTCACCATCTGAATTAACAACTGGTTGTTGAGTAATTGTACCTACACCTAAAATTGCTACTTCAGGGTAGTTAATTACTGGTGTGAACCAACCACCACCAACAGAACCGATGTTACTGATTGTCACAGTACCACCACGCATATCAGCTGCAGTTAATTTACCTTCGATTGCAAGAGCTGCTTTTTCGTTGATCTCATCAGCGATATCAAACATGCTCTTAGTATTTGAATCTTTAACGTTTGGTACATATAAACCATGATCTGTATCAGTTGCGATACCGATGTTGAAGTAGTTTTTGTAAACAACTTCATCAGTTGTATCATCAATTGATGCGTTCATAATTGGGAATTCTTTCATTGTAGCTGTTAAAGCTTTAACTACGTATGGTAAGAATGTTAATTTAGTATTTCTTGCTGCTGCAATATCTTTAAATTTCTTACGGTGATCCCACATTTTAGAAACTTCTACTTCGTCATGTAATGTTACATGAGGAGCAGTATGTTTACTATTTACCATTGCTTTAGCAATTGCTTTACGTGTAGGAGTCATTTTTTCGCGAGTTTCTAACTCAGCTGTTCCAACAAATGGTTGTGCTGCTTTTGGAGCGGCTGCTTTTTCAGCTGGAGCAGATGCTTGAGCTTCTACTGCTGCAGGAGCTGTAGCTGCTACTGGCGCGCCACCAAAGTTATCAATATCAGATTTAACAACACGTCCACCTTTACCAGTTGGAGTTACTAAAGTAATATCAACACCTTTTTCACGTGCATATTGACGTACTGAAGGCATAGCTAAAACGCGAGTTCCTGGTTTACCAGTTGGCTCTGTTGAAGCTGGTGCTGCTGCAGGAGCTGCCGCTGCTACTGGTGCAGATGCTTGAGCTACTGGCGCTGCATCATTGTGACCAGGTGCGTCGATTTCTACTAAAACATCACCTACGTTTGCTACTGTTCCTTCTGCAACGACGATACTTACAACTGTACCAGTTACAGGAGAAGGAATTTCTTCTACTGATTTGTCGTTTTGTACTTCTAACATTGTATCATCTTCGTTGATTGTATCGCCTGCTTTAACGAACCATTTTACGATTTCGCCTTCCGCAATACCTTCACCGATATCTGGTAATTTGAATTGGAAAACTCCACCAGTTCCTGGAGCAGGCGCTGCGGCTGCAGGTGCTGCTTCTACTACTGGAGCTTCTTCTTCTGCATCTTCATGACCAGGTGCGTCGATTTCTACTAAAACGTCACCAACGTTTGCTACTGTTCCTTCTGGTACTACTACCTTAAGAACTTTACCTGTTACAGGAGAAGGAATTTCTTCTACTGATTTATCATTTTGTACTTCTAACATTGTATCATCTTCGTTAATTGTATCGCCTTCTTTAACGAACCATTTTACGATTTCGCCTTCTGCAATACCTTCACCAATATCTGGTAATTTAAATTTAAAAGCCATCTACTATTCTCTCCTTCTATTTATCTAGTCTCGAGCTATTAATTAAAATGCGTGAATTTCTCTTACTTTTGCTTCGATGTCAGATGCATTTGGTAACCAAGCGTTTTCTGCCATACCGAATGGATAGATAGTATCTGGAGCTGACACGCGTCCAACAGGAGCTTCTAATGAAAGAACAGCTCTTTCTGAGATTTCTGAAACAACTTGTGCCGCAACACCAGCTTGTTTTTGAGCTTCTTGAACAACTACAACGCGTCCTGTTTTTTCAACAGATGCAATAATTGTTTCGATATCTAAAGGAGCAACAGTACGTAAGTCGATAATTTCAACTGAAATACCATCAGCTTCTAATTTTTCTGCTGCTTTGATTGCTTCACGAACCATAGCACCGTAAGTAATGATTGATACATCTGTTCCTTCTTTAGTTACTGCAGCTTTATCTAAAGGTACAGTATAAGACTCATCTGGAACTTCCTCACGGAATGAACGATATAATTTCATGTGCTCTAAGAAAACAACTGGGTCGTTGTCACGGATAGCTGAAATTAATAATCCTTTTGCATCATAAGGGTTACTTGGAATTACCACACGTACACCAGGAGATTGTGCAATTAAACCTTCTAAGTTGTCAGCGTGTAATTCTGGTGTATGTACACCACCACCAAATGGGGCACGAATTGTAATAGGCATAGTTCTTGTTCCACTCATACGGTAACGAGTACGAGCCATTTGAGCAACAATTTCATCCATAACTTCAAATACAAATCCGAAGAATTGGATTTCTGCAACTGGACGGAAATCTTCTAATGCTAAACCAAATGCTAAACCACCGATTGCTGATTCCGCTAATGGAGCATCGAATACACGATCAGCGCCAAATTTTGCTTGTAAACCTTCAGTAGCACGGAAAACTCCACCGTTGTTACCTACGTCTTCACCGAATACTAATACATCTTTGTTTGCTTCAAGTTCTAAAGCTAGAGCATCTGTAATTGCTTGAATCATTGTTTTTTGTGCCATGATTTATTTCGACTCCTTTGCTTCGTAGATATCAATTTGTTCTTGAATACTTTGTGGTGCTACTTCAAACATGTTTTTCAAGAAATCTGATACTTTTTGTTTTGGTGTAGCATCTGTAGCTTTGATAGCTTCTTTAATTTCTTCTTTTGTTTGTTCAATAACTGCTTCTTCTTTTTCTTCTGACCATAAACCTTTTTCAGTTAAGTAGATACGGAAACGATTTAATGGATCTTTTCCTGCCCACTCGTCTTCTGTTTCTTGAGAACGGTATCTTGTTGGATCATCACCTGATAATGTATGTGGACCATAACGGTAAGTTAATGTTTCAATTAAAACAGGACCGTTTCCAGCAATTGCCCAATCACGAGCTGCTTTTGTTACTTTATAAACTGCTAATGCGTCCATTCCGTCAACTTGAATACTTGGAATACCTGCTGCCACACCTTTTTGAGCCAATGTAGTAGCTGCTGATTGTAATTCACGAGGAGTAGAAATCGCATATCCGTTATTTTGGATAAAGAATACTGCGTTTGCTTTCATTGCTCCTGCAAAGTTGATTCCTTCATAGAAGTCACCTTGTGATGAACCACCATCACCTGTATATGTAAATGCTACATTTGGTTTGTTACGTTTTTTAAGACCTAAAGCAACACCAGCTGCTTGCACGTATTGTGCACCAATAATAATTTGTGGTGGGATAGCTTTTAAATCTGCTGGGTATTCGTTTCCTGCTGCATGACCTTTAGACCATAGGAACGCTTCTTTTAATGGTAATCCGTGTTGAATTAATTGAGGTACATCACGGTAACCTGGTAATAACACATCTTCTTTTTCCATTGCAAAATGACTTGCTAATTGACTTGCTTCTTGACCAGCTGTTGGTGCGTAGAAACCTAAACGTCCTTGACGGTTTAATGCTGTTGAACGTTGATCAAGTACACGAGACCATACCATTCTAGTCATTAATTCTACTAACTCATCATCTGATAAATCAGGTAATAAATCTTCGTTTACTACTTTTCCGTTCACGTCTAATACTTGAACTGTTTGGAAGTTCTCATCGATACTTTCCAGAAATGCTGCAAAATCAAGTGGGTTTACTTTTTTCTTAGCCATGCTGTTGCACAATCCTCTCTTATTACAATTTCATTTTGTTCTCAAACAGAAAGAAAATCTGTATCATTTTCTTTTGTCTCAACACCTATAAGTTACCATGAGGATTTCACGATTGCAAGTAATACACTCACTTTTTTATTGATAAAAACAGGTTGTTATCCTTGTTATGACAATTAGTGATTGAATTCACTTTATAACAAACCATATTTATTTATATTTATCCAAAACTGATACATTCTGTATCATTCTGTTTTAGATACAAATAAACTCTGTTATACATCAACTTTCTGAAAACTTGATAAGACTGTATTAATCAACGTTTTTTATTGTTCCACTGACTCATAGGACTGTTTTAAATAAGGTAAAGTTAAAAAAAAAAGGAACTATCTTCATAAAAAAGATAGTTCCTTTAGTTAATAAGTGTATATTTTAAGCCTAGTTAACTTTAAGATAGTGAAAAAAATAACTTGTATTATATCCACTCATTGTATTTCTTAATATATTTATTTTTAATAAGCTGTACTAATAGCATATACACAAAAACAATGCCAATTAGCCATCCCCAGTAGTTACTTGGAAGTGCTGTGAAGTCAAAAGCATCTCTCAACGGCTCTACTAACACAATCACAATACCTGTAAGTACAGCTAATAGGCTCATAATCACCATTGGAGCACTTGCTCGACTTTGGATGAACGGTATTTTTTCTGTTCTTACCATATAAACAACAAGAGTTTGACTGATTAATCCGACTAAAAACCATCCTGTCTGGAATAAACTCTGTTCAGCAACTGTATTAGCTCCGATGATGTACCACATCACTCCAAAGGTGACAATATCAAAGATACTACTGATAGGTCCAATGAAGATGGTAAATCTAAATAGATTTTTATTATCAAATTTCACTGGTTTCATTATCTGACTCTCATCCACATTATCCCAAGGCATTGCTAGTTGAGAAATATCATAAACTAGATTCTGTACTAATAGCTGTAAGGATAACATCGGTAAGAAAGGTAAAAAGGCACTCGCTACTAACACTGAGAAGACGTTACCAAAGTTAGAGCTAATAGTAATAAGAATATATTTCATCATATTTTTGAAAACTTTTCTTCCTTCTATTACACCATCTTCTAATACTGTTAAACTTTTTTCTAATAAAATAATCGAACTCGCTTCTTTTGTAATATCGGCGGCTGTATCAACAGAGATTCCTACGTCTGCTGTTCTTAAGGCAGGAGCATCATTAATACCGTCTCCCATAAAACCAACTGTATTACCTTGTTTTTGTAGAGTTTGAATGATTCTTGCTTTTTGCATTGGATTTAATTTAGCAAACAAATTCGTTTCATTAACAGCTCTATCAAATTCTTCATCACTCATTTTATCTAAATCAGTTCCAATATAGGCTTTATCAACTTCAATCCCTACATCTCCACATACTTTTCTTGAAACAATTTCATTATCACCTGTTAACACTTTTACAGTGACACCGTGATGATGAAGAGAAGATATTGCTGTTACAGCAGATTGTTTAGCTGGGTCTAAGAAACCAACGAATCCAGCTAAAATCATATCCTTTTCATCAGCTACTTCATAAGTCGCATCATCATGAACATCTCGTTTGTAAGCAACTGTAATTACACGCATTCCCTGTTCATTCATTTTACGGTTAACATCATTCATTTGCGCTAACAACTCATCTGTTAACGTTAATATCTCACCATCAATTTCTACATGAGAACAAACCGCTGCCATTTCTTCAACAGCTCCCTTAGTTATCATCAAGTGATGTCCGTCTCGTTTTAATGCAATGGTTAAACGTCTTCTTGAAAAATCAAAAGGAATCTCATCAATTTTTTCAATATTATCATGAGTTACTTTTTCTGGATGGGTTTCATAATAATTAATAATGGCATGATCCATTAAATTTTTCCAACCAGTTTGATAATTAGAATTTAAAAAGGCTAAATCAAGAACTCTAGGATCGTCATCACCTAAAGGACTAACGTGTTCAACTAAAACCACTCTGTCCTCAGTAATGGTTCCTGTTTTATCTGTACATAATACGTTCATTGCTCCAAGATTCTGTATCGCATTTAATTCTTTAACAATTACTTTCTTTTTAGCTAACGTTTGAGATCCTTTAGCTAAGTTACTTGTCACAATCATCGGAAGCATTTCAGGAGTTAGTCCTACTGCTACTGCAATAGCAAAGAAGAAAGCTTGGGTCCAATCACCTTTCATGATCCCATTGATTAAAAAGACGACAGGAAAGAGAACCATTACCATGCGCAATAGTAATTTACTAATATGATTCAAATCACGGTCAAAGTTAGTCAATTCGCGTTTACCACTGGCTTGTTTAGCAATATCTCCAAAAAAAGTTTGTTGTCCTGTTTTTAAGATAATCGCTTCTCCTTGGCCACTCAAGACGTCAGTTCCCATAAAAATTAAGTTCGATAAATCAATGGCAGAAGAATCTGTTGTTGATAGATTTTCTTGTTTACTTGCTTCATATTTTTCAACAGGCATTGATTCTCCCGTTAGAGAAGACTGATTCACAAAAAGGTCTTTCGTCCAAATCAAGACACTGTCAGCTGGAATCATATCTCCTGCTGATAAATAAACAATATCCCCTGGGACAACGTCTTCCATAGGTCTCTCTTTTGTTTCTCCCTCTCTTTTGACTGCGCAAGTATGTTTAACCAAATTCTGTAGTGCTAAGGATTCTTGTTGCGCTTTGAAATCTTGAATAAATCTAATAACGGCACTCACAACAATCATAATCCCCATAACAACTACAGCTTCGTAATCCTTTGTCACAGCAGATACAAATAACAAACCTGCTAACACGTAAATGAACGGATCCATAAATGATTTAACTAACACGACATACCAAGCATCAGGTTTTTGAATATCAACTTTATTTTCCCCAAACTCTTCTAAACGTTGTTCAGCGTCTTCAAGAGATAAACCATTTTCAGATGTTCTAAACTCCATCATTAATTCTCTTTCAGAAAGTTTTGAATATTTTCTTAATTCTTGGTCTTTACTTAAATTTGATACATCCTTTTTCATTCATATCCCCCCATATTTTTTCTAAAAATCAATGATAAGAAATATAATTATTCAATATCAATAAAATACTTAAAATAACAGCTCCTTCACTAATAAAATAAGACAAACTCTTCCTCTATTCCACTGTAACTTTTTTAATCTTTAAAATCAAACTTATCTCTAACTTTCCTAAAATTGTTCCTAATACTCTGCTTTTATTAGAAATAACTTTTTCTTCTATAGTATAATAGAAGCATCTCAGCTTTCGGAGGAAAACATGGTCAAAAAAATACTATCAATCAATCATTCAGATCCTTTAGCTAAAACAGGTGTTCAAGCAGATTTACGTGAATTTCAATCACTTGATTGTTTTGGCTTTTCAGCTATCTCAGCTTTTTTTATAACTTCAGACAAAAAATATCAAAGCGTTTCACCGGCTATTTTGTTAGAACAACTGGAATCAATTTTATCTATTAGCTCGATGGACGCTATTAAAATAAATCATTCAGTTCCATTAGACTACTCGATTAAAGAGTTCTTTCTTCCTATCTATAAGGAAACTCCTATTATTTTTGAACTGAATAATAGGAGTGAAGATGAAAACTCATTCAGTGATTTAGCTAAAATAATTGCTCTAACAGCTGACAATCATAAAATAAAAGATATTCACCAATACTTTAACGATTATTGCAAACAACCAAATCAGTTCTTAGCTATTCCAGATAAGTACGATTCAGACAAATCTTATCTTTATGACGGTAGCGATTTATATGAACTTCATCATACTCAAACTTCTTTAAGTAACTTTTTAACAGCTGAATGTGCTAAAGATAGCTCTTTAAGTTCCTTACTAACTGAAACAAACAAAAAAAGAGATGAACTTTAAAAGTTCATCTCTTTTTACTAATTTTCTTCTGTATTAAGTAAGAATTTAGCAACAAACGCTGCGATAATTCCACCTACAAGTGGTGCTAAAATATATAACCATAATTGACTCATAGCGTCCCCACCAACAAAGATAGCTGGAGAAATACTACGAACAGGGTTAACTGACATACCAGTTAAAGGTACACCAATAAAATGTAACATTGTTAATGTTAAACCAATTGCTAAACCATTGTAACTAGTTTCGCCTTTTTTACTTGTTACAGATAAAACAACAAATACTAAAATAAATGTTAATAATGCCTCAGTAATAAATGCACCAGCTGTGCTGATTTCTGAATAAGTTGTTTGAGCTAAGTTGTCAGTTCCACGATCTGTCATAGATAATAGCATTCTTAATAATGAAGAACCTAAAATTGCTCCTACTAATTGTGCTGCAAAATAAGTTAACATTTCGTTTAGAGACATTCTTTTGTTAATAAACATAGCTAAACTAACTGCTGGGTTTAAATGAGCTCCTGAAATATTACCTACTGTATTAGCTGCCACCATAATAGATAGACCAAACGCTAAACCAATTCCTAACACACCTACTGTGTCACCAACTAAAACTGCTGTACCTGTACCAATAAATACTAAGAAAAATGTTCCTAATACTTCGGCTAAACCTTTTTTTAACATGTAAATCCTCCAATTATTTCAAGCTAATATAGGGTTCTCTTCCTCGCTTGAGAACATTAACTTTTTCTTTTCCTTCTTTATCCCACTGAATCACTCGATAAAAGGCATCATGATAGAAGAAAAAGTGATAATTGTTTGCATAACCATTCTTCAACAATTCATCCTTTTTAAAGATTGACGTCATTGGGTAGTCATCATAAGCAAGGACCCATAACGGGTTTTGATGAGCATGAGTGGGCATAAGATCTGCCATGTGAATCATTACATCCCCCTCTTGCTCTAACAGAATAACAGAGTGGCCTTGACTATGTCCACCAGTATGCATCATCTTAATCGATGGCATTATTTCAACTTGATCAGTAAAAGTTTTCACTTGACTTTCAATAGCTTCCCAGTTTCTTACCCAATAAGTACTTTTTGATCGCATGTTTGGATTTTTAGTTTCATCCCATTCGATTTCTTGTACATAAATTTGAGCATTTTTAAAGACTGATTCAAACTCACCAGACTCATTTGGAATAGTTAGACCTGTTGCATGGTCAAAGTGCATATGTGTCATTAACACATAATCGATATCTGATGTTGTTAAGTTCAATTCAGCTAAACTTGCATCAATCTCAGACTCTCTATCCACACCAAATATTTGTTTTTCTTTCTCAGAAAACTTGTTATTCCCAACGCCTGTATCAATAAGTAAATTCTTCCCTTGATACTGAATTAAAATAGGATCTGTTGGTAATTCAATTTGGTTCTTTTCATTGAATGGGTATTTTCTTTGCCACACAGGTTTTGGTACGACTCCAAACATGGCACCCCCGTCTAAACGGGTTGTGCCACCTTCAAGCCAAGTTAGTGTCATCTCTTTAAATTGAAACGTGTCCATTGAAACTCCTCCTCAAGCTAATTACAGATAGTTTTTCTCTTTTGCTGCTGCTAATAAATCATCTTTGAAATCAGGATGAGCAATAGCAATTAATCGTTCAACACGTTCAGAAATAGTTGCTCCTTTAAGAACAGCTGAACCATATTCAGTTACAATTGTATCAATATCATTTTTCGATGTCGATACAGGTGCTCCTTCGAATAAAGTTGGAACAATAGTTGAAACAGTTCCTTTTTTAGCAGTTGAGTACAGACAGATAATTCCAGTTCCGCCTTTTGTTAGACGAACACCTTTCATAAAGTCAGCTTGTCCACCAGTTGAAGAATAGTACATTCCTTTAACTGATTCTGAGTTACATTGACCAAAGAAGTCAACTTCAACTGTTGAGTTAATTGCTACTAAATTATCTAGTTTGTTAACAACTTCAAAGTTATTTGTGTAGTCACAAGGCTCCATTAAAATATCTTTGTTATTGTTCATGAATTCATATAAACGCTTGCTACCAATGGCAAATGTTGCTACAGATTTACCTGTATCAATTTCTTTTTTGCTGTTTGTAATAACATTTTTTTCCGTTAAATCAACTAAACGCTCAGGTAACATTTCAGTATGTAAACCTAAATCTTTTTTATCAACTAAGTATTCCATTACAGCATTTGGCATTGCACCAAATCCAATTTGTAATGTATCACCGTCTTTAACTTTAGCAGCGATTTCTTTACCAATGGCTAAGTCATTGTCATTTAAAGTCGGGTTACCTAATTCTGGTAAATCAACATTATTTTCAATCAATGCAGCTACTTGGCTAATATGGATGTTATTGTTTTTACCAAATGTTCTTGGCATGTTTTCATTTACTTCTAAAACGATTGCTTTAGCATCTTTAATTAATGACGCAACGTAAGAAGGTGATGTTCCTAATGAAAAGTTACCATCTTCGTCCATTGGAGATACAGTAGCCATGATAACATAACGACCTTCTTCTCTTTGTTTTAAGATACTTGGAATATCTGAGAAGTTGTTTGGTAATAAATCAACTAAGCCTGCATTCATTTGTTTACGATCCATACCTGATAAGAAAATTGAAATTTGTTTTAACTTATCTTTAGGAGCATCAACAATTGGAAAGCTTGGTAACATACGATATAAACGATTATCTTCAAGTGTGTCTAAAACACGAATCCCATCTAATAAAGCTTCAGGTTCCCCTGGCATAATCGGAAAAATAATTCCATCTCCTGGTTGGATCACTTTAACTGCTTCATTTGCTGACATTAATTTTTCTTGATACATTTTTTGAATACTCATTTTATAACGCCTCTTCTCTATTTTATTATTTGAATAATCTGACTTTTCAGAATTTTTAGTTTTTTGTGAAGTTAGGTTTACGCTTATTAACGAAAGCATCCATACCTTCTTTTTGATCTGCTGTTGAGAACATCGCTCCAAAGACTTCAGCTTCAAATTTCAACCCATTATCTAGTGACATATCTAAACCACTATCAATAACAGATTTACTACTAGAAACAGCTAAAAAAGCATTTTTTTGAATACTCTTAGCTAGTTTTAAACCTTCTTCTAACAGATTAGCTTGCTCGTATACATGATTCACTAATCCAATGCGGTGTGCTTCTTCAACACCAATTACTTTACCTGTAAAGATTAATTCTTTAGCAACACCTGCTCCAACTAACCTAGGTAAACGTTGTGTCCCACCAAATCCTGGAATAATCCCAAGACCTACTTCTGGCTGACCAAACTTAGCATTTTCTGCTGCTAAACGAATATCACAAGCTAAAGCTAATTCACAACCACCACCTAAAGCAAAACCGTTAATACAAGCAATTGTTGGTTGAGGTAATTTAGCTAATTTTGCAAACACATCATTTCCTGCTGTTGAAAACACTTTGCCTTCTAACGTATTTTTATCCTTCATTTCTGAAATATCAGCACCTGCTACAAACGCTTTTTCTCCAGCTCCCGTTACTAAAACAACATCAATTTCATTGTTTTTAGCTACTTCATCTACTAATAAACCAAGTTCAGCTAAAACTTCTGAACTTAAAGCATTTAGCATTTTAGGGCGTTCAATGGTAATCGTTCCAATACCATCTTGAACAGTTAAGCTTAAAAATTCATAAGACATGTCTATTCCTCCAATGGTATTCGATTATTTTTTGTTATGTTCGTAGAAACCACGACCAGTTTTGTTGCCTAACCAACCTGCTTCAACATATTTTTTAAGTAATAATGCTGGACGGTATTTAGGATCTTTAAACCCATCATATAAAACATTCATGATTGCTAATACTGTATCTAGTCCAATATAATCAGCTAATGCTAATGGTCCCATTGGGTGGTTAGCACCTAACATCATTGATTCATCAATTTCTTCAGCTGTTGCTACACCTTCATCTAATACAAAAATAGCTTCATTAATCATTGGGATTAAAATACGGTTAACAGCAAATCCTGGTGAATCTTTAATATCAATTGATACTTTACGGATACTTTCAGATACTTCTACGATTGCTTGTGCTGTTTCTTTAGATGTTGCTAAACCATGATTAATTTCTACTAATTTCATTAATGGAACTGGGTTAAAGAAATGCATTCCAACCACTCGATCAGGGCGTTTTGTTGCTGTTGCAATTTCTGTAATTGATAATGAAGATGTGTTTGTTGCTAAAATAGTATGTTCAGGAGCGATACGATCTAATTCTCTAAAAATAGATAATTTGATTTCTTTATTTTCTGTCGCTGCTTCAATAACTAAGTCAACATTTGCCGCATCTTCATAACTTGTTGAAGGGATAATGCGTGACACAATTGCTTCTACTTCTTCTTCTGTTTTTGTATTGCGTGACACATCTTTTGCTAAGAATTTTTTGATTTTTTCTAAACCATTATCTACAAATTCTTGTTTGATGTCATTCATATAAACTGTATATCCTGCAGTCGCAAGAACTTGTACAATTCCGCCACCCATTTGTCCAGATCCAACGATCATTACGTTTTTAATTGTCATTATTAATCTTCCTTTTTTATCGTATTAACCCAAGGCTCTGCGATAACACGTTTCAAACGATTTGAAGAACTTCCATAAATAGCTGTGATTTTAGCGTCTCTAACGAAGCGCTCAATATCATTATTACGCATATAACCGTAACCACCTGTCATTTGAATCACGCTCTCTGCAGTTTCAATTGCCAAGTCAGATGCTGCTAATTTTGCCATAGCAACAAATCTTGAGTTGTTGTATTTATTATCTTCAATCACCGAAAGCAATAAAGCTCGTGATGCGTATATATTAGTTTCTATTTCAGCTAATTTAAACTGAGTTGACTGCATATCAATTAAGCGCTTCCCTAAGTTTCGGTCATAGGAAACATATTGGAGACCTCTTTCAAGTGCGCCGCCTGCAATCCCTAAAGATTGAGCTGCAACTGACAAACGATTTCTGTTTAGAATAGAAGATATTTGTTCCACTCCATTTTGAACGTTACCAAGTAGTGACTCTTTTGCCAAGACAACTTTATCTAGTTCGATACCAGCAACTGGTAAAGATTTGATTCCCATTTTCTTTTCTAAAGAACCTACTGTTAACCCTTCAGTCTCACGGTCAATAACAAAAATCCCAATACCTTCATCACCGTTTAATTTAACTACTTTTGAGGCAACTAAAAAAACTGAAGCAATGGGAGAATTGGAAATATATTCTTTTTTCCCATTCATAAGCCATCCAGTTTCGGTTTCAGTTGTTAATGTGTCCATTTCATCAATTTCACTACCAGTGATTGGTTCATTTAATGCAAATGAACCATATATCTCACCAGTGAGTAATTTGGGCAAATACTTTGCCTTTTGTTTCTCCGTACCAAAGGTTGTTAGTGGCCATATGGAATGACTCTCTTGAGTTAAAAGAATGCTTCCTAACGCTGGGAAATTCTTACTAATTTTTCTAATAATACTTAAATAATCTTTGTACGGTAAGTCTTCATTAGGTGAATAGAGTCTTTGAAAAAGTTCTAAATCAAATAATGTTCTCACATGATCTTCTGGAAATGTTTCCATTCGATCAAAATAGGCTGCCGCTGATCTTAGTTCTGTATCTGAATAATTAGAGATCCATTCAATTAACTCAATAGATTCATTCATGTTTATACCACCTGTCCTTTTCTAGTCACGTTTAATTATAACAGAAATACCTTGTCCGCCACCAATACATAACGTAGCTAAACCATTTTTAGCATCTCTTTTTTGCATTTCGTTAATTAACGTTACTAAGACACGAGCTCCACTTGCTCCAATAGGATGTCCTAAAGCGATTGCTCCACCGTTAACATTCGTGATTTCTGGATTTAATTCTAAATCTTTCATAACACTCATTGCTTGGGCAGCAAAGGCTTCATTAGCTTCAATTAGATCTAAGTCTTTTGCTTCAATATTTGCTTTTTTAAGAGCTTTTTTAGTTGAAGGAATTGGACCTGTTCCCATAATTTTTGGATCTACTCCACCAGTTGCATATGAAGAGATACTTCCTAAAATATCTAAGCCTAATTCTTCTGCTTTTTCTCTTGTCATCATGATTAAGACAGCTGCACCATCATTGATTCCTGAAGCGTTACCTGCAGTAACAGAACCATCTTTTTTGAATGCTGGACGTAATTTTCCTAATGAATCTGTTGTTGAACCAAAACGAGGAAATTCATCCGTATCAAATACAACTGGCTCGCCTCTTCTTTGTGGAATTTCAATTGGAATGATTTCATCTTTGAATTTACCAGCTTTAATAGCTGCTTCTGCTTTTTGTTGGCTTCCTGCAGCAAAAGCGTCTTGTTCTTCTCTTGAGAAGTTGTATAAATCAGCAATGTTCTCAGCTGTAATTCCCATTGCGATATCGTCAAATGCGTCTGTCAGACCATCTTTCATCATTGTATCAACAATTGTTCCGTTACCCATTTTCCCACCAAAGCGGTAATCAGGTAATACATATGCTGATTGACTCATACTCTCAGATCCACCAGCTACAACGATGTCGTTGTCACCAAGCATAATTGATTGTGCTGCCAAGATAACTGATTTTAATCCTGAACCACACACTTTATTAATTGTAAATGCTGAAGACTCTTTTGGAATACCAGCATTGATTGAAATTTGTCTAGAAACGTTTTGTCCTAAACCTGCAGATAAAACATTTCCCATAATAACTTCGTCCACTAATTTTGGATCTAAGTTAATAGCTTTAAGTGATTCACTCACCACTGTAGCTCCTAAATCAACGGCTGATACACTCTTTAAACTGCCACCAAAACTTCCGATTGGACTTCTTCTAGCAGATACGATTACTACTTCTCTCACTTACAAAACCTCCTATTAATTATAAAGCGCTTTTCTTTACAGTACCCATTCTACTCCAATCTAAGAAAAAATCTAACAAGTAATAGTAATTTAACCTATTAGCTAAATTAATAGGTTATAAAACGTTGTTTTAACAAGGCGTTAAGCCCTTTCAAATGTAAAAACAGCCCATACAGACAAAAAAGAGAGTTCCTTATACAGGTTCTCTCTAGATAATTGGTTGGTAGAAATAGCTTAAGATAGACTCATAAACTAAACTCTCAATATCGCTGTATTTCGATTTGATTGGTCGACATAATAATACATTAAATGGAATAGGGTCTTTGAATGGGATTTCTACAAATAAAGATTTATCCATAGTTCTCTCAATTGGTGATGGTAGAATAGTGACAATTTTAGATTCTTGTGTCGCTTCCACAAGATAATCCCAAGAAGAAGATTGGAATTTAATCTTGGCTTTACTATCCAAATCTTTTAACTTATTTTTGACTAATTCATTCGTTGTATAACTTTCGTTAAACGTTGCTAACGGATAAGGTTCAAGCGTTGTCCAATCAAGCTGTTTCACTTTACTTAGTGGATGGTCATGATAAACAAAAGCTGTCATTTCATCAATTTGAATCACATGCTCCTCAAAACTTTTAGCATCTAAACTAGTTGGTTCTATTAGAATTGCCATATCTAAGTCATTTTGAAAAAGCATTTTTCTAAGGTAATTACTACCGCCTTCCACAATTTCAATTTGAATATTGGGATTATCCATCATAAATTTAGGGAAGAATGACGAGAAAAAGATTCTTAAAATTAATGACGGCAAACCAATTCGAATCGTTCCTTTTTGTTTGGCTGCTTCTTTTCTAACCATTTCATTCATTTGTTCATGTAATTTTGTAAGCTCTTGAGCATAAGCATAAAGCTTTTCACCACTAGAGGTTAAGCTGTCTAAACGCCCGTTCTTACGGTAAAAAAGAGTTAATTCCTCATTCGTTTCAAAGTTAATAATTAATTGACTAAGAGCCGATTGAGTAATGTGAATCTTTTTTGCTGCTAAAGACAAGTTACAACCACATTCTACAATATTCATAAAATAATATAATTGCTGAATATCCATTGTTTTACTCATTTCCTTTTCTTTTCATATTTTCTATTATCATATCATAACCTTAGGATAAAATACTAAAAAAACAAAATAAGAGCTTACTTCAAAAAGTAAGCTCTTATCAAAATTAATTCATTTTATACAAAGGCACCTACACCAGTTAAGTAGCGTCCAACGATTAAAGCGTTGATTTCATGAGTTCCTTCATAAGAGTAAATTGCTTCTCCGTCTGCGAAGAAACGACCTACATCAGTACCTAATGTAATTCCGTTACCACCACAAACTTCACGGCCTAATGCTACTGTTTCACGCATTTTCATTGCATTATGCATTTTAGCTAAAGCAGAGTTTTCTTCTTGGAAACTTCCTTGTTCTTGTAATTTAGCTAATTGTACAGAGTAAGATAATGTTGCAACAACGTTAGCTTCCATACGAGATAATTTTTCTTGAACTAATTGGAATGAAGCTAATTTTTTACCGAATTGGTCACGGTTTGTTACATATTTAACAGCAGCTTCTAATGAACCATAAGTCATCCCCATAGCTAAATGAGCGATGTCAGCTCTTGTAGAACGTAAGATTCTTGCAACATCTTTAAATCCGTTAACATTTTCTAAGCGATCTTCGTCAAGAACTTCAACATTTGTTAAAGTAATGTGACCATTGTTGATTGCACGTAATGACATTTTCTCTTGGATAACGTCTACATGAAGACCTTCTGATCCACCTTTAACGATGAAACATTTAATTTTTCCATCAGCTGTATCACGAGCAAAGATTGGTAAAACATCAGCAGTGTCAGCTCCACCGATCCAACGTTTTTCTCCGTTGATAATCCATTTGTCGCCTTTTTTCTCAGCTGTTGTTGATAATCCACCAGCAATATCTGATCCATGATCAGGCTCAGTTAAACCGAAACAACCTTGCCATTCAAATGAAGCAATTTTTGGAGCGTATTTAGCAATTTGTGCTTCACTACCACCGATTAAGATTGTGTTGTAACATAATCCACCGTGAACAGTGTAGAAAGTTGCGATTGATGCATCTAATTTAGCTAATTCTAAATAAAGGAAAGCATTGTATAATTCAGATGGTTTTTGAGCACCTTCGCGGCCTTCAAATAATAATGGGCTATCCATAATACCAATTTTAGCTACTTCTTTAAAAGCTTCAAAAGGAAATTCACCTTTTACCCAATGTTCATTAACAACTGGTTTTACTTTTGTTTCTAACACTTCTCTTAATTGTTTTAAGATAGTTAATTCACCTGTAGTTAATTCATTTGAATAAGCAAATAAGTCTAATGGGTAAAAGTCTTTTAATTCTTGTGTTCTTTCCATTTCTAAATCTCTCCTCAAAACGTTTTTTGTTTACAAACAAATCATAAGACACTTTTATGGGTAACTCAACTTAACAAAAATTATTAAATCTATTAGTTTTTTTAATAGGGTAAGAAAACCCTTACATATCAACGATTTTTTATACAAACAAAAAAAGCTTTTAGTTTTTTTAACTAAAAGCTCTTGTTTTTATACTTTAACAGCAAAAGATTGCCATGGTTTTAATTTAATATCTATTAAACTATCTGCAACAGGCATATTCTGAACTAATACTTCTTTCATTACCTCTTGAGAAGTAAATGGCTGTTCATTATTAGACAAGTTAACAACTACTAACCATCTTTCTCCTTCAAACTCTCTTACATAAGAGAACACTTCTTCGGCTGTTTCTTGTAATTCAAAGTCTCCCCATACAACTAATGGGTTATCTTTTCTTAACTGAATCAGTTTTTGATACGTGTAAAAAATAGATTCTTTGTCTTCTAATGCGGCTTCAACATTAATCTCTTGATAATTTGGGTTAACATGTAGCCACGGCTCACCTTTTGTAAAACCACTTTGATTACTGCAATCCCACTGCATTGGAGTTCTTGCATTATCTCGCCCTTTAGTGTTAATCGAATGAATAATTTCTTCTTTAGAATAACCTTTACTCAAACGGTCATTATACATATTAACACTTTCAATGTCTTCTACTTCCTCAATAGAAGTTATTGGGCAATTTGTCATTCCAATTTCTTCACCTTGATAGATATAGGGTGTTCCTTTCATTAAATGCAAAAGAATCGCAAATGCTTTAGCACTTTCCACGCGGTACTCTTGATCATTTCCCCAGCGAGATACTATTCTTGGTAAATCATGGTTATTCCAAAATAGACTATTCCACCCTTCATCCCCAAGTGAAGTTTGCCATTTAGAAAGAACTTGTTTTAATTCTGACATCACTAAGGGGCGTAGATCCCATTTTTGTTTCCCTGGTTGTTCATCTAATCCCACATGTTCAAATTGGAAAACCATAGATAATTCTTCTCTTTCTGGGTTAGAATACATCTTAGCTATTTCAGGAGTCGCTCCCCATGTTTCTCCAACTGTCATCACGTCATAATTACCAAACGTTGCTTGATTCATTTCTTTTAAGTATTCATGTAATTTCGGTCCATTACCTGTAATTTTTTCATCTGGGATTTTACCAATTAAATCAATCACATCCATGCGGAACCCACCCACACCTTTTTCAAGCCAAAAATTCATCATATCATTTACTTTTTGACGAACGGTTTCGTTTTCCCAATTTAAATCAGGTTGTTTTTTACTAAATAAGTGAAGGTAATATTGACCACTTGTTTCATCATATTCCCAAGCACTACCACTAAAAGTTGATTCTAAGTCATTAGGTGCTTCTCCATTAACTGGATCGCGCCAAACATAGAAATCACGGAACGGATTATCTTTGCCTTTTTTTGCTTCAATAAACCACGCATGCTCATCAGAGGTATGATTCACCACTAAGTCCATAATGATTCGAATGTCTCTTTTTTTAGCTTCTGCAATCAATTCGTCCATATCAGCCATGGTACCAAACTCATCCATAATATCTTCATAATCGCTAATATCATATCCATTATCATCATTTGGAGATTTATAAACTGGACTTAACCAAATAGCTGTTATCCCTAATTTTTCCAAATAATCTAATCGATTAATAATACCTCTTAAATCACCTACACCATTTCCAGTTGTATCTTGAAAACTTCTTGGATAAATCTGATATAAAACTGCAGATTGCCACCATTTGTTTTGTTTGGTTGTCATAAAATCTCCTCCAGAATAATGATATTATTTATTAAGGTGTTACGTAACACTTATAGTTAAAAATAAAAAATGTTACGTCTAGTGTGTCGCAACACTTACCTAGAATATAACATTTCATCTATTAATCGTCAACTTTTCTAATCATTAATAAGTTTAACTGACTCACCTTCAGTTAACTTTGTTTCTAATACTACTTTTTTGATTAATTGAGGGCCTTCTAAAATACCTTCTACGGCTAATTCAACAACCGCTTTAGCTTTTAATGTGATATCTTGTGACATACTTGTAATTTTAGGTGTTGCGTATTTTGTTAGGAGTGTTCCATCAAAACTAACAATTGAGATGTCTTCTGGCACTTTGATTCCCTTTTGATAGAGTTCAGATATGATCTGAACTGCAAGTAAATCTGACGCACAAAAAATGGCTGTTACATCAGCCAATTTCGGTATTAATTCTTGATAAACAAATGGTTGATAGTTTTTATAAGTTGTCGGCATCCCGAGAAACACAGGTGTTAAGCCTCTATTTGCCATAGCTTGTTTTACCCCTTGAGCTCTTTGATAATCAGCACCTACCCAACTTTTACTATTCTCACCCTTGGCTAAAAACAAGATAGTTTGATGATTTTTATTCAGTAAATATTCCGTCAGCTCATAAGCTCCCTTAGTGTCTTCAATTCCTACATTTAGTTTAGGTAGCTCTTTTTCTGATCCGTAATTATCAACAAAAACAATGGGAACATTGACACTTTCTTCCCACTTAGAAACATCAGAACTAGAAGCTCCTGATACAATCAGACTTTCTAAATGCCACATTTGAGCGAGTCTCGCCCCTTCTTCAAAATCAGCCACACGATGAAACATCATAAAGTAGCCGTGCTTTTTAACTTGAGATTCAACTGCTTGGACTAGTTCTCCGTAATAAGGATTATCATAAAATTCTTCTTGTTCAGCTTCTGTATCTTGAATAATCATTCCTATTATTTTAGACCCATGTTTGGCTAATAATCTGCCTCCCATGTTAGCTGTATAATTTAATTCTTTTAATGCCTTATTTACTTTGTCCTTTGTCTCAGGAGAAACCTTCTCATCTCGTCCATGAATCACATTTGATACGGTAGTTGGACTTACCCCTGTATATTTTGCGATATCTTTAATGGTTGCCATACTTTTCTCCTTTCTTTTATTTTACTTTGTTTCTTCTTCTTTTATATTATAATAGAGGATGACTAATAATAGGAGGCTAAATGATGAATTTAACTAAAAAAGCACTCTCTCAAGCCTTAAAAGAATTAATGACCACTATTCCATTTGAAAAAATCACCATAAATGACGTAACAAATGAAGCAGGTGTTTCTAGAAATACCTTTTATTATCATTTTTCTGATATAAATGAACTTTTAGAATGGACGTTTGATAATGAAATTGTTAAAGGATTAGAGTCATATGAAGACTTAAATACTTGGCGAGACGGCTTACTAAGTGTTTTAAACTATACAGAAGAAAATCGCAAGTTCTGTCTTAATACCTTTCATTCTCTTAACCGAGACCGATTAGAGATTTTTTTATACAACATTACCTATCATATGCTTATCTCGATAATGGATCAATCTTATGATGAAACAGTTCTTGATACGACTCTAAAAAATGAAATCGCTGATTTTTATGGTCGAGCAATTGTAGCCCAAGTCATTCATTGGTTAACCACTAGATTAGAGGAACCAAAAACGGAATTAATCGATAGAATTGAAAGTGTCACTAAAGGAACTATTGAATTAATCATTAAAAACCACTAAAACCTTTGGACAAAAGTTAATTTTTGTCCAATTTTTGGGCATTTTTTCATTTTTGTTCATATGCTTTTTCTATAAAATTCGTATGATAAAGAAGTAACATTCATACAATTTATAGGAGGTTTTATTATGTTTTTCTTTGAAAGCATGCCTTGGTATTCCGTAGTCATGTGGTTTGTTGTTGTAGGTGGTTTAATGTTAATGAATGAACTAGCTCGCGCAAACAAATGGGTTGCACTTATTTTATTTACAGTTTTACCAGTATTTTTAACAATCTTCATCTGGCCTACAACAGCAGGTGCTGGAAGTAGTACAGGAACATGGTTCCACTGGGTGAAAGTTTATTCAGCTCTTGCTGGATGTTTAGGTTTCTTAGCTTTAAGATTTATCAAAGGAGCTCAAGATAAAAAATGGATGATGGCTTTTCCAGCCTTCATTTTAGCTCTTAATATTTTAGAAGCTGTTATTCGTGATTTCCAAGTTTATTCATTACATGGCATGGTTGATGGCGTGTATATGAACGGTGGCGTTTGGAACATTATGAACGGTGTTGCCGGTATTCTAAATATCTTAACTATTTCTGGTTGGATGGGAATCCAAATTAGTAAAGACAAACAAAAAGATATGGTCTGGGCTGACCAAATGTGGTTCTGGATTATCGCTTATGACGTTTGGAATTTTGCTTACGTATACAACTGTGTATCTGACCATTCATTCTATGCAGGTCTTGGTTTATTAATGTCTTGTACAATCCCTGCCTTCTTTATTAAAAAAGGAGCTTGGTTACAACATAGAGCGCAAACTTTAGCTTTCTGGATGATGTTTACAATGACATTCCCAGCCTTCGTTGGTGAATCTAAATTTGCTGTTCAAAGCTCTCACAGTAGTACAGCTTTATTCACATTAAGCTTCTTAGCTTTAGCTATTAACGTAGCAGTCTTCATTTACCATATTTACCGTATTAAAACGCAGAAGAAAAATGTTCTTAAAGACGAGGTTTATGCTGGTCTTAAATCATTTGAAGAAGTTAAACAAAACAATTAAAGAAAAGGATCAGAACGTGATAGTATCATGCTCTGGTCCTTTTCTGTTATTCCAAAATGGAATAGCTAAATCGTATCAATCGATTCAAAAGCAAGTCTTTTGATAATATCTTCGTGTTGAGGGAAATCTTTTAATAGTTCTCCTTGAGAAAATAATTTAAAGTCTGTAAATTCAAATCCAGGTACTACCACACAGCTTACTAAAGAGTAATCATTATCTACAGTTGAACCAAAAATAGTTCCTGCAGGTACATTAAAATGTAATCTTTCTCCTTGTTCTGTGTTTTTTCCAATCTTCACGGCTTCATAAGAACCATCTTCATAAATACAATGAACCGTTAAAGGCTCACCATCATGATAATACCAAATTTCATCTGCTGTTAACTGATGAAAATGAGATGGACTTTCTTCTGTTAAAACAAAATAAATGCTTGTATATAATTTTCTTGTTTTATTGTTCCTAGTCATTGTCTCTTTTGATTCTTCTGTTCTTAAATAAAAGCCACCTTCTGGATGAGCTTCTAAATTCAGTTCATTAATCCATTGTTCTTTTGTTTTCAACTCGTCTACCTCCTTAAATAACTGCATTCATTATACTAAAATTTATTTTTTATAACAACTTTTGTTTTCACACTTGAATAACTACATATTGTGTATTATTATAACTTAAGAATTATTTTAACACTATATATAGTTAAGGAGTCTAAGGAGGATATGAGCGTGATTGTATTAGCTGGCACAATAGGTGCAGGAAAAACAAGTCTTTCAAAGATGATTGCTGAAGAATTAGGCAGCGATGTATTTTATGAAAGCGTGGATAATAATGAGATATTACCTTTATTTTATGAGGACCCAGAAAAGTATGCTTTTCTGTCACAAATATATTTTTTAAACAAACGATTTAAGAGTATCAAGGAAGCTTTAGTTCATGATGACAACGTATTAGATCGTTCGATTTACGAAGATTCACTACTTTTTCATTTAAATGCTGATTTAGGACGAGCTACTAAACAGGAAGTAGCGGTTTATGATGAATTATTAGCTAATATGATGGAAGAATTGCCTTTTGCAGCAAATAAAAAGCATCCTGATTTATTAGTTCATATTAAGGTTTCTTTTGAAACAATGCTAAAAAGAATTGAAAAAAGAAATCGTCCTTTTGAACAATTAAGTTACGACCCAACTTTGTACGATTATTACAAAGAATTAAACCAACGTTATGAAAAATGGTACGAAGATTATAGTGAAAGTCCTAAAATGCAAATCGATGGAGATAAATTTGATTTTATTGAGGACCCGAATGCAGCTAAATTAGTTGTAGCAGAAGTTGTTAAAGAATTAACAAAAATCAGAAATTAGGTATAAAAAAACATCTAGCTTAGAATGCTTCAAACATTTCCATGCTAGATGTTTTATTCTATTTTTAGACAAAAAAATAAGGCTCTAGGCCTTTTAATAACTCATTATCAATTCAGACACATGACGGCACGCTCTTAGTGCTGCTTCCTTCCAGATCTGACACGCTTCGTGCGCCCGTCATTGTCCTAGCCTTGCGGCAATATTTATTATACTTCATTCAATAACAAAATGCTAGCCTTTTTTTGCTTGTTTTTGTTTTCTTCTAATTTCCCTAAAGAACTCCGTTAAAATACTTGAGCACTCTTCTTCTAAGATACCTGTTTCCAACTCACATACATGATTAAAGCGATTATCCTGTAGTAAATTCATTAAACTACCTGCTGTTCCACCCTTAGGATCCATAGCTCCGTAATAGACTTCAGCTACTCTTGATAACATAATGCCACCACAGCACATTGGACAAGGTTCTAAGGTGACGAATAGCTGGGCTTCTTCAAGGCGCCAACTATCTACTTTTCTATTAGCCTCTCGAATCGCAATCATTTCAGCATGTGTTGTGGCATCTTGAGAATATTCCCGAACGTTATGCCCTCTTCCAATTATTTCACCATTTAAAACGATAATTGCTCCAATAGGGACTTCTCCCATAATTTGCGCTTTTTTAGCTTCTAGTAAGGCTTCCTTCATAAAAAATTCTTTTTCTTCCTGTGTTAAAATAGTTCTTTCTTTTTTCATTTATTTCCTCTTATTCTTCTTCTCATCTTTTCTTTATATCTTATCATAAGTCATTCCATATCGGCAGACTTATGATAAAATAAAGGTACCTTTATACTAGAGAGGACTAATTTTATGAATAAACAACAACTCCTTACAATATATCCTAAAGGAAATTTTCAAAACAATCCTATTTCAGATGATTCTTATCTAAACTTACCCTTAGAAACTGAATGGTTCTGTATTCCTTTAGAAGAGCTTGGTAACTCCGAAATAGAATTATTAAAAACATTGTATCCTGATTCTGATGATAAACATTTTTTAGATCATCACCTTTGGTACCATTATTTATTTCAAAATAAACCATTACCCTCATCAGATCGGTCGTATCGTGTGATTCAGTTAAAACTTAAAAAAAAGTCAATACACTCTAAAGAGTGGTTGACCCATTTATCTAAATTATTTAATCATGTGGAAGACTATTTTTTTATTGATGAACTAACAGCATTAGTCATTGAAGAAAAAACAGCTATTATTTCGCAAAAAGAAGAGCTAGAAGGAATGCTTCTAACTCTCGAAAACGATTTTCTAATTCAAGCAAATGCTTATATTGGTTCTTTTAATGAATCATCTCATAATTTTACAGCCTTTTTCGAAGAAGAATCTTCTCTTTTTATTAGCTATTATCAAGAAAAAAGAAAAGTATTCTCCTTTCAAGATATTGCTTTAGACTATCTAACAAAAGACAAAATTATCGCCAGCCCTGTTATGCAGTCTCTAAAAGAATCTTTAAACTTAGATGAGGAGATTAAGCAAATCATTAAAACCCTTTGGCTAAAACAGGGAAACTTAACCTCAACATCAAAAGAACTTTACATTCATCGAAATACCTTGCAATATCGCTTGGATAAATTCTATGAACGTTTTGGTTTATCTCTCAAAAACATGAAAGAATTAACTCTTTGTTATTTACTCATTCATTAATCTCTTCGATTTCCAAATAAAATAACTAAACGAACTAATTGTAGTAAAGAAGCTATCGCGGCAGCTACGTAAGTTAAAGCTGCTGCTGTTAGTACTTTTCTTGCCATCACTAACTCTTCATCATTTAGCGCTTGGTTTTCTTGTAAAACAGCTAGTGCTCTTCTAGAAGCATTAAATTCAACTGGTAAGGTCACTACTTGGAATAAAAACGTTAATCCAAAACACCAAATCCCAATATTAACAAGTAATGGTGAACCACTAAAAAAGATAGCACCAATTAGAATTAATGGAATGGATAGTTTTGCTCCAAAATTAACAACAGGTACTAACCCAGCTCTTAATTTTAAAGGAGCATACCCTTCTTTATCTTGGATCGCATGACCACATTCATGAGCTGCTACTCCAATGGCAGACACAGACCTAGATTCTGACACTCTTTCAGATAAACTAACCATCTTAGTATGGCTGTTATAATTATCTGTTAAATCTCCTGAAATCTGCGTGACACCAACATCACGAATATCAGCATCTTTTAAAATTAATCTAGCTACATCAGAAGCGCTTAACCCCTTCTCATTTCTCACTTTTTCGTATTTTCTATAGGTACTATTAATATAGCTAGATGCCCAGCCTGATATAATAATACCAATAATCACTAGTATATATGTTTTATCAAAAAACATGTATGGCATAAACATATCTATTCCTCCTTATAATCATTTGTCTTTAGTGTAACAAAATATTAGGAAGATTTGCCTTTTTTATTTTGAATCTTTTATGAATTTTCAAGTAACGCATCTTTATTGTTTTATTTTCACATTAAAACAAAAGTTGTTGTTTTATTCGGTAGATTTATTAGACTAAATGATGTATCTTAATAAGTGAGGATATTTGAACATTATCGGTCAGTGTTTTTATATGTGCCGAATAGTTACCATTTATATGAAAAAAAGGAGGTTTATAGTTTGAGAGAATTACTTGATACACCCACTCAAAGACGCCTAAAAATCTTAGAGCATTTAAATGAAAAAGCTGATTGGATTAGCTCTAATGATTTAGCTCAAGAAAATAACGCATCTTTAAGAACCATAAATAACGATGTTAGCTACCTTAAAGATAATTGGTACCCCCATTTATTAATTGAGACATCTAAAAAAAATGGCGTCAGGTTAAGAACACAGCCTAGTAGCCATGTAGAAATCGTCTATCGTTATGTTTTAAAAACATCAGAAGCATTTCGTTTACTCGAATCTATGTTTTTTGATACCACTTTAAGCATTGAAAAGTGGGGCGAGCAACTATTTATTAGTGAATCATCTCTGTATCGCATTACAAATGCCATGTCAGAATCATTAAGTAAATACGGACTTATTTTAGAGAAAAAACCATGTCGTATTATAGGGACGAATGAATTTTTTGTCCGCTGCTTCTACACGAGCTTTTTTAGAGAAGCTTACAACGCTACTGAATGGCCTTTTCCAGTCAATAAGAAGGATTCTGTTTTTTTTGTAAGACAATTAGCTAAAAACTTTGATTTTGAGCTAGACGATAACCAGCTCATCCACATGAATTATATTTTTAACGTCAGTATGATTAGACAAAGTCAAGGCTTTTACGTCGAGAATGACTTACAAAATGAACAACTAGAACGAATCCGCGAGAATTTAACTAAACAAAAAAATGACCTTGAAAAAATCGCCATTCAATACAAAATGACTGTTAACGATAAAATGATTAACGATTTAATTTATACAATCTTTCTACATCAAAGTAATTGGGCTTCTAAAGATGAACAACTTTTAGTCACAAAAGAAATTCATCAATTTATTAAAACACTAAGAGATTTCTTTGATATTACTTTAAGTAATGATATTTCACACAAAATTGAGGGAACAATGAAACAACTCTATTTATATCACCGAATCTATCCTTTTAGAAATCATATCATTTATGATAGTTATTTTTATAACGGAACAGCTATCAAAAAAGACTATCCTGTTCTAAATGAAGTCATTGAACATTCATTAAAATTAATGGAAAAAAGAACTGGTTTCCCTTGGGAAAGTACTTATCATAACGTGATTCTTTATTGGTTAATGATTAAATGGAGTGACCTACCTTCCATCTTAAAAGAAAAAAAAGAGAAGGCTCAAATCTTTGTATTAAGTGATATTGGTAGAGAACATGCTGAGTTCTTAGCTAAAATGATTCGCAGTAATTTTGGTTCAAAAGCAACAATTGAACATTATCAAGGTTCGATTGTTTTATTAGACGAAGAAAAACCTGCAAATATAAATGAATATGATTTACTGGTTACAAATTTCAATTCAGATTGCTTACCAGAAAATAAATTAGTTGTTATTGATGATATTCCTTCTAGTGGTGATTGGGGGATTTTAAGAAAAGCAATTAATAGCCTAAATAAAATTGATCCTAAATCTCTTGAAGATTTACGAGTTATGGAATAACACATGATATTCCCAACAATAGATGCATTTATTATTAATTTGGCGATTATTATTTCAGTGATTCTTGGTCTTTATTTTTATTCACTAAAAGCTTCTTTAAAAAATGATGACCTTGATACTGATTTTTTTATTATTTCTAACAATTTAGTTATGTCAAAACCAGCACAAATAATTTCTGGTATATTTGTTGGTATCATGGCTTTTGTTATTTCTAATCATGGTATTCCAGTTGCTGAGCATCGTCCTGTAGATGTTAGGTACTTACCTGTTTATTTTTCTGTTTTTTATGGTTCGCCACTAATTGGAACATTCACAGCGATTACCTTAGTAACGGCTAAATGCATTCAATATACCTTTGTTGATGCGACTTCTTCGGAGTTTATTCATAACATATTGATTACTTTTTTTATCTTAATTGTTAGTATTGTCATTAATAAAAATAAAATTAATCCTAAAAAAGCCATCATCCTGTGTCTAACCTTAACTTTAATGATTAGAAGTATTTTTGTTTTTATCGTTTTTTATCCTCATTTCAATTTTAATATATTACTTGAAGTTTTAACCAATTTCTCCATTTTCTCACTATTTTTCCTATTTACAGGTTGGTTAATTCATAGAGCCATCATTATCTCAGAAGGGATTCACGTTTACCGAACGTCTTCTGTTTTTGATAGTTTAACTGGTCTTTACAACAAAGAATCTTTTTATTTTTTCTTGGATTTAGCTTACAATGAGGCTATCTATGATGGTCGTGCTTTTTCTCTTGCGATTATTGATTTAGATAATTTTAAACTAATTAATGATACCTTTGGCCATTTAGTTGGAGATGAAATCTTAAAACAAACGGCTCTCCAATTAAGAGGAGAGTTAGATCCTGAATCACGAATCAGGGTGTGTCGAATTGGCGGAGATGAGTTTGCCATTGTATTTAAACATGAAGTTTATGACTCCACCAAATTTTTCAAACAACTGTTTACTGATTTAGAAGCTTTAGATGTGCCTGAAAAATTAATATCTTACTTAAGCTTATCTGTTGGATTAATTGATTTCACACCTTCATCTTTAAGTAGTAAACCGTATCACACGGAAAATGTCCAAGACCTTTTCCAGTTAGCTGACCAAGCACTTTACGAAGCAAAGGCAAGCGGAAAAAATCAAGTGGTTCAAAAAAATGTTCACATTCAAATGATAAAAAAACATCGTTAGTCATTACTCCCTAGTTCTCGTATTGAGAAAACTAAGGAGTAAGATTAACGATGTTTTATTTACCTGATAACTGTTTATACATCTGCGCTTTTTCGATTGCTTCATCCGCTGATTTTTCAAGTAAACCACTTGCCTGTTCAGCTTCCATGATGTTTTCTAATGCTGAAAAACGTGTTTGATTTTTGAAAAATTCTGGTAAACGATCGAAATCAGATTTTTTGTAATCCATTCTAAGCGGTTCTTTGTTTTTTTCAATCAATCTTGGGTCATAACGATACAATGGCCAATAACCTGACTCTACAGCTTCTTTCGTTACTTGTACAGCTTGACTCATTCCACCCTTAATACCATGATTAATACATGGCACATACCCAATAATTAATGACGGTCCAGGGAATTTTTCTGCTTCATCTAAAGCTTTAATGGTTTGCATTGGATTCGCATTTAAAGCAACCTGAGCCACATAAACATTACCATATGTCATAGCAATTAATCCTAAATCCTTTTTAGCTGTTCTCTTACCATTTGAAGAGAATTTAGCTATGGCGGCACTTGGAGTTGCTTTTGACGTTTGGCCACCAGTATTAGAGTAAACTTCATTATCCATAACGAAGATGTTAACATCCTCTCCACTTGACAAGACATGGTCTATTCCGCCAAAACCAATGTCGTAAGCCCAACCATCTCCACCAATAATCCATTGACTTGGCTTAACTAGTAGGTCTTTTTCTTTTAAGATAGCTTCAAATAACGGACTAGTTTCTTTTTCATCTTGTAATTGACTGATTAATTTAGTTGATCTTTGTCTTGAACCTTCACCTTGTTCTTTCGTTTCAAGCCAGTTAACCATCATCTCTTGTAAGATATCACTGCCAATCCCTTTATCTATTGCTTCCTCTAATAAATGGCCTAAATGCTCTCGTTTGGTTTTATTAGCTAAATACATACCAAAACCAAATTCGGCATTATCTTCAAATAAAGAATTACTCCAAGCAGGTCCCTGTCCTTCTTCATTCGTTGTATAAGGCGTTGAAGGAGATGAAGCTCCCCAGATAGAGGCACAACCTGTCGCATTAGCAATTAACATTCTGTCTCCGTACAATTGTGTTAATAATTTAATATAAGGTGTTTCCCCGCAACCTGAACAAGCACCTGAGAATTCTAGTAATGGTTTTTCAAATTGAGAACCTTTAATACTTTCTTTTTTCTTAATTGGATTAGCTTTTTGTTTTAAAGTCATAGCAAAGGCCCAATTAAGTGCTTCTTCTTTTTGCTCTTCATATGGCTTCATAATCAATGCTTTTTCTTTCGCCGGACAAACATCCACACATAACCCACAGCCTGTACAATCCTCTAAAGAAACCTGAATGCGGTACATCAATCCATCTGCACCTTTCATCTCTCTTACAATAAAACCTTCTGGTGCTTCTCCCATCTCTTCTTCACTAGCTAAGAAAGGACGAATTGCGGCATGAGGACAAACAAAGGCACATTCATTACACATGGTACACGCATCCATTTGCCACTCTGGTACTTCAAGGGCAATTCCACGTTTTTCATAAGCTGTCGTGCCTAGAGGTACTGTTCCATCAGTCATTTGATTCTCAACTAAATCTTTAACTGTTAAGCTATCTCCTTCTTGACGATTGATAGGCTCTAATATTTCTCTAACATATTTAGGTTTTGAAGCGTCTATTTCTTTTGGTTTAATATCAATATCAAGCCATGATTCGGGCACGTTTATTTTCGTTAATTGATCAAAAGTAGCATCAATTGCTTGATGATTTCTTTTAACAATCTCTGATGATTTTTTACCGTAAGCTTCTAAAACTTCTTCTTTTAGATACGTCACAAAAGTTTCTCTATCTAGTAACTTAGTTAGTTCAAAAAAGGCCGTTGACATGACCGTATTAATTCGTCGCCCTAAGCCAACCTTTTGAGCGATATCCATTGCATTAACTATGTAAAAATTAATTTTCTTTTCAGCAATTTCTTTTTTCAAATGTTTAGGAAGTAATCTTAGAACTCTTTCTTCATTCCAAGATGTGTTTAATAAAAAGATACCTTCTTCTTTGATTCCTTTTAATAAATCATATTGATGAATATAAGAGGCATTATGACAACCAATAAAGTCTGCTTCTTCAATTAGGTAAGTCGACGTAATCGGATGGTTTCCAAATCGTAAATGAGAATTAGTTAAGCCACCTGATTTTTTAGAATCATATGAAAAATAAGCCTGCGCATACATATCTGTATGATTCCCAATAATCTTGATGGCTTGTTTATTAGCACCTACCGTTCCATCAGAACCAAATCCCCAGAATTTAGCTTGAAAAGTATCTGAATCTGTTAAATCAAGAACTTCTCCTACAGGTAAAGATAAATGAGTCACATCATCAACAATTCCCACAGTAAATCTTTCTTTTAATTCTGATATAGGTAACTGTAAATGATCAAAAATAGCTTTTATTTGGTTAGGTGGAACATCTTTAGAGCCTAAACCGTAACGACCACCAATCACGATTGGACGATTTGGATGGCTATAAAGGGCACTTTGAACGTCTAATAATAAAGGTTCACCATTGGCTCCTGGTTCTTTTGTTCTATCAAGAACGGCAATTTTTTCAACAGTTGTTGGTAGTTTCTCCAATAAATTTTTCACTGGAAACGGGCGATACAAATGAATATTAATATGCCCAACTTTACGTCCTTGTTTATTTAAGTAATCTACTGTTTGTTTGATAGTAGGTGAAACCGATCCCATTGAAATAATGACTTCTGTTGCGTCACTTGCCCCGTAATAATTAGTTAAATCATACTCTGTTCCACGAATGTCATTTATTTCATCCATATAATGCTTAACTATCTCTGGTACTTTATCATAATAGCTATTGATCGTTTCCCTTTGTTGGAAATGAATATCTGGATTTTGAGCTGTTCCTGAAACAGTTGGTCGATTTGGATTCATACTTCTTTTTCTAAAGGCTTCTAACTCTTCATGAGGAACTAATTTTCCCAATGTTTCATAGGGGATAACTTCAATCTTTTGTAGTTCATGACTCGTTCTAAAGCCATCAAAAAAGTTCATAAAAGGTAAACTTGCTTTTAAACTTGCTAAATGAGCGACTGCTGATAAATCCATAACCTCTTGAACTGAACTTTCAGCCAGCATACAAAATCCTGTTTGTCTGGCTGCCATGACGTCTCCGTGATCACCAAAAATACTTAAGGCATTTGTTGTAACAGCTCTTGAAGCCACATGAAAAACAGTAGGTAATAATTCACCAGCTATTTTATACATATTTGGAATCATTAATAGCAATCCTTGCGACGCTGTATAAGTCGTCGTCAAAGCGCCTGATTTAAGGGAACCATGAACTGCTCCAGCAGCCCCTGCTTCTGATTGCATGTTAATAACTTTTAAGGGCTCTCCAAACATGTTTTTTCTATTTTTACTTGACCATTCTTCAACCACTTCAGCCATTGTTGAACTGGGGGTAATAGGAAATACAGCTGTTACTTCACTGAAGGCATATGATATATAGGCTGCAGCAGTATTTCCGTCCATTGTGACATATTGTTTACTCATATTTATTCCTCATATCTTTTTTATTTTGACTAAATAAAAAACAACCGAAAGCAATCGATTGTTTTTTTGAGAAACACTCTTATTCTACGCTTGCTTTTAACTCTTCAACAAAAGTTTGTAATAAATCAATATCTTCATCTTCTGCATTATTTTCAATACAAACCAAGTTAGCTCCTTCTGTTGCACCAGTTAACTTAAATTGCTCAATGAAATCTCTAGCTGATTGACAGTAGTACTCCCCGTATTCTTTATCACCTGAGCCGACTACGCCAAATTTTTTATCAGATAAGTCTTCATCCTTTAAATCTGTAAAGAAATCTTCAAACTCAAAAGGTAATTCTCCATCTCCATATGTGTAAGTTGCTACAATACAAACATCTGCATCTTCAAAAAAATCTGAATCGACATCTGAACATTCTTCACGTTCTACGTCAAATCCCTCGTCTTCTAATTTTTCTTCAATGATTTCAGATATTTCTTCTGTATTACCAGTCATACTTGCATAAACGATTTTTGCCAATGCCATATTAAATCTCCTAATCTATTGTCATCTTTTATATTTTTTTCACAAATTATTATAAGTAAATTCTAACATAAAACTGTGATAAGTTGAACTACTTTAATAAAAATGTGAAAAAATTATTAAAGTTATTTAATTAATATTTATTCGTAGTAATAGTTAATAGGGCATTATTTTACCTCTTAAATCCAAAAAAGAGGCTACCATCTAGGTAACCTCTTTGATTTCTATTTATTATGCTTTAACTTTAAATAACCAAGCACCTGGTGCATCTAAAATGCTTGTATCTTTTTGACCATCTTCATTGATAGCTATGATTGTCCCGGCAACTGGTGTTTCATATTCAACAACTGCTTTTTCAGCTTCCAATTCTACAACGCTATCACCTTTAGCTACAACAGTCCCTACTTTAGGTAGCATAGCAAAACTAATACTTCCTAAATCATCTTGGGCTACCTCAGTTAGTCCTACGATGATTTCACCATTTTCTTCTTTAACCCATAAATTCTCTTCAGACATTACTTACCTCCTATAACAAAAGTCCTTCATATTCTGCTTCTTTAAAACCTAATAACACTTTATCTCCAACAACCATGATAGGACGTTTAATTAACATACCATCAACAGTTAATCGTTCACTAGCTTCTTCTTGGGAGAAATCGCCAACAAGATTTTTTAATCCTTGTTCGCGGTAACGAATACCACTTGTATTAAAGAAACGACGAATTGGATAATCATTATTTTCCATCCAATGAATTAATAAGTCTTTAGAAGGTGGTTCTTCAATCATATCAATCATCTTATAATCGATGTTATTTTCATCCAACCAAATCTTTGCTTTTTTACAGGTTGAACATTTTGGGTACCAATAAAAAGTTGTCATTTGTTTTCCCTCGCTTTCATTTATGCTTTTTCTAGTATAACATACCTTTAAAAAGTCAGTCGTCATATTTTTTTATAAATTAGAAAAAATGTGGTAAACTAGATAGGTTAAGAGGAATTTTTTTCCTTGATAATTAGTAGGAGGAAATCAATGAAAAAATCATCAAGCAACAAAGAAGACTATTTAAAGGCCGTCTATGAAAATAATGGAATCCATGAATTTGTTTCCAATAAAACATTAGCAAATAGCTTAGGTGTTTCTCCTGCTTCAGTAACTGAGATGGTTGAGAAGTTACAAAATGATGGCTTAATTAACTACAAACCTTATACTGGCGTTAAACTTACTGAAGAAGGCCTTACAAAAACCGTTGGGATTATTCGAAATCATCGTATCGTTGAGACTTTTCTTTTTGATAAGCTTGGCTATTCACTTCATGACTTACACAATCTATCAGAAGAATTAGAACACGTGAAAGACCCAGTTTTTTTCTCTAGGTTGTTTGAATTTCTAGGTAGCCCTGAAACTTGTCCTCACGGAGGAATCATTCCAACTGAAGAAAGTTTTATTGAAAAAGCTATTAAACCTATTACTTCTTTTAATAAAGATGAAGAAGTTGTTATCCGTCGTGTTATGGATGATACTAGCATTCTAAATTACATGAGCTCTATCGGATTAACGATTGGGGATACGATCAATATTACAGAAGTAGATGAATTCAATGAGTTAATTCTTTTCACTATAAATGATAAAACTGACACTCATCATATTAGCTTTAAACAAGCACAAATTATTTTTTCATACTAAAAAAGTCGATAAGAGATTAATCTCTTACCGACTTTTTTTAATAGTACTCTTCCATTCCTTCTGGTTGATATTGGTATCTCATAGACATAACCAAACCAACACCTATCATGTTCCCCATTAAAGCTGAACCACCCTGACTAATAAAAGGTAGCGGAATCCCAGTTAATGGTAATAAACCAATATTCGCTCCAATATTTTCAAATACATGGAACAAAATCATCATAATCACTCCTGTTGCAATGTATGATAAGAATTCATTATTTGTATCAAAACAAACACGAATCATACGGTAAATCAAAATAAAATAAAGGAAAATGACAAACGTACTACCAATAAAACCAAAATTTTCAGCTATAACTGAAAAAATCATATCCGATTCTCTAACAGGTACATAAACATCTGACACATTAAATCCTTTACCGGCAACACCACCAGAGCCTATAGCTTTTAATGCTTGAGCTTGCTGATAAGAATTTCCTGTAGCATCATGGAACGGATCTAACCATGAATCAATACGAGCAAATTGATAACTTTCCACACCTACTTTTGAAAGAAACTCACGTCCTCCATCTGTTGTCACTAGGAAAATAACTCCTGCTGCCAAAACTAAAGCTGCAGCCACAGTGGGTAAAATAATTTTCCACGAAATACCTGACATAATAAAAACGCCGCCTAAAATAGCAATAAATACTAACATTGTTCCAAAGTCATTTTGTAATTTTAACAAAACGCCTACCGGTAATGTCACTAAGAACATTTTCAAAATTAATATGCCATCTGTTTGTAAGGTTCTATTTTTATTTTTGAGATTATGTTTAGTTACAACAAAAGCTAGTATTAAGATATAAGCTATCTTCATCAGCTCAGCTGGTTGAAAGGTCAAACTCCCAAATCTAAACCAGTTTTTGGATCCCGTTCTTGCTGCAAGAGTTGCATCATAATAAAAGAGCAATGCTGTCATAACACCTAAACCTAACAAATAACCAAAGGGTGTTAATTTCCATAACAATTTAGGTTTAAACTGCATAACCACAAAAATTGCCACGCCACCTAAGATATACCATAAACCTTGCTGCACTAATTGAGATATCATGACTTTCGTACTAACATCTTTATCAAGTGCTACATATAAGGACATCATGCCAATAACTGACAATAAAAAGACAGGAAGTAAAATACCATAGTCAATTTGTTTCATTTGTTGCTTTTTAATTCTTTCCATGTTTCCTCTCTTTTCTCATGTGTTTTTATTAATATAACTTACATTATACTATTATTTCAATAATTCTCTACTTTTGATTCTCTTCTTCTAAATAATCTGACCAATTAGAAACTTGTAAGGTATCATCAGACATCATATCATTCACTAAACGATGTTTTAAGTCAGATAATTCTAGATTCTTTTCTCGTAGCTCTTCTTTTAATTGAGCCACTTCAGATGAATTTATTGAATCATCTTCTTGTTGTTGATTGTATAATTTTTGGTTCAACTCTTTTATTTGTTTTTTCTTTTGCCAAATATTACTGGCCATCACAATAAAAACAATTAAAGCTCCTACTAAAATAGCCCCTATTAACACGACTGCTAAAGGTAATGAGACTTGTGTAAAAATAAAATTAACTTCAATTGGTTGAGCATTAATCACTGAAAATAAAACAACAATAAAAGATAAAATTAAAACGATAAACATTCTAGTTGTATTTTTCATAGTATCACTCCTATTTTTTATCAAATACGTTAGTTGCTAAGTAATCTCCTAGATGAGGAAATAACTGATAACCTTTATTAGCCACTTCCATTAGCATTGGACTATTGATTTCTCTTTTATACGTTCCAAAAGACTTAACGATTTTTTTTGCTAACTTCTGAGGTTCTATTGCTAAAGAACCAATCGATTCGACATAACTTCCACTAGGATCAGCAATGTCAAAGAAAGGCGTTTTAATAGGTCCTGGATTAACAGTAGTAACAGATACACCTAAAGGTTTCATCTCTAAGCGAAGGGCATTCGAAAAACCAATCACAGCAAATTTAGTAGCTGCATAAATACTTGATTTAGGGGTTGCCATTTTTCCAGCTTGAGAGGCAATATTAACAATATGACCATGATGTTGTTTAGCCATTTGTAGTCCTATTTTTTGAGTTAAATAAATCAGTCCTAACACATTAACAGAAAACATTTTTTCTGTTTCTTCAAATGAACTATCTAAGAATAACTGAAACATACCAAAACCAGCGCAGTTAACTAAGACATCAATCTCTCTAAACTCTGTTAGAATTTTTTCACTCACGTCTTCCACCTGGTCGTAATCTGAAATATCTAAAGGATAATAAGCTCCTTTTTGTTTAGAGTAGCTCTCGCATGTAGCTAACGTGTTTATCAAGTCGTCTTCTCGTCGAGCACATAATATAACACGTGCTCTTTTTTTGGATGCTTCATAAGCAATTTCTTGTCCTAATCCACTTGAAGCACCGGTAATTAAGACCGTTTTACCTCTTAAATCAGTAAATAGTTTTTTCACTATTCTTCCTCTCCTGCTCTTTTTAAAGGTATCTCAATAATGTCAAAATCTTTAACCACTTTTGTGTTTAAAAAGATATTTTGAGCTTCTCTTTCTAAATCATAGACTGCTTTTCCTAAATATCTCGCACTAATATGAGTCATTAGTAACTGTTTCGCATTTGCTTTTTTAGCTACTGTAGCAGCTTGAGCAGAAGTACTGTGGTAATAGTTTTTGGCCATCTTCGCCTCTTCAGCACTAAAAGTACTTTCATGGACTACCACATCAGCATTCATACTTAATTTAATACTATTTTGATGGAATCTGGTATCACCTAAAATAGTAACAATTCTTCCATCTCGTGATTCACCAATAAAATCTTTGCCATCAATCACACGACCATCTGTTAAAGTGACAATCTCACCATTTTTTATTTTTTTATAAATTGGTCCTGCTGGAATATTTAATTCTTTTAACTTCTCAACTTGTAACTCACCTTGAAAATCAGGTTCCTCCATCCGGTAACCAAAACATTTAATACGGTGGTCTAATTCTTCACAGTAAACTTTAAAACCTTTATCTTCAAACAATAAACCACTTTCTTCTATTTCTTTAATCACCAAAGGGTATTTCAAATGAGAATCAGATACTTTTAAACTTGTTAAAATAAAGCTTTTGATTCCTTTTGGTCCATAAATCTCTAGCGGTGTCTCCCCGCCTTGAAAAGCACGGCTACTAATTAATCCCGGTAAACCAAAGATATGATCACCATGTAAATGTGTAATAAATATTTTTTCTATTTTTCTAGGTCTGATTGTTGTTTCCAAAATTTGTTGTTGGGTTCCTTCACCACAATCAAACAACCAAACTTCATTTCTTTCATCTAATAACTTTAACGCAATACTTGTGACGTTTCTTTGTTTTGAAGGTACTCCTGCACCTGTTCCTAAAAATTGAAGTTCCATATTGTTCCTACTTTTCTTTATATTTTACTTTCATGATATTAATCATTGACGAATTTTCTCTTAAATAACTATTAATATTCTTCCCTATTGTATCAAGCTTTTAGCATTAATAAAAATAAAATAGAAAAAAAGTTGAGAAATATTCATTCTCAACTTTTTGTTCATTTTTATTTATACATATCCTAATTTTTCTTTTTTCAAATTCATCATCATTCTTGATTAGATTTAAAATATTAACATTCATTTGTCACTATAAAATGAACGTTATAGGCTTATCTGCTCTCTTAAATTTAATGTTAAATACACCTATATCTATTTCAAATCACAAAATAGACCTTTAAACCCTTGGTGTGGGTACTGTTAGGTATAACATCAGATTATGTTAACTGACGTGTTAAATAACTAATTATAGAATTTTTTTATGAATTTTTGATGGTTTGGTTACTTCGTAATAGATTTCAATGCTATCTCCGATTTTACTATTCATTGATACATTAATTCGATTTTCAGAAAAATAGATTTTATTATCTACTTCATACTTAACAGTAGCTGTTTTAGCGTTGTTTAAACTCTGTTTTGTTTCAGGAACGTTAGTATAAATCTCTGAAATTGTACCAGTTACTAGTCTTTTATTCTTTGAAATCATAATATATTCCTCCTCTAAACTTAATTGTTGAATACATTATATCACTTAATTTTTAACTTGGTATAATGCCACATTATGTAAATCACTAAAATATTATCATGGTATAATTAAGAAAAAATAAGGAGTGAGATTTATGAAAAATAAGAAGAATTGGATAATCGGAATTACTGGGGTCTTTGTAGGTTTACTTTTAAGAGAATTGGTTCGTATTATTTTTCATTTCTAACCTTTAATATGTAGAGTAACCATTGTTAACTCTTTCGATTTTTAAGGAAAAATGTACCTAATAGACTTATAAAATATTTAGAGCACTAAAGTCGATTCTAAAGGCTATAGATATTGGTATAACTTTTAAAATCTCACCTTACTTCAAGATTATTAGAGCCTCTTTCTACATGAACATTGTAATTTTTTTTCATCATAAATGTGCATCGTTTTAATTAAATCATTTTTAAATGAAAAACGCTAAAAAATTTTTTATTTATAACTTTCTCCAGTTACTAATGTAAATTTCTTCAGTATCTCTAACTCTAGTTACTTGATTAAAAATATCATAATTAAAAATCTAGAAATATTAAAGCTATCTTCTGTAAAAAAGAACTGTTTTTTATCCTAACAATAGCGACCTCAAAAGATTTTTAATCTAATCTTTTGAGGTCGCTCTAAGATTATTAGAACTTTTTTGTTGTCTATCTTATTTCATTAAACCTTCATGGATTTTATCTAAATTCCATTCCATCATTGATAAATATGTATCTCCAGTTTCACCTTTTTTAGCTAATGAATCAGTAAAAATGGTTTCATAGATTGGTAATTTACATTCTCTAGATACAGCTTCCATACTACGAGCATCTACACTTTGTTCAACAAATAATGATGGAACTTTTGTTTCTTTAATTTTTGATAAGACGCTTTTCATTTGTTCAGGCGTTCCTTGGTCATGAGTGTTGATTTCCCAAATATAAGCAGCCTCTAATCCGTAAGCTTTTGAGAAGTATTTAAAAGCACCTTCACTGGTTACTAATAATTTTTTCTCTTTTGGTACGTCATTGAATTTATCAATACTTGATTCATGTAATTCTGTTAATTCAGCAATATAAGCTTTTGAGTTTTCTTCATAAAAATCTTTGTTCTCAGGGTCTTTTTCAACTAATATTTTAGTGATGTTCTCTACATACTTAACACCATTAGCTAAAGACAACCAAGCATGAGGATCTTGTTCAGATTCTTGTCCTTCACCAGTTAGATACATTGGTTCTACACCTTCACTAACAACAAAGTAATTTTTACCTTCTTCTTTTTTAGAAGTTGTCATTAATTTTACAAACCAACCATCTCCACCAGTTTCAAGGTTTAATCCATTAAAGAAAATTACATCTGCATCTGTTGCTTTTGCAATATCTTCTGGTAATGGCTCATGTTCATGAGGATCTTTTCCACGAGGTACAATACTATGAACGCTCACCTTATCTTTACCTACTTCCTCAACCATATTTTCTAAGATTGAATTGGTAGTTACTACTTTTAATAATTGTTCTTCATTTTGATTCTTATTTGCTGATTCTTTTTTAGATTCAGCTGAGCTACATGCTGTTAAAGCTATCACTCCTAAAGTTGCTACTAATCCGACTGCTAATAATTTAATTTTCTTCAACGACTAATACCTCTTTCTTTTTAAATACGATTCCTTGTTTTGGTGAAAAAATGAAAGCAAAAATAAAGAATACTGCTGATGTTAAAACGATTGTTGCTCCAGAAGCTAAATTATATGAGTAACTAAAGAATAAGCCCACTACCGCACTAATTGCTCCTAAAAGACTAGCTACGACAATCATGACAGATAATTTATCTGTTAATAAATATGCTGTGGCAGCTGGTGTAATTAACATCGCAATAACTAAAACTGTTCCTACTGTTTGAAGTGAAGAGACAGCTACTAAAGTTAAGAAAAACATTAAAGCGTAATGAATCACTTGAACCTTTAAGCCATATGCTTGAGCCATTACTGGGTCAAAAGAACTTACTAATAATTCTTTATAAAACAAGGCTACAAAAATAATAACAGCAATAGCCACACCTAATGTCGTATACATATCACTTGGTCTAACGGCTAAAACATTACCAAAAAGAATATGATTTAAGTCAGTTGAACTTTCTGCAAAAGAAACTAGAATAATTCCTAATGCAAAGAACGAGCTAAAAACAATCCCAATTGATGTATCATTTTTTATTTTACTTTTTTGAGTAACAAATCCTATTAACCCAGCTGCAGCCATCCCAAAAATAGATGCACCAATCATAAAATTCATTCCCATCATATAACTGATAGCAACCCCTGGAAGAACAGCATGAGAAATGGCATCTCCCATTAATGACATACCACGTAAAATAATAAAACTTCCGATTATTCCTGAAACAATCCCCACAATAATTGAAGTTATTAAAGCATTTTGTAAAAACTGATACTCCATTAATCCACTAATAAAATTTTGAATCATTAGTCATTCACTCCTTTAATAATAATCTCGCCCATAGATTCCCCATATGCAGCTTGAATATTTTCTGTCGTAAAGGTTTGGTTGACACTGCCTTCAGCAATTAATGTTTTGTTTAAGATAATCAAATTATCAAAGTACTCTCTTGTTTTATGTAAATCATGATGCACAATAACAATCGTTTTACCTTCGTCTCTTAATTTCTTCAACAAATCAACGATTAACTTCTCACTCACCATATCGATTCCTACAAAAGGTTCATCTAAGAAAATGATATCAGCTTCTTGCGCTAGCGCTCTAGCAATAAAGACACGTTGAAGTTGTCCTCCAGATAGATTGCCAATTTGACGTTTAGCAAAATCTTCCATTTTCACTTGTTTTAGACACTCCAACACTTTTTCTTTTTGAGCTTTTTTTGGTCGTCTAAATAATCCTAACTTCGGAAATGTTCCTAGTAGCACTGTTTCATCTACTTTAATTGGAAATGTTAAATCAATGGCACTTCGTTGTTCTACATAAGCTATTCTTTTTCTAATTGTATCTAAGCTTTGGTCTCCAACACTAACTTTTCCAGTTTCTGTTTTAATTAAACCTATTACAGCTTTTAGAAAAGTAGATTTTCCAGCTCCATTTGGTCCAATTATTCCTGTTATTTTCCCAGGTTGAATTGAAACACTCACATTTTCTATTGCTTTTTTATGTTGATAAGCCACTGTCATGTTAGAAACATTAACAGGCTTTTTAGTTAAATCATCGTGCATCACTATTGATGCTGTCGCAGCATTCATCATATTGATAACGCTCCTTCCCTTTTGGTTAAATTAATTATATTTTTAGGTAACCCTAAACTTCTTAACTAGAGTATAACAAATGATAATAATTATCACAAGGGAAAAGTAAAAAAAGTTGTTTGAGAGTTATCTCAAACAACTTTTTCAATCTATTAATCTACAAATTCAAAGACAAATTCTTTAATTCTTACTAAGTCTCCGTCTTTTGCTCCCATTTCTCGAAGTGTTTCATCCACACCCATACCTCTTAATTGACGAGCAAATTTCATGACACTTTCTTCACGGTCAAAATTAGTCATAATGAATAATTTTTCTAACTTAGCTCCGTAAAGTACCCAAGTGGCATCATCATCACGAGTAACTCTAAAGTCTGGTTCATCAGCGACGAATTGATATTGAACAACTTCTTCAATCTCTTCATCTTGATACATTGGGAATTCTGGTGTTACATCTACTAAATCGGCTGTCGCATTTAGTAATGGTTCAATACCAAAACGTGATACACCGGAAATCGGGAAGATTTGAATACCATCACTGTACTCATCTTCTTTTAAAGCTTCGATTTGTTTTCTAAACTCAACTAAATTTTCTTCTGCATCTGGCATATCCATTTTATTAGCCACAATAATTTGTGGTCTTTCTAAAAGTCTCATATTATGAGATTCTAGTTCTTTATTGATTAATAAATAATCTTCAAAAGGATCTCTACCTTCCATACCACTCATATCAATAACATGTAAGATAACACGAGTTCGCTCAATGTGACGTAAGAACTGTGTTCCTAACCCAACACCTTCTGATGCTCCCTCAATTAATCCTGGTAAATCAGCCATAACAAAACTACGACCATCTCCAGTTGCTACCATTCCTAAGTTAGGAACTAAAGTAGTAAAGTGATAAGCGCCAATTTTTGGACGAGCCTTTGATACAATAGAAAGAATCGTTGATTTTCCTACTGAAGGGAAACCTACTAATCCAACATCAGCTAAAACTTTAAGTTCTAACTCAATTTCTCTTTCTATTCCTGGTTCACCATTTTCAGCTACTTCTGGCGCTGGGTTTCTTGGTGTTGCAAAACGGTTATTTCCACGGCCACCACGACCACCTTTTGCAACTTCTAACTCTTGACCATGAGTTAATAAATCACCTAATAAAGCTCCTGATTCTTTGTCGCGGACAGTCGTTCCTGCTGGGACTTTTACAATCAAATCCTCAGCACCACGGCCGTGCATACTTTTACTCATTCCATTTTCACCTGGAGTTGCTTTAAAGTGACGGTTAAATCTAAAGTCCATCAAGGTTCTTAAACCTTCATCAACTCTAAGAATAACACTTCCACCTTTTCCACCATCTCCACCAGCTGGACCACCATCTGGAACATATTTTTCACGTCTAAAGGCAACCATTCCGTCTCCGCCTTTTCCAGCTTTAACATTGATTGTTACCTGATCTAAAAACATGGACATTTCTTGTCCTCCTCATTTTCTAAAAAATCTCTTCATTATTGTATCTGTTAGCCACTCGTTTGTCCAATTTCTTTCTATATAATATAGAAATTTTTAATAACTATTAACTTAATAATACAACTGCATTTGTGGCAAGCATGGCATGCTCTTGAACAATTATTTGGTTTAGAGAAACCGATAACGCGGATAAATTTCCCGTCGTTAAACGTTTGGATTTATTTTCAACATATAAACTAATCGCTAAAGCTTCCTTATAATCTGATTCAAATAGTAAAGAAATCTGTTTCGTTATTTGCTGAATAAATAAAAGTAGTTCATCTAAATTAGATTCTTCTGTTTCTTTCAATAAATAAGTCAATGAAATCAACGGAACAAAATGAACTGTTTTTACTTTTAAGTTATTTCCTTCTAAATACAGCATCACTTCTGATAACTTAGTCAAAAATTCTTGTTCTATTTTACCTGTCATCAACGTAATCAGTGTTGCTGAAACTAAACAACTATTTTTATTCTTTAATCCCAACTCTTGTAAGCACTCAAAATAATAATCAACTAGTTGGCAAATTTCTAACTCAGTCAATTCATCTAATTGAGCTGATTGAGCCAGTGATATCATCGAGCTGTAGTCTGTTGTTGTTGTTATGATTGGATGACTACTTTTAATCCCTTGATAAATACCTTGTGCTCGTTTAGCAATGTCTTCCCGTCTATGACTATCTGAAAGAAACAATTGATACGCTGCAAAATAAGTTGAACTTGATGACTTAAATCCGTTGTCTTTTAATATTTTTTTATTAAAAAAGAGTTCTTCAATGCCTTCTACTGAATTTTTTTGATTCGCTAACATTAAACCAGTCATTGTGTGTCTTGTTATTCTTGTTAAACTCGAAAATATTCCCGACTTATGTAAAAGAGCAGTATCTAACCAATCAAAATCTTCTACCTGCAACAATTGACCTGAACCAGTAAATATACGAGCTAATAAATACTTAACTCGTTTATCTAACCATTTAGCATTTGACATACTGATTAATTTATAATTTTTTTCTAAAAGATCAACGATCTCTTTTTGATCCATTAATATGCTTCCTTTCATCTATCTACCAAGTCCATAATAGCTTAATTTTGGCAAAAGATAAACAAAAAAGAGAGCTTAACATAAGTTAATCGCCTTATGCCAAACTCTCTTACCATAATTATTTATTTTCAATTAATTCAAAATTTGACCACGGTTTTAAGAAATCCAATAAGAACATCTCATCTTCAGCAATACGTGCCACAACGTTTACTCGGCCATCATTTTTCATTTCTTTTAGGGCGATTTGCATTTCACCTTTATATTGACCATAGCCAACGTTATCAACTAATACATCACCTTTAACCATATCTGGTGTGTTAGTCGCTGGGAAAGGTAAATCTTTATATTTAATACGAGTCATTGTTGAGCGTAGCATATAGATAGAACGGTCACCACGGTAACGGTGTAAGTTTTCAAATAAAACAACACGTTCATCATCAGTAATCGTATCAAGTACATCTACTTTAATTTTAGGATTATCAGCAAAGAAGCTTTCTGACATTGCTTTTAACTCTGCTTCTGAAGCGTAGGCATTTCCAATTGTAATATCATCAATTAATCCAGTTAAAACGAAATGTTTTACTTGAGTCGCAATTTCTAAATCTCTATGCTCCTCTAACGTACATAAACCATCTTGTGTTGGCCAAGGACCAAAAGTGGCATCATGTGAATTAACAAAAGCCATTGTATTGATGTTATATTGTCTAAACTGATTAGAACACTCAACAAAATGCTCGTAACCTAAAGCTGAATAACGGTGTGGATAAAAGTTATGAGAACCTAATAAATTATTAGTATTCGGTGAATAACTCATAATGTTATCAACATATTTAGTACCACCACTCATGTTGATTTCCACTTTAATGCCATATGGGTTTCTTGTCATTTTAGCTTCTTCAGCACCAGTAAAACCAATATCTAAACGAATACCATCTGCTCCTAATTCATGGAAAAATGATAAGTCATCATAAGAAATTTCTAACTGGTCAAATAAAGCTGGGTTAATATCCACCATTACTTCAAATCCCAATTCATTCGCATAATCAACTACTTTTTTAAACTCTGCAATGACTTTATCTTTGTCATCGTCAATTTGCAGTAAGCTAGTAAACACACGTTTAAAACCATACTTATGCGCTAAATCTAAATACTCTTTATCCTTTTCAAATGTAGAACGCTCTGGATAAATTGAAACACCTAATTTTCCCATCAATGAAACCTCCTAAAATTTTAGAATACGCAATCATTATAACATTATAGAGTGTAATTGTATAGACCATTCCATGATAAACATAGTTGGCAGTTGATGTTATTTTTGTTACTATTAAATGGAAATTCAATCCCCATAACGGAAAGGACAAAACAAATGAAACAAACAAAATTATTATTTGCATCTGCTTCACTTTTAATGTCACTCTTTTTATTAGGAGCTTGTGGTAACTCTAGTACAGGTTCAAAAACAAAAGAATCAACTAAAACTGAACAAAGTTCTTCAGAAACTAAAGTTGATATTAACTCACTTGAGTTACCTCAATTAAACCCTGAAGTAGCTGAAAATGAAGCCCTTGTAGAAATGGTAACAACTGAAGGTTCTATTAAAATCAAGCTTTTCCCAGAACAAGCGCCAAAAACAGTTGAAAACTTCTTAACTCACGCTAAAGACGGTTATTATGATGGCGTTATCTTCCACCGTGTTATTAGTAACTTTATGATTCAAGGTGGCGACCCAGATGGCACTGGAATGGGTGGCGAAAGTATTTGGGGCGATTCTTTTGAAGATGAAATCTCAAACCAACTTTATAATATCCGTGGTGCTTTATCTATGGCTAATGCTGGACCTGGCACAAATGGTAGTCAGTTCTTTATCGTACAAAACGAAGATGATATGTCAGATGGCTTATTAGCTGAAGATGTCCCTAAAAAAATCATTGACGCTTACGCTGCTGGTGGAACACCTCACTTAGATGGTAAGCACACTGTCTTTGGACAAGTCATTGAAGGTATGGATGTTGTTGACAAAATCGCTAAAGCTGAAACAGTAGAAGGCGATAAACCTAAAAAAGACATTAAAATTGAAAAAATTAACATTTTACAAGAAGCTAAAAAATAAAAAACAGGCTGACCCTTTTATGGGCAGCCTATTTTTTATATACTCAAATTAATTATCCAATTTTCTGGTGCTTCAACGTCACCAAACTGAATTCCTGTTAGTTCTTCATAAAGTTTTTTCGTCACAGGACCTACTTCTGTTTCAGAATAAAAGACATGGAAGTCCTCACCATTTTGAATGCCACCAATTGGCGAAATCACAGCGGCTGTTCCACATGCTCCAGCTTCACTAAACTTGTCCAGCTCATCTAAACGAACGTCTCCTTCAATTGCTTCTAAGCCTAATCTTTCTTTAGCTAAGTACAATAAAGAGTATTTAGTAATACTTGGTAAAATTGATGGAGAAATAGGTGTGATAAACTGATTATCTTTTGTAATACCAAAGAAATTAGCAGAACCTACTTCTTCAATTTTAGTATGAGTTTGTGGGTCTAAATAGATACAATCAGAAAAAGAACGTTCTTTCGCTTTTGAGCCAGGTAATAAGCTAGAGGCGTAATTACCTCCTACTTTAACAGCTCCTGTTCCAGCTGGTGCCGCACGGTCATAATCACTCACAACGAAGTTAGTTGGTTTCATACCACCTTTAAAATAAGGTCCTACTGGCATACAAAATACTGTGAAAATATATTCAGACGCTGGCGCCACACCAATAGCATCTCCTACTCCAATTACTAGTGGTCTTAAATAAAGTGTCCCACCTGAACCATATGGCGGCACATACTCATGGTTTGCTAAAACAACTTGTTTAACTGCTTCAATAAATTTATCTTCTGGAATTTCAGGCATCATTAAACGAGCTGTACTTGTATTGATTCTTTTAGCATTTTGATCCACCCGAAATAAATTAATCGAGCCATCTTTACAACGATACGCTTTTAATCCTTCAAAACATTGTTGTCCATAATGAAGAGCAGCAGAGCCTTCGCTAATATGCAATTGATTATCCTCTGTCATTACACCTTCATCCCACTGCCCATCTTTCCAATAAGAAAGATATCTATAGGGTGTTTTTATATAAGAAAAACCTAACTCATCCCACTTTATGTCTACCATTTCGTCAACCACCTTTTATTATTCTTTTCATTATTCTATCACAACTTTTCTTGATATTCTCATTTATTTTTAATCATCATAATGAAAACATCAAAACACTATAAGATTTCTTAAATAATCCTGATATTTACTATTATCTTACGCTATTTTTAGTTATTATACTAAGTGTTGTTTTATCAAATTTTTTAGCTAAATTACACTTGGATTACTTCTGCTTTAATACTATGTTGTAATTCATTAACTTATGTTAAAATTAATCAGTTAGAAGTCAAAAATATAAATAGATACCACTTATCAGGAGGTTTAAAATGAATCTTCCAAAAAAAGGAATAGGCGAATCACACGGGAAAATCATCTTACTTGGAGAACATTCCGTCGTTTATGGTGAACCCTCAATCGCAATCCCTTTTCCTGCAGCCAAAGTTACAACAACTGTAACTGAATCTAATCACAACACACGAATTGATTGTGATTTTTATCATGGCTTACTTGATGATATGCCTGAATTACTTGAAAGCTTAAAAGAAACGATTAGAGTTTGTTTAACTAAATTAAATCAACTAAACACACCCTTACATATTGAAATAGATAGTCACATTCCAGCTGAGCGTGGAATGGGCTCTAGTGCAGCTGTTTCAGTTGCGACAACTCGTGCTCTTTTTAATTATTTTGATCAACCTTTAGATAAAGCTGAGTTGCTTAAAATTGTGGACATTTCTGAAAAGATTGCTCACGGTAACCCAAGTGGTCTTGATGCCTTAATGACAAGTAGTCCTAAACCTTGTTATTTTATTAAAGGACAAGATTTTCAACTACTTGATATGAACTTAGATAGTTATTTAGTAGTTGGTGACACTGGAGTGACAGGTCAAACAAAAGAAGCTGTTGAAAGCATCGCTTTTCAATTAACTCAAAAAAATGGTGAGATAGTCAAAAAGAAAATCAGCCAACTAGGAGAACTTGCTAAAACAGGCCGTTTCTATTTAGAAAACAATAAAGGGATTGAATTAGGTAAAAACATGACAGCAGTTCATCAACTTTTATCAGAACTTGATGTCTCTAGTCCTGAACTTAATAACTTAGTTCAAACAGCTTTAACAAATCATGCTCTAGGAGCTAAATTAACTGGTGGTGGCCGTGGTGGTTGTATGATTGCCTTAGCTGAGACCCCGGAGATTGCTAGTACAATCAGCCAAGCTCTTTTAGATGCTGGCGCTAAAAAAACATGGATATACGAAATGCGAGGTAATTAATATGAAGCCTATTGGAAGATGCCGAGCGCATACCAATATTGCCTTAATCAAATACTGGGGAAAAAGAAATGAAGACCTTTTTTTACCAATGAATAGCAGTCTCTCACTAACTTTAGATGCTTTTTATACGGATACATCAGTAACCCTAGATGACACTTTATCATCAGATATTTTTTACCTAGATGATGTCTTACAAGGTGACAAAGAAACTTTAAAGATTACGAATTTCTTAAATTTATTTAGAACAGCAGCAAACATTGAGACAAAGTGTCTTGTTAAGAGTTATAATCATGTTCCTACAGCTGCAGGACTTGCTTCATCAGCATCAGCTTTTTCAGCTCTTGCTGGAGCGATGAATGAAGCTACTGGCTTAAATTTAGATTTAAAAACGCTCTCTACTTTTGCTAGACAAGGTAGTGGCAGTGCCACTCGAAGTATTTATGGTGGTTTAGTCGAATGGCATATGGGAGAAGATGATATCTCTGAATCAAGTTATGCTATCCCAGTAGATGATGCGACTTGGGATATAGGAATGATTGTTATTGCTGTTAATACAGGACAAAAAAAATTATCCAGCCGTGTTGGCATGAAACAAACTATTGAAACATCCCCCTTTTATTCTTCATGGGTCGAAACTGCTACATCTGACCTTACAAAAATGAAAGATGCCATAAAAGAAAAAGACTTTATCACATTAGGAGAACTCACAGAATCTAATGGAATGAAAATGCACGCTACTATGTTAGGTGCTTTTCCACCAATTTCTTATTGGGAACCAGATAGTGTTAAAGCCATTCAAGCTGTTAAAGAGATACGTGAGACAGGGATTCCATGCTATGTTACAATGGACGCTGGACCAAACGTGAAAGTATTATGTCGTCAATCAGACATGAAACAAATAGAAGAAAAATTACTAAATCAATTTAAACCTGAACAAATTATCCCCACAAAAGTTGGGGCAGGTATTAAAGTATTAAGTGATTCCCAGTGGAATTACTAAAGGAGAGATTATTGTTGATAAAAGCTAGTGCTCCAGGAAAACTATATATCGCAGGTGAGTATGCTGTCTTAGAACCTGGACATCCTGCTTTAATTGTTGCTCTGGATCAATTTATTACTGTTACTTTAAAAGAAGCCGATAAACAAGGAAGTATCTGTTCTAGTTACTCTAATGGTATTTCTATTCCATGGACTAGAAAAAACGGCAAATTTTATATGGATGAACGTGAAAATCCTTTCTCATACATCACTAAATCTGTGACTCTTGTTGAACAATACTTACAAGAGTTAAACTATGATTTAAAATATTTTGATTTAACTATTGAAAGTGAACTTGATAATAAAGATGGTCGTAAATACGGACTTGGCTCAAGTGGTGCTGTTACAATTGCAACGATTAAAGCGATTCTTTCTCTCTATGAGATTAACTACACCTCAGAATTACTTTATAAATTAGCAGCAATTACCCATTTGTCTTTAAATAGTAACGGCTCATTAGGTGATTTAGCAGCCAGTTCTTATGGTGGATGGATTGCTTATTCTTGTTTTGAAAAAGAATGGGTGATTGATCAACTTAATAACAAAGAAGCTGTCTCTAATTTAGTCAATAAAGAGTGGCCAAAATTAAGAATCGAGCCTTTAAAAGCCCCTGCTGATCTACGTTTATTGATTGGTTGGACTGGCTCTCCTGCTTCGACCACATCCCTTGTGGATCAGTTAAATGATGAACAAAATGAAATGAACGGTTTCTTTAAACAATTTTTAGAGGATAGTTATAAATGTGTGATGTGGATTATTGAAGCCTTCCACGAAAATAACATTGAAAAAATTCAACAGGGAATCAGAATCAATCGTCATCTCCTGCAATCTTTAGCCAAAAAAAGTCGTGTTAATATTGAAACTGACTCATTAAAAGATTTGTGTGCAATTGCAGAAGAATTTAACGGAGCAGCTAAGTCTTCTGGTGCTGGCGGTGGTGATTGTGGAATTGTTCTTTTTAATCAACAAGATGAGATTTTACCAATGATTACTTCTTGGCGTGAAAAAGGAATTATTGATTTACCACTACAAGTCTATAAAGAAACACAAACTAATTATGAACCAATTATTTGGGAGGATTAAACATGACCGATAACTGGAATCGTAAGGATCAGCATATTCATTATGCTGAAATGCAATATAAACCTCAGTCTACAAATGGATTGGAGCAAGTTCGATTTGTTCATCAATCTTTTTCTGAAATGAAAACAACTGATGTTAACTTAAATACTAATTTGGGTAGTCTTTCATTAGACTATCCTTTCTTCATAAACGCTATGACTGGTGGTAGTGATAAAGCTCATGTCATTAACAAAAATTTAAGCATTATTGCTAAAGAAACAGGTTTAGCAATGGCAGTCGGATCAGTCAGCGCTGCCATTAAAGACCCTTCTCTTTCAGAAAGTTTTAAAATTGTTAGAAAAGAAAATCCTAATGGCCTAATTATGTCTAACTTAGGGGCTCACCATTCATTAGAAAATGCTAAAAAGGCAGTCGATATGTTAGAAGCCGATGCCATACAAATTCATTTAAATACACCTCAGGAAGTTGTTATGCCTGAAGGTGATAGAGATTTTACTGGTTGGCTAAATAATATTGAAGAAATTGTTAAGCATATTGATGTCCCTGTCATCGTAAAAGAAGTCGGTTTTGGTATGTCTAAAGAAACCATCCAACAACTAATTGATATTGGTGTCACCATTATTGATGTTAGTGGCCGTGGTGGGACTAATTTTATTCATATTGAAAATGAACGCCGGGAAGAAAAAGAATATGATTACTTACTAAACTGGGGACAAACAACAGCTGAGTCTTTATTAGAAGCTCACTTCTACCGGAAACAAGCAGATTTTATCGCTTCAGGTGGCATTAAAAACCCTCTTCATATGTTAGCAGCATTTGGATTAGGTGCTAAAGCGATTGGCTTATCAGGTGAATTTTTACACCGAGTGTTAACCACTGGGAATGAGCAAACGATTCATACTGTTAATCAATGGAAAAGTGAGCTAACAGCTTTGATGACTTTAGTTGGAGCTAAAAAGATAACAGATGTTGAAAAAGCTTCAATTGTTCTGTCACCTGAATTAAAGCATTGGTGCTGTGAAAGACATATCAATTTTAAGCATCAATAAAAAAGAGGTTAACCTAATTTACTGGTTAACCTCTTTTTCATACTCTAAAATATCGCCTGGCTGACAATCTAATGCCTCACAAATCTTTTCAAGTGTTGAAAATTTAATCGCTTTGGCTTTTTCATTTTTTAAGATAGAGAGATTTGCCATCGTTATTCCTACATGCTCTGACAATTCGGTGACAGACATTTTTCTCTTAGCTAACATCACATCTAAATTGACTCTAATCGGCATTCATCCCACCCCTTTATATGGTTAAATCATTTTCATTTTTTAACTGCCCTGCTAGTCTAAAAATATAGGCTAATAAAGAAGCAATCACTGCAATAATTAAACCTAAAAAGAAAAAAATAACGCAGATAAAAAAGTAAGGATAATTCCCTTGATAGTTAAAAAGCCCAATCATTAAAGCTACTCCGTAAATAATACTTTCTACTACACCAGAATAAGCTATTTTTATCAAACGTTGGCTATTTTTTATTGAAAAGATCGTCTCATTCAATAAATCTGAACTGATACGCCATAAACTAAATAAAATAAACAACACTGGTACTGCCGTTATCCATAATAATAGTTGAATGATATTACCATTTTGTCCATCATTTAAGAATGAGCCAATTTTAGGGCCTAATATTAATAACAAACTAAAGCCACTAATCCCTAATAACAGGATAATTAATTTAAATAAAAAATTCATTTTTTTTACTGACATAATAAAACTCCTTTAAAATGATACTTGATTATACCATAAAAAAACGAGGTTCACTCCTTCGAGTCAACCTCACTTTTCTTATCTTCTTACCATAGCCATTCTTTTGATAAAGCCTATTGTTCCTAATATTAATCCTAAAAAAATATTACCAAAACCAATTGGGATTAAGAAAAAGTATGGTTCATGAAGTAGACCTTGAGCATCTACATACTCTGGTGTAAAACCTTTCACGATAAAACAAGCTAGCCCTAATAATAGTAAAACCATACTTAAACTCATTAAAATTGATTTATTTTTTGTTTGTGTCATATTAAATTCCTCTTTTCTTTTGATGAATTTAATATAGCATCACTAATAACGCAAATCAACATATTTTTATCGTTTTACGATAAAAATATGTTGATTTAAAGAAAATTTAAACTTTGATATAAGCATATCCTTCTTGTTGGACTTCCACTAGTCTAAGAACTCCAGAAGGCACAACATGAACAAAAGGTGGCAATTCTTTTTCTACGATTTCAAACTTTTCCATAGCATGTTTACAACAGCTTAATTTAACACCTTTTTCAACTAACTCATGCATTGAAATACCAAATTTAATCTCCTGGTAGCCTTTTACGGCATTCCCATTAGCTAATAGTTCAATTTCAGTGATCGCGTTTTTACCATCATTTAGTAGATTAGTAGCATTACTTAAAATAGTTGGCCATTTCTCTAATTCGTTAATATGTAAAATTACTTTCATTGTGTTCTCTCCTTTATATATAGTGGGGATTTAAAATAATCTTGATGTTTATTGGTTGACGTTAGTAGTTGATATACTTGACCTGCTTTAATATCTAAAGATAACAAGGTTTCATTCTTTTTATTAATATTCGTAATGAGTGGAATAGTTGTTTCTTTTTTTTGTTGTTTTAAAAATAAACGACCACATTCATTAAATCCTAAAATTCGTAAAAAAGAATTTGCCCAAACCTTTTCTACTTCTTCTTGTTTTATTTGTAGCAATACATAAACACATAGTCTTTGAATTCTTGTCCAAGTATATCTTTTACTTTTAACTCCTTCCACAAATTCTCCAAATGTATCAACTTTCGATACTACTTCTTTTAGTCTATATTCTAAACCTTCTACCATTTGATAGATTTGCTTTAGTTCTTCGATAGGTGTTGTTATCAGTTGATAACGAAGGAGTGGCCATGCTTGTTCCCAAGAGATTAGTTCTTCAGAATCTAACTTATCAAAGGTTTCTTTAGGTATCACTTGATTAAGTGTTTCTAATCTTCCTGACAGAGTTTCTTTTCGAATAGCTGTCGCACTAGCAAAGCTATCTGCTGCAATCTTCTCATCATGATACTGATTACCCATTCTTTTAATGGGATAGATTTTCATTGGCTTATCATACTTAGCATTTTCTTTGGCATAACCCATTCCTAAAATATGGTTAGGTGAAGAAAAATCGAGTGTCCAATTAGGTAGCAGTTTGCGATAAACTTCTGTCATTTGCTGCGGATAACTTTGACCATTATTTTTTAGCTCGTGATAAGTTCTATCAATCAACTCTCTATGTTCTTGATTAAATTTACCAAAGGCTTCATAGTCAACTTCTTCCTGGATATCCGTTCCAAAACACAAGGCATCAACGCCTAACTCTTGTAGCATCTTCACACCACCACGAGTAAAATAATCTGCTGATTGAACGGCATATGCTACAGGCAACTCCACTACTAAATCAGCTCCATTAGTTAAAGCTGCTTGCGCCCTTTCCCATTTATCAATAATTGCTGGTTCTCCTCGTTGTAAAAAATTACCACTCATCACCGCTACTATAACGTCTGCTCCTGTTATCCTACGTGCTTCTTCTAAATGATATTTATGACCATTATGAAATGGATTGTATTCCACAATAACCCCACAACTTTTCATCCCTTCACCTCCTAAAAAAGCTAACTAAGCAATATTTGCTAGCTAGCTTTCATTATTATTTTTGGCAAACAAAAAACCAACGATTTGACTCTTCATTAGGCTCAGCATCTTCAAAATCAGCAAATACTTTTACTGAACTAAAACCAGCTTTATCTAATAAAGACTTATATATGTCAATCGAATAAGTTCTTTCTTCATGTAACTCATCAAAACGCTCAAATTTTCCTGTTTTATCAGCTACAAAAAATGTTAAAAAATGTTCAATACTAAAATCTTCTTCTCCAGGATAGCTTTCCCATAAAAAGGCAAATTCATCCGTTTGATAGTGGTAACTGTATTCAGAAAAACCAACTTCCATTTGGTACGTTGAATGAACATCAAAAATAAATGTTCCTGATTCTTTTAATGACTCGTAAACACCTTTAAATACTTGTCCCACTTGCTTCTCATCACTCATGTAACAAATCGAGTCAGAATAACAAGTCACAGCATCATATTTATTTTTTTCAGTTAAATTTAACATATCTCCTGTCACAAATTGTAACCCTTGATCATCTGATGAAGTTCGTTTATTAGCTAACTTAATCATATCTTCTGATAAATCTAAACCTGTTACATTAAAACCTAAATTAGCTAGCTCAACCGATAAAATTCCAGTTCCACAAGCTAATTCTAGTAACTCTTGCTGATTCTTTTTTAAATGACGACAAGTAAATTCTAACCAATCAAGATATAGATTCTCATCCATTACCTCGTCATAAATTTTAGCAAATGTTTCATAAGTTGCCATGATTAATCAACCATGCTTGTAATGTTTACAAGTGGTGCATCAGACCATAATTTTTCTAAATTATAGAATTCTCTTTCTTCACCATGGAAGACGTGAACAATCACATCACCTAGATCAATTAAAATCCAACGTGCTGATTCTTTACCTTCAATACGTTTAACTTCCACATTGTTTTTATGTGATTCTTCTACTACTTCATTAGCAATAGCTGATACTTGTTTATCACTATTCCCGTGACAAATAACAAAATAATCTGCTAAAAGTGAGACATTTGTTACGTCTAAAGCGACGATATCCTCTGCGCGTTTTGAATCAGCTGCTTTAACAACTAACTCTAATAATTCTTGACTGTTAATAATAATTACCTCCTAATTGTTAGCAACCCAAGCATTGTATGTTTCAATTGTTTTTGGGTATACTTTAAAACCTTTGTTTATTAAATATAATAAAGTTTGTTTCGTTTCAAAAGCGACGGCTTCTTCCAAATTGTGATCTGCTATCTTGCGAGCTTCATTAACCACAGGAAAGTCTCGACCATCTTCAATATAATCCGCTACATAAATCACTTTAGCTAATTCACTCATGTTCTTAGCTCCTGTTGTATGTAGTTCAATAGCTTCTAAAATAGATATATCGGCTACTTCTAGCTCTTTATTAACTAAAAAAGCGCCTACTATCCCATGCCAAATGGCATTACCATACTCAAGTAACTCTTCATCAAAATTCTCCTGATGAATCAAAGAAATCATTTCTTCATCAGATCGTTCTTTAGCGTAGTCATGAGTTAAGGCAGCAATACTAGCTTGCTCTTTATCTACATGATATAAATCAGCTAAATAACAAGCTTTTGCTTCCACTCGTAACACATGTTGAAATCGTTTCTGACTCATTTTTGAAGAAACTTTATTGATGAGTTCTTCTCTTGAGTAATTAATAAATTTTTTACTATAACTCACGGGTATTGTCATCTCGATACAATCCTTTTTTATGAATATATTCTAACACATTTTCAGGTAAAAAGTATTTAACAGAACAATTCGCTTTTATTTTTTTTCGAATCATACTAGAGCTGATTTCCATTAATGGAACGTCTACCCAAATAAGTGGATAAGGTGATTCTTTGGCTGAACCTGGTCGATTAACACCCACAAATTGAACCATTTCCATTAATTCATTGATTTTATACCATTTTGGTAGATACTCAACCATATCTCCACCAATGATAAAATAATAATCCGTTTCTGGATGAAGCTCTATTAATCTCTTCATTGTGTCAATGGTGTAACTTTTACCTTCTCTCACTATTTCTGATAACTCAATACTTAAATGAGGGTTATCAGCAGTTGCTAATTTTAACATTTCCACACGATGGGTTGAATCTATCGTTTCTTTTTTATCCACATGAGGTGAAATAAACGAAGGCATCAGATAAAATTCATCTAAATCTAACTGAGCCCTCACTTGCTCGGCAATAATTAAATGTCCCATATGAATAGGATTAAATCCCCCACCTAAAATACCCACTCGTCTTCTGTTTGATTGCTTTTCCAAAAGACTTGTTTCTATTTCCTCTAGTAGACTGATTTTATTTTTCATAAGGCACCTTCTCTTCTTACATTGAACGAACTTTATTTGAAATGTTTTGATATTTTTCTTTTGATGATGAACGGTATACAACTAAAATACGACCAATAATTTGAACCACATGGCAATGTAGTGTTGTTTCAAATACTTCTGCTACTTCACTAGCTTCTTCATCTGTATTTTGTAATAAAGTGACTTTTATTAACTCTCTTCTTTCAAGTAAATCATCTACTTGATCTAATAATGTTTCACTAATACCATTTTTTCCAATTTGTACAACTGGAGATAAATGATGTGCTTCGCTTCTTAAAAAGCTTTTTTGTTTTCCTCTTAATGTCATGTTTTTCCCTCTTCTTTATCTACTTTAAATAAGTGACTTTCTCATAATTACATCTACGCCTTTTGGTGCCCAGCCAGCTACAACCGCAGCTTCTGGAATCGTAATCCAACCAAGACCAGCAAATACTAAATCTGTTTTTTCTTTAACAGAGAACTCAAAACGAACTAACTCTGGAAATTCATCTAATTCATTTTCACGTGGTGGTTGTAATAGTCCACCAGCGTGTTTTGCGTAAAATTCTGTTGCTGTTTCAAGCTTAGTTCTATGAATCATTAAATCATTTGACACATATGAAATAAATCCTTGTTTAGATCCACGAATAAAATCAAAACGAGCTAATCCACCTAAGAAAAGTGTTTGTCCTTCATTTAATTGGTAGACTTTAGGTTTGATTTCTTTTTTAGGCGATACTAACATTAAATCTTTTTTACCTAAATAATGAGCCATTTGATGACGATGGATAATTCCTGGTGTATCAATTAAAAATTGTCCGTCATCTAAAGGAATTTCAATTTTATCTAATGTTGTTCCTGGGAATTGAGACGTTGTAATTAAATCTTTTACCCCAGCAGCATTATTAATAATAGCGTTAATTAAAGTTGATTTTCCAACATTAGTCACACCTACTACATAAACATCGCGACCCTCACGGTACTCTTCAATTAAATCAAGTAAAGATTCAATATCATTTTTACTTTTAGCACTTGTTAAAGTCACATCAACTGGTCTAAGACCTACTTCATGAGCTCTTTCTTTCATCCACTGAATCATTTTTGGCTTCTTAAGTGATTTTGGTAAAATATCTACTTTGTTACCAACTAAAAGAACTGGATTATCTCCTACAAATCGGTGTAACCCTGGGATTAAGCTGCCGTTAAAGTCAAAGATATCAACTACGTTAACGATTAAAGCATCTGTGTCACCAATGCTATTTAATAGAGCTAAGAACTCTTTATCTGTCATGGCTACATCTTGAATATCGTTGTAATGTCTTAATCTAAAACAGCGTTGACAATAAACATCTCCACTTTCTAGACCTTTTTCTAAAGCTGAATTTGGCGTGTAACCCATTGCTTCTTTATCAGTTGTTTGAATCACCGATCCACAACCAATACAGCGAATTTCTTCATTCATTTCATTTAACTCAGTCATTAAGTGATTTCCTCCATTTCATATCAGGATGATTTTTGTATAAATGTTTTTTTATTCTTTTTTCTCTAGCACGATTAAATTTTGTATTCCAAGCATCCGTCTCAACAATTGGTTTTACTAAAACATTTCTAATCCCTGCATTATTAGCACCCTTAATGTCAGTCATTAATTGATCGCCAACCATAATTAATTTTTCTTTAGGGAAATTGTACTTACGTTCAACTTCATTAAAGCCTTTTTGGAATGGTTTCATTGCACGAGAAACATATTCAAGACCTAGATGTTTAACAGCTCTATCAATGCGAGAGGCTTTATTGTTTGAAACAACAATCACTGGAATATTAGCTTCTTTCATGGTTTCAATCCAAGCAAGTAACTCCGGTGTGCCGTCAGGATTATTCCAAGCGATTAAGGTATTATCTAAATCTGTCAATACTGCTTCTATACCATGAGCTTTTAACTGCTCAGGAGTAATGTCATAAATAGCTTCAATCATCCATGTTGGTTTATATTTTAAAAACATACTGGACTTCCTTTCATAAAAAATAGGAGACATCCTTCGTCTCCCATACTTTTCCCTATTATACGCTATTTTTATTAATAATTCATCAAAAAAGATGTAAAAATATAGGTGAGTTACAAGTCCTTTCACTTTAACAAAAAACTAAAAGTAAAAGAGAAGATAACCCTAAAAGTCATCCTCTCTTTCCTTTATACTGTTTTACCAATATCTTTTCGGTAATAAAAATTTTCTAAACCTTGATTTTCTAACCAAGAATACACATTTTCATGAGCATCTTCTTTAGTCGTTGCACTTTGAGCCACTAAGAAAACACGACCTCCTGAAGAAATTAGTTCGTCTTCCTTTTTAGTAACGCCAGAGTAAAATACTTTCGTCTCATCATCTGTTGTTAACTCAGGAATTAAAACATTCTTTTCATACTCGCTTGGATAACCTTTAGCTGCGACAACTACACCTAAAGTTACTCCATCTTGTTTCCATTTAATCTCAGGAGTATCATTCATTAATAAACTTTCAATCACTTCTGAGAAATCTGAATCAAGACGTTCTAACAGCACTTGAGTCTCAGGGTCTCCGAATCGAGCATTGTATTCAATTACCTTCGGACCTTCATCCGTTAAAATTAAGCCTGTATATAAAATCCCTGTAAAAGGCGTTCCCTTAGCAGCCATTCCTGCAACAGTAGGCTTAATAATGTCCTCAAAAACAATAGACTCAACTTCTTCAGTCACATAATCGACTGGACTATAGGCTCCCATACCACCTGTGTTAGGACCTTTATCCCCATCAAAGATTGCTTTGTGATCTTTAGCAGCCACCATTGGATAGATGCCTGATTGACCTACAAAAGAAAGCAAAGAAAATTCTCGTCCCACTAAAAACTCCTCAATAACCACTTTAGGTGTTTCATTTTGAAATAAATTATCATCTAACATCTCTTTTAGGGCTTCTTTTGCTTCTGATAAAGTTTCAGCAATAACAACACCTTTACCTGCTGCTAGGCCATCGGCTTTAATCACGATTGGTAAATGTTGCTTTTCAACATAGGCAAAAGCTAACTGACTATCTGAAAAACTTTGATACTTAGCAGTTGGAATCTGAAACTCACTCATTAATTCTTTTGCAAATTCTTTAGAGCCTTCAATCATAGCTGCTGATTTTTTAGGCCCAAAGGCTTTAATACCTGCTGCTTCAAAATCATCTACAATCCCGTTCATCAATGGAACTTCTGGACCAACTAAAACCCATGAGATAGCTTCTTTTTTAGCAAATGCTATTAGTTCTTCATGATTATCCTCATCAATTGCCACCACTTGTATGCCATCAAGAGTCATTCCCGCATTTCCTTTAGCGCAAAATACCTCTTCTACTTTAGGACTTTCCAATAGCTTTTTACATAAGGCATGTTCTCTTCCACCACTACCAATAACTAAGATTTTTCGCTTCATGATAAACTCCTTTTAGTGTTTAAAATGTCTAACTTTAGTAAATACCATTGCAATCCCGTACTTATCTGCCATATCAATTGATTCTTGGTCTTTAATACTACCACCAGGTTGGATAATCGCTTTAATCCCTGCTTCACCAATAACTTCAACGCTATCTGACATTGGGAAGAATGCATCACTACCAAGAACTGCTCCGTCTAATCTTTCTTTGGCTTGATCAATAGCAATTTGGACTGATCCAACACGGTTCATTTGACCTGCTCCAACACCCAATGTTTGATGATTATTCGTCACAACAATCGCATTACTTTTAACATGCTTCACTGCTTTATAAGCAAATACTAATGCATCCCATTCTTCCTGAGTTGGTTGTCTTTTTGTCACCACTTCAAAGGCTTCAACTGGTTCTTTTAAATTGTCGTAATCTTGGACTAATAGACCACCTAAAACAGAGGTATATTCTTTTTTGGGTAGTACTGACATATCTGTCATATTTAACGTTAATAAACGAATATTTTTCTTTTGTGATAATAGATTAAATGCTTCATCAGAAAAACTTGGCGCAATAATAATTTCTAAGAAAATATCACTTAATTTTTCAGCTGTCTCTAAATCAACTTCTCGATTAAGAGCGATAATACCACCAAAAATAGAAACTGGATCACTATCATAAGCATTAGTGAAGGCTTCAAAAATCGTTTTGCCTAGTCCAATACCACAAGGGTTCATATGCTTGACTGCTACTGCTGCTGGTTCTTCAAATTCTTGAATAATTCTTAAACAAGCATCTGCGTCTTTAATGTTATTAAAAGATAATTCTTTCCCATGGAGCTGTTTAGCTGATGAAATAGCATAAGGTTTAGCTTGTTTATCTGTATAAAAACTTGCCTGTTGATGACTATTTTCTCCGTAACGAAGCGTTTGTTTTAATTCAAATGTTAAACTTAAGTTTTCTGGTGTCTCTAAACCAATCGACGTTGTTAAATAATCTGCAATCAACGTATCATAACTTGCTGTATGTCTAAAAGCTTTTGCTGCTAATGATTTTCTAGTATCTAAAGAGGTATTACCAGATTCTTTTATCTCATCTAAAATTTTTGTATAATCACTAGCTTCGACAACTACAGTCACACTTTCAAAGTTCTTACTAGCACTTCTCAACATACTTGGTCCACCAATATCAATGTTTTCAATAATTTCTTCTTCTGAAACTCCCTCTTTTTCTAAAGTCTCTTTAAAAGGATATAAATTCACACATACTAAATCAATGGGCTTAATGTGATGTTTTTCCATAGTTTCAACATGTTCTTTGACTTGTCTTTTACCAAGTAATCCACCATGAATCATTGGATGAAGGGTTTTAACACGGCCATCTAACATTTCTGGAAAATGAGTGACATCCTCAATATTTAATGTGGCAACACCTGCTTCGTCTAAAGCTTTTTGTGTTCCTCCTGTTGAAATAATCTCATATCCTAAAGAAGCTAACTCTTTTGAAAATTCTACAACGCCTGTTTTATCAGATACGCTAATCAGTGCTCGTTTTGTTGTCATTCTACTACATTCTCCCTTATAAAATCGGCAATTGTTTTAGGGTAAAACTCATGCTCTAACTTATGTATTCTATTCGTTAATTCATCTAAAGTTTCTCCTGAAAGCTTAGATAATTTTTTTTGAAAAATAATCGGTCCCGTGTCCACACCTTGGTCCACTAGATGGATCGTAATGCCTGTTTCAGTATCTTCCGAATGAAATGCGTCTTCTATACCGTGTGCTCCTGGAAACTTCGGTAATAGTGACGGGTGAAGATTAATAATCCGATTAGGAAATGCTTCTAATAAATCCGCCCCTAAAATCTTCATGTACCCAGCTAGGACAATTAAATCTATTCGTGCTTCTCTTAATAAGTGAATAATTTGTTGTTCATAATCTGACTTACTTTCTGTTTTCTTTTTAGGTAAAACAAAGTAAGGAACACTTTCTACCTCCGCCCGTTTAATCACAAAGGCATTAGGTTGATCACAAAATAAACAAACTAATTCTCCTGGTATTTCCTTATTTTTAAAGCTGTCGCATAAAGCTTGGAAATTAGAGCCACTTCCTGAGGCAAAAATAGCTACTCTCATTTTGATACCTGTGTAAAACTAATCTCTTCTTCCTGCTTCACAGAAACGTGACCAATTTCGTAATAAACTTCATTATTAGCCGTTAATATCTCTTTTACTTGGTCTACTTTAGTTGGTGATACAGCCATTACCATACCTATTCCCATATTGAATACCTCATACATTTCCATATGAGATAATTTTCCTAACTTTTCCATTAACGAAAAAATTGAAGGGATTTCCCATGAACCTAGCTTAACTTCAACAGCTAACTCATCCGTTAACATACGAGGTAAATTCTCAACAAATCCACCACCTGTTACGTGAGAGATACCATTGACTAATCCTTTTTGAATTAATGGTTCCATGCTTGATACATAGATACGTGTTGGTTCCAGGAGTACATCTCCCAATCTTTTTCCATCTAATTCTTCAAAAATCGTTTCAAGAGAAAAATCATTATCTTTAAAAAAGATTTTTCTGACTAAAGAAAAGCCATTCGAATGGATACCACTTGAAGGTAAACCAATTAAAATATCACCAGCTTTTACTTTTTCTGGAGTCAATAACTCTTTTTTCTCAGCTATTCCAACTGAAAAACCTGCTAAATCATAATCATTTTCAGCATACATACCTGGCATTTCAGCTGTTTCCCCGCCGATTAAAGCCATATTACCTTGAACACAACCTTCTGCCACACCTTTAACAATTTGCTCGATTTGTTCTGGTTTATTTTTTCCAGTTGCTAAATAATCTAAAAAGTATAACGGCGTTGCGCCTTGCGCTAATATATCATTCACACACATTGCCACACAATCGATTCCAATGGTATCATGTTTATCTGCTTCAATGGCTAGAAGTAATTTAGTCCCCACACCATCAGTTCCTGATACTAAAACAGGTTCTTTAATATCAAATCCGCTTAAATCAAAACAACCTCCAAAACCACCTAAAGCACCCATAACTCCCATACGTTCTGTTCGTTTAGCGTGTTTTTTAATGCGTTCTACTACTTCGTATCCTGCCTCAACGTCCACTCCAGCTTGTTTGTATGCATTTTCCATGATTACACTCCTTGCTCAACTAATAAATTTGGTTCATAATCGTATAATTTAGTTGGGTAATCGCCATTAAAGTACGCCATACAAAGACCTGTATAAGGCGCATCTAACTTTAATCCCACTGCGTCAATTAATCCTTCTTCACTTAAAAACTCTAAAGAATCAGCCCCAATATCTTCCTTCATTTCAGGAACAGTCATATTAGCTGCAATCAACTCTTTCTTAGATTCAATATCAATGCCGTAAAAACAAGGGTATTTTAATGGGGGAGCCGATATTCTAACGTGAACTTCTTTAGCTCCGGCTTTTTTTAACAACTTCACAATTCGTCTAATCGTTGTTCCTCGTACAATACTATCATCCACTAAAATAATTTTTTGACCTTCAACAACACCTCGAACGGCAGAAAGCTTCATACGAACGCCTTCTTCTCGTAATTCTTGAGTAGGCTGAATAAATGTACGACCGACATACTGATTTTTAATTAACCCCATTTCATAGGGGATACCGCTCACTTCAGCATAACCGCTTGCTGCTGAAAGAGACGAATTAGGAACACCAATCACCATATCAGCTTCAACTGGACATTCTTTAGCTAAGTTTTTTCCCATGCTTTTTCTAGCAGAGTGAACATTCACTCCTTTAATATTAGAATCAGGTCTAGCAAAATAAATGTATTCCATGGCACAAATAGCATATTGGGTTTCTGTTGTATAGGTATCAATCTCCATTCCTTTATCAGAAATAGTAATCAACTCACCAGGTTCAACATCTCTAACGAACTCAGCACCTATCGCATCTAGTGCGCATGTTTCGCTAGCAACAACATAAGAACCACTTTTCATTTGACCAATTGCAAGAGGGCGAAAAGCATTAGGATCTAAAGTAGCATACATCGCGTCTTCCGTTAGTAAAAGATACGCAAAACCACCTTTTACTTGGTTTAACGCTTCCTTTAGTCGTTCTTTAAAGGTCGGTGCTTCACTCTTTCTAATCAAGTGCATTAATATCTCAGTGTCTGAATTTGAATGGAAAATCCCACCCGTTTCTTCTACTTCACGCCTTAAACTTTGAGCATTCACTAAGTTACCATTATGAGCTAAAGCAAAATTGCCATCATAAAATTTAAACAAGAAAGGTTGGATATTATTAATACCACCTGATCCAGATGTCCCATATCTAACGTGTCCGATTGCTGCTTCTCCAGTTAATTCTTCTAAGTATTCAGGTTTGTCAAAAACTTCAGCTAATAAACCTAAATCACGATAGCCTTTTAATTCACCATTATCGTTAGATACAATTCCTGCTCCTTCTTGACCTCGATGCTGTAAAGAATGCAAGCCAAAGTAAGTTACTTTGGCTGCTTCTTGATGTCCCCAAATTCCGAAAATACCACATTCTTCATTTAATCCTCTTACTTCATAAGACATGGAATAGCTTCCTCCCATAATTGTTTGGCATTTAATACGTCAACTTGGATTGTTTGGTCTTTACATGCTAATTCAAATGTTGTTTCACTTGATGTTTCACCAAGTAAAGCAACTCTTTCTCCCATCAACTCTTCAAATTCAGCTTGGTTTGCTTTATTGATTGAAACAACAAAACGAGAAGGCGTTTCTGCAAATAAATAATTTGCTTCCTGTAAAAACGCACCCTTAAACCCTAGCTTATTTTTAAAACAAGATTCGATTAATGCAACGCCTAGTCCACCTTCTGAGCAGTCATGAGCACTTGCTACTAACTCTTTCTGAATACTCTCTAGTAATACTTGTTGGTTATCTTTTTCGACTGCTAAATCAAAATCGTTTAACACACCTTCAATTTTACCAGTCAACATTTTTTGGATTTCTGATCCATTAAAATCTTCTCGTGTATCACCTAAGACATAAACTAATTGGTCAGCTTCTTTAAAGTCTTGAGTTGTCACATGAGTAATATCGTCTACTAAACCAACCATCCCAATAACTGGTGTTGGGTAAACAGATTGGCCATTCGTTTCATTGTATAAAGAAACATTACCTGAGATAACTGGCGTATCTAATACTTTACAAGCTGCAGCAATACCATCTGCAGACGTACTTAATTCCCAGAATCCTTCAGGTTTATCAGGTGAACCATAGTTTAAACAATCTGTTAAGGCTAACGGTTTACCACCACTTGCAACGATATTTCTCGCAGCTTCAGCAACTGCCATTTTGCCACCAATTTCAGGATTCAAGTATAAATAACGACTATTACAGTCAGTTGTCATCGCTAATCCTTTATTCGTTCCACGGACTCTTAAAACTGCCGCATCACTTCCTGGACCAACTACTGTATTCGTTCTAACTTGAGAATCATAGGTTTCAAAGATGGTTTTCTTAGAAGCGATTTGAGGTTGTTGTAATAATTTAACTAGCGTCTCTGAAGCATCCTCTACAGTTGGTACAAAATTTTCTAACTGTTTAAACGCAGCAATACGAGCTGGTTCAGCCATTTCTTTTTGGTATTCTGGAGCATCCTCTGCTAAAGCATCAACAGGTAAATCAGCTACTTGAATCCCTTTATGGAATAATCGGTAATGCTTATCGTCTGTTACAATACCGATATTTACTGCTTCTAACCCGTATGATTTGAACAATTCAACGACTTGCTCTTCAGAACCTTTTTTGATACATAACAACATTCTTTCTTGAGATTCAGACAACATCATCTCATATGGAGTCATATTTGTTTCTCTTTGGGGAACATCATCTAAGTAAAGCTCTAAACCAGAACCTGCTTTTGAAGCCATTTCTGAACTTGAAGACACTAAACCAGCTGCTCCCATATCTTGAATTCCAACTAAAATGTCGGAATGATTTAAAATTAAATCAAGACAAGCCTCCATTAATAACTTCTCCATGAAAGGATCTCCTACTTGAACGGCTGAACGTTGTTGTTCCTCGCCCTCAGTGAATTCCTCTGAAGCGAATGTAGCTCCGTGGATACCATCACGACCTGTTTTAGCGCCCACATACATAATGGTATTACCCACACCTTTTGCTTGGCCTTTTTGAATATCTTTATGTTCAATTAAACCAACACACATAGCATTTACTAAAGGATTCCCTTCATAACAAGGGTCAAAACCAATTTCACCACCAACAGTAGGAATACCAATACAGTTACCGTATCCACCAATACCAGCAACAACTTGCTCTAATAAAAACTTAGTTCGATCAGTTGTTAGTTCCCCAAAACGAAGAGAGTTTAACATAGCAATTGGACGAGCACCCATACTGAAAATGTCTCGAATAATTCCACCGACACCAGTAGCTGCTCCTTCATAAGGTTCAACAGCTGAAGGATGATTGTGGCTTTCTGCTTTAAATACAACGGCTAAATTATCTCCAATATCAACAATCCCAGCACCTTCTCCAGGCCCTTGTAATACTTGCGCGCCACTTGTAGGGAATTTTCTTAAAACCGATTTACTATTTTTATAAGAGCAGTGCTCACTCCACATAACAGAAAATAAACCAGTTTCTGTGTAGTTAGGTAAGCGACCTAGAATATCCTCACTAATTAAGCGATACTCCTCATCTGTTAATCCCCATTCAGCATAAATACGTTTCTCTTTAACTTCTTCTGGTGTTATCTCATGAATGAATGTCATTAGTCTTTCCTTACCTTTCTTAAATAAGCAACCACTGATTCAAATAATTTTTTCCCTGAATCACTACCTAATAAGTCTTCCATCGCGCGTTCTGGATGTGGCATCATACCTAAAATATTTCCCTGTTTATTAGTAATGCCAGCAATATTTTCTAAGCTACCATTAGGATTAGTTGACTCATAAGTAAAAACAATTTGATTATTCGCTTTTAATTCTTTTAACGTTTCCTCATCACAATAATAATTACCTTCACCGTGCGCTATTGGTAATTTTAATACTTCATTCTCTTCATAAAGAGATGTGAATAAACTTTGATTACTTGCAACCTTCACTTCTTGTGTTTTACAAACAAATTTCAATGAATCATTTTTTAATAAGACACCTGGAAGTAGACCAGCTTCTGTTAAAATTTGGAATCCATTACATGTTCCAAAAACAGGTTTTCCTTCATTTGCAAAATCAATAACAGCTTCCATGACTGTTGAAAAACGAGCAATCGCTCCACATCTTAAATAATCTCCATAAGAAAATCCACCAGGAATTAAAATAGCATCATATTCCGATAAATCATTAGCTGTATGAGGAATATAGTCGACCTCTTCTTGAATCACATCTTTTATAGCTGTATATAAATCTATATCACAGTTTGAACCAGGAAAAACAATCACACCAAATTTCATTTTTAGTTAGCCTCCATTACTTCAACCTGAAAACTTTCCATGTTCACATTAGCTAATAATTGGTCTGCTATTTTTTCAGCTATTTTAATCGCTTCTTCTTCTTGAGTCGCTTCTACATTAAAATCAAAGAACTTGCCGATTTTAACATCTGACACAATACCATGACCTAAACGATTGATAGCACCTTGAATCACTTCTGCCTGTGGATCTAATACTGATTCCTTATAACCAACATATACTCTGACTTTAAACATTTTTACTCTCCTCTTTCTTGTAATCTTTTTAATATTTCTTCATAAACAGGAACAATTTCACCTAAATCTTTACGGTAAATATCTTTATCCAATGACTCACCTGTTTCTTTGTCCCATAAACGACATGTGTCTGGTGTAATCTCATCTGATAAAATAATATGACCTGTTTCATCTTTTCCGAACTCTAATTTGAAATCAACTAATGTAATGCCTATCTCGGTAAATAATTCTTGTAATAAAGTGTTGATTTTTAAGGCTTCTTCTTTCAAAAAAGCAACTTCTTCTTCAGAAGCTATCTTTAAAAATTTGATATGGGCTTCATTGATAAAAGGATCATCTAAAGCATCGTCTTTGTAATAAAATTCAATAATAGGAAAAGGAAGAATCTTTCCTTCTTCTACACCTAAACGTTTAACAAAACTACCTGTTGCTATATTTCTAAGAACGACTTCTAATGGAATTATCTCTACTTTTTTAACTAGTTGCTCATTTTTAGACAATTGTTTTAGCCAGTGATGAGCTACACCTCTTTTTGATAAATAAGAAAAAATATAAGATGTAATCTGGTTGTTTAAACAACCTTTTCCTATTACCTCATCTTTTTTCTTGCCATTTAAAGCTGTTGCTTGATCTAGGTATTCTAATCTTAGTTCATTAACTTTTTCTGTAGAATGTACGTTTTTAGCTTTACCTTGATATAAAACAGTTGAACTCATTCTTTTTTCATCTCCTATTAGTGATCTTTTTTAGTTAAAAACAAAAATATGTTCGTTAGTTCATTTTCAGTTTAACAACGATAATGTTGATAGTCAATTTTTTATTAACTTTTATAACAACTTTATCATTTATAGTTCGTGTTTAACTTTTAAATTACATACTACACATAAAGTGACATGTAAATGCCATAATAATACGAACAAAAAAAGAACTTCTTACGAAGTTCTTTTTCTAACTTTTATGATAAAAATCCATATAATAAGAATACCTGCACCTAATAAAACAATTTTGACAGAATAACTTTCTCCCGTTTTAGGTAAGTAGTTAGTAACTGGTTCATATTTTTTAGGACTATTGCTTGAATTAGAGGTATTTCCGTTATTTTTTGACCCTTTATTTTTATCCTCTGAATTCATAGTCGTTGCCTTATCACTTGAGCTTGATGAATCTTTTAATGTTTCTGAGTCACTATTACTTGTTGAGTCACTTGATGCTGCTGGTTCACTACTGCTTGTTGATTCACTTGATGTTTCCGAATCACTATTACTTGTTGACTCACTTGATGTTTCTGAATCACTACTGCTTGTTGACTCACTTGATGATTCTGGTTCACTACTACTTGTTGATTCACTTGATACTTCTGTGTCACTACTGCTTGTTGACTCACTTGATGTTTCTGAGTCACTACTACTTGTCGATTCGCTTGATTCTTCTGGTTCACTACTACTTGATGATTCACTTGATGTTTCTGAGTCACTACTACTTGATGATTCACTTGATATTTCTGAGTCACTGCTGCTTGTTGATTCGCTTGATTCTTCTGGTTCACTACTTTCAGTTGGTTTCTCTGAATCGCCTTTGGAGATGCCTTTTAATAATTCAAATTGATTATTTTCTTCAAACAGTACTCCCATTTGTAATAATAAGCGATCCTCACCAAATGAAGCATTTAATTGAATCCCTAATGGTAATCCTTGTTGTGACGTATACGTAGGTAAACTTAAAGCCGGTTCTCCTGTTAGATTGGCTAATTGAGTGTAAGGGGTATATGTCAACGCGTCTAACCACTGATCATAAATTAATTTTTTTCTATCTAGTGCTTCAAATGTATCGATTTTTTTCATTTTTTCTAAATTCTCTGGTGTAATTAACGGGTCTCCTACTTTAGGAGCAGTTGAAGCTGTTGTTGGTGTTAAATAAATGGGATACGTCTCATGGAAAGCAGCCATTTGTTCTGCTGCTTTTTGACTAAACGCCCAAGCTTCATCTACTTCATCTTTAGAAGTTACTTTTCCTGTTTGATACAGCGCCCAAGTCAGAATATCTACATCATCAATGGTAATTGGTCTTTTTAAGATTTGATTACCTAAGTATTCAGCTACTCCAGCTGAACCTGCAGCAATGGTGTAATAATTTTCCATTAACTTAATACCATCGATTTCAGGTTCTGCTTCTTCTACTTGAAATCCTTGTTCCTTTAAAAAAGTTACTGCTTCTTGTACAGCAGCTTCAGCATCTGCTGTTACTGGTGTTCCAACTGGAGATTTCGTAGAATAAGCTATTTTCATATTCTTTGATAGAGACTTATTTCCCATCCCAACTTTCTCATTTCTTAAAGCCTCAAATAAAAGAGACGTATCTTCAATTGTTTTAGTATTAGCAAAATGAACAACTTGTCCTTTTGCTGAGGTACTGTTGGCTTTTAACACTCCTCTAGATGGCTTTAATCCCACAACACCATTCCATGAAGCCGGTATTCTAATAGAGCCTCCCGCATCACTTCCAGAAGCAATCGGATTCATTCCTGAAGCCACACTTGCTCCTGCTCCACCAGATGAACCACCTGCTTGATACCCTGGATTCCACGGACTTCCTGTGGGTCCGTAAAGAGCAGAATCTGTAATATTACGCCAACCCATTTCAGGAAAATTAGTTTGACCAATAACAATAAAACCTGCTGATTGAAGAGCTTTAACAAAACTACCATTAGACCCTGCTAATTGGTCTTTAGCAAAAGGAAACCCATTTGAATTGGGCATGCCCTTCACTGTATGACCAAGACCTTTTACTAAAATTGGTACTCCTAAAAATGGTTGTCCGGTATCTTCTATTTGAGACGCTTCTAACAAAGCCTCTTCTTCTCTTAAACCAATCACAGCGTTTAATGGCCCATTTTTTGTTTTCACTTCTTTTAAAGCTTCTTTAACAAGTTCTTCACTAGTAACCTCTTTATTTCTGACTTTATCTGCTAATTCTTTAGCTGATAATTCTGAATAATTAAAGGATAACTCTTCTCCAAAGCTGATTCCTGGTACTAAGAATAAACCAAATAAAGCCACAGATAACACAATTTTTTTCATTCTAAACTTTTTCATGACACTACTCCTTTCAATCTTTTATAGTGTAACGAAAAAGAATAAAAAGTGTTATTTTACTGAATTTATGAGCTTATAGAATTTAGTAATTTATTTAAAAATATTGATATAGCAGCATCCTTTGAATACAATATTGTTTTCTAATTCTGATTTTTTACAAATCTAAGTTTTTTTCCTCACAGTAATACCCTTTACCACCTACATAAACATGAGATATTTTTTGTTGCTCATTCTGTTTTAACTTAACGAGTATTTCAGAAAGAGAATTTAAAGATGCTCCTTGCTCAAAAACATACAATTCTTTATGAATCGAATGCTTTTCAAATAAGTAACAAGCTAACGCTCCATTTGAAGTCCCTGTTGCTGCTTCTTCGTTAATATCATAAAGGGGAGCAAAATTACGACAAATGATACGTTCATCTTCAATTGCATATAAATGAGTTCCTATAACTTGATACTCAGCACTTAATTCTTTAATCTTATCAAAATCAGGTTCTAATTCATTTAGGCGTTGTTCTGATTTAATAGGAATCAAAATGTCTTTTAATCCTGTTGAAACAATTTGAATTGGATAGTCATCTTTAATAGTGTCTATCTCAAAACATTCCGTTAACTCTTCCTTAGATAACACCTCATAAAAAGTCGGTGCTGTTTGCTCCATAAAAATCATCTCATCGTTAATCTCAATATTTAACACACCACTTTTAGTTTCAATCGTATACTCTTCTTTTGCTAATTGCCCTAAATGCATAAGGACTGAAAAAGTGGCAATTGTGGCATGTCCACACAAATCAACTTCTTCTTTCGGTGTAAAGTATTCAATTTTATAATCAGCTATTTCTGAAGACGTAACAAAAGCAGTCTCAGCGTAACCCAACTCTTTAGCAATTTCTTTTTTATTTTTATTTGTTAAAGGCTCTGTCATAAAAACAACTCCTGCCTTATTACCACCTGCATTATTTTTACTAAAAGCACTTGCTACATGAACTTTCACTATCATTAAGACACTTCCTTTATAAAAAAAGAAAGCAACTAATTTCTAACTCTAATCAGTCAAAAAATGATTGCTTTCTTTATTCTTTTATTTTTTCTCTTTAAAACCTTGAGACTCTAATAATTCTTTACTAGCTTTCAGACTAACTCCATTTTTTCCGTTGCCTTCAAGCATAATACCTGGAACATTTTTAGCAGCATCAAAATCTAGTTTTTCGTAATCAATCGTTAATATTTCAGTCATATTTTTGTCAGTAAATTTAAGACTATGTTCAATCCCTTTAATACCCTCATATTCTTTTGCAATAGGACTATACATTTCTTCAGCCATCTTCTTGTCTTCAATACCGACTGTTTTAAAATCAACTTCATTATGAGCCGTTTGTTTAAATACTTTATCACCTTTATGATAATAAGTTAACTCTGCAGTAATCCCCTTTTGAATCTCCAATTCAAAAGTCGTTGTTTCTTCCTTACTACAAGCTCCTAATGTAACGATAAAACCAACTAATAACATTAATTTCCATAACTTTTTCATGTCAAATCTCCCCATATCTTTTTTCACAAAGTTGATTATAACCCAACTCGCTCAAAAATTGTATCAACTTGCTTAATATGGTAGTTGTAATCAAATGCATCAGCAATATCTTCTGGTGTTAATACTGATGTAATTTTTTCATCTTCTTCAAGAAGTGGTCTAAATTGTACTTGATTATCCCATGAATAAGCTGTTTTAGGTTGAACCAAATCATAAGCTTCCTCACGAGACATCCCTTTATCAATTAGTTTTAATAAAACGCGTTGACTATAGATTAAACCAAATGTCGCATCCATATTACGTTTCATGTTTTCAGGAAAAACTGTTAGATTTTTAACAATATTTCCAAAACGATTTAACATATAGTTTAAAAGAATCGTTGCATCTGGAATAATAATTCTTTCAGCTGATGAATGTGAGATATCACGTTCATGCCATAAAGGAACATTTTCGTATGCTGTTAACATATGTCCACGAATCACACGAGCTAATCCTGCCATATTTTCTGAACCTATTGGATTTCGCTTATGTGGCATTGCTGATGAACCTTTTTGACCTTTTGCAAAAAATTCTTCTACTTCACGTGTTTCAGACTTCTGTAAACCTCTAATTTCTGTTGCAAATTTTTCAATACTTGTTGCAATTAAAGCAATAGAAGATAAGTATTCAGCATGTAAATCACGAGGTAAAACTTGTGTTGATATATCTTGGGCACGAATCCCTAATTTTTCACAAACAAAAGCTTCAACAAATGGTGGTGTGTTAGCAAAAGTACCAACTGCTCCACTAACTTTACCAGCTTCAACACCGCGAGCTGCGTGTTCAAAACGCTCAATATTTCTTAACATCTCTGAGTACCATAATGCTAATTTTAAACCAAATGTTGTAGGTTCTGCGTGTACTCCGTGTGTTCTTCCCATCATTACTGTATTTTTATGTTCTTTGGCTTTTTCAGCTAAAATATCTTTAAAGTTGTTCAAGTCTTTTCTTAAAATATCATTGGCTTGTTTTAATAAATAACCATAAGCTGTATCAACAACATCAGTACTTGTTAAGCCATAATGAACCCATTTACGTTCGTCTCCTAAACTTTCTGAAACGGCTCTTGTAAAAGCTACTACATCATGTCTTGTTTCTGCTTCAATTTCTAAGATTCTTTCAATATCAAAACTAGCATTAGCGCGAATTTTAGCCGCATCTTCTTTAGGAATTTCACCTAACTCAGCCCAAGCCTCGTCAGCTAAAATTTCAACTTCCAACCATGCTTGATAACGATTTTGATCCGTCCAAATACTGCCCATTTCTTCTCGTGTATAACGTTCTAACATTGTAAATCCCTCTCTATTCCCAAATTTTAGTTGCTTCTACTTCTTGTAAAGTTTTATCAATATCACTTGTTAATATCGTAATGTGACCCATTTTACGTCCCTCTTTAACTTCACTCTTACCATAATAATGAAATGCCCAATCAGATTTTTCTTGTAGATAATCTTGGGACCTCAGCATTTCTTCACCTAATAAATTTAACATAATTACGGGCTGTTGTAGATAGATTTTTGGTAATCCCCAGTTACAAATTCCTCTTATATGGGCATCAAATTGGCTTATATTACATGCTTCAATAGAAAAGTGACCAGAGTTATGAGGTCTTGGAGCGATTTCATTGACTAATATCTCACCTTCTTTAGTCACAAACATCTCAATTGTCACAACACCTTGAATACTCAATTCTTTGGCAATTTTTAAAGCTAATTTTTCTGCTTCTCCATTTATTTCTTTATTTTTCCGACTTGGAGCAATAGATTGAAATAAAACATTATTTTTGTGGATATTTTCAGGAATTGGAAAAACTTGATAATCACCTTGTGCATTACCTGAGACAATCACAGAAATCTCCATATCAAAAGATATCCATGACTCTAACACGCAAACTTGGTTCGTCAATAAGGATATGGCTTCTGTGACATCTTCTTCAGATTTTAATACAATTTGGCCTTTTCCGTCGTAGCCACCTTGACACGTTTTTAACACAGCCGGATAAGATAATTGATTTAATCCTTCTAACAACTCATCTGTATTAGTAACGATAAAAAAGGGAGCTATAGGAACTCCTATTTCACTTAGAAATTCTTTTTCATGTTTTCGGTGCTGACTAATTTCTAATAACTTGATTCCTTGTGGTAGCTTATGTAATGGGACACTATTTTTCAAAGCTTCAGCATTAATATTTTCAAATTCGTATGTCACAACGGACACACATTTATTTAGTTCTTTTAAAGCTGATGTATCTTCGTAATCAGCTACTATCGACCAATCAGCTACTTGAGCTGCTGGACAATCACTAACAGGATCCAAAACGCCAACTTTGAAGCCCATTTCTTTTGCACTTAAAGCCATCATTTGACCAAGCTGTCCACCACCAACAATGCCAATAGTTTCTCCTGGTTTAATTAGATTAATCAAAGTTGGCCTCACTTTCTAACACGCTTTGTTTCATTTTTTCACGGTAGTCCATTAGCTCGCTTTCAAGCCTTTTATCAGCAATTGATAAAATTTGGGCTGCTAACAATCCTGCATTTTTAGCGCCTGCTGTTCCAATCGCTGTTGTTGCGACTGGAATGCCACCTGGCATTTGAACAATCGATAATAATGAATCCATCCCATTTAAAGCTTTTGATTGTACTGGAACACCTATCACTGGTAAAGTCGTCTTTGAAGCAACCATACCTGGTAAGTGAGCAGCCCCACCTGCTCCTGCAATAATAACTTTAATGCCTCTTTCTCTTGCTTCTTCAGAAAAAGCGAACATTAACTCAGGTGTTCGATGTGCCGATACTATTTTTTTTTCATATGAAATATTAAATTCATCTAAAATAATACATGCTTCTTTCATTGTTTTCCAATCAGAAATACTTCCCATAATTACAGACACGTCCATTACATTAAGCCCCTCTCTTTTTCTTTATTCTAACAAGTAAAAAATATGGGGTCAACAATAAAACGAATTTTAAACTCTTAATAATTATAAACGTTCGTTTTTAACTTCAGAAATGAACTTTTGATAATAAGATTCATATCTTTCTTTATTTTCTTGATTATAGAAAACTGGTTGAATTTCTGTATTTCGTAGTGTGGTACCTTTGCTTATTAAAGCAATCAATCCAAATGAAGGTTCTGCGTAAGGTGAGATAAAACATTTTCTGCCAATAACATCTGCTGTTAACTCTACTAAAGACTGATTACTAAAAAAGCCACCACTTAATGAAACACTTCTGTCGTCTAACTCAATAATGTTAGAAATCCATTTTGCATTTAACAGGATACCTTCTATCACACTTCTTAACATATCTTCTTTTGTATGACCAAGCCTTAAACCTAAAAATTCACCAGTCACTTCACTTGTCCATAAAGGAGCTCTTTCTCCTGAAATATAAGGTAAAAAAAGTACGCCACGACTTCCAATTGGAGATTTTTCTAAAATGTGGTCTAGTTGGTCATAAATTGAACTCTTTTCATAAAACATCTCACTTGCCCATTCTAATACCTTGCCACCATTATTAGTTGCACCACCAATTACCCAATATTCTTTGTTAACGTAATAACAAAAACTTTGTCCCTTATCATCAAGTTGACGATTTTTCGATAATTTTCGAACAGCACCACTCGTTCCAATGGTCAAACTATTTGTCGTTCCATTTGCCACATAACTAGCTAAACTAGCTAAACATCCATCACTTGCTCCAATGAACACTTGAGTATTTGTTGATAACCCTAACTTTTCAGCTACTTTATTATCAATCGGTGTACTCCAATCCGTATCGACTAATTTAGCTAATTGATTGGTTGATAACGATAAATAAGAAAGGATCTCCTCATCCCATGACTTAGATTCACTATTAAACAGACCGGTTGCTGAAGCCACAGAATAGTCAACAACTTCTTTTTTCGTTAGGTACATCATTAACCACTCTTTAATACCAAACCATTTAGAAACACTTGAAAACCAAACTTCTTTTTTAAAAGAAGCAATTTTAGCAAAAGGAGACATTTCATGAATTGGTGTGCCTGTTTTCAAATAAAATTCACGTGCTTTTTCTGTGTCTTTTTTAAATTTTTTCACCCATTTACTAGCTCTTTGATCTAACCAAATATACATCTCTTCAGAGTCTTGATTGTCAAAGACTGGCATCACACTGTGCATAGCAGTACTTAGTAAAATACTTTCTATCTTTTCTTGTGAACTTGTAAAAAAGAGAATCCCTTCTTGTACCTTTTCAATAATCTCATTTGGATGTTGATAAACTTTCCCATCGTTCTCGTAATAAGTTATCACCGGTATTTTTTTACTTTTAATTAAATCACTATGATAAAACAAATCAAACTTGATTTGTGTTGTTCCAACATCAATTGCTAATTGATACATACATTTCATCCTTTTTAAGTTAGTACCTTATTTTAGCATTTCTCTAACCCCTGAGCATACAAAAAAGAGTTTGCTGAAAATTTAGCAAACTCTTTATAGAATAACTATCGACTAATAATAACAACACCTATCATGATTAAAACAATTGATACAATTTTTAACGGTGTAATTTTTTCTTTGAATGTAAAATATGAAATAAATACTGTCCAAACATAAGTTAAGGACGTCATTGGAAAGGCAATTGAATAATCTAGATATTTAAATAAAACAATATTAGTAACAGCACTAACAATATATAAAAAACTTCCTAATAAAAGCCATTTATTAGTTATCGCTTTAACGACCGTCAACTCTGTTAACTCGTTCATCCCTTGTTTTAAACCTAAGGCACCAAAACTACCAGATAGTGTAGTTACAAGTAAGGTAATAACAATAATCACTAAATCAGACATTATCTTTACCTCCTTCATAACCTAATAAAGCAGAACCAGCAATAATAAATAAGGTTCCTAAAACTTTTGTTACTGTAATAGGTTCATTTAAGAAGATAGCTCCAAAGAATATGGATAAAGCAAAGCCAATACTCATCATTGGTTGTAAAATAGATACTTCACCGTATCTAAAAGCAATCATTAAAATAACCATCCCTAGACCTGCTCCAATAAATCCTAAGAAATAAAGGAAATAAGCCATACTATTACTTGTAGCATCTGCTCCAATTTTCCAAGCTAGCTGGCCTAAACTACTCATTGTTGCAGCTGCTATAATAAGTGTCATAGCAAGCTTCATATTTTTTTTCGTTTCCATTAATTTCCCTCCTCTAAATGAGTATCAATAAAATCGAAGACTTTATTAAAATAATTATCTTCCTCATAAATCCAAGAAGATAGATGGGGCGCATTTTCGATTAATAAACTATCAGAAACACCTTTAGTTGCTGCAAGATTCACCGCCATAGCTTCATAGGGAACAAACTTATCTTTTGTTCCATGAATAAATAATATAGGTCGTTCATTTTTAGCTAACTGATTCACACATGATGCGTCCTTTAACGAAAATCCCATTCTTTTTTTACAGAATAAATCAGCAAAAAATAAAATTGGCGTTGGTGGTAATTTTAGGGCTGATTTCAGCATATCTGAAAATTCTCCATAGACTGATGAATACCCACAATCTGCTATCAATAACTTCACTTGTGAAGGTAATTTATCTCCACTAGCCATCATAATAGTTGCCGCTCCCATAGAACCACCAAACAGAATAATTTCAGCATTTGGATGTTTAGACAGTAGTTGGTCAATCCAGAATTTTACATCCTCTTTTTCCAACCATCCCATGCCAATTTCTTCCCCAGTACTTTTACCGTGAGCTCTTAAATCAGGAACTAGCACATTAAAACCAGCTTCTGAAAATTTCAAGGTTGGAAAATTCATATCACGCTTGCCTGAAGAGCGATAGCCATGAACAGCTAAAATCCATTTATTAGACTCTGGATGTTTCATGAACTCTCTAGCAATCACAGTTTCATTTTTAAACTCCGCTGTGATTTCTGAAGTCAGTTCATTATCCCAAAACTGATGTCCTACTTCATTTTGTTTGTCCTCAATATCAGTATAAATAGTGCGCTCTTTATTGAAATTATCAGGATTTAACATTTTATGTCCTTTATTGACATACCACGTTGAATTTTTAAACAAGGCAGCATTAATAAAGAAGCTACCTGCATAAGCACATAGAGCGATTAGAATAACTAAAATAATGGCTAAAATAATATATAACACATAATCAATCCTTTCATTTATTTTATAGTTAAAGTGTACCATTATTCTTAAAAGTTAGCTGAATTATATTAAAAAAAGAGATTACTTTCTAATTAAGTAATCTCTTTTTCAACTTTATTTTTCTAATAATTGTAGCTCATAAGCATCTTGATACTGGTTCAAATGACCTTTGGCTATATTCTTGTATTCGTTTAAAGACAAGTCAATTGTCCCTTTCCAGAATTCGGTTCCTTTGATATTCTCCCCCATTTTTTCCATTGTTAATGCTTTAGAGAAAGCAACAATCCCGATATCTCTTTCATTTTTCATACTTTCGGTAAACTCTTGTCCCTTATCTAAGAAATGTTTTACTTTATTAATATCATTTTTTTCAATATAAACTAAAGCTAAATAAGCATCTAAACGAGGGCGTTTCCAGTAAGTATTTAATTCTTTGTAGATAGCTAAAGAATTCAATAAGTATTCCTCTGCTAAGTCAAATTCTCCTTGAGCATAAAGGGCCGCTCCTGCATTCGTATAGAAAACTGATAAACTAGAAAGTGATTTTTTATGAGAACATAAATCAACTGCTTCTTTAAAATATAAAAAAGCTTCTTCGAAATGCGAGTCGTTAAATTTAATTTCCCCTAAATAATTATTAGCCGCTGCAATATTAATGGCGTATTTTTTAGCTATTGCATCTGTTAGCATAAAGGTATTAATTGACTCTTTTAGTAATTTTTCAGCTAACACGTTATCACCACTCATCATTGCATAAAGGCCTTTTAACCTTAAAAGAATTCCTATTGATTGATGATTATTCTCTTTAATAGATAAGTCTAAGGCTAATTCAATGTATTCACTCATTTTCTTAGGCTCATCAATTTGAATGTAGTAATAAATCATTTGTTTATAGCCTGATAACAAATAAAGGCTTTGCTCATTCTCTTTTGCTAAGCTAATCACTTTTTCAATATTACGTACGCCTTTTTCGTAGTTTCCATATTTTATCAAGAAACGACCCTCAAGATACAAATACTGACAATACAAATCTTGATAAGATTCATCTCCCTGATATTTATCTTCTAGTTGATTAAAATCTTCACCAATCACTTGAAAATCTCTTAAAACATTTTCCTGATTAAAAGCTAAACTTTCTTCCCTTGGTACTTCTCTTCTTACTTCTACAGGATAAAGCTCATGGTAAAACCCGAGATGTTTTTCTAAGTAGAGTAACTTATACGTTAAAGATTTTAATTCCTGACGTCCTTTTTTATAATGATATGAAATATTATCATACAATAAATAATCAAGTGGATAACTATCAATATTTTCTTCTAAATAATCAGCAATACGATTATGATTTAATCGTTTTTTTCCAGTTGATTGATTCATGTAAATGAATTCTCTTAACTTAACATGAGTAAACGTCGATCCAAGTTCCCCTTCAATAGTGATTTCTTTAAGAATATTTTTTCCTACTAAAGACTCTAAGATATCAACTAACTCTATTTCATCTATGTTTAAGATAGCTACTAAATCATTATTTAGGGCATAATCATAAAAATAAGAAACCAGATTAACCACATCTTGCTCTGCTTCTGTTAAATATAAAAAACGATTCTTTAGAGCGTCTTTCATTTTGACTGTCATGGTATTTAAATTAGCATTACTTTGTAAGAGAGATATGTATTCTTGTAAGAAAAATAAATTACCTTCTGTATGTTGGAAAACATTGTTTATTCCTTGATTTGTAATAGAATGATTTGGCATTTTTTTATCAATAAACCCTTGTGTTTCATTTAATGTAAATGGCTTTAAATGAATATTTGTCAGTAATTGACACTGGTTTAAACTATTTGTAAATTGATCCAAAGTACGCTTCTTCTCATTTCTACTTGTTAATAAGAACATGCAATTAGATGTCACATTTAACATGACACTAGACAACAAATCTAAACTTAGCTGATCCATCCACTGAATATCCTCAAAAACTAAAATTAATTTCTTAGAATTGCTTAACAAGTTTAATGATTCACTAATAATTTCTGATAATCGGCTTAAAGGAATATTTTCTGCTAAATCAAAGCTTTTTCCTTTGTGTAAATGATCTTCTAGATTCGGGAAAAATAAGGTCATTACTTCTTTCCAAGTAGAAATATCTATTAGTTCTTCATTTTTAATCAGATAAGATAAATCTGAAATCACTTTTTTCCATGGTCTAAAATCATACTTTTCTTCTACCTGATAACACTGGGTTTCAATTAAGGTAAATTGATCCGATATATTATCTAGAACAACATTGGCTAAAGCACTTTTCCCAATTCCAGCTTCACCACTTATTAATATAGATTGAAATTCTAAATTATTTTTGAAATTGTTGATACTACTTTCAATTTGTTTTAACTCTTCATATCGACCAAAATAAAAGGAATTGAATCGTTGACGCCCCTTATTCTGTTCCTCATTTAATCTTTCTAAAGAAACTTCATAAATATCTTTACTTTGTCTGTTTGGCGTTATTCCAAGCTCCATTTTTAAAAGATTAGATAGGTCATAATAGGTTTCAACAACTTTTTCATCTCGGTGGTTCATTTGATAAAAACGCATTAATAGTTGATAGTTCGACTCGTCAAATTCATCAATATTAATCAGTCGTTGGATATTCTTTTCCACATTATCAAAATGCCCTTCTTCGATATCAGATTCAATTTTCTTAAAACACTCTTGTAAAAAAATCTTCTCGTAAAAACTCCGCATTTTAATAATCCAAAATTCAAAGCTCTCACAGTCTTTTAAAAAAAAGCCTTTTAAAAAAGAATCTTTATATAGTGGTAAGTGCTCTTTCGGATTTCCCATAAATTGTTCTACATCTACTGTTATGTTAATCTCATCATTTAAAACAAGTAAGGCTTTATTAGGTGATTTAATTAATTCAAGACCTAATAATTTATTACATTGATAAATGGCATTTCTTAAATTTTTTTTCGCATTCTGCTCATTCTTATCTGGCCAAAATAAACCTGCTGCCTCATCACGACTTGCAGATTTAGTAACTAGTAAATAATAAATAAGTGCGTCAATTTTTGAGAATGAAAACAAAACTAACTCACCGTTTAGTCTAATCTCAGGATTTCCAAACAAGCGACATTCTATTACATCAGACACCTATAATCCCTCCTTATTTCTCTTTAAATCTAAAAAAATAAAGCCTTTACATAATTATAACTAATAATTGTGTAAAAATAAACAATCGTTCTAATAACCCTTGATAAACAGATAAAAACTTAGGAAGCAAAGCTTTTGCTTTACCTCCTAAGTTAACAAAAATATAAATGATTTGGATAGGAAGTTCAGATCATTTTTTATTTAAACAAACTACTTACTGCTTCATCAACTTTGGTTTCATCAGCGATGTATGGAATTGTGATATGGTCACTACCTTTACGCATTTCATTATACTCAATTGAAGTTGTAATAGCGTTCTCGTTACGAGCCCAACTACGACGAGCAACTCCACCCATAGTATCCCATGAGATAGCTGATTTAATGATTTCGTCTGTAATTTCACTTCCATCAAGAACTAAACCAAATCCACCATTGATAGATTTACCAATACCAACACCACCACCATTATGAAGAGCTACTAAACTCATACCACGAGCAGCGTTACCAGCATAACATTGTGTAGCCATGTCAGCAGTAATATTACTTCCATCTTTGATGTTTGAAGTTTCACGGAATGGAGAGTCAGTTCCTGATACGTCATGATGGTCACGACCAATCATAACAGGTCCAATTTCACCGTTTCTTACCATTTCGTTAAATTTAAGAGCAATGTTCACTCGACCCATAGCATCTTGATAAAGAATACGTGCTTCAGTACCAACAACTAATTTGTTTTCTTCTGCATCACGAATCCAGTTATAGTTATCGCGGTCTTGGTAACGACGTGTTGGGTCAATTACTTCCATTGCCGCTTTGTCAGTTGCCATTAAATCTTCATGTTTACGACTTAAACATGCCCAACGGAATGGTCCATAACCATAGTCAAATAACATAGGTCCCATGATATCTTCTACATATGATGGCCAAATAAATCCATCTTTATCATCTACACCGTTTTTAGAAATCTCTTTAATACCAGTGTCGTAAATTGCTTTCATAAATGAGTTACCATAGTCAAAGAAGTAAGTTCCTTTAGCTGTTAAAGCTTTGATTACTTCAAAGTGGCGTCTAAGAGTTTCGTCGATTAACTTGTGGAATGTTTCTTGGTCTTCACCTAGTAAACGAGTTCTCTCTTCAAATGAAATACCTGCTGGACAGTAGCCACCTTCGTAGACATTATGACAAGATGTTTGGTCAGATAATAAATGGACATGAATGTCATTTTCATTAATGTATTCAAGTAAATCTACAATATTACCATGGTAAGCAATAGACGTTGTTTCTTCTTTGTCCATATATTCTTTAGCCAATGTCATTGTTGCTTCTGGTGTTTCAGTTACGTGAGAAATCCATCCTTGTTCTAAACGAGTATCAATACGAGAACGGTCCACTTCAGCTACAATTGCCACAGCTTTTGCAATCTCACCAGCTTTACCTTGAGCACCACTCATTCCACCAAGTCCTGATGTAATGAATAATTTACCTCTTAAATCTCCATCATCTGCAATACCTAATTTTAGACGTCCCGCATTTAATAATGTATTAAATGTTCCATGAACAATCCCTTGAGGTCCAATATACATCCAACCACCAGCAGTCATTTGACCGTAGTTAGTAACACCCATTTGTTCTCCGATTTCCCAATCATGAATATTGTCATACTCACCAATTAATAAACCGTTTGTAATGATAACGCGAGGTGCATCTTTTTTAGAAGCAAATAAGCCTAATGGATGTCCTGATTCAACAACTAATGTTTGCTCATCAGTCATCTCTTCTAAATAGCGCATAATTAATTGATATTGCATCCAGTTAGAACAAACTTGACCTGTTTCTCCGTAAGTTACTAATTCATATGGATATAAAGCAATATCAAAGTCTAAGTTATTATCAATCATTACTTGCATTGCTTTAGCTGCAACACATTTACCTTTATACTCATCAATTGGTTTTCCATAAACACGAGTTTTTGGATACCAACGATAACCGTAAATACGTCCACGAGTTCTTAATTCTTCTAAAAATTCTGGAATAACTTGGTCATGGAATTTTTCTGGTACATATCTTAAAGCATTTTTTAAAGCCAATTTTGTTTGTGATTCTGATAGTCTAAATCCTCTATCTGGAGCCCGTCTAATTCCCTCTTGGAATACAGGCATATCTGGTAAGACTTCTGGTAGTTTAATTGTCATTGCCTCACTAATAGTTTGGTTACTGATCATTTTACTTCCTCCTTAATAGTTTTCAAAAAAGTCAACAAAATATGATACATTACGATTCTTCCTTAGAAGTTATCGTTCCTTTAGGTTATGCACTCACTATAAATTACTTTAGTCAATTTAGAGTCTATCTGCAAGTTAAATGTTATTTTTTTTTAAAATAAAAACGTCAAAAAAACGTTTTCTTAAATTTGACTATAATTAGATGGGCAAAGAGTAAAGTAATTACGAATAAATATTGTTATACTGATAGTGTCAATCAAAGGAGGAAAAGAAACATGGTCTCAGATAAAATTTTAATTAACTTCAGTCAAATCTTTTGTCCTAACGATTTAGGGCGTGCTTTAAAAGGTTCTGAAATGAACGAAGCAACTATTATTGAACACGGGTTTATCGCCATTAAAGATGGTCTTATTACCAAAATCGGTCAAGGTGAGCCTGATAAAGAACTTATTGGTGAGCACACTAAACTAATTGATTATACTGGAAAATTAGCTTCCCCTGGCTTAATCGATTGCCATACGCACTTAGTATACGGTGGAAGTCGTGAAAATGAATTTGCTAAAAAATTAAACGGTGTTAGCTATTTAGATATTTTAAAAGAAGGCGGCGGTATTTTAAGTACAGTTCGCTCTACTCGTGAGTCTTCTTTTGACACTCTTTATGACAAATCTAAACGTTTGTTAAATCAAATGTTAGCACATGGTGTTACAACTGTTGAAGCTAAAAGTGGTTACGGATTAGATTGGGAAACTGAAAAACGTCAATTAGAAGTTGTCAAAAAATTAAACAATACTCATTCAGTTGATTTAGTTTCAACCTTTATGGCTGCTCATGCTATTCCACCTGAATTTAACGGCGATGGAGATGCTTTCATCGAGTTAATCATCGCTGAAATGCTACCAAGAGTAAAAGAAGAAAATTTAGCTGAGTTTTGTGATATCTTCTGTGAGACAGGCGTATTTACTGCTAAACAATCACATAGACTTTTATCAGCAGCTAAAGAAATGGGATTCAAATTACGAATTCATGCTGATGAGATTGATTCAATTGGTGGAGTCGATGTGGCTGCTGAATTACATTCAGTTAGTGCAGAGCATTTAATGGCTGCCACAGACGAAGGCATTAAAAAAATGAGTGAAAACAACGTGATTGGTAATTTATTACCAGGAACAACTTTTAGTTTAATGGCAGATACTTACGCTCCAGCTAAAAAAATGCTAGAAGCTGGCATGGCTATTACGTTATCTACTGACAACAACCCTGGTAGTTGTCCAACATCAAATCTACAATTCATTATGCAATTAGGTTGTTTTAAAATGAAATTAACACCTATCCAAGTCTTTAATGCTGTAACAATTAACGCAGCCTATTCAGTTGGATTAGGAGATACAATCGGTAGTTTTAAAGAAGGCAAACAAGCTGATATAGCTATATGGGATGCTCCAAATGTAGATTATCCACTTTATTTCTTTGCTACAAACTTAGTTGAAGATGTCTATAAAAAAGGTGAGGTAGTTGTCAAAAAACAACAACTCATCTAACTAAAAAAAGGCTAATCCTTTATTGGATTAGCCTTTTTTTACTGGTATCATTAAGTCTAAAAAATCTTTTTTCCACTCTAAAGTTAGAGGTAGACTCGGTCCTTTGTCCCCATCTATTCTTGATTGAATGTCTAATTCTCGATCCATATTAATAATTTCTAGTTTTTCTGTTTCTATATATGTTACAGCTTTTCCCTTCTTTAATTCTCCCGTAAAAGCATATCTTAAATAAGTCATCATTTTAGATATAGACATATTATTTAAAATACTCACATGAAAAGCATTGGCATCATGAATTGTATAAGGGAGACCTCCAACATAAGATGTTGTTGTCACTAAGGTTATCCATGTTTTTAATTCTTTTACTTCTCTATCAGTTTTGTAACGAATCAAATAAGACTTATTTTTACCAATATGTTTTAAAGCTTGATAAGGATAAACAACTAAACCATATTTTTGTTTTTCACTTTGTCTAACATCATTCGATATATCAGCTAATCGTCCAAAGGTAAATGAGCTTATAATTGCACGGTTATCACATTTACCAATACTAACTTTTCTTGTCTCACCAACTGATATAACTTCAATAGCTTCTTCTATGTTAAGAGGAATATCCCATCTTTTAGCAAAATTATTAATGGTTCCACCAGGTATAACTCCAAAAGGAATACTTTTTCCTTTTCTAATAAAAGCTGTTCCTACACAATTTAAAGTCCCGTCGCCGCCAATAGCAACTAAAGCATCTAATCTATCAATGGATGATATGATTCGCTCAATTCCTTGCTCTTCACTAGGAGCTGTTAAAAATTCAACTTCAATCTGACGCTTTATTAATTCTTCTTTTAATTGGTTAGCTGTCTCTTCTGATTTTCCATTTCCTGCATTTGGATTAAAAAATACACCATAGTACTTCATAAGTAGACCTCATTTCTAACTCTCTTTTAAATTAAGTGTAACAAAAATATGAGAATCTTGCTGTATCTCTCTATTACTAATATAAAAAAATAAGATTGGCTTATGCCAATCTTATTTTTTCATTAAATGGTATCCTTCATTTTTGCCTAAATTATGTGTTTCAATGATGTTAAAACCTTTATGTTCATAAAAAGAAATAGCTGATTGATTGTGAATTAAACATTTTAAACTGATTTCTTCACCATCAAAATCAGAAAAAATTTCTGTCAGTAACTTACTCCCAATACCACTACCTTGTATTGTGGCATCAACAAAAAACAAATGAATAAAATTATCAGGTACATAAAAAGTTAAAAATCCGATCATATTTTCGTCTTTATATGCTATATAAATTGTTTCAACCTCGACTTGATCACTAAAAGATTCTATCGTTACTTCCTCTTTATCAAGCCATGTGGATGTCTCTTGTCTAATTCAGTTGTAAAGTAATACTAATTCTTCCAATTCACGTTTTGTTAAATCATGAAATAAATATTTTTTAATTTTTGGCATTATAAGCTCCTTAATTTTCGACTACAAGCCAAAGTCATCAAACTTACCAATGGTATGAACATTTTCAGAAATACTGACAAAACTAGATGGATCAGCTTCCTCAATAGCTTCTTCTAATAACTGCATTTCATATCTAGTGATAACTGTTAATAAGACAGATTTTTTTGCATGATCATACGCGCCTTCTGCTTCATCATTTAACACTGTAATCCCTCTTAACAAACGCTTTTTCAATGCTTTTATTACTTTATCTGGATTTCTAGTGATAATTAAGACTTGCATTTTTTGCTGCTTTGTATAAACAAAATCTGTTACTTTACCACTAACAAAAATAGAAATCACACTATAAAAAGCGTAAGGAAATCCAAAAAGAAAGCCAGCTGCAATCACAATTAGTGTGTTAATAATCACTGAGATTGAGCCTATACTTTTTCCAGTTTTTCTACGAATGGCAATAATACCAATATCCAATCCACCTGTTGCTATGCCATTTTTTAAAGCTAACCCTAAAGCACTTCCTCCTATGGCTCCTCCAAAGAGAGCACATATGATTGGGTCTTCTGTTAATACCACGCGAGGAACTAACTCTATAGCAGCTGTAGCAAATGTAACACTTATTAAGGTAAACACAACAAGCTTTTTGTTCATTTTAAACCAACCATACACTAGAAAAGGGATGTTCAGTAAATAATAAATCACTGAAATAGACGGTTCAATTCCTATTGTTTTTTCAAACAATGTCGTTACAATTTGAGAAAAACCTGTAATACCACCCGTATAAATATTAGCTGGCCGCCAAAAGAAATTCAAAGCAACAGCATACAGTAAAGCATATAAGAAGACTACTGTTAGTTTATGTGTGTATTCTGCAAAAGTACCTTCTTGTTCTTTCAGTTGCGGATGCACGATAAAAACTCCTTTTTATTTGTTTAGCCTTTGATAATATTTCCAACTATTTGACTAAAATCAGTATAGATTTCTGTTAATGAAATTTCTACCTCTTCACCCTTGTCCATGTCTTTGACACGAACAATATTATTAGAAATTTCATCTTCACCAATTGTTAGTACCACTTTAGCATTCATTTTATTAGCTGATTTAAACTGAGCTTTTGCTTTACGGTTTAAATAATCACGCTCACTAACAAATCCTGCATTTCTAGCAGCCTGAACTAATTTCAAGCTTTCCATATTAGTGCCTTCCCCTAAACCAACAACATAGACATCTACATCAGTTGCAGTTGGAATTTCAACACCTTCTGCTTCCATTGTAATAATGGCACGCTCTAAACCTAATGCGTAACCAAATGCAGCATCATGTGTTTCTGGTCCATTAAACTCTTTCACAAGTCCATCATAACGTCCACCTGCACAAATAGTTGTAATTGACCCATTAAACCCTGGTGCATTACTCATAATCTCAAATACTGTGTGGTTATAGTAATCCAAACCACGTACCATACGGTGATCAATTTCGTATGCAACACCTAATCCATCTAATAAAACTTTTACTTCATTAAAGAAATTAGTAGAATACTCATCTAAATAATCTAAAATTGAAGGTGCATTTTCCACAATTACTTTGTCTTTTTCATCTTTACTATCTAAAACACGTAATGGATTATCATGTAAACGACGTTGTGAATCTTTACTTAACTCATCAAATTTAGGTTCTAAATAATCAATTAAAGCTTGACGGTACTTCATACGACATTCTCTTGTTCCTAAAGAGTTAATCACTAGTTTTGTGTGCTCTACACCTAGTTCTTTATAAAAGTCTAAAGCTGACAAAATTCCTTCAACGTCAACTGCTGGATTACTGCTACCAAGAATTTCAACACCGATTTGGTGGAATTGACGTAAACGACCTGCTTGAGGACGTTCATAACGGAACATTGGGCCAATGTAAAATACTTTAAATGGATTTTGATGTTCTGGTCCAAATAGTTTGTTTTCAACATATGATCTAACTAAAGGAGCTGTTCCTTCAGGGCGTAACGTAATATGACGTCCACCTTTATCTTCAAAATCATACATTTCTTTTGTTACGATGTCAGTTGTGTCACCCACACCGCGAATAATCACTTCTAAATGTTCAAACATTGGTGTTCTAACTTCGTGTAAGTCATATTTTTTAAATACATTTCTTGCAACACTTTCAACGTATTGCCATTTTTCTACTTCACCAGGTAATATATCCATGGTGCCTTTTGGTTTTTGATAGCCCATTTTATAAACCACTTCCTCTACTTTTTCATTATATCAATAGTACAAAAAAAAGAGAGTCCATACAAGAGCAACTCCCTTTTTTATCTATTATTCTTCTATTTATTTAGAAAAATCAAATTCAATTTCTAAATCTACTACTTCTTCTACTGCTTTAAGTAAAACACCACTTGTAATAACTTCAGTTGCTTTTTCTAATTCATCATAGATTTCAATGTCTTTATCGTAATCAATAAAGTTAACATATTTTCTAAATGTATCATAAGCCACTTGCGTTCCTTTACCCATTACTCCACGATCTGAAACAAAATCAATAGCTTGACAAGCTGCCATCATTTCTGTTGCCACAATACGGCGAGAGTTAATTAAAATATCTCTAGCTGTACGAGCTGCTGTAGTTCCCATACTTACAAAATCTTCTTGGTTTTCACAAGATGTAATTGAGTCCACACTAGCTGGATGAGCTAAAATTTTATTTTCTGATGCTAATGAAGCTGCTGCGTATTGAGTAATCATGAAACCAGAGTTAACTCCTGGATGTTTAACTAAGAATGATGGTAAACCACTTAAATTAGTGTTTACTAAACGTTCTACACGACGTTCTGAAACATTTCCAATTTCAGCTGCACCGATTCCTAAGTAATCAAATGGTTGTGCCATTGGTTCACCGTGGAAGTTACCACCTGAGATAACAGCTCCACTACGAGTGATAATTGGGTTATCTGTTACTGAGTTAATTTCAATTTCAACTTTTTCTTTCACGTAAGCAATTGCATCTTTACTTGCACCATGAATTTGAGGCATACAACGTAATGAATAAGCATCTTGAACGCGTTCTGCATTTGCTTGTGTTGTTAATGTACTTCCTTCGATTAATGTTCTCACATTTTTAGCTGTTGCAAGTTGTCCACTGTGAGGACGGATAATATGTAATTCTTCGTCAAAGGCATTAACAATACCATTATGTACTTCTAATGATAAAGCTCCTGCAATATCAGCAAGTTTTAATAGCTCGATTGAATCATATGTTGCTAAAGCACCAATAGCTGTTAATACAGTTGTACCGTTAATTAAAGCTAATCCTTCTTTTGCTTCTAAGTGGATAATTGGTTGCCCAGCTTTTTCCATTGCTTCTTTACCAGTCATTAATTCGCCATTAAAGTAAGCACGACCTAATCCTAGCATTGGTAATACCATATGAGATAATGGTGCTAAGTCTCCTGATGCTCCCAATGATCCTTTTTCTGGAATATGAGGAACAACACCGTTATTTAACATACCCATTAATGATTCAATTGTACTCAAACGAATACCTGAATAGCCTTTAAGTAATGAGTTAACACGAATTAACATAATCGCACGAACTTCATCTTCTTTTAACGGATCTCCAAAACCACTTGAGTGAGTACGAATTAAGTTTTCTTGTAATTGACGTGTTTCTTCTTGTGGAATACTTACTTTTACTAAAGAACCAAATCCAGTGTTAACACCGTAAACTGTACGTTTACTTTCAACAATGTCATCAATAATTTTACGTGAAGCATTAACCGCTTCAATTGCTTCTTTAGATAATTCAACTTTTGTTCCAAAGCGTGATACTTCTACTACTTGTTCTAAAGTTAAATCTTTACCGTTTAAAATAATTGTTTCAGTCATTATTAATTTTCCTCCTATGGGGTTCTAGTATCTCTAGAGCCATCTGATTACTTTTAATTTATTGCTTCTTATGTGTTATATTATAACCAAAGTTATCTAAAAAATGTCAAATTTTATTGATTAACTTATTTTTCTATTACTTCCATTTAAAACAAAGTAGAAAATAGCTGCGACAAGAATACCTACACCACCAGCGATTAAACTCTTAGCGTCTGCTCCCATTGCTAACATCCAAACACTAACAATAATTGCAAGAGCTGGAATAACTGGGCCAAATGGTAATCTAAATGCTGTTTTAGCATCTGGATTTTTCTTACGTAAGAAGATAACAGCTAAAGCTGTTGGAATATATTGAATGAAACGGAACACAACACTTAGTTCTGCTAATTGTTCAAAACTTCCTGAAAGTAATAATAAACTTGTTAAAACACATGAAATGATAATCGCAACATATGGTGCATCTTTAGAATTTTTCTTAGAAACAAATTTTGGTAATAATCCTTCATCTGCAATTGAAGCTCCGTAACGAGGAATCATCATAGAGTCACCCACATTAAGTCCTAAAATTGAGATTAAAGCTCCCACTGAGATAATCCATTTACCCCAAGGCCCAACCATTTGTCCAAAGGCATCTTGTACTGGTGCGCCACTTTCTAAAATACCTACTCCTAACATAGCAATTGTACCTGCAATAATCATGAAGTAAAGAATTGATACTACACTAATTGATCCTAAAATCGCACGAGGCATATTTTTCTTAGCATCACGAATTTCACCAGCTACAACAGGTAAAGCTTCAAAACCAATAAATGCATAGAAGATTGTCATTGATGTTGAACCTAAAGCTTTAGGTAAAGACATACCTTCTTTTAATTGTAAGAATGGAGTGAAGTTACCATTATCAAATCCACCTTTGATAAAGAATATTGACACACATACAAAGGCAAATATTGGAATTAACTTAGCAATTGTTACAGTAATTGTAAAGATTTTAGATGATTTTAACCCTGTACTATTAATAATAGATAATAACGTTACAAGAGCAATACTAATAAATGTATTCATACCTTCTAAACTTGGGAACGCCATAATCAAAAGTTTAGCAAAACCTGCAGCCATAGCTGACCAAGCAATAATGGTTACAAACCATCCTAATAACCCAACAATAAATCCTACAAAATCACCAAATGCTGATTTAGAATACTGGAAAGCCCCACCATTTTTATCAAAATAACATGACACCTCTGCAAAACAAACAGCAAGTAATAAAACTAATACCGCATCAAATACCATCGCTAAAAGAGAAGCAGGTCCTAAATCCTTATAAATTGTAGCTGGAAGTAAAAAGATTCCCGATCCTACAACAGCATTAATACCATATAACGTTGCTCCACCCAAACTAAACTTTGCATTTTCCGCTTCCTGGTTAGTAACATTTACATTTTCTTGTGTTGAACTCATGTAAATCCCCTTTCTGATCTGTCAGATCACGTAACTTTGGTTCTTTTATGCATCAATTTTCCTTTTTATAAAGAAGAGATTATCAAAAAGACTTCCTATCCAAATCAGTTTTCTGACGAAACGGACGGTTCGCTTGCGGTCTATTTCAAGTTTAGTCACGAATATGTTGGCAAATTTTGATTTTCTCCTACTCCATCATTTGTCAATGAACACTTACTTCGATGACTGAAGGCTCTACACCTTCATAATCAGAATCTATCAAAATAGATTCTTTTTTTTCAATTTCTGATACGATTAAGCTTTCGCCTTTATTCAGTTGATATGATTGACCTAACAATTCAACAACCACCTGTTTTAGCGCATAATAAATATACGTCACTCCAGCATTTATGTTAGCGTGCGTTCTATTATTTTTTATACTCATTTCTCCTTGTAACTTGTCAGAATAGATTAGATTAAAATCTTGGCATTTACCAAAACTTTTAGTTTTGTCACTGCCACTAAATGAATGAACTTCAAAAGGTTTTAATCTTACTTCACTAACACTCTCACCATTGTCATGATGTAATTCTAATGGGTTATCCAAAGACATAATCAAGCGATTGAATCCTGGTAAAGGAGTAAAATCACTTTCAGAAAGATTAACTACAGCTGTTGAGATTCGGTAGTCAAACTTCTTTAAAGCATAATCCCCATTTGGTGGGAAGAGAAACACTTCTGTTGTTTCTCCTCCACTCCAGTTTGAGGTTTTATAATCTATTTGTGAGATTATTGTAATTTTCATTTTTTAGAATAATCCTGTGATGTTTCCTTCAGAATCAATATCAATTCTTTCAGATGCAGGAGATTTTGGTAAACCTGGCATTGTCATAACAGCCCCTGTTAAAGCAACAATAAATCCAGCTCCAGCAGAAACTTTTAAGTTACGAATTGTAACAGTAAAGTCTTTTGGTGCTCCAACTAATGTTTGATCATCAGAGAATGAGTATTGTGTTTTAGCCATACAGATTGGCATATTACCAAAGCCTAATTCTTCTAATTTTTGTAATTGTTTACGAGCAGCAGGAACGATTTCTACTCCTTTACCACCATAAACTTTTTGAACGATTTTGTTTAATTTTTCTTCAATGCTATCTTCTAAATCATAAACAAATTTAAAGTCATTTGGACGTTCAGCTAATTCCATTACTTTTTCAGCTAAATCAGTTCCACCTGCTCCACCATTTGCCCAAACGTCAGAAAGAACAACATCTACGCCACGTTCTTTACACGCTTCTTCAACTGCTACAAGTTCTGCATCAGTATCTAATGGGAATTTGTTAATTGCTACAACAACTGGCATACCATAAACATCTTGAATATTTTGAATATGTTTATCTAAGTTAGTTAGTCCAGCAATAACAGCTTCAACGTTTTCTGGTTCTAATTCTTTTTTAGGAACGCCACCATGCATTTTTAACGCACGGATTGTTGCTACTAATACAACTGCATCAGGTTTTAAGTTACCTAAGCGACATTTAATATCAATAAATTTCTCAGCACCTAAGTCTGCTCCAAATCCAGCTTCAGTAATGGCATAATCTGCATATTTTAAAGCAAGTTTTGTTGCAATAACACTGTTACATCCATGAGCAATATTCGCAAATGGGCCACCATGAATAATAGCTGGTGTATGCTCTAATGTTTGAACTAAGTTTGGATGAATCGCGTCTTTTAGTAAAGCAGCTAAAGCTCCTTCTGCTTTTAAATCTCCAGCAGTTACTGGTTGACCATCAAATGTGTAACCAATAATCATACGTTTTAATTTTACTTTTAAATCATCTGGATCATTAGCTAAACAAAGAACAGCCATAATTTCAGATGCTACAGTAATATCATAACCATCTTCACGAGGTACACCGTTTACGCGACCTTGAAGACCATTTACAATATGACGTAATTGACGGTCATTCATATCCACTACACGTTTCCATGTAATGTTACGGCTATCAATTCCTAAAGCATTACCGTGATGGATATGGTTGTCAATTAACGCTGCAAGTAAGTTGTTAGCTGCTCCAATCGCATGGAAGTCACCTGTAAAATGTAAGTTAATATCTTCCATTGGAACTACTTGTGCGTGTCCTCCACCAGCGGCTCCACCTTTAACACCAAATACTGGTCCTAAAGAAGGTTCTCTTAAAGCAATCATTGCTTTCTTGCCTAACTTACTGAATCCATCAGCAAGTCCTACTGAAGTTGTTGTTTTCCCTTCTCCTGCTGGAGTTGGTGTAATGGCAGTTACAAGAATTAACTTACCATCTTCTTTATCTTTTAATGCTTCTAATTCATGAGCACTTAATTTAGCTTTATAATTTCCATATAAAGTCAGTTGGTCTTCCTCAATTCCTAAAGGTTTCACCACTTCTTTAATAGGTTTCATTTCAACTTGATTAGCAATTTCGATATCTGATAAATGTGACATAGGTAAACGTTCATCCTTTCTGTTTTAGAAAAAAATCTTTTTTATTAAACCACTTTCAAAATCTCTACATAAATCTCGTCTGCAAGCTCACTTCCCATTGCAAGAAGTTTTTCTCCTTCTTCACGGTGTTGAGCAACAAATTCTGCATCTTTAATACTTGATAAATTAATTAAAACATTCAACCAAGCTCCTTGAAGACCAGCTTTTAAGTTTAATGCTGCAACGCCTAAATCACTTGCTGCATTGGTATTTGATTTACCAATTGCTTTTTTCGTAATTTCTAAAGCATTAACCATTAATTTCATCATATAAAATGGTGACTCTGCAGCTCCTTGTAAAGCTGTTTGCATTGCAACTCTTCTTGCTGCTTTTTCATCATCTGTTTCTTTTGGCATATCAAAGACTGCTGAGACAGCATTAAATGCTTCTGTATCTTTGTCAATTGCTTCTAATAAATGTTTTTGTAATGCTTTTGATTCATCAAAAACTAATTTGATTTCATCTTCAAATTCAGCATATTTCTTTTTACCAATTGTTAATTCACAAACCATTTTAGTTAATGAAATTCCCATTGATGCTGCTAAAGCTGCCGCTGAACCACCACCTGGAGCTGGAGCATCTGATCCTAATACTTCTACAAAGTCTTTTACAGTTAAATCTACTAATTGCATAAGTTTATTCTCTCCTTATCCTAATAAATGGTTTTCTAATACTTGTTTACCGTAGTCAAAATCTTCTACTTGTAAGTAGTACTCAGCACAATCAATTAAAGCTTTAGCTGGTGTTAAACCAATGATTTCACTACCGATAATATTGACACCATAGCGTTTTGCTTCAAAACGAATTGTTTCAAATGTACGATATAAAGGTGTTCCTTCAAAGTTAACCATATTCATTGATACTTGAGCGATGTTTCTATCTTCTAACATAACGCCAATACCTTTAGCATATTTAAATCCACCACCTGAAGCGCGGATAATTTTAGCGATTTTATTCGCAATTGTAATATCATCTGTATCTAAGTTTACGTTAAAAGCAACTAGTGGCATTCTTGCTCCAACAGCAGTAATTCCAGCAGTTGGGTGAATTTTTCTTTCACCATAATCTGGTGCCCATTCTTCTTCTTGTAATTTTTCAGGCATACCTTCAAATTGTCCTTTACGAACTCTTGCTAAGTTTTTACGGCCTGGTACTGATGCTGAATCTTCATATAAGAAGATTGGTATATTTAATTCATCGTTGATTCGTTTAGCAACATTTTTAGAAATCTCTACACACTCTTCAACTGATGAGTCTTTTATAGGAATAAATGGAACAACGTCAGTTGCACCCATTCTAGGATGTTCTCCGTGATGTTTTGTCATATCAATATTTTCACTTGCGTATTTCACTAATTGGAAAGCAACTTCTTGGATTCCTTCTTCATCTCCTACTAAAGTAAATACACTACGGTTGTGACTTGCATCTGAAGAATGATCTAAAAGTGTTACGCCTCCTACGCTTTTAGCAACTGAAACTAATCCATTAATAACTGCTTCATTTTGACCTTCACTAAAATTTGGAACACATTCAATAATTTTTGCCATTGAGACAACATCCTTTCTATTTTACGTTCAATAGTAAATAGTTTTTTATTTACTAATTTAACTATACCTTATACTTGAATAAAATAAATAAATTTATTTCTTCATGTACCCCCTTGTTTCTGTTATCGTTGAACCTACCTAAAAAATATAACGCTTTCATTGACACCCAAAGAATAACACCCACTCTAATAGGTGTCAACCACTCAAAACCCTTAAATTACAAGGTTTTGACTCTAGATTTTTTATCAATTAAATTTAATTGTAAACGCTTTTTTAGGTTGTTTTTTTACTAATAAAAAAAAGATAACTTTTGAATAAAACTTTTTGACCCTTTTTTGACTCTTGGTTCTTTTACTTATATATAATACAGTAAGTTACCTACTATATTATTGCCTTTTCTTATTAAGCAATTATAGAAATCTATATCCAAGATATCTAATAATACGAAATATCCTTCTAGTCCACTAAAAAAATAATATTAATAAAAATCATCTATTTTATATATTTAGACACTATTCTAAACTTTTAGACGAGTTTTTGACGGAAGAAATAAGATAAATAAAAAATAAAATAACAACAATTAAATTAATTAATTTTTTCACTTAGTCCTTTACACTTATGATTTTCTTAATTTTCAGTTATTTAATATATAAAAGGAGTGTTCTATATGAAAACGTGTTTACTCATTGATTTTGGTAGTACTTACACTAAATTAACAGCTGTTGATTTAGATTCAGAAATTGTTTTAGGTACATCAAAAAGTAAAACAACTGTGACAACTAATATGATGGAAGGTTTCCATCAGGCTCAACAAGACTTACTACAAAGCTTAAAAAAAGAATCTGTCACCTGGGATTACCAACTCGCTTGCTCTTCAGCAAAAGGCGGCTTTAAGATGGTGGCAGTAGGCCTTTCAAAAACTTTAACCGCTGAAGCAGCTAAAAGAGTTGCTCTTGGAGCTGGTACTAGAATCCTAAAAGTTTTTAGCTACGGTTTAAAAGACAATGATATAGAAGAAATTAAACAATTAAATCCTGATATTATTTTAGTTAGTGGAGGAACCAATGGTGGAAATAAAATTGGTTTGATAAATGATATCTCTCAACTAGCTACTCTTGAGATGCCAATTCCTATCGTTGTGGCTGGAAATGAGGAGGCTTATGATGAAGTTGAAGGAATACTGAAACAAAGTTCACTTCCTTATTATTTAACAGAAAACGTCATGCCACAAATTAATGTCCTTAATCCTATTCCAACTAGGGAGATATTAAGACGCATTTTTATGGAGAAAATTGTTGAAGCTAAAGGTATGTCCCATGTAGAAAAAGAGATTGGTGATATTCTTATGCCCACTCCTACAGCCGTTTTACAAGCAGCTAATCTTCTAGCTACAGGTACAGACAAAAATAAAGGTATTGATGATTTAATTGTGGTGGATATTGGAGGTGCCACAACTGATTTGCATTCTGTGGGTGAAGGGAAACCAATAGATTCTACGATTCGAACTGAGGGTCTACAAGAACCATTTTTAAAACGAACGGTTGAAGGAGACTTAGGGATGCGTTACTCAGCTCTTAGTTTACTAGAGGCTGTTTCACCAGAACGTTTTTTAAACTTTGTTCCTGAATTAACTATTGGGGATGTCGCCCAAAAATGCACATTCCGTATGAACCACCCAGATATGGTGGCAATAAATGATGAGGATATTTTATTTGATGAAGTCATGGGAAAATTGGCCATTGAAACCTCGTTTAACAGACATGCTGGCAGTTATAGACGAGAACCTACACCAACTCGTGTTTTGTATTACCAATCAGGTAAAGATTTAGGGCAGTTCAAACATGTTGTTGCCACAGGAGGTATCTTAATTAATAGTACGAACCCTACTAGAATGCTTGAATCTTGTCTTAGAACAACAAATGATGCTTTCCTAAAACCAATAAGTCCAACTTTTTATTTAGATAAGACTTATATTTTATCAGCTATGGGATTATTAGCTGATATTTTCCCTGATACAGCATTAAGAATGTTAAAAAAATACTTAATTCCACTAAATTAATGAAAAACGAGGATTCTTATGAAAAGATATCCTCGTTTTTTTATTCAATTAATATTCTTTCATAACTCTTATTTAGTGAATGATAACTCGATAGGAATAAGAAACATAACAATACTATGAAAACTGTGGCTAACGAAATAAAATCTATTTGAAAACTATTAATATTTTCTGAATCCACTCCTATTTTAAGTGTTTCTATCACAGAATATTTAAAAATTTGGTTACTTAGGCCACAACCAATAAATAAAGTTAAAAATAAAAAGAGTTCCATTTGAATGATGCTTAATCCATTTAAATACCGAGTAGATTCTCCTAATAAATGTCTGATTTTGACTTGCTCTTGTTGAGAAAATAAAAACTGCTTGAAGCTTTTTTTTATATATAGAATAAGTAATAGAAATATAAGTAGCGAGAGTATCAACGCACCTATTTTAAAGACTAACATAGCCATGACAGGTGCCATTCCCATTTGAACAGCGATAAAATCTGTCTCTTTTTCTAAATCAGCTACCATACCTAAGTGAATGTGGTTAAAAAATAAGAATAAAAAATAGCAAAAAAAGCCAATGATTGACACTAAACTAGATAAAATAAAGGTTAAAAATATGCCTTTTGTTCGGATCAATTGTCGGAAACTATCTTGTATTAGATAATATGATTTTGTCATTCCTTCACTTCCTCATAAAACTTCGCTTATCAATATTATAACACTTGTTTGTTTTTTGTGTATACAAGCTGTATTTAGTCACAAATAAAAAACAATGAATCAAGACTAAGTCTTAATTCATTGTTTTTCTTATTTTCGACCGAATGTATCCCATGCTGGGAAACTAGTATTTTTGGATGTCTCATCAATTACTTTTTTCGTTTCATCCGTTTGATAAGCATCTACTACTTTTTGATAAACTTCATTGTTCTCGTCTTCTTTTCTCGAAACAATAATATTCACATATGGTTTTGAATTTTCATCCACTGGCTCTTGGAAGATAGAATCTTTCTTCGGATCAAAACCAGCATCTACTGCTACTCCACTGTTAATAACTGATAAATCAACATCTTGTAAAGCCCTTGCTGTTTGAGAAGCATCTAATTCAGTTATTTTTAACTCTTTTGCATTCTCTGTAATATCAGAAACTGTTGGCGTTAATCCAGCTTTTTCATCAATCTTAATTAAACCAGCTGTTTGTAACAATAACAACGCACGTCCGCCATTTGTCACATCATTTGGAATAGCAACTTCGCCACCCTTTTTAATGTCTTTTACATCTTTCAGTTTTTCTGAGAAAATTGCCATTGGTGCATTAACTGTATTTCCTATCGAAACTAAATCAGTGCCATGCTCTTCGTTGTAATTATCTAAGAAAAACTGATGTTGAAAGGCATTTAAATCAATTGAACCATCTGCTAAAGCACTGTTTGGTTGATTATAATCACTAAACTTCACATATTCTAATTTTATGCCTTCTTTTTTCAGACGACTTTGAACATCATCCCACACATCTGTGTCATCTCCAATAACACCTAGTTTAACTGTTTTATTTTCCGCTGCTTTATCCTTTGCTTCGCCCTTAGAACATCCTGCAACAATTCCTGTTAAAGCTAATAATAAAACGCTGTATTTAATAATTTTTTTCATGATAATTTCTCCTTTTTAATGACTAATTTTTTTGATAATAAGATTACTAACCCACTGACTAAAGAAGACAAGGGCTAAAATTAATAAAGTTGCAACCACTGTGACGTCTGTTTGGAAACGATTATAACCTCTTGTTACGGCTAAATTTCCTAATCCACCAGCACCAACTGCTCCTGCCATAGCAGTAAATCCAATGATATTTATCACCGTAACAGCTGATACTCGAACAATTCCTGGTAAGCCTTCTACTAAGTAAACTCTAAATAAAATGCCTATTGGAGAAGTTCCCATTGACTCTGCTGCTTCGATGACTCCTGGATCTACTTCTAGTAAAGCATTTTCAATTTGTCTAGCGTAGAAAGGTATTACACCAATAATTAAAGGAACTAAAGCCGCTTTTTCACCAATTGTTGTTCCTACTAAAAATCTTGTCAAAACACCCAACAGTGTTAACAAAATAATAAAAGGAATCGAACGAACGGTATTAATTACTTTATCTAATATGCCATAAACAATTGGATTACTTTTAAATCCTTTAGGCCCTATCACAATTAATATTAATCCTAACAAAATACCCAGTATTCCTGCTATAAGTGTTGTCCAAATAACCATGTAAATAGTTTGCAGCAAGGCTGTTAAAAACTCATCTGGAATTTGTGAGGCATTTGGTAACCAACTTTGAGCTAAATCTTTCATTAACCAACACTTCCTTTCTTAGTTGATACTTCTTCTAAGTGACTCGTTTTGATACGATTTACTTTAATATCTTTGGCTTTTAAATAGCTTAAAGCTTGTTCTCGTTGTGTTTTTATACCACTTAAGGTCACAACTAAATGTCCAATCGGTACATCTTGAATAATCTCGACATTTCCATATAAGATATTCGTTTTCACTTGATATTTACTGAATAGTTCAGCAATGATTGGTTCTGCTGTTTGATTCCCTAGATAAGAAAATTCGATTAGTTCTTCATTTTTTTCTAAATTAGAAAGTATTGGATGAGATAATATCGTTTCAAGTGCTCTGTCAATATGAGTGGCTGTTCGAATGAAATCTTTTGTTAATGTTTTTTCTGGCTGACTAAAAAGTGCTACTGTTGACTTTTCTTCAATCACTTGTCCGTTCTCCATCACAGCTACTCTATGACATATGTTTTTAACAACTTGCATTTCATGAGTAATTAAGACGATAGTTAATCCAAGTTTTTCATTTAACTCTCTTAATAGCTCTAAAATTTGACCTGTTGTTTTAGGATCCAAGGCACTTGTTGCTTCATCACACAATAAGATATCTGGGTCATTTACTAAGGCTCTTGCAATGGCTACTCTTTGTTTCTGTCCTCCTGATAATTGACTAGGATAAGCTTTTACCTTATCTTTTAAACCTACTAACTCAAGAAGCTCTATCACTTTCTTATGTTTCTCTTCTTTACTTAAGCCACTATACTTTAATGAGAAAGCAACATTATCATAAATGGTTCTTTGATTCATCAAGTTGAAATGTTGAAAAATCATACCTATTTTTTTTCTTTCTTCTCTTAGTTGCTTTGGATTTAATTCTGTTAGAGATGTTTCTTTAATCTTGACTGTCCCTTTTGTTGGCTCTTGAAGTAAATTTATCACTCTTACTAAAGTACTCTTACCAGCACCAGAATAACCAACAATTCCATAAATCTCACCTTGATTAATGGTTAATGAGACATTATCCACTGCTACTATTTCTTTTTTTCCTTGTTTAAAAATCACATTAATATTATCTAATTCAATCATTTTTCCTCACTCCTTTAATAATAAAAAAAACGCCCTCAAAAACACTGCTAAGCAATGCTTTTGAGGACGTTTTTAACGCGTTACCACCTCAGTTTTAGTTATACTCACATATAACTACTCTTCAAGTACTATCATACTCTAGCAAGATAACGGATGCTGCCGTTTTACTCTTATTCAGCTGAACTCGAATAAAAAATGCTCTTAAGCCATTTTCAAATCTGTCTTCACTACTTCTTTTCACCTACCGAAGCTCTCTTTTAAATGAATTCATGATTTTACTTACTTAATCATTGCATAAAAAAATATAATAAAAAAAGCCCTCTTACTAGCCTAATCTTTGGACTAATAAAGGACGAATAATCGTGGTACCACCTTTGTTTAGAAACATAATGTTTCCCTCTTCTGACTCTCCTAATAATCTAAGAGTTATCAGTGCTTATGATACCGGTTAAGCTGACCGTTAATCGCCTACCTATCGACGATAATCCTCCAAGACCATTTTTCAAAATAAATTGTACGACTTCTTTCACCAACCGAAATCTCTCTACGCTACTTTTTATTTTTACTTTTCTCTTCAACGGATATAACTTGTTGTATTGATTAATAATTTAACCGATTAAAATTAAAAAGTCAACCAATTTATCATATATTTTTTTTATTATCTGTTTTTTAGACTATTTTTACTCAACAGGGCTTTTTATTTGTGCCTTTTTTCATTTTTTAGTAGAATTTAAAACAACTTATGCATCAATAAGGAGTTGTAAAAATTGAAAAAAATTAAATTTGATCCAGTTGATTGGCATTATGATGAAAAACACGAATGGACTTGTCCAAGTCATCAATTTCAATCTCCTATAAATATTGTTAATAGTGATACTAAACCTATGAATGATGACGGTGAACTAATTCTACGCTACCGTAAGAAAATTGATACTGTTGTTAATACTGGCTATTGTCTCCAAGGTTATTTAAAAGGTGTCGCATCGATTAATAGCCGTAACTTTGATTTTCAACAATTTCATTTTCACTCTCATGGTGAACATACAATTGACGGCAAAAGTTTTCCTTTAGAACTTCATCTTGTCCATCAATCTGATAATGGTAAAATAGCTGTAATTGCTGTTCTATTTGAAATTGGAGCTGAAAATAAAACACTTGATGAATTACTCGATCATATGAATTTAACTGATTTTGATAATAGAATTAATCTACTTTCTTTAGTTCCTAAAAAATTAGATTATTATCACTATCTAGGCTCATTAACAACACCACCTTTAACTGAAAATGTTGAATGGTATGTGTTAATTGAACCAATGACTTTATCTCAAAAACAATTAAACAGACTTAGAACAATTCATAAAGATAACTACCGTGAAGTTCAAGAAATAAACGGTAGACAAGTATTGAAAAAAACATTTAATTAAAATCATTTGTATATAAAAAGATGCTGACCATATGGTTAGCATCTTTTTTATTAAGCATGAATTTTTTTATAGACCATTGGCTTTAATTTTTCTGAAACGATAAAAATTAAACCTATTTTTATTAGCGCTGTTGGAATAAATGGTAACACACAAGCCGTAAATGCCACCATCAAAGAACTAGATGTCACATAAGAAAAATAAAACATTCCTACCACATAATTAACAACTGCTCCCATTAATAACCATAGTAACACTTGAGATTTACTTTCTTTTTCACTACCAATTCCTGATAAATAAGCCATAAGTGGAAATGATAAAATAAAGCCTCCAGTTGGTCCAAAAAAGATACTAGCACCACCTGAAAATCCTGCAAATACAGGTATTCCTATTAGGCCTAATAAAATATAAATTAAAGCAACAAAAGTACCTTCTTTTTTTCCTAATAATACAGCTACTAACGGGATAATAAAGGTTTGTAAAGTCATAGGCACCCCATAAGGCATTGGAATACTTATTTGCGACAATATAATGGTTAAAGCTGTAAACAGCCCAATTCTACTTATTTGTTTTACTGTTAATTGATTCACTAAAAAAAACCCCCTTCTCTTTTTACAGTATAAAAAGAAAAGAGTTAATTGTCAACTTATTTTAAAATAAAGGTGACAATTAATTTAATACTATTCTTATTTCACCAGAATTAAAGATTTCTTCCTTTCCTGGTGTTCGTTCAATAATCAATTGTCCTGTGGCATCTATATCTTTAATAAAGGCTCTAAACTCAGTATTTCCTTGTTGTAGTAAGACTTCTTTATTTAATACTAAAGATTTTTCTTTGTATAATGCCATCATCTCTAACTCATCTTTTTCTAAATGCTCTGTTAATAATGACTGATACAAATTAGCTACTAGCTCATTTCTATTGAGTTCTATATCATTTCCCTCAAAAATACCGCCTGCCTTTATGGCAATTTCATCTGAGAACACACCAGATAAAAGATTTAGTCCTATACCTAAAACAATCCATTCCATTGTGCCACTTTCAAAATCCGTTACTGCTTCCGTTAAAATACCACATACTTTTTTATTTTGATAAAACAGATCATTAACCCACTTGATTTCAATTACCTTACCGGTTAATTCTTTCACTACTTCAGACACAACTACTGCAGCATATGAAGTGATTAATGTTGGATGAGTATAACTTAATTTCTCTGGTCTCAAAATAAGACTCATATAAATTCCTGAATCTTTTGGAGACTCGAAGCTCCGCCCGTATCTTCCTTTTCCTGCTGATTGCTCATTAGCTATTACTAATGTTCCATGACTAGCTCCTTCAATAGCTAACTCTTTGGCTTTTTTATTAGTTGAATCAATGGTGTCATAAAAGTAAATAGGAGCTTCTTGAAATCCCTTATTTAAAATACTTCTGATTCCCACTTCAGACATCTGATTACTGTCTTGAGCTAAGCTATATCCTTTATTAGTAACAGCATCTATGTCATAGCCTTCTTTTTCAAGTTGTTTAATACTCTTCCAAACTGTATTTCTCGATACATTTAAAACTTCTGCTATTTTTGCTCCTGAAATGTGAGTCCCTCTATTTTCTTCTAAAAAAGCTAACACTTTTTCTTTCGTTGTCATTTATTATTCCTCATTTCACCCTCAATAATTGTCATTATTATAACATGAACAAAAAAGAAGATGATTAAAAATCATCTCCTGTCTCTTTGATTTTATTATTTAGAATAATTTACTTCAAACCGTTTAGCAAAATAAGACAATGAATAACATATAATAAAATAGCAAAATGCCATGATGAAAAACATTGGCAATACAGTACTTGGGTATTGAGCATAAATAATTTTAGTATTGTGTGTCAGTTCTGGTAATGAAATAATAACAGCTAAAGATGTATCACGAATTAATGAAACAAATTGACTCACTAAAGGTGGTACCATTAGTTTTAATCCTTGTGGTAACACAATATAAAATATTGTTTGACCACGCGTTAGCCCAGTCGACATTCCAGCTTCCAATTGTCCTTTTGGTACAGCTAATAACCCACCACGAATAATTTCTGATAACATAGCTGATTCAAAAATAGTTAAAGCAATCACCGCTGACCAAAAAATATTAAACTGAATACCTATTTGTGGTAAAGCAAAATAGGTAAAGAAAATAATTAATAATAACGGTAAATTTCTTATAATATCTACCACTAAACCAACAACAAAAGAAATTATAGGTAATTTTAAATAACGTAACACCCCTAAAATACTTCCAATTAAAAAACTTAATATAATAGAAACAACTGCTACTTCAAGAGTAACTAAAAGACCATCAAAGATAAATCGCAAGTTGCTAAATGTAAAAGCTTGTTGAATTGCCATCTTAACTACTCCTTTCTACGCCTTAGCTAGTTTTACTTCTAAATATTTCATCAAGTACGATAAAGGTAACGTCAACATCAAATAAATCAACCCTACCAATGTATAAGTCCCAATCGTATTAAATGTTGCACTGGCAACCAAATCTCCTTGATACATTAAATCTGCTCCTGTTACCATCGCAAGAATAGAAGAATTTTTAACTAGATTAATAAATTGATTCCCTAAAGGAGGAATCACTATTTTAAAAGCTTGTGGTAAAACGATTAATCTCATAACTTGTGAATAAGTTAAACCAGATGCTAATCCTGCTTCTAACTGTCCCTTAGGAATTCCCTCAATTCCTGCTCGAACAGTATCTGCAATAAAGGCAGATGTATACAATGTTAAACCAATAGTCCCAGCTGTCAGTCCACCCATTTTAATACCATATAACGGCATGACAACAAATAAAAACATCACAACAATTAACAACGGTAAATTTCTAAATAAATTAACATAAATGTTACCTAAACGTTTTAACCACTTAGTTTTTGATACTTGAAAAATAGCCATAAAAGTTCCAATTAAAAGACTAAAAATTAAAGCTGTAAAACTGGCAATTAAAGTGATTTGTAAGCCTGATAAGATATCACTATGATAGTTCTCCCAAATACTTATCATTTACTAATCCTCCCCTACTTTGGTTCCTCATTAAACCATTTTTTATAAATATCTGAATAAATTCCTTTAGATTTTAAAGTTTTGATTCCTTCATTAATTGCCTGCTGAAAATCCTGTTGTTCTTTATTCAAAGCAATGCCATAAGGTTCATCTGTGAACTTATCCCCTGCTAACACATAGTTTGGATTTTCAGAAGCCATTCCTAAAAGGATACTATTATCAGTAGTCATAGCATCCCCCTGTCCTGATTGAAGGGCTGTAAAAGCTTCTGCATAATTCTCTAGCTCTAAGACTTTTGCTTCTGGAGCATGCTGTCTGATATTTTCAGCTGACGTTGATCCTTTAACAGCTAGAACCGTCGTTTTATTAGTTAGATCTTCAATACTTTTGATTTCACTTTTTTTATTTACAAGTAAGGATTGACCCGCATCAAAATAAACATCTGAAAAATCAACTTGTTTTTTTCTCTCTTCACTAATGGTCATGGTTGCAATAATCGCATCAATATTACCGTTCTTTAAAAGAGGTATCCTTGTTTTTGAAGTCACTTCAACAAATTCTGCTTTTCCGTCCTCACCTAAAATTTCTTTAGTTAAAGCTTTAGCAATATCAATATCAAACCCCTCAACTTCTCGATTTTCAATATTCATTAAACCAAAAAGCTTAGTATCGTATTTTACTCCCCAAACAATTTTATTGGCAGTATTTACTTTATCTAACGTATTTTGACTAGCTAAGTCATTTGACTGACAACCTGTTAAGAAAAGGATACTTAATAAAAATAAAACAAGGTATCTTTTTTTGAAAATTTTGTTTCTCATGTTAATCTCCCCATTCTATTGATTAATAATTTTACTCAAGAATTGTTTCGCTCTTTCATCTTGGGGATTATCGAAAAAGCTTTCAGATTCACGATCTTCTAAAATTTGACCATCTGCCATAAATACCACTCGATCAGCTACTTCTCTTGCAAATCCCATTTCATGAGTCACAACAATCATGGTCATACCCGATTCTTTGGCTAATGACTTCATAACGTCTAATACTTCACCAACCATTTCTGGATCAAGAGCCGAAGTTGGTTCGTCAAATAACATTACATCTGGTTCCATAGCCAAACTTCTAGCAATAGCTATTCGTTGTTGTTGACCGCCTGATAATTGAGAAGGGTATTCATCTTTTTTATGCAGCATACCAACTTTATCTAGTAGTTGTTCTGCTTTTTTTACAGCACTTTCCTTATCTTCTTTTAAAACTTTTACTGGTGCTAAAATAACATTCTCTAAAACAGTCATATTAGGATACAGATTGAAATGTTGGAATACCATCCCTAAGTTTTTTCTAACCTCATTTAGATTAGTGTTTTTATCATGAATGTTCACTCCATCCACAAATAAATCCCCCGTTGTTATCTCTTCTAAAGCATTTATACAGCGTAACATAGTACTCTTTCCTGATCCTGAAGGGCCAATAGCAACTACTACTTCTCCTTTTTTTATGGTTAAATTAATATTCTTTAAGGCATGAAATGAGCCATAATACTTATCCACATTTTTAAATGTAATCATACATTTCTCCTCCTTCTAAAAATGATAAAACGATTAAAATTATAATTTTCTTATCATAATTTTTATATTATAGCTGTTTTTTTATCATTTTGTAAAGAATAGTGCCATGAATAAGTGAAATTTTCATGAAATATTAACTGTATTCACAGAAAAAACGATTACTTTTTTCATCATATTAATTAAAATAAAAAAGAACCTAGAAGAGATATTCAGAATCTCTTCTAGGTTCTTTAATTTAACTCACATAAGCTAATTCAAAACGTTTGGCATAAAGTGATAAACCATAACAGATAATAAAATAACAAAATGCCATAATGAAAAACATCGGCAATACTGTATTAGGATGTTGTGCATAAATAATTTTAGTATTATGTGTTAACTCAGGTAACGAAATAATAACGGCTAATGAGGTATCCCTAATTAATGAAACAAATTGACTAACTAAAGGAGGTACCATCAACTTCAATCCCTGAGGTAAAATAATATAATAGACTGTTTGAATTGTTGTTAGACCTGTTGATATTCCCGCTTCTAATTGTCCCTTTGGAACTGCTAACAAACCACCCCTGACAATTTCTGAAATAAGGGCTGATTCAAAGAATGTTAAGGCTACAACTGCTGACCAAAAAATACTAAATTGAATGCCTATTTGTGGTAAAGCAAAATAGGTAAAGAAAATGATTAACAATAAAGGTAAATTTCTGATTATATCAATAATCAGACCGATAACCATTGATAAAATGGGTATTTTTAAATAACGAATCGTTCCAAGAATACTTCCAATTAAAAAACTTAAAATAATAGAAACGACTGCTACTTCCAAAGTGACCAACAAACCATCAAAAATAAATCTTAAATTCGCCCACGTAAATGCTTGCGCCATTAAAAATAACTCCTTTCCTAAGCTTTGATAAGCCTATTTTCTAAATACTTCATCAAATAAGATAAAGGTAACGTAAGAAGTAAATAGATTAAACCAATTAAGGTGTATGTTCCAATCGTATTAAATGTGGAACTTGAAATTAAATCCGCTTGATACATTAAATCCGCTCCTGTTACCATAGCTAAAACAGATGAATTTTTAACTAAATTAATAAATTGATTCCCTAGTGGAGGAATCACTATTTTAAAGGCTTGTGGTAAAATAATTAGCCACATCACTTGAAGATAACTTAATCCTGTTGAAATACCTGCCTCCATTTGACCTTTTGGAATTCCTTGAATCCCCGCACGAACTGTATCCGCAATAAAAGCTGATGTGTACAAAGTTAGACCTATTGTTCCAGCTTGTATCCCGTCTAATTGAAATCCGTACAAAGGCATCACAACAAAAAAGAACATAACAACAATTAAAAGTGGTAAATTTCTAAATAAATTGACATAAATATTGCCAATACTACTAATCCACTTGGTTTTAGATACTTGTAAAATAGCCATAACAGTTCCTATTAATAAACTAAATAGTAAAGCAGTTATACTAGCAATTAGGGTTATTTTTAACCCCATTAAAATATCTGATTGATAACTTTGCCAAATACTTAACATTTTCTCTCTCCCAACTAAAGTGAGGTTTTTCCAAACCATTTTTCATAAATTTCATCGTATGTACCATTTTTACGTAATTCATTTAATGCTTTGTCTAATTCTACTAAAAATCTCTCTTGATTTTTATCTACTGCAATACCATATGGTTCTTCAGTAAACCTATCTCCAACTAATTCATAATCTGGATTCTCTGAAGCAATACCATAAAGAATACTATTATCAGTCGTCATCGCATCTCCTTGACCTGATTTTAATGCTGTAAAAGTTTCCGCATAGTTTTCTAATTCCAAAATATTAGCCTTTGGCGCATGCTCTCGAATATTGATAGCTGAAGTTGATCCTTTGACAGCTAATACTGTTTTACCGTTTAAATCTTCTATACCAGTTATGTCACTACCTTTTTTAACTAGTAAAGATTGACCCGCATCAAAATACGTTTGCGTGAAATCAACTTGTTCTTTTCTTTCTTCTGTAATAGTCATTGTTGCGATAATACCATCTACATTCCCATTCTTTAATAGTGGTATCCTGGTTTTGGGAACAACTTCGACAAATTCAGCTTGTCCATTTTCACCTAAAATCTCTTTTGTTAATGCTTCAGCTATATCAATATCAAAACCAACTACTTCACGAGTTTCAATATCCATCAATCCGAAAAGCTTAGTATCATATCTTACTCCCCAGACTATTTTTTCTTGTTTTTCAACACGCTCAAGTGTGTCTTGATTGGATAATTTACTTGTACCACAGCCTGTCAAAATAAATAATCCGATACATATTGCTATAAACAATGACTTTCTATTAGCGATTCCTTTCATCAACTTGCTCTCCTCATAGTTTTATTGATTAATAATTTTACTTAAAAATAATTTAGCTCGTTCATCTTGAGGATTTTCAAAGAAAGCTTCCGATTCTCGGTCTTCAAGAATTTCACCATCTGCCATAAAAATAACTCGATCTGCTACTTCCCTAGCAAATCCCATTTCATGGGTAACAACTACCATCGTCATCCCCGATTCCTTAGCAAGATATTTCATAACATCTAACACTTCGCCCACCATCTCTGGATCAAGGGCTGAAGTCGGTTCATCAAATAACATCACATCTGGTTTCATGGCTAAACTTCTTGCAATCGCAACTCGTTGTTGTTGCCCTCCAGAAAGTTGTCCTGGATATTCATCTTTTTTACTTATCATACCTACTCTATCTAACAGTTTTTCAGCATATTGATTGGCTGTCTCTTTATCTTGTTTTAATACTTTAAGCGGCGCCAACGTCACATTTTCTAATACAGTCATATTTGGATACAAATTAAAATGTTGAAAAACCATTCCTAGATTTTTTCTAACATCTGTTAAATTAGTTTCTTTATCATGAATATTTGTTTCTCCAACAAATAAATCACCAGTAGTAATTTCCTCAATAGCATTAATACATCTTAACATCGTACTTTTTCCTGATCCAGATGGACCAATTACAACCACTACTTCACCTTTTTCAATTGTTAGATTTATTTTTTTTAACGCGTGGAACGTGCCATAGTACTTATCTACATTGTTAAACTTTATCATTACGTCTACTCCTTCATTAAACTACAATCAATTTTATTTACTTCATGCCACTAAAAGAAACCCTTTTCATTTTTAACGAAAAAAATAATGCAATCAATAAATTAAATCAATTATATATGACACATCATATATAATCAATAACACGTATCATTTAATACTATAAAACGTACTAATAGATTGATATTAAATTACTACCATAAAAAAAGAAGCTAGCTAAACGCTAACTTCTTTTTTAAATTAATATTCTTCAAACCAATTAATAATTTGTTGGATTCTATCCATTCTCAAATTAGGTAAGCCTTGTCTAGAAAGTCCATGGCTTGATTCAGGATAAACCACCATTTTAGTTGGAATCTCATTTTTCTTCATTGCTGTATACATTTGTTCCCCTTGTTCTTGAGGACATCTTAAATCTTCTTCTCCGTGAAGGACTAACAAAGGTGTTTTAGCCTTATGAACGTGAGATAAAGGAGACATTTTCCATAATTTTTCAACATCAGACAAATCACTTTCTAATTGGTATTTAACAAAGAAAGGACCAATATCACTTGTTCCATAAAAGCTTAACCAGTTAGATATTGAACGTTGGGTTACTGCAGCTTTAAATCGATTAGTATGTCCAACAATCCAATTCGTCATGAAGCCACCATAGCTACCACCTGCTACGTATACTTGATTTTTATCAATTTCAGGATATTCTGTTAGACAGTAATCGAGACCTAACATGAGATCTTCATAATCCTCATTCCCGTAATCTCCTAAAATTGATTTTACAAATTCTTGACCATATCCTTGTCCACCACGAGGGTTTAGTAAGATAACACCGTAGCCATTTGCTGTATAAACTTGCATCTCATGGAAAAAACTTTCTCCGTACGCTACTTGTGGCCCACCATGAATATATAAAATAGCTTTATGATTTTCTTTTGATTCTACTGGTGGCATATACCATCCTTGTATATTCCAATCACGAGCTCCTTTAAACCAAAACATTTCTGGTTTACTTAATTCAATTTTAGAGAGTACCGTTCCATTAGGATTATATAATTCCTCTATCTTTTTAGTTGTTAAATTCAAAAGACCTAAACTACTTGGATTAGTTAATGTAGAATAGGTGACAATCATCGAATCGTCATCTATTAATACACCATCTGTTAGATGTAATCTTTCATTGTAAAGCTCTTTGACTTCACCTTGAATAGTTCCTTGATATAAAACGATTTTCCCATGCTCTGTTACTGGAAAAATAAAACTTTCATCATCAAGCCACTCAATAGATACACCTTTATTTTTTTGTTGAAAGTCACTTATTAAAGCATCGCCAACCTGTAAATCTTCATTTTCAGTTAAACATGTTAAAGTCGCTTTCTTAATATCATATAAATAAATTTTATCTTGAGTGACAAAACCATGAGTAAAATCATTTCCCACTAACAAACATAAGTTGTCATTCTTGATAGCACCAAAAGAAAAACTTCCTTCAGCTATCTCTTTTGTTAGAGAATAGCTATGTTTATCTTTTAAATCATAATAATAAACCGTAGAGCCATATCTCCATTCATCTTCAGAATCTAAATCTTCTTCAATTAACATAAATGATTCATCTTTAGCTACATGTTTTAAACTAAAACTGTAGTCTTTTTCTAGTATAGTATGACTGTTTGATTCAAAAGCAACATCTATTTTTTTTAATTGATATTGTTTGTTTTCAGGTAGTAATCCTGCCCCGTCAAGTTTGTAGCTTAATTTACTCCATGATTTAGATTGAGGAAAATCAGATTTTTCTTCTTCCTCAGGTAACTGACTTGTTTGATAATAAACACTTGCTCCAGTCTCATTCCAAATAAAAGAGGTTACCCCTTCTTTTTCATCCGTTAGATTAAAGGCGCGTCCACCTTGAATTGGCATCAACATAATTTGTTGTTTCTTTTTAGAATCAGCTGCTAAAAAACTTAGATACTTCTTATTAGGTGAAATACTTAGTCCACTTACTGAATGACTATCATTTCCCCATCTCTTCTTTTCACCTGTTTTTAAATGATACGAATAAATATAAGATTCGTAACGATTTTCTTCTTTATTTATGCTATTTTCAATATAAAAAATTTCCTCGTCACATTGAACAGGCTGAGCAACACTCTTTAAATCAAATAAACTTTCCTTTGTTATCTTTTCCAAATAAATCACCTCATTTTTTGTTATCTATCATTGTATCGAAGATGCTCTAAAAAAGCGACTATTGTCTGTTATAAAAAAGTATTAAATATCAACTGTCATCAAAACAGTATAATATTTAATACTTTTTCTAAATCATTGGTTTTTCAATAATCATATCATTTATCATCTCAAATATTTTTGGTTCATTTGTATGTGCCAACTCGTCTAAATCTATTTGTAAAAAACGATTATTTTCATAGTAATTAATAACATAAGACCCTCGTTCTAAATCCATAAAACTTGTAAATTGAGTATAATCAATAGCGCCATTACTTTTTATTTTAACTCCTTTTGGAATATAAACAGCTGATAGCATTCTTGATATCACATTAATACTTTCTTCTTGTGTACTTACTTTCTCACAATAATGATTCATAAAAGCTATTCTAATAAAACGGGAAATTGACGTATAATCTCCTGGAAGACCTAAAGCACCGCTTCCTGCTCCATTTCCTTTTGCTAAAAAGTTTTGGTAGCTATTCGGTTGAGCACTTTGGTTAGATAACATTGGATATTGATTTAGATTAGTTAAATGCCAAGGAAAACTTGGGCTATTTGCCATTACATTAACAGGATTTTCATAAACCTCTAGCCCAGTTTCGACAGGTTCAATGACAACTGAATTTCCAGTTTTATCAGCAACTATCCAGTGAAGGGGCAGTACTCCATTTACAATCGGAGCTATTTCGGCAACTATTGAAATGTCTTTTATCTTCGTAACCACATCTGCAACACTCTCACAGGTTCCAAGAACCCAAGCAACTACATCTTGCGGTGCTAATTCTTTTTTTTCAGGATGATTGTTTTCAAAATAAACAGCGTCGTCTGAAAAATATAATGAGGCTATGCTTAATCCTTTTTCATTCACTCCATCTCCAAATAAATAGTCATCAACCAAACGACCTGCTCCAACGAAGTTAAATTTAGTACAAAATGTTTTTCTCGAGTTGTTAGCATAAAAGTTAAAATCTTTTGGTATAAAAACTGGTTTAGCATCTAACGGTATAGAAAAATCCATGGTTCTAGCTAAGAAATATTCTTTTTGTTTATTCTCATAAATAACACTTGTACACATTTTACAACACTCCGTTCATCAATTTTATCTAAGTATACCCCTATCATTCTAACTTTTCAAAAAAATATAATAAATATGATAAAAAAACACTTAGTTTTTATTTTATGATATAATGAATAAAAAAGGAAGTGATAGTATGACTGAATTCTGGGCGTTATTTTTAGGTGGAACTTCTAAAGAATCTATGAAAGAAACACTTAGTTTTAAACAATCATTAATTCTAATTGGCAAATATTCTCTGCTAGCTTTAACTATTCCAGCTAGTTACTTATTCCTTTCTTACTTAGTTCAATCTGGCATTTGGTAAAATAAAATGGACAGGTCTAAAAGACCTATCCATTTTATTTTTTTCTGTTTTCCAAAGCTAATTCAACAGATTTTTCTGCTAGAATATTTTGTGGATCTATTACATGCTCATTTTGATAATTAGCCAAATCTTCCATTAAAGATAGCTCTGTGCAACCCAAAATAACCATCTCACAGTTTAACTCTTCAAACATTTTTCTTAAGATGTCATTATATAACTCCACATCAAGAATATTCTTTTGTTTGATTTTATCAAAAATCAACGTACTAACCATTTGTTGGATTTCCAAAGTTGGATGAATTAATTCAAATCCAGCATCTAAAATAAAGTTATCATAAATTTTATTTTTAATAGTACCTTCTGTACCAATAATGCCCACTCGTGTTCCTTTTGAATAATTTTTAGAAGCTTCCTCTACTGCTAATCTAGGCATATGCAAGATTGGAATGTCAGTTGCTTTTTCTAAATCATCAAAGAAATAATGAGCAGTATTACAAGTGAGTGCAAAAAATTTCGGATTAAGTGATCCTTGTTTTTCAATAATATTTAATAGATAAGGTAATGGATTTTCATTCTCTTCTTTATTCATCAAATAAGAACTTCTATCAGGTATCGTTGAATAATTAACCAACACATAATCTAAATAATCTTGATCGTTTTTAGTGGGTGTTTTTTGATTAATTTGCTTAATATATAACTCTGTTGCGATGGTTCCCATTCCACCAATAATGGTAAAGAAATTATCCATTTACTTACCTCCCTACTCTATGCCCAAATTGTTTAAAGGCTTTTCTATAATAACGGAACATACGTTGAAGTAGTAACCATCTCTTAAAGCTTTTATCACCTTCATAATAGAAAGTATAACCAAATCTTTTATCAGCGATCATTTTACGTGCTACTTCTTTAGCTGGAGACTCTGGTGTGTATTTTTCAAACACATCAACTGGTGCATTCAACCACAATTTACCTTGGTCTTCTGGAATGTCAGCGATAAATAACTCTTTATCTTTTAAATCGTCATAAATATAATCACGAACTACCCATTCAGCTAAATTGATACCATTTAAAGTTAAGAAGAAGCTACTTCTTCCTTGTCTTAGATTGATTTCAAAGTACTTAAATTTATTATCTTTGATATCGTATTTCAAATCAAAGTTAGCAAATCCCGTATACTTAATGTCTTCTAAGAAAAACTTCACTTGATTAAAGATTTCTTCATTGTAATCAGGAATAATACCTAAGTAATTTCCAATTCCTAACGGCGTTGGATCCTCAAGTACTGCATTACCTAAGCACATCATTTTAACTTGATGATTTTTATCCACATAGGCATTTAAAACACGCATTGGACTTTCATTTCCCACAACAAATTCTTGTAAAATCATTTTGTCTTGGTAGCCATCTTTATAGATACCGTGGATGACACGATTAAATTCAGTCATATTATCAATGATATACACTTTTTCTTTGATTGGAGAAGTAAAATCATTCCAAGTAACGCTGTTAACAGCTTTTAAAGCAACTGGGAAACCAAATGGTTGGAGTTCTTCTTTGTTTTCCACCATATCTCGTGTAATGACTTTACTCTTAGGATAAGGTAAGTCATATTTCTCACAAATAGCATAAAAGCTTTCTTTATTCTCTAACTCTTTTTCTAATTCCTTATCAATGTATGGGCAAATAAAGTGTTTAGATAATTCATCAATATGTCTTGATATTAATTCTGTATACCAGTCACCCATTCCCATTAAAATAACAGGAACATCACTATTTTCATATTCTTTAATCACTTCACGTATTTTATTGATGAAGGTTGGATCTGTATCAAAGTCTGTTACATACTCAATAGCCAAAATACTAGAGTGTTTAGTTGGAGCAATTTCAGCACTTGCTATTGTTCTAACAGGTTTCCCTGTTAACTCATAAAAAGACCGAGCCATTCCATACAGATTTAAATCGCCACCTAATAATACTGGAATAAAGTCCTTTTTCGTTGTCATTACATCTATCTCCTTCTCTAATTAGTTCTCAATAAAGAACACGCGATACCAAGCGATGAAGGTATAAATTGTAAATATTTTTTGCATATTTGCAATCCCTTGTTTTTGTTCTTCTAATAATTTATTTAAGTAATCAGTATTAAAGAATTTTTTAGCAATATCAGAATTAAAAGCTTCTTTGATCATTGCTTGGTATTTATCTTCTTTTAACCAAGTTGCTAATGGTGATGGGAATCCTAATTTTTCACGGTTTACAATACGCTCAGGTAATTGACTTTCAGATGCTTGACGCCAAGCAACTTTTGTCACGCCATCTTTAACGCGAGTGTTTGAAGGCATTTTTTGAGCAATTGCAGCAACTTCTTTATCAACTAATGGCGTACGAACCTCTAAAGAGTTTGCCATACTCATACGGTCTGCTTTATGTAAAATATCATAAGCTAACCAACCATGGATATCAAAATGTTGCATTTGTGTAATTGAATCTTTACCTTTAGCTTCGTTAAACATATCTTTAACGTATTCTGATGATGGACCATTGTAACGGCTGTCTTTTAATAATTCATCTCTTTCAGCTTGGTTAAAGACATAGTTTACTCGGTAATAACGTTCACTAATATCTTGTGCCCCACGGATTAAGAAACGACGTCCATGGAAATGAGGTAAACGTTTTGCTGTTTGAGCAAATAATTTTCTCATTGGTTTAGTTGTAAATTTCTCATATTTTTCAAAAGAACCTGCTTCTAAGTATGTATTGTATCCACCAAAGAACTCATCAGCACCCTCACCAGATAAAGCAACTTTTACATGTTTACTTGTTTCTTTAGATAAGAAGTAAAGTTGTAACGCTGATGGATTAGATAACGGCTCATCCATATGGTACATTGCTTTTGGAATAATATTGAAGAAATCTTCATCATCAATCATGATTGGAATATTTTTTTGGTTAATTTCTTCGGCAAATTGTTCTGCCCAAGGTAATTCACTAATTTTTTCATCATCAAATCCTAAAGAGAAAGAAGTGATATCGCGCTCTTTTGAAGCTTCATTTAAGATATAACTTGAATCAATTCCACTTGATAAGAAACTTCCAACTTCAACGTCAGCAATCATGTGTTTTGCTACTGACTCTTGAACTGTTTCAACGATTTGTTTTTTAGCTGTTTCCATATCAACAGATTTATCTTCTTTAAATTCGAAATGATAATACTCTTTAATTGATAATTTACCGTCTTTATAGATAAAGAAGTTTCCTGGATTTACCTTGTAAACATTTTTAAACATTGTTTCAGCACTTGGAATATATTCAAAACTTAAGTGAATTGGTAATAACTCTTCATTAAGTTCTTTAACAAATCCTGGATGGTCTAAAAATGATTTAATTTCAGATCCCCACATGAAGTTCTCTTCATCTTTGTAGTAGTATAAAGGCTTAATTCCAAAATGGTCACGAGCACCAAATACTTCTTGGTTTGTTTTGTCATAGATGATAAAAGCATACATTCCGCGAATACGGTCTAATAAGCCTTCTCCCCATGCATCATAACCATGGATTAAAACTTCTGAATCCACGTCTGTTCTAAAGTTATAACCTAACTCGATTAATTCGGCTCTTAACTCTAGGTAATTATAAATCTCACCATTGAATGTTAATACTTTTGTATCATCTTGATTATTCATTGGTTGCGCCCCATGATTTAAGTCGATAATTGATAATCTTCTAAATCCCATTGCGATATTGTCATCTTGATAAAACCCTTCATCATCTGGGCCTCTATGTACAATTCTGTCTGTCATTTTTTTTAATGTTTCACTTGCTGTTGTTGGGTGATTAATATATCCTACAAATCCACACATTCTAAAAATCCTCCATTTTATCTCTAAATTATAAATCTCATATTAAAAGCTTCCATTAAGCTTGATAATCATATTACGTATCAATTTACAAGTATACTTGAAAAAAGCAATAAATTAAAGACTTTCACTCATTCTTTTGTGCTTATTAAGATTTTTTTATGAATTTAAAAACACCTGTTAAAGATTGAAAATAAGACTAACTTTTAACTGATTTCCATTTGTCTTTTTAATTGCAATCTTTCCATTATGCCTTTTCGTTATTTCTTCAGCTATTGTTAAGCCTAATCCATGACCTTCCACTTCCGCATGTTTACCACGACTAAAAGCTTTAAACATCTCTTTTTCATTAGGTAAATCAGTTGCTTTTTTTATATCATTCATCACATCAATACAAATAAAGGATTTATCTTTGTACAAATTAATTGAAATAAGGCTATTATTTGGACTGTACTTTACGCTGTTATCCAACAATATTTTTATCAATTGAGACATACGCTGATAATCACCTATAAAGATATCTGTTTCGAGTAATTCATTTGTTATTTCGATTTGCTGATTGTTCTGTCTTATTCTATCACGGAAACTTCTAACACTATCCTGACAAACATCCGGTAAACTTAGTGGTTCTTTATGAATTGAAAAATCGGTTGATTCCAGTCGAGTTAATTCCAACAAATCATTGACCAATCGATTCATTTGATTTGTTTCATGTAGCAAATGTTTGATATATTCTTCCTTTTCTTCTTCACTTAAAAAATCACCTTGAAGTCCTTCTAAGGAATTTTTAATAACCATTACTGGTGTTCTAAGCTCATGAGAAATTTGTGATAAAAATAATTTTTGATTTTTTTCTTTATTAGTTTGTTCTTTTTGCGCCTCTAATAACCTTTTACTAAGTATGGATAGTTTATTACCTAATTTAGATAGTTCATCTTGCGTGGCTATTTCAATAGAGTCACCATAATTAGAATTTATTAACGTCTCTGTAAAGGACTCCATTTCATGAATCGGTTTAACAAATCGTCTAGCTAACATAATCGATATCACAATCGTTACAATTAAGGCTAGTACAACACTACTAATTAATAAGCGATAATCTGATAAAGTTTTAGTTAGTGAGTGTTCTTTTTGGGATAACACTATGACGCTACCAATTAATTGATTACTGTCATCCGTTAAAGGTACACCGTATCCTAGTGTATAAGGAACATCCTTTTCATTTATTTCAACTAATTGATTCGTTTGATTCATTTTAACAAGGTTCAATATATTCTGCCCAGCATTTGGCAATGAATCATTCTGATTTTTTTGAGACATCATATGACTTGAAAATAATGATTCTCCTTGTGGAGTAACAATGTAAATCTCATCTGTTGATAATTTACTAATTAGTGAAAGTAAATTATTCACCCCAGACATATGAGAGTTGCCTTTCATCATTCTTTGATGCATGCTGGCTTCTTCGTCATTACTATTTAAATAGCCCTCTGACATAATGGTCTCAGCAATGGTATCTCCTTGCTCTTTCATTTGTTCTTGATGTAGCTCAAGTCCTTGATTATTAAATAAACTGAAAAATATAGTCAACATGATAAGTGTAAATAACCCTAATAAAATAGTATATGACCATATCAGACGATGAACTATTTTTTTTTGTTTAATCATCTTTCACCTCAAACAAATAGCCTTTTCCCCAAACTGTTTTTATCTGCCAATTTAAAGTTTTTTCTGTTTTTAATTTTTCTCTTAAACGCTTAATATGACTATCTACCGTTCTTGAATCTCCGTAATAATCAATTCCCCATACCTTATCTAACAAATGATCTCTTGCAAAGAGTTGATTAGGATGTCTTGTAAATAAAGAAAGCAATTCGAATTCTTTCTTTGTTAAGTGAATCTCTTGATTGAATAAAGTAGTTTGATATTTTTGTGGATCAATAGTTAATCCAATAAATTGATTTTCTTTCTCTTCAGAATAATCGACTCTTCTCATAACTGCTCTAATTCTTGCTGCTACTTCCTCATGTGAAAATGGTTTGACAATGTAATCATCTGCTCCTACATCCAATCCCAATATTTTATCATGGTCTTCACTTTTTGCTGTAATCATAATAACTGGTGTCATTGCCTTTTTCCTGATTTCTCGACAGACTTCAAATCCATCCATCCCAGGTAACATAATATCTAGTAGGACTAAATCTACTGATTCTTTAAAAAATAAAGCCATTCCTTTTTCACCAGACTCAGCTTCTAACACCTGATGCCCTTTGCTAGATAAAAACTTAGTAAGCATTTTTCGTATGCCATTATTATCTTCAATAATCAATAATTTCATAAAAAAACTCCTAATATTTAATTACTTCTATTATGACATAATTCTGCCATAATCTTTAGCTATACTTACTATATCAAATATTTAGGAGGATAATAGCTATGAAGAAAAAAACAATTATTTTTACGTTGCTTAGTGTCATCGCTTTATTTCTAATAACAAGTACACTAACGCTTGCTAGTACGTCAAACACAGTAACAGATACCAGAGACTCTATGTACCAAGAAAACTTTTCAAAAAGACACATGAATAAAGAACGAAACTATGAAGGGCATTGTCACAATAACAATAATTTTAATAGAAACAATCATCATATGAATTTTAGAAGATAATAAAAAGCCTATGAGAGGTTTAGTCACCTCTCATAGGCTTTCATTCATTTTTAATTAACTTATCTCATTTCATGAACAATTGCTTTCATTTTTCTTTCAATTTCAATAAAATCACGGTGATTAAATGGAAAATCAAACAAATGAACTTGTTTAGAAAAACGTAATTCTTCTTCTAGAAGGTTAGGAATATTAGTCAATACTAAATCAGCTTCTTCCATTTCATTCGATGTAATAAATCGTAAGTTAAAATCGTATTTAAAACGATCCGTAATCTGATTAGTCACATTAGTTTTAACAAAAAATGGGAGGTCTGTATCTAGATAAAGCTTTATTTCTGATTCATAGTAAGTTAAAGGAAGAACGGAAGAAAAAAGCATCATATACTTCTGTAATAAAAAGCTTTTTTTAGTAAATAACACTTCCCCACTAACTTCATGTAACTCTTCTACCAATTCTTCTAAATGATTATTTAGATTGGGATAATCATCTTCTAAATTCCTAAAAATCATATGACCATCAATGTCTACTTGAATATTAGAGAACAATTGACTAAATAGATGGGTACAAAAACTAGTCACAAAAAAACGTGTCTCTAATTCTTCTGGGATCACATCTATTTTTTTATTAAATGTATCCATAAATAATTCTGTACTTTTATAGATATTAGATGACATTTTCTGATGGTAATTAAAGACACTATTACGATAATTTTCTGATTCAAAAAATTTCGGTTTTAACTGAAGTAAAACAACATAGAAATACAGTTCTGATTCAATATAAATATTATAGTCTGATATAAACACGTTTAGCATCGGTATTTTTTCAATTAATTTAGGTAAATTAACATATTGACGCCATTCATCTTCCATTGTAATGACATGTTTTTTTCTTAATCGTAAAATATTTACTGCCAGCATATAAGCCATTTGTTTTTGGTGAATGACAGAAAAACCTAGATCCAGCTCTTCAGAAAATCTATCTACCGAAGCGTAAATTTTTCTTTGGCTGATAAAATCAAAAGGCCATGTCACACCTTTAAAAATAATCCATGTGGTGATATAAATAATCAATCTAATTTGCTTTTCTTCTCCTTCAATTCTGAAGGAACTTCTTGATAAGCTTAACTGATAATTACTTAAAAATTGTTTGATTTTTTTTAATGACTTTCGAATAGAACTTTCACTAACATAATTATCAGCAGCGTATTTAGAAATTGACTCGAACTCTTCAAAAATAATCAGTTTAAAAATTTGCATCGTTTCATCATTCTCTAAAATGTAACTCTTCAATTCCATATAATTACTACCACTGTCTATTTCAAGTCTAACACCTTTATATTTTTCATAATGAATCACTACTAAATGATGTTTTTCTTCATTATAGTCATTGACTAATTCTTGTAAACGATGAATATATCGTTGGACAGTTCTTTCAACTACCATCAACTCCATACTAATTTCATTCACTGTATACCATCTATTATTATCTGAAATTAAATCTAATATATTGACCATTACCTGATTTTGCGTATCCAGTAAATTCATAATATCTTTTTCCATTTGCATCACCTTCTTAAGCAATTAAGTATTTCTTTTATTATACAACACAGAAAGTTTCTATACTAATAAGTGGCATTTTTTTAGCACAAAAAAAGAGAGTGACAATCAAGTCACTATCTCTTTTGTTATTTATTTTATTAGTCAAGAACTGATAGTGCTTCCTCAATATCTTGAATTAAATCAGCTACATCTTCAATACCACAAGATAACCTTAATAGTCCTGGCGTTACTCCTTGCTCCAATCGATCTGCTTCAGATAAGCAGGCATGGGACATCGTTCTAGGATAAGAGACAATTGATTCAACACCACCTAAACTGACAGCTATTATAGGTAAGGTTAATTTCTGAGTAAATTGATGGACTTTTTCTTCGTTACCTAAATCAAAGGAAAGGACTGCCCCACCACTTGATGCTTGTTTTTTATGTACTATATAGTTGGGGTGGGATTTTAATCCAGGATAAAAAACGCGTTCTATTTTTGAATGTTTCTCTAAAAACTCGGCAATTAATTGGGCATTCGCACAACTTTTTTCCATTCTAATTCCCATAGTTTTCATTCCCCTAAGAACCAACCAAGCGTCCTCTACACCTAATATTGCACCAAATGATTTTTGATAGAGACGTAAAGATTTAGCTAAATTAGGATTATTTAAAGCCACTAAACCTGCTACCACATCACTATGACCGTTCAAAAATTTTGTCGCACTTTCAATCACTATATCAACACCTAACTCAATCGGTTTTTGATATAAAGGTGTCATAAAAGTATTATCCATAATGGTTATTAATTCATATTTTTTAGCTAAGGCAACTAAAGCAGAAATATCTGAAATTTTTAGTAAAGGATTAGAAGGGGTCTCAATAAAAAGGACTTTTGTACTTGGTAAAATAGCCGCTTCAACCTCCTCAATGTTACTGCAATCGACAAAAGAAGAGGTAATCTGATAGTTAGGTAAAATATCTTTAACAAACTGACAGGTTCCGCCATAAACTTCTTTTGGAACAATTAGATGATCACCTGATTCTAATAACATTAATACAGTAGATATAGCTGCCATACCTGAGGCAAAGGCAAAACCATATTCAGCACCTTCCAACGCTGCAATTCCTTCTTCTAAAGCAGATATAGTTGGATTGCCAAATCTTGTATAATTGTAATCTTGTTCTTGAAAAACATCTTTTTGATTAAAGGTTGAGGCTTGATATTTAGGAATCGCTGAGGCTCCTGTATGTGGGTCTACGACAGGATAACCATGGATTAATTTCGTATTATCTAACATGTTAGACACACCTTTCTTTCTTTGCTTATTTATCATCATACACTTTATAACTACTAGTCTCAACTACGTTCTTAAAGATAAGAATAAACACTATCAGTTGTTTATCTTTTTTATTTCATGTATCATGAAAACGTAATCATTTTTATTTTAAAGGAGACTAATTATGGAAATTAAAATAGGAACTCATTATACAAAAGAAGTATACGTTACAAAAGACAATGTAGCGTCTAAATTTGAGGCAGATTTGCCTTCAGTTTTTTCAACACCTGATATGATTGCTGAAATGGAATCAGCTTGCTACCATTTATTAAAAGAAATTATTCCAGAAGAAATGACTTCTGTTGGAACGCATGTTAATGTGTCTCATGAAAAAGGGATTGTCATTGGTGATTTAGCCATTATCACAGCTGAAGTAATCGAAGTGGATCGCAAAAGAATCACATTTTCAGTCAAAGCTACTTGTGAAGGTGATATGGTAGGACAAGGAACTCACGAACGTTTTATTATCCTAAAAAAATAAAACAGGGTGGGTCAAAAGTCGTTTTGCTCTGAGCAACTGGAACAAAAAGCGAACAATCGTGATTTTCGATTGCTCGCTTTTTGTTCCAGTTGTCGTGGGAGCAGACTTTTTATCCCCTGACTATTAAAAATGATTCGCATAAATAAACGAGAGGCTGACATTTTGGGCAGGCTCTTTATACTTTTTTTAAATACCATTTATCCATTGCAGAATGGGGTGAGCCTTCTAAAGGCTTATCTAGTAATTCAAACTCATACTTATCATATAAAATACATGCAGCAGCTAAATCTGAATGCGTTTCTAGGTAACAAGCTTCGTAATGATTACTCGCAAACGCTAATGCCTTATCCATTAACTGTCTCGCAAGTCCATAACCGTGGAAAGCTTCATCCACATAAAGTTTTTGTAACTCACAGATAGCATCTTTAAAAGGCGCAATTCCAACACCGCCAACTATTTTACCTTCGTATTCAACTACCCAATATTGGCCATTTAGTTGTTTGTTATAAAAGGTATATAAATCATTTAATTCTGGATCAAAATAAGCTGTTCCTGGCTTATCAAATCCTAAAGACTTTAAAGATTTTTGAACTAGATCTTTAACTTCCTCTTTATCGCTTGATTCCATCTCTCTTAATTCCATACTCTTTTCTCCAATCAATCGTGACTAGCTAACCAATCTCTTAATATTTTTTTATAAGCCCTTTCCTCATCCACAAAAGGCATGTGGCGACTGTTAGCAAATAATTCCCACTTGGCATTTTTAATATGGTCATACATTGTTTTTGACACTACTGGTGTGCTTAAGTCATCTGCTCCACTTGTAATTAAAACAGGAACATCAATTTCTTTTAGTTTATTTGTATAATCAAATGTTTTTAAAGTCCCCATTGGGAAAAACTCATTTGGTCCCCAAGCATGAAGATAAGCAGCTTCCCCTCTATTTTTCTTTCTTCTAAGTGGTTCAGGTGATTCGTCAGTTGGAACGTCCCCTGCATGTCTTACCATAAAATGATCATTAGCTTTTAAATAAGCCTCACTAGTAAAGTTATTAATCGATTCAGCTGTTAAAATGGCTTCTTGATCTTCTTTAGGCATTAATTTTATTAATCGATGCTGTTCTTCTTTCCAAAGTTCAGCAGAAGATAATGTACTAGAAAGAATAGCACTTTTTATTCTTTGAGGTTTTTTATCACATAAGTACATGATTAATAGCATACCACCCCAAGATTGACCTAATAAGTGCATCTCATCTAACCCTAGATACTCTCTTAATGCGATTAACTCATTTAACCATGTTTCTCCTTGCCATAACTCAGGTTTATCAGGCATAGAAGATAAACCACAACCTAGTTGATCATACATAATAATTTGTCTACCATCTAAAGCTAATTCGTCAAAAAGCTCAAAATAGTTATGAGTCGAACCAGGACCACCATGTAATAGTAATAATGGTGCTTTATCAGTTTTTTCTCCAACTATCCGGTAATAGGTTTGATACTCTAAAAACGGCATATATCCTTCTTCAATTTTCACTTTATCTCCTACCTTCTATCTACTTATTGCTACGATTATAGAAAACTATTATCTACCTGTCCATCTTTTTCCTTTAAATAAAAAGAAGTTTAGCTTTTTAAACTAAACTCCTTTAACCATTTTCTCTGATAAGTTAGTTCTCCAAAATCATTTATCCCATATTGACGAAAAGTTTTGTATGAGACATCTAAAATAACTCTTTCACCATTAATTGTTTCAAATGTAAAACTAAAAGTAGTTGTCCATGTTCCACCATGGTCATTATAGTGATAATTTTTGGCCGAGTCTTTACTTATTAATGTTGCATCAATCGTTACTTTATCAGCAGTCAAGTTAAGAAGAAAATTAGTTAACTGAATACATAAAAGAATAATGATGATTACTATAATTAATGTGAATATCAATGAAAAAAAAGAAAAACTCTCAAAAAAATCCATATCCACAACTCCCTTCTAATTTTAAAAAAAGATTAACGATTACAATATCGTTAATCTCTAAAAATGATACAATTTTACCATCCACCAGAAAAACCACCACCACCAGAAGAACCGCCACCGAAGGAAGATCCTCCTCCGCCGCCACCAAATCCGGAACCAGAGTTACTGCTATTATGGTAACTTGACCAAATCATAGCTTGCATGTAGTAATTTCCTAATGACATATTAGTTAAGTCATTTAAGGCTTTACGTTTTTGATCACTTGAAATTTGTCTACGACGTTTTTCAGCAAAACGATAAGCTTTATTTAAAGACGTATTATCTATTTCTATTTCTTTTAATAATTGAGGATCAGATAAATCTTTATCTTTTAAGAAATAATAAACCATTAAAGCAATCTGTAATTCATGATCTATTTTTCTTAAGCGTGCCCCATTTTGCTCTAAATACAACTCACTTACTCGTTCAACGTACTCTTTATTTTGCTTAGAAATTCTTAAATTCTCTTTATGCTTTTGACTTGTTACTAAAACATACTGAGCGATAATTCCTACACTGTCTCCCACAAGATAAGGATTACTTTCGATTGGATAATTAAAGTCTTGTGCATCTGCTAATAACTCATCTTTTAGTTTTTTAAGATGTTTATTATCTAAATAAATTGAAATATCATACGGTGCATTTTTTTTATCTTTATTCCAATATTCAATAATACCGTCTACCAATAAATATTGACCTAACCATCTCTTCATTTCAGATGAGTCACTTAATACTTTTCCTTTACTAGGTAAACGATACAGTGTTTTTGCTAGGTGTTGTGATAAATTAACTTTTCTAACGCCTTGCATTTTTCCGGATAGTTCATTAGTTTTTTCTTGATAAATAAAGCCTGACATATTTTTATCTAGATATTCTTTTGTTATTGCTTTTCTAACTTTCTTAACGCCTAATCCATAAAGTGAAAAAGCTCCTATAACAAGCGCAATTAAGCCAAAGAAGACTGACATAATCATTTTGAATATTTTTTGGTCTCTTGCTTTTTCCATAGCTACATAGTCTCTAGCCGCATCTAAATCACTGTATTTTTCATTAACTAAACGTTCAATATTTTTAGATACTACCATAACAGCTTGACCATACTGCTCATCTTGTAGTAATTCAGTTGCTTCATCGGTTACCACTTTATCTTTCATACTGTCAGTAATAACGTCCTCGACACCATATCCTGTTTCGAGTTTATATTTTCTGTCTTCAACAGAAATAACAAATAAGAAACCATTATCTAAGTCTTTTTGTCCTATTTTAAGTTTTTCAAATTTATGGACAGCGTAATCTTCAATCGAACCATAATCATCGAGATTTTTTAAAGTCACAACAGCATATTGTGGATTTCCTGGTAACTCAATAAATGTTTTTTCGTTAATTTGTTTAATATAATCCTTATCTGCTTGAGTCAATATATTAGCGTTATCTTCAACAAATATATTATTTACCTCAGCCACTCCTAGATTAGGAAAGGCAACAAAGAAAGCTGTTACCATCATAAAGGTAATACCAATTAACCATGTAGATATTTTCTTTCTCAATTACTCCACCTCCTAAAAACAACTAGATCCTTATTTATTAAAATTAACTTCAGGTGCTTTTTCTGCTCCTTCTTGAGCTTCAAAATAATCTTTTTGTTCAAATCCTGTCATATTAGCAATCAAAGATTTTGGAAATTTTCTAATAGAGACATTGTAATTTTTTACTGCTTTATTGTAACGATCACGTTCAACAGAAATTCTATTTTCAGTGCTTTCTAACTGAGTCATTAATGTTTTAACATTTTCATTTGATTTTAAATCTGGGTAGTTTTCCATAACAACTAATAAACGAGATAAAGCTGTTTCCATTTCATTTGATGCTGCAGCAGTTTCTTTTACAGTACTTGCACCAGCCATTTTACTTCTAGCTTCTGAAATATCACCAAAAACTTCTTTTTCTTGTTTCATACTACCCTCTACTGAGTTAACTAAGTTAGGTACTAAATCATATCTTCTTTGTAATTTTGATTCGACGTTTGCCCACTGAGCATCTACATCAGCTTCTTTTGAAATCATACCGTTATATGTTGTAAAACCATATACAGCAAATAATGCAACCACTCCGATAATAATTAACAATGTTTTATTTTTTTTCATTTTTCTTCCTCCTAATTTTCGTGACCATTTAGTACTAATACAGCTATTATATGACGCTCATTAATAACTTTCATCAGCCTAAAGACCGATGAGAAACCTTTGAATACTTCCATTTTAACACGTTTATCAATATAAAAAAAAACAAAACATGTGTTTTAATGAAAAAAGATTGTAAGATAAGTCTAACAACTTATCTTACAATCTCTATTTTTTAGTATCTTCTACTACTCGGTTAATATGAATCACTAAATAAATCATTTCTGGTTCTTTAATTTCTACTTTTTTCACCTTTTGTAAATAATCTTTAATACGTTGGCTACAATTAAAAGCATCAGGGTATTTACTTTGAACCAGTTGGTAGAGAAATTCATCAGTCTCCTCTACCGTTTTGTTTTCAAGAATTCGCTTCACAAAATATTGAATGTGGGTAACCATTCTATTATAACTTAGTGAACTCTCATCAAACATGATTCCAAAAAACCGGCTAATTATTTGAAGAATGTCTCGTACCATCTCAGTACTTTCCATGGTCACTGGTAATTCATTTGAACTTTTTCGGCTATTAGCTAAATGAAGGGCGATAAAACCTGCTTCGTCAATCGGGAAAGTGGTTTTAAATTTTCGATTGATTCTTTCGATGGCTTGAGAAGCAATCTTGAATTCTTCTGGATAAAACTTACGTATCTCAAAAAGTAATGGATTGGGAATAAAGACACCTTGCTTTCCTCTTTCAATGGCATAATTCAAGTGGTCTGTTAATGTGATATAAGCCTGATCTGAATATTCTTGATTAGTCATTTTTTCAGCATAAAGAATAATTTCTTTCGCAATATCAAGCACAGCTGGATTAACAGTCATAATCATTTTTTCAATTTCTCTCACTTCAGTTTGAGCTCCTGAAACAAAAATCTTATCTACTTTATCCATGTCAATCTCAGAACCAACTTTTTTTTGAAAAGCCAATCCTTTCCCCATCACAATAATCTCTTCGGAACGATCATTTTCAGAGATAACAACATTATTATTTAATATTTTTTTTATAATCACGTGTTATCTCTCCTTTTTTAGATCCTATCATCTTTATCTCTATTCTAGCGTAATTTATATTTTTTGTAACCCTCTTTATTTAACTAGAGTTAAGAAATCTTCTCCCTCAATCACTTCTGATTGATTGAAATCTAACACATCTAAATAATCAGTATGATTTGTTACAACAATAGGTGTAACTACAGGCTTACCAGCTTCTTGAATAGCTTTAATATCGAATTTAACTAGTAAATCTCCTGATTTAACTGAATCTCCTTGAGAAACCAGTTTTTCAAATCCTTTACCTTCTAATTCAACTGTATCCATCCCAATATGCATTAGAATTTCAGCTCCACTTTCAGTTGTTAAACCTACTGCGTGTCCTGTTGGGAAAATAGTTGTTACGACTCCATTAGCTGGAGCTCTTAATTCTCCAATGGTTGGTTCAATGGCAATTCCTTTTCCTAATGCTCCTGAGGCAAATACTTCATCTGGAACGTCATTCATTGAAACAATTTTTCCTGTTAATGGCGCTTTTAAAATTTCACGCCCTTTATTTTCAACACTTGTCTTTGTAACTTCTGCTTCTAGTTCTTCTTCTTTATCAAATCCTAATACTAAAGTTAAAACAAATGCGATTACGAATGAAACTGCTGTTCCAATAATTCCCATAACAACACTTGATTCAACGCCATCAATGTTACTAATAAACCCTGGAATACTTAGTAAACTGATTAAACCACCAGCAAACATTTTAACACCAGCTCCACCAATGATTGCTCCACCTACAGCTCCACCAATACACGCTGCATAAAATGGCTTTTTAAGTGGTAACGTTACACCATAAACAGTTGGTTCTGTAATACCAAAAATTGCTGTTAAAGTTCCTGAAATAGCCAATGCTTTTCTTTTTTCAGATTTTGTTTTAATAGCAACTGCTAAAGCAGCTCCTGCTTGAGCAATAACTGCTCCAAGTAACATTGCTGTCATTGTGTCATAACCATTTGTTGTTAAATTAACTAAAGCAATTGGAATGAATCCCCAATGCATACCAAACATAACAAATACTTGCCATAAACCACCCATAACAGCTCCAGCTACAATTGGACTAAAGCCAAAGATAGCACTATAACCTTTACCTAAAACAGCACCAATAATTGTTCCTAAAGGTCCAATCGCAACAAACGCAAGTGGAACCATGATTAATACAGTAATAAGTGGAACTAAAATAATTTGTAAGAAACCTGGTGAGATTTTTTTAGCAAATTTTTCTACATAAGTTTGAATCCACACAGCAATAATAATTGGAATAACAGTTTGCATATAGCCTGTAGGACCCATGATTACTGGAATTCCAAAGAAATCTAATCCTGATTGAGCACCAGCCACTGCTGTAATTGCAGGATATAATAAAGCTCCTGATACAGCCAAAGCAATAAACGGATCTGCTTTGAATTTTTTAGCAGCTGTAAAAGCAATAGCAAAAGGCAGGAATTGCATAAAGCCATCAGAAGCTGCAAATAGGATTTGATAAGCTCCTGATTCTGCAGAAAGTAAACCAGTTACAACTAATAACGTTAATAATCCTTTTAAAACCCCAACACCAGCAAGAGCACCTAAGAAAGGAGTAAAAATACCTGAAATAATATCAATAAACTGATTAAAAATATTTCCTTTTGGTCCTTCTGCATCTGATGAAGATTCACCTAAACCTGAAATCTCTGTTAATTCTGCGTACACTTCATTTACATGACTACCAATAACAACTTGATATTGACCGCCACTTTGAACAACTTGAATCACGCCAGGATGCTTTTTGATTTCTTCTGTCTTAGCAACCGATTCATCCTTAAGTTTAAATCTTAATCGTGTCGCACAATGAACCACACTATTAACATTTTTCTTTCCTCCAACTAATTCAAGTACATCACTTGCTAGTTGTTTATTTGATTCTTTTGACATGTTAATTCCTCCTAATTTGTTTGTCTCATTTCCAGAACAACAAAAAAACCCAAACTGAGAGAAATATATTAGAATTAGCTACAAAAATAGCCGCTCTTAATATATTTTCTTTCAATTTAGGTTTTGCCTGCCGCACAGTCACAATCCTTATATGTCTACATGGATAATAACATCCTTTCAAATTAATGTAAACACTTTCTTCAAAAGATATTTTAAAAATAACAAAAAACTGAAATAGATTAATCTCTCTATTTCAGTTTTTATATGGGTCAATTAGAATTTTTTACTTAAAGGTACTGCTATTAAAGCCATTAATCCTAAACCTAAAATACCAATCACCCCAGTGGATGCTTCGCCTGTTTTAGGTAAAGATTTATCATTTTTTTTGTCAGAAGAGTTAATTACTTTACTCTCAGAAACACTTTCTTTCGTTTGACTAGTAGAATCAGTTGTACTCTCCCCTGTTTCTTCTGTTGGAGTGACACTAGTTGAGATTAAAGGCGCAATTCGTCCAAAAGGCAACTGTTTCCCTTCTGCTGTTAACTTATCTTCAAGTTTTTGTAACTCATTTAATCGCTCTACTAACTGATTAGTGCTTAATCCAAGCCCTGGGATAAAACTACTATTAACTGGATACAACGTATCTAAATATGTTTTTAAACGTTCGACTTCAGGAATCATACTAGAGAAACTCGAAAATGATGACGGATCAAATGCTAATTGCGTTAAAGCATCATTTACATTAACCGTTTTATCATTAAATAAGGTCTTAAGAAGTCTTCCATAAGCGCCATAGTCCATACCTGTCACATCGTAATTATAACGTGTAAATAGCGTCATTGTTTGTTCTAGTTGCTCATCTGTGTAGTTATCCAATTCTTCTTTTGACACACCAAAATCACCTGATAATAAAGTTTCTCTAATTTGTGATGGAGAAGGTTTTTCATCAACTGGCACATTTTCACCTTTTTTCTCACCAATCAATTTGTCTAATCCTTCTTCAATTTTAGGGACTACTTCTTCAGGTACCACTTCTTTGGAAGTAGTTTCATTCGTTTGTTCTACTTCACTTTGAGCTGTTTCTTCAGTCACTGTTTCCTCAGTATCAGAGACTTCATTATCTTTTTTAATGACTTCCACTATTTCTGAAGATTCTAAACTTTTTTCTGTTGCTAATGAATATGATGGTGCTCCAACACCAATTATTAAGCTTAATAAAAAAATAAATCTTATTTTTTTCATTAACTCTTCCTCCATTCCTTATGTAATAATTGTAACACATCTGTAACATTCAACCAATACATTCTTTTATTTCTTAATATTTTATTAACATATTCACTAAAAAAGTGTTAAACATCAGAAATTATCACTAATTTCCGTGTTTAACACTTATGCATTATTATTCTGCGAATGATTTTCCTGGTACAAAACTTGTATAAATTAAATCATTATCAGTTTCTTCATTATTGATTAATTGCATTAATTTTTCTACCGCAACCATTCCCCAACGTTTTTTAGAAAAACTAATCGAGGCAATTGTTGGCGAAATAATATTGCCATAATAAGCATTATCAAAACCAATAATATTAACATCTTTTCCAATTTCAAGCTCAGTTCGTTTAAAGAAGTCATACATCCCAATTACCATTTCATCGTTAAATGAAAAGATAGAAATTGGTTTATTCGTCATTCTTAAATAAATCGCTTCTGCAATTTTTCTCCCTGATTTAGCATCAAAATCTCCTTGATGAACGGTATAGTCTTTACCATATCTTTTAAGTTCGTTCTCTGCAGCCTCTAAACGTTGCATACTATCAAATGAATTTTCAGGACCTGTTACTAGATGTATAGCTGTTGCTGGTTGTTCCATCATTTTTTCAACGGCTAAAGTCGCACCACCAACATTATCAAGTAACACATGACATAGATTTTTCCCTTCTACTTCTCGGTCTAATGTTACTAATTTGTAACCAGACTCCCCGTATTTTTGAATTTCTTCCGTGTCGAAAGTCCAATCTAATATGATAACGCCATCAACCATGCGTTCAGGGATAAATAAATGAGATCTTTTCCCGCTACATACAATCATCTCATAATCATAAGATTGTAAGCCATGCTTAATACCATCTAATAATTCGCCGTAGAAACTCCCTAAATAGTCAGATAAGTAAACTCCAATTATTTTGGTTTCTCTTCTCTTCAATGCTTTAGCTGCCATATTAGGCACATAATTCATTTCATCGGCAATTTTTTTGATCCTTTTTCTTGTTTCCTCTGTAACCTTGTCACTTCCATTTAATGCGTATGAAACAGTTGAGATAGACACGCCAGCTTCTTTAGCTATATCTCTAATACCAACCATCTTACACCTCTCCAATAAATAGTTCTACCTCGTTAATTCCTTCTACTGTCGTTAAACTATATAACGTATCTAAATCAATAGATAGCCCTTCAGTTCTATAACGATTATTATTTTTAGCAACTTCAACTAGTGTACCATTAATCTTCAGTTCATTAATAGGTTCATTTAAGTTAAATTTGATTTTTAATAATCTATTCTCTAATTGATAGCTTAATTCTAAACCATTTAAGTCTTCTGGAAGAACTGGGTCAAATGTCAATGTTTCACTATTTTTTCTAATACCTAATACATTACTAATCAATTGATTAATATAGATACCAGGACCACTTGAATAGATTCTCCAACCACCTTTAACATCGCGTTCTTTCGTTTTTAATTCGTTAAAGTTATCTTGAGCATCATATCTTGTATTAAAATCACCATCAGAACTACTGAAGTAAGCATTTGCTTGACGCAAGCTACTATTAGAGACAACGTCATTAATACCTATTGGGTTAATTTTCTCTAAATTAATCCATGTTTCTTCAGGCTTCCCGATTTTAGCCATTGCTTCAATATAACGAATATGAGCATGAATGTAAGCTAAACCAACTTCACGACCTAAGTTAGCCGCCTGCTCCGCACGTTTAAAGATTTGACTCACGCCACCAGCGTAATTTGCAGGTTTATTCATTAGTCTAACAGCATCAGGGAATGTCAAATGCTCTTGAATAATTCCAAAGTGTTTTTCAACTTCTTCTTTATCAATTAACTCAGAAATCATACTTCTAGTCATTGGTAACAAGCGATAGTTGATTCCTGTTTTTTCGTCTTTTGGATGAATAACAAGCTCTGGTTGGTTGTTTTCTCCCATAAATAAGAATCCTGGAATCACTTCATCACTGAGCATGTATTTGTGGAAATCATTATACACACCTTCGTACAAGTCTTTACTTCTATTAGAGAATGCCTCATTGTTCTCACTCATTACTTCTGAGAATAATTTTAATGTTTGATACGTTAAAGCTACTGTCCAGCTACTTGCCATATTTTTCTTAAGTGATTGGTTAGCAGGTTGTAGTGTATCATCCCAATCACCATCACCGTAACAAGAAAGGAACGTTCCTTCTAAGAAGTTATTTTCAATATAAGTGATTTGTTTATCAATATGTTGTAACAATGTTTCTTTTTCTTTTGTTTGTGTAAAGGTTTCTCGACTAGAATAAGCTAATGGCTCTTCTAAAATTGAAAAGTCTTTTGTCATCGCTAAATAATCACTTACCACTTTTAATGGCCAAACAATGATATCTCCATGACTTTCATCTGCTTTAATCTCTTCAAATTTATCAAACATAAACCATTGTGGCCAGTTACCATCATTATCAAATTGATTTGAGTAAATTGTTAAAATGATAGAACGCACAATTTCAGGTTTGTTCATCGCAAAGAAATACTCCACAGGTCCCTGACAAACATCACGAGTTCCCCATGCTGCACCACCATACTGTTCTAAACCATGTGGTGACAAGTAATGCACTAACATGTTGTGAGTGTACCATTTAACAAGAACATTCATTTTATCGATTCGCTTTTGATTTGAATGAGATAAAGCAAATTGATTACTTAACTCAGCAATATACTTATTATAAGAAGTTGTAGCCTCATATAACTCAGTTGTTTCAACTCTAAAGTCTTCTGCAGATAATGTTCCTTGAATGGTTAGGTTAACTTTATCCATCTCTTTAACTTCTAATAGTAATAAGTTTTCATCTGTTGTCATATCAAATAATTCTTTAGCTGACACTAAATCAAATGATTGTTCTACATTTAAGTGATATTTTAACTCAGGATATTTCGAATGAATAGCAGATTCACTTGTTGGCTCAAAGCTCAATACATTAGCAGTTTGAGTCATTGTATAGTCTTTTTTATTTTCGCTATCATTCATTACGATATCAAAACTAATCAACCAATCATACTGACGATTATTTTTACTTACTACTTCAAATTGCACACTTCTTGATTCAGCAACCGTATAACTTGTCACCTGAATCATGTCATCAGCAGTTTTGTAATACCAAGTAGCAAAGTTAAAGCCTAGTTTGAAGGCAGATGGTAATCCTAAGCGTACCCACTCTCCGTCTTGCTTCACAAATAATCTTTGACCTGATTTTTTCAATAAATTTAAGGCATTTCTTGAATTACTGATAAATTTATTAACAGTTGTGTTACCTAAAACAATTTGAGAGTTAAATAGCCCATTCATATAAAGTGTACTTGCCATAACTGGATTATCAATCGTGTCTTCTTCTCCACTAATGATAATGTGACCATGTGAACGCTCCATTAAAAGTTCTTTCTCTTTTAACACAACATGATAGTCTTCTTCATCAAAGAAAGATAATAATTCACCTGACTCTGCAAACTCTTCAACTTTTCTAGTTGGGAACAATTCGTTGATTTCTTCTAAAGATAATGCCATTCCTGATAAATCAGAAATCATCACATCACTAGCTTCATTTTTGGTCACTAAATTTGATAACTTTTCTAGTTTAGAATAAGTTGCTTCAATTTCTTTCTCATCAATTGCAATTGCAGTTACTGCTGTAGGGTGATCTTCTGAATAAGCTCCGTAGAAGACAACTTCTTGTTTTTCATCTGATAGAGTGATTAATTCAGATTGGATACCTGTATAAGCCATTTCATACTGATAAACAACGCTTTCTAATTCAGAATTGTTATTCAAGTAATCTGTTATATCGTTTTGATCATTTTTACTGAAAAATTGATAGCCATCAGTTGAAAAATGACGATTTTTCGTTAATGACCCTTGTTGTAAATAAGGAAATACTGTTCCTTGTGGCATATTTTGTCTTGTACAAATCACATGGCCGTTTTTCCCTTTGTAAGTTGAATGATCTAAGTATTGAGAGTTATACGCTTCATTTGTTAATACAACTCCGTAATTAGCAAGTCCTAAATCTTGACCGTAAACCACATCAACTAATTGACCTTGACCAGAAAGACGTGTCTCCCAGAACCAAACATCTTGGTCTGTTAACTTGAAGTCAACTTGATAACTAATTCCTTCGATATTTCCTTCAAAACGAATTCCATTCTCGAAAAATTCAACTGTACTCTTTGATTTTTTTCCGACTAAAGGATATGAAGTAATTGTTCCTTCAGAATGAATTCTTAAAAATAAATTATTAACACTTACATCGAATTCATTTGCTACAAATTGATTGATAATAATATTACCTGCTGAAATTTCTTTTACATCACCATGAGGTAAAAATGTGAAGTTCACATTTTTACCTGTATATAATTTACCTACCATTGATTTCACTCCATTATCCAAGAATTAATTTTTTAACTAATTTTAATTCACGACTATTTGGTCCAACCATTAAGTCAAACTCACCAGCGTCTACTGCCCATGATAAATCTTGATGAACATAAGCTAATTTTTTCGTTTCAAGAACAATCGTTACATCTTTCGTTTCATTTGGTTGTAATTCAACTTGCTCAAATCCTTTTAATTCTTTAAGTGGGCGAGCTGTTTCACCAACTAAATCACGAATATAAAGTTGAACAGTTTCAGTAACTGCTACTTCTGATTTGTTACTTACTGTCACATTTACTTCAATTGTATCTTCCAAAGCTCCATGCTCTTTGTTTAAAGTCATTTCATCATAAGAAACTTCGCTATATGATAAACCATAACCAAATGGGTATTTAGCGTAGTTAGATACGTCTAAATATTTAGAAACATATTTTTCATCTGGTGCAGATTCATAAGGACGACCTGTATTTTCAGTATTGTAATAAACTGGTACTTGTCCAACACTTTCAGGGAATGACATACTTAAACGTCCACTTGGATTAACTTCTCCAAACAGAATATTAGCAATCGCATTTCCTCCTTCAGTTCCTGGGAACCAGGCTTCAAGAACAGCATCCGCTTCGTTGATATCATTTAAATCTAATGGACGACCATTGATTAATACAACGACTACTTTTTTAGCTACTTTTCTAACTTCGTTGAATAATTCAATTTGACTTTGTGGTAATTTAATATCGCTACGACTTGCAGCTTCACCACTCATCCAATCTGCTTCACCTAATGCTAAAATAACAACATCATTCTCAGTTGCTAGTAAAGCTGCATCAGCTAAACTCTCTGTAGAATTTTCAAATAAATCATATTCAACTGTTGAAGTTGTTACATTAGAACCTTTAGCTGATAAACCTTCAGCAATCGTAATCACTTCATCAAATTTTCCTTGCCATGACCAAGCTCCCATTAAATCCCCTGTAGTCGCTTTTGGTCCAAACACAGCAACTTTTGTTTCTTTAGCTAATGGTAAAACGCCATTATTTTCTAAAAGAACCATTGATTTTTCAGCGATTTTTCTTGCCGATTCACGGTGACTATCAGATAAAATAACTTCTTTTTCTTTTTCTACATCTGCTCCGCGGTATGGATTTTCAAATAAGCCTAAATCATTTTTTAACTCTAAAATTCTAAGAACTGACTCATCTAATAAATCCATGTAACGCGCATCTTCTTCAACTAATTCAAGTAAATGTTTGTCATAGCAAGTTGTCATCATTTCAATATCAACACCTGCTTCAATCGCAAGTCTAGCTGCATCTTTTTCGTTTGCTGCAACACCATGATTAATCATCTCTTTAATCGCTGCCCAGTCAGAAATAACAGGACCTGTGAATTTAAATTCATCTCTTAAAACATCTCTGAATAATTTTTTGTTACCACTTGCCGGAACTCCTTCAATGGTATTGAAAGCCGTCATAACCAGTTTTGCACCTGCTTCAATAGCAGCATGGTAACTTGGTAAATATTTTTCTCGTAAAGTTGTTTCTGAAACGTCTACTGTATTATAATCACGACCACCGATTGCTCCACCGTAAGCTGCAAAGTGTTTCACACAAGCTGCTACTTTAGTTGTGTCTTCTTTTAAGTTATCACCTTGGTAACCATGAACCATGGCACGTGCGTATTCACTGTTTAAATATGGATCTTCCCCTGTTGATTCTAAAACACGTCCCCATCTTGGGTCACGTACTAAATCAAGCATTGGTGAAAACGTTAAATGAAGACCTGATACAGAAGATTCTAAAGCTGATACAGAAGCCATTTCTTCAACTGCTTCTTTGTTCCATGTACATCCTAAAGCTAAAGGAATTGGGAAAATAGTTCTAAATCCATGAATAATATCTGCCATTAAAATAGTTGGTAGATTATGTGGGTTATTTTCAATATAATTCTTTTGAATATCAATTGCTTTTTGAGCACCTGAAACGCCTAAAATACTACCAGCATTATCAATTGTTGTTTCCGTAATATCTAAATTTTCCATTGGACCTGTACGATCTTCAGCATTTTCTGTATAAAAATCAGCTGCTAATTGTAATAGTTGATCCACTTTTTCTTTTGGTGACATTTTTTCTATAATCGCTAATAATTCAGTTTGTTTCATTTTAATATCTCCCTTACTCTTCTTAAATTTTAACTGTTGCTACAACTGGAAAGTGGTCTGATGGAAATCGTTTGTCACAAGAATCTGTTAAAACGCCATATTTTAGACACTCTATTCCTTTAAACAAAACATAATCAATTTGTTCTAGTTCATTCCAACTAATATCGTAATTAAAATCTTGGAAAGTCCCTTTTGGACCGTAATTAAATACAGTCTCGTCTTCCTCTGGATAACTAAATTGTTTCTTTAACTCGTGATGTAAAATCTCTGTTTTTTCTGAATTAAAATCACCTAAAATCACGGTATTAAATTGTTCAATTTTATCCTTTAATTCTTCTAATAATACAGACATACCTTCTTGTCTAGCTGCTTCTGAAATATGATCTAAATGAGTATTAATAACTAAAAACTCTTTTTGAGTCAGCTTATCTTTTAATATCACCCATAAAGCAATTCGTTTACACCCAGCTTCAGGATGAATACTTGGTACATCTGGTGTTTTTGAAAGCCAAAAATACCCTTTATCAAGACAATCAAACAAATCTGGTTTATAGTAAATGCCTAAACCTTCTCCCTGATTATCTCCTTCGCGTTCTTCTGTATAGCTATCAAATTCAGTTAAAATAGATAAATCTTTTACTTGATTAGGTCTAATTTCTTGAACACCAAAAACGTCCCAACTATGGTAACGAATTAAATCAAGAACTTCTTGTTTTCGGTAATCCCAAGCCCAATTTTTATCAGCATCTGTATCGACACGAACATTGTAAGTGGCAATTTGTACTTCTCTCATGTTATTCACCATCAACTTCCTTTAATAAATACGTCAGAATTTTTTCAATGTGCTTATGTCCACCACCACCATGGCCAGCTTCTTCATACACATCAATTTCTTTAAATGATTCAACTCTTTCATAAGCAGGATAAAAATCTTCTTTAGGACAAATAGGATCGGCTTCTCCTACTGAGACTAAAATGGGGTTTTTTATTTGATCAACTACTTCCTTCACATCAAAGTAACTTAATAATTCTTCTATCATTTCTTTTTTATCAGGATTTATTTCTAAATAATCATGTATCCCTCTATAGGAACCAGTTCCTTTTTCTACTCGGTGAGATAAGTTACTATGGCTAGGGACATCGTAAAAGCCATACTTAATTTGATGTGGTGTCATACTATTGGCGAAAATCCCCACACCGCCACCTTGACTAGTTCCATGAATAAATACTTTTTCTTTATCCACTAAGGGGAGCTCTTGAGATACATCAATTAAACGTAGAGCGTCCCAATATAAACGACGTAAATAAAAATCATCTTTATCTAATATGCCACACGCCATTAATCTTTCTTCTTCAACCGTTTCATAAGGATGACTGTCTAGTGTTTTGCCACCTTGACCTCTTGAGTCTGTTACTAGTACAGCACATCCAGCGTGCAACCATTCTGAAAATTGTAATGGTGAAACTAAATGATTCATATAGCCAATAAAATCTATAACTAGGGGATAATTTTTTTCTCCCTTAGGCTCAATAAACCACCCATGAATCACTTCATCATAAAGACTTTTATAACTAACCTCATACAAAGTTATTTTTTCACTTGGGAAACTTACTTGTTCCATCTTCAAATCAAGTGATAATTCATTTGATTTTATGATCTCTTTTAACCAGTAATTTTTAGTTTTCATTTAACATGCCACCTTTGTACATTAAGTCTAGTTGTAAATAAAACACAAGAGAGATACCTAATAAAAACAAGAAAATAATCGAATATTTTAAACTTAAAAAGACAATCATTACTAAACACACAAAACTAGCAATAGCATAAGGAATTCTCAATGTCACAAATCCAAATGATTGTTTAATAGCTTCTTTCAAAGTCAAATCCTTTAGAGTAAACACAAAAGGAAAAACAATTAGCGCTAGTAAAAAGAATGAAAAAATAATCATCAATAACGTACTTAATAGAGGAATAAATCTTAAACTCACGTAAATCACTCCAGCAGGAACGATCCACCCAACTAATTCAACACCTAATAAAATCATGCCTTTTTTAAAATTTTGTTTAAAATGAGTGGTAAAAACTCTAACAGCTGATAAAGTTCCATCAACTTTTAAATCATTTAATGACAAAATCAATGCACTTAAAGATGCACCTAATGTAAAAATTGGAACAAGTGAGACAATAAATATTAAATTAAGGATGATTAGATTGGCTAGTTTAGAAAATACTCTAAAGTACCAACCATCTACTGATAATAAATTTTTCATAATATACTAAAAGGTGAGAAAGCTTAGACTTCCTCACCTCTCCTTTCTAGTCTTTTAGGCCTAACTTTTCTTTGTTGACTTTCATTTTTTCAGTTTTAGCTTTATAAACATCTTCAGCATTATTTTTCTCAGTGAAATCTACATATTCTTTATATGTTTTTTCAAATTCATCATCTGATTTAGCACGGATTAGAGAAATTACAGCTGTATCAAATTTAGTTTTCATACCATCTTCAGCACGAGCTTCTTTAGTTCCTGCATCAGGAGCAATATTTTCAATAACAAAGTGAGGAACTAATTTACCTTTACCCCAAGCTTGTAATTGAGTTACTGAGCTTTCTTCTGGTTGTTTGTATAAGTTCATACGGTCATTGTTAAAGAAGTTAAATGCTGATAAACCATATTTTTTACGGTATTCTTCTGGTTTTGTTTGTTCTAACTCTTTAACTTCTGGTAAAATTTCAACTTTTTTATCATCATTAAATTTATAAGTTACATCTTCAACACCAAATTTAGTTAACATTTGACCTTCTTCACTAATTAAGTAAGTGAATAATTGAATTGCTTTTGCAGGGTCTTTTGCATTTTTAGAAATGTGGTTAACTAACCAACCAGAGATACCTGTTTGGTTTAATGTGATTTCGCGACCACTTGTACTTTGAGGACCATCTACAGCAATGTATTGAGAATCACTGTTGTTTTTGAACTCTTGTAATTCACCTACAGAACCGTTAAATCCTGCTGCGAAAACAACTGCGTATTGACCTTTTTTAAGTTTATCTTTGTAAGTATCGCCATCATCAGTAAAGCTATCATCGTTGATGTTACCATCTTGATAAACATTGTTAATTGTTTTTAACCATTCTTTGTATTCTGGATCTAAATTACGGTCATAGAATTCACCGTTTTCAGTTTCTAAAGGAACACCAATGTAGTCTTGTAAAATTCTTTGGAATGCATAGCTATCGTCTTTAACTGGACCAAAGCCAAATGGTGTCATTTCAGGGTATTCTTTTTTAATATCATTCATTAATTTTTCAAAATCAGCAGGAGTAGATAGAGATGGTTTACCTAATTTGTTGTAAACATCTTCTCTAATAATAAATGCATCATTTGCTGGAATCACATTGTTATCGTAATCAGCTTGTGTATTTGAGTAGTTAGGGTAACCATAAGTTTTACCATCTTCTAATGCAAACCAATTAAATGTATCTTCCGTTACAACTTCGTTAAAGTAAGGATCATATTTTTCTGCTAACTCATTTAATGAATAAGCCCATTTATCAGCTTTATTTCCTGCAGGTGTATCTTTTTGCATTAAAGTAACGATGTCAGGCATATCTCCACTTGAAATTAGAGCGTTTAACTTCGCGTCATCTCCAGTAATAAATTTAACATCAATGTTTAAATCTTCTTTGATTTTTGCTGTTGTTACATCATCTCCAAATGGATTCATTTTCCAATCAGCATTGATATACCAAGTTAACTCTGTTGTTTCTTCTTTTTTGTCTAATTTCCAAGCTGGTGTATTTTTATCTAATTCATAACGATCTTTAATGCTAAAATCTTTACTAGCATCTTTTTTATCTCCGCCACCACATGCTACTAATCCAACTGCTAAACCTGCTGTTAAAAGACCTAAAGCCACTTTTTTCATTTATATTTTCACCTTTCTTTTTTCAGATTATTCTTTTACGGCTCCCGCCATCATGCCACCAATAAAGTATTTTTGTAATAAAGGATAGATAATCAGGATAGGTATTGTTGTAATAACAATAGTTGCTAACTGAATCCCTTTAGTACTTGATTCTACAATGATATCTGTACTACCACTGTTAGCCATTGAGTTCATATTTGATTGAACAATAATCTCGTAAATCTTCATTTGTAATGGATATAATTTTTCATTTGTTACATAAAGTTTAGTTGTCATGAAATCATTCCATTGAGCTACCCCATTAAATAGAAGAATTGTTGCTAAAGCCGGTTTTGATAGTGGCACATAAATTTTTCTAAATATCGTAAATTCAGTTGCTCCATCAATTTTAGCCGACTCTTCTAATGAAACAGGAACATCTCTAAAGAAGTTCATTAATATAACTACATCATAGTAACTAAATAAAGCTGGGATAATATATACCCAAAATGTATCTAGTAAACCTAAAGATTTAATCAATAGGTAAGTAGGAATCATCCCACCACTAAAGTACATTGTAATAACACCCATCATAGTGTAAACACTTCGTCCCATTAAGTTTGTTTTACTTAATGCATAAGCTACCATCGAACAAAAAGCTACGTGAGTAAAAGCTCCAATGACCGTTTTAAGAACTGATATTAAAAGAGCTCTTGGAATACTTTCATCTGTTAAAACTTTTTTATAGTTCTCTAAGGTAAAGTCATGAGGAACTAATACCATTCCTGAAGAACTCATTCCCGATGTGCCACTCACAGAAGTAACTAAGATGTTCCAAATAGGAACGACAATTATTAATGCAAACAAGATTAGTAAGGTTGTATTAATAATGTTAAAGACTTTATTTTCCTTTTGCACAAATTTCACCTCCGCTTTTATAGAATGACTGATCGACCATTATTCATTTTCTTAGTTACTTTATTAGTAATTAACAATAGAATAATTGAGATAACTGATACGCCTAAACCAACTGCTGTTGCATATGAGAAGTCTCCTTGAGTAATACCCATACGGTAAACAAATGAGTTAATAACTTCAGATTTATTTTGATTTTGTGTGTTCATTAAAACTAAAGTTTGATCTAAGTTAGACCCTAAAATACCACTTACTGCCAAGATTAAATTCAGAGAAATAATTGGTGTTAATAATGGCAAGGTTATTTTTTTAATTTGTGTTAACTTAGTAGCTCCGTCCATACGAGCTGCCTCATAATAAGTTGGATCAATTTTTGACATCCCTGCAAGGTAGAGGATTGTTCCCCAACCTACTTCTTTCCAAAGATCTGAGAATACAGCAATCCACCAGTATTTATCTGCTTCTAACAGGTGGTTTACCCCTTTGTCCATGACACCTAGGGACATTAAAATTTGATTTAGGAATCCTGAAGTTGATAACCAACTAATCAACATACCTCCTAGTACAATCCATGAAAAGAAATGGGGTACATAAGAAATAGTTTGAATCGTTTTCTTTAATCTCCCGTCTTTCATTTCAAAAATCATAATAGCTAAAGCAATCGGTAAGAAGAATCCTAAAGTTAGTTTTAACAAACTAATTGCTAATGTATTTCTTACAGCCTCCCAGAAAAAAGCATCTTCAAAAATAATTCGAAAATTCTCTAATCCTACCCAATCAGCAGTTTGAATACTATCTACAACCGTATAGTTTTTAAAAGCGATGATTATACCATATATAGGAATGTAGTTAAAAACAATCATAAATGCAATTCCTGGTAAGATCATCCATTGCAATTGCCATTGCGATAAAAAGCGATGAAACTTTGATTTAGCCAAAATAAAGCCTCCTTCCAGTTTTTGGTGAAACGTTTCGACAAACAGATAATAACATATAAATAAATCGTTTTCAACATACTTTTTACATGTGTTTATCTAATATAACATCGAACCGTTTCTACAAACTGGTATAAAAGCGCTTTATCACTGTGTTTACAGCTCTTTTTTTCTTCTGTCTTTAATTAAAAAAACAGGGATATTTTCGAACAGTTTTTCGTTGTGTTTTATTGGCTCTTTTTTTATAAAACAGCCTCTATACCATTTCATATTTTTTTAGATTATGTTCTTAACAAAAATAGTAATTAAGAGCCATTAATTAGCAAAAAGATTGAGCCATTGTATTGGATACCAATCGCTCAATCTTTTTCATTATATATTTATTTCATTTCCAATTTGTTTAACTCTTGCTCTTCTCACAATTTGATCAGCGACAAAAACATCTAATACAGCTGAGCCAACAGTTTTGAAAATCGTAATTTCTTCTTCCAATTCTCTACCTGTTATATCTCCTAATACTAGTTGACCTAGTTCACCTTTATAATGGCTTTCTGTTAGATAACCTGATTCAATAGGTTGAATAAAATCACCTGCTTCTTGCATCACGCCATCGACAGTATCAAAAATAACTGTTTCTGCTTGTTTAATAATTTCTTGTGGAATCTCACACATTTCTTTTGTATAAGCTCCTACTCCATTAATATGAGCTCCTTCTTTCACCCACTCAGCAGAGAATGTAGGACGTTTAGAAGTTGTTACACTTGTAATAATATCAGCCCCTGTCACACACTCTTCTGAAGTTTTTGTTGGAACCATTGTAACTCTATACTTAGCTTCCATCTCTTTAGCAAATCCTGTTGCTCTCTCAAAATCGATATCAAAAATTCTAACTTCTTCAAGTTCTCTAGCTGTTAACATCGCCCATAATTGACACTCTGCTTGTCCACCTGTTCCTATCAGGGCACCAACTTTTGAGTCCTTACGAGATAATAATTCTGTAGCAGCTCCTTGAACAGCTCCTGTTCTTAATTGAGTTAAGTACGTACCGTCAAGAATAGCTGACACCATTCCAGTCTCAGCATCCAACGTTACCATGGTAGCTGGAACACTAGGTATATTTTTTTCAATGTTTTTAGGATAAACAGAAACTATTTTAACTCCAAGTGCTTCTTCATTACCCTCAACATAAGCTGGCATGTATAAACTTTGTCCTTCTTGTTTAGCAATGTTGATATTAGTTCTTAAAGGCACTGAAGCTTTTTTTTCTGAATACAATTTTAAAGATTCTTTACAAGCATCTATTGCTTCTCTCATTGAAAAACTTTCCATAATTTGTTCTTTTGTCAGTACTAACATATCATCTCAACCTTTCCTATTTAAGCATTTTGTCTAGCTTGTTTTACTTGAGCTGCTAACATTGTGTATGCACTGTAAAGTAACACAATAATAACTAACCATTTTAATAAATAAGTATTTAATGATTTCACTAAAAAGACTGCTACTAGTACACCTAAAACACCAAATGTAGCTGTGAATAGTGTTATTTTACGACTATATTGGTCCAATTTAATAAATTGAACACTACCAATTGGTACTGAGAATGTACAAGCACCCATCATAATTGGAAATGCTGCGATTGGATCCATTCCTAATAGATAAACAGTTACCATTGTTAAAGCGTATGATCCGATTCCAATGTTGTTTAATGCACCATACAAGAAAAGTAATGCAGCAGCTATTACTAATTTCCCTCCATAAAGTTCTGTTGCTGTTCCGTTTGAAGGAATCCAGTTAACTTGCCCTGCAAAAATTAAAAAGGCTGCAATAATTAAACCAACACCAACAAATTTCTTAATAGTATCTTCAGGTAATTTAACAACAAAGCGAGGGCCAATATAAGCACCAATCACTTGAGCAATAATACAAACACCTAATGTTTTAATCCCAACATTTACTGAAGAAATATATGATAATGCCATTGCTGCTACTGGAATAACACATTGAGTGTTAAGTGTTCCAGGTAATTTTTTCATCGTTGTCCATTCTAACTTAGGATATAAGACTGTTCCAATTGCAAAGTCAGAAATACCAAATGTCGATAAGAAAAACATAAAAAACGATGTAAAAGGTAACCACTTAGTATCAGCTTTTTCTGCTTTAAACTCTTCTTTATGACTTAATAAATCTTTCACAAATACAAATAAAAAATAACCATTTACGATAACAATCAAACTTAATAAAATTGTCTTAACCATTAGTTTAATCCTCCTGATAAATCAATCTGATTTTTTCAAATTCTTGACCATACTGTTCTCTCAATACCTCAGAATTTTCTTGAATAATTTTTAATGTGTAGGCATCATGTTTAATGTACTCTTTAGCTAAATTAACCATCGCTTTATTCTTAGTCCAAGTTACATCAATTATATGATTTTGTTTATCTAAAGTTCCAAAAACAACTTCCTTTTCATCTGCTACTACATTAATCCATTTAGAACCAAAATCTTTCAACTTTTCTTCTTCAAAACCATGGATATAATATTTTTTTAATGGGATATCATAACGATGTTCATTACTGAATAAAACTAAGACAAACCTTTCAACTCTCTTTTCAGCTTTTTGTAAAATGTCAATCATCTTGGGCGTTAGTTCATCTTCCCAAATTTGTATAAGTAGAGAATCCTTAGCATGATTGATTAAATGAGTTGTTTTGTCTAAGGCAGAATCAAAATCATCTAATTTCCATAATAGGTCTTCTTCCTCTTTGGTTTTAATTGTTCCCAAATGATTTTCTAGTACTTCTAAATCATGACTAACATTTTTTTCTAAACGCTCTAAAAACTCTTCTGATGATATTGCGTAATATAATTTGGGCTCTGACTTATTGACAACTACTAGATTTTTTTTAATTAGTTTTTCCAAAACGTTATAAACCTTTGATCTTGCAACGCCTGATTGTTTACTAACTTCATAACCAGTCATCACGCCTTTTTCAAGTAAAGTTGTATACACCAATGTTTCCATTTCAGAAAAATCGTATTTTTTCATTATCTGTATTATCGTATCCATTCTTCTCACCCTTATTTAATTAGTAGCTACTACAGTAACTACTATAATTCAAAACCTTTGTTTTTTCAATACATTGTGATGTTTTTTACAATTAAAACACCTTTAAAAACAACTTTCACAAATGAAAATTACATTGAAAGTGATATTTATTACAAACAAACTTACGTCTATTGGCTATTATTTATTAAAAATAATAAATAGGATTTTCATTTAGTTCGTTTTTTCACAATTCCTTTTTTATTCAATCAATAAACAAGATATTTACTTTTCATCTTGAGACAAGCTAAAATAACTTATTGGGACAAATGTCAGTAAATATTTATATTTTGAAAACCTTTTCTTATCGTTATCAGACATTTGTCATTTTGTTTCATCTTAAAAAAAGTTAGACTAATAAAGTAGGAGGTTTTAACAATGGATGAACTCTTAGCAGTTGTGAAATCTAATAACACAATTAATAAAATGCTCCAAAATTGCCCTTATTATATTTTATCCCAAATGCAACTGGTTCATATGAAATCTAAGAGACTACATTTGTCTCAAGGTTCTTCTTATCAATATGTATACATTATTGTAAGCGGAGACATTAAAGTCTTCGTTTCTGAAAAAAATGGCCGACAAATTCTTTTAGACATCTATACAGAGGGTAATTTGATTGGAGAACAAGAAGCATTTATTAATAAACCGTACAGCGCCTCTATTGAGAATATAACTGATTGTTTACTGATAAAAATACCTAATACAATCTTTATAGAATGGGCTCAAAAAGACGCTTCTTTCAATTATTTTCTTATTCATTCTTTGTGTGAACAAATGGATGAATTAACCAATCGAGCTGCCAAATATAGTTTAGCAACTGTTAAAGAACAAGTGATTAGTACCATTATTGATTTAAACTTAACTAATAATGATATTGATAAAAAGATGTTATTAGAATCTATTTCAGCTACATCTCGTAGTGTTTATCGCATTTTAAATGAATTGGAACATTCACAACTGATTAGTGTTAATCCAAAAACAATTACCATATTAAACAAAGAAAAATTATTAATCGAAAGGAAGAAACTTTAATGGAAATTCAAGCACATATTCAACTTGCTCCACTAGCAGATGTGACTAAAGCTATTATTGTCGGAGACCACAAAAGAGTTGATACAATCAAATTATTTTTAAGCAACACTTCAGATCTTGCTTTTAACCGAGAGTATAAGTCAATTACAGGAGAATTTGAAGGAGAAAAAATCCTTGTTATTTCTACAGGCATCGGTGCCCCTTCTACAGCAATTGCCATAGAGGAGCTTACTAATATTGGCATCACTACTATTATTCGTGTTGGTAGTTGTGGTGCTATGCAAAAAGGCATTCAACTAGGTAAATTAGTTATTTCAACAGGAACTGTTCGAGATGAAGGCTTAACTAAAAAATATGTTCCTGCTGATTTTCCGGCTATCCCTAATCCTGATTTAATTAGTAAGGCTAAAAGCTTAGTTCCTAATGCTTATTTTGGCATTACCCGTTCTCATGATGGCTTTTATATGCCAAAAAATACTGAAACTGAAGCTTTTTGGTCTGAATTTGGTATTTTAGGTGGCGACATGGAAACCAGTACTTTATATGTTTTAGGCTCTCTAAAAGGAATAAGTACCTTATCTATTTTAAATAATGTTGTCCTTTATGAAGCAGATTTGAATGAAGGAGTTAACAGTTTAGTTAACGAAGATACAATTGTATCAAAAGGGGAACGTGACTCTATTGAACTTGCTCTAAAACTATTAAAAGGAGATAACTAAATGACAACTGAAAAAAAATCTTGGCTCTATGAGCAACTCTTTACTGGATGGAAAAAATTTGAAATAAGTTACATCATTGCTTTATTAGCTCTCCAAGTTGGTGTCTATCTAATAGCACCTGACTCTATTATTGGTATGGTTAGTGGTTTAGCAGGTGTCATCTGTCTTGTTTATGGTATGAAAGGCAGAAAAATCACCTTTATTTTTGGATTAGTACAATGTTTAGCTATGACTTATATTGCCTATAAATCACATGCTTACGGTTCTTTTGCAATGAATATTGTTTACGTTATTTCTCAACCTATTGGCTGGTTTTTATGGGGAAATGACGAAGCTGTAAATAGTTTTAGTCCCGGTGTGAAGAAAAAAATATTTGCTGGAGCTTTCATTGCTTGGGGAATTGGTTGGTTAGTGCTAGCAAATTTAGGAGGACAATTACCTTATATTGATAGCGTCAATCTTGTTATTTCTTTAATTGCTCAAACTCTTTATATTTTTAAATACAAAGAAAATTGGTCTTTATGGATTTTTGTTAATATTGCCAATCTATTTTACTGGTCTTTATTAACTTATCGTATTTTCACTGGTACATCTGACTTTGGGACTTTAGGCGGCAGTTTATCGCAAGTAGCTCTACAAGCGGCTCTATTATTTAATAGTATCTATGCCAATAAAGTTTGGAATGACTACGACCAAGCAGAATAATATAAAAAAACTGTTCTTCCATTTTTAGAAGAACAGTTTTTCTTTTTTATAGCATAACTGTAACTGTCGCAGCAATAATGATTAATGCTAAACCAATAACAGTCATAGTCATTTCTTTTTTCGTTCTCTTTTGACCTAAGAACCAAATACCAGTTAAAGTAGCTAAGACAACTGAAGTTTGAGATAAAATAAAACCAGTTGCTAACCCGTTCATATCAGGTTGTGCTGAAATTAAGTAGGTTAAAGCTGCAAAGGCAAAAAAGAAACCAGAGAAAATATGTTTGTAAGAAACTACTTCTGTGAAAGCTGATTTTTCTTTGTTTTTTATAGTTAACACAAGACTATATACAACAGCGACTAAAACCATTCCTATTGCTTGAGGTAAAAATGCTTCTTGTCCGCTTAAATTTGTTGCTTGAGGAGCTGCAGAATATCCCCAATAACCAATTTCACCCACAGCTAACATTAGGACAGCTTTTTTGAGAACACTTGAATTTTCAGCTGATTTTTCTTCAGTCCAAACAGTTAAACTTGCTCCTACAATAATAAGAATCAATGCTAAACCACCAAATAATTTCGCACTAGCTCCAGGCCAGTTACCTAAAGCGATAACTCCCCAAAGTGAAGCTCCTAATAATTGGAAGGCTGTTGTAACAGGCATTGCTTTAGATGAGCCAATCAGTCCGAAACAATAAAACGTAATGATTTGTGCTGATGCCCAACCAATACCAGATAACATTCCTAATAATAAATCTGATCCTGTTGCTAAACTAATTCCTTGAGTCATCGAAAACACAATGGCAAAAATTAGAGTTCCTAAAGTAGATCCGAGAATTTGATTAACTGGTTTTCCTCCAATTTTTGAGGCAACTGTTGGATAAAGTCCCCAACCGAGTAATGGTCCTAAACCGATTAATAAAGCTGTTGTATTCATGTTAACTTCTCCTTTTATTTTCTAATTAAAATACGACGCCACTTTCTAATAAAATATTGGCATATGGAGACATTTCTCCTGTTCTAATAAAAGCATGACAATTGTTTAGTTCTTGTTTCATCTCATTGTGAGGAATAAATTCAATTTCTGTATCAGGTAAACGTTCTTGAATTTGTTTAAGAACTTCTGGATTCATTTCTTTAATTTCTTCCGCTAAATAAACTTTTTGGACTTCTAATTCTTCCAATACATTGTTTAGAACTTCCATAAAACTTGGAATACCATTATCCACAGCTAAATCAATTTTTTCAGTCGTCATTGGAACTGGCATACCAGCGTCTCCAATACTTAGCTTATCGAAATGTCCCATCTGAGAAATAACTCTTGAAATATCTGAATTAATAACTTTTGATTTTTTCATTATTAGTAGTCCTTTCTTAAACTAATTCATTTTTATATGGAATTGAGGGTTGTGCTCCAAAACGTTGAACAGTTAATGATGATGCTTTATTTCCATAAGTGATAGCTTCTTCAATGTTACTAAAATCAGGTTTTAATACACTACTTAATGCACCAATAAAGGTATCTCCTGCAGCTGTTGTATCTACTGCTTTCACTTTAAAGGCTGGAATAATTCCTGATTTACCATTCACATCATAAAAAGCACCTTTACTTCCAATTGTAATAATGACTGCTTCAATTCCTAATTCATGAAGAGCTTTAGCTGCTTCTTTTAAACTAGCTTCATCTGTTACTTTAATGCCTGTTAAAATTTCTGTTTCTGTTTCGTTAGGAATAATCATATCTGTTACAGATAATAAGTCTTTTGGCATTTCACTTATTGCAGGAGCTGGGTTTAATATCGTTTTAACTTGGTTATCTCTTGCAATATTAAAAGCTACTACTGTACTATCCATAGCGCTTTCAAATTGAGAAATTAAAAAATCACTTTTAATAATTGTTTCTGAAGATTTTTTTACTTGTTCTGGTGTAAAGCTGTTATTGGCTCCTGAGAAAATCATAATACTATTCTCCCCTGAATCATCTACCGTGATAAAGGCTTGGCCTGTTGATTGATTGTCTAATGTACTAACACCTGTAATGTCTATTTCTTCATGAGTTAGTAGCTCATTCATCATCATCCCAGCGCCATCATTTCCTACTGCTCCAATAAAATAAGTGTCTGCTCCTGAACGTTTTGCGGCAACAGCTTGGTTAGCACCTTTACCACCACCAGCTGTAAAATGTTCTTTTGCATGTAGCGTTTCACCTGGTTTTGGCATTTCTTTCACTCTAAGAGTTGTGTCTAAGTTAATACTTCCAATAACTGTAATCGTATTCATTTTAGTCCCTCCAGCTTATTAATTATTATTTTTTAAATTAAACCGTTTTTTATTAAAACGTTTTAATAACTTGACCAAAATATAACACATGTTGAAAGCAATTTCAAGCATGTGTCGTAGAAAATCTTTTTATTAATGTTACTGGCAGTTTTTTATGTTGCCACTCTTGGTCTGGCATGTCAATTCGGCTTAACAGCATATGAGCTGTTTCTTGACCTAATTCAAAAATAGGTTGTCCGATAGTTGTCAACTCAGGCGTCACATATTCAGCCATCTCAACATTATCATAACCAATAATGCTATAATCCTCTGGTATTTTTTTGTTAGCTTTTTTTAATCCATAGTACAAACCAAAAGCCATTTCATCATTTAAAGCAAAAATACCTGTCGACTCAGTCTTTAAAATATGTGCAACAGCTTCTTTTCCTCCTTCTTTAGAAAGAGTTGTTGAAATCACATTTATTTGCCCATTAAAAGTTGTTTTGAATCCTTTTAATCTGTTTTCAATATTTAGTGTCATTCTTTTTGGTACAACAACCGACACTTCTTGATGCTCTAATTCTGTGAAATGTTTTCCTGCTAATTGTCCACCTAAAAAATCATCAGTACCAATAGTGTCACTCATTTCATCAAAGTTTTTTTGATCTAATATAATGAATGGATGTTTTTTATTTCTAAGAACTCGGTCTATTTCCTCATTACTAATGGCTGAACTAGCAATAATAAAGCCATCTACACCTCTACGACTCAATTCTTCTAAAGCATCACTTTCTTTTTCATCATCACGATCTACATTATAAAACATAGGAATAAAATTTTGCTGATAAAGAACATCCTCTACTCCTCTTACAAATGTTGAGAAAAAAGGATTAGTGATATCAGGTACCATAACACCAATCGTTTTACTTTCTTTTACAACCATTCTTCTAGCAAAATAATCTGCTTCATAGTTCATTTCTTCTTTTATTCTTTGGACCTTTTCAATGGTCTTAATATTAAAGTTTTTAGTATTACCATTTAATATTTGGGATACAGTCGCTATTGATACACCAGAAGCTTTTGCAACATCCTTAATCGTCACTTTTTTTCCCATCATTTATCACCCTAACCTTGTCATTACTTGTATTGTAACTGATTTATTAAAAAAAACATACTATCAAATAGTTTATCTGGCTGTGATATAATTATCCTAGGAGTTTAAAGATGAATTAGGGGAGATAAATATGACAATCTATGACTTATTAAACATTAAACCCGATGCTCATATTGACGAAATTAGAACAGCCTATCAAGAACGATTAAAAGAAATTGATATGCTTCGTCACATGGAAGATTACCAAAAATTAAGAGATGCCTATAATCAAGCTGTTAAAAACTATCATAACAATCAACAAATACCAATTAATTTAGAACAAGATAGTATTATTGAGGAAATTCCAAATAAACAATCTATTGAAATTTTTCCTGTCGAGAAAAGTTCAACACCTTCTTTAGAAAATAACTGGGAAAACTCATTTAGCATGTTTTTAAATCAATTTCATTTTTACACTGATTTTGAAACTTGGCAACATTTGTTATCCCCCTTTTTAACGGATGCTACAAAAGCAGATATGATAAAAAAAGAGATTGAATCTTTTTTAATAGACCATTATATGTTGTTGCAAGATGACGTCAGAATAAAACTGATTAATCTGTTAAAAATTAAAGAGAGTGACTTCTCCACTGTAGAAAAGCAAGATTTGTTCAATCAACAAGTAAAAGTAAAAAACTTTTTGGACTATTCTTTTTACAAAACTCTTCCATCAACTGAAAGAAATGATTATTTTTACAATCGATATCTTTTATTTTCTTATTTAACTCATTCAGAAAAAGAAAAGAATCTTGATAAGCCTTTTCTTACTAGTTTAATGGAACTCACCTTTAAGGATGATGATTTACGTTATTTACTTGGGGTATATTCATTAATCACACCTAACTTCTTAGAAAATAAAGAAACCTATAAACTATTTGCAGCTATCGAAAATGAAAAATACCAACATGATATCAAAGTCTTTAATAATCTTTTACACTTACTAGAAGATTCTACTGCTCCAATGGTCTCTAATATTGATATTATCGGACTCAGTTGGGTATCTGACTCAACTAAAGAGATGTTAATGAGTAGACTTAAAGAGATAAGACGCCATTTAGTCAACACGAAACAACCTTCTCAAAGAAAAAGACAAGTGGCTCCTATTCCTAAAACTGGTTATAAACCGATAGAATGGTGGAAATTAATCGCTGGTGCTATTCTATTTTTTACTTTTATTTCGGCTGTTATTGGTTTTGTTTCTTACAGTGACCGTTCTGACCAATCTTTTTTCGATAATTTTAACGACTTAACTGAATTTGATGAGGAATCATTTGATTTTGATGAAGTTGAATACAAATTAACGACTCGAGAGAATCATATTAAAGTAAATCCAACTGTCTACGCTTGGTTATTTTATGATGAAGAACTTGATACTGAATACGGTGCATTTTCTGAAAAAAGTATCCAGTCACTAGATGCCTTAAAATCAACTGAACAAGAATCCTTAGACTCATTACTGATTGTAGACATGTTTGAAGATATTAAGGAAATTCACAACCTGACAGAACAAGATACTGTCATTACCTATTCTGAGTTTAATGGCAATCAAGATTGGTACTTAAAGACTGTTACAAACAATCAAAATGAAATTATCAATTTAGAGAAAGTAACACTAGATGAGTCACCTTTTAATTCATCCTTAGGGACACTTGATGCCACACTTTTTTTCACAAATGATTTATTATCATATGGTGAAGATTTCAACCAATATTTATCAGATTTAGAAAAACTTTATTCAGATTATTTAACAGATGAGCTCTATGAAAGGCTTAGTCAACTAACAGATGAACAGTTTTTAACATTAATTGAGTTTAGCTACTCTAAACCAGTCCTTCTAAAAAATCAGACACAACCAGTTATCTTACTAACTAATTTTGATAACGAATATCTTTTTATAGGGTTAAATGAAGAACATAAAATTGAGTCTATTTACTTTGAAGAGTATGAAAAGACTCCTGAATCATTTATTAAAGAAGCAGATACGTTAACTAATTTAATGGACACAAATAATCCTTGGGCTTATGATTTAGGCGCTACTTTCTAGAACTATTAACAAAAAGAGGCTGTGACATAAGTAGTTACAGTTCTTAAATAAAAGAATCGAAATTCGAAAATCTTAAAAAGATTTTTGGATTCCGATTCTTTTTTGTTATCTATTGGTTTATTTTTCTGATTTACAGCCAATTTTATTATAT
>NZ_JBMEAO010000006.1:0-155862 GCF_048815235.1 Vagococcus fluvialis
AGGAATAACTAACATCACTATTTAGATATTCTCGGACAACTTTATGCTTAAATTTATAGTTATACTTTGTCATAAAAATACACCCCTAAAGTTAGATTTTTTGGTCTAACTTTAGGGGTGCACTACACTAATCATAACTAATCTCAATCTTTTTTATTATTACTGAGCAGTGTAACCTCCATCGGCTACAAACTCACTTCCTGTTGAATAACTAGACTCGTCACTTCCTAAATAACTAATTAAATTGGCTAATTCTTCAGGACGACCTAATCGTTTAATCGGATTTAATTGTTTCATAACAGGTAATGCTTCACCTGGTAACATCGTTGTTTCAACATAACCTGGGTGAACACTGTTAACACGAATATTATATCCTTCTTGAGCTGCATAAAGAGCTGCTGATTTAGATAGCAGTCGAACGCCACCTTTAGAAGCGCTATAAGCTACCGTTGAAGGTTCACTTACTAATCCCATCATTGATGAAATATTAATAATAGAGTTTCCTTCATCATTGAGTTTCATTGTTTTTATACCATACTTAGTTCCTAAAAAGACGCTCGTTAAATTGATATCAATGATTAAGTTCCAATCTTCTAATGACCCATGTTCAATATCAATTGCTTTCCCAATCCCGGCATTATTAACAAGAATATTTAGTTTACCGAACCTGTCTAGGATTAATGTCACAGCATTCTTCCAACTATCTTCCTTTGTCACATCTAATTTAACAAATGCAACTCGTTCTTCTGGGAGTTTTTCCATTACACTTTTAGAGAGTTCCTCATTAATGTCACCAATAACAACATTAGCTCCCTCATCTAAAAACTTCTTTACTGTTGCAAGCCCAATACCTGACAAACCGCCTGTTACCAAAGCAACCTTATTAGCTAATTTTCCCATAGCATCAAACTTCCTTTCTTTTATACCTACCTTTATTGTAACCGTTTTCTTTGTTTTTGTCATTGTTTCTGCCTACGAAAAAAAGGATGACAAAAAATCATCCTTTTCTTTAACTATTTCATTATTCAAATTCTTCTAAAGCTACCGAAGCATTTTCCCATTCTTCAAGTAGTTGTTCTTGTCTTTCGAATTTTTTATTTAGTTTTTCATTAAGTTCCTGTAAAACACCATGATCTTCTAAATTTTCTGGTAAGCCCATTTCTTCTTGTAAAGCTTCAGTTGCTTCTTCCAGTTCATGCAATTCTTTTTCCAAGGCTTCTACTTGACGCTCTAGAGTTCGTTGCTCTCTTTGCTTTTGTTTGTCTAGTTCGAAATTTTTCTTCGTATCAGTTTTAACTTCTGAAACAACAGTTTCCTCTTCATCAAGAAGTTCTTTTAGTTGCTCTTCCTCAAACTTCTTCTCTAAATAATAATCATAGTTGCCGTGATATAATTTACTACCTTCGTCTGATAATTCCAATACACTGGTAGCAATTCGATTAATAAAATAACGGTCATGGGATACGAATAAAATAGTTCCTTCATAATCTATCAGTGCATTTTCTAAGACTTCTTTACTATCAATATCTAAATGGTTCGTTGGCTCATCTAGAATTAAGAAATTATCTTTATTCATTGATAATTTAGCCAAAGCAACTCTTGCTTTTTCTCCCCCACTTAATAAAGGAATTGTTTTCTTCACATCTTCTCCTGAAAATAAAAAGCTGCCTAGTACGGTTCTAATATCTTTTTCTGGTGTTGTTCGATGTTCCGACCATAGCTCTTCTAAAATCGTTTGTTGTGAATTTAACGTTGCTTGTTCCTGGTCATAGTATCCTATAGAGACATGATGACCTAATCGTTTTTCCCCTTTAATTAAAGGAATCATATCAATAATTGACTTTAATAAGGTTGATTTCCCAACTCCATTTGGTCCAACTAAAGCAATCGCTTCTTGTTTTCTAATACTAAAATCAATTGGCTCACATAAAATGGTGTCTTCATAACCAATAGCTACGGAACTGACTTCTAACACTTCACGCCCTGATTCTCTTTCAATACCAAATAAAAAGTTAGCTGATTTTTCATCCCCTTGTGGACGATCCATTCGTTCCATTTTATCTAATTGTTTTCTTCTGCTTTGAGCTCTCTTAGTTGTTGAGGCTCTTACTAAATTTCGTGCTACAAAATCTTCTAATTTATTGATTTCAACCTGTTGCTTCTCATACTCTTTCCACTCACGTTCTAGTCTCTCAGCTTTTTGATCAAGATAACGACTATAATTACCTTTATAATGACTCATCTTGCGGCGACTAATCTCATAAACTTCTTGCACAATCTTATCTAAAAAGTAACGGTCATGGGATACCATTAATAGTGCCCCACGATAATTTTGTAGATAATTCTCTAACCAACCAAGGGTGTCAATATCTAAATGGTTCGTCGGCTCATCTAGAATTAATAGGTCTGGTTTTTCAAGTAATAGTCTGGCTAGAGCTAATCTTGTTTTTTGACCTCCAGAAAGATTACTAATCAAATGATTGTAATACGTTTCATCAAAACGGAAACCGTGTAAAACAGATTTAATTTCTGATTCGTAACCATATCCATTTAAATCATTAAACTCATGTTGTAAACGATCGTATTCATTTAATACTTGTTGGTATTCTTTTTCGTCATTTTGAACGTTGGAATCTGAAATTTGTGTTTCCAAAAACCTTAATCGTTTTTCCATTCTTTGGATTGGTTCAAAAACAGCAAGCATTTCTTCCCAAATTGTTTTATCTGATTCCAATCCTGTATGTTGGTCTAAATAACCTAACGTTAACTCTTTTGTTTTAGAAATCGTTCCTTTATCTGCTTCTTCTATTCCTGCTAAAATCTTTAAAAATGTCGATTTACCAGTCCCATTTCGACCAACAAGAGCGATTCGACTTCTATCTTGTATTTCCATTTGCATGTTTTCAAATAACACTTCGTCTCCAAACAGACGCGCGACTTGACTTGCTTGTAATAAAATCATCGTCTTCTCCACCTTTTATATACTGAGCTCAGTTTATCATATTTTGTTGTTATTGATAAAGTTCAATTGTGATAATTCAAGCTTTTTACAAGCTAATAAATTGCATTTGGCTCATTCTAAAGGTATTCTATGTAAAGTGAAGTTTATAACAATTAGACAGTTTATATATTTTAAGTGAGGGAAAAAATAATGAAAGAAACAACTATACCAAAGGCTACGGCTAAGAGATTACCTTTATATTACCGCTATTTAAAGTTTTTATTTGATTCAGGGAAGAAAAAAGTATCATCTACTGAATTAAGTGAAGCCGTTAAAGTTGATAGCGCCACTATTCGCCGTGATTTTTCATACTTTGGTGAACTTGGAAAACGTGGATATGGATACGATGTAGAAAGTTTAATGAACTTTTTTGCTAAAACACTAAACGAAGACGAATTAACGAACGTTGCCTTAATCGGAGTTGGTAACATGGGACGCGCTTTAGTTAATTACCGCTTCCATCAAAGTGATAGCATCCGTATTAGCGCTGCTTTTGATGTTAAAGAAGATATTGTTGGAAGAATCATTGATGGCGTTCCTGTCTACTCATCAGATGACATGGTACAGCAAATCAAAGAACAACACATTGAAGTAGCTATTCTAACTGTACCAACTGATTTTGCACAAGAAAATGCAGACCGCCTTGTTGAAGCAGGAGTTAAAGGGATCATGAACTTTACGCCAGTTAGATTGAATGTTCCTGAGCATGTGCAAATTCAAAACGTTGACTTAACCAATGAAATGCAAACATTAATCTACTTCTTATCTCATTACAAAGAAGACGATAAAGAATAAAAAAATGAGGATGACTTAAAAAGTCGTCCTCATTTTTTATTTTAAAATTAATAATTGTAATAATATGACTGCTGTATTCATTCCTGCATGAGCAATAATCGATGTTAAGAGTGAGCCTGTCTTTCTATAAATTAAGAAAAATAAGAAACCTAAGCCACCATAAACAAGATAATGGCCATCTCCGTGAAGAGCTGCAAATATAAATGAACTGATAACAGCCGAAACCCAAATGTTTAATTTTTGATTTAAAAAATTAATTAAACTAAAACGGAAAACAAATTCTTCCATAATGGGTCCTGCGATTGTCACCGCGATAATAAAGAACGGTGCACTCTTAATGATAGAAGTAATATCTTGGGTATTTTGTGATCCCATAGGTTGATTAAATACAACAATTTCAATAAGAGCTAAAAATGTTTGTAAAAAGAAACTACCTACAATAGAAATTAATCCTAAACTAATGATTAAACCATAATCATCTTTCTCTTCTGATAATGTATCTTTTTTATTTGTTTTTAGATTGATAACAATTAATAATATCGCCCCTAAAATATACATCAGCGCTGTCAAATTAGCTATCCATTCATTGGGAATAAATGGTAATTCGGCAAATAAAGCTGGACTCATTAACGCACTTAAAAAGAAAAAGACTGTCCAAAGTGTATTTTTATTAATAGACATGGAGTACCTCCTGAATAATTTTGTCTTTTTTCTATGATAACACAGAAAAAGACTTCATTAGCATAATTCTTGCAAATAAGAAAAAAAATAGGTATGATGAAGAAGTAAGTTAGCACTCAATATTACCGAGTGCTAACAAAAAACATTATTCTTTATTTTATGGAGGGATATCAATTGTTAAAACCATTAGGAGATCGCGTTATTATTGAAGTCAAAGAAGAGGTAGAACAAACAGCAGGAAGCTTCCTACTAACATCTGCTTCTAAAGAAAAATCTCAAACAGGCATAATTGTGGCTGTGGGAGAAGGACGCTTCTTACCAAACGGAGAAAGACTTTCTCTTGAAGTTGAAGTTGATCAAACGGTTATGTTTGAAAAATACGCTGGACAAGAAGTTAAATACGACGGTAAAGATTACCTAATCGTACACGAAAAAGATATTATCGCAATCGTTAAATAAAAAATCTATGAGGTGGAAGAATTATGACAAAAGAAATTAAATTTTCTGAAGACGCACGTAGCTCTATGATGCGTGGTGTAGATACATTAGCAAACATTGTGAAAGTAACATTAGGACCTAAAGGACGTAACGTTGTTTTAGATAAATCTTTTGGTTCACCATTAATTACAAATGACGGTGTGACTATTGCTAAAGAAGTTGAGTTAGAAGATCGTTTTGAAAACATGGGTGCTCAATTAGTAGCTGAAGTAGCTTCTAAAACAAATGACATCGCTGGTGACGGTACTACTACTGCTACTGTTTTAACACAAGCTATCGTTCGCGAAGGACTTAAAAACGTCACTGCTGGTGCTAACCCAATCGGTATTCGCCGAGGAATCGAAATGGCAACTAAAGTGGCTGTAGAAGAATTACATACTTTATCTAAACAAGTTGATTCAAAAGAAGCTATTGCTCAAGTAGCGTCAGTTTCTTCTGGAAGTGACACAATTGGAGAGTTAATCTCTGAAGCAATGAGTAAAGTTGGTAATGACGGTGTTATTACTATTGAAGAATCTAAAGGGATTGAAACTGAATTAGATGTAGTTGAAGGTATGCAATTTGACCGTGGTTATTTATCTCAATACATGGTAACTGACAACGACAAAATGGAAGCTGTCTTAGACAATCCTTACCTACTAATTACAGATAAAAAAATCTCAAACATTCAAGATATTTTACCTTTATTAGAACAAATCTTACAAGAAGGTAAACCATTATTAATTATTGCTGATGATGTTGATGGGGAAGCTTTACCTACATTAGTCTTAAATAAAATCCGTGGAACATTTAATGTTGCTGCTGTTAAAGCACCTGGATTTGGTGATCGTCGTAAAGAAATGTTACAAGACATTGCAACTTTAACTGGTGCGACTGTTATCACTGAAGACTTAGGTTTAGATCTTAAAGATACTACTATCGAAGCTTTAGGTACTGCAAGTAAAGTTGTTATCGACAAAGACAACACTGTCATCGTTGAAGGTGGCGGAAACAAAGACGCTATTGAAAATCGCGTTTCATTAATTCGCTCTCAAATCGCTGAAACAACTTCTGATTTTGACCGTGAAAAACTACAGGAACGTCTAGCAAAACTTGCTGGCGGAGTTGCCGTGGTTAAAGTTGGGGCTGCTACTGAAACAGAATTAAAAGAATTAAAACTACGTATTGAAGACGCGTTAAACGCAACTCGTGCTGCTGTTGAAGAAGGTATCGTCCCTGGTGGTGGTACTGCATTTGTAAACGTCTTACCAAAAATTGCTGAAATTGAAGCAACTGGTGACGAAGCAACTGGTGTTAAAATTGTTTTACGCGCTTTAGAAGAACCTGTACGTCAAATCGCTGAAAATGCTGGTTTAGAAGGTTCTGTCATTGTTGATAAATTAAAACAAGCACAACCTGGTATTGGTTATAACGCTAAAACAGATGAATGGGTAAACATGATTGATGCTGGAATCGTTGATCCAACTAAAGTAACTCGCTCTGCTTTACAAAATGCAGCAAGTGTTTCTGCTTTATTATTAACAACTGAAGGTGTTATTGCTGACAAACCAAGCAACGACGCTCCAATGATGCCTGGAATGGACCCATCAATGATGGGCGGAATGATGTAGTTCCATTTATCCATAAAAAACTTAAACCACTTAAAACAATTTGTTTTAAGTGGTTTTTTATTATTTTACAAAATGGATATTGCGACTGACTTCTCTAAAACCAATCTGTTGATGAAACTTAAAGCTCTCAAGATTATCAATATGGCAATCACTACCAATTTCGATACAACCTTGCTCTTCACACCACTTCTCTCCTGCTTCTACTAACTTTTTAGCAATTCCTTGTCGTCTGTGACCTTCCAAAACAAATACACCTTCTAAATAACCGCAAGGACTAGAACTAGTTCCTTCAACATAATCTGTCCTAATTTGAAATTGAGCAAAACCAATCATAATTCTATTTTCTTTAAACAAAAGCAACTCACTTTTAGAATCTTTCAGACACTCTAAAAATTCCTGATATAACTCTTGTTCCGTGCTTCCATCATAGATATTTTTAGCTAATTGAACTAAATCACTTATCTCTTCAATACAACATGTTTCAATCATAAGTTCACTCCTTTTCCTTCTTTAGCCTTATAAAACATGATATCACTCTTTTTATACCATTAACTTGTAGTTTTAACCAGTTATCATTAGTTATTTCAAAAAAGGAATGTTAAAATTAATGTATAGCATAGAGAAAGGAATGAAACATTATGTCGACACATCATGAAACAAAATTTGATTGGAGTTCTTTTATTATTGGTGTCCTAATGATCCTAGTAGCCTTATTTTCGTTTAAAACACCTATCTCAAACTTAGCAGCTATTGTCTTAGTTTTTTCTTTTTCAGCTGTTTTAAAAGGGATATTACAGCTTTTTGGACATTTTAAACTGAAAGAATACACCTATTATCAATCTAAACGACTTGTTTTTCTTGGGATTATTAATATCCTTATTGGTATCTTCCTTATTTTTAATATGACTAGTAGTATTATAGCTTTGCCTTTTGTTTTTTCTATATGGTTTATTGTTGAATCTATTGGTGAATTACTTTTAGCTAGTATTTATCGCGATATTTCAAAAAGTTATTTTTGGTTAATGATTATTGCTAGTATTATCAGTATTATTCTTGGATTCATTTTACTTTCACAACCTCTTATTGCTGCTCTAAGTATTTCTTGGTTAGTGGGTACCTATTTCCTAATCGCAGGAATTATTTATACCGTCAGAGCTTTTTAACGACACATCAAAATGTGTTATAATAAAAGAACAACATTCAATAAAGGAGAGGATTTAATGAATCAAGAGCAAACAAAAGTAGTATTGAATCAATTAGTGGCAGATTTAGTTCAGTTTTCAACAATTATTCATCAGGCACATTGGTACATGCGCGGCACAGGATTTTTAACCTTACACCCTAGAATGGACACGTACATGGAAGAGATTGACGCACAACTTGATGAAGTAGCAGAGCGTTTAATCACAATTGGTGGCGCACCTTTTTCTACCTTAAAAGAGTTTAGTGAAAATACTAAATTACCTGATTCAACTGGAACCTTTGAGGCTCCTATGACAACACATTTAGAAACGTTGATTTCAGGTTATCGTTATTTAGACAAACTTTATTCGGAAGGAATTAAAACTGCTGGAGATGAAGGGGACCAAGTAACAGAAGATCTATTTATCTCGTTTAAAGGAGCTATTCAAAAAAATATTTGGATGCTTCAAGCTGAATTAGGCCAAGCTCCTAATCTATAATCAAAACAAGAGACTGTGACATGAATATGTTACAGTCTCTTTTGTAGTTCTGATAATTATTTTTAGTACATTATATATAAATTAATCATATTTTAATCATTATTTAACACCGAACATGAGTTCTTTTTATGCTATAATTACTTTAACAAATTAAAATAAAGGATGATATCATTTATGAAAACAGCAATTTTATTTTTAGTCGATGAATACGCAGATTGGGAAGGAGCTTACCTTTCAAGTATTTTAAACACAAGTAAAGAATGGGAAGTTAAAACAGCTTCTACTAAAAAAAAAGTAACTTCTATTGGTGGATTCAAAACTACTGTAGATTATTTAATTGATGAATTACCAGAGAAAATAGATACTTTTATTTTAATTGGTGGCAATAATTGGCAAATTTCTAATGAAACATTATTAGAGAAAGTAACAACCTTTTTAAATAGCGATTTAATCGTTGGCGCTATTTGCGGTGCTGTAGATTATTTAGCAAAAAATGGCTTATTAACACCTTACAAACATACTGGAAATGCTCTATTTTTCTGGCAAGAATATGAAAAATACACAACTCCTGAAAACTTCAAAGAAGTTCAATGTGTTAGCGACAAAAATTTAGTCACAGCAAACGGAACAGCTGCTATTGACTTCACTGAAGCTTTGTTGGAAAAATTAGATTTCGAAACTGAAAAAATTCGTCACCGAGAGATAGGTTTACAACGTATGGGTTACTACACTTATGTTGAAAAATACGGTAACCCTTTCCACTAAAAATATATAAATAAAAGAAGTCTGACCCAAAATGGCCAGACTTCTTTTATTTATATTTCTCTTCTAATTTACTCATCCAAGAACCTAATAAAGCTCCTAATATCAACATAACAAAGCATAAGCCATATTGCATTATACCAAAACCTGTATAGTCTTTAGGAATAATCATAATCGTTGAAGCAAAAACAACTCCTAAAATAAAATGAAACAGCTTAGCATAAGCAATACTAAAAATGTAATCCATTATTTTGGATAATAACAACACAACAACAATCGCTCCAAATGCAATTGGAAGAATGACACTAAAGTTGAGTGTTTTTATCCCATCAGACATTGCTTTATACATGCCCATATAAACTAAAAAGTTTGAAGGACTTAAACCTGGAACAATTAAACCTAACCCAATCAAGCCTCCTGCAATCATCCAAGTCCATGTGTTTTGAACGACTTGACCATTAAATAAAGATTCGCCATAAACTAAGAAAATAAAAGCTAATACAAATGTAATAGCCATGATAACTTTATCCCCTTGACTACGCCCCTTTTTACCAGCTTCCTTCCATAGTGAAGGTATCGTTCCAACAATACAACCAACAAAAAACCATAAAATAATCGTTTCATACTGTCCTAGTAAAAAACTAACACCAAAAGAAAGTAAAAAGACTCCCGTCACACCGCCTAAACCAACAGGTAAAAAGTACAAAACATTTTCTTTAAAGTTTTTAGTTATATGGGCTAAAAAAGAAATGATTCGCTCATAAATACCAAAAATAGCAGCCAAAGCTCCCCCACTAACTCCTGGTAAAATAAAACCTGATCCTATAAACATTCCTTTGATAAATCTTAGAAACCAATCTTTGTTACTGTTTTCCATAATCGTCTCCTTAAAATTAGTCAATCTTCATAATAACTGATATGTTAAGAAAAAGAAAAAATAATACTCAGAGACAGTTGAATCATTTTTGTTCTAAGGCATAATTTAATATTGTATCAATCCTGTTTCTTTTGCTCATTAATGTTTCACTTATAAAAACATCTGGTTCTATGCCTAAATTATGATGTTTTTTGCCATTTGGATATTCTACTTTTTTAGCAGTCACCATAAACATACCACCTGTTTTTAAGGATAACCAAGCTGGTTGACCCGTTGAACCAGCAGTGGTTTCCCCAATCAAAGTAGCTCTTTTTTTATTATCAAAATTGATAATAAAATTTTCGCCAGAGGAATAGGTCATTCTATTTTGTAATATTTTAACTGGTAGCTGATTTAATACACCCATATACTTAATCAAATCATTTTTTTCAATTTCAATTTTTAACGATTGATGATTTAAAGCGTTATATTCTTCTCTATGAGTTTTTTTAGCCACTTCAGAATCCATACCATAAAGTATCATTGAAGCAATCGCTATTTTTTCACTGTCTACCACTTGACGCGATGCCTTCTCCATTTCAATTGGCTCATCAAAAAAAGCCTGAGCTATCTCATTAGCAATTCCCGAATTCCCACCAAAATTATCTCTCACATCAAAAATAAGTTCTTCTGCAGATAAATAAGCATCCACATAACAAAAAAATTCAGGAACTATATTTTCTGACATAAAATGATTAAGTTTAACTACTATTTTAGAAGCCACTTTTAAGATAACCATCGCCTCTGATTCATAAAGAATATCAAAAGGTTGCGATATATATTCGACTATTTCTTTTTTAGGGTAATACCTTTCTTTTAAATAAGGTAAATGTAACGTTTGACCTGCTTCAAATATCACCTTCAACTCTTCTCCGTCAAAGAAAAAAGATGAAGATAATTGTGTCATTCCCATAGAAAATTCATTATGATGAGCCCAACCATGTTCTGAACACATTTGAAGATAATCTTCAGCGCTTATCCCGTTAATATTTTTTATAGGCTGGTATAAATACTTATCCACATCTCCATTACCACTTAGAATAACTAATTTCCCCTCAAGTAAACCCAACTCAACAGGAAAGTAACCTATCTCCTCTTTTATTTCTTTGGGTAAATAAACTAAAGTATGTCCGTCATTTAAAATAGCCGCGAGCTTCATGAGTTCTTTATAAAATTCGACTTGTGTCATCTCTTCATTAACAGACATTAATAGAGTTGTTACCTTCTCATGCCACTTACTCATTAACTCATCTGTCCAATAAGGAAAAACAGTCAAAACATAATGATTAATTATTAAAATATCAGAAATTTTATCTTTCACCTAATCATTTCCTTTCAATCTTTATTAGTCATATGAAGAACACCTTTAGTTTCTAAACCTACTAATTCATTTAAGAGCTCTGGTTTTAGCATGGTCACAAGATTTTTATTCACCCATGAAGCATTTACTTTTTCCTTACATATTAATTCTTGTTGTTCCTTTTCATTTAAGCTCAAAAAATAAACAAAAATGACTTGTTGATAAGGAGCATTTTCAAATTCAAATAAGTTTTCCACAACAGCTATCAACTTATCCACTGTCACATGAAGATTGGTTTCTTCTAAAAACTCGCGAACTACTGCTTCTTCTGATGTTTCGCCTAACTTAACAGCTCCACTACTTAAAGTTTGAGTGCCATCAACTTCAGTTGAAATTAACACCTTCCCCTCATATTCCAAAATGCCACATGCTCTCATATCAAACTTATAATTATCTATTTTTACTCTAATATCTGTCATATTGTCTCCTTTTAAGGCTATTTATAATGTATTTAGCACCGTAACCAATAAATAAAAGTAAGCTAAGAACTAAACTTCCTTTAAAAAAATTAACCCAGAAAACAAGATAAGGAGCAGCTATTAACCAACTTGCGATTAATATAAAAATGACCACACATTGATGTCTAAATTTCATTTTTCTAATTAATAACCATGTCAAAAAACCTTCCCTCAACTGTCTCGTTTGTAAATAATCTTGGTATATTTTCATTTTTTCTACTTCCTCCCTTGTTCTATTTTGTTTATTCATTTTATCACAAACAAAATAAAGAGACGAATTGTTCTGACAATTCATCCCCTTATTTACTATGTATTTCCATAAAATGTTGCGCCTACATAGTCTCCTTTGTAGGTTTGACGATATTGATTAGGACTGATACCTTCATATTTTTTAAAAATCCGGCTAAAATAAGCAGGATCTGCATAACCAATCAACTCACTTATTTCAGCTAAAGAATCACTTGTTTCTCTTAATAATTTTTTAGCTTGCTCCACACGATACTCCGTTAAATAAGCAATGTAAGTCATTCCAACCTCTTTTTTAAATAACTGACATAAATAAGTTTTGTTTAAATGCATAAAGTCTGCTAGTTTATCCAAGTTTAGTTCTGTTTGATAATTCTCATGAATGTATTCAATCATCGGCAAAATAGTTTCGTTAGCTGTTGTTTTCACACCATTTACTCGATGATTTAAAAGAGAGACCTGATTTAACGAAATAATAGCTCGGTGAATACTCGTTAAAGCCTCCTCTTCAATAAGTGGTTTCACTAAATAATCAATCGCACCACTTCTCATTGCGTATTGAATATTCTTAAAATTTTCTTCTTGATCAAAAAAAATACATCTAACATTAGGATGTCTGGTTTTCACCTGATGAATAATGTCATGAGGATTATCATCTTGTAAGTTTAAATCAATTAGTAATATTTCAGGTGAATGATTTTTAGCTACTGCCAAGGCTTCTTGAGCATTTATAGCATCTGGTAATTGAATGACATTAACAAAATACTTTAGAAAGAGTTGATCTAGCATGCCATTAAGTTGAACATCTTGAGTTACTTTTAATACATAACACATAATACCCCTACTTTCTTCGAACCTAACTTCACAAACAATCTGCAATATTTTAATAACGTATTATTTATATACATAGATTATATCACAACAATCGTTTTGTTTTAGCTTATTTTTTAACCTTATCTTAATTTTATCCAAATTTAGTCAAAAAAAGTCCTAACAATCATTTTGTGAAAAATGATATTCTTAATGTGTCATAAGAAATCAATACACAATCAAAAACTAATAGGAGGATTACAATGAGTAAAGAAAGTAAACAAGCTATCACTATTGAAGAAACAATCAATCACTTGGTACAAAAAGGAAATGTGGCCTTAAGCGAAATGGAAACGCTTAACCAAGAACAAGTTGATACTATCGTATACGAGATGAGCTTAGCTGCAATTGATCAACATATGCCTCTAGCAAAATTAGCTGTAGAAGAAACTGGCCGTGGTGTTTATGAAGATAAAGCCATTAAAAACATGTTCGCTTCAGAAAGTATTTGGAATAATATTAAACATAATAAAACAGTTGGCGTTATTGATGAAGATAAACAAACTGGTATTGTTCAAATCGCTGCTCCAATCGGTGTTTTATGTGGTGTTACACCGACGACAAACCCTACTTCAACAACTATTTTTAAAGCAATGATTGCTCTTAAAACTCGTAATCCGATTATTTTTGCCTTTCACCCAGCAGCACAACAATCATCAGCTGAAGCAGCAAGAGTGGTACGTGACGCAGCTATTAAAGCTGGTGCTCCTGTTGATTGTATTCAGTGGGTTGACACGCCTTCCATTGAAGCAACTAATCTCCTAATGAATCATGAGAATATTGCTTCTGTATTAGCAACAGGTGGTTCTGGTATGGTTAAAGCGGCTTATTCAACTGGAAAACCTGCTATTGGTGTAGGCCCTGGTAACACCCCTGCTTATATTGAAAAAACAGCTAAAATCAAACGAGCTGTTAACGATTTAATTGTCTCTAAAACATTTGATAACGGTATGATTTGTGCTTCAGAGCAAGGAATCATTGTTGATACTGAAATTTATGATGAAGTCAAAAAAGAATTCCAAGCGCATCAAGTTCATATTTGTTCATCAAAAGAAAAAGATTTAATCGAAAACTATGTCATGAATGAAAATAAAACAGCTGTTAATCCTGAAGTAGTTGGAAAACCTGCTACATATATTGCTGAAAAAGCGGGAGTTAAAGTACCTGCTGGAACTAAAATGATCATTGTAGAATTAGAAGGAACTGGAAAAGAACATCCTCTTTCTCTTGAAAAACTCTCTCCAGTTTTAGCAATGGTTAAATCTCATTCTCATGAAGAAGGCTTTAAATTAGCTGAACAAATGCTTGAAACAGGTCTAGGACACACAGCTTGTACCCATACGGAAGACGAAGATTTACAAATTGCCTATGCTTTAAAAATGAAAGCTTGTCGTATCTTAGTTAACACACCGACATCTCAAGGTGGTATTGGAGATATTTATAACGAAATGATTCCATCTTTAACATTAGGTTGTGGTTCATACGGTAAAAACTCTATCTCTCAAAACGTTTCAACGGTTAATTTATTGAACTATAAAACTTTAGCTAAAAGGAGAACAAATATGCAGTGGTTTAGATTACCTAATCGAATCTTCTTTGAGAAAAACTCAATTCAATACTTACAAGTGATGGAAGACATTGAAAGAGCCTTTATTGTTTGTGACCCTGGTATGGTTCAATTAGGATATGCTGATTTAATTGTTGATGAATTAAGAAAGCGTCATAATAAAGTTCAATTTGAGATTTTCTCAGATGTAGAACCTAACCCATCAACTAATACAGTTTACAAAGGAACTGAACAAATTGTTAATTTCAAACCTGATACCATTATTGCTTTAGGTGGTGGTTCAGCCATCGATGCAGCTAAAGGTATGTGGTTATTCTATGAACATCCGGAAACTGAATTCTTTGGAGCTAAACAAAAATTCTTAGATATTAGAAAACGTATCTATAAATTCCCGAAAGCTGAAAAATCTCGTTTAGTTTGTGTACCAACTACTTCTGGTACTGGAGCTGAGGTAACACCATTTGCGGTTATTACAGATAGTGAAACACACGTTAAATACCCGTTAGCAGATTATGCTTTAACACCAGACGTGGCAATCATTGACCCACAATTTGTTTTATCAGTTCCAAGATCAATTTCTGCTGATACTGGAATGGACGTTTTAACTCATGCGTTAGAATCATATGTATCAGTTATGGCAAGTGATTATACAAGAGGATTAAGTTTAGAAGCCATTAAATTAGTCTTTGCCAATCTAAGAAACTCTGTAAATAATCAAGACCCTATCGCTCGCGAAAAAATGCATAACGCTTCTGCTATTGCTGGTATGGCTTTTGCTAATGCTTTCTTAGGAATTTGTCACTCAGTAGCTCATAAAATTGGTGGTGAATACAACATTCCACATGGTAGAACTAACGCTATTTTGTTACCACATATTATTCGCTACAATGCAAAAGACCCACAAAAACATGCTATCTTCCCTAAATACGATTACTTTAGAGCACATGAAGATTACGCTCAAATTGCAAGAGATTTAGGATTTGCAGGCAATACAACAGAAGAATTAGTTGAAGCTTTAGTTTTAGAAATTATTCAACTTGGAAAAGATGTTGGAATTGATATGAGCCTTAAAGCACAAGGCGTGACACAACAAGTCCTTGACACTACAGTTGATAGAATGGCTGAATTAGCTTACGAAGACCAATGTACAACAGCTAATCCAAAAGAGCCTTTAATTAGCGAACTAAAACAAATTATCATTGATGCTTACGAAGGTGTATAGGATATCTAAAAAAACAGTCTAGATTTAGACTGTTTTTTTTGCTCTAGATAAGGTATTCTAGAGGTATCTCATGAGTGACGTGAAGGAGGAATTATATGACTCAAACAATTCACTACGAAACAACTAAACATATTGCTGATCAATCCTTACGTAATTTATACATCTCAATTGGTTGGACATCTTACACAGAGCAATTAACTGACTTAAACGTACTACTACAAGGTAGTCGTCTTGTCATCAGTGCTTGGTATGATAATCAATTAGTTGGCCTCATCAGAACAATTGGTGATGGTGTTTCGATTGAATATGTTCAAGATTTACTTGTTCTTCCAGAATTTCAAAACAGAGGTATCGGCAGTACATTATTAGAAAAAGTAAAAAAAGAGACCTCTCATATCAGACAATTTGTTTTAATTACAGACAATAGTCCTGAGAACCAAACAACTGTAGAATGGTATGAACAACATGGTCTCATCCCTGTTTCAGATGCTAACATCGTCGCTCTTTGGAGAAAATAAGAAGGAGTTATTAACCAATGAAAGATTTTACACATCCAAAATTCCCAACGATTCACATTAAACTATTATCAAATACTGAAAATTCAACTGAATTAGAAGCTTTACTAGAAGGCTCTTCTAGCTCAAGTATCTTAGACTTTGTACCAGAAGGCTCAAACTTAGATGCTAAATACATTTACGGTATTTTTGATGATGCTTCATTAATCGGTGTAATTGATTTAATCGAGGACTACCCAACTAAACAAGGAGCTTTTATTCATCAATTCTTATTAAAAGAACATGCTACTGATGAATTAGCAGAAACATTATACTTAGCTCTTGAAAAAACAGTCCAAGAAACTGGTATCACTTCTCTTGAGATTTCTTCTGAGTTAAGTGAACAAGCTATTTGGAAAACATTAGGTTTTGTAGACAATAAAAAAGCGATTTAATTCTCAGAGGACGACTCAATTCGTCCTCTTTTTTGATACAAAATAGATGTGCCTAATCTTAATAGCATGGTAAAATAAACTTACTTAGTTTGTAGGAGGTTTTGTTATGCTATTTCATAAAAAATTAACTCGTCAAAGTGTTTATCATTCTGTTTTTATTTTTACAATTATTTACTTTATATTAATGTATTTTCAAAAGAGAATTTTATTTGGACTTTTCCAAACGCAATTATCTTTTTCTATTCCCAATATTATCGCATTAATCACTAGCGATAATACGCTTGATGCCTTAACTAGTCGAGCCATAAATGGTGCCATTCTAACAGGTGGATTTCTTATTATTGAAATTTTACTTTTCATTATCTTGATTATTCATTTTCTATTTAAGTTATGGCGTGTCCATTATATCGAGCAATTAAGAAAATTTGATTTTCTTCTTGTTCTTGGATTACTGACTTTATTATTTGGTAGTTTTTATTATGCTTATATTTTAGGTACTACATCCTTAGAGACTTATACTACTATCTCAACGTCTCTTAACCGAGTAACACCTAAGCAACTCCAACTACTCAGTGAGAAATGGAAAGATTTTATTTTTAATTATCAATTCTCTTTAGGCTATTTACCTCGAGATGTATCTATGGTTATCGAACATGTTAAGGGGTTAATTGCTAACGTTAAAGAAATCGCTCAAATCCCTGATGTAATTAATCATTACTTTAATCGTTTAAGCGAATTAAAATTCCATTACTTTTTACTTATGTGTGGAGGATTTGGAACTCTTTTAGTCTCTCAATTATTTGAATATCGTTTGATTGTAAAATCTTTTAGAGAGTTAAAACTAAAACGTAAAGTAGAGAAACGTGAAAGTAAAAAAGCTGAGAAAGCAGAAAAAACTAAAGAAATTAAAACAGAAGAAACAGTTACAACTGATCAGCTAACAACTATTTTAACTAATCAACAAGAATTAATGACTAAAATCATCGATTTACAAAGTGAGATGCAAGAAACGATTAACAAAGATAAGAAAAAATAACTATATTAAAACCATAAAAAAGACCATATAATGTAGTGCACCCCTAAAGTTAGAATTTTTGGTCTAACTTTAGGGGGTGCACTACATTATCCACAGATAATATGATCTTTTTTTATTTATTCACATAATCAGCAACTAACTCTTGAATTTCTTCATAGATTTCAGCTACTTCGTCTAGATTACTTGCATTAGCGCCGCTTGCTAACGGGTGCCCGCCACCATGATGGCGTTTAGCAATCGTGTTAATAATTGGACCTTTAGAACGTAAGCGAACACGGTAAAAACCTTCTGGTTGAGCCACAAATATTGCCCAGGCTTTCATTCCTCTTACTTTACCAGGAATTGGAATAATTGCAGGTGTTTCAGAATCAACGACACCAAAGCGGTCTAAAACTTCTTGTGATAATAAGACCATTCCTGCTCCATTTTCATCTACTTGAACGTTTTCCATAACATAACCTGACAAACGTAAAACATTTTCTGGCATTTCAGTCATTTCACGGTTTAATTCTGCCACATCAAAGTCAAATTCTCTTAATTTACTACCAACAAATAATGTGTGACTAGTTGTTGCTGGGTACTTGAATCGTCCTGTATCTCCAATAATTCCGGCGTACAACAATCTTGCTGCTTCAACAGTCATCACTAATTCTTTTTCAAATTCTGTATAAAAATCATAAATCAATTCACTGGCACTACTTGATTTCGTATTAACCCATGATAGGTCTCCGTAAGGCTCATCATCAGGATGGTGGTCCATTTTAATTAAAAAGTCACCTAATTTGTATTGCTCTCCACTGATACGTGGCTCATTAGCAGTGTCTGTTACAATCACTAAGGCTCCTTGATACATCTCATCTGTTACTTCTTCCATCTCAATTAAATATGAAAGAGTGTTAACAGGTCCTCCAACTACGTAAATTTCTTTTTCAGGAAAAGAAGCTCGTAAAATCTCAGCTAATCCTCCTTGAGAACCTAATGCATCCATATCTGGACTTTGATGACGGTGAATCATGATTTTATCATATTCTTTTATTTTTTCTAATATCTCTTGAGTTACTTTCATTTCTTCCTCCTATGCCTGTTCCATTAACTGGCAAACTGTAATTGCTTTAGCTACAACAACGTTATCAATAAAGACTTCAATATCTAGTTTAGCAGAACGTCGACCAACTTCAATAATTTGAGACTTAAATTCTATTTCACTATCAATTTGAATCAATTTAAAATAATACAAACTCATTTGTTCAATCACAGAGTTATAATGATATTTCACTGTTAAAGTTCTTTGAGCTACTTTTGATATAATCTGGTTTAACACACCAAATGAAAGTGTCCCCATATTATTTACCATTTGAGGCGTCACTACAAATGAAAATTCTGGTAAATCTGCGTCTTCTTTTCCTTCTTTTTCAACTACTTCATCCATAATTAAATCGGATAATGTATTAGATACTTGAGGTTGTCTTTGAGCTAACTGCATTGCTTTCATCACATCACGTCTTGAAACTATCCCAATTAAGGTTAAGTCATCTTCAACCACAGGAACAATCTCTAGTCCATCCCAAATCATCTGATGCCCAATACTAGCCACACTCATATGCTTTTTTGCTCTTCTTGGCTCTTTAGTCATTATTTTATCAATTGGCTGTGTTAGAGCCTTATTCACAACATCTTTAGCTGTAATAATTCCCACTAAACGATTTGATTTGTTTACAACAGGGAAACGTGAGAAACCACTTTTTTCAGAAATCTCCTGATAATCTCCAACAGTATCTCCCATACTTAAATAAATCGTTTTTTCAAATGGCGTTTGGATATCTTCAACTAGCATAATATCCTTTTTAATCATTTGGTCACTAATAGCTCGATTGATAGTTGTTGCTACTGTGAACGTGTCATAAGTCGTTCTAATAATCGGCATCTCTACTTCATCTGCTAAAGATAAAATCTCCTCAGACACATCAAATCCGCCTGTTAACAGAACAGCTGCGCCATTTTCAAGTGCTAAGCGTTGTACGCCTTCTCTATCTCCCACAATCATAAGAGAACCTGAAGTGATATACCGAAGCATGTTTTCTTCTGTCATTGCTCCAATAATAAACTTTTTAAGTGATTTATCTAGTCCTTTACGTCCTGCTAAAATATCCCCTTCAATAATTTTAGAGACTTCACCAAATGTTAATCTTTCAATATTTTCTTTTATTTTTTTTTCGATTCTAATAGTTCCAACACGTTGAATAGTGGATACTAAACCAATATTCTCAGCCTCTTTAATGGCGCGATAAGCAGTTCCTTCACTCACTGATAATACTTTCGCAATTCCTCTTACAGATATTTTTTCACCAACTGGTAGTGTTTCAATATGTTCCAGAATTTGATCATGTTTTGTTACTGCCATGTTAATTCACCTAATTCTTTCTTTATCTTACTATAGTTTTAATATTCTGTTTCATTCAAAAAAATACTAACTCATTAACATTCTAACATGATTTCACTGTAAAATAAATTGCAACGATTATAACAGTTATTTCAATTTATCAGATAATTGCAGTACAGATAAAAAGAGAACGACTAATTAGTCGTCCCCTTTCATTCCTATTCACTTTTTTTAGCTTGATAGAATCGCCACGCTGTTATAACAGTTGCTAATAAACAGATACTAAAAGAAACAATATAAGTAGTATGCATGCCGTAAACAAAAATATCTGGTCGGCCTTCAACAAAACCAACGACACGTTCACCCATTTTAAAACTCATTGACTTATAAAGAATAGTAGTCGAAATTGAGATTCCCATAACCATTCCAAAGTTTCGAGCTAAGGCATTTAAACTCCCTGCTACACCATACTCTTCTTTTTTTACACTAGACATAATAATCGTATTGTTTGGCGCTTGGAACATCGCGTTCCCTGCTCCAACAAGAGACATAATAACTAAAAATAATGGCACAGGTGAGTTTTCACCTAATACTAAGTACCCAATTTGACCTAGTGTAATTAAAACTAATCCAATTAACGTAATCAAGTGCGGTCCTTTTTTATCTGTTAAATAACCACTTAAAGGAGCTCCCACAACCATTACTAAGGGGAAAACCATCATTAGCATTCCAGCGATATTAGCTTCTAATCCTAATACATTTTGTAGATAAAAAGGATTCACCACATTAGCAAAAAAGTTGGTAATAAAAATCATCGTCGCTGTTAGCAAACTGACTGTAAATAACTTATTACTAAATAATTTAAATTGAACCAATGGCTTATCGTGTTTCATTTCATAACGATAGAAAACAACTAAAGACACTAATGCAACTACAATCATTAACCAAATTATTTTTTGATCAAATCCTATTTCCTGTCCTAAGAAGATGCCGCCAAAGAATAACATAATGAATAAAGCAAATAGAATAAATCCTACAAAATCAATTGATTCTCCTGTTTTCACTTCTTCTTTTGGTAAAAAATACCAACCAAACATCAAAGTAATAATACCCACTGGCACGTTAATCCAGAAAATATAAGACCATTCAAAATGAGACAAGATAACGCCACCAATACCAGGCCCTGCAATCGCTCCTAAAGAAACAAACGAACCAATTAGCCCTAAAGCTCTTCCTCTTTCTTTTGCTGGGAATATTTCAGTAATAATCCCGCTACTTGTAGCCATTGTCATACTAGCTCCAATCGCTTGAACTACTCTAGAAACAAGTAATAATGGTAAGCTCCCTGGAATACCACATAAAAAGGAACCGATAATAAAAACGATGGTACCAATTTTAAACACTTTGATTTTACCAAAACTATCGCCAATTTTTCCAAAAATCAGTAAAAAGACACAGATTGCCATTAAATAAATAGAGACAATCCATTCTGATAAGTTCATGGCTACACCTAAATCTTCTGATATCACTGGCAAGGCGATATTGACAATACTGCCATCTAAAGTTGACATGAATGTAAATAAACCCACTGCGGCTAAACTAAACCAGCGATATTTTTGAATCTTTTCTTGATTCATCTTGTTCTCCCCTTTTAACAAAACAAATGTAGGTCAACTTGGCTAAGTCAACCTACATCTGTGCATTCTATTTTCTTTTTTGGCTTGATTCCATGATAACTGGTAAAATAACCGGTCTACGTTTTGTTTGATCATATAGATAACGACTTAATTGTTCTCTAATCTCTTGTTTTAAGACACCCCAGTCAAAATCTGATTTGCCTAGGTTTTCAAGAACCACATTCTCTACTATCGTTGCACTTTCAGTCATTAAATCCGTACTTGTTTTCATGTAAACAAAACCTTTAGACGTAATACGAGGTTTTGAAATGATTTTTTTTGCACGACGATTGATTGTCACAACCGCAATAAAGATACCATCTTGAGATAAAATCTTACGATCACGTAAAACGATATTTCCAACGTCCCCTACGCCTAAACCATCAATTAATACATTATCAGCGTCTGTTGTACCAGTCATACGTAGTCGACCTTTTTCAAACTCTAAAATGTCTCCACGACCTGTAATAAAGATATCTTGGTAATCCATTCCTACTTCATGAGCTAACTCAGCATGAGCTGCTAGTAAACGGTATTCACCTTGAACTGGAATAAGGTATTTAGGTTTCATTAAGTTAATCATTAATTTAAGATCATTTTGGTTACCATGACCTGACACATAAAGGTTATCAGAAATAGTTTTCACTTGACCACCAGCACGGTAAATCATGTCTTCCGTTTTAGCCATTGTCGTTTCAATCGAAATAGACGGAGTAGTTGTAATATAAATTAAATCTCCTTCTTCGATATTGATTGATTTGTGGCGACGACTAGCCATTTTTTGTAACGATTGTAACGGCTCACCCATACGACCTGTTTCTAAGATGATTAACTGATCAGGACGTTTGTTTTTCATTTCTTTTTCGCTAATTAGTAATTCTTCATTAGGCAATACTAGTTTACCTAATTTTATAGCTGTTTGAACAATTTGTTCTGCATCTTTTCCAGTAATGACGATATGACGCTCAGCTTTATCTGCTGCATCAAAAATTTGTTGCACACGTTGAATATTACTTGCCACACTGGCTACAATAATACGACCATCCCAATAACGAATCGTATCATAAACTTCTTCAGCCACTTGATTTTCAGAAGCAATTAAAGCTGTGCTTTCTGAATTACTAGAATCACTAAGTAAAGCAAAAACGCCCTCTTTACCAATTTCTGCTAAACGAGCAAAATCCGTTGCATAAGGAGCTGATGCGCTTTGGTCAAATTTAAAATCTCCTGTGTACACAATATTTCCTTCACTTGTTCTAATTGAAATACCTAAAGAATCTGGCACTGTATGAGTTGTTCTAAAGAAACTAATCACAGCACTACCAAAATCAATTTCAGTAAATTCATCTACAACATGAAATTCATTAAAGTCTTTTGTTTTGGCATAATTTTTAACATTTATTTTAGCTAACTCAGTTGTTAACTCAGACCCAAATACTGGTACAGTAATATTCTCTAACAGATATGGTAAAGCACCAATGGCATCGGCATGACCATGACTTAAGAACACTCCTGCAATTTTATCTTTGTTTTCTAATAGATATGAAAAATCAGGAATAACCATATCAATTCCTAACTGCTCATTTTCTGGGTATTTTAATCCGCAATCTAAAACAAAGATTTCTTTCTCCAGCTCCACAACGTAGATACTCTTTCCATTTTCTCTAACGCCACCTAGAGGGACTATTTTTATTTGACTCACTCTTTCCACCTCATTATTTTTTTACGACTTGATTAATTTCAGTCATTATTTTTGTCTTTTCTTCATTATTACATGAAACAAGAGGTAGTCTTGGCTCTCCAACTAATAAGCCCCATTCGTTATAAACAGTTTTAATAGGTGCAGGCGAAGGCACAGAGAAGACAGCATCAAACACGGGATTTAATTCCCCATGAATTTTGGCTGCTTTTTCTATGTCTTTCTCTTCTAAAGCTTGATACATTTCAAACATTTCATCCCCTACAACATGTGAGGAAACTGAAATAATACCATCTCCACCAATTAATTTACATGGTAGTGATAAATGATCTTCTCCAGAATAGACTAAAAAGTCTTGAGGTGTATTATTTACAATACTTGTAAAAGCCTCTAATCCTTGACATTCTTTTGTTCCAATAATATTTGGTACTTTTGCTAGTCTAAGAGTTGTCTCAACTGTCATATTGACCCCCGTTCTGCCTGGGACATTATACAGAATGATTGGTAAATCGCTTGCTTCTGCTAATGCTTTAAAGTGTTGATACATACCTTCTTGACTTGGTTTATTATAATAAGGAACCACACAAAGCCCTGCTGTCACACCTTGTAAGTTAGCTACTCTTTGAATAAAAGAGATAGAAGCTCTTGTATCATTGCTTCCAACGCCACAAATAACAGGGACACGACCTGCAACTGACTTAATGGTTTCCTTGTATAAGATTATTTTTTCTTCTTCAGATAAGGTTGGAGATTCTCCTGTTGTGCCACCCACAACAATACCTTCTGTATGATGCTCTATTAAATAATTTACCACAACTGGAATCATTTCCATAGCTAAATTACCTGATTCATCAAAAGGTGTAATCATTGCTGTCAAAATACGCGCATTCTTTAATTCATTTATCATTTTTAAGTCCCCTTATCCTGCCACACGAACTAAATCCATCTCATGCAATGTTTCTGCAATTTGAACGGAATTCCAAGCAGCACCTTTCAATAAATTATCTGATACAACCCACATATGGAATCCTGTTGGTGTATCTAAATCACGACGAATCCGTCCTACAAACACATCTTTGTGCCCAACAGCTGTCCTTGGTTGTGGATAAAGTTGTTCTTCTGGCTTGTCTTGTAAAGTAACTCCTGGAGCATCTTTTAATAATGCTTGTAACTGAGAAACTGTCACATCTTTTTTAGTTGTCTCAATATAGATAGACTCTGAATGACCTGACATAACCGGAACACGAACACAAGTCGCACTAACTTTAATCGTATCATCAGACATAATTTTTTTGGTTTCATTAATCATTTTCCACTCTTCTTCTGTGTAGCCCTCAGCACCAAACACATCAATCTGAGGTAACGCATTAAACGCTAAAGGATAATGTTTTTTATCCCCTGAACAGGGTAAAATATTAACTTCAACTTCTTCTTTGCCATCTAATATGTCTTTAGCTTGTTGTTTTAATTCATTGACTGCTGCTACACCTGCTCCACTGACAGCTTGATAAGTTGACACAATTAAACGCTCTAAACCAAAAGACTCACGGATTGGTTCTAAAGCAACCATCATTTGAATCGTCGAACAATTTGGATTGGCAATAATACCTTGATGATATTGTAAATGATGAGCATTAACTTCTGGTACAACTAAAGGCACATCCTTATCCATACGAAAAGCACTTGTATTGTCAATAACGACACAGCCGCGTTGTACAGCCTCTTGAGCATATTCTCGAGAGATAGACCCTCCCGCACTAAACAAGGCTATCTGCATACCTAAAAAAGCGTCTGGCGTCAGTTCTTCAATGATGTACGTCTCACCTTTGAAGCTAATCTCTTTTCCTGATGAACGCTTAGAAGCTAAAAATTTAATCCCACTAATTGGAAGTGAACTTTCTTCCAACATTTCTTTCATTTTTGTGCCAACAGCACCAGTGGCACCAACGACAGCTATATGATATCCCGACATTTAACATTCCTCCATTTATACACAATTTTCCCGATTTTACTTAACTCCCATTTTAGCATAAAAAAAAGAAAAATTCTTTAAGGAATCTTTCTCTCAACACCTTCTATTTGGTTAAATTTAAACGATCTAATACTTTAATTAAAACTAAGGAAATAACCATTCCAAAACCCGTTTGAAACACATTTCCAATAATAGAAGCGACACCTGCTACACTGCCATATAAAAACCAAGTAGCAAAAAAATAACCCACTATCATTAATAGCGACGCGCTTATTAACGAAATCATTCGCCCTGAATTAGATCCATTTCTTGTAAATCTACCAGCCACATAACCTTGCAAACCATGAATCAAAACTGAAAAAGGCAACCACTGAGGATAACCTAATAATAAATCTAACATTCCTCCACTAATTGCTCCTACAACGAACCCTGCAGGTCCACCAAACAACATAGCTGCTATATAAATGCCAACTTCAAGAAAATTAACATATCCTTTTGTTAAAGGAACTGGAATGACAAAAAACAAGGCTAACACGACACTTAAAGCTGTCAACATCGCTAGTATGGCTAATTTTTCTCTTACAATCTTCATAAGAAAACTCCTAAACTATTTTTATTGTCTTATTCTACGTCAAAACTACTGGTAATAAAAGAAAATGAGATTGTAAAATAAGTTTTCACCTATCCTACAACCTCTTTTATTAATCTCTAAACTGTGCATCATAAAGACGTTTATAAGCTCCTTCTTTAGCCATTAACTCTTCATGAGTTCCATCTTCAGCAATACCTTCCTCGTTAACGACAATGATACGCGTTGCTTGTTTAATCGTCGCTAAACGGTGAGCAATCATTAACGTCGTACGTCCCTCTGATAAGGACATTAAAGACTCTTGAATAACATTTTCAGTTTCTGTATCTAAAGCGGATGTAGCTTCATCTAAAATCAAAATCGGCGGATTCTTTAAAAACATACGAGCAATAGCCACACGTTGTTTTTGACCACCAGATAATTTCACACCACGCTCACCAATAACAGTATCAAGACCTTCTGGCATATCTTGAATCACTTGATTCAAATGAGCTAACTTAATTGCTACTTGAATTTCTTCTTCGCTAGCACCAAGTTTGCCGTAAGCAATATTTTCTTTAATCGTTCCCGGGAAAAGAAAAACATCTTGTTGAACGATACCAATTTGTTTACGTAAAGAACTCATGGTCACGTCTTGGATATTAAACCCATCAACTGTTATATCTCCTGAATCAATCTCGTAAAAACGAGGTAGTAAGTGACATAAAGTTGTTTTCCCAGCACCACTTGGTCCCACAAAAGCAACCGTCTCACCTTGCTTAATAGATAAAGATAGATTATCTAAAACTTGCGTCCCGTCACCATATGAAAAATTAACTTGATTGTAGTTAATATCTCCTTTAAGGCTTTCTACTTCAACTGCACCATCTTTGTCTTGAATACTTGGTTCTTTATCCAATTCATCTGTTAAACGCTTAAAGCCAGCAAACCCTTTTGGATAACTTTCAAGCATAGTATTAATTTTCTCAATTGGTCTTGCAAAAACATTAGATAGAAGAATAAAACCAACAAAGTTACCGTTAGTAATGTCTCCTTTAATAGTGTAATAAGAACCAAATATTAGAGCAAATAAACTAATTAAACGAATCAATAAATAATTATAAGAAGAACTTAAAGCCATTGTTTTATAAAAAGCTAACTTAGATTGACGATATAATTCATTTAATTTACCAAATTTTTGTTTCTCAAAATGTTCATTGGCAAAAGCTTGCGTCACTCGAATCCCACTAACACTAGCTTCAATCCCTGCATTAAACTCACCTAAATTATCGTAAATCTTAGTATTTACTTTAGTCATACGCTTATTAAAATAAGCAAGGGCTACAGTAATAAACGGCACCATAATAGCCGTTGCCAATGCTAATTGTGGATGAATATTAAACATTAATAAAAACGAACCCACTAAAGTCATAACTGTGATAAACACATCTTCTGGACCATGATGGGCAAGTTCTGATATTTCAAATAAATCAGTTGTTAAACGACTCATCAACTTACCTGTTTTTTGATTATCATAAAACTCAAAAGGTTGTTTTTGAAAATGAGCGAATAACTGATTTCTCATATCCGTCTCAATGTTCACACCTAACTTGTGCCCAAAATAAACCACAATATATTGAAAAGCTGTATTAATGACATAAAAGAATAACAGCAAAGTACTAACCATAAAAATTAAGCGTAGATTTCCACTTGGCATAATTTTATCAATCACTTGATTAACAATCACTGGAAAACTTAACTCTAAAAGCGCAGCGATAACAGCACAAGTAAAATCTAATATAAATAAAGCCTTATAAGGCTTATAATAAGCAAAAAAACGTTTAAACAAACCAATCCCTCCAAATCCGATACTGAAATTATACTATAACAAAAGTTTTGATATTTTGTTATCTTTCCCCCTCGAAATTGATAAATTGACAAAAAAAAAAGTTAGATAGTTAATCTAACTTTTTTAAAAAAGTATATTTTATTTTGATGAAGTTAAAGTCCAAGTAACTTTACCAATATAGCTACCAGCTACTGCTTTTCCTGTTGCAATATCTAATGTAGCATCTCCTAAGCTAGTTTTAGCTCCTGCTTCAGCTTCAGCTGCTGCTGCTGTTGCTGTGAAGAATTCAACTGCGTCTCCATTAGCATCCATAACAAAAGGTTTTACAACAAAACCTGCATTTCCAATATCCACACGGTCAGTACCAATTGCTTTTGGCGCAAAATCAATTGTTCCATCTGATTTATTAACTAAATCACCAATATCGTATTTAGTAATATCACCAGGCACAATAGACATTTTAGCTGGTAACTTTTCATTACCTGCTTCCAAGGCACTTAATTTACCAGTAACTTTCCAGTCTCCACCTACACGCTTGCCATCCTCATCTTTTCTATCATCATTAACAACAATAAAACTTTTTTCTTTATTTGCGTTTTCATTTTTTAGCTCTAAAGCTCCAGTAGTTTCTGATCCAGTAAATTTAAATACATCTGGAACATAAACTAAAGATAACTTATCTTTGTATGGTCCAGGTACTACGATAGTACCACCCTCGTTAATTCTCACTTCAACGTTTGAATCATATGAATCATGTTCTGTTGCTGCATAAGTATTTACAACTCCTGCTGATAATACTACAGCCGATAATAGAACTGTTCCTAAAATAGTCTTCTTCATTATATATTACACCCTTTCATTTTTTTACAATAATTATTAATTATTGTTTTTTCCGTATTTTAATTATACCTTATATGAAAGCATGAGGTTAAAATTATTCTGCTTCTATTAGGTATATATTAATACTAACACACACCGTTCATAAAAGATACCTTTTTATAACAAAATGTTTATTTTAATTATAAAAATATTTTTTCATCATATTCATTGAACAAAGAGCTCATTTTTATACATTTAGTTCATAAAAGACATTTTTAAACTAAAAAAAATTACAAAAAAACCGATTAAATGAACTCTCTGAATAAAAAAATTAATTATTAGTTTAAAAATTACTAAATCTCTCAATCTGTTGTCTCACATCTTGTAGCAAGTAGATACCAATACCAATATTAGCTAGACCAATTAATAATATAGTTAAATTTAACATAATATTAGCTTTACTTTTTCTTAGTCTTTTTATTAATGATGAACTATTTGACAAAGTCATCATAAAAAAGATAAAAGCGATTAATGCAAATATCGCCACAATGATAATCCATAAATAATCTTTCATTACTTAATACTCCCATCTAATATATTCTCTCGTCATTCTGTTTATCAGTATTCCGATTAAAAAGATTAATAAAGACAATCCCACAATAACATAGATAAAGGTAGTAATAATTTCACCTGTTTGAGGTAAAATTCTTATTGGCTTTGGCTCACTAGGTTCGTATATAGTTTCTTCGTCTTTAGTAATAACTTTATCTGGTCCCTTTTTAATCTCAATTTCTGTTTTTGTCTCCAAATTATTTTTTGTTTCACTTATTTCAGCTTTTGTAATAGTTGGAGAAAAAATTATTAGTGATACCAAACAAACTAACAAACTATAGATTTTTAATTTTCTCAATCCAATAGCCTCCTCCCTACTTCTTTTTTCTTCCTTTCTTACTTTTTCCTCTGTTACTTCTCTTACGAGCTTTAATTTCAGTAATCCATTTTTTATTTCTCATATATAAAATAATGCATAATAAGATTAGAATAACGTTCATAATAATAATCAACATTTTCATAAAATTAGGTGTTTGAACAGAAAAGGCTGCTTGATTATTCAGCTTTTTAGCATCTTCACCTCTGATTTTAAAGTCTTTAGTTAAATCAAAGCTTTCAAAATCATTACTAGCTTTAAAGTTGAATGTGTATTCTCCAGTTTCAAAATTAGTTAATCCCCAAGGTATTTCGTAAAGTACTTTTGAGTTCGGAGCAAAAGAAAAGTTATCGATATTTTTCTCTTTTAATTTTTTACTGTCACCTTTTTTTGTTACAAACGCTCTTACTTCTAAGTCTTCAATAGTTTTAGGTAGTGGATTTACTAATTCTCCTTGAATTACTTTTGACCCATTGCTCACAAACGCTTTTGCATCCTCTAATTTTAGAATATCTCCATCATTAAATAAGTCTCCTGATTCAGATGTAATAACACCTATTCCGTATTGATACTCTTGACTTACTCCGACAGATGATTCTTCTGTTTTTTCTTTAACAATAACTCGCCCCATCTTTGCTCCCTCATATGTTTCAGCTGGTGGGTTAATCTCTAAAAAGACTATTTTTTCTTCTTCTGGTTTAACTGTAACCACTTTTTCAGTAGGAGCTAAAATCTCAGACATTGGATTTTTTAAAGAATCGTGTACTTTTTCAAGGTTGGTAGTATAATCAATACTACCAGTTTTAGTAGATATTGCATTTTCAACAAATATCTCTACTGTAATATCTTTATCTTGAACATTTAAAACTGATAACTCTATTTCCTGTTTTACACCAGGCTTTGTTTCAAAATAATAATAACCTAAACTATTATCTATTTGTGTTTGAGGTAAGATAGGTCTAATTTCAAATCCTATTCCATGCTTTTTATCATCTGCTGCATCTACGCTAGTAACAAACGAGAAAAGCAAAATAATTACTAAACATACTTTTTTAATAATATTATTTTTCTTTTTCATTTATAATAAAATCTCCTTTGCTATTCAAAACTAATTGATCTGTGGCATAGACTTCAAAATAGTATTCCTTGTCTACTATGAAAATATCACCTGACAATTTTGATGAATTAAGTTTTCTCATTTTTTTATTGAGTCCATCCTTTGCCTGATCTTTCGTTAAAAAAGCATCACTTGAAAAAATAATATCACCTTTTTTGAAATTCACATTTGAACTAAACAACAGATTAGACACATATAGTGATGTACTTACAACTATCATCGATAAAATAACTAACAATAAATGAACTGAGAAAAAAACATTTGACAACACACAGACAATAGCGATAAAAAATAAATTAGCAAAAATCATATAACTAAGAATTTCCCTTTGATTTTTTATACTTGTCACACGGTAAAAATAAATTGAAAGCAAACTAGTTACTGAGACCAGTACAAAAAATACAGCTAACATGATAATTAACTCATTACCACGATAATTAGTAAATTCTAGAATTTTTATCATATATGAGCTTCCTGGTGTTATGAATTCTTTTACTTGAGAATAGAATCGATAAACTTGGAAAATATACACTAACCAAAACAGCGCTAAAATCACAGAAAATATCTTTGCTATAACATTCTTATTGACACTCACAATAAATCCTCAACTTTCTTTAAATTTAAAATCAGAAAATTTTTAGAAGAAATATTTATTTTCTAACTTACTAATAATATATCATTATAGGTATTTTTTTTGAACAACATTTTATTTTCCTTAATAAAAATGTAATGTTTTTTATTATTCAATAGAAATAACAACTATAAATTTAATATTTTATAAGAAATATACAGCAATAAGCATCTTATTTATAATTTTATAACACTTTTGTATATTATTTTTTTCTGAAGTTTATTATTTTTATAAAATTGGAGTATCTCGAACAGTATAAGTCACTGTACTCTTATAATTTCCCACTACTTGACCTGTTGGTATTCTTAATTGAACATTAGTATCTGCTGAGGCTCCATAAGCAAGTGTCCATTCTCCATAACCATTACCTGCTTTTGCGCCTGCCAATGTTACTGGTGTATTATTATCTTCTACTATAGTACCTTTTACATTTTCATCTATGAATCCCTTATCTTTTCCATCTGAAATTGGTAGATGTTTATTCGCATCTCCGCCTGTAGTAGTTGTTGGTACAACATTAGGGTAGAACAACTTAATATCCTTAGCTTCGCTTGTTCCATCCTTAAATTTTGACATCTGAACTTGTAAAGTCCACCCCGGCTTCCATCCACTAAATTCAGTCACTTTAATGTTAAGATCATTTGTAGCTTTCGCATCTACATCTCTTGGTGAAATAGTTTGTGGACCAAAAAGTAAAGAGTTAGCCTCTATCATGATTGTTCCGTCTGGATTTGTTACAATTTCAAAAGTTGCATCTGTTTTCTTTGAATCCTGTTCCGCAGCCAAAACATTAGTTCCTACAACAAAACCTAAATTTGATATTAACAAAGCACCAATTAGTAATTTTTTTGTGTTCATAATTATCCTCCTTAAATAAAAAATTGATTTGTATAATTCCATTATATCATTTATCGTATCTTTTTTAAACACATATTGTATTTTTTTGTATTAAACAACTGTTATATTGTTGTCAATCCCATAAATATCATTCTAAGTAATCAAAATAATCAGTTGCTTATTATGTCAGACTGTTTTATCATAAAAGGGTATTAAAAAAAACATAAGAAATGAGGTGTTTCAAAAAATGAAACTAAAAAAAACTTTCTTATTATTGACCACTCTCTTATCATCTTTAATGATTACTAACACTCCCTCATTTGCGGATAATGAAAACATGGATTTTACTATGTCAGTAGCACAACCAAAAAATCAAATTGATAAGACAGTAACTTATCTAGATTTATTAATGGAACCTTCTCAAACTCAAGAAATTGAAGTAACTGTTAACAACACTGGAAAAAAAACAAAGACTTTTCAAGTAACACCAACAAATGCCATTACAAATATTAAAGGTGAGATAGAGTATAATAAGCAAAGTAAAGACTACCAATATGATGACACACTAGTTACTCCTTTTACATCTTTAATCAGTGAAAAGCAAGAGGTGGAGATAGAAGCTGGAAAATCAAAAACTTTAACTTTCAAGTTAGAGTATCCTAAAGAACCCTTTGAAGGGGTTGTACTTGGTGGATTAGTTACTGATATTGTAGATGACGAAGAATCTATACAAGCTGAGGAAAACGTTACTTTTATCAATAAATTTCAAATGATTAAAGGAGTTGTCCTACATGGAGTTAACGAAGATAATATTACTCCTATTATCGAATTAAATAATATTAAACCCGCATTATATTCATATCGAACAGCCGTTACAGCTAATTTACAGAATAAATCACCTATTTTAATTGGCGGAGTAGCAGTTGATGCACAAATCACTAAATTTAATTCAGATAAAGTAATCAAGTCAGAACAACGAACTGATATTGAATTTGCTCCTAATTCTAATTTTGATTTCCCTGTTATGTGGGATAACGAACCATTAGAACCAGGAAGATACACTTTAAATATGACTGTAAAAACAAAAGAACAAGATTTTACTTTTGACAAAAATTTTGAAATCTCAAAGGAACAAAGTTATCGAATTAATAAAGAAGCGATTGAGTTAGTTGAAAATAAAAAAAATGTTTTTAATTATTTTATTATAGCCGGAATTGTTGCAGCTACTGTCTTAGCTATTTTCATTGTTTTTTGGCTTTCAAAAACAAAAAAAGAAAATAAAATTAATCAACAAAAATTAAAAGACATACGTAAAAAAAATATCGCTAAACTTAAAAAAGAACAAAAAAAGCGTAAATAATAATAAACATGAGCTCCTAAGTTAGAAATCAAATCTAACTTAGGAGCTCACTTTTTATTTAATCAAAGATTATTCCGGAACATCGTCTAGACTCCATAGTAAATCACCTTGATAATTCCCTGCTGAATTACCTATTTTTTGAGTCAACCTCATTCCAACATTATCTTTACCTTTCATATCTAATTCACTGAAAAGCTCGTTTGGGTTATCTTGAGTTAATAATTTTGTACCGCCTATTCCAATTGGAGTCTTACTATTATCAGCACCATAATAAATCAGTTCTCCTAAGTATTCTTCACCAGTAGGTTTACCACCTTTTTTAATGCCTTTCGGTAGAGACACTTTAAGCTCCCAATTTTTATGCTGTAATGTATTGACTATTTCTACATCGGCTTTTTCTTTATCGGGTAATTTATGAACAGACTGATCCTTAGTTGTGTTGATTTGACCAAATTTCAAATCTGGCACACTTTCAAAAAACATCTGACCTTCATATTCAAAAATTAAATCGAAGGGGTCGTCTGGTATTTCAGTTAATTCTCTTTTTTTCCCATCAACTTTGATAATGAATTTAGATTTGTCAATATCTACGAAACCATCATGATTCACAACTAATTTTTTATCGGTAATTAACTGATCAACTAATTCTGATATAGAATCACCTATTGTGACATTTTCTTTGTAATTCGTAATCGGTGTCTTATTCTTTAAATCAGAATAAATCACATCATCTGTCCCTTTATAAACTTGCTTTAAAGTCATTTCCACTTCACTTGGTATAACTGTAAATTTAATTTTTTTACTTAATGGTTCATTAGGTACTTCTAAAGTTACATCAAATACACCTTTTTTAGTTGACGTTGAAAGTCCACCATAATCTGTCACTTTGATTTTATTTGTAAAATCTTCTTTACGATTGTTAACTATTTTATAGGCTTCTGCCTTACTCTCTGTTAGGATGTATTCTTCTAGGTTCGTAATTTGTTTTAGTTCATTTTGAGTAATACTTATATCAGATGCCTCAAGTACGTTTCTTTTATCACTTTCAAAGATAATTAAATTTGATTTAACTACTCCTTTTTTACCTGCGTTATCAATTACATAAACTTCTACTTCATGAGTTCCTACTACTGACATCATCGCTGCTACATCATTAATGTCTGTTTTATATTCATAAGTAAAATTTTGCGGTAATGGATGAGTATCTGTAGGATTTTTAACAAATACTGAAGGTAATGGTACTGGACCTCCCTCCACTTCTAAATACTCATTTGACTCACCTATTGGCGGTGTTTCATCTAATACTGTTTGATATACAGATTTTTCTTTACCATCTTTAAACCCATAAACTTCAATTTCAGTACCTGCATTAAAATTACCTGACGGAAGAGTGTATGTATACTTGCCAGATGCAGGTACAATTAAAGTGAAATTATCAAGCATTTTTCCAAAAACAGGATTATCACTTGATGTTAATTCTACAGGTGACTTTATTCCATTGTTTTTCGGATCAATTTCTGTCGGTCTTCCTGAACCTGCAATAGGAGTTGTAGATAAACGTAAATACGAACCAGGGGTCGCTGTTCCTGAAACTGTAGTTGAACTTTGATCAGTAGACACATCTGTTGCTACTGTATCAATTGTCAAATCTACGTCTGGAATAAACTCATATTGTAACCTTTGATACCCCGCCGAACTATTTCCAGTATATGTATTAAAGTTAGCTTTGAATTCGTCTACTGTATTCTTAGTTGTTGATGCAGCTGTAAACTTAGAGCTTGTTCTTTGGACATTGGGCCCATTATATGGTATTCGCATCCCAAACATAGGTGCATATGATTTAAAGTTTGGAACATCCTCATCAACTATGTTTGCTCCCTTCGTCCAAGTATTTACTTTTTGAACATCTACATAAAAATTACCTGGATTTGTCATATTAATAAGCCTAGAATTAGTATGAACATTACTATTTAAAAACTTAATGTCTACACTCTGCGCATCTGTAAATCTAAAATCCGCATTAGACCCCATATCTAATATCGCTTTGTTTCCTGTCCCGTCTGTTTCAACTATGAAAGAGCCTTTTCTACTCACCATAAATTTTGCATTTGAACCAACACTCATAATTGGTGACTGTCCGCCTTTTGTTCCTGTAGATGATATCGAAAATATAGCATCTGTCCCTACTGTTAGAGATGTGTTATCACTCAATTGAATAGGTCTAGTCCCATTTATTCCAGGGAATATTCCATTTGTATCATTTCCAACTAAGTTAACGCTCAGCTCAGATCCTTCTTTCAACTCAATTTTCGATCCTGACTGCTCTAAAAAAATAGCTGTTTTTTTCCGTGTAGGACCAGAATTTATTGTTAATTTGGCATTTTTTTCTAAAACAACGCTTCCTTGCTGTACATGTAAAGAAGGTGCTTGTTCGTTATTATAATCTATAGGCGTAAAGTCATACGGACTATCATCACTAGTGTCTAACAAGACATCAGCACCTTCACCCAATCTAACTGTACCTGAGCTAAGAACTTGAAGGTTTCCATCTTGTTCCGAAGTCGCAATAAACGTTGAATTTTTTGCAAAAGTCACATTAGAACTTTGCATATTTCCTTGACCAGCATTAGGTGTATGTTTATTGCCATCAAATGTATATTCTATAACAACATCTGTTCTGACATTGCCAGAAAAGAAAACGTCTTGATTGTCAGATCGCATTAACTGTGATCCTATATGATGTACATTATGATTGTATACTTTAGATCCCTTATTTGGACCATTAGCTGTCACCCATCCATAATAGTTCATAGCATAAACTTCCATATTCTGAGAATAAATACTTACAGGAGTATTACCACTATCATACCAAAGCCCATACCTTCTAAAATTTACTTTGGCATTTCTGTAACCACCTTCTCCATCAGGAATACGACCATCTAATACTTTAGTAATTCTTTTTCCTTTACTAAAATTAGTTGCAGGATGATAAGCTCCACCTGTAGTTGTTCCACCTAAAAGTGAATTCGTATTACCTATATCATTCATAATTTTCACATATTTAGTTTCTTCACTTCTCATATGCTTAACTAAGTCTTCAAAATTTGTAACTTCTACATACTCTCCTCTTTGCTTGAAAGGTTCAGCTGATTGTTCATAACTTGTTTCTTCAACAACTGCTTGTCCTATATTTGGTATAAGTAAGGTAAAACTTAAACATAGTAGAGCACCAATAATTAATTGTTTTATTTTCACAACTTTTCCTCCATTTCTATAATATTTTCTCAGTTTTATTTTCAATTATAAAATTAGTAGATAGCACCTCTTTTAAGTATTCACACTTTTATTATACCTTATACGAACGAAATATACAAAAAACATTTACATAACTTTTTCAAATCAAAAAACTACATAAATTACACAAATAGCAAAACAACAACTTTAAAATGAGTTTAAAATAAAAAAATCATACAAATAGACTTAACTCTACTTAATATGATTTTTTATATAATTTTTTTAAACTCCTACATCCAATATATCCTGTATATCTTCAATAGTCATCTTGCTTAATTCTTTTACATCTTCTGAGTTTAAGACTTGTTGGAATAATTCTTTTTTCTCTGCTTGTAGTCTATTCATTTTCTCTTCAACTGTTCCCTCAGAAATCAGGCGCCAGACCTCGACTTTTTTCTTTTGTCCCATACGATGAGCTCGTCCTGTTGCTTGGTCTTCAACAGCTGGATTCCACCATAAATCATAAAGAATAACAGTATCTGCTCCAGTTAAGTTAAGTCCGGTCCCCCCAGCTTTTAGTGAAATTAAGAAGACATCCTTATCACCACGGTTAAATCGATCCACCATCTCTTGTCGTTTACTAATTGGTGTACTTCCTCTTAAATAAAAGGTTGTGATTTCTTTTTTAGCTAACTCTTCTTCTAAAATATCAAGCATTCCTGTAAATTGAGAGAATAATAAAATGCGTCGACCATTTGATTTAGCTGTCTGAATAATATCTAAAGCTTGAATCAGTTTTCCAGAGTCTCCCTCATAATCCTCAATAAATAATTTAGGGTGACAACAGATTTGTCTTAGTCTAGTTAAGCCTGCTAAGATCGAAATCCGGTTTTGATTTAATTCTTTTTTCGACATACCAACTAAACTTTTTTGCATCTGTCTTAAGTGAGCTACGTACACAGTTTTTTGCTCTTCTGTTAAATGACTGTAAAGATCTGTCTCAATCTTATCTGGTAAATCTTTAAGGACTTGTTTCTTCTCACGTCTTAAGACAAATGGCTGAATCATCATAGCAATACTTTCTGTTGGCAGTTGCTTAAATCGTCTTAACGGTGGAAAAAAGCCTGGCATTAAGATTCTAAATAATGACCATAATTCCTCTAATTTATTTTCAATCGGTGTTCCACTCAAGGCGAAATAGTGATCTGCTTTTAGTGTTTCTATAGTTTGGAATGTCTTAGTTGCTGCATTTTTTATCATTTGTGCTTCATCTAAGATTAAACTATGGAAAGTTTGCTCATTGTAAATATCAAAATCTTGTCTTAAAGTTGCATATGATGTTACTAAAACATCCACGTCTTTATGAGCCTCAACTATTTCTTCACGCTCTAGTTTACTACCAATCACAACAGCTACTTTTAAACTTGGTGCAAATTTTTCAATTTCAATTTGCCAGTTATATAATAAACTTGCTGGAGCAACAATTAACGAGGGACTTGTTAACTTACCTTCTTCTTTTTCAGATAACAAGTAAGTAATGGTTTGAACTGTTTTCCCAAGTCCCATATCATCAGCTAAAATACCACCAAATTGATAGTGACTTAACATCTTCAACCATTTAAATCCTGTCACTTGATATTCCCTTAAACTAGCATTTAAGCCTTTTGGTAAAGGAATTTTAAAATCATTAGGATGTGTTAAGTCATGAACCATTGTGTTGAACTTATCTGTTGTTTCCACATCAGCCATTTCTGATAAAGCATGATTCACCATTAACCCGCGATATCTAGGGACTTCTAATTTTCCTTTTCTTACTTTGATATCTCCTCTTAGTTGTTGCAAGACTGTACTTGTTTCTCTAAAACCTTGCTCATCTAAGAATAATAATTGACCACTTTTTAATTGATGGTAATCTTGTTGTTTCATTAAACTAACTAAGACATCATTAATTTCAGATTCTTCAATATTTGAAATATCAAATTTAATATCTAGCCAAGAACCATCTTCTTGAATACTTACTTTTGGTTGATAGTCTGTTGTATTTAAAAATAGATTACCAATATTTGGTGCAATACCAACTTCAGCATATTTTCTAATAGTCGGTACTTCTTCACGAATAAATGAATACAATTCTTGCTCTTTCGGTAACATTTTAATAAATGCGTGCTGCCTTTTTGCATAGCCAAAATGTTGTAACAATTTCTCAATACGTTTTTCTTGAACTTGATTTCTAATGACATGAGATTCTTTTCCTGTATCAGTTATATACTCACTATTACTTGAAAAAGTAACATCTCCATAAACATAATCAACTCTAGCAGTTAACTGTCCCCCATCTTCTTCCATCCAAATTTTAGTTCTAAGTGGTACTCGAATCATTTCACTTTGTAAATCATCTGAAACAAAAATTCGAGCGATGGCATCTAGATTAGGTAAAATATAAGAGAATAATTCCCCAACATTATTTTTGGTAAAAAGGACTTCTGGCTCTTCCAAGCGTTTCAATAATTGTAGTAACAACTCATATCTGTCAGCTTGTTCCTTTGTTAACTCATAAATAGAATGTTTACCAATTGCCCACTGATATTTTTCTAAGTACATCTCTAAAGAGTCTTCGATTACTAATTTGTAATCACTTGTTCCAACTGGTATTACCTTAATATCAATTGGTAATTTTTCCTTTTTAAAAATAATAGTTTGCTTTTTATCCTCAGGTGTATTAAAAACCAAGCGATCTGTTTGCATTAATTCCGCGACAAATAATTTAGTTACGCGACTGTTTAAAATTAAATATCTGCGATTAATCTTTCCTTTTTGTTGAACACTAACTTGGTCCACTAATTCTTGAGAATCTCTGACTTTAAGTAATTCTTCTAATAAAAACGTATCTCTTTGAGTAAATGAGTTATCACCAATTTTATAGCTTTTATCAGTTAGCTTATAATTATTTTTCTTCTCATAACTATCTAAAAAATCTAAAATATTTTTGACGACATAAGTTTTACTACCTGGAAAGCGACTTCCTATTTTTAAAGAAACACCTATTACCGATTGTTCTGGATGAAAGGATAGGGTTTCAACCACATCAATATTAAATTCAATCTTTAAGGGATCACTTGTTACTAATGTTTTTTCAGTTTCAGCTTCTTGAAATCTCTCAAAGCTTTTTGAAAAGATATCAGCGTGTGTTGGTGCTTGATATACTTTTTGTGTGTTCACTTGTTTTTTGATGTATCTATTAAGTCCTTTATCTCTTAGAGCAAGCTCTGTGGCTACTGTATGTTTACAAAAACCATGTTGTTGCCAGTAAGGACATTGGCAAACGTCATCTTCTTTAGCCGTTCCGTCTAATTCAATGTGAAAGACTTCTGAACCAACTACTTCTGCATACCATACTTGTTGTTCTTCATTTTTACTAATTGAAACAACTCGGCCGTCTTTAGCATATTCACGACCTTCTTCAACTACTTTTTCAGGGATGGACCATTTCATCTTTTTTCACTTCCTATTCTAAATCTAATGGATTCTTCACATGACTTTGTCCATTTTTCGATATTACTTGGAGTTGCTGTGGTATTCGTTCTTTTAATTCTGATACATGAGAGATAATTCCAATAATTCGTTCATGTCCTTCAACATTTTCTAAAGCTCTAACTGCCATCTCTAAAGATTCTTCGTCTAATGTTCCGAATCCCTCATCAATAAACATGGCATTTATCTTAATTCCACCAGCTTCTTCTTGAATGATTTCAGCTAAGGCTAAAGCTAGAGACAATGACGCAATGAAACTTTCTCCACCTGATAAGGTATTAACACTTCGAATTCGACCTACATTATCATCAAAAATATTGATTTCAAGGCCTGTTTTCTTTTTCGAAGAGCCTTGTTCTTCCTTCGACTCAAATTGATACCTACCACTTGTTAGACTAACTAGCTTTTCATTAGCACGGTTTAATATCTTTTTCAAATAAGCTTGTAAGACAAATCGTTCCACACTTAGTTTGTGTGGTCCATCTCCTGTCATTACATCAGATAAAGCCGTTATCTCTTCTAAAATAGCCAGCGCCTCTCCTATAGAAGCCTCTTTTTTTCTAATTTCTTTAACAACTTCTTCGTTGTGAGTTTGCTTAAAGGATAGTTGCTCTTTTTCTTTTTGTAGACTTTCTACTTGCTCTTTTAATTCTGATAAAGTTATTAATAATGGCTCAATAATTGGTTTTTCTTGATTAGTCAATGTGTCAGATAAAGCTTTTAAATTTTCTTTTACTGCATATTCTCGTTTTTCAAAATCACTTATACTTTCTGTTAGTTCATCTATTTGAGATAACTCTTTAATTAAAGCATATAAATCTTCTAGCTCTAATGACATATCTTCTAAAAATTGATTTTGTTTTATTTCTTCTTGTTCCAATTTATCATGAATGTCATTTTGTTGTTTGATTTCACTTGCTAGTTGAGTTGTAGTAGCAAGTAGTTCTTTTTCAAGGGCTATTATTTGTTCTTTTAGTAGAGTCACTGTTTCTTCCCAATGACTTATTTCTTTGTCCAACTTACTTTGTTCTTCCAACATACTTGTTAAATCTAACCATTTTTTTGGTAAATGCGTTACGACTTCTTTTAATGTTGTTTCTGTTTGGAGTAACTGATTTTCTAATAGTCTAACTGATTGATTTTTTGCTTCTATGTCAGTTATTATTTCGGTTAATCGTTCTTTTAATTCACTCACTCTTGTTTCTTCTTTTTCAATCACAAGTAGTTGGTTTGATATATCAGACATTTGTTGTTCCAACATGTTTTGTTTCTTTTGATACTCTGTCGCATAATCCGTTGACTCGAACCAATTATTTAGTTGCGTTTCTAGTTCATCAGACGTAGTACAGATACTAGCTATCTCTTGTTCTTTAAATTCAATTTGATTTTTCAACGTAGTTATTTTTTCAGCTACTTGAGTTTCTTTATTTTCGACCATATCTAACTCTGTCTCTAAATTAGCAATATCTTCTGCCGTTAACTCTTTACCATGAGAAGGATTAGGATGGTTAGTTGAACCACAAACAGCGCAAGGTTCTCCCTCTACTAAAAATAAGCTTAATTTAGCAATTTGAGCTTCTGCCCATTTACTTTTTAGTTGTATTTTTTGAGCTTCAAGTTTTTGTTGTGTATCTATATTTTCTGATAGTTCATCACTATATTTAGCTAACAAAGCTTGTTCTGAAATTAATCGTTCTCTTAATTCGGTGAATTTATTCAATAACTCCCCTTTTTGAGCTAATTCATTTTCTATCGTTACCAATTTCATTTTTTCTTCTAGAACAACAGGCTTTCCTTTAATCAACTCATCTATCACCTGTAACTCTTGTTCCAAGTTTTCACGACTTTTCTCTAATTTTTGATAACTCATTTTCCCTTGAGCCAAGTTTTGTTCATGAAGTGATACTTGTTTTTCTAATTCTTTTTTTTGTTCAAAAATTGGAATACTTCGTTTAATGTCAGATAGATTATCTTTATGTTCTTCCATCTCATCAGATAGTTGTAACTTCTTATCAAGTGTTTCTTGAGTCGTTACTATCATTTCTTGAGTCGTTTGTTCTTTGTTTTGAAGGGTAGTAATTGTTTTTTTCAACAGCTCATAATCAGTTTTTAAAGAAGCAATTTGTTCCAATGTTGGTTTTATATCAGAAACTTGTTTTAATAATAGTAATTTTTGTTTCTTTTCCTCAATTATCCCTGTTTGTTTACTTAACTTCTCTTCTTCTTGTTGATAACTTTCATATTGCTTAAACAAATCTAATAACTTCTCATGTTTAACCAACTCATTATTAGCTTTTATTATTTCTTCTTCTAAGAGTTGAATCTTTGTTTGAATCTCCTGTTGTTGTTTGATGCTTTGCTGATGTTGTTCTTCATATATTTCTAAAACCTCTTGATACAACATCTCTTTTGAAAGTTGCTCTTGAAAACCTTCATCCCATTTAATTTGCTCTACAACACTATTTAATTGTTGAGTGATTTCTTTTCGATAAGACGTTTGTTGTTTTTTCTTTTCTCTAAAAAAAGCAGCCACATCTTGATAGAAATAAGTATTAAATAGTTTTCGTAAAACAACTTCTTTACTATCACTATCCGCCCCTAAAAATCGTTTAAATTCACCTTGAGGTAACATAACAATTTGAGAAAACTGTTGAGAGTTTAGCTTTAGTAACTCACCTAAAAACTCTCCTACTTCACGTTGCTTCGTTAATTGATTAATTTCTTTTTTATTTTCATCAAAAACAGTTAATCTAACTTCTGATGCTTGCTCTCTAAAACCTTCACCACGTTGTTTTTTTACTAATTGTTCAGGTTCTCTTTCTATCTGATACGTTTTTCCATCTTGTTTAAAGATAAAAGTCACTCTTGTTCTTTCACCTATTTTAGCGAAATTAGAACGCATTTCCTTACCTTCTCTTAAACCACCAGATGTATTATTGTATAACGCATAACTCATCCCATCAAATATAGTCGTTTTTCCAGAACCAGTCTTCCCTGTGATTAGAAAGAGGGAATGATTATAGTATTTAGAAAAATCAATGGTAGCATCTTTAAATGGACCAAAATTTTCTAATCTTAAACTAATTGGTTGCATATCTCTCCTCCTAATACTCTTTTCTATTTTCAAGAATGGCTTCTTCAATCCACTCCATTTGTCTTGGCGTCAACTCTTTTTCAGTCACTTCTTCAAAGTAACTTTTAAGAACTTGCTCAGGTTTTAATTGAACTAATTGTTCTATCTTATCTTCTTTTAATTGCTGTCTTTTTTCAAAATTAACACGCTCTAAACTAATGATATGTGGATAAATCTGGCGTAACTCATGTAGTGCATTATCAATAATACTTGTATCTGTTAATGAGACACCAAAATAATCATCTCTTTTAATTTGGTTATAAAAATCTGGAGAGGTTAACACTTTAAAAGAGCCTTCTAATTTTTTTACATCTCGTAAAGGTTCTATTGGGATAAAAGCATTACTAAAATCATTTTCTGTTATTTCTATGATTCTAATTCCCTTTTGTTGCTCCTCTTCTGATAAAGAATACTTCAAAAGAGCTCCACTATATTGGATTGTCTCTACTTTTTTAATTGCATTTTTGTCATGTAAATGTCCAAGCGCTACGTAATCAAAGTCTTTTAATAAGTCCATTGGTACACTATCAAGTCCTCCAACTTCAACAGGTGTTTCAGATTCACTTTTTAGTGAACCTGCCACAAAAAAGTGACTAACTAATACCTGTTTCATACTTGGTTGAAAACTTTCCTTCATCTTATCAATAACAAAAGTCATTGCTTGCTGGATATCTTTTATATCGGGATTTTCAAAAAATTCGCGTGCATGAAATGGCTCGAAATATGGTAATAAATAAAACTGAATACCTTCCATTTCAACAGGGTCAAAAGCTTGTTCTAATTGTGTATGTAAATGAAAATCTAATTCTTTTAACCATAAACTTCCAGTATCAAGCCGTGTCGCACTATCATGGTTTCCTGAAATAGCTAGAACAGGGTATTTTTTTTGGATATTCATTTCTATCATCATTTGATTAAATAAAGAAACAGCTTCAATTGACGGCACTGAACGGTCATATAAATCTCCTGCCACAACAATGGCATCAACTTGTTCTTTATCTGCAATAGCTAACATTTTTTGAAATGCAGCGCTCTGCTCTTCAAGTAAAGAAAAGCCATTTAATTTTCGCCCAATATGCCAATCTGCTGTATGTAAAAATTTCATCTTGCTCCTCCTAAAAAAGGTCTTCTTACCATTATAACAAATATTCAACACTTAGCGTATTTTTACCTTTTATTTAACAAACAAAAAAACGCAGAAATCAATTTCTACGTTTTCTTATCTATTTCAAAAAGCCACTTTCCAAAATTTGTACTTGCCGACTAGCTTCACCTATTATCTTATCAAAAAAATGATAATCTGTTATCTTTGTACCACTCATTTGTTGCTTTGCCTCTATTTCAACTTGATTAAAGACAGTTAAAATTAGCTTTACTACATCTTCCTCTCTCACACCTTCCCTAATCGGCATTTGACGAATTATTTGAGCTATCATTTCATAACTATCCGTTTTCATTTTTTCAATGTACTCAAAGATTTCTTTTTGTAACTCTTCTGGTAATTTTTCCAAATTCCCATAAACGTCGAGCATCAAAGCCATTTCAGCTGCATGGCTTTCCGCTATTTCAAATTTTCTTTTCAAAGAATAATCAAACAAATTAACCAAGCTATCATTTGGGAATTGTGTGTAATCAAACAATTCTTCTAATTTTTGAATAGCAACTTTAACTACTTGGTTATAAAGATTTTTTTTAGATTTAAAATAATGAAATACTAAACCTTTTGAAACACCTGCTCGATTAGCTATGTCTTCTGTCTTTGTTTGAAAGAATCCTTTTTCTGAAAATTCTTTTGTCGCTGCAAGTAGTATCTCTAATTCTTTTTCTTCCATTAAATTTCTAAATCCTTTCTCTCATAAATGAAACATGTTGCTACTAATAAAAGGAAACTCACTCCTATCAATATCAATACTAACCAAACATCAAATTTTTTTCCAAAATAACTGCTGGATTAGCTTGTGCCATTGGTGACAAATCTTTTAAAAAGCTTAATTTGTCTTCTAAATCACCAATAATTCCAAATAAATAAAAAGCAAAGACAACTCCCATACTAATGCCTTGATTGGTTCTTTTTAATAAACTTGATAAAAGAAAACCAACACTTAAGAAAAATATTAAAACAAAAAATTCTGTGGCAAATATTTTAGACACACTAGTCATAATGTCTTGATTTTTCATGTTTCCTTGATTAAAAAATAAGGTTGCACCTAAACTGGCTAGATAGGTTACTAACCAAAATAATCCTAAAATACTGATACTAGATAATAGTTTTTCGCCCATGATTCTTCTCCTGCTAACAGGTTGTGCGTATAAAAACTCAATAGTCCCTTCTGTTTCTTCTTTTACTAACATCTTACTTCCAAACATAACTGCAAATAGGCTTGCTGCTATAAATAAATATTGAAATACATAAGCAAAGAATCCTGTTGTTTCTACTAAACTTGGGCCTGTGTTCAAATGAAAGGCTTTTAACATATTTTCAGGTAATGTATCCAGTTTAGTGGTCATCATTTCCTTCATTCCAGAGTTTGCCATAGAAGGAAAAATCGCCATAAAAGTAAGGATAATAAGCATCAAACTAATCGACCATACTAGGAGACTCTTTTTATTATTTTGCCATTCTATTTTAACTATTGTCATGTTGTCTCCTCCTTTTAATACATTGATAAGAATTTATCTTCTATATCAAGTGGCTTGATTTCTAAATCTGTGATATTTTTGCTACTTAATAATTTTATTAAAGTATCCATCTCACCTTGATAGATAAAACTTATCTGTTCGTCTTTCATATCAATATTGGTTGCTCCAATAACTTCTAATTCTGTCTCTAGTAAATTATTGGTACATACAATCACTTTCTTCTCTAGCTCTTTTCCTTTATTGATTTCTTCTATAGCAATAATTTTACCGTTTTTAATAAACGCTGCTCGGTCACAATGTGCTTGAATTTCATGTAGGTCATGACTAGATAAAAAGATAGTCATTCCTTCTTTGCTTTTTTTCTCTAATACTTCAAATAAGCGATACTGAATCATTGGATCTAAACCGTTAGTGGGTTCATCTAAAATTAATAATTTTGGGTTTTGAAGGAGTGCTGAAACAATAGCCACTTTCTTTTTATTTCCTAAAGATAAATCTGCTATTTTTTTATTGGGCTCTATTTCAAAATAATTAACATACTCATCTATCACTTCTTGTTTATTTTTGATGCCGTGAAATGATGCTGTATATTTAAAAATATCTAAAGAAGTCATATTATGGTAGTACCGAACATCACTTGAAACATACCCTACTTGTTTTTTGATAGCTAAGCTCTCTGTTACACAATCTAGTCCTAATATGGTTGCTGAACCTGATGTTGGAAAAATAAAATTAAGCAACATTTTTATAGTTGTTGATTTCCCAGCACCATTAGGACCAATGAATCCAAAAATTTCACCGGATTGAATGTCTAAAGAAATATTATCCACAGCCTTAAACTCTTTATAACTTTTACTTAAATTCTTAATTTCAATTACCGCCGACATAACTCCACCTACTTTCTTAATTGACTTGTTAGTCAACACCATCATACTCTCGACTGACTGATTAGTCAATCAGATGATTTCATTAGAAAAACAGCACCTAAACTTGATTTCCTCAAGATTAAGTGCTGTTTTTCTAGTTTTTATGATAATTTTTCATGCCTTGTTTGATGGCTATTATAAATGTAGCGACACTTAGTATAATCATAGGAGTTACTTTAATAAATGTTCTAACAACACCCTCTTTATCCATTCCCCACATTTCAACATTGTCTGTTGGAATCACCCAAAAAGAAAGTGCATTCCAAAAAATTGAAAAGTTAATAACAAACACCACAAAAGAAATCAATGCCAGCAGTAACCAAAAAATAACAATAAAATTTGTTTTTTTCATCACAATCACTCGCTTTCTTTTATACAGACACGTCCTCACCTTTAGTTCTTTTTATATAATAATTATATCATAAAACAGACTATAATTTGATATATATCAATAAAAAAACTGACCCTAGTAGGCCAGTTTTCAGTTTTTTATAATACCTTTAATTCTTTTAATTTCATTTCAATTCTCTCACCATAATCTTTGTCTGCTAAGTAAAAATGTTTTAATTGACGTTCGATAATCTCAACGTGTGACACATTTTTTAAGCCAGCTACAATATTTGATGTGAGACGATCTTTTTCATCATCTGTGAATAAGTTATAAAGAATACCTGCATGTGAATAAAAATCTTGATTGTAATCAAAGTTACCCACAGTTTCTCTGATTTCCTGTGCATAGTCTTGATGTTGTTTTGCTTCATCTAGTTGATCAAAGCTATTAGGACTATAATTCACTGATGATGTTACCTTAGCATAACTCATACTACCATCTTGTTGATGATTACGAATACCGTTTTTAGGTGCATTCACTGGTAAATGATGACTATTAGACCCTACACGGTAACGATGAGCGTCACCATAAGCAAATAATCTTCCTTGAAGTAACTTATCAGGTGAAGCTTCAATACCTGGAACAAAATTCCCTGGTGAGAAAGTCGCTTGTTCAACTTCATTAAAATAATTTTCCGGGTTTCTGTTTAAGGTGAATACCCCAACCTCTTGTAATGGATAATCTTTTTGAGAAACTGTTTTAGTGACATCAAAAATATCACTGCCGTATTTCAGTCCATCTTCGTAAGGAATAACTTGGACAGATAAAGTCCAAGAAGGGAAATCTCCCGCCTCAATTGCATTGAACAAATCTTCTGTGTGATATTCAGGATTAGTACCAGCTAATTCTTCAGCTACTTTTACATCTAAACATTTAATCCCTTGATTCGTTCTAAAATGATATTTAATCCAATGTGGAACACCTTCTTCGTTTGTCCACATATAAGTATGACTACCATAACCGTGCATATGTCTAAAGGTTGCTGGTATTCCTCTATCACTCATTAGTATAGTTACTTGATGAAGTGATTCAGGACTTAATGACCAAAAATCCCATACAGCATTCGGATCTTTTAAATGAGTTTGTGGATTTCTTTTTTGTGTATGAATGAAATCTGGAAATTTAAGTGGATCTCTGACAAAAAAGACAGGTGTATTATTTCCCACAAAATCAAAGTTACCTTCTTCTGTATAAAATTTTAAAGCGAAGCCACGTGGGTCTCTTAGAGTATCTGCTGAACCTAATTCTCCAGCAACTGTTGAAAATCTAGCAAACATTTCTGTTTTTTTACCAACTTCAGATAAGAATTTTGCTTTTGTAAATTTTGACACATCATTTGTTACGACAAACTCACCATACGCTCCTGCACCTTTAGCATGAACAACTCTTTCTGGTACACGTTCGCGATTAAAATGAGCTAATTTTTCCAATAAATGAGTATCCTGAATTAAAATAGGGCCTCTACTTCCTGCAGTTAATGAATTGATATCATCTTTTACAGGTGTTCCTTGATTCGTTGTTAAATAATCTGTCATCAATAATTCCTCCGCTTTAATTTTTTTGGTACTCTTTTATGCTATATTAGAATTATTATAATTAAAACAACTATGCTCACAGTTTCAAATTTAATCCATTAAACTAACTAAATTGAACACGTTTCCGAATAACGATTTCAATCTCTATTTAATAACATAAAAAAGGTTACAACTGTTGATATTAAACAATTGTAACCTTTTCTTTTTACTCATTTTATTTTTCAATTTTAACTGGCTTTTCGTATACAAAATCCGGGTTTATTTGATGGTCTAATTTATCAAAAGCTTCTTGCATTCTGCGCTCTACTTCTTCTAAACCAGCTTTATCTAATTTTTTAATATCTGAGATATCAATTGGATCACCAAAAGCGAGTGTTACACGTTTTTTAGTCCATAAACGACTGAACTTAACTGGCCCTTGATACACTGCAGGCACAATTTTAACTTTAGCCATCTTAGCAATAACTGCTGCTCCACCTTTTAAATCATCTGAATAACGACTACCACTTGGGAAAACCATGACACTTAGATCCGTATTTTTTAATGCACGAACCGGTGTTTTAATAGCACTTGGTCCTGGGTTATCTCTATCCACTGGAAACACGTGACATTTTTTTAAAACGTATCCTAAAACTGGGTTTTCAAATAATTCTTTTTTAGCCATAAAAGAGAATTTCTTAGGCCAAGCCCCCATTGCAAAATAAAGGGGCTCATACCAAGTTCTATGAGGTCCTACTAATACATAATTTTCATCTTTTGGTAATTTTTCACGACCAATATAGCGAGCATTTGTGTTAATAAAAAATGTTAAGAATCGTACAACATATAATAAAAATCGATACATAATTTTTTGTCCTTTCTGTCAATTCCTTATCAGTATGCCCAAATTTACAAGAACTTGCAAGTTTTTCTTATTTCAATTCCGTAAAGCCATGCTATAATAAAAAGACTGATTTGAAAGGACATTTAAGATGACAGACTTATTATTAGAAGGAGAAAGAATTGACCAACTGGTATCTCAAGGCGTTCAAATAATTCAAAGCCCAGATGTTTTTTCTTTTTCCCTAGACGCTGTATTATTGGCTCATTTTGCTTCTATTCCTAAACGTGGTACTATTGTTGATTTTTGCTCCGGAAATGGAGCCATCGCTTTGTTTATGGCCCCAAAAACTAATGCCGAAATTATTGGGGTTGAATTACAAGAACGTTTAGCTGATATGGGAAAAAGAAGCATTTTACTTAATCATTTTGAAGATCAAGTAACAATGAAACAACTGGATATAAAAAATGTGTTAGAGGAAATTAACAGTGATTCTGTTGACTTTATCACTTGTAATCCACCTTATTTTAAAGAGCAGCCAAATAGCAAAAAAAATCCAAATCCTTATTACGCCATCGCTAGACATGAAATCCATTTAAAATTAGATGATGTGTTTCAATCTGCTAGTAAATTACTTAAAATGAATGGCAAAATTGCAATGGTTCATAGACCTGATAGATTAATGGATATTTTAGATAGTATGAGACAACACAGAATTGCTCCTAAGAAAATTCAATTTATTTATCCAAAAGAAGGTAAAGAAGCCAATACTATTTTGATAGAGGGTATTAAAGACGGAAAAACAGATGGTTTAAAAATCTTACCTCCTCTTTACGTTTACGGTGAAGACAATGAGTATTTACCAACTATTAAGGATATGTTACATGGTGGAAAATAAAGAACATTATTTTTATGTCCTTCATTGTAAAGATAATACTTTTTATGCAGGATACACCATTGATTTAGACCGCCGCTTGGAAGAACATAACAGCGGAACCGGAGCTAAATATACAAAGTTAGCTAAAAGGCGACCTGCTAAAATGATTTATCATGAAGTTTTCACGACTAGAAGTGAAGCGATGAAAGCAGAATATGCCTTTAAACAACTCACTAGAAAACAAAAAGAAAACTATTTGTTACAATTTAAAACACCAAAAAAGACAACCCTAAGTAATTAGGTTGTCTTTTTTATTATTTCTTCGCAAAAAATGTTACTAAAGAAGCTGATTCATTTTTTTCATAACCAATCGTATACGAGATATCTGCAAAACCAACTTCTTTCAAAATCCCTTTAAATTCTTCAATACCATACCAATACAATGTAAAATTAGAGATTTCTGTTTCAGTAATGACACCTTTTTCTACTAATTCATAACGATGAATGTAAGAGACTTTTTGTTCATGCCAGTTCATCTCTTGGGCTGTACTTGTAAATAATATTCCTGTGTCTTCTGTTATTGAATAGTTTGAAACACTTACTTCATCAGACTTAAACCACATAGGTAATTCTATATCAATCATCAATTGACTATTCTCTGTCAAATGATTTAATAACGAACGTAACACATCTTTTATAATCATTTTTGGTAACAAACAAAAACTACCTGTCGGCATCATGATAGCATCGTAACGAGTTTCAATATCTAGTTGAGTTAAATCGCCTTGAAAAATAGTTCCTTCTACTTGATAGTCTGCCATATTGTGACGACATTGACTTAACATCTCTTCTGATAAATCAACCCCTTCAACGTTTAATCCTTTTTGAATAAAAGGAATCAACATACGGCCTGTACCAACTCCAGCTTCTAAGATAGGCCCTTTAATACTTTTTAGTTTTTCATAGTAGTACTCAATATCTCCATCTATTGATTGTCCGACAGGTTTTGTTATTTCATAAAGCTTTGTACTTAATTTTCCATACTCAACAAACATCTGACTACCTCCTTTTAAATTAAACTCATTGTATCATAATAAAAAATTGAGCCTTAAGAAAATAATCTTAAGACTCAACTTTTCATATTAATCTAGAGCTTCATAAAAATTCCCCATAATGGTGACATTTTCTGAGATACTAACAAACGCTTTGGGATCCGAGTCTCTCATAGCAATTTGTAGTAATGGAATCTGATCCCTTGTGATAATGGTAATCAAAATAGTTTGTTTATTATGATTAAAAGCTCCTTCAGCATCATTAACGATGGTGATACCACGACGAATGCGTCTTTGAACTTGTTCAATCACAGCGTCTGGTTTTGTTGTGACTATCATAATTTGCATTTTTTTCTGTTTAGTAAAGACCACATCAACTACTTTTCCATTAACAAAAATAGAGAAAGCACTATAAAAAGCATATGGCCATCCAAACAAGAAGCCTGAAGTCATGATAATACAAGCATTAATAATAATATTTAATGAACCAACATTTTTACCAGTCATTTTTCTAATGGTCACACTAATAATATCGAGACCTCCAGAAGACAACCCACTTCTTAATGCCAAACCAACACCTAATCCACAAACTGCCCCACCAAAAATAGCACAAATAATAGGGTCCTTAGATAAAACAGTTACAGGAATAATCTGAATAAACAACGACGTCATAAAAACTGAAATCATAGTAAATATTGTAAATTTTTTACTGATTTTAAACCATGCCAATATAAATAAAGGCACATTCAACATATAAAGAACAACCGACATAGGTAACTCTACTCCCGTTGCATTTTCCGTTAGAGTTACTACTATTTGTCCTATCCCGGTAATCCCACTGGCATAAATATGTCCTGGTCGCCAAAACAGATTCAAAGCAATTGCTTGTAGTATTCCGTTGATAACAGCCATTGATATTTTTTCCATATACTGTTTTTGAAAAAACTTATCTCTGAGGTCTTCTATCTTTTCCATTTTCCTAACTTAACTCCTTCACGTGAGTAAAATCGTGAACATCCTTTATTTTTCTTCTGATTGAATTGATAAATGTAATTCTACTAATTGGTCTTCTGAAACTGTTCCTGGTGCATCTGTCATTAAATCAATAGCTCTATTATTTTTAGGGAAAGCAATCACTTCACGAATATTGTCTTTTTTTGCTAATAACATGATTAAGCGGTCTAATCCTAAAGCGATTCCTCCATGTGGTGGGAATCCGTATTCTAAAGCATCCATTAAGAAGCCGAATTGCTCTTGAGCTGATTCTTTTGTAAATCCTAAGGCAGTAAACATATCTTCTTGAACGTCTCTTTGGTAAATTCTAAGTGATCCCCCACCTAATTCGTAACCGTTTAAGACAACATCATAGGCTTCTGCATAAACTTTTTCTGGATTTGTTTTAAGTAGTTCTACATCACTTGCTTTTGGCATTGTAAATGGATGGTGAGCTGCTGCATAGCGGCCTGCTTCTTCATCATATTCAAGTAATGGCCAATCAACAACCCATAAGAAGTTAAATTGATTTTCATCGATTAAGTCTAATTCTTTTGCTAAACGATTTCTTAATGCACCTAATGATGCTGCAACCACCTCTTGTTTATCAGCTACAAACATTAATAAATCGCCTACTTCAGCTTCTGTTGTAGCGATAATTGTTTCTTGGTGTTCTAATAAGAACTTAGCTATTGGTCCTTTCAAACCATCTTCTTCTACTTTAACCCACGCTAAACCTTTAGCTCCAAATTGAGATAACCATTGACCTAAAGCGTCCATATCTTTACGAGAGTAGTTACCAGCTGCACCTTTAGCATTAATAGCTTTCACTGCTCCACCATTTTCTAAAGCTGATTGGAAAACTTTGAATTCAATGTCTTTAACAGCCTCTTGCATATCAATTAATTCCATTGCAAAACGTGTGTCGGGTTTATCTACTCCGTAACGCGCCATTGCGTCATCATACGTCATACGTGGGAAAGGTAAGATAATCTCTTGTCCCATAACATCTTTCATTACTTTAGCTAACATGTTTTCAGTATATGTTTGAATTTCTTCTGCTGTTAAGAAACTTGTTTCAATATCGACCTGTGTAAATTCTGGTTGACGATCTCCACGTAAATCTTCATCACGGAAACAACGAACGATTTGGTAATATTTATCCACACCAGCTCCCATTAACAACTGTTTTGTTGTTTGTGGTGATTGGGGTAACGCGTAGAAATGTCCTTCATGAACACGAGAAGGTACCAAATAGTCACGAGCTCCTTCTGGCGTTGATTTGTTTAAGTAAGGTGTTTCAACATCAATAAAGCCATTGTCATTTAAGAAATTACGAATCACCATACTTGTTTCATGTCTTAATTTTAAATTGTTAAACATTTCTGGTCGACGAATATCCATAAAACGATATTTCATACGAGTATCTTCATTAACATTTTCATCTCCAATTACAAATGGAGGTGTTTTAGCTTCGTTGTAGATAACAATTTCACTAGCGATGATTTCAAATTCACCTGTCTTCATATTAGGGTTAACAGCACCTTCACGGTTAACTACTTTCCCTTTAACACCAATAACAAATTCACTACGACATTTATCAGCTAATTTTAAAGCTTCCTCAGACGTTTCAGGATTAAATACAATTTGTACAATTCCTTCTCTATCTCTTAAATCAATAAAGATTAACCCTCCTAGGTCACGTCTTTTTTGAACCCAACCTTTAACAGTTACTTCTTGACCTAAATGTTCTTGATTAATAAATCCACAATACGTTGTTCTGTTATCCATCTTTTCTCTTGTCTCCTCTATTTGTTTTTAGATAATAAAAAAAGCCCCTGTTTTTACAAACAAGGACGAATGATTTTCACACGTGGTACCACCTAAATTTAAGAAACCACTTTTTAGTTTCTTTTCTCAAACGATTAACGCTCGTAACGGAATGATTTTTGGTCATTCATCTCCAGAGTGTCTCAGCTTTTTGATAGATTAATTTCACCAAGTTTAATCTTCTCTTAAGGTAAAAAGCTCTTGCTCTTTCACAGATATTATAATTAAAAGCTACTAGATTATTTCATAAAAGTCAAGAGCTTTACAATAAATCTAATTCACTACTTTTATTTCTTATTTTTTGTTATAATTGTCCTAACTAAAACTAATAAATTTATTGGAGCAATCACTGTGAGAAAATCAACTACTAGCAGAAATATGATTAAGCTTTTTTTATTTAATCTACTCATTATTATTATCGTATTATCTGGTTTTTATTTTATGAGGGGCACGAACCAAATTGTTGAAGTTCAAACAACTGCCCTTAACGTACACAAAGAACCAGGGCCAAACTCAAAAGTTATTACCCAAGTTCATCGTGAAGACAAAGTGACGATTAAAGAAAAAAAATCAGGTTGGTATAAAATCCAAACAGCAGATAAAGCTGAAGGTTGGGTTGCTGACTGGTTAATTTTCGACGGTACTTCAAGTCCCTATACTTATTTACCAGCAATTGTTACTGACAAAAAAACTGCACTAAAAGAGAAAAAGAATGAAGACAGTAAAACTCTTGATACCTTAAAAAGAAAACAAACAGTCTTTGTTACTCTTGAATCTAATGGATGGAGTAGGATTTATGCCAATGACATGTACGGTTGGGTCCCTTCAAGCTCTTTAGATATTCGGAAAAGTCATCAGCCAAAATTTGAAGTGGATGAATCCCTACAAATAACCTTAGACAAAGTCGCCCTACATAACGAAGCTTCTGTTTCTAGTAAAGAAGTAGCAAGTTTAAACTATGCTGATAAAGTTCGCTTAAAAGAAACTGGAGACAACGACTGGTATCAAATTAAAACAGAAGACGGAGAGACGGGTTATGTCAGAACATGGGAAGTAACAAATAACCCTCTTCATAAAAAAGACAAGCGTCCAGAGGAACCCAAAGCTGAGTACACTATTATGTTAGACCCAGGGCATGGCGGAGAAGACCCTGGTGCTGAAACGAACGATGGAACTGTTCTTGAAAAAACATTAACACTCCAGACAGCTGAAGCTGTTAAGAAAAAACTAGAAAGTAATGGATACAACGTCCTAATGACTCGCTCAGGAGACGATTTTGTTACGTTATCTCGAATTGCTAAAAAAAGTAATGAAAGCAAAGCTGATGCTTTTGTGAGCTTCCATTACGATTCTTCTGGTAATCCGAATGAAGGTTCTGGTACAACGACATTCTATCGTCATGACTCAGGTAGACCTTTAGCACAAGCTGTTAATGATCAAATCGCTAGTATTTTACCTCTTGATAATCGTGGCTTTGCCAAATACGATTACCAAGTTTTAAGAGAAAATGAAAGGCCTGCGATTCTTCTTGAATTAGGCTACATTAACAACGATACAGACGCTGCTTACGCACAAAGCGATAAATACCATAAAAAGGTAGCACAAGCTGTTAATGATGGCTTAAATACTTATATTAACGAACTAAAAGAATAAACAAAAAAACTACTTTCAATGATGAAAGTAGTTTTTTATTTATCTTTATTGGTTTATGGAATTAATCCCCATACTAAAGCTGCTAATAAACCACCTAACATTGGTCCTACAACTGGTACCCAAGAGTAACCCCAGTCAGATTCACCTTTGTTAGCAATTGGTAATAATTGGTGAGCAATACGAGGTCCTAAATCACGGGCAGGGTTAATTGCGTATCCTGTAGGTCCACCTAGAGATAAACCTAATGAAAGAATTAACACACCTACGATTAATGGATTCATACCATCAGCAAATGTTGTACGTCCGAATGCTAATAAAGCAAATACTAATACAAATGTACCGATTAACTCAGTAATCATATTTGATAATGGGTTTCTGATTGCAGGTCCTGTTGCAAATGTTCCTAAAATAGTAGCTTGATCTTTTGTTGCTTCCCAGTGTGGCATATAAGTAATCCACACAAGAGCTGCTCCAACGATACCACCTAAAATTTGAGCAATAATAAATGGTGCTACCATGTTCCATCCAATATTACCTGCTACTGCCATACCTAACGTTACTGCTGGGTTTAAATGAGCTGGTCCCATAAAGCTTGAAGCATAAACAGCGATTGTTACTGCAGCACCCCAACCTAATGTGATAACTACCCAACCAGCACCTTGTGCCTTACTTTTTTCTAATGAAACAGCAGCTACTACACCGTTACCTAGTAAAACTAAGATTAACGTTCCTAAAAACTCACTGAAAATCTGTAAAGTATCTCCACTCATGATATTAATTCTCCTTTTTTATATTAATTAGTTTTGATTCATTAATTGTTTCTTCTAATTCTAATGTATAAGCCTTAACTTGCTCATCATTCCAATCGAAAAACTCAGTCATTTTGTTAATAATTGGTTGTTTAACTCGTTCCAATTTTTCGCTCATAAATAATAAATAATTAGTTCTTCTTAACAAATAATCAACTGGTGTTAATGTCATCTCATGGTTTAATGAATACATCAAGCTAATAGATTCGCCTTGTGTTAATCCAGGTATCTCTTCATTAACATAATTCAAGACTGTTTCTATATTAGAGCCATACAAATGAGCTAAAAATAAACTATCTTCTTCATTTAACCCTTTAAGTTGAGCTTGGTGGACAGATGTAGCTAAAACTTCATCTACCTTAGTATAATCAAAGTGTCCCCCAGAAACTGGGTAATTACTTGAGTCTACTAAATCATATTCTTTTTGATCAGATAAAAGTTTAGCAATCAGATGCAATGCGCCTTCTGCCATTAAGCGATAATCGGTAATCTTTCCACCTGCAAGAGTTACTAACCCTCTATCATCTACTTCTAAGCTACTACCACGCGAAATAGAAGAATTACTTTTTTCACTTAAACTCGTATCTGCCGATTTGATTACTTTTTCAACATCTTCTTTAGTTGTTTCTTGGTTTACATAACTTGTAACACTTTCAACAACTCGGTTAAAGCTCTCATCAGACATACTACCGTTGTTACCACCATTATAATCTGAACCACCGTTCGCAGAAATTAAAGGACGTAATCCTGCCCAACTTGCTTCAATGTCATCAATAACAATATGAGCTTCTGGGAATTGATGATTGATGATTTCTAACAAATAATCAACGTCTTCTTTGGTTACTTTAGGATGCTTCAAGTCTCCTGTGTAATCAGTATCTGTTGTCCCAAAATAAGTTTTATCTTCTCGTGGAATAACAAATACCATACGTCCGTCATGTCTACCTGTATCAAAATAAGTAGGTTGCAATACGCTTAACCTAGACTTATCAACTACTAAGTGGACTCCTTTTGTCGGTCTCATAATACTTGGAATACTTGTTTTTGTATCTAATTGACGAATCGTATCTGACCAAGGTCCAGTTGTATTGATCACAACTCTTGCTTCAATGCTATAAATTTCTTTAGTCAGTTGATCTTCAACTCTCACACCAGAAACTTTATTCTCTGAATTAAACATAAAACCTATTACTTTTGTTTTGCTTAAAAGATGAGCACCATCAGCATTAGCCTGTTTGATATTTTCAATTACTAGCCTAGCGTCGTTATTTCTAAAGTCTAAGTACAAACCACCTCCTAAGAGTTTATCTGTATTGATCTTTGGAACTCTTTCAATGACTTCTTCTTTCGTTAAAACTTGATTGGTAAATTTAGGATTAGTCACATCAGCTAAGTGATCGTACAAATCCATCGCAACTTTTACCGAAAACATTGAAAAAGTAGATCCTGGTTCATCATAAATAGGTAACAACATCGGATCAGGCTTTGGAATATGAGGAGCAATTCTTTGAACTGTCGCTCTTTCTCTTACAGTGTCAGATACCACTTCAACATCAAAGTTTTTTAAGTATCTAATACCACCATGAACTAACTTGGTTGAACGAGAAGAAGTTCCTTCACCAAAATCCTGCATCTCAACTAGAGCTGTGGTCATACCAGAAGCTGCAGTTTGAACTGCAACTCCTGCTCCTGTAATCCCACCACCGATGATTAAAACATCTATTACTTCATTTTTTACTATTTCTTTTGATGCTTCGCGATTTTTAATAGAAAAACTCACTTTAATCATCCTTCATTTCTATTTACTTATTTTAGTTACGTTTAAATGATTGAGTTGCTGCAACAGCATTCTTCCAGCCAGAGTATAAATCATCACGTGTTTCTGCTGCCATAGCCGATTTGAATGTACTACCTTCACCAGCAAATTCTCTTAATTCATCTAAATCTTTCCAGAAACCAACTGCTAAACCTGCTAAGTATGCTGCTCCTAAAGCCGTTGTTTCTAAGTTTGGTGCACGTGTTACATTAATATCTAAAATATCTGATTGGAATTGCATTAACATATCATTTTTCGCTGCTCCACCATCGACTTTAAGAACTGGAATATCAATACCTGAATCTTCTTTCATAGCATCAATAACGTCTTTAGATTGATAAGCAATTGATTGAAGTGTTGCTTTCACTAAATCTTCTTTCGTTGTACCACGAGTTAAGCCAAAGATTGCTCCACGAGCATCTGAATCCCAGTAAGGAGCGCCTAATCCAGTAAAGGCTGGTACCACATAAACACTATCGTCTCCTGTTGAGGCATTAGCTAATTCTTCTGATTGAGGTGCTGTTTCAATTAAACGTAAACCATCACGTAACCATTGAATTGCTGAACCTGCGACAAACACACTACCTTCTAAAGCATAATAAACTTTTCCATTAATACCATATCCAATAGTTGTTAATAAGTTATTTTTAGAAATTTGTGGTTTTTCACCTGTATTCATTACGATGAAAGCACCTGTTCCGTAAGTATTTTTAATCATACCTGGTTCAAAGGCTAATTGGCCAAATAATGCTGCTTGTTGGTCTCCTGCCATACCAGAAATAGGAACTTCACTACCATAGAAATGATAACTTTGAGTATGTCCGTATACTTCTGAGTTACTTTTTACTTCTGGTAATAATGATTTTGGAATGTTTAATAATTCTAGAATTTCATCATCCCATTTTAAGTCCATAATGTTATACATCATTGTTCTAGCAGCATTTGAGTAATCAGTTACGTGAACATTTCCATCTGTTAATTTCCATAATAACCAAGTATCAATCGTACCAAATGCTAATTCTCCACGTTCAGCACGCTCTTGAGCACCTTCTACATTATCTAAAAGCCAACGAACTTTAGTCGCTGAGAAGTAAGCATCCACAACTAAACCAGTTTTAGAGTGAATCATCTCTGCATAACCATCTTCTTTTAATTTGTCAGCAATTGGAGCTGATTGACGTGATTGCCAAACAATGGCGTTATAAATTGGTTTACCTGTTTTACGATCCCAAATAACAGTTGTTTCACGTTGATTCGTAATTCCGATCCCTTTAATATTTTCAGGACGGACATTAGATTCAATTAATGCCCCTGCAATAACTGATTGAACTGAATTCCAAATTTCATTGGCATTGTGTTCTACCCAACCAGATTCAGGGAAAATTTGGGTAAATTCTTTTTGTGAACTTCCCACATGATTACCAGCCTTGTCAAAGATAATTGCTCTTGAACTTGTTGTTCCTTGATCGATTGCCATGATGTACTGTTGTTCTGTCATTTTTCTTCCTCCTTAATTCGTAAAAAAGATAACGCTTTCTTTTTCGTATCTCTATGATACCGTTTTTTGCATTATTTAAACAGTCATTTTTTTGTAAAATTTGTAAAAAAAATGACTGATTCAGTAAAAACAAGGTTAATTGTCTTTTTATACCTAATATTAACTAAATAAAGCATCATTTTAACCACAAAATAAATAACCGTTCAAATCCTATTAATAAAATTAATAGGATTTAAAACGATTGTTCTTTAAAGTAAGCTACGATTCAGCTTTGGATTATTTTTTTCTTGATATATTTTTCTAATAGTTTGCTTTATTTTTTGAAAATCATAGTTGGTCCCTAACTCAGAAAAGACATAAACCTCACTTTTCCAATCTATTTGTGATTGATTGGTTAATATCAAATCATAGTTAGTTCCTTTCTTGTAAGGTTCACAAAGAACTCCATTAATACTACTTAATTGAACCATCAACATATTCACCGTTGCTTCTTTAAATAAGTTGTCCATTTCTAAAGAAACACCTACTGTCACATCTCTACTTAACAAGCTATCCATGATTACCACAATACTTAAATATTTAATTTCCGTTATTGGCAATAAACTATTGTCATCATTAGGTTTAATTTTTAATTGCTTAGTAGCTATTTTTAATAAATGATTCGTTAAAGTTCTCATAGAATGACCTGATAAATAACTTTCAATGTTCCAGATGTTTTCTCGGTGATAAATCTCTATATCTCCTGTAAAAAAATAAAGTCTGGGATGTATTTGTGCTAGTAAAAAATAAATATGTTTTTCTAATTTTCTAGGTACAATTAAAGGTTTGTAGTACATCAGTAAACTTTCTAGAACAACTGTATCCAGTAGAGCCGTTGGAGTAAATCGTGACCGATTAAGTGAATATTCATAAAAATCTTCTTCTGATAGAATAGACATCGATATTAAAAAGCTAAAGTGAATCATCGCTTCTTCTTCTTCAACTTCAATGGCGTAATGTCCGATCATTCGTAACGTAATTTCTCTGATTTTTTTATACAGTGGATCTCTTTCATAAGGAGCGCACTTTTTTATAAGTTCAGAATAATCCTGATTACTTACAGCTAATCTTTTTTTAGTGATTCTAAACCATAAGATTATCTTTTTTTGACTATCAAAAGAAAAATCTATTTCTAACGCTTTTTCAATCATTTTTAAATAAGATATTTCACTCTTGTCTAAATTTTCTTTTCTTGATTCTGTTAGGTACCAATAAAATTGAAAATAAAAATACCTAATTTGAGATTCTTCTCCAATTAGTTTCCCTTGCCAAATACTAATTTCAAACTCGCTTAAAGATTGGTTCAACTCTTTAATCTTTCTAAATAAGGTTGATTCACTAATCAAAAGCTCGTTAGATAGGTAGACTGGCGAAAATTCACGATGATGAAACAAATAATTAACTATTTTATATTTTGTCGAACTTAAATAAAAGTCAGTTTCCACTTCACTCATTGAAAAATCATTAGCCATTTCTAAACGAAGAACCGCACCATCTTCAATTAATTCTATTTTCCCATGATAATCAAGTAGCACCTCATGAAGATCTACTATGTAATTTTCAAGAGAGGATTTGGAGACTCCTAATTTTTGAACCATTGATTGAATCGTATCTTGACCATTATCAAGCATTAGATGCTTTAATAAGCTTAGCTGAGTGATTTCTTTTTTATCTAATAAACTTTCGTAATTCATTTATACCCCTCGCTGTTCCAACTGTGGCATATCAATAAGTGGATTAGTATAAGACGGGTGATAAAAATAATCTTTTTGGGCTAATTCTTTAATAGTCATCTTCATATCAATCGCTAATGCGTAAGTATTTATTTTATCTAAAATATTTTGTTTTGACATAATTTGAGTTCCAAGTAACACACCTGTTTCTTGATTGTAAGTAAACTTCACTCGAACGGGCTCCGTTTCAGCGATTGTAAAAGGTGCGTTGATTGTCACAGTCGCTACTTGCCCCTCATACAAAAAGGAATCGGCTTCTGTTAATCCACAACTAGCTAAATAATAATCAAATACTTTAGTCCCGATAATTCGAATTGAGCCTAAATATTCAGTTTGCTTTTCTTTTAAATTTTCAGCACAAATAGTTCCTGAACGAATGGCATTATTGATTAATGGTAGGTAAACAGTTTGATCTAATAAAAGTGAGGGCACTTGAATTAAATCACCTATCGCAAATACATTGGGTTCAGATGTTTCAAAATAGTGATCTACTTTTAAAGTTTGGTCAACATGATAATCTAATTTCCCTTCAAAAATAGCTAGATTAGGTCGCACATTGGTTGCTAAAAATATCGCTTCACTTTCAATTTCTTTTTGTTGAGTCACTAATCTTAAAGTTTTATTATCAGTAATTTCGCGTACTGTTTGACCAAATAAGGTTTCAATCGAATCATTTCGCTTAATTGAGGCTACTAGTGGTTCAATAAATTCCTTATCAAACGATTTATACAGAGGATAATCCATACTTTCTACTAGAGTTACTCGTTTTCCGCAATGAACCAATGCACTAGCAAGCTCCATTCCTGCTTGTCCTGCACCAATAACAGCCACTTGGTCTGTCTCATTTAATTTATCAAAGGCATTTAAAGCCTCTTTTTTCTTTTTATAAGTTAAAAATCCTGTATGTTCACTCATTAATTTTTGAGAAAACTGAGAAGACCCCATAGCTAACACTAGACGATCATAGAAAACTTCACCATCTGTCGTTGAAAGACTTTGATTCGTAAAATCAAAGCTTTTAACACAAATCCCTAACATCAAATGAATTCCCGACTGGACTATTTGTTCCTTTGAAATAAAATTGGCTTCATCTAATGATGCTATTTCCTTATTTAACAAAAGAGTCAGTCCACTTGGTAAATAGCCTAATTCTTCTTCTTTTTCAATCAGAATAACTTCATCATATGGATATAATTCTTTAGCTTTTAGTGCACAATGAACTCCTGAAAAGGAAGCTCCAATAATAACTATCTTCATAATAAAACCCTTTCATTTTAGGATAATAAAGAGATTGTAGTACAAGCTCTCTTACTTATACTACAATCTCCTTTTTATTTATGGTCTGTGTCAAAAACAATTGTCACTGGTCCATCATTCTCTAAAGCAACTTTCATATGCGCTCCAAATTGACCTTCTTCAACATCTAAGTCATATCCTCTTAATTGTTCATTAAAATACTCATACAATCTTAAGGCTTCATCTGGATGAGCTGATTTAGTAAAACTTGGACGATTACCTTTTTTAGTATCAGCTAGTAGCGTAAACTGAGAAATAGATAACACTCTTCCTGATACTTGATGAATGTCTAAATTCATTTTGCCTTCTGTATCTTCAAAAATACGTAACCCGTTTATTTTTTTAGCTAAGTAATCAGCCTCTTTTTCAGTGTCACCTTCTGCCACACCCACAAGAAGAACATAGCCTGTGCCAATCTTACCTATTATTTCTCCATCCACAGTTACTTGCGCTTGATTAACTTTTTGTAAAACAACTTTCATGAATACGCTCCTTTACCCATTCGTACGACGTACACTATATACTTCTGGAACAGCTTTTATTTTATCCACAATTTGTTCTAAATGGCTTAAATTTTGAATTCCTAAAGTTAAATGAATAACCGCCATTTTATTTTTAGCTGGTCTTGCTTCAACACCAACAAGTTTTTTCGTTTGAGAATTAACAACTAACAATACATCGTTTAAAAGTCCCGTACGATTATAGCCATAAATCTCCAAGTCAGCATTGTAATCTTGATTGCCACTTGCTGCAGTATCTTCCCACTCAACTTCTATTTGACGTTGTTGTTCTTCTTCTGAGCTATTTACCATATTAGGACAATCTTTACGGTGAATAGACACACCGCGCCCTTTAGTAATATACCCCACAATTTCATCTCCAGGAACGGGATTACAACAACGACTAATACGAACTAATAAATTATCAGCTCCTTGAATAACGATACCACCTTCATGGCGAATCTTCATTTTATTAGGGTCTTTTTTCTGAACAGGTTGTTTCATCAACTCTTCTGCTTCTTCTTGTTGTTTTTTGACACCACGTTCTTTTCGTTCTTTTTCAGTTAAACGGTTATAAACAACTTGAGTCGTTACTTCTCCAAAACCAATCGAAGCAAATAAATCATCTGCTGTTTGATAGTTAAAACGCTCTAGGGCATCAGCTATCTTTTCTTTAGTTAAGAAATCTTTTGGTGCAAAGTCATTATCTAACAGATAACGCTCTAACATGGTGCGACCTTTTTCAATATTTTCATCACGATCTTTATCTTTAAAGAATCGTTTGATTTTATTTTTAGCACGACTCGTTGCTACCAAATTAACCCAGTCTCGACTTGGACCAAATGAATTAGCTGAAGTTAAGACTTCGATGATATCGCCATTTTTCAGTTTATAATCAAGAGGAACCATCTTACCATTAACTTTAGAACCCGTTGTTTTATTACCTACTTCAGTATGGATATTGTAGGCAAAGTCTAACGGACCAGAGCCCTTAGGTAGTTCTGTGACATCTCCTTTTGGTGTAAAGACGTAAACTTTATCACTAAAAATTTCACCTTTGACATTGTCCATAAATTCTGATGCATTATAGTTTTCATCTTGTAACTCGATAATTTCACGTAATAAACTAATTTGATTCGCATTTTTATCGTCTTGTTTTTCAGTTTTACCTTCTTTATAAGCCCAGTGAGCTGCCACACCAAATTCAGCTATTTCATGCATTTCATGAGTTCTAATTTGGATTTCAATTGGATTTCCACTTGGTCCAATAACTGTTGTATGAAGAGATTGATACATGTTATTTTTAGGAACTGCAATATAGTCTTTAAATCGGCCCGGTAGTGGCTTCCATTTCGTATGAATAGCTCCTAAAACAGCGTAACAATCTTTTATTGAATCCACTAAAACACGAATCGCTAATAAATCATAAATTTCAGCAAACTCTTTTTTCTTGTCTTTCATTTTACGATAAATTGAGTAGATATGTTTTGGTCGACCATAAATCTCAGCATCAATCCCAAGATCCTCAGTCGCTTCTTTAATTTCATCAACTGTTTGATTAACATACATCTCACGTTCACCGCGTTTTGAATTCATTAGGTGAACAATACGATAATATTGTCTAGGATTTAAATAACGTAACGAACGGTCTTCAAGTTCCCATTTAATCAAACTAATCCCTAAACGATGCGCTAATGGTGCATAAATTTCTAAGGTTTCTTTAGCAATTCGGCGCTGTTTGTCTTCTCTTAAATGGTTTAATGTTCTCATATTATGAACTCTGTCGGCTAATTTAACCATGATAACACGTAAATCTTGAGACATAGCTAATAACATTTTACGGTGATTTTCAGCTAATTGCTCTTCATGAGATTTGTATTTAATTTTACCTAATTTGGTTACACCATCTACTAACATAGCAACATCAGGTCCAAATTCTTCTCTTAAATCTTCTAAAGTTACTTCAGTGTCCTCAACTACGTCATGTAAAAATCCAGTTGCTACAGTATGAGGGTCCATTCTAAGTTCGGCTAAAATCCCTGCTACTTGAATAGGATGAACAATATAAGGTTCTCCTGATTGTCTAAATTGTTCGGCATGAGCTTTTGTTGCGTAGTCACATGCTTTTTGTACAAACTCAACATGTTCTGGACCCATATATTCTGATACCATTTGAATGACTTCTTTATCGGTTAATACTTTTTCTTTTGGCATATGACTCCTCCTTTTATTTATAGAAAAAGAGACTGACTCAAAAGAGCTAGCCTCTTTTTATTAATGTTAGCTAATTGCTTCCATTCTCTTGATTAGATTAAACTAATTATACTCACTTTATTTTAGTATTTCAATCATTTACAACAAGAGTTTCAGTATCTTTCCTAAAAACATTCTTAATTATCTTTGAATGTCTTTTCTTTTATGTTATCATACTTTGAAATAACTAATATCTTATTATTTAGGAGTGAAAAAATGACTGAAAAGGACTTATCTCATCTAACTACTTTATTGGATGATGTAGACTCACAAACATTCAGTGCTTTTTTTAAATTAATGTCTAAAGAAATCAGATTTCAATTAATTTATTTATTAGCTCATGAAGGTAAATTGTGTGTCTCTGATTTAGCAACTTTAGTAAATTCTTCTGTTGCCACAACCTCACATCACTTACAAATTTTAAAAAAAAATAACCTAATAAAAAGTGAACGTGATGGTAAACAAATCATGTATTACACTGACCATCCTAAAATTATGCATTTTGTTCATATTGGTCTTGATTTTACTCATATATCTTAATTCGAAAGGATTCTTCACATGACAAAACATCAACTTAATTTTCGCATAGCTTTATACGGTATTTTATTAAGCTCTTTAATTGGGGGCATTTCCTTTGTGTTCATTTTTCTTGAGAGTAACTTGTCTCATCAATTATGGGGAGCCATTCAGGGAAATATTCTCTTATCTTTTATTGCTTGTCTTATAGGTGGTTTAATTATTGGCTTACTCAAGCATAAATGGGGAAATTACCCACATGTAGCTCATCATACTATTTCAGAATTAAAAGCTAATCTAACAATAGATTACAGACCTGTTTTTAAAAATTTAACCGTAGCTCTTTTTATTTTAATTTTCGGTGCTGGTGTTGGACCTGAGGCTGCTTTATTAAGTTCAATCGTGATGCTTTCTGTTTGGCAGGCTGATAAATTACGTTATCTATTTTTCAATCAAGATACATTTATAACCCTAACTGTTAAAGAAAAACTTAGACGCATGTTTCATCCGACTGAGTATATTGTAACTTACAGCCAAGACAAAGCTTCAAATCATCCTAAAGCAAAACGTGTGAATATCATTATTAATACCCTATTTACTTTTAACGGTTTATTTTCATTTACTTTTTTAATGAAACTAACAGAACAACCCTCTTTTATTAGTCATATGGGGGTATCTAACTGGCATCTGAAAGAACTTATTCTTTTGATTCCATTGATGATTATTGGTATTGCCTTTGGTAAAGCCTACCTTCTACTAAAAAAACAGATGCAAAAATGGTTTAATTTTTGGCAAGATCAACCTATCAAAAAAACTTTACTTGGGTCTGTCGCTATCTTTTTAGTTTCTCTTTCTCTACCAAGCTTAATGTTTTCTGGCCAGACAAGCCTTGGCATGGTTCCAGAAAAATATTTCCAATATTCTTTCTTATTCTTAGTTGGATTAGTTATCTTAAAATTAGTTTTTCTCGAGATTTGTTTAAACACTGGATGGGTTGGAGGAGACATTTTCCCTATCGTTTTTGCTTCTATTCTTTTAGGATTTAGCTTAACACATTTATTCAGTGGTTTTGATGTTGTCTTTATCGCTGCTGTAACAGCTACTGCTATGGGAATTACCATACTAAAATCTCCTATTGGTATTTCCTTATTTATTGCTCTATTTTTCCCATTAAACATCTTCCCTATTATTCTTTTAGTAGGTGCCTGTTTTATGGTTCAAAAAAAGGTGATGGCTCCTAAAAATGCTTAACAAAAAACCACAACATCAATTCATTAAAAATTGATGTTGTGGTTTTTATTTATTTTTCTAATCCTTCAATTTCATTTCGAATCGTTAACATTTCTTCTTCCATCATGGTAATAATTTTAGAAGCTGCTTCCAATCTATCACTTAAGTTATGGTCAATTTCTGCTTCTTTATATCTTAGTCCATGCTCTAAACTTGCCCAATAATCCATAGCAATGGTTCTAAATTGAATTTCAACTTTCACTTTTCTTGTTTCTTTAAAAAAGAAAACAGGGATTTCTAAAATAACATGTAAACTTCTATAACCACTTGGTTTTGGATGCTCTATATAGTCTTTTACTTCAAGAATATTAATATCTGACTGATGACTTAAAGAATTTAAAATCATATAAATATCATCCACATAAGAACAAATTACTCTAATTCCTGCTACATCTGCTAATTCTTCTTCCACAATTGCTTTTGAAAAGGACAAATCTTTTCTATCTAATTTTTTTACGATACTATTTAATGTTTTAACACGACTTTGAATCTGATGAATCATATCATTTCTTCCCACAATATTTGAACCTGATAACTCACGGTTAATAATTCTTAGCTTAGTTTCTACTTCATCTATTGCTGACTGATAATAGATAATTAATTTTTTATAGATTTCAAAAGCTCCAATATAACTGTTTTCTTTTGGGTTATCATTATTAATTAATTTGATTAATTCATTTGATGAAAATTCCATACCACTTCACTCCGGTCTTTTATTCACTTCATTCAATATACAGTGATTTTATGAATTTTAAAAGACTTTTTAACAAAAAAAACAAGCTAACTTATTAAAATTAACTTGTTCTTTTACATATTTAATTTAAAAGCTCCCACTGATAACTCATTGCTGATAAAGCATATAGAGGAGCTGTTTCTGCTCGTAATATTCTAGGTCCTAAACCACAAAGGATGGCATTATTTTTTTCAAATTCTTTGATTTCATCAGGTGCAATGCCTCCTTCTGGACCAAAAATTATCAATACTTTATCATTTTTTGATACTGTCTGAAGTGCTTTAACTAAACTTTTAGTTTCGCCTTCTTTAGCTGATTCTTCATAAGCCACTAAAATCTTATCGTAATCTGCTAGTTGAGTGATTAGTTGTTTAAATGATGGTAACAGCTCAATTGCTGGCACTTTTTGACGATGAGATTGTTCAGCCGCCTCTTTAACAATTTTTTCAAAGCGAGGTACTTTTTTAGTTAATTTTTTTTCATCCCACTTAGCTACTGACGTTTTTCCTGGAAATCCAATTAATTTTGTCATACCTAATTCCGTTGCTTTTTGAGCCACAAACTCTAATTTATCGCCTTTAGTATAGGCACAAGCAACAGTAACATCATAGGGTAATTCTTTTTCTTGATTTTCTTTTTTGATTTCTTTAAAAACGAGCTTATCTTCAGATATTTCAACTAATTCGCCAACAACAGCAATAGAATTTTCAAAAGTCAGAAAACACTCTTCTCCAACTTTCATGCGCATCACATGGGCTGCATGGTGGTAGTCGTCTCCCGTTAGATAAATCATTTCTCCTTCAGAATAATTATCCTTTATAAAATAACGCTGCATTGCCTAATCCTCAGTAACTTTCTTAATAATGAAAGCTAACCAGTCTTTTTGTTGGAATCTTTGGTCTACCTCAAATCCATTAGCATATAAAACTTCTAACACACTTGCTTCTTTGTCTTCAATAATGCCTGAAATAATAAACGTTCCATTGTCATTCAAACAACGATACGCATCGGGAATTAATTCAATAATAATATCTGCTAGAATATTAGCGACAATCACATCTGCTCTTTTATCAATTCCAACTAATAAATTATTTGCATCCACAATCACATCTTTAGCAATTGGATTTAAATTCATATTTTCTTTAGCAGAAGCTACTGCAACGTCATCTAAGTCATAAGCATAAACAGTTTCTGCTCCTAAGCACTTACTTGCAATACTTAAAATGCCTGAACCTGTTCCCACATCAATTACTGTTTCACCACCTCGTAAAACAACCTCTAAAGCTTGAAGTGTTAAACGTGTTGTTGGGTGTGTCCCTGTTCCAAATGCCATTCCTGGGTCTAACTTCATGACATGCTCATCAGCTGAATGAGGTGTGTATTCTTGCCATTCAGGAACGATTGTTAAATAACGAGAAATATTAACAGGATGGTAATATTTTTTCCAAGCTGTTGCCCAGTCATTTTCTACCACTTCTGATGTTTCAATTGTTTTTTCTCCAACTTCTAAACCAAAGTCTTCTAATTGGTTAACTCTTAGCTCAACAGTTGGCAAAATTTCTGGTAAAAAGACAGTTTCTGGGAAGTAAGCAATAACTTTTGCGCCTTCTTTAATATGGTCAAATGTTTCAATATCTAAGATTTCACCAAAGGCATCACTTTCAAAATTAAGAGCATCTAACGAGTCTTCAATCGCAACGCCATTAGCTCCTGCTTCCATTAAAATATTTGAGACAGCTTCCACTGCTTCGCTTGTTGTTAAGACTGATACTTGATTCCACTTCATTATTTTTTGCCTCTTTCACTAATATTTTGGATACGATACAAATTGATGTGATTCAATAACTGAGATGCGGTTGTCAAATTCCTCTTGATTCCAGTTTAACTCAAAAACTTCAATCGTCTCATCTTCTAAAAAGTCTAATAAATCACTTTGTCCTTCAACTAATACTTCATTTAAGTATGTGGCAAACGTACGTAACCACTCTCTTGATAATCCTTTTTTACGGTCAAATTTAATTTCTGTTAAGTACTCATCTTCTGGAATAACATCTGATTCATTAGCGAAAAATAAAATGGCATCTTCAAATTCGATGACTTCTTCTTCACTAACAATCCCTTCTTCGTCTTCAATACTTTCTTGATCTTTATTTTCAGCAAACAAAGCAACTAAAACTTCAAATTGATGTTTCTTAGGATTCCAATCAATAGCAAAATCAGCTTCTGTAATATGTTTTTCAAGTTCTTTTTCTAATACTTCTAAGACATTTTCTTTTTTCATTTTTTTCTCTCTTTTTCTTTTATTTGGATGTCCTTATCATACCGAAAACACAAGGCTTTGCCAATGGAAAGATATGTTATAATGAACAAAATAACTTTAGGAGGGAAATTATGCAAAAACCATTAGCTTATCGAATGAGACCCACAACGATTGATGAAATTGTTGGACAACAACATTTAGTAGGTGAAGGAAAAATCATTCGCCGAATGGTCGAAGCAAAGATGCTTTCTTCTATGATTTTATACGGACCTCCTGGAACTGGAAAAACAAGTATCGCAAGTGCTATTGCTGGATCTACTAATTACGCCTTTAGAATGCTCAACGCTGCGACTGATACTAAAAAAGACTTACAGGTTGTTGTGGAAGAAGCCAAAATGAGTGGAACCGTCATCCTATTATTAGATGAAGTTCATCGTTTAGATAAACCCAAACAAGACTTTTTATTACCTCATTTAGAAAATGGTCGAATTGTAATGATTGGAGCAACAACGGAAAATCCTTACATTGCCATTAATCCAGCTATTAGAAGTCGTTCTCAAATATTCGAAGTCAAAGCACTTACCGAAGATGACATTGAAACAGCTGTTCATAGAGCTTTGGAAGATAAAGAAAAAGGGTTAGGTAATCTGCCAATTGAGATGTCTTCTGAGGCCTTACTACATTTAAGCCGAGCTACTAATGGGGATCTTAGAAGCGCTTTAAACGGATTAGAGTTAGCCAGTAAATCAACTCCTGTTTCTGATGATAAAAAAATCCATCTAACATTAGACATCTTGGAAGAATGTATCCAGAAAAAAGCCTTTTCTCATGACAAAGATGGTGATGCTCATTATGATGTCATCTCAGCTTTTCAAAAATCAATTCGTGGAAGTGATGTAGATGCTGCTCTTCACTATTTAGCTCGCCTAATTGAAGCAGGTGAGTTGTTAATTGCCTGTCGTAGGTTACTTGTAATCGCCTATGAAGATATTGGACTTGCCAATCCTGGAGCTTGTTCAAGAACTGTCTCAGCAGTTCAAGCAGCTGAAAAATTAGGTTTTCCTGAAGCCAGAATTCCCTTAGCCCAATGTGTGGTTGATCTTTGTCTATCACCTAAATCTAACTCTGCTTATTTAGGAATTGATGCGGCTCTTGCTGATATTAGAATGGGTAATATTGGAGAAGTACCAGATCATCTAAAAGACAGTCATTATCAAGGCGCTAAAGAATTAGGTCGAGGAGTTGATTACAAATACCCTCACGACTTCCCAGGTGGTTGGATTAAACAAAGTTATCTACCTCAAAAAATAAAAAATAGACGTTACTATTCACCAAAAGAAACTGGTAAGTATGAAAGAGGTCTAGCTCAGAGATTAATTCAAATTGAAGATGCAAAAAAATAATTTTTAACCTCCTTATAATTGAGTAATCCGCTTTCTTGTGTTAAGATACATGTATAGAGAATATCTGTGATGTACGTCGTACTCCCATTAGTGTTGACCGAACAAATAATTTTACCTTGGGAATTAACCAGATATTATGAAAAACAAGCCTTATCACTTGGTAGTTTGACATAATACTAACGATTCCCACCTGCATAAAAGGCGGGTTCAACCAAACTGAGTACATAACGGCATCGACGGATATTTTTTTATTTTGGGGTTTGCTAAATCAGCAAATGCCTTTTTTTATTTCTAAAATTTAAAGATTATCCTTTATTTTTTACATTTATTTAGATGGGATTGTGATATAATTGATACAAATACTTCTATTTTTGTTTAGTTTAATCCTAATTATTCTCGGTTGGTACTTCAAAAAGCACCTAACTGATTTAATAATCGTTTTTAAAGAAGCTAACAAACAAAACATTAACAACATGGCCACTACATTACTTGTTTTAGGTGTAATTGGCCTAGTACTGAGTCTATTTTTAGCCACTAAAGTAACTGCTTTATTTTTTATTTCAATGGTTTTAATATCCTCAGCATTTTTTTCCATTCGTCTTTCAAAAAATATGAAATAGAAGGTCATAGAAAGGGTGTTACATCATGTTAAAAGAATACGATAAAATTCTAGTTGCAATTGACGGGTCTAGTGAATCTGAGCAAGCTTTTAAAAAGGCTGTTCAAGTAGCTAAACGAAATAACTCAATCTTGTACGTAGCTCACGTCATCGACATTAGAGCTTTTGAATCAGTTTCTAGCTTTGATGAAAACTTAGCGGAAGAAGCAACAAAAGTTGCCCGAGAGACTCTTGATGACTACTTAGCATATGCAAAAGAACACGGTATTAAAGACATCTATCCAGTTATTGAGTACGGTGCCCCAAAAACAGTTATCTCTAAACAACTTCAAAAAGACTATAAAATTGATTTGATTATGTTAGGAGCAACAGGTTTAAACGCGATGGAACGAATTTTAATTGGTTCTGTTTCAAGTTATGTCGCTCGTCATGCTCATTGTGACGTTTTAATTGTTAGAACAGATGTTAATAATCAACTATTACCAAAAGAAAAAAAATAAGACTAAAAAAGAGGCTCCTTTTTCAGGAACCTCTTTTCTTATGTCTTATTTTTTTAACGCTTCAACGTCACGAGCAATCATTAATTCTTCATCAGTTGGAATTAAGAATACTTTAACTTTAGAATCATCAGTTGAAATCACACGTTCGTCACCACGAACATTGTTTTTCTCGTCATCGATTTCACAACCAAACCAGCTAATGCCATTGATGATTGCTTTACGCATGTTAATGTCATTTTCACCAATACCTGCTGTAAAGACAATAGCATCTACACCGTTCATTACTGAAATGTAGCTACCAATGTATTTACGTACACGGTCAGCAAAAATTTCTAATGCTAATTTAGCAGATTCTTCTTCAGAGTTTTCTAAGTCACGCATATCACTTGATACACCTGATAAACCTAAAAGTCCTGATTCTTTATTTAAAATGTTAATCATGTCTTTAATATCAGTTAATTCTAATTTTTCCATTAAGTATTGTAATAATGAAGGATCAATATCGCCTGAACGAGTTCCCATTGTTACACCTGCAAGTGGAGTGAATCCCATTGATGTATCAACTGATTTACCGCCGTCAACAGCAGTAATAGAAGCACCATTACCTAAGTGACAAGTAATAATTTTAGTTTCTTCAGCAGGTTTACCTAACATATCAATAGCTCTTTCAGAAACATAACGATGACTTGTTCCGTGAGCTCCGTATTTACGAGCACCAAATTCTTCATAATATTTTTGATCAATGCTGTATAAGTAGTTTACTGCTGGCATTGTTGTATGGAAAGAAGTATCAAATACCGCAACGTTTAATGTATGTGGTAATACTTTTTCAAATACGCGAACTACTTGAGCTTCAGCTGGATTATGTAATGGAGCAAAGTCTGATAAATCTTCAATTGTTTTTAATACATCAGCATCAATAATAATTGACTCTTTAAAATGCTCTCCACCAGCAACAACACGGTGGCCAGCTCCTGTAATTTCTTCGTAAGAACCAATAATGTTAAGTTCTAATAATTGTTCTAATAACATGTTAATAGCAAGTTCATGGTTAGGAATATCTTGAACTAATTCAAATTTTTGACCTTCTCCATGTTTGATTGTAAAGATTGAATCGTTTAAACCAATTCTTTCCACGATTCCTTGAGCGATAACTGTTTCTTCTGGCATTACATATAATTGCCATTTTAAACTTGAACTACCTGCATTAATTGCAATTGTTTTTGACATGATTTTTTTCTTCCTTTTCTATTTAATATTAGACTCGCGCCAAGCACGAAATTCATTAATAAATGTTAATACTGATTGAGTTTCTTTTAAAGAAGGCAATTCGGCTAATAAAACTTCTTTAGCTTGTTTAGAATTCTCACCCTTATTTTGAACAATCAGAATTGACTTGCCAAGACTTTTTTGACTAAATAAAGAACTTGGTAATTGTAGCACTGCTTGTAAGTATACCTCATTCTTTAACCAATTTGTTAAAAAAGAAGCTTGTTCAGTTTCCAAAAGATTACTTGGGACTAAAAACAGACCGAATCCATCCTCTTTCACGTGTTTCATTGCTTTTTCCATCAACACATGGTGAGCATAACTATGACCTTGATCTGCCGCTATTTGATAATCCATTACTTTTTCATCAAACGGATAATAACCAATAGGTAAATCTGATAAAGCAAAATCAACTGGATCAATTAATAACGGATCGATACTATCTTGGTGATGAAGCTCTGCTGTAAGTTCTAACCATTCTTTATTAACTGCAGCAACACTAAGCAAGGTATCATCTACGTCAACACCAAATCCTTTTGTTTTTCTGTTAGCTAAATTAAGATTAGTCATCACTGTATACAACAAATTACCTGTCCCTACAGCTGGATCAAACAAAGTAATAAGTTCTTCTTTACTCGCAAGTTGTTCCAAAATGTAGACAAATAAAAAACCAATGCCATCTGGCGTCAGTTGATGATTAGCTTGAACTGTTTCTTTCATCGATCCTTTCAAGAGTACCAATTGTGTTATTTTTCGTCGTTCCTCTTGATTTAATGATAAAACTGAAAGTTCTTCATATAGCTCTTCAATTTTTTTAACTTCTTCTTTTGAAGGGACTCCATCAACAACACGAACTCTTTTTCCATCTAAAAGATTTTCATTGTTTTCAATGTAGGCATCAAAAAAAGATGTGTCTAGAGCAACTTGTAAACTCTCAATTGATTCAAGTAAAAGTTGAAAGCCCTTTTCTACGTCAGTCTGTGACAATAGCTCCACCTCTTCCATTTGCTTTAACAAAATATCTATCACTTTTTTATTCTATCTAAAAAAACCGAATAATTCAAGATATAGATATCATAAAAAGGCGAGATTACTTAATAATCTCACCTTTTACTTGAAATATTTTTGAAGCTCGTTCGTTTATACTGGTTACTCAAACTAGTCTCTACTAAAAATTTATCTGGTATTTCTGTTTTACTCCAAATAGAAACACCTAAATTAAAGGAGATCCTCTGATCCTCATTTTGATCATAGTCAATACATTCTAATCCCATCTCTTCCATAGCCTTAACTAAGTAATAGTCTCTTGTATTTACTAACATTTCACGACGGCTAAAGTAATCTTGTGTCACAAATAAAAGGAGGCAAGTGAACATAAGAAGGATAGCTAATATTGGAAATAAAATACCTCCTTTCTTATTATTCAGGAAAGAAAAAGTAAGTATACCTCTTTTCTTCAAGTGTCGTCACCTCCATTTGAATCATGTCACCATCTCCCAAAAAGTTAACTTTTTTAACCTCAGTCATGATTGGCTGATGGCCAGTTTTACTCGTTGTTTTTCGAATCATTTTTTCGTATTGTTCAAAAATAACCTCCACTTTTTCTTTTTCTTGTAACTCGCTAAACACCAGTTTATTATGGCGAATTTTCTCAAATTCTAACTCTTCCATTTCATTTTCCATTTGAATTTTACCTATTTGAACTTCCAAATAATTCGATTCCTTCAAATATTCCTCCATTGTCATAAAACTATTTAAAAAAGGTTGTAGAAATAGGAGTAAACTCATTAAAACAACTAATGCTAATAAAGCTTCTAACAGTGTGAAACCTTTTGTTTTCAAGGTATTATCTCTATCTCTATCTCTAACGATTGAAATTCACTCTCAATTCTTATATTTTCTTTTTCCCAATTAACTATCTCTATTCCCAATGATTCTGCTTTTTCTTCAATGTCTTTCTCACGATGAATGGAACGACTTGTCATACTTGACATTTCATAAAGTAAAATCGCCATCTCTAGTTCTTCTTCACAGCGCTTATTTTCAGATAACATAAAAACAATTCCACCAAATATAAATAAAACACCCGATACAACAACAACCATCGCTACCATGGTTTCCAATAATAAAAAACCTTTATAAGGCTCTTTCACGGCGTATCACCTTTCCACTTCCTAATTGAAACTGATACTCAATAACTTTTTTATTCAAGTGGTCTTCTAATTTTATAACTCTAATCTCTTTAATATTTCCTGATTTACCTAAAAATTCAATTTTTTCACTGGACCGTAATTTTAAAGGGGCTTTGACTTCCATTATATCTTGTCTGTGTTCACCGTGATGATAATAAGTAAAAACAAATCTCTGTGGGACAATCAATTGATCTATGGCGCTGTCATTAACTTCGATGATGGCACTTTGATGGGTTTGCTGAATTTTTCTTTCTAATTGATTAAAAAATAAGCTTACCTCCGTTTGTTCTTTCCATGATTTAATACCTAATATTGGAACTATTAAAGAAACAGTTACGCACATTAAAACCAATAAACTTTCTAAGAGGGTAAAACCGTGATGTTTAAAAGAAACTTTCATTATTTCACACTAATACCAATATCTGTCGCTTTTTCTTTTTGTTCTTCTGAGATATAATCACCCTCATATAAATCATCTAAGCTACCAGGTCTTTGGTTATTGTCTAAGTAATACATTTCACACTGCGTCTCAATTACCTTGGTTAAGGCTGCGTCTCCCTGTTCATTAATATGAGTTGTTTGTTTAACTAGATTCGGTACAAACAAAACCATTAAAACGGCAATTACAAATAACACAATCAACATCTCGATTAACGTGAATCCTTGATTCTTTTTCTTGTTTTTTTTCAATATAATCCCCCCATCCCTTTATAAATTGGTAATAATAACGCACTGTAAACAGAAATGATTAACACGGCAATAAATACAAACATTAAAGGTTGAACAATACGTATTTTATTCTCCGCTAGTTTCATTAAATATGTCCATTCCCTTCTTCCATATATTAGTAACTCCTTTCCTAGGTCTCCTTTCACTTCTCCTTGTAATAAAATTAAATTCAGTTCAGGTTTTAAAAATTGCCATTCCTGAATCGGACCATTGATAGTAATTCCATTTTCTAATTGCTGCTCTATTGTTTGAGCCATTTCTTGCATTAGTTGTGTGTATCCTTGTTGATTCATTACTAGTAGAACTTCCCTGAACTCCATTCCTTGAGTTAATAATTTTCCCCACTCAGTTGCAAAAAGTGACGTGTAATATGACATACAAAATTTTCTAACTACTGGCACTCTGCTCCACCAGTTCGCTTTTTCAATAGCTGTTTTATGAGAAAAATATACTTTTCCTAGTAAATAAACACATAAAGCTATTAGAAAAATTGACAATATAATCATTGGACTATTCTCTACTAACACTAATCCCCAATTTTTGTCTTCTGATAAAGAATACAAATCTGATAATTGAGGTAATATATAAGTTTTCATCCCTACGATAACACCAAACAAAAATGTTAGTAAAATAACGGGATAACTACCTACTTTTATTAATTGATTTTTTTGTTTCTCTTGGTCAGACATCTGTTGAGACATTCTATCCAAAGTACTTACTATGTCACCATGAACTTCTGCAAAAGTTAATTGTGCTTGTTGTGACTCATTTAGATTTAATAAGGATAGAGTCTTTGCTAATGATTTACCTTTTAATAGATATTTTTTCATCAGTTTAATCTCACTTTTTCTTTTAGGTGTTACCATCTTTAAAAATGACAAACTTTGTTCCATATCGAATCCATTAGATAACAACTCTGAAAGAAGATTTAGAAAATCTTTAGTCTCCTTCTTACTAAAATGACTAATGGTAAAAATCGAATACTTTTTGACTAATAACACGTTTTTTATAGGCTTCTTCCAAACTTTTTTCCCAATTAGTTTCCTCCCCATTTATAAAAAAATCATATAAAACACCGTATTGTTTATTTTCTGTTGTTTGAAGTAATTCTTGGTAAATAACACCACACAAACATTGATCTAACTCAATACTTGGAATATTAAAATCAAGTAATCTTAATCGAACACTTTCCTTATTTGACGCATGAATGGTTGAAAAAACCATATGTCCTGTTAAAGCTGCCCTAACTACTATTTTGGCCGTTTCTTGATCTCTTATTTCTCCTACAATCAATACATCTGGTCGATGTCTTAAACAGACTTTAACCAACTCTTCATAAGATAAATCAATTTTTTCATTTACTTGAAACTGTAAAAAAGAACTATGCTCAATCTCTACAGGGTCTTCAATCGTTATTATTTGTTGCCTCCTTTCTTCATATAGTTGATTAGCTAGTTCATACATGGTTGTTGATTTTCCTGCACCTGTCGGACCTGAGAATAAATACAATCCTTTTTTATTTATCAACGACGTTAGTTGCTGTTGTTGTGATGGTAAAATATAACGACATCTCAAAGGTGTTTCCTTTTGATGTAGAAACCGAATAACCAAAGTTTCTCTATTTTGATAATCTGCTACACTCGATAGTCTGACTCTCAGTTGTTTTTCTTTTACTTTTATTGTGGCACTCCCTGTTTGTGTCTTTCTTTTTTCTGCAATATCCATTCCGCCAAGATATTTTAAATAGAGAATTAATTTTTCTCCAATCTTTTTATCTACCACTTGATAACTCTCAATTTCATGATGATACCGATACGTTAACTCATATTTTTCTCCAGTTGGAAACAGATATAAATCACTTGCTTGAGTTTGAAATCCTTTTTTAAGTAAACTTTTGACAACTTTTTTTACATCCATTTCTTCCCCTCTCTTTCTACTAATAATATTCGAGAAAAAACAAAAAATTATATTAACTAATTAGTTTTTTCTTGGAAATCAATAATTAGTTTGTGCTATACTCAATGTACTTAATTTTGGAGGAATACATATGATAGTTAATTTATTTAACCCCATTTACCGCCAAGGAAAACAAGCTAAAATAGGTATTTCTTGGACCGTTTTCTTTTTCGGACCTTTCCCTGCCCTTTTTAGAGGTGACTGGAAGTGGTTTTTAATTATGATTTTAGCTGACTCGTTTACCTTAGGCTTATCTCATTGGGTATTTATTTTCTTGTATAATAAACTATATTTAACCGATTTATTAGCTAAAGGTTACGTACCAAATGACCCTTTTAGTGAACAAGCTCTTATTTCAAAAGGATACTTTGTACCAAGATATCACTATGAAGATACTTCTAGTGACTATGACTTTGATGATATGGATTTTTAAATACAAAAAAAGAGGCTAACCATTTTTTGGTTAGTCTCTTTTTTTGTATTCTTTTTACATATCAGCTGACGTATAAACATCAGATACATCGTCATCATCTTCAAGAACATCAATAATACCTTCTAAAATCTCTTGTTGTTCTTCCGTTAATTCAGTTACCATTTGTGGAACCATCGTCAACTCTGCTTGAGCTAATTCATAACCCTCTTTTTCTAAGGCATCGCGAACATCTGCAAAGTCACTTGCTTCTGTATAAATTTCAAATACTTCTTCACTTGCTTCTAACTCTTCTCCACCAGCTTCTAAAACACTCATTAACATTGTATCTTCGTCTACATCTAAACCTTCACGAACAATTGCTATATAGCCTTTACGATCAAACATATAAGCAACAGAACCTGTTTCTCCTAATGAGCCACCATTTTTATTAAAAGCTACTCTGACATTTGTTCCAGTACGATTTTTATTATCTGTTAAAGCATGAACTAAAATAGCTACGCCAGCCGGTCCATAACCTTCGTATACTACTTCATCGTAATTGTCGCCTTCACCTGCTGTAGTTGCTTTTTTAATAGCACGTTGCACATTATCATTTGGCATATTAGCAGCTTTTGCTTTATCTAAAACTAATCTAAGAGAAGGATTTGAAGCTGGATCAGGTCCACCACTTTTAGCTGCCATATAGATTTCACGAGATAATTTTTGGAAAATTTTACCACGTTTAGCATCTTGAGCACCTTTTCTTTGTTTAATGTTATTCCACTTTGAATGTCCTGCCATTTAAATCCCTTCTTTCATAAAATTTACTTACAATCGTATTTTATCACAGTTAAGACATAACCAATACATTACTATTTCTTTTTGCCTGTTTTCTTTCTATTTAGCCATAGATAATAAATCGTTAGTAAGATACAAGCTAAAAAAGCGCCTGAACTGTCCAACATCACATCTTGAAACAACGGACTACGCCCTCCTGTTAACATTTGATGAAATTCATCCATCGCAGCATATCCAGTCGCACCTAACCAAGCATACAGAAAAGAAATGCCAACCTGTTTAACTCGTGGATTTAGTCCTAAAAATAAGCTACCACCTAAAATAAAATAAGTCACAAAATGAGCTGCTTTTCTAATAAAAAATTCAACAAATTTAAAATATCCGCTTGCTTCAATACTCACTGGAGATCCACCATATAAAAAAGAAACATTTGAGAGACTATCTTTAAAGGGTTCATTCTTTAATAATTTTTCTAGTAGTGAGATTGAACTTTGTTGTTCATATGTTTGAGAGGAACTATAAAATAAAATCCCCATCATCAGAAATGCTATAACAATATAAGCATTACCATTTTTAAATTGCTTGCTCAACTAAACCCCTCCTTAATCCCTATTTATCGTACCTTGTCTGTTATAAATTATCAAATCATTTCTGATTAAAACAACTTAGTGTATAATAGTAATAATCAACTGAAGGGAGTTACACACATGAAATATGCAATTAAATGGGATTTAGATTCATTATTTGAAGGTGGGATTGATTCTCAAGAATTATCAGCTCGCTTAATTCTTTTAGACGATCAAATCAAAGATTACACACGCTTAGTAGGTAAATGGGATACTGAAAAAGATGCGCCACATTTTCTTTTCTTAGAATCTATCATTGCTTTACAAGAACTAGTACAAAATGGATTCGGGCAAACAATCAGCTTTGTGAATGCGATACAATCAGCTGATGTTAATAATAAAAAAGCTGGTACAATGTTAGCTGGACTTTTTACAAAATCAACAGACTTTGAAAATGCAAACGTTGTATTTACTAAAAAATTAACAGCTATGCCTGAGAAGACATGGGAACAACTTCTAGCATCTGAAACAGCTCAAAAACAAGGAATCGCTTTTGTTTTAAACGAAACACGTGAACAAGGAAAACGTTTATTAAGTGAAAACGAAGAAAATATCATCAATCAATTATCAACTGACGGTTTCAATGCTTGGAGCTCACATTACGATACATTAGTAGCTCAAATTAACATTCCTTTCACAGAAGCTGATGGATCTGAAGTTAACCTTTCAGCTGGACAAGCTTTTAATAAAATGATGGGAGACGCTGATCCTAAAGTTCGTGCTGAATTATTTGAAAAATGGGAACAAGCATGGTCAGAGAAAGCTCCATTATTTGCGGATACACTAAACCATTTAGATGGCTTCCGTTTAACAGCCAACAAATTACATGGGATTACCAATCATCTACAAGTTCCTTTAGAGTACAACCGTATGAAAGAAGAAACATTAAACGCTATGTGGGGAGCAATCTCTAATAACAAACAGCCATTTGTTGACTTTTTACAACGTAAAGCACAATTATTTGGTAAAGAAAAGATGGAATGGCAAGACCAAGATGCGCCAATTATTTTAGGAGACTTCAAAGAAAAACGTTATACATTTGATGAAGCAGCTGACTTTATTGTTGAAAACTTTAATAAATTCAGTCCTAAAATGGCAGATTTTGCTCAAATGGCTTTTGATAAGAGTTGGATTGAAGCTGAAGACAGACCTGGTAAACGTCCAGGCGGTTACTGTACAAGCTTACCTGAAAATAAAGAATCTCGTATTTTTATGACTTACGGAGAATCAATTAATGAAGTATCGACATTAGCTCATGAATTAGGACATGCTTATCATTCACACGTTATGTGGGATCTACCTGCAATGAGTCAAGATTATGCTATGAACGTGGCAGAAACAGCTAGTACCTTTGCTGAACTAATCGTTGCTGACGCTACTTTAAAACAAGCAGCAACTGATGAAGAAAAAATCAATTTAATTGATGTTAAAATGCAAAATGCCATTGCTATGTTTATGAATATTCATACTCGTTTTATTTTTGAAAATAATTTACATGAAGCTAGAAAAGAAAATGTCTTAACAGATGAAGAAATTACTGAGTTAATGTTAGCTGCTCAAAAAGAATCATATTGTGATTCTTTAGGCTCTTACCACCCTCATTTCTGGGCAAGTAAACTACATTTCTTCATTGATGATGTTCCTTTCTATAACTTCCCATATACGTTTGGTTACCTATTTAGTTTAGGTATTTATGCTCACGCTCAAAAACAGGGAGCTTCATTTGAAGATAAATACATTGATTTATTAAGAGATACTGCTTCAATGACGACTGAAGACTTAGCTGAAAAACACTTAGGTATCGATTTAACAAAACCTGACTTTTGGCAAGATGGTATCAACATCATTAAACAAGACATTGAAGAATTCCTTACAATTACAGAAAAATATATCTAAGCAAAAAACCTTGTTGGAAATTCCAACAAGGTTTTTTATTATTGAATATGAGTTATATAATAATCGAAAAGTAGATCAATTTCACTACTCATAATATATGGTATCGCTTCTTCTATTTTTTCTTCTGGCCAATCGAACCAGCGTAATGTCATTAATTTAGTTATCTCTTTTTCAGAAAAACGTTTCTTTATTTCTTTAGCTGGATTTCCAGCAACAACACTATATGGTTCTATATCCTTAATAACCACTGACTCAGCAGCTACGATTGCCCCTTCTCCAATGACTACTCCTGGCATAATCGTTGCTCCCATACCAATCCAAGCATCACTTTTTATTTCAGTATCTCCTTTTCTTTGAAAAGAGTTTTTGATTGTCTGTGGAAAAGGATAAACACTAATCCAATCTGATCGGTGATTATGATTACCACCTAAAAGAATCGTCACATCACTTGCTATACAAACATAGTTACCAATTATCAATCGGTCTAACTCCCATCCAAAATCTTTACTAGGATTAAACAAGTTTTTAGTTTCCTCATCGCCCCATAAATAACGGACACAACCATTTTCAAATTTCATTGAACTATAAAATCCTGAATAATAAGATTTTTTCCCTACAGTTATTAATGGATTCGTTATTATTTCATCTAAATACTTAATGTCAGACCAATTTTGATATTTTTCTTCATTCATTTTTTTCGCTCCTAAGTTTTTATTATTAATTTACTTAGAAGCTAATACCACTGAAACCTTTTTAAAACGCCTTAATTTAACATACATTTCAAATCATTCCTTCATATAAAAAAAGACTACTCACTATTGAGCAGTCTTTTATATTTGTTTTATTTCGAATTACATACGTACGCCGAAGTCTGGTGACCATCCTGAGATACTTTGAACAGTTACTGTTTGACCTGGAGCTGGAGCGTGGATATATTGTCCACCACCAACGTAAATACCTACGTGGTAAGTAGCGCCATGTGATCCCCAGAATACTAAGTCTCCTGGTGCTAATTCGCTAAGAGAAATTGTTGTTCCAGCACTCTCTTGAGGTACTGTCCATCCACCGATTTCTCTTCCTTGAGCTTGACGATAAACATATGATGTAAATCCTGAACAGTCAAATGAATCTGGACCTTTTGCTCCCCAAACATATGGTTTACCAATATGTTTGTAAGCCTCAGCTACTACTCCACTAGCATCTCCTGGTGCAGGTGCTGGTGTTGGATTAGGAGTTGGCTCCGGTGTTGGAGTCGGCTCTGGGTTAGGTGTTGGATTTGGTGTCGGATTAGGAGTTGGCTCCGGTGTTGGAGTTGGCTCTGGAGTCACGACATTGTTGTCAGTTGGTTCTGTTGGTTCTGTTGGTTGAACAGGTGCAACTGGGTTTGAAGTTGCTGGTTTTTCAGCTGCTTCTTTTTCAATTTTTTCTGCTTGTTTTGCTGCTTCTTCTGCTGCTTTTTTAGCTGCTTCACGTTGAGCTTCTGCTGCTGCTTGTTCAGCTAAGAACTCATCTTTTTTACCTTGTTCTGTTTCTTTTTCAGCTGAGATAGCACTTACTGCTGCTTGTTGTGCTAATTCTTGATCAACTAATTCGCCTTTTTTCTGTTCTAATGCAACTGCATTTTCTTGAACTTCAACAATTTTTTCTTCTGTTTCAGATTTTTTAGCTTCAACAGCTGCTTTATCTTCTTGTTGTTGTTTCATCATGTCATTATTAGCATTTACTAACTTAGAAGCTGCCATTACTTTTGTTAAAGCATCAGATACAGATTCTGCATTTAATACTAAGTCAACAACGTTAGAGTTGTTTGATTCAACTTGTACTGAACGAGCTTGTTCTTTAATAGAAGCATCACGTTTTTCAATACGTTGTTCTAATTCTTGTACTTCATCATTTAAAGTTGTAATTGTTTCATTTAATTTACCTTGTTTTGCTTGTAATGCAGCTGCTTCTTCTTGAATAGATGCGATATTACCTTGGATAGAAGCTAACGCTGATGACGCTGACGCTTCTTTATTTTGTAATTCAGCAATCTTTTTATCTTGAGATGCAATTTTTGAATCCACTGTGTCAGCACTTACTGCTAATGGTAATACAGTTGCTGATAACATTAGACTACTTATTAATAACGTAGATAAAATCTTCTTTTTCAATTTGTTAGTCCCCCAAATATTTTTAGTTTCATATAGTTTTTTTAGATTTAATTTTTAATTTGTAATTTAACGATAAATGAATTGTAGCATAAGCACATGTCAGCTATATAATAAGAATGTTACAAACATATTTCAATTTATGTTACACTTGCTTGCCGACATTGAACATTTTCTTTAAAGGGACTACCAAAGCGCTTGTTAACAGGATATTTAAGACTAAAGTTGGCGCTAATGTTCTAGCGAAAAAATCTAAAATTGTTGTATCAGTTAGCTTAAATATAGTTAATAATAAGACTCTGCTTATAGATATGGCTGTTACAAATACAATGAAACTTAAAATCAGGGTAAACGTGTTAGGATACACATGCTCAAAAAGTGCATACATAACTAATACCATTAAAGGGAGTATAATAAAATTTATTCCCACTACATTATAAAAATAAGAATCATATAAAATACCAATTATCCCTGAAGTTATTACTAAATACGTTTTTTCCATTTGAAACGTCGCAAACATTAAAAATAAAAGTAATAGATTACTCGTAAAATCCATTGGAACAGAAAACACTTTTAATACGGCACTACTAACATGCCCATCAATTAACATCATAAAAAATAAAATGAAAGGTAAACTATAAGATAAATATTTTCTTTTTTTTATCATTCATTACTACCTGCCAATCGTTTCACGACAGTTACTTGATTTACATCATACATGTCAGCTAAAGGTGTTATAAGCACTTCGCTCGTTAAACCAGTTTTATTTTTCTTAACTTCCTTCACTTCACCAACTAATAATCCTTTTGGCGAATTATTACCTAATCCTGACGTTGTTACTTTACTTCCAACTTCCACCTCTTCTGTAGAAGTTAACTGTGACACAACTAAAGTATGCGTTTTGTTATTGTAAGCTTCCATTAAGCCATAAACCATCGCGTCACCTTTTCCTTGAATCATTACTGGAAAATGGTTAGTTGTTTGATTAACAGTTGTTAATAACTCCACTTTAGCGCTAGTTGCTTCAGCAATAATCACGCGTCCAATTAGGCCTTTGTCTCCCATTACAGGCATGTTGACTTCAATGCCGTCATTTTTACCTTTATCAATAATTAAGACATCTTGCCAACTATCTGGAGAACGATTAATGACTGTTGCATTTACCACATCATAATTAACAAGGGTTTCATTTAAATCAAGTTGTTCTTTTAACTTACTGTTTTCTTGTTTTAAAATGTCGACTTCAGCTTCAAGAGAATCTGTTCGATCTAATTTTTTCTTTAAACTATCATTTTCAGAATACGTATTAAATAAATTATTAACTGACTTAACCATACTTTCAATCCCTCTAAAAGGAGCTTTTACAATATTATCGATAGTCGCTACAACACCATTAACTTGCGACTGACCTGGTAAACTTTCTTTTTTATTATCACGCTGCATCGCTGTAAAACTAATTAATAACACCACTAAAATAACAATGGTTAAAGCGATGATTATATTTCGACTTGAATTAAATTTTTTCACATTTCCACCTCAATGAAATCTTCGTAATTTTTCCGTATACATAACCTCCATTCTAACATTTATTAGAGTAAATTCATATAAATCAGCTGTCAAAATTAACAATTTCCTAAGAAACAAAAAGAGACTGGTACCCTAAGGACCAATCTCTCTTTATTTATTTATAATTAACCTTTAAATGAGTCAACAATAATTTGTTGTAATTCACTAATTAATGGTTCTTTTGGATTTGCTGTTGTACATTGATCTTCATAAGCAAGCTCTGCCATACGGTAAGAAGTTTCGTCTAATACTTTTTGAGTAACTCCTTGAGCTTCTAAATTCATTTCAATTCCAACACGTTTTCCTAAATCATCAATAGCTGTTGCTAAAGCTTCTACTAATTCAGCTGTAGTATCTCCTTTAAGGCCTAAGAAACGTGCAATATCAGCATAATCTGTATCAGCTCTAAAGAAATCATATTTAGGGAATAATGCATGTTTTGAAGGATCTTTCGCATTATATCTTACAATATGTGGTAAAAGAATAGCGTTTGTACGTCCATGAGGGATACCGTACTCTCCACCAATTTTATGAGCGATTGAGTGACAAATACCTAAGAAAGCATTCGCAAATGCCATACCAGCCATTGTTGAAGCATTATGCATTTTTTCTCTGTTTTCTAAGTTAGGATTTTTAACTGAATCTTCTAAGTAATCAAATACTAATTTAATAGCTTGTAAACTTAAACCTCTTGTGTAATCACTTGCCATAACAGATACATAAGACTCAATAGCATGAGTTAATACGTCCATACCTGTATCAGCTGTAACTGAAGCTGGTACACTCATAACAAATTGTGGGTCAATAATTGCCACGTCTGGTGTTAAAGCGTAATCTGCTAATGGGTATTTAACGTGTGTTTCACTATCTGTAATAACGGCAAATGGTGTTACTTCAGCACCTGTACCAGATGTTGTTGGAATACATACCATTTGAGATTTTTTAGCTGCTTGAATTTTGTAAGTACGTTTACGAATATCTAAGAATTTTTGTTTTGCTCCAAAGAATTCTGTATCTGGATGTTCGTAGAATAACCACATACCTTTAGCAGCATCAATTGCAGATCCCCCACCAATTGCGATAATTGTATCAGGTTCAAATTTAGCAATTCTTTCTGTTCCTGCATAAACAGTATTTGTTGAAGGGTTAGGTTCAACATCAGAGAAGATTTCGTAACTTACTTTGTTGCTACGTTTATTTAATTCATCAATAACTTTTTGAGCGTAACCAAATTTCACCATACCTGGGTCACATACGATAAAGACACGTTCTAAGTTTTCCATTTTTTGTAAATATTGAATTGAATTTAACTCAAAATAGATTTTTTCAGGAAGTTTAAACCATTGCATGTTTTTTCTCCTTTTTGTTACTGTTTTCGTATTAATTAAGTTAATAGCTGTAACGTTTTTAGATACTGAGTTTTTACCGTAAGAACCACAACCTAATGTTAATGACGGGATCATGTCATTATAAATATCACCAATACCACCTTGAGCAGCTGGAGAGTTAATAAGTATACGACAAGCGTTCATTCTCAAACCAAATTCTACATGTAAATCTTCGTCTTCTGAATGTAAAACGGCAGTATGTCCTTCTCCACCAAGTTTTAACATTTGCTCACATAATTCTAAACCATGTTCACGACTATTAGATTTCATCATCGCTAAAACTGGAGATAATTTTTCACGTGATAATGGATATTCTGCGCCTGCTCCTTCAAGTTCAGCAATTAAAATTTTTGTTCCTTCTGGTACTTTAATTCCTGCTTCGTTAGCAATAGAGACTGCTGAATGACCTACAATATTAGCATTAACTGCTGTTTTAGTTTCATTCATCACTGTGTTTTCTAATTTTGATAATTCGTTTGGTTTAACGAAGTATACTTGATGGGCTTCAAATTCAGCTTTTACTTCTGCGTAAACTTCTTTATCTACGATAACAGCTTGTTCAGAAGCACAAATCATTCCATTATCAAATGATTTTGATACGATTAAATCGTTAACAGCACGTTTAATTTGAGCTGATTTTTCGATGTAAGATGGTGTATTACCAGGTCCTACTCCAAGAGCTGGTTTACCAGTTGAGTATGCTGCCTTAACCATTCCCGCACCACCTGTTGCAAGAACAATCGCCACACCTTCGTGGTTCATTAAAGCGTTAGTTGCTTCAATTGATGGTTGTTCAATCCATTGAACACAGTTTTCTGGTGCTCCTGCTGCAATTGCTGCATCACGAACAACACGAGCTGCTTCTGCAGAACATTTTTGAGCGCTTGGATGGAAAGCAAAAATAATTGGATTACGTGTTTTAATAGAAATCATCGCTTTAAAAATAGTTGTTGATGTTGGGTTTGTTGTTGGTGTTACCCCACAAACTACTCCTACTGGGTCAGCAATTTCAATAATTTGTTTCACACTATCTTCACTAATAACGCCTACTGTTTTATCATTTTTGATGTTGTTCCAAATGCTTTCTGAAGCAAACATATTTTTAATTGCTTTATCTTCATAAATTCCACGTCCTGTTTCTTCAACAGCCATTTTTGCTAATGGCATATGTTGATTTAATGCCGCCATTGCCATTTGATGAACAATATGATCCACTTGTTCTTGGTCGAATTTTTTCATTTCAGCTAATGCTACGTTTCCTTTAACAACTAACTCATCAATTACTTGTGCCACACTGTTTTCGTTTTTCTCGATTTTTTTATCTTTTGATTTAACCATGATAGCCTCCTGAATAATTTGTTATGTCTTTCACAAACATAATATACAACATTTTTTCGTGATTGTAAATACTTTTTGTGATATTTTTCACTATTTATAAATTGTAAACGTTTTCCTTGTTTTGATAAGCTTTTTTCATTTAGAATTTACAACTTAATAGTTAACTCCTTTACTCTTATCGGTTTATTTTTCACAAATTTTAATAGGCTTTTAAAATAAAAAAAGTACATTAATACTAGGTTTTTCCTCCTAATATTAATGTACTTTCATAATAATAAATCTAAATCATCGAAATCATTTTTCGTCATTGCTTTTAACCGTTGATAATCAAAATAGTCATTAGCATTGATTTTTTTGATTGATACTTTCATCTCTTTTAAAGTTTGCGGGCAATTCTTTTTCCAATAAAAACACTCTAAAAATTCCCACATGTCTTTTTCAGTAATCTCTTGATAACCTTCATCAAGTAAGCGATTAACCTGCTGCTTCACTGTATTTTTTAAAAGCCAACGATTTGGTTTACTCAATTCTTTCATTTGGTATATCCCTGTAGATAAGAAAAAAAGAAAATCTTATAGATTTTCTTTTTCTTCCTCAACTTCTACTGTTTCAGGTACAACAGTATCACTTGATTTAACTGTTTTTATTGCGTTACGTTCAAACTCTAAATAAATACCTTCACAATCGATAACGATTGTTCCTTTGTCGCTATTTATTTCATGAACGATTCCGTATAAACCACCGATAGTAACAACTTCGTCACCCGGTTTCATACTATTTAATAATTCTTGACGCTGATTTTGTTGTTTCTTTTGAGAACGCGTCATGAAAAACATCATACCACCGATAACTATTAATGGAAATAACATTGCTCCCATTTCTTCACCCCTATTTCGTTTATTAGTCACTATTCACTGTATCAAATTTTATTACATTACACTAGTTAATTTTAAATATTTTAGAAATTTTTCGCATTTTCTTCATTAAATCCGTACTCTTCAAAGAAAGCTTGTCTAAATTCAAGTAAATTATCATCCATAATTGCTTGACGAACTTGTTTCATTGTATTTAATAAGAAATGTAAATTATGGTAAGACGTTAATCGAATACCAAATGTTTCATCACATTTAATCAAATGTCTGATATAAGCACGAGAATAATTACGACAAGTGTAACATGAACATTTCTCATCAATTGGACGATAGTCTCTAGCGTATTGAGCATTTTTAACAACTAAACGACCTTGAGACGTCATACAAGTTCCATTACGAGCAATACGTGTTGGTAACACACAATCAAACATATCTACTCCACGAATAACACCATCAATTAATGAATCTGGCGTTCCTACTCCCATTAAGTAACGTGGTTTATGTTCTGGAATAAGTGGTGTTGTGTACTCTAATACACGGTTCATTTCTTGTTTAGTTTCTCCCACAGATAAACCACCAATTGAGTAACCTGGGAAATCCATACTTACTAAATCACGTGCACTTTGCTCACGTAAGTCTTTGTAACCAGCCCCTTGAATAATCCCAAATAAACCTTGGCGATCTTTATTAGCGTGTGCTTCTAATCCACGCTCTGCCCAACGAGACGTACGCTCGATTGATTTTTTAACATAGTCATGACTTTGCTCAAATGGTGGACATTCGTCAAAACTCATCATGATATCTGGACCTAATTTATTTTGAATTTGAATCGCTTTTTCTGGAGATAAGAACATTTTTGACCCATTTAAATGGTTTCTAAAATGAACTCCTTCTTCTTCAATTCGGCGCATGTCACTTAATGACCACACTTGGAAACCGCCAGAATCAGTTAGAATCCCTTGATCCCAGTTCATAAATTTATGCAGTCCGCCTGCTTCTTCAACAATGTCTTCACCAGGTCGTAACCATAAATGATACGTATTACTTAAAATAATTCCTGCTCCCATTTCTTTTAACTCTTCTGGAGCCATTGTTTTAACTGTGGCAAGAGTTCCTACAGGCATAAACATCGGTGTTGGGAATGTACCGTGAGGTGTGATAATTTCACCTAATCTCGCCCCTGTATGCTTTTCTTTTTTTATTAGACGATATTTAATTGCTGGTTCGCTCATTATTTATCTTCCTACTTTCTTTTATTTAACAAACATCGCGTCACCAAAACTAAAGAAGCGATACTTCTCTTCCACAGCATGGTTATACGCACCTAATACATTTTCTCTTCCAGCAAATGCACTAACTAACATCACTAATGTAGACATTGGTAAATGGAAATTAGTTGAAAAAGCATCTACTACTTTAAATTCATATCCTGGCTTAATAAAAATATCTGTCCAGCCACTATCAGCTTGGATATCTCCATCAAATTTACTTCCAATAGTTTCAAGGGTCCTAATTGAAGTTGTTCCTACAGCCACAATTCTTCCGCCATTTGCTTTGATATCTCGTAAACTTTGAGCAGATTCTTCTGATAAAGAATAAAACTCACTGTGCATGTGATGACTCTCTAAATCTTCAACACTAACAGGTCTAAAGGTACCTAGTCCCACATGTAATGTTAAATAAACTAATTTAACACCTTTAGATTCAATTTTTTCTAATAAATCTTTTGTAAAATGTAATCCCGCTGTTGGTGCTGCTGCTGAACCATTTTCTTTAGCGTAAACTGTTTGATAACGCTCTTGGTCATCTAGTTTTTCTTTGATATAAGGAGGAAGTGGCATTTCACCTAAAGCTTCTAAGTTTTCAATAAAGATTCCCTCATAAGAAAACTCGATGATTCGACCACCATGCTCTAATTCTTCTTTAACAACAGCTGTTAAACGACCATCACCAAAAGAAATAGCCGTGCCAACTTTAGCACGTTTAGCTGGTTTAATCAACGTTTCCCACGTGTCGCCTTCTGTATTATTTAAAAGTAATACTTCTAGGTGTCCCCCTGTATCAGGTTTTTCTCCATGTAATCTAGCTGGCAATACTCTTGTATTGTTCATAACAAGAGCATCTCCCTCGTTTAATTCATCTATTATATCTTCAAAATGTTTATCTTGTATTGCTCCAGTTTTTTTATCTAGAATTAACAATTTTGATGAAGCTCTATCCTTTAAAGGCGTTTGAGCTATTAATTCTTCTGGTAGATAAAAATCAAAATCTGACGTTTGTAATGTCATGTCATCAGTTCCTTTCTAAGTCTTCCTGTTGTATTTTAACACCTTTAGACAAAAAGAAAAAGGGTTTGAACCAGTCGTTTACGACTGTTCCACCCTAATGTATATTCTCTCTATTGTACCAATAAGCTGACAATACCTATTACTATAAAAACAACACCACTTAAAAACTGACCTAAACCTGAAGCTTGTCCTGATAAAGCAAATAAAAGCATGTTCTTTTTCGTCTTATTTGTTTTAAAATCGTTACTTAGTCTGAAGCTACCCCATAAAATAAATAGTATTCCTATACCAAAAGCAATTAATGATGTCATTTTGTTTTCCCCTATCCCTTTTCTTATAGACTTATTATAAAGGCACATTTTAAAAAAAATATCCATCTTCAGACGGATATTTTTCTAGGTTTATTCTAATTTTTCATAACCTAAATGCTCATAAGCAAAGTCAGTTACAACACGACCTCGTTGAGTTCTTTTAATAAATCCTTTTTGGATTAAGTAAGGTTCATACATGTCTTCAACCGTTTCTGTTTCTTCACTGATATTTACAGCGATTGTTGTTAACCCAACTGGTCCGCCATTATATAATTCAATCATTGTTTTTAGTATCTTTTGGTCAACGTAATCAAGTCCTTTGTGGTCGACTTGAAGCATTAAAAGAGCTTCATCAGCAATTCTTACATCAATCTTACCATTACCTTCAACTTGAGCGAAATCTCGGACTCGTTTTAACAAACGGTTTGCAATACGTGGTGTCCCTCTCGAACGTCTTGCAATCTCATAAGCCCCAGATTCAATAATCTCTGTTTGAAAAATATCTGCAGAACGTAACACGATTTCTTTTAAATCCTCATCTTCATAATATTCCATATGACAAATGATACCAAAACGATCTCTCAAAGGAGCTGATAACATCCCTGCTCTTGTTGTTGCTCCAACTAATGTGAATGGTGGTAGCGGAAAGTGCACGGGGTGTGCATTTGGTCCTTGTCCAACAATAATGTCAACATAGAAATCTTCCATAGCTGAATACAATAATTCTTCAGCCACTCTAGGTAAACGATGAATTTCATCAATAAATAAAACATCACCTGGTTCTAATTCATTTAGTATAGCTACCAAATCACCTGGTTTTTCAATAGCAGGTCCACTAGTTGTTTTGATACTGACATTCATTTCATTAGCAATGACCATAGCCATTGTCGTTTTACCTAACCCAGGAGGTCCATAAAGAAGACAATGATCTAAAGCTTCTTCTCGATGTTTAGCTGCTTTAATGTAGATATCTAATTCTCTTTTCACCTTATTTTGACCAATGTATTGAGACAAATACTGTGGTCGAAGTGATTTTTCCATCAACTCTTCATCTAAAGACATGTCACTAGATAACAATCGGTCTTCTTCTTCGTACATCTAGGAACCTCCTTATTTTTTCATTAGTAATTTCAAACCATGACGTAGAATTTCATCTGTTGCTTTACCTGTCATGACTTCCAATTCTTTCTTAATACGTTTAATCTCGCGTTCTGAATAACCTAAAGCTTTCAAGGCTTCAATTGCTTCATGTAACGATGAATCATCTACTGTTGAGAATAAATCATCTTGAGTCGCAACAACGCCCTTAGGTTGTCCTTCAATATCAAGCTCTCCAAGTTTTCCTTTTAGGTCTAAAATCATTTGTTGAGCTGTTTTTTTACCTACACCTGGAAACTTAGTTAGATACTTAGCATCTTCTGATTCAATGGCTATCACTAAACCTGCATGATCATCTAAAGCCATAATTGCCATACCACTCTTAGGTCCAATCCCTGAGACACTAATTAATTTTAAGAAAAGTTGTTTTTCTTCTAGCGTTGCAAAACCATATAGAACATGAGCATCTTCTCGAATAACTTGATGTAAATAAACTTTCACTTCTTCATTTAGATAAGCTGAGTATTTAAAGGGATTCGCTACTGCTACTTGATACCCTATTTGATTATTTTCAATTACCATATAATAAGGACTAACAAACGTTACTATCCCTTTAATATATTCATACACTTATTGCTTCCACCTTTCGCGTACATATGTTCCCTAAGATTGTAACATACCTGAACTAATCTTGAAAGAGTGGTAAGTAATCACCATATCCCTCTTCAACCAATGTTTTAACCGGAACAAATCTTAAAGCTGCGCCATTAATACAATAACGTAAACCGCCACTTTCACTTGGTCCATCAAGAAATACATGACCTAAATGAGAGTCTCCCTCGCTACTTCTAACCTCTGTTCGTGTTCGAGCTAGCGTATTATCTTCTAATTCTTGAAGGGTTGCAATTGGTTTAGTAAATGATGGCCAACCACATCCGGCATCATATTTATCTTTTGATGAAAATAAAGCTTCACCACTAACTATATCTACATAAATACCTTCCTCAGTAAATTGATCTAATTCACTTGAAAAAGGACGTTCTGTTCCATTTTCTTGCGTTACCGCGTATTGTAAAGGGGTTAGCGTTTCTCTTAACTCTTCTTCAGTTTTTTTCATACCTTAACACTCCTTATGATTAATTTCCTTCATAACTTGATTCACAAAACCAATAGGGAAACCAACGATTGAATAATAGTCACCCCGTATTTCTTTTACAAATAAAGCTCCTTGCCCTTGAATACCATAAGAACCAGCTTTATCTCTATGTTCTCCCGTTTGAATGTAACTTTCAATATCTGTCTCATCTAATTTATAAAAGGTTACATGAACCATTTCAGTTTTTCGATAGATTTTAGTTGGCGTCTTGATGTAAACACTCGTTAAAACTTGGTGAGTCATATTGCTTAATCTCTTAAGCATCAACCGTGCTTCTGTATCATTTTGTGGTTTTCCCATAATAGAATTGCCAAGAATAACTGTTGTATCACAACCTATAACAATATCATCTGGATAACTTTTAGCAATCGCTAATGTTTTTTCTTCTGCCATTCTAGCTACATAACTTTTTGGTGATTCTCTGTCTTTAACACCTTCATCTATATCGGCTGGAATAATATCAAATGACGCAACTGATTTTTTTAGTAATTCTTTTCGTCTTGGGGAACTTGAAGCTAAAATAACTGCCATGTTTTTTTCTCCTTTTAATGAGGATCTTGAATACGTTTAAACATTTTTTCCATATCTTTATTTGAAAATTGAATTAACACTGGACGACCATGTGGACAGTTAAAAGGATTCTCACATGTCTTTAAATCTTCTAAAAGTTGTCTGGCCTGTTTCTCATCTAAATAATGATTGGCTTTTATCGATCGTTTACAACTCATCATAATAGCTGTGTCTTCTCTAAATTTTGCCACACTAACCTTACCTGTCTCTAAGAAAATATCAACCATCTCCCGAATGATTTCCTCTTCTTGTCCTGGAAGATACCATGTTGGGTGAGCTCTCACAATTAAACTGTTATTTCCGAAATCTTCTAAGTAGATACCTACTTCTTCAAGAATCTCCTTGTTTTCAGTAATTCGTAACACATCATCTCTTGAAAACTCTAAAACAATAGGAACTAATAACTCTTGTAAATCATTAGAAACTTCCCCAATTTTTTTTCTAAAGTATTCATATTTAATTCTCTCTTGAGCAGCATGTTGATCAACAATAAATAACCCATCTTGATTTTGAGCGAACAAATACGTTCCGTGCATCTGACCAAAATAATCTAAATCTGGAAAATAAACGTCTGGCTGTAATTCTTCTTTTACATTCTGTACAGAAGAGACTTCTTCTAAAGATTTTTCCGCAATAGGAACTTTGGTTTCCTCTACTTGAAAAACTTTTTGTTCAGCTAAGCTTTCTTCACGATGGCTGTTTGTCAGAGTAGGTTCTTCATTTTTCAAATAAAAGTCTCCTGTTACTTTATCAAAAACAAGGTCACTATCTTTAACTTTAGGACGTTCAACAACAACTGGTTTGCGCGTGGATAAATCAAAACCTAATTGTTCTACTTTTTCTTCAGGCACTACTTTTTTATAAAAAGTTGCACTATCACCTACATTAGGTATTAAGTTTTTTTCTGCTAATGCTTGTTCAATGCCTTCTTTAATTAGGACAACTAGCTCTTTTTCTTTACTTAGTCTAACTTCTTGTTTGGTTGGATGAACGTTCACATCTACAAGAAGAGGATCCATTTCAATTTGAAGAACGACTAAAGGAAAACGACCAACCATTAGTTTAGAGCCGTATCCTTCTACAATCGCTTTATTTAAAATAAAATTCTTAATAAAACGTCCATTAATAATCAAAGACATATAGTTACGACTGGCTCTTGTCACTTCTGGTAAAGAAATGTAGCCACTTAATTTAAAGTCCAAATCTTCATTTTCAACAGGCAGCATTTTCTTAGCATTCGCAACACCATAAATCCCTGCAATAGTCTGTTTTAAATCCCCACTACCTGTTGTTATTAACATCTGATTGTCATCATGGAATAATCTAAAAGCAATGTCTGGATGACTCATCGCTAGACGGTTAACAATATCCCCCACATTAGCTAATTCTGTTTGTAGTGTTTTAACATATTTTAATCTCGCAGGAGTATTAAAAAATAAATTTTCGACTGTAATACTTGTCCCTTGTCTTAACGAGTGAGGTTTATGTTCTTTGACCTCTCCGCCTGATAAAAAGACAAAGCTTCCTTCATCTCCAGTTGAGGTCTCTAAAGTCATTTCAGAAACAGAAGCAATACTTGGTAAAGCCTCTCCTCTAAAACCTAATGTTCTAATCCTAAACAGGTCATCTCGACTATGGATTTTACTAGTTGCATGACGTTTAAACGCATTTAAGACATCTTCTGACGCAATGCCTTCGCCATTATCAATCACCTGAATTTTTTTAAGTCCTGATTCTTCTAAATAAATATCAATGCGTGTACTTTTGGCATCAATTGCATTTTCAACCAATTCTTTAACAACTGAAGCTGGTCTTTCAACTACTTCTCCAGCTGCTATCTGATTGGCTAGGGTTTGTGATAGTTCTTCTATTTTCCCCATTTACAGCCACCTCCTTGTCTCAGAGCTTTTTTTGTAATTGGAATAAACAATTCAGAGCATCCATTGGTGTCATATCTAATAAGTTTAACTCTTTTAATTCTTTTAAGACTGGGCTATCTGTTGCATCTGTAAATAATGACAGTTGTTCTGTCTCTTCTGCGACAACTTCTACTACTTCTACTTTTGGTGAATTTAGATTTATTTCAGGTGTCGTTCCTTCTAAATGACTTAAAATTTCAGCTGAGCGTTCCAGTAAATCATTTGGTAAACCTGCTAATTTAGCCACATGGATACCATAACTTTTATCAGCTGAACCTGTCATCATTTTATGTAAAAAGACTAGCTCACCATTTTCTTCCACAGCACCTACGTGAATATTTTTTAAACCAGATAAGACATCTTCTAAAACTGTAATTTCGTGATAATGCGTAGAGAATAAGGTTTTAGCTTTAACATGTTCATGAATATATTCAATAATTCCTTGAGCTAATGCCATACCATCAAAAGTTGCTGTTCCTCGACCAATTTCGTCAAATAGAATTAAACTTTTTGGTGTAGCAAATCTTAAAGCTTGATTAGCTTCCATCATTTCAACCATGAAAGTACTTTGGCCTGAAATTAAATCATCAGAAGCTCCGATTCTTGTAAAGATTTGATCAAATATTGGCATCGTTGCTTCTTTACACGGAACGAAACAGCCAATTTGAGCCATAATAACCGTTAATGCTAATTGTCTCATATAAGTACTCTTACCAGACATATTAGGACCTGTAATAAGTAAAATTGATGTTTCCTCATCCATTAAGACTGAGTTAGGAACGTATTCCTGACTGCCTAAAACTTTTTCAACTACTGGGTGACGTCCATCAACTAGGGCTAATTCACTACGGTCACTAACTAACTTAGGACGCACGTAATGATACGATTCACTAATATCAGCAAATCCTTTTAACACGTCTAAACTAGCAATTGATTTAGCCAAACGTTGTAAGAATTCAATTTCTCGTTTAACTTCTTCTCTGACTTCTAAAAACAATTTATATTCTAGCTCTTGCGATTTTTCTTCTGATTCTAAAATAAGTGTTTCGATTTCTTTTAATTCTGGTGTCACGTAACGTTCTGCATTAGCTAATGTTTGTTTTCTTTCATAACGTCCTTCAGGTAAAGCAGCAATGTTACTTTTCGTTATTTCAATAAAGTAACCAAAGACACGATTAAATTTAATTTTTAGTGTTTTAATTCCTGTTGCTTGGCGTTCTTTAGCTTCTAACTCTGCAATCCACTGCTTACCATTTTTCATAGCATCTCGGTAAGTATCTAGCTGCTCATTGTAACCGTCCTTAATCACATTTCCTTCTGTAATAGCTAAAGGTGCTTCGTCATTAATTGCTTTATCTATCAAAGCAACTAGGTCATAAGCTGGTACTAAGTCTTTTAGAACTGGAGCCCATTCACCTGAATCAATGCCTTCAATCACTTCTCTAATACCAGGCACTTGGTTAAGTGATGTTTTTAATTGAATCAAATCTCGACCGTTAACTGTTCCAAAAGCAACTCTTCCTGCTAAACGCTCTAAGTCGTAAACTTTTTTGAGACGTTCCTTTAAATCCATTCGCTCGAAAAAGGCATTCAGTAAACTTTCAACTTGATTTTGTCTTTCTTCAATTAATTTCTTTTCTACTAAAGGGCGATCTAGCCACTGTTTTAATAAACGAGCTCCCATAGCTGTATTCGTTTCATCTAACAACCATAAAAGAGTTCCTTTTTTCTCACCTGTTCGAATAGATTGAGCCAATTCTAGATTATATTTTGAATAATAATCCATCTTTAAGAAATGATCAGCTTCATAGCTAATAGCTTCTTGTAAATGATCTAGGCTACGTTTTTGAGTTACTTGTAAATAAGAAATTAACAAGGTGACGCCTGCAATTAATTTTTCATCTTTTATGTGACTCATTAACAAGTTAAGCTCTGGTGACAAAGGTAATTCTTGTTGATAAGGAGACATCAAAATACCGTGATGTTCTAACTTATTAGTTAACTCCTCTGAAATTTCAGACCCTAAAACAATTTCTTTTGTAGACAAGCTTTCACATTCATTAATAATAGCATCTACGCTATTTAATAAAGTCACTTTGACTTCACCCGTACTTAAATCAGCATAAGCAAAACTATATTGGTCTTCTTTTTCAAGATAGATAATCGCTGTTAAATAATTATTTTCTCTTGCAGCTCCTTCACTAGCAGCGAGTCTAGTTCCTGGTGTCACGACTTGAACAACTTCTCGTTTGACCATACCTTTAGTCGTTCTTGGATCCTCTACTTGTTCACAAACAGCTACTTTATAGCCTTTTTCAATTAACGTATCAATGTAACCTTGCGCTGCGTGATGTGGAATACCACACATTGGAATTGGATCATCCGCATTTTTATTGCGAGCTGTTAGCGTTAACTCTAGTAATTGAGATACTTGAATCGCATCTTCATAAAACATTTCATAAAAATCACCTAATCGGTAAAATAAAAAAGCATCTGGGTAATCTTTTTTTATACTAAAATATTGTTCCATCATAGGGGTGTGCTTCGTTTTTTGAGGCATATTATGACTCCTCTTCTTTTACTTCGTCTAATTTATCTTCTAAGTATTGATTAACATTTTGTTCCAATAAAAAAGTTACATGTTGCAGTAAATCATTAGCTTCTATCAATTTTTCACGATAAGCAATCACTAAAGGATGTTCATCAAATGCTTTTTGCTTTTCATCTGCTAAACGAGTTGCTTCTTTTTCAGCTTCTGGTTTGTCATAATGAGCAAATTGAACGGCATCTTTTTGATGTCTTTTAATTTCTTCAACTAGTTGTTTTAATCCCTCATGTTGATCTACTTTGCGAGCAATTTTTTTGTAGTCTTCAATGATTTCGTTGCTTCCAATTTGTTCTAATAAGGCATCTAAACTTTTTTTAACTTCTTCTTCATATTGAAATTCTCTTTTTTCCATATAAAAACCTCTTATTCTTTAAAAGGACGGTCAGGATTTATCATGCCAGCTTCAATCTTTTTCGCTTTTCCTGTAGTATCATCTAAATCAATGACACAATAAGAAATAACAGTATCCCCTTCTTCTACTACTTCAAAACGATGAGGAAGAGCTGTTCTAAATTTTTCAATAACAGCATTTCGTTGCATCCCTAAAATACCATTATATGGTCCTGTCATACCAACGTCTGTTAAATAGGCTGTCCCATTTGGTAAAATACGTGCATCATTTGTTTGGACATGTGTATGAGTTCCCACAATAGCAGATACTCTGCCATCTAAATACCAAGCCATTGCTAATTTCTCACTGGTTGTTTCTCCGTGGAAATCTACAAAGACTAATTTAGTACGTTGTTTCACTTCTTCTAACAACTCATCAATGACTGTAAAAGGATCATCGATGGCTGTCATAAAACTTCTTGCTTGTAAGTTAATCACAGCAAGTTCCTCTTGGTTCACTTTGACATAAACAATACCAACACCTGGTGTTGTGGCTTTTGGAAAGTTAGCTGGACGTACCATCTTTTTAGCGTCATCTATAAATTCAAAAATTTGATGATTATCCCAAGCATGATTGCCTAACGTCACAACGTCAGCTCCATCTTGAAGTAATTTTTTATATATTTTTTCCGTAATCCCACGACCTGCTGCAGAGTTTTCTCCATTAACTATAGTCACTTGGGGACGGTATTTCTTTTTTAATTTGGGTAAATAAGTCGTAATCGTCTCTCTACCTAATGACCCTACAACATCTCCACAAAATAAAAGTCTCATATTTTCTTCCTCTTTTCTAAATAGCTACTTGCTACATTCTAACAATTTTTAATAGGAAATAAAAGTTATCTTAATTGGTTAAAAGGCTCATATTCTCCGAAATCCCAGTTCTTTGTGTTAAAATAAGAAATAATATCTCACAGATAAGGAGTTGCTAAAAATGATGATACAACTAGTTGTATTTGGTGGCAGTGGCTTTGTTGGGCAAGCACTCTGTCAAGAAGCTATCAAACAGAATATTCCTGTAATCAGCATCTCTAAACATGGACAACCTAAAAAAAGTGATTTATGGATGTCGCATCCCTTAATAACTTGGGTAAAAATGGATATTTTTAGAGATGATTCCTGGAAAAAATACTTAACCGATTCAACTGTGTGCATTAATTTAATCGGTATTCTTTTTGAAAATAAAAGAAAGGGCTTAACTTATGAAAAAATGATCGTTAGAGCCAATCGTTTAATTATTTCTGATACAGCTAGAAAAAATATTCCTTATATATTCCTCTCAGCTAAAGGGGGACCTAAAGGATATGTGAACGCCAAAAAGGAAGCTGAAAAATACATTTTAGAAAAACGAAATCCTTCTACTATTATAAGAAGCGGCTTAATCGTTGATCACAAATTTTCTTTTCGATATGCTCAAGGCCTAGCAGTTAGATTAGGAAATAAGTTACCTTTGATTTCAGAAGAAGCTAATAAAGTGTATCCCACTTCATTAAATCATTTAGTCCACACAATACTAAACGAAGCAAGAAATCCACAATATAAAATTATTGAAGATATTCGTTAGAAACGATAATAAGGAGTACAAAACATAATGAATCTATTAATCACAGCTGGTGGTACATCTGAAAAAATTGATGATGTTCGCCACCTAACAAATCATGCAACAGGCTCTTTAGGTAAAGCTATTGCTGAAAGCTTTCAAGAAAATAAAGATATAACTATCCATTACGTTTACGGACCAAAAGCCGTTTTACCTAAAGGGGATAATATCACTTTTTACTCTATCAATTCGGTCAGAGAACTAGAGAAACAAATGAAATCTTTACTAACAACTTTAACTTTTGATTTTGTGATCCATAGTATGGCCGTTAGTGATTATGAACTACAAAAACCAACTAATGAAGTTCAATTGTCAGAAGAATTAGCTCTATTAATAGCTGATAAAAAGCCTAATTCAACGAAAGAATTAGCTAAAGTAATCGAAGAAGGTTTACTTGCTAGTACAATGGATGCAACTACAGAGAAAAAAATAAGCTCACAACAAGAAAAGTTAATTCTAATTATGCAAAAAGCTCCTAAGGTTATCAAAAGCATTAAAACTTGGCAGCCTCATACGACTCTAATTGGTTTTAAGCTATTAGTAGATGTCACTGAAGAAGAATTAGTTGCTGTGGCTCAAAAAAGCATTGTCACCAATCAAGCTGATTTTATTTTAGCCAATGATTTAGTTCATATAGATGGCGATAATCATATCGGCTTACTTGTTTCGAGTCAAGGAGTTGAAAAACGTTTTTCAACTAAACCTGAAATTGCTCAGGGTCTTAAAACATTAATCCTAGAAAATTCATGAGAGGATGTTTCATAAAATGACAAAAGTTTTATTAGGTGTTTCGGCAAGTATATCAGCTTATAAAGCAGCTGATATTGTCAGTCAATTAAAGAAAAAAAATATTGATGTTGAAGTCATTATGACTAACAATAGCACCAAAATCATTCCAGAATTAACTTTACAAGTCTTATCAAAAAATAAAGTTCATACAGATGTGATGGTAGAGGAGAATCCTCTTGAGATTAATCACATTGACTTAGTTAAAAGAGCTGACATTTTTGTTATTGCGCCCGCTTCAGCTAATATTATTGGCAAGATTGCCAACGGGATTGCTGATGACATGCTTTCAACAACTGCTTTAGCTGTCCATGACATACCTAAAATTATTGCTCCGGCTATGAATACTTATATGTATTCAAACCCTGCCATGGTTGATAATTTAGCTACTTTAGAAAGATATGGTTATCAACTAATCGAACCTAAAACGAGCTTATTAGCTTGCGGCGATTATGGCAAAGGCGCTTTGGCTGATGTCGATCATATTGTTCATACTATTACAGAAATTTTAAACTTACACTAAGGAGTATTTATTTTGAAAACGAAACAACTAACTTTAACAGCTATCTTTTTAGCGATTATTATTCTATTCTCATTTACACCACTTGGTTTTATCAATCTTGGTTTTATCAAAGCAACTCTTGTCCACGTACCAGTGATTATCGGCGCTATTGTATTAGGCCCTAGAGTTGGTGCCTTTCTTGGTTTAGCATTTGGGTTACTAAGTATGACGATTAATACCATCACACCCTCTGCTCTATCTTTTGCTTTTTCTCCCTTTATTCCTGTTTACGGAACTAATAGTGGAAGTCTTTGGGCAATCGCAATCGCACTTATTCCTCGTATATTAACTGGGGTTGTTCCTTACTATGTTTATAAGTGGTTAAAAAATAGCAATACTAATCAAAATATTAGTTTATTCTCAGCGGGAATTGCCGGTTCATTAGTGAATACGATACTTGTTATGAACATGATTTTTTTCCTTTTCCAAGATGCTTACGGTTCTATTAAAGGCATTTCTGGTGGAGCTGAGCTTTACAAAGTTATTTTATCAGTTATTTTCATAAACGGCGTACCAGAAGCTATTGTAGCCGGTATTGCAACTAGCGCAGTAGCTGCGGTCCTGTTAAAACTCCTAGATAAAAATCGGGCTTAAGGTTGACGAGCACCTGTTACTTCCATGTTAAACTTAATTCAACAACAACAGCAAGGAAGTGATATGTATGAATCGAAAATTTAGTCCCCTAGAAATAATAGGTCTCATCCTATTGGTAATTATTGGCATTAACTTACTACAATTTTTTACTGGCTTAGTTTTTTGGTTAATTAAGTTACTTCTACCAATTGCTGTTATTGCTTGGCTTTGGTACTATTTCTCCAATCAAAAGAATTCATCCAGATAAAAGCATGTTAAAGATTTTTCTCTAACATGCTTTTTTTGTTTTTATTTTAAACTACGACTATTTAAATTCACAAACCAAATAGTTTCATCTCTTTTTTCTTTTTGATAAGATAGGAACTGTTTCTATCAAGGAGGGGACCTAAACTATGCACACGAAAAAAATAACTTTCAAACAATTTTGGGAGCTTTCTGAAATCTATACAGCTCCCTTAAATCTATTTATTATTTTACTTGGGATTTCAGCTGCTAATTTCTTAGCTCATACAGAATTATCAAGAAATCTTACTGTATTTATTAGTATTATTCTAAGTTTCCATATCGCTGTTAACGTTTTTAACAACTGGAAAGATTTTGAAAATGCTGAAGATGAAGGTTACAAAACAGCTACCAATATTATTGGACGAGATAATCTTTCCATTACTACTGTTAAAGTGATTTTTTATTTAGCTATGGCTGTTTCTCTAATACTAGGTACTTATCTAGTCAGTCAAACAAATCTTTTAGTTGGTATCTTAGGGTTTATCGGATTTTATATTGGACTCTTTTATTCTTACGGTAAATATCCTATTAACAGCCTACCTATCGCTGAAACAGTCACAGCTATTGCTTCTGGTTTTTTTATTACGACAATTGCCTATTACTTAGCTACACTCAAAGAACCTCATCAAACAACAAACTTTTTTCTCAGTCTAGGAGCAATTAGTTTACCACTTGTCATTAGTATGTTTAACAATCTTTTAGCTAATAATACCTGTGATTTAGAAGAAGACATTCAAAATGGCCGAAAAACTTTGGTTTATTATTTAGGAAAAGAAAAGGCTGTTAATTTATTATGGGGTCTTACTATTTTTAATTTTGTTTGGTTGATTCCTTTGGTAATTTTAGGATTAGCTCCTAAACTAATATTAGCCCTTCTCTTAGCTCTTCCGTTTGTGTTAAAAAAATTACGCTTCTATAAAGTCGAACAAGATAAACAAAAAACATTTCCTATCGTTTTAAAATCAATGTCTCTTATGATGGTCATCTATCCTGTATTATATTTCATAGGTAGTTACTTATCGTAGAATTTTTCAATAATAAATACTCAAAAGAGATTAACCTTAATTGCTTAGGTTAATCTCTTTTTTAATTGATATTTGATAAGTGACATACATAACTGATAACGTTCTTCTTCTGAGCACATATTTTCCTTCAGTGCCCGCAAAATCATTTCAAGAAAACCATGACCAATGATTCGATAAAATAAAGAAATTTCATATTCTGTCATTTTTAACGTTTCATCAAAGAAACGTCCCTTTATCAATCTATCTTCTGTCATTTCATTGATTATTTTGTCTCTCAACCCTTCATATCTTGTTCCTTCATTTTTATCAAGCATAATAACGACTTCTCTATAACGACTAGATATTAATTCCATTTGGCTGCCAATCAGATTACAGACTTCCTCTGATTCTTTTTGCTCCACTAAAAAATCATTATACGTTCTAATAGTTGAATAAATAGCTTCTTCTAAATATGATACTGTTTCTTCTGGAAGAACCGTATAAAATAAATCTGTCTTATTCTTGAAATAAGTGTAAATATTTCCTACCGAGATACCCATTTCTTTTGCAATATCGCTCATTTTGGTTTTGGTATAACCTTGTTGATAAAAGATTTCTAACGCTGTTGTTTGAATCGTCATTTGAAGTTCTTTTTTCTTAAGTTGCATACTTTCACCCCGCTTTTATATTATACCACTTGCCATTCCAACATAGTATTTCCTTAAATAAAAAAACCGTGTTAGACTTAACCGTACTCATCATCTAAATCAAGGAGTGATATTATTTTTTCATTAAAGAAACATCAAAAAGCAAGTCTTGTTATTTGGCTTATTATAACAATCCTAGCTTTGTTCGCCTCATTTCAGTTTAATTATTATTCTGGAACTATTGGAAAAGTAACAAAAACTCATCCTGTTTCAGAAGAAATGATTGTCGATGAAAATGGTAATCAAGATAAAAAATCTATTCAAACACTTGAAATAAACATTTTAAATCATGACTACAAAGGTCAGTCTATGACTCTCACAAATGAATTTACTTATTCTCAAGTTAACAATCATCAGTATCATCCCGGTGATTATCTGTTTATCCAAGTTAATCCTGAGAATAACAAACTATCTGGGCATATTATAGAGCTCAAACGAGATACTTTTTTAATTCTTTTAATCAGTATGTTAGTCCTTTTACTGATAGTTGTAAGTGGCAATTTTGGCTTATTAACTTTTCTAGGATTTATTCTAAACGCTTGCCTATTGGGGGCAATTTTAATTATTTATCGGCATGTTAATAACCAACTACTTATTCTTTTATTTATTATAGCTTTTCCCATTATGGTTGCTCTATCCTTAACTTTAGTTAACGGTTGGCAACTCAAAACTAAGATTACGACTGTTGCCACAATTTTAGGAACTTTGATAACCTTCTTAATTGGATTTATCGTTATTTCACTATTTAATCACAATGGTCTTCACTATGAAGAAATGGAGCTCGTTACTAGACCTCCACACGTTTTATTTTTAAGTAGTTTATTGATTGGCTCTGTGGGCGCTGTTATGGATGTTTCCATGACTATCGTATCTTCTTTAACAGAAATTATTCATAATAAAAAGACTATTTCTTTAGATGAATTAAATACAGCTGGAAAAAGAATTGGTGAGGATATTATGGGTCCTATGACCAACATTATGTTCTTTTCTTATCTAAGTGGCGCAATTCCTTTAGTTTTGATTTTTTTAAGAAACGGAATGTCCTTTAGTTATACGTTCTCAATTGTATTGTCTCTTGAAATCGCTAGAGCTCTAGTTGGCAGTATCGGCATTATCTTAGCTGTTCCCATCTCTATTAAAGTAACCCAGTTTTTTGTTAGAAAGGAGATAGTTCATGAGCGTTAATATCATCCTTTTTATCATACTAACTGGTCTCATGTTAAAGATTGGTGGCGAAAAAGGCCGCATGGCTTTAGCTGCTTTATTCTTTAACCTTTTATTTATGTTTATTATGTTGATTTTCTTTAATTGGGGATTTCCACCTATTCCTATTACTTTATTAACAAGTATCGGTATTACAGCCATGAATTTATTCTTTATTAACGGCTATTCTCCGAAAACAAGTGTTGCTTTTTTTAGTAGCCTTGCGATTCTTTTAATCATGATTGGCCTTATTTTTCTAAGTGTTAACCTCATCCATCTTCAAGGCTTACCTTCTGAAGAGTTAATGGAAATGGATATGTACTCATTAAATGTTGGTATCTCTTTTGTTTCTTTAAGTATATCGGTTATGGTAATGAGTGTTGTTGGGGCGATTAATGATATTGCCATTTCAATCACTTCTTCCATTGCTGAACTCAATAATTCCTCACCAACACTAGCAAAAAAAGATCTTTTCGATTCTGGCATGCGAGTTGGTAAAGACGTTCTAGCATCAACTATGAATACGTTGATATTTGCTTTAGTTGGTGGTCAAATTGCTTTATTTGTTTGGGTGAGTGACTTAAATTATACCTTTGCTCAATTTCTAAATACTAAAATTTTAGTTGTTGAGTGGGTTGGTTTATTGTTAAGTGGTATTAGCATCACTTTAACCATTCCAGTTACTACTTATATGATGGTTCACACATTAAAAAAACCTTAGTAGAAATTCTACTAAGGTTTTTATTATTTCATTGTTACTGTTACATTTTGGCGTCCAAAAATTCGACATTCCTCAATTGTATTAAAGTGGACATCGATACGATTACCTACAATATCGCCACCAGTATCGCCTGCTATTGCATAACCATAACCAGATACTTCAACAACTGAACCTAATGGAATCGTATTAGGATCTACGGCAATAACACGTGAATTTTCACGTAAGTCAATTCCTGTAGCTGTGTAGAAAGATAATCCTGGTTGTGTATAAGAATAAGCTGTTGCTACCATGTTTAACGTTGTTCCACCAGTTGAACCACCTGTATCAGGTACTGAAGGTTCAGGTGTTGTCACAGGAGGTGTAGGATCAATAACAGGTTTTTCTTCTGTTGTATTAGTTGTTCCTTGTGAACCATTATTTTCAGAACCAGATGTAGCTGTTTCTTGTGCTTGTTTAGCTATTTCTTTTTCAAGTTCTTTACGATTTGCTTTTTCAGCAGCAGTTTTTTTAGCTTTTGCTTCTTCAGCAATACGATCACCAGCTAATTTATCTAGTACTTCTTGATTATTACTTAATTCATTTTTCAATGCCTCAACATCTTTTTCTAATGTTGTAGCTTCTTGAGTCATTAACGTTTGTTTGTCTGTTAATGTTTTTTGATTAGAATCAAGACTTGCTTTTAATTCTTCTAGTTGTACTTTATCTTCAGCTAAAGTATCTACTTTAGATTTTTCTGCTCCTTGTAACACTGTTACTGCGTAAGCTCTATTGAAAAAATCAGACATGTTTTCAGCTGACAGTAAAGCGTCAATTAGGTTAAATGAAGAACTGTTAGATTGCATATGTTGCATACGTTCTGCCATTACCTCTGTTCTTTTAGCAATGCTTTCTTCTGTTTTTTCAATATCTTTTTTAGTTTCTTTAATGGCTTCTTCAGTTGTTGAAACTTCTGATTTTAATGTTTCAACTTCTTGATATTTCGCGTTTACCGAATCAAGCGCTTTGTCAATTTTACTACTAATCTCAATACTTTCTTTCTTTACGCTAGCTTCTTTACCGCTCTCTGCAGCCAAAGATAAAACTGGCGAAATAGATAGAGCTATAATAGAAAATAATGTAATGGACAGCCCCTTAACTTTCACAACGACAACACCTTTCAATTTCATACCGATCAATTTTTTACTTAATTATGTTATTATTATACAAGAAGAGCTTCCTACCTTTGTAACAATCTCTTTACAAATTGTTACATTTTGGGATGGGTTTTCTAATCATGTAACAGTTAGGAGTTTTTGTATGACAAAAAAAATCTATTATGCAAGTCCTTTATTTTCTGATATGGAGCGTTTTTATAACGATTACCTTGTAAAAAAAATTCGCACTCTTTATCCTGATGTTGAGATTTATGTTCCTCAAGAGCAAGGTGATATCAACGATAAAGAAAGCTATGCAGATGCAAAAATGATTGCTAAATATGACACAGACGCTTTACTTAGTAGCCAATTGGTATTAGCTGTTTTAGATGGTCCTATCATTGATGTTGGTGTTGCATCTGAAATTGGAGTAGCTTATCAAGCTGGTATTCCTGTCTTAGGTTTATTTACAGACTCTAGACAACAAGGAGCTAATAATTCAGAAAAAATAGCTGCATTAAATGAAGTTGCTGAGTCTCAATTTCCCTATGTCAATCTATATACAGCAGGCTTAATCAAGCTAAATGGAGATATCATTAATAACGAAGCTGATTGGCTAAAAAAAATTGAAACATATTTGTAATATAAATACACTTGTACTTTTATAATAAATAGCAAAAGGTTGGTAATAACTACTTAGTTACTATCAACCTGTTACTATTTCTAAAAAAATAAGAAGGTGAGTCATTGTTATCTCTACTACAACATGCCAAAAAATATAAAAAAGAATTACTTTTAGGTCCTTTTTTTAAGCTTCTTGAAGCTATCCTTGAATTACTACTACCTCTTTATATGGCTAAATTAATTGACCAAGGAATCAAACAACAAGACACTAGCTATACAATTAAAATGGGTGTTTATATGCTCCTTATGTCTGTTATTGGATTAATTTGTGTGATGATTTGCCAATATTACGCCTCTATTGCCTCTCAAGGTTTTGGAACAGAATTACGTCAAAAAATGATGGCTAAAATAAATTCTTTTTCTCATAAAGAAATTGATTATTTTGGGACTTCTACTTTAATCACACGAACTACTAGTGATATTAACCAACTTCAATTAGCTTTAGCTATGCTAATTCGATTAGTTATCCGAGCTCCATTTCTAAGTATCGGATCCATTATCATGGCCTTTTATATTGATACTAAAATGGGCTTTCTCTTTATTTTAACAATTCCTATTTTTTCTTTGGTTTTATTTATTATTATGAAAAAAACAGTTCCATTATTTAAACAAGTTCAACTTAAATTAGACAAACTAAACGAAGTTATTAATCAAAATCTGAGTGGTGTTAGAGTCATTCGAGCCTTTGGTAAAAAAGAAAAAGATGTTGAAAACTTCACTCACGCAAGCGACGCCTTAGCTAATGCCTACTTAAAAGTTACTAACTTATCAGCTTTTCTTTCGCCCATAACAACGTTAATTATGAATTTAGCGATTATTTTAATTCTTTACATTGGCGGATTAAATGTCAATACAGGTCAACTCTCATCTGGAGAAGTGGTTGCTTTAATAAATTACATGACACAAATGTTATTAGCTTTAATTGTTGTGGCTAATTTAGTCGTTATTTTCACTAAGGCTTTTGCTTCAGCTGATCGTGTTAACGAGGTATTTAATACAGAAGTTACAATTGAAACAACAGAAATTAAACAAACTGATACTTGGCAACAGACTAACCTTCTCACTTTTGAAGATGTTTCTTTTAAATACACTGATACAAGTGGTTATGTATTAAAAAATATTTCCTTTAACCTACGTAAAGGTGACACTCTAGGTATTACAGGACCAACAGGAAGTGGTAAATCAACCCTCATTGATTTAATTCCTCATTTTTATCCAATAACAAAAGGTAATATTCTTTTAAATAATAGAAACATGACAGAATACGAGACGGGAGATTTGAGACGTCATATTGCGACTGTTTCTCAAAAAAGTGTGTTATTTAGCGGCACGATTCGAAGTAATTTGCTTATGGGGAATCCTATAGCTACTGAAGAAGATTGCTACGAAGCACTTGAAGTTGCTCAATGTCTTGATTTTGTGCTTACTCTTCCAGAAAAACTTGATTCACCTGTACTAGCTAACGGAACTAACTTTTCAGGTGGCCAAAGACAACGGCTTAGTATCGCTAGAGCTTTCATCAAAAAACCTGACTTATTAATCATGGATGATTCTCTAAGTGCCCTTGATTATCAAACTGATTGGTTAATCCGAGAAGGCATTAGTAAAAAATACGCAGATCTTACTTTGATTATTATTTCTCAAAGAATCTCTTCTGTTAAGGAAGCAAACCAAATTTTAGTTTTAGACAATGGTGAGCAAGTTGGATTAGGTACTCATCAACAATTAGTGCAAACTTCACCTGTCTATCAAAATATTATGGCATCTCAAGAAGAGGAGGATACGATAAATGACTAAGAAAACTAAGAATTCTAGTAATATATCCTTTTTCCTTCACTACCTAAAAGATCTTAAAGTTGAGATATTATTAGCTTGTACTTTAGGTATTATTAACGGTTTATCCGTCGTGTCGATTACTTATCTAGTTGGAAAAGGAATCGACACGATGATTGGTACCAACCAAGTACTTCTTTCTAATTTACTTAAGATAATTGTTCTTTTATTAAGTATTACGGTCATTTCTTCTTTATCCCAATGGTTGATTCAAACATTAGGAAATAAAGTAGCTTATCGCTCCGTTTCAAATCTCAGAAAAGATACTTTTAATCACTTAAATAAACTACCTTTAAGTTTTTATGATACAGCTTCACATGGAGATATTATGAGTCGATTTACAAATGATTTAGATTATCTATCGGAAGCTTGTTCTGTGATTTTTAATCAACTTTTTTCAGGTGTTACAATAGTCGTCATTTCATTAATTAGTATGTTTCTTTTAAGTCCTTTTCTTACTGTTGTTGTTCTGTGTTCAACAGGATTGATTTTTTTAGTCAACTGGTTGATTGCTACTAATTCCCAAAAGCAGTTTTCCGCACAGCAAAAAAGTGTTGGAGAAATAGCTGGCTTTCTTTCTGAAAATGTGACCAATCAAAAACTGATTAAAACTTTTCAATATGAAGCTTCTAATCAAACTAAATTTGATTCATTAAATAAAAAGTTGCAAGTTTCAGGTCAAAAAGCACAGTTTATATCATCGCTAACAAATCCTTTATCACGTTTTATTGATCATCTTGCTTATTTAGCCATTGGTTTAACAGGTGGACTACTTATTATTAATGGTTCTGAGTCTATCACAATTGGGATTATCACTAGTTTTTTACTCTACTCTAGTCAATTTTCAAAACCTTTTATTGAACTCTCTGGTATGATGACTCAAATTCAAACAGCTATCGCTGGATTAAGTAGAATTGTGAACTTAAACAATCAAGCTACTGAAGAAAAAAGTCATGCTACTCTTAAATTAAAACAACTCAAAGGACAAATTGAATTTAAACAGGTTTCTTTTTCTTATAACAAACAGCAACCTCTCATTGAAGATTTTAATTTAATAGTGTCCCCAGGAGAAACAATAGCAATCGTAGGAAAAACCGGTGCAGGTAAATCCACTTTAGTTAATTTACTGATGAGATTTTATGACGTGGATAAAGGAAATATATTAATCGATAATATTCCGATTCAAGAAATTAATCGAAATGAATTAAGACAATCTTTTGGAATGGTTCTTCAAGACACTTGGTTATTTAATGGGAGTATTTGGGATAATCTTACTTTTGGAAATCCTCAGGCAATAGAAAAAGAAGTAATAAAAGCTTGTCAAGACGCCTTTATCTATCATTTCATCGAAACTTTACCTAAAGGTTTTGATACTATTATTGGTCAGGATGGCGTTGTTATATCAAATGGTCAAAAGCAGCTTTTAACTATTGCTAGAACGATGATTAGCAATCCTAAAATGTTAATTCTAGATGAAGCGACTAGTTCGGTAGATACCTTAACTGAAAAACATATACAAGACGCTTTCTTTAACATGATGGTTGGTAAAACGAGCTTTGTTATCGCCCATAGACTTTCAACAATAAAAAAAGCTGATAGAATTTTAGTGATGGACCAAGGAAGTGTTGTTGAAATAGGTACTCATCAAGAACTACTTAAAATTCCTAATGGCTTTTATAGCGAACTTTATCAAGCGCAATTCAAAAAAGTATAAAAAAAGAGTATTTGGCAGATAAAATCAGGCCAAATACTCTTTTTATGCTATTTTCGTTAAATTTATTGTTATATTTAATACGGCTAATAAACCAATTAAAGCTGTTTCTCTATCATCTTCGAATACAGTTAATTCATAAGCATCATTTGATGTAATCCAACGTTTTCTAATCTTGCCTACCTTACGATAACCAAACATCACATCAAACGTCATATCCAACAAATCACCATCAATTGTTAATTCATCACTACTAGCTGTCAGCTTAGATGTCGTTTCATCTTTTTCAATATAAAAAGCTGTTTCTCCATCTAATAATACAGCAAATTGACTTTGATCGTTCCCCTTTTTTTGCTTAACAAGTACAACTGGATTTTTTTTGAAATCTGAGATTAATAGATGCTCTTCTTCCAAATCATTTAAAATCACAGTATACGTTTCTTCCCCACGTCGATCTTTAATAATAAACTTCTCTTTGTTCTCAGAACCACTTTGTTCCATAAAAAACTGCTTCATTAAATCACTCCGTTTCGCTATATTCAATTATACCCATATTATAACATGATAACCTTTAAATATTAAACATATTCTCTATATCTTTTAAATTAGTATGTTTAAATGTCGGTTCATCCTGAATAACATCATCATAACTATTATTCAACCAAATCGAATCTATTCCAACTCGATTCGCACCTCTTATATCAGAGCTTAAACTATCTCCAATCATTAACACTTTTGATAAGTCTTTAATTCCCTCTTTTGTAAATATTGTTTCAAAAAAACGAACATCTGGTTTTTCAAACCCAACTTCTTCAGAAATATATAAGGCATCAAAAAACTCCGTCATTTCAGCATTTTTCAATCGTTTTCTCTGAGTTCTTCCAACGCCATTAGTTCCTGCAAACAACTTGTAACCTTGGCTTTTTAAGTAAGTTAGCAACTCGATACTATGGGGCATTAGATCATTTCGTGACTCAAGTAATTGTCTATACTCATCATCTACAACTGCCCCATCTACTTGGAGTCCTTGTGTGGCAAAAAACTTAGCAAATCTTGTATTTAAAACTGTTTCTTTTTTTATGCGACCTTCTTCTAATTTCTGCCATAACTCATGATTAATTTCTTTATACGTTGCAAATGTCTCTTCATTAAAAATAACGCCATACTTTGTGAATAAGCTGCGTAAAGCATTGGTTTCTGACTGACTAAAATTTAATAATGTGTTATCTAAATCAAAAATTAAATAATCATATTTTTTCATATATATTCCCCTATACTTTTCATTTGATTGTGTGATTTGGCGTTCTTTGAACTTTATCTTTTTCATTTTTTTGAAGACTATTATAGTAATCCAGTACTTCTGGATTAAGTTTTTTAGTTCCTTCAATAAAGTGAATAGATTCTGTATTTGCTTCAAAAGCCTTCTCATAATACCATTTTTTCCATTTTAAAAAAGCTAACATGGTTTCTAGGGTTTTGATTTTTTCTTCTAGATTAGTTTGTTTTTCAGTAAAAAATTCTTTTCTCAGATTTAATGTGTCATCCCCCATCATGGTCCACTCAACAAATTGACCAATTTCTTTTACAGGAACATCCGACAGTTTTAAACACTGAATAACTTCTAGATACTTCAAATCATTTTCACTAAAAATCCTATGACCAGACTGATTTCTTTTAACAAATGGCAACAAACCAATCTTATCATAATACCTTAGTGTATCTGTACTAATTTGCGTGATATTTGACACTTGACCAATTGTATACATTTTTTTCACTCTTTCTCTTGCCTTGGAGTTAACTCCAAGGTGTATGCTCTTAATAGTTTCTATTAAATATAAGGATGTGTCTAAAAAATGTCAACTAAACCATTAGTCGTTGTCACAGGAGCTAGTTCAGGTTTTGGAGCTAAAACTGCTGAAATTTTTAATCAAAAAGGATTCCCTCTATTACTAATCGCCCGCCGTGGTGAAAAAGTTAAGTCTTTGCCATTAGATTTTAACAATGTAATTGTTGAAGAAGTCGATGTTACTGATGCAAAAGGATTAAATACGGCTATTAAAAGGGCAGAATCTGTCTATGGACCTACTGATTTATTAATAAATAATGCCGGCGTTATGCTACTAGGTGATATTACTACTCAAGATGAGCTTGAATGGCAAACTATGCTTCAAACTAATATTATCGGTGTCTTAAATGGAATGAAAGCTGTCCTACCACAAATGAAACAAAGACAAGGTGGTACGATTATTAATGTATCATCCATTGCTGGATTTAAAGCATTTGTGGATCATGCAGCTTACGCTGCTACAAAATTTGGTGTGCATGGTTTGACTGAAACCATTCGTCAAGAAGTTGCCGATTCAAATGTACGTGTCTCTTTAATCTCACCTGGTGCTGCTGAAACAGAACTCTTAACCCATGTGACCAATGAAAAATCTTTAACTGATTATTTAGGTTGGAAAGAAAGTATGGGTGGATTAACACTTGATCCTATTAAAGTTGCTGAATCTATTGATTTCATTTACAGTATGCCTCAAGAAGTTACTATTAGAGAAATTGCAATTGCTGCAACTAAACAACAAGCTTAAAAAAACTCCGTTGGAAAATAAACCAACGGAGTTTTTATTATATTTCAAATTTTAATAATTGTGCCTGAAACGCACGGATATTAACCATAGAATAAGTAACAACTACTTGAATCACACACATAAGACTTGATGAAATAATACGAGCTGGTAAGTAAGCAAATACTGCATTACCTTGCATCATATACAGCCATAAAGTATTAAGAGGTAAACTAATAATAAACGTAACAATAACATTTACTAATATGATTCTCGAGATTGTTAACTCTTTTTTATGATAAAAAGCACCATAAATTGCTCCTGCTAATAAAGCAGTTAATGTGAATCCAGGAAAATAAGCTCCTCCTGCTGGAAATAGTAACGCTCCAAAAAAATCACACAAAGCATTCCCCATACCGGCAATTAGTGGACCAAATAATATAGCCATTAGTACGACTGGTATAAAGAAAAAGCTGATTTTTACAAACGGTGTTGTAATTGAAATAAACTGTGACAGTATAATTCTGAGAGCCATCAGCACCCCCATTAAAGCAATTGACTTAGCAGTAAAACGTTGTTTCTCCATTCTAGCATCTCCTTTAATTTAGAGTTGCTACATCCAATATGCAGCGAATGCAGAAATAATGTCGCAAGTGCTCCACTAGCACTTTTCGTCCAACGAGCAACATCCCATCCCGTTAGCACTTTACGCATCATTTCCTACTCTGTTTTTTTGTTTTACACTAAGACTATATCATATTTTTTTATAATTACAATAAAGAGTGTTCCCGTCAATTTTTCGCCAAATTTTCTAACTCTTTTAATAACCACTCCGCTGTTTTTTTATTGGTCGCTAGTGGCACTTCATAGACGTCGCTTAGACGAATCAAAGCGTTCACATCTGGCTCATGTGGTTGCGCTGTTAAAGGATCTCTTAAAAAGATAATTAAGTCCATTTCTCCTTCTGCTACTTTAGCTCCAATTTGTTGGTCACCACCAAGTGGACCTGACTTAAATAAATGAATATTTAAACCAGTTGCTTCCATAATTTTAGTACCTGTCGTTCCTGTTGCAAATAATTGATGCTTTAATAGAAGTTTTTCATAATTCTTAACTAGATTTACTAAACTTTCTTTCCTTTGATCGTGAGCAATTAAAGCAATTTTCATTCTAATCTCTCCTTTTTGGGCATAGTGACATAAATGATTGGGCACTTTTAACATTGTAAGCGCATTACATCTTCCATTATACTGTACTTATCAAAAGAGAAGAAAGAAGGATTTAATCATGGTAGAAATCGCACTAAAAAGTATCCATAAAAAATATGACGGTAACCCTAACTACTCAGTAACAGATTTTAATTTAGATATCCAAGATAAAGAATTTATCGTATTCGTTGGACCATCTGGTTGTGGTAAATCTACAACTTTACGTATGATTGCTGGTCTTGAAGATATTTCTGAAGGTGAATTATGGATTGGAGACCGCATCGTAAACGACGTGGCGCCTAAAGACCGTGATATCGCCATGGTATTCCAGAACTACGCTTTATACCCACATATGACAGTTTACGATAATATGGCATTTGGTCTAAAACTTCGTAAATATGATAAAGCTGAAATCAAACAACGTGTTGATAACGCTGCTGAAATTTTAGGATTAACTGAATACTTACAACGTAAACCAGCTGCTTTATCTGGTGGACAAAGACAACGTGTAGCTTTAGGTCGTGCTATTGTACGTGACGCTAAAGTATTCTTAATGGATGAGCCTTTATCAAACTTAGATGCTAAACTTCGTGTTGCCATGCGTGCTGAGATCGCTAAACTTCACCGTCGTTTAGAAACTACTACAATTTACGTTACCCATGACCAAACTGAAGCTATGACTATGGCTGACAGAATCGTTATTATGAAAGACGGTTTTGTTCAACAAATTGGTTCTCCAAAAGAAGTATATGACACACCAAATAATGTTTTCGTAGCAAGCTTTATTGGATCTCCTGCGATGAACTTATTCAACGTAACATTAGGTGAAGATGGTTACATCACTGATGGTGATCACATGAGATTAGAAGTTCCAGAAGGTAAATTCAAAGTCTTAAAAGAAAAAGGCTATGCTGGTAAAAAAGTTGTCTTTGGTATTCGTCCTGAAGATATTCATAGTGAGCCAATCGTTAAAGATACTTCTCCACACAGTGTTGTAGATTCAGAAGTAGTTGTATCTGAATTACTTGGAGCTGAAACAATGCTTTATACTCGTACTGGAGAAACTGAATTTATTTCTAAAGTTGACGCTCGTTCTTCATATGTTCCTGGTGAACAAATTGAATTAGCATTTAACTTAAATAAAGGACACTTCTTCGACTTTGAAACTGAAGAAGCAATCCGCTAAAACATATTCCCTCTTTTCACGTTAAGTGAAAATTAAAAGAGTCTGACACCATCCTGTCAGACTCTTTTTTATTTATTTTTGTTTATGTGCTGCTAAGTAAACTGGAAACTTAAATTTCCAACCAATTTTTTGAGCAATAGAAAAGGCAATAGTGTAATCTATCAAACTATGAATAAAGCCGCCAACACCAACTAAAAGGAAGACTGTTACAAAAAATCCTGATGTATAACTTTCTGCCGATAATTTCCCTGTCATAAAGAACACTGTCACAACTAATGTTTCGCATAAAGCATGAATTAATCCAATGACTACATTAAAAGCAATCATTTTTTTAGGTGAATCTACTAATTCTGGGCGTTTACTTAAATAGAAACCACCGATAAAAGCAAAAATCACATGAGATAAAGCACGCATTCCAATAATAAATGGTAAAGTTAGGAAGAAACCAAAAGCTGTTCCTAATGCTACTAATACTGCTACCATCGGTGAAACAAACATAGCTAAAAATACAGGTACATGACTTGCTAATGTAAATGAAGCTGGCCCAATAACGACTTTAACTGGCATAACCATTGGAATCATAATACCTAAAGCAATAAGTAATGACGTATACGTTAAGGACTGAACTGATCTGTTTTTCATTTTATTCATCTCCAACATCTTTTGAAACTATGATAACGAATGCACAGATTTTTGTCAACGGACATTATTTAACTTCTTTTATTTTTTGTTCGTTAACAATTCGTTTGACAAATCTCCAAACTCTTGAATGCTTAATGTTTCTCCACGTCTTTTAGGATCAATGTTCGTTTTTTCTAAGGCATTTAATAACCATGCTTTCGTTGCTTCATCTTTCCCAAAATGATTCATTAAATTATTCCACAACGTTTTACGACGTTGAGTAAATGCTGATTTGGTTAATTTAAAGAAAAAGTCTTCATCTAACACTTTTACAATTGGCTCGCTTCTTTTAGTTAACTTAATAATGGCTGAATCAACATTTGGTTGCGGTACAAAAGCTGTTTTTGGGACGATAAACTCAAGGTTAGCTTCCATATAGTACTGCACAGCGATTGATAATGACCCATATGCTTTAGTACTTGGTTTCGCTGTAATTCTATCAGCGACTTCTTTTTGCATCATAACAGTCATAGAAGCAATATCTAATCCAGACATTAATAGGTGCATCATAATAGGTGTCGTAATGTAGTAGGGTAAATTAGCGACTACTTTTACATCGCCTTCAGTTGAAAAAACTTCTCCAGCAATTGTTTTAACATCTGCTTTTAAGATATCTTCATTTACAACCGTCACATTAGGATAAATACTTAATGTATCATCTAATACTTCAATTAAACGTTGATCAATTTCAAAAGCCAGTACTTCACCATTTGAACGAGCTAGATGTTCTGTTAAGGCACCAATCCCTGGACCGATTTCAATAATACGATCCGATTCATTTAAGTCAGCAGCTGCTGCAATATTTCTTAAAATATTTGGTTCTGTTAAAAAATTTTGTCCTAAACTTTTTTTGAACGAAAAGCCGTATTTTTTTAATATTTCTTTCGTCCGACTAGGTGTTGCGATATCTTTATACTCTGTCATAGTCTTCATCCTCTAAAATTTCTTTCATTGCTTGGGTAAATTTATCTTTATCAATTTGGAACATTTTTAATCTTTTTTGTAGTTGTTTGCCATTAGTATAACCAATATTTAACTTCTCACCAATAAGTTCTCTTCTTCGTTTCGCATGAGTCCCAGCTATCAACCCAAATCGTATTAAATCTTCTTGGGTTATTTCAGATGTAAAATCTTCAGTTGTTGGTGTTGAAACGTTTTTCAAAGCCTCTAAAATAGTTTCTTTATCCGCATGTTCCACACCTAAACTTCCTCCAGCTTTTTTAGGAACACCATTTTTGCGAGAAATAAAGGCATGTTTGGCAGTAGGAACTACTTCAGTTACTTGTTTCCTTATTTTCTCACCTGAAAAATCTGGATCCGTAAAAATAATAACACCACGTACTTCTTCAGCATGACTGATTTTGTTTAATGTTTCATCACTTAACGCTGAACCATTCGTTTCAATAGTGTCACAATCAATAAATTGTTGAAGCCGTTTGGTGTCATCTTTTCCTTCAACAACGATGATTTCTTCTATTCGTATTTTTTCTTTCATTGTTCACCTATTCTAAATAATCTATGAGCATTTTCTTGGGTTATCTTAGCAACTTCTTCAAATGGCAAGTTTCGAAGCTCTGCTATTTTCTCTACTACATACCTCGTATACCCTGGTTCATTTCTCTTACCTCGATAGGGCATTGGAGCTAGATAAGGAGCATCTGTCTCTACTAACATTTTGTCTAGTGGAACAAAACTCGCTGCTTCATGAACCTCAAAGGCCTTCTTAAAAGTAACAACACCACTAAATGATATGTGCATTCCTAAGTCTAAAAATCTTTTTGCCCACTCAGCATCTCCGCTAAAACTATGCATAATCCCGCCAATATCATGGATTTTTTCTTCTTTTAATATTTTGTAAGTATCTTCAATCGCGTCTCTTGTATGGATACTTATTGGTAAATTCATTTCTTTAGCAATAGCTATTTGCCTTCTAAAAACCTTATCTTGGACTTCTTTAGGATCTTCCATCCAGTAATAATCTAAGCCAATCTCACCTAAAGCTACCACTCGTTTATCTTCTAACTGAGCCTGTAATCTCTTTTCAACTTCTGGTGTGTAACTACCTGCTTCAGTTGGATGCCATCCTATAATACTATAAATATTTTCATATGTATGACTAAGTTCCAAAGACTTTTCAATAGTTGGCGTATCAAAGCCTACAACAGCCATTTCACTAACACCAAGTTCTTCTGCTCTTGCCATTATTTCTGGTATTTCATCTTTAAATTGCTCTACATTTAAATGAGTATGTGTATCAAATATCATTACCCTCACTCCAATCATTCCTAGTTTAACATAAAAGAAAACGACTGAAAGAGAAAACTATCTCTTCCAATCGTTTTTTAAGCAATAATTGAGCCGTTTTCTGCTCCTTTTGGTGCTTCAACTAAGTAAAGTGTTCCATCAGCGTTTTCAGCTGATAAAATCATCCCTTGGCTAATGTGTCCACGTAACTTACGAGGTTTCAAATTAGCAACGATAATCACTTTTTTACCAACTAATTCAGTTGGATCTGGATAAAATTCAGCAATTCCAGAAAGAATTTGTCTATGACCTTTATCTCCTGCATCTAAACGGAACTGTAATAATTTATCAGCACCCTTTACTTTGTCACATCCAATAACTTCTGCTACTTTTAACTCTACTTTATCGAAATCTTCATATTTAATTTCTTTTTCTTTTGAAGATACTAATTCTGTTTCTTCTGGATTCCAAGCTTCTTCTTCTTTTGGTGAAGCTGATTGAGCCATTTGCTCTTTAATATAAGCAACTTCTTCTTCCATATCAAGACGAGGGAAGATTGGTTTCCCTTTACTAATCACTTTAGACCCTTTAGGGAAATCTCCAAAACGAATATCAAGCATTGATAATGATGATTCTCCTAAACCTAATTGACGTAAAATTTCTTTTGGCGTTTCAGTCATAACAGGTTGTAGAAGAATAGCTGAGATACGTAAACTTTCAGCTAAATGAACCATTACACTGTTTAATTCAGCTACTCTTGCTGGATCTTTTGCTAACACCCATGGTTGAGTTTCATCAATATATTTATTAGCACGTGAAATCAATTTCCACACTTCACCTAATGCAATATTAAATTCCATTTTTTCCATAGCTTTATTGTATTTACCAATAATGTCTGCAGCAGTAGTTGATAACTCACTATCAAATTCTGTTACTTGTGACGCATACTCAGGTACATTACCGTCACAATATTTATTAATCATCGCAATCGTTCTATTTAGTAAGTTTCCTAAATCGTTTGCTAAATCATAATTAACACGAGCCACAAAATCTTCTGGTGTAAACACACCGTCTGATCCAAATGGAATAGCACGCATCAAGTAGTAACGTAGAGCGTCTAACCCATAACGTTTCACTAACATCTCTGGGTAAACAACATTACCTTTTGATTTAGACATTTTCCCATCATTCATGACTAACCAACCATGAGCAAAAATTTGCTTCGGTAATGGTAAATCTAAAGCCATTAACATAATTGGCCAATAAATAGTATGGAAGCGGACAATCTCTTTACCAACCATATGAACATCGGCTGGCCAGTATTTCTTAAAGTTACTATCATCTTCACTACCATAGCCTAATGCTGAAATATAGTTAGACAAAGCATCAATCCAAACATATACAACATGTTTCGGATCAGCGTCTACTGGAATTCCCCATGAGAAAGACGTACGGCTTACTGCTAAGTCACCTAAACCTGGTTTGATAAAGTTATTCACCATCTCATTTTTACGTGAAACTGGCTCAATAAACGTTGGATTAGCTTCATAGTGAGCTAATAAACGATCAGCGTAATTGCTCATACGGAAGAAGTAACTTTGCTCTTTAACTAGTTCTACTTCATGTCCACTTGGAGCCTTACCACCAATTACTTTACCATCTACATCGCGGTAAACTTCAGCTAATTGATTTTCAGTAAAATATTCTTCATCAGATACAGAATACCAACCTTCATATTCTCCTAAGTAGATATCCCCTTGGTCTAATAATTGTTGGAAAATTTTCTTAACAGTTGTCATATGAGCTTCATCTGTTGTACGAATGAATTTATCATAATCAATGTCTAATAATTTCCATAATTTTTTTACATCCGCTGCCATATGATCCACATATTCTTTAGGAGCAATTCCTAATTCATCAGCTTTTTGTTCGATTTTTTGTCCATGCTCATCTAACCCTGTTAGATAGAACACATCAAATCCTTTTAATCTTTTATAACGAGCCATCGCATCACAAGCAATTGTTGTATACGAGCTACCGATGTGTAATTTTCCACTTGGGTAATAAATGGGGGTAGTGATATAAAATGTTTTTTTCTCCTCCACTTGGCAACCTCCTCTAATATTATAGGCAACTAGGCCTATTTTTACATATAGTCCCAAACATTATAGCATAGTTCCCTTGGCTTTTTTAGTCTTAAGCAAAAAAATCAGGGTGAGTCAAAAGTCGTTTTGTTCCAGTTATCGTGAGAGCAGACTTTTTATCCCCCGACTATTAAAATTTATTCGTATAAATAACAAAGAGGCTGACATTTAAGTCAGCCTCATACTTTTTTATTTTACTAATAAATCTGATACTTCTGGGTGATTTTCAAAATATTTAGCTACGTATGAGCAACTTGGAAGAATTTTGACATCTTCTTTTTTAGCTTTTTCAAGAACCTCAAGAACCAACTTTTCAGCTAAGCCTTTTCCTCTTTGACTTGGGTCAACAAATGTACCATTGACATCTAAGTCTTCATTAGCTAACACATTCCATTTGATTTCTGCTACTAATTGATTATCTTCTTCTAAAAAGAAACGCGTTTTTTCTTCTTTAAACATTTGACCACTCCTTATTTTTACGCTAATTTAATTACTACCTTAAATATAACGAATTTCAGCAGACAAAACAAACCTCTTGCATTTTTTATTTCTAGGAATATAATTTAGGTAGACCTAAATTAATAATAAGGAGTCTTTAAAAATGAATAAACATCAAAATGTTTTAACAGAAAAATTAAACGGGTTAAGCTTACCTGAAATAAATAATACTGTATCAATTCCTAAAAATGCCAGTTTCTTTAGAAAGCTACTAGCTTACTCAGGTCCTGGAGCTTTGGTGGCTGTTGGTTATATGGATCCTGGTAATTGGGTTACTTCAATTGCTGGTGGAGCTCAGTATGGTTATCTGTTACTTTCAGTTATTCTTATCTCTAGCATTATCGCCATGCTACTTCAATACATGTCAGCAAAACTAGGTATTGTGACAGGGCTTGATTTAGCTCAAGCAACACGTTTACATACAAAGAAAAAAACAGGCTATTTTTTATGGATTATGAATGAGTTAGCCATTATGGCGACAGATATCGCAGAGGTTATTGGTAGCGCAGTCGCTCTTAATTTACTTTTTGGTTTTCCTCTTCTTGTAGGTGTCTTCATTACTATTCTGGATGTTTTCCTACTGTTAATGTTAACTAAACTAGGATTTAGAAAAATTGAAGCCATTGTAATGACATTGATTGCTACTATCTTTATTATTTTTTCTTATGAAGTTTTTCTAGGTCAACCAAACGTACCTGATTTATTACAAGGTTTCGTTCCAAGAAAAGAAGTGATTACTGATAACGGTGCTTTACTACTTGCTTTAGGAATTGTTGGAGCAACTGTTATGCCCCATAATCTTTATTTACACTCATCGATTGTTCAATCTAGACAGTATGATAGAACTGATTCATCAGCTATTAAAGAAGCTATTCGTTTTGCTAAATGGGACTCAAACATTCAATTAATGTTTGCTTTTATTGTTAACTGTTTACTTCTAACTTTAGGAGCTACTTTATTTTTTGGACATGGTGAAACATTAACTACTCTAGGTTCTTTATATCATGCTTTAGCAGATTCAACTGTTGTGGGAGCAATTGCTTCTCCACTTTTAAGTGTTTTATTCGCAGTTGCTTTACTAGCTTCTGGACAAAATTCTACTATTACAGGAACTCTTTCTGGACAAATTATTATGGAAGGCTTTATCAAATTACAAATTCCAACATGGATGAGACGTTTAATCACTCGTTTTCTAGCTGTGATTCCAGTTGTTGTTGCGATTGTTTTATTTGGAGACTCTGAAGAGGTTGTTGAAAAATTACTTATCTATTCTCAAGTATTTCTCAGCGCAGCTTTACCTTTGTCTATTATTCCATTGACTATTTTTACAAGCCAAGAAAAATTAATGGGGCAATTTAAAAATCACTTAGCAGTGACTATTATCGCTTGGTTAATCACGATTATTTTAACTATTTTAAATATTTACCTAATTATTTCAACTTTCATCTAAATAAAACAGCTTTTTTTCGAATTAGTCTTGGTAATTCCTTTAGAACCCTATATAATAAAAGTATAAAATAATTATATTTTTTGGAGGATGAGCACATGTTTCAACAAAAAAAAGTATACAAAAGTTTAGAAAATCGTAATTTCACACCTGAAAGTTTATTAAAAGAATTAGAAGATTTAAAAGAATTTAAATTCGATGATGTTTCTTATACAGGGATTAGCTTAAACATTGATATGCTAATTACTCAATATTTAAGAAATGACCAATTTAGTTTAATTGAAGTTCAAGGAGGATTAGCTAAGAAAAATTATGCCACTTGGCATCAAGATTTAAGTCTTGCTATTAATATCTTTAATCACTTTGCTGAATATACTAAAGCGCATTTCAATGAGTATTTAGAAGAAGCTAAAAAATACCAAGCTGAAACTGGTCACAGTAATACATCGCCTGAATACAAAGCTTATTTCGAGCAAGGTAATTCTATGTATTTCCATGATGTTTTACACAGTGTATTTGATATCTCAAGAAAAATTGACTTAAGTGTTGAAGACTTTGAAGAAGCTCTGACAGCTGATAATGTTGATGCTTCAGAATATCCATTACCTGAAAAATTAGTATTTGAAGGTAAATAGCTAGTTCATTGAAAGAGACTACCAAATAATTTTGGTTAGTCTCTTTTTTTAACTGACAATCTTTGCCAAAGAATATCCATAAAAAGAAATAGAAACACTATATGATAGTCTCAAGAAGAGGAGAGATAATAAATGAATGAATTAGCAGCGGTAATCAACTATATTGAAGAACATTTAACAGATGATATAAACATGAAGGATATTGAAAGGTTAGCTCAACTTTCAGAATATAATTTTCAAAAAATCTTTTCTATTCTTTCTGGTTTAACTTTAGGAGACTACATTAGAAAGAGACGTCTTTCTCAGTCCTTGTATGATTTAAAAGAAACAGATGAAAAGATTCTCGACATTGCTATTAAGTATGGGTACAGTTCTTCAGAAAGTTATAGCCGTGCTTTTCAGCAACTTTTTAACCTCTCCCCTTCTAAAGCACGAAAAGAGCAAACAGAACTTAGTATTTTTCCTAAGCTGTCTATTCGCGTGCAAATAAAAGGAGGCATTCAAATGAATTATTCAATCATCAAAGAAAAAGAGTTACTTATTACAGGCGTAAGGGAAAGTTACTCTAATCTAGCAATAGGTCAAAAGAGTATTCCACAATTTTGGGATCGTTTTAACGATACTGATTTATTTGATACAGTTATCAATGAAAAATCTAGTGACTCGCCTAACACTGTTTTAGGTATCTGTCTACCTGGTGAAGGAGAAGCTTACGATTATTTTATTGGGGTTTATGCTGACAAAAAATCAACTTCAGAACATTTAGAAACCATTGTATTACCTGCTTCTGACTGGGCTGTTTTTAAAGCAGTTGGAAAAGTGCCTGATGCTATTCGTAACACTTATCAAAACATTTATGAATCTTTTTTCCCAAGTACAACTTATACACCTAAAAAAGCACCTGACTTCGAGTCTTATCCCTTAGATTTAGACCCAATGTCAGATGAGCATGTAACAGAGATTTGGATTCCGATTAATAAATAATTAATTAAAACACCTCCAACAGAAAATAATTTGTTGGAGGTGTTTATTTTTTTAGTTACCTTAGCGTTTCTACAATTTTTCTTGATACATTCAACTTATTTAGAGTTTCTTCATAGTTTCTTGAAGCGTATGTTGAAAACACAATATCCGCTGCAAACAATTGAACCATCATAGAGTTAGTAGCTGAGCTCCTAATTGGGGCTTCACTTGCTTTTGACGTTAATAATAAGACATCAGATAAACAAGCTAAACTTGAATCTAGAGAACTTGTTATAACAACAACAGACATTTTTTGATTTTTAGCTATTCTCGCTAGATGGATAACCTCTTGTTTTTCCCCTGAATTAGAGATGGCGATAAAAACTGAAGTTGATGAATTACTTATTAGTGACGTTGACATCAAATGATAATCTTTAGTAAAAAAGACGTTTTTTCCAACTCTAGAAAATTTTTGATATAGGTCTTCTGACACTAAACCAGATGCTCCAATCCCAAAAGTAAAAATGTTAGTACTAGCCTCAATGAGATCCACAGCTTTATTCAAAGCATCATCACTTAATAAATTAAAGGTTTCTTCAAAACTATTATTCAGATTAAATTTGAGTTTCTTCTTTATCTGATGAACATCTTCATCCTTAATAATATCAGTATGTAAATTCTCACGAATTTGCGGAAGATTTTTTGACAGTTGTAATTTTAAATCTGTAAAACCTTCTAATCCTAGAGAATGACATAATCTCACAATTGTCGCTGGACTTGAACTAGCTTCTTTTGATAAATCAGTTACCGTCATTTTAATCACTTGCTCTGGATACTCAATAATCCAATTAGCTAATTTTTTTTCAGAGTTTGATAACGTATTTAATTTTTCTTTCATAATATAAATAATATTATAGTTCATTATTTTAAACCCCTCACTTAAAATTAAAAGACATACCCCCTTCATTATATAAGGTGTATGTCTTAAATGCTACAACGATAACCAAGTAGGGATATCGTTTAAACTATTAATAATTTGTGTTGCTAATTGTTGATCCACCTCATAATTATTTGGTTTAAGAGCTAGACAATCTAATCCTGCCGAAACGGATGCTTGAATACCATGTTTCGAATCTTCCACTGCAACGCATTCACTTGGGGATAATCCAAGTTGCTTCACTGCTTCTAAATACACATCTGGTGCAGGTTTTGATTTAGGCATATCTGCTCCACTAACAACTACTTCAAAATAAGGTGCTAACATCGTTTCTTCAAGTATCCTCATTAAAATTGGATACTCACCAGATGAGGCTAAAGCAATTCGATAATTATTCTCTTTTAACCATCGTAATGTTTGTTCAATATCATCTGTTAAAATTTCTTTAAACTCAATATGATAATCTGTTTTAAACTCATTGTACTTATCTAAGTACTCCTTTTGTTTGTCTTTTGATTTTGGAAAAATCATAGCGAACATATCAACAGGATTAGAGCCAATTACATTTCTCTGAAATGTATCATCAACAATAATGCCATGTGCTTCGAAAAAGATATTTCTTCTTTTTTGATAAAGCATTTCTGATTGAATAATAACTCCGTCCATATCAAAAATTACGGCTTTTTTCATTATTATTGTCCTAAACGCATGTCATTTGTTGTTCCAAAGAAATAAGTTGCGAAGAATCCACCAGCGTAAGCCGCTAATAAACCAATAATATAATGAACAACATGACCACTATTAATTAAAGGAATTAACGCTACCCCACTTGGTCCAATAGATGTTGCTCCAACGTTACCGAATAAACCGATAACAGCACCACCGATACCACCACCGATACAAGCTGTAATAAATGGACGACCTAAAGGAAGTGTTACACCATAGATAAGAGGTTCTCCAATACCTAAAACACCTACTGGAAGAGCTCCTTTAATCATTTCTGTTAATTGTTTATTTTTACGACAACGTACCCATAAAGCAATTGCTGCTCCAACTTGACCAGCTCCAGCCATTGCTAAAATTGGTAATAATTGTGTATAACCATCTGCATTGATCATTTCTAAATGAATCGGAGTTAAAATTTGATGTAAACCAAACATAACCATTGGTAAGAATAATGAACCTAACATAAATCCAGCAAATGCTCCACCAACGCCTAAAATCCAATTAATAAATCCAACTAACCCTGCTGAGATAGCACCTGCTACTGGCATGATTAAGAAAATTGTTACCATTACCATGACTAATAAGGTTACTGTTGGTGTGACTATAATATCGATTGATTCCGGAACCACTTTATGTAATTTTTTCTCAATAAGAGCCATTAAAAATACTGCTAAAATAACACCAATAATACCACCTTGGTTCGGACTTAAATTGCCACCTGTTAAAATATTAGGTAACGGATTTTCTGGCGTTACCCCTGTTAACATAATAATACCACCGATTACACCACCTAAACTTGGAGAAGCTCCAAATTCACTAGCAGCATTAATACCTACATAAATATTTAAATAAGCAAAGACTCCACTTTGGACAATTTTTAAGATAGTTATCATGTTTGCCCAGTTGTCACCACTGATTTGTCCTGCTGTCATCATATTTCCTAATACAGAAGCAATACCACCAATAATACCCGCACCAACAAAGGCTGGAATCAGAGGAACAAAGATATTAGCAATTGATTTCAACGCTTTTGACCAAGGTTTTTGGTTTTTCTTTTTCACTTCTGCTTTAACTTGAGCTGCTTTAGCTTCAACAGCATCTTTACCAGATTTATTTGAAAGACTACTCATGTCATCTCCCAATTTTACGCCAGCCATCTCTACCATTGATTGAGCGACTTTATTAACAGTTCCTGGACCTACAACGACTTGTAAAGTATCATCCTCTACAACTCCCATAACTCCTTCTACTTTTTTCAATTGTTCTAAATCAACTTTACTGTAATCATCGATTTCCATTCTTACACGAGTCATACAGTGAACAATTTTGTTAACATTTCCCATACCACCAACATTATCATAAATGCCGTTAGCAATATTTTGAATACGATCTGTCATTTTAATTCCTCCATTGTTTTTTATTGTTAATATTTAAACACTCTTTTTGATGAAACCATTACCTTTTTCCAACCTTTTAACTGATGTTTCTTTATCATCACCTGTTAAAATCATAACGATCGCTAACTTAACATTTTCTTCGGCTTGAACAAAATAATCTTCAGCTGTTTTGTAATCGCAATCAGTTGCTTCCATAATAATTTTTTTAGATCTCTCAACAAGTTTTTCATTAGTTGCTCTAACGTCTACCATTAAGTTGTTATACACTTTTCCAATACCAATCATTGATACTGTTGATAACATGTTAAGGACTAATTTTTGACTTGTTCCAGCTTTTAACCTAGTTGAACCTGTTAAAATTTCTGGCCCTGGTTCAACTTCTATTGGATACTCAGCGTATTTACTGATTTCAGCTTCCTTATTACAAGAGATACTTGCTGTTGTTGCCCCTACACTTTTGGCATATTCCAAACCACCAATAACATATGGAGTTCTACCACTTGCTGCAATACCAATTACGATATCATCTTTACCTAAATTGATATTTTTTAAGTCTTCCATTGCTAATTCTTTAGAGTCTTCTGCTCCCTCAACTGCTACCATCATCGCTGAGTCTCCACCAGCAATTAGACCTTGAACCATTTCAGGTTCTGTTCCAAATGTTGGTACACATTCAGCAGCATCTAAGATACCTAGTCTTCCACTAGTTCCTGCTCCCATATAAATAAGGCGTCCATCATTGTTAAAAGATTTAACAATCTGCTTTATAACTTGATCAATTGCAGGTAGTTCCTTTTCAATCGCAAGTGGTACTTTTCTATCTTCCTCATTCATAATTTCCAAAATTTCTAAAGATGATAACTCATCTAAATTCATTGTTTTTGGATTTCTTGTTTCTGTTGCTAATTTTGTTAAATCCATCATTTTTCCTCCCTAATAAATTCATAAGATTGACCGGCTACAATCCATTTAATTAATTCCATATCTTGTTCACAAATTTGACCCATGACATTAACACGAGGATCAGCAACTAAATCATGTTTGGCTATTTGTAACTCACCTTGATAACGACCATATAAATGATTATCTAAAGTGATTGAACCTTGCTTTCTTTTAGTCGTATTGATTTGTTTAATGTGTGGTATTTCTTTAAACCTTGCTTCTTGACTACGAACAACATCTCTAGCAGCATCCATTCTATTAGTATGAACTCCTTCTAATAGATTTGAATAGTCTTCAGACAAGATGTGAGTATGTAGTTGTATTATTTTTTCATCAGCGTATGTTTTGAATTGATTAATCGTTTCAGATTTTATTTGTTCATCTCCAACATAAACTTCATCTACAAAGCAGTTATGAATTAAATCTAAACTTGCTGCTAAAGGATGAGAGTTTCTATGTTCTTCTAATGTTGGTAAGCCATTAAATAACGGTCCTCTTAACACATTATCACCTGGAACAAAAGCAACAACTTTTCCGCCTAACACTTTTAACCATTCATTTTTTTTAATAAAATCATTTTTCTCTAATCCTGTTTCTTCTCGTGGATAATAATTATGCCAAAATTCCATGTTTTCAAATTTAGCATGATTATCTTTTAACTCTCTAACATCTTTATCTGATAAGGTACTAGCATTCAATCCAATAGTTATTTCATGAGACGCTTTAGCTATTACTGACATAGATATACCATAGTCCATTCTTAAACCAGTAATGCCTAATAACTTAATTGAGCTGATATCTTTTTCTAAATCAAAGCCTAAAGTTGATAACCCTTTTGTAGAAATATCCACCATTAAACTTAAGTTATTCTCTTTTGCAAGTGTTCCCAATGCTGTTATACGTTCTTTGTATTTTGAAGAATCATCTTCTGGGATATGCATGGATGTAAAAATACCAGTAAAACCATTTTGACTCATAGTTTTAATATATTGGCTTGTTTCATCAGACATATTAGTACCTAAAAAAACTGAAAATCCAAACATCTAACTGAAAACCTCCTTCGTTAACTTTGAGTTAAGTATACCCTTTCAGAAATATTATTTCAACATAAATGAAATATAAAAAATAAAAAGAAATTTTATTCCTAGACTGTAAAACGTTATTATAAATAAAAAAGAGCCTAAAAAGGCTCTTTTATTCCAATTCTTCTATAAAAGAATTAACAAAATTTACCATTAAATCTTTTCTATCGTAGGCTAACTTCTTACCTGTTGTTGTTTGCATCAAATCTGGTAATTTAAATAATTTTTCATAAAAATGATTAATTACGGTTTGATTAATTCGGTAATCTTCTTTTGTCATATTATCTCTTGGTGGAATAGTTGAATCATACAAGGTATGGCCTTTTTTTCCACCATAATAAAAGGTGCGACCTATCCCAATAGCTCCAATAGCATCTAAGCGATCTGCATCTTGTACTATTTTGGCTTCTAAAGATAGTTTTGGTGGTTCTTTTTGTTCCAATTGATGGCTAAAAGACACGTTATCAATAATCTCAAAAAGGTGTTCTACAACTTTTTCTTCTAACTCCAAACTTATTAGTAACTTCTTTAGTTCTTCTCTAGCCTTTTGAGGATTTTCTACCAATTTATCATCCATCACATCATGTAAATAAGCTCCTGATAAAATTAAAAAGAGATCTCCTCCTTCTATTTCTTGGATGTTTCTTGCATTTTTAACAACACGATTAATGTGATCCATACTATGACCCGTTTGATCTTCTGATAAAACTTTAACAGCATAGGCTTCAATTTGAGTCATTCTCTCCAAGTCTCTTTTATCCACGATTTAATCATCCTCCTCATTTTTTACAGTATATCATTTCCTATTACTTTAAACGAAAACAAAAAACAGCCCCGAAAGGCTGTCATTTATATTAAGATAGCAAGAGTTTGATAAGGTTTTAGAAGTTGTTGTTTGCTTAATTCTGTTTCATCGTAATTATCTAATAAAATTTTTCCTGATAAAAATTCATTTGGAATTTCAACTATTGTTGACTCACTGTAAAAATTATTCAAACACAATAATTTATTCCCTTGCCACTCACGAATAAAACCATAAACAGCTTGATGATCTTTAGCGTAACCTTCATAGCTTCCTTCAGCAATAAGTGGCATCTCTTTTCTTAAGGCAATCAATTGTTGATAAAATGAAAAGATACTGCCTGTTTCTAGCTCTTTAACAACGTTTATGTCGGTATAATTATCTGCAATTTTTAACCACGGTGTTCCTTTCGTAAAACCACTATTTTCATTCTGATTCCACTGCATCGGTACTCTTGAATTATCACGAGATTTATCTTTAATAATGGTCATAACCTCATTCTCTGATAACCCTGATTGACTTAATTTATCAAAAGCATTTAAACTTTCCACATCAACATACTCTTTAATAGATTCAAATTCAGGATTCACCATTCCAATTTCTTCCCCCATATAAATAAAAGGAGTCCCTCGACTTAGATGAATGGCTGCGCCTAACATTTTTGCCCCAGTTTCTCTAAATTCTTTAACATCAACAAAACGATTTAAAGCCCTCGGTTGGTCATGATTATTCCAGAATAAAGCATTCCATCCTCCTGCTTGGCTCATTTCTTCTCCCCAAGTATGGAATAAATGTTTTAGTTCTTCAAAATCAAAATCCATAACTGTCCATTTTTCTTTATTTTTATAATCTACTTTCAAATGATGAAAGTTAAAGGTCATAGACAATTCATTTCGTTCTGGTTGCGTATATAAAATACAGCTTTCAATAGTTGTCGCACTCATCTCTCCAACTGTAATAGCATCATCATATTTACCAAACGTTCGCTCATTTAATTCTTGTAAATAATCATGGGTAATTGGTTTATCCGTATATTCTGATTTACCATCATTAATAGGATTATTTTTTAACACTTCATCTTTTCCAATCACATTAATGACATCAAAACGTAAACCTCTCACTCCTTTTTCAAGCCAAAAATTAACCACATTAGCTAATTCCTCACGAACTTCTGGATTACGCCAATTTAAATCAGCTTGAGTCTGGTCAAACAAATGGAGATAATACTTATCTGTCTCACCAAATTTAGACCATGCATTGCCACCGAACTTAGATTCCCAATCAGTTGGCTCATCTCTTAAGATAAAGTAATTTTGGTATTTAACGTCACCTGCTAGAGCTTTTTTAAACCAAACATGTTCCGTTGAGACGTGATTTAAAACCATATCAAACATAATTTCAATTTCATATTTTTTGGCTTCTCTTAGTAATAACTCAAAGTCTTCCATCGTTCCAAATAAGGGATCAATGCCAATATAATCTGAAATATCATAGCCATTATCTTTTTGGGGAGAAGGATAAATCGGATTAAGCCACAACATATCTACACCTAATTCATTTAAATAGGGTAGTTTTTCCACTATTCCTAATAAATCTCCTATACCGTTACCCGTTGTATCTAAAAAAGATTTCGGGTAAATTTGATAAATCACTTTATTTTTGAATGTCATATCAATATCCTCACTTATCAGTAAAAGGAGTAGCCTAAGAAGCTACTCCCATCATTTAATTTTTTGTTGCTTCTCCGATAGCTTCTTTAGCTAAACTCTCACCTTTTTTATCAAGTGTAAAATCTGCTAATACATCAGAGTTAGTTATGACAGTAATGATGTCAGTTTTTTTACCTGCTGACATTACTTCATCTAATTTCATAGTAGCCACTAGCGTATTTGCTGTCACTCTATCTCCTTCTTTTACATGAACTGTAAATGGAGCACCTTTTAATTCAACCGTATCTAATCCCATATGAAGTAACACTTCTAAACCACTATCAGTTAAAAAGCCAATCGCATGTTGTGTTTCAAAAACACTTGAAACGATTCCCTCAACAGGTGAATAGACGTCATTATTGTTGGGTTTTACAGCAAAACCTTCACCCATCATTTTAGTTCCAAATACTGGGTCTTCAACCTCATCAATAGCAATCACTTCTCCACTTGCTGGAGCAAACAGTAATTCTTTTTTAGAAGTTGATGGTGTTGATGCCGCTAAAGATTCATTAAGCACAACAGGTGATTGACCTGCTTCAGCTTCCATTACTTGTTCTACTTTATTAAAAATACCACGACGAGCAAAAAATACAGTTAATAAGAATGGAATGACGATAGCAATTAACATGGCAATACTATATGCAAGCCATCCTCCACCAATAGTTGAATTAATAGCTAAAATCCCAGGTAAACCTCCAACACCAATTGAGTTGGCACGTACCCCCATAATAGTTGAAAACATGGCAGCAAATCCTGAACCAATCATTGCAGCTACAAAAGGATACACATATTTTAAGTTAATCCCAAACATAGCTGGTTCTGTTACACCAAGATATGCAGAAATCATTGACGGAATCGAAACTTGCTCTTCGTCTTTATCTCCTCTATGTAAAAAGATAATAGCTAGTACCGCAGAACCTTGGGCAATATTAGACAAGGCAATCATTGGCCATAAATTAGTAGTTCCAAAATCCGCCACTAATTGTGTATCTATTGCATTACTCATGTGATGTAGTCCTGTAATAACTAAAGGTGAATACAAAGCACCAAACACACCTGCAAATAACCAGTTAAGTGAAGAAGTTAACCCTACATTAACGACTGTTGAAATCGCTGTTCCTATTTTCCAACCAATCGGGCCTAAAACTACATGAGCCGCTAAAATCGCAGGTAATAAAGATAAGAAAGGAACAAAAATCATAGAAATTGCTTCTGGAATTCGTTTACGCCAAAAAATTTCTAAATAAGCTAATAAGAATCCAGCTAACATAGCCGGAATAACTTGCGCTTGATAACCGATCATTTGAATTTGAGCAAAACCAAAATCCCAAACAGGAATATCAGCAGCTGCTGTAGAACCTACACCATAAGCATTTAATAATTGCGGAGACACTAATGTAATCCCTAAAATAATTCCTAATATTTGTGTAGTTCCCATTTTTTTAGCAATACTCCAAGTAATCCCAACTGGAAGAAAATGGAAAATAGCTTCACCAGGTAACCAAAGAAAAGCATTTACGCCACTCCAAAATTGTGATACTTCAACAATAGTTTGACCACCTAAACGAGCAAACTCAATTCCTTCTAATACATTTCTAAAACCTAAAATAAGTCCCCCAACAATAATAGCTGGAATAATCGGTGTAAAAATTTCGGCAAGAACTGAAATAGCCCGTTGTAGCGGATTTAAGTTTTGCTTAGCTAAGCTTTTCCCTTGCTCTTTTGAAACACCCTCAACACCTGAATAGGCACTAAATTCATTATAAAAAGTTGATACATCATTTCCAATAATTACTTGAAACTGACCAGCGTTTGTAAACATTCCTTTAACACTTGGAATTTTTTCAATTGCTTTTTCGTTTGCTTTTTTAGGATCATTTAAAACAAAACGCATACGAGTAGCTCAATGAGAGACACCTGAAATATTTTCTTTTCCACCAACAAATTCAAGCAACTGTTTCACATCATCTTGATATTTACCCATGAATAACTCCTCTTTCCTAACTTGACTATACAAGTTGTTTTTACAAATTTATAATAACGGTTTCATTTTTAAATTGCAAGCATTTTTTCTCTCATATTTGAGAGTTGATAAAAAAAAGAGTGGCCTTTATAATGAAAGAGCTAATAGAAACAGTGATAACATCAAAGAAAGAGTGAATACTTTTGAATAAGTTCCATGAAATTTTTTTAGATTTAGAAAAAAAAATATTAAATAATACATACCCTTCAAAAAGTCTTCTACCTAGTGAAAATCAACTAATGAAAATTTACGGTGTTTCTCGTGAGACGATTCGAAAAGCCTTAAATTTATTAACCAATGCTGGTTATATTCAAAAAAAACAAGGAAAAGGTTCCTTTGTTTTAGATTTTAGACGTTTTGATTTTCCTTTATCAGGTTTAACTAGTTTTAAAGAACTTCAAGAAACTCAGCAAATTGATAACAAAACAATTGTGACCACTTTAGAAAAAGAACTGATTTCTCCTGAATTAAGTCAGTTAACAGGATGGAAAAAAGATGCTTCCATTTGGAATCTCGTTCGACAACGTCAAATTGATGGTGAAGTGGTTATTTTAGACAAGGATTTTCTATTAACAGATATTATTGAAGACTTACCTTTGGATAAAGCTGAGAATTCAATTTATGACTACTTTGAAAATGATCTAGGCCTAGAAATTGCTTATGCTAAAAAGGAAATTGAAGTGGATCCTATTACAGAAGAAATTGCAAAATTAATGGATTTAAGACCTGAAGATACTCATGTTATTGCCATTAAGAGTTTGGTCTTTTTAGAAGATACTCGTTGTTTTGAATACACTGAATCTTATCATCGTTTAGACAAATTTAAATTTGTAGAATTCGCTAGAAGAAGAAAAATTTAGTCACTATTCTCATCTTTAAGCATTAACAAAAACGAAGTGATTTCTTGTAAAAAAATAAAGGTCGAGACATTTTTTCATGTCTCGACCTTTTTCTTTAAATTTATTTAACAACACCATTTCCAGCAATTCGTCCAAAGACAATAATATCTGCAATGGCATCTGAGCCTAAGCGGTTAGTCCCATGAATATCTCCTGTTACTTCCCCTGCTGCATAAACATTAGGTATCGGCTTTTTATCGCCATCTAATAGTTGCGCTTTTGTATTAATGGTTAAGCCTCCCATTGTATGATGTACTGCTGGAATAGATTTCATTATATAGTATGGTCCTTCTCCAAAAGCAACTAACTCACCACGCTTATTAAACTCTAAATCTTTTCCGTCTTTCGCATATTTATTATAATTATCAATCGTTGTTTGTAGTTCTTTAGAATCAATGTCAAAATGTTTTGCTGCTTCTTCAACTGTATCAGCTTTTATTAAAAGACCTCGTTCTATTAAACTCTCATACTCTTTTTTATGAGTTTTATCTACTTTTGAAGCATCCATTGCAGACTTGTCCCAGAACATATAAGAATGACCATCAGATTGTTTAGTCACAGCTTTAGAAATAACATCGCGACGTTCTAATTCTTCTACAAAACGTTTCCCTTCTTTGTTAACTAAAATAGAACGTCCTTCCATTCTAACATCACCTACATAAAGTAAACGACCTGTTTCTGGATCACAGGTTGGATAGGTTTGGATATACTCCATATCCGTGGTACCAGCACCAACTGCCTCACCGATTAAAATACCATCTCCCATACTACCAGCACTAGTTGTTGCTAATATTTTTTCATCCATGTCTTTATTGTATTCTTTTCGCATGTCTAGATTAGAACCAAATCCACCTGAAGCAATAACAATACCTTCTTTAGCTGTAAATGTAATATCTTTATCATTTACTTTAGCTTCTACTTGGTCAAATTCTTTTCCATTTGATGCACTAATTTTTTTAGCATCTGCTTCTGTCAAAATAGTCACTTTAGACTCTTTAGCTTTTTTCTCTAATTTTTTGATTAACTCAGCTCCTGAAGCATCTTTGGGTACTAAACTTCTTTTCACTGAATGCCCACCAAAGAATAATAAGTAATCTTCAAACTCTACCTTAACATCATCTCGTAACCACTCAGCGCCAGATAAAGCATTATCTGCTAATACTCGAACTAATTCGGGATCATTTTCAGCGTCTCCACCTTTAATGATATCTTCGTAGAATTGATCTTTACTATCTTTGATCCCTTCTTTTTCTTGTAGCCAATTTCCAGGAGCTGCCATTTCACCACCAGAAATCATTGTATTCCCACCAAGAACTGGTAATTTTTCAAGTAAAACAACATCTGCTCCTTTTTCTGCTGCGGTAATAGCTGCTGTTAATCCAGCTCCGCCACCACCAATAACAACTACATCATAGTCTGTTTTACTTACTTCTTTAGCTTTTGGTAAACTTGCTTTAACTTTAGCTAAGGCAGCTACATCTACACTTGATTTACCTAAAGCATCTTTAACAGCATCTACGATAGCGTTACTTGTCGATGATGCTCCACTAACTACATCCACATCAAGCCCTTGATCCTTAACAATAGCTTCTGGTATTTGTTTTAATGCTAAATCTGAAACACCATCTGTTTCGCTACTTTCAATGACTTCAATTTTATTAATTTTATCGCCATCTACTGTCACAGAAACTTTGATTGGACCATTAGCTCCTTTGGCTTCCCCTTCAAAACTCTCTACTTTGCTACTTCCTGTTGAACAACCAACTAATAAGAACATAAGTAGCCCTACAAATAAACTTTTTAAAACTTTCTTCACTACTAACTTCCCCCTTTATTTATCACTTACACAGTATAAGTTATCTTTTTCACAATAACAACTGTAATAATAACAGGTTATTTGTAAAACAATACATTTAATTTGTTAACTAAATCACTTTTATATTAGAATAATCAGCCATATGGTCTTCTTTTAAATAAAAAAAGACTTGAGATTTTTTTCTCAAGTCTTAAAAATTATTTAAATGCTTTTAATACATCTTTAATCATTAACTCAGTCGATTCAATTCCCCCACCTGATAAATACCACACATCTGGTGTTAGTGAAATAACTTTTCCATCTTTCCCAGCATTTGTTTGTTTCACTAGTTCATTGTCAGCGACATTATTTTTACTATCATCTCCACCAATAGCTTTAGTACGGTCAATAACAAATAAAATATCAGGATTTGTTTCTAAAACATATTCATATGATACTTCTTGTCCATGAGTTGAAGCTTCAATCTTGTCATCTGCTAAGGCAACACCAAATGTATCATGAATAATACCAAAACGAGAACCTTCACCATAAGCAGATAAAGAACCTTCATTTACTAAAGTCACTAAACCTTTTTCTTTACTTGCTTCTGCTGCTTCTTTTACTTCACTAATTTGTGTTTCTAAAGAAGCAATTTTTTCTTCAGCTTCTTTTTCTTTACCAAAAATAGTTCCTAATGTTTCAATGTTAGCTTTAGTTGATTCCCATGTTTTAGTACTATCAACACCTAGATAAAGAGTTGGTGCAATTTTTTCTAAGTCTTTTTGAGAGTCTTGTTGACGTCCTGAAATAACAATTAACTCAGGTTGTAAAGAATTAATTTTTTCTAAATCAGGTTCTTTAATTCCCCCTGCTGATTCAACTGAACTAAATGTTTCTAAATATTTTGGTAATGTTTTTAAAGGTGCTGCAATAACACTTTCACCAGCGCCTAATTGATTAATAGTATCTAATGATCCCATATCAAAAACAACTACTTTTTTAGGATTTTTAGGAACTTCTACGTTGTTGCCTTCACTGTCTTTTACTGTTAATGTGTTACTTTCTGAAACACTACTACTTGATGATGTTTCTTTTGTATCTGCTTGTTTATCGTTATTTCCACAAGCTCCTAAAAATAACATTCCTACTGCTAAAACGCCTACTAAACTAACTAATTTTTTCTTCATTCTCTATTCCTTATCTCCTTTAATTAAAATATAAACAAAATCTTTTGCCTTCTAACTCGCAAACACGAATACTCATATCATAAAGTTCATCTAATACTTCCTTCACAATAATGTCATCTGTTGCTCCCGTTTTGAAAATTTCACCATTTTTCATAGCAACAATTTCATCTGCGTAGCTTGCTGCAAAGTTAATATCATGAAGTACAATAATAACTGTTTTACCTTTTTCATCAACTAGTTGACGAATTGTTTTCATTAATTGTACGGCATGATTCATATCTAAATTATTGAGCGGCTCATCTAAAAAGATATACTCTGTATCTTGAGCTAGAACCATCGCAATATAAGCACGTTGTAATTGCCCTCCTGAAAGGGTATCAATCGTTGTTTCAGCTAAATCAAGTAACCCTAAAAAAGTTAAGGCTTCATTAATCTTTTCACGGTCTAAAGATGTTAATCGTCCCTTACTATGTGGAAACCGACCAAACGCGACTAACTCACTAACAGTTAGTTTTAACTGAATGCCATTAGCTTGCTTTAAAATGGATAGTTTCTTGGCTAATTCTTGTTGATTCCAAGCTTTAACTTCTTCACCATCTAAATAAATCGCCCCTTTATCTTTATCAATCAAGCGGCTCATCATTGAAAGAAGCGTACTTTTCCCAGCACCATTCGGTCCAATAAAAGCTGTTAATTTACCTTTTTTCACTTGATAATCAACATCTTTTACCACACTTTTAGAACCGTACTGTTTCGTTACTTGATTTATCTCCATTAAATTTGACCTCCTTTCTGTTTCATTAGTTTCCATACAAAGTAAAGACCACCACTAAATTCAATGACCACACTTAATGTTGTGTTCATTTTAAAGACTTGTTCCACTAAAAATTGCCCTGCAACAAGAAATAGGATACTTAATAAAGCTCCTGATAAAAATAAATATTTATGTTGATAGGTATTCATCCATTGATAAGTAACGTTTGCCACGATGAAACCTAAAAAAGTAATTGGACCGATCAAAGCTGTCGCTAAAGCTACTGCTATACTTACAAGTAACAACATATATTTTCTAAAACGATTCACATTAATTCCCAAATTGATGGCTTGCTCATTTCCTAAATGAAGAACATCCAACTTCGGACTAGCTTGTAAAAATAAGATAACTAGTACAATAACAATTGGGATAACTAACACTAAGAGAGATACATCGACATTACTAAAACTAGCAAATAGTTTACCTTGTAATTTATCGTATTCATTTGGATCCATTAGAACTTGTAAAAAAGTACTTAGACTTCTAAATAAAGTGCCTAAAATCATCCCTATCATAAGCAGCAAGAACAAATCTTGTTTTTCTTTTTTTAATAGAGCTGAAAATAAAGTCACACTAAGTAAGACCATTAAAAAAACATTTATGATGAATAGACGAGGATCTCCTTGAAGACTTTGCCCAAATATAAAAAATAAAACTGTTTGAATTAACACATATAAGGAATCAAACCCTAAAATACTAGGTGTTAAAAAATGATTCTCAGAAATCGTTTGAAAAGTTATCGTTGAAAAACTTGTTAACAAACCAACGATAACAAAAGCCAATAGCTTTCTACCTCTTAGTGACAGAGCAAAAGACCAATTGCCATAAGTGTTATAAGTTAAAAACAAGAAAATCATCAGCAACGTTACTATCGCTAATAGGAATAAACTAACATTTTGATGTTTTTTTAAAAAGGTCATGCTTTTTTACCTCCCTTAAGAAGTAAGAAGATAAAAATAATACTTCCAATGACTCCTACAATTAAACTAACAGGTACTTCATATGGCGCATTAATAACCCGAGATAAAATATCACACATCACTAAGAATAAACTACCTGAAACAGCCGTTATCCAGAGTGTTCCTTTTAATTGATCTCCGTAAAACTGAGAAACAATATTAGGAATAATCACTCCAATAAATGGCAGGCCTCCAATAGTCACTAAAGTCACACTACTTGCCACAGCAATTAACAATAATCCTATTAATTGTGTTTTCTCGTAGTTCAGTCCTATGTTAGTTGCCATATCTTCTCCCATTCCCACTATGGTAAAGCGATAAGCAAATAAATAACAAACAATTAAAACAGGGACAGATAAGTAGATTAACTCATAATCTCCTTTGGTAACTGTTGAAAAGCTACCTTGTAACCAGGAAGTCATATTTTGAATTAACTGAAATTGATAGGCAAAAAAAGTAACCACAGACCCAATGATATTTCCAAACATCACTCCTACTAAAGGAATCATGATTTGATTCTTCGCAGGAATTCTTTTTATTATTTGTAAAAATAAATAAGTACCTAAAAAAGCAAAAATAAAGGCAACAAAAGAACGCGTTAATATGGAACTAGTTGGGAAAAATAACATCGCTACTAACATTCCTAATCTAGCACTGTCCATTGTTCCAGCTGTTGTAGGTGAAACAAACTTATTTTGTGTTAAATGTTGCATGATTAAACCGCAAACACTACTTGTAGCTCCTGCTATAATCAAGCTAGTCGTACGAGGAACTCTCGTGTTCCAAAAAACTAATTTTTCAATATCATCAAAGTTAAATAAGTGAGAAAAAGGAATACTTTGTACACCTACGAACAATGACAAACAAGAAAAAAAGATTAATAAACTAATCGGAATTGTTTTTTTCATAAGTCACCTTTTGTTATTTATAATCATTCTAATTGACAATGATTCTCATTACCAACTAAGTTTAACCAATGTATTTTTAAAATGCAACTCTTTTATGGAATCTACTTTTATCATACCTGTGTTATACTTAAACTATGTAAGATTAGGAAAGGACGTTGCTTATGTCTTCAAAAAATGTTCAAGATTATTTAGACAACGCTTTATATGGAACACCCGAAATAAAACCCGACGAAAAAAGAAAATACTTAGGTACTTTTAGAGAACGAGTTGTTTTCGTCATGACTTTGTCAGAAGCTGAGCAAACAAGTTTCAAACAATTTTGCTTAGACAAATTTAAAGAATACCCTAATGGTACGCTACTAATTAATGCCAATATTCCAATGGCTATACAAAATAGAATCATGAAAATAGCACAACAAGTTAATATTGGATTTAGAATGGTCGATACAGATATATCTACTGTATCAAAAGAAGAAATTGTTATTGTTTTTGCAGTGGACACTGCCATAAATATAGATGATATCTCGGTAAAAAAAGACCAAATAAAACAAAAAATAGCATCATCTCAAAATGATTCGAATACTGACAAGAAAAAAACAGGCTTTTTACAGCGCCTGTTTCAGTAAACGCCTATGACAAAGAAAAAATCAAAAAAAAAGAAAAAGGTTACCTCTAGAAAATCAAATAAAAAATTTATTGTAACAACACTTTTTTTCTCATTGGCCTTATTTTTTTAATCAATGGAGTGACCTGGATAGAGAAAAGAGCCTTTATTTCAAAGAGTCATAAGGAAAAAATAGAGATTATCTCTCATTCATTTAAGGACTCTAATCTTTTAGGTTCAGTCATTCTTGTTAAAGATGGCAAAACTCTTTTAACAGAAAGTTATGGACTTTCTGACCACAATAAAGAAATAAAAAATACTAATGATACGCTCTATCCTGTTGCTTCATTGCAAAAGAAAATGACCGCAGTTATTATCGGACAATTAGTTAGTGAAGGAAAACTCACTTATGAGACAACTGTTAATACTTTTTTCACTGATTTAGAGCATGGTGAAGAAATTACTATTCGAGATTTATTAAATCATACAAGTGGCTATGTCACACCTGAAGTTCCTAATGACCATGTGTTAACATCTGAAAAAGAACAGCTAGAAAATGTGTTAGATACTAGTGTTTTTCTAGAATATGGTGAACCTTACTACTCCAATGGTAATTATAGTTTATTAGCTGCTATTATTAGTCAAATAGAAGAACGGAGTTACAAGGACGTCCTTCAAGATAGAATTTTTATTCCACTAAATATGGAAAATACCTATTTATGGGATGATGTTCCTGATGAGGCTTCAACACCAAAAGAGTACTTTTATGTTAACGGTAGGTCTTATCAAGTTGATTACAGAACTTATTCGAAAGAATTAATGAGTACCTTGCTTGGTGCTGGTAATGTCTACTCGACAGTTAGTGATATGGCACTATTTTTCTCCGCGTTAAACAACGATACTTTATTGAGCGAAGACGAATATAATCTTTTATTTAATTTTCACGAGCCTATTATGTTATCAGGAAATATTTCTGAGGACGGGGCAATGGGTGGTTATAGTAGTTATTTTTATGGCGATATCACCAATCAAACTTTTATTATTTTTCTAGCTAACCAATCCACAGATAGTTATCCAGACCAGTTATTAATTCAAGTCTATCAACAGTTATTACTGTTTTAATAGAGATATTTAATAAGGAGGATGTATTATGAATCAAGAAAAATTAATTAAACAAGAATTAGCTGAAGCTTTACATGCACACATTTTATTATTAAAAGACATTGAAATGATTGACCAAAAAGCAACAAATGCGTTACCTTTTATCATGAAAAGTTTAGGTTTTATGTTAGAAAGAATACCTGAAGCTTTAATTTCTGAAGATGAAGAGGATTTATATTTCGCAGCATTTCAGTACTATAATTTATTAGCTGAACTAAAAAGCAATCTTGCTTTATCTTTTCCACATATTACATCTATTGATTTATCAGCTTTCCCACATGAACATGTTCTTTTATTAAATCAGTGGTGGGAAGAAAAAACTGGATTAAAAGTCGATACACCAACTAAACAAACGATTACAGTAATAAATTAAATAACCAAAAAACTAAGATACCTATTTAAAATAGTGCGCTCTTAGTTTTTTTATTTGGTTTCTCTAAAACTAAAAATGTGTTTATTAAAACTTATTGTCCTTCTTTGAAGTTTTACTTCTTAATGGAATACCTTGTTTTTTTAAATGTATATATAATGTCGCTTTAGAAATAGCACTCTCTTCAATAATTTGGTGTATCTCCATTTCTGTATTTCTATAAAGATGAATAGCTCTATCAATTTCTATGGTCAAAGATGGGCGCCCAAGCTGAATACCTTTTGATTTTGCTGCAGCAATTCCTGAAGTTATTCGCTCACGTATAAGTTCAGCTTCCATTTCAGCAAACGCACTCATAATGGTAAAAATCAGTTTCCCCATAGGCGTTGAAGTATCAATTTGATTACTAATACTAACAAAATTAACTCCTTTTTTTTGAAATAATTCAAGCATCTTTAACATGTGCTGAGTTCCTCTAGCGAGACGATCTAATTTATAAATAACAATCGTATCTCCTTGTTTAAGTTTCTTTAGCAACTTGTTTAATACTTTGCGATCCTTTATCCTTCCACTTTCACACTCTGTATAAATTTTATCAACACCATAGTTATTAAGTGCCTCTAGCTGTGAATCAAATTTCTGATGGCTTGTACTTACTCTAGCATAACCAATGATAGCCATTATATTCCTCCTAAGTAATACTTGATAAAAATGATTGAAATATCTAAATCATTTACTCCAATAGATTAACACGATAAATTTATGATAATTTCCTTATTTTTGACTAAAAAAATAGTTTTTTTATAGAAAACAAATGATAAAAAAACTAATTTCGACTGTAAAAAAGATATTTTTATGTAGTATAATCATTTAAACACTTACTTTTATTCCACAGCAAGGATGATTTCACATATGTTTTTAACATCTAAACATTCCATTAAACTGGATATTTTTAAATCTTTACTTTTTTCAGATGAAAGTCTGTCTATAATTTCATTGGCAAATGATTTTAATGTTTCACGTAAGACTCTTATCCGCTACTTAGACGAACTGATAACTGACATCAATAATTATTTTCCAGAATTCAATTTAATTTTTGAAGTAAATCGAGGGAAAATAGTCACATTTGACATAGAAAAAGAAACTGCACTCTATTTATTAAGTTATCTCAACCTCTCTTACACTGAAGAAACAAAAGAATTCCAAATGATTCATTTGCTTCTTCAAAAAAAAATCAAAAATGTAAATGAACTAGCTGAAGAACTTCATCAAAGTTTATCTACCACTTATCTTACTTTAGATCGAGTTTTATACTTACTCAAACACTTTGACATTCAACTAAATCTTTCATCACAAAATCATATATCTAATTTTGTTTATGAAGAAAAAAAATTACGCTTATTTGGTTATTACTTTTATTGGTTAACTTATCGTGGGATTAAATTACCCAATAATTGGAAAGAGAACTCTTGGATACAACCTACTTTCAACAAAAATCAAGAAAATTTTATTTCTCAACTGTTACCTTCAAAACAAAATCAAATTCTCTACATCGGTATTATTTGGTATCGCCGACTACTTTTACGACAGAAAACACTTCAATTCCCTGAACCATTTAAAAGTATTCTGTTGATAATGACTAATATTCACGATGTGACAAAAACATACCTCTCTGTTCCTTTAGGTATCAATTCTTGTTCTATCGAAGATGAAACACTCTTTATTAATCTATTTATTCGACATTTAATTAGTGATATTGATTCAGACAGTCAGAAATTCTTCATGATGACAGAATTAAAAAAGCTTGATAATCCTATTATTCATTTATCAAATTCTCTTTTAGATAGATTGATTAGTAATTTCAATTTACTTATCTCAGATAAAAATAAAGCTTTCTTTTATTATTATTTCGTTCTTTTTTTTATGTATACTCAATATTTTGACATTAAAATTCCTATCAGTTTTTTTAATCGTACTACCTTTAAAAATAATAATAACTATGAGCTTAACAATAAGATAAGTCGATTCCTAAAAAATTTTATTAAAACAGAGCCATTAGTAAAAAAAGTAAAGATAGATGATTTTTATTTTCAACTACTCGTTTCACAAATTTATGTTTATCTAGATATGTTATCTCAATCCCCCTTAAAAATAGCTTCTCAATTTTCAAAAAATATTATGGGAGAAGAATTAATTAAACATCGATTAACAAAAATTTATACATCTAAGGCTCTGATATTTACCTCAAATTATCAAGAAGCTGATTTAGTCATTTCAGAAAGTTACGAAGGTTTAAAAAAAGAGAAATACTATTTTTATATCGACTCACTAACAGATGAAGAGGCATGGGTACGATTATTTAATTATGTTCAAGAACAGATTTTAGCTCGCAATTTTTAATGCCCAAAAAGAATCTAAAAAACAGATAAAAATGAGTTTATTAAAACTTATTTTTATCTGTTTCCTAATTTTTCTACGTTGAAAACATAATAATTAACAATATAGAGAAATCGTCGTTACCTTTTTACAAATGGTAAACGCTCTTCACCAAAAAGTGGACTATTAAGATACATTATCTCCTTACCTAAAAATGGTATTCCTTCTAATTTAAAATGAAAATAAGTATCAATGTTTTGTTTTCCAAATAATGTATCCATTCCTTTATTTGTATACATAACTACAAGTTTTTCTTTATTATTAGTAACCACATTAAATAAATTATTTCCTACGAATAAATTATCAATCATCTTTGAATCGAATTTATTACGATCAATCTCGACTCCAGCCATGACCTTATAACCATCATAAATATTCATAAACGCTGGATTCCATTCGCCATTATAAAATAGCGTATAGCCTTCCATTCCTTCATAATTTTGTATTGATATTTTCCATTTATTCTTTTCACTTCTCAAAATTATATTTTTTTCTTTATGTTGCCAATCTCCTGAAACTTTCCCAGTAAAAGGCCATATTATCCATGTCATAAATAATAACAAAATACTAATTAACATAATGCTTATCATCATTTTTTTAGTACTATCATACTTTTTTTTTCCGTCTGTTTCCATGTGCACCTTTCTTAATAACTTGTTCTTTATTATTCTTTTTTCTTTTAAGAATCAATGCGATAACTAAAATGAGTAAAACAATCACTAACGCTAAAAAAATTAATAGTATGTATGATGAATAGTCTTTTTCAACATCTACAGCTTGTTCGTTTAAAGTTTTAGCCTCTTTATTAGAAATAGTAAACTCTTGATCAAACTTCCATTCTTTTCCAGTTTCTTCTGACCTAGCTTTTAATACATATCGGTAAGTTCCAGCCTTAAACTCTTGATTATCCCAACTAACAGGAAAATCAAAATGAGTATTAGGTGCTATTCTGTAACCGTCTACCTTATTTTCATGTAATACTTTATCTTGCCCTTTTTTCATTACTTGACCATGATAACTAACTTTATCAATAATAGTAGGTGTTGGATTCTGGAGTGTTGCTTTAATCGAGTTTCTTCCAACAATCTGACTGGCTTGAACACTCTTTAAAAACAATTCAGATGTAGGAAGCTTATCATTTTCTTGTAATCTAATTGCAATCGTATAGGCAAAAGAATTACTAACACTGAAACCGTTAGCTTCTTCTTTTTCCTTGTTCTCACTATCCGATATACTACTAATCCGTATCCCACCTAAAATAATCCCCTCAAAAGGCTTTTTAGGTATTTTTAATTTAATAATAACTCTTCCTGATCCCTTGGCTGGAATACTAATAGTATCGACCGTTGAAGCAATATCTGATATTGACAATTTCATAGATTCATCTCTGTCTGAATCCTTTAATGTATAAATAAATCCGCCATTTTCTCCTGTCGCTGCGGGATTAATTTCGAATTTAGTTGTTATAGCTTGATCACTTTTATTATGAACAATTAGATTTAACTCTTGTTCAGTTCCTGGTAATACTTTCAAATCGTAGAAACCGGAATTAGATGCAACTTGATTTTCTGGAAATTCTGGCTTAACTGTAAAATCAACTTCTTCAGCGTGAGCAATTGGACTAAAAAATATCATTAATCCGAAAACTAGTTTTAAATAATTGATTACTTTACGTTTATTCATTATTTGGCGACTCCTTTATTAATAAATAGAGAAAATTCTCGAATAAATATTCGAGAATTTTCAATTGTTCTATGGTCCAACGGTCAATGTCCAAGTTAGATTAGTACTGTACGCTTTTGCATGAGCTGTATCAGTATTTGGTACATGTAATTTAACATCTGTGTTTTTATCTGTTAACGCTGGTACATTGGTTGCTTCTGATCCATAATCATTTTCTAAGTAATTTTTTCTAAAAACAACAGATGATATGGTTCCATGAGTTGAACCAGTATCCTCTTGACTGGCTTTAGATGTTAAAATCGGAAGACTTCCTCCATCTTTACCTTTTACTGGTATCGAAATGTAGCCACTACTAGGAATAATAGGACCTGTAAGTAAAGCTGAGACATCTTTCAAATTATTAGTCAAAGTACTATTATGAATCTGAATTCTTGATAATTTTAATTCATGTCCTTGCTCTGTTGGTGCTTTGAACAAACTATCTTGTTCTACATTCACTTGCCACTTTGTTCCTGTATCTGCCGAAAAATCACCTACTTGAACAAAATGTGGAATGGCATATGATGTCGTATCACTTGATTTTTCTTTATAGTTTTCATAAATGGCATCAAAATATCCTCCATTTGCTTTTAAGGCATTTTGACCAAAATTAAAGTTTGGGGCATGTAACAATTGAACTCCATCAATTTGTGTTTGATCTCCATCAATCATGATATCATTATCTGTTCCAGGTTTAATAACGCTACCAATATCAGTTGGCACTGTAAACGAAGTACTTCCTTTTGTTTTAATATCTGCTGTTGCTGCATTTGTTGAGGTTGCAAAAAGTAAACTTAAAACAACTGCACATCCACCCATTAAGAACATCTCATTTTTTTTCATCTTAATTCTCCTTACGGTTCAACAGTTAGTGTCCATGTTAAATTAGCCACATAAGCTTTAGCTTGAGATTTATCATTAGCTGGTACGTTTAATCTAACACCTTCATATTTAACAGCATTTGGCGTTTTTGCCGCTGTGTAATCGTCAGTAATATATCCTTCTTTAAATACTGCCGAACTAAATGAATTCAATGTAAAACCAGGTGTTTTGTTAGCTAAAACGGTTAAAGAATCTTTCCCTACTGGAATCTCCGAATATGAACCAAATGTATCTACACTTCCCAAAGCTAAACCAGACAATTTACCTGCCAATTCATCTGAACTATAAGCACTGCTTGTAAAGGTATTTCCATAAATTCTAATTCTTGAGTTTGTTAATATCTTAGAAGTCTCACCCACTGTTTTAAAAGCTTCATCTTGAGTTACTGATAAATTCCAAGTCGTTAAATCATTTCCTGAAACATCAGCAACTTGAACAGAATGTGGCATATAGAAAATTTCTGTACCTTTGTTCTTTGTTCTTTTTTCTAGTAATGCTTGATATTCTGCTGTTCTTAATTCTGTTTTGTTATCTGAACCAAAAGAGAAGTTTGGTAAATGAGTAACATAAACGCCATTAGATTCTGGTAAAGGTTTTGGTTTGGACGGATCCTTCGGGTCTGGATCTGGATCAACTAATTCAGGGTCTTTAGGTCCTTCTTCTGGTTTCCCCGGATCTGGTCTTAGTCCTGTTATAAATTCTGCATCTGCACTGGTACTTCCCTTGCTTTCAGCTGCTTGAGTTGTTATTCCTATTGCTCCTAAAACTACTGCACTTATTGTTAGACTTGTTAATAATTTTGTTTTCATTTGTCTTCCTTCTTTCTTACTAATTATTTTGTTCTTTATTTAATTTTTGATACATAAATATAACGCTTATAGCTATAATTGAATATCCTATTAATTTGTATTCTTTTTCTTGTTCATTTGTTTTGGGAAGTTTCATTGAATCTTGACTTTCTCTTTCAACCCCTTGAATAAAACCTATATCTGCTTGTGTTTGCCCTTCTATCTCCACGGCTAAAACTGGTGAACTGAACAGGCAAAACAGCAACAATACATAAAAAAGTATTTTTTTTCGCACATTACATATCTCCCTCTATGTTCTATGGTCCTTGAACCAGTTCCCAGGTAACTTCTGCATAGTATCCCCCTTGAATAACACCACTACCTTTTGGTACTTCCAAACGTAATTCTTTTTCAGCTTCATTAGACAATGTAATTTCATAAGCCTTCTCTGAACGAGCTGTTGAACTTCTATAGATTTCATTACCCACTGGTGATATTTCTCGCTCCATCTCCCCATCAAAATAGACCAACTTAGCATTAAGTAATTTCTTTCCATTAGAGTGTTCGAAAGGTTTGGATAAAACTCCACTAATTTGAAACTGGCCTCGCTTAAATCCCTCGCTAGGTTTCATTTTTCCTCTAGTGTCTTCAACATTTAAAACAAATGGCTGCGCTCCCTCATAATGTAGTCTTTGATCAATAGGTATTATTGCACCAGACTCAAAATTCATCTCTTTGGTAACACTCACTAGACTAACTTTTCCTTTAAAAATAAAATTTAAAGTGGTTTCATTATTTTCGATTAATATGTCATCTACCGGTCGACTTATTAATTCGTAACCTTGATTTTTTATTGCTGCTAAAATTATTTGTAACTCAGAAATTTCAGTTAAATTAATTTTCTCATTAATATTCACTGGTATTTTTAAAGATTCAGCAAGTTCTGTCCCATCTTCATCTTGGAAATTTAACTGTAAATTAGCTTTACTCTCTGGCGTCAAAGTCAATATTTCTTCCGGTGAAGTTAATCCTTCAGCATCACCTGCATAGAATTTAATTGAGTGATTACCAATAGGTATCTCAGTTGCTGGAATTGTATATGAAAACTCTTGCCAAACACCTTTGTCTAAATTGGAGTTATAACTGATCAATTTCGTCGGTTTATCGTTAATTTGATACATAAGTAGTACTACTAAACTGTCATCATCCTTCCAAATACCTCTAACTGTAAAATCTTTTCCATCTGAAATCCCTTCTTTTTGAGCTAATTTAATAACTGGAGCTTTATTACCTACTTCTGGCTCTTCAATAGTAGAGTCTCTTTCATAGATAAAAATAATATCCAAATTATCATGAGCAAATAATCCTATTTTATTCGTAGGTTCTTTAAATAGTTTATAACCAGAAATCGTCTTTGAGTGAGCTTGATACAAACTATTTATCGTCCCAGTTAAAATTTCCATAGGTGCAACTTCTCTTCCTTCTAAATCTGTATATAACACTCTCACAGAAACTATTTCTTCATTAGGTTTGTTTGGATCGTCAATTTTCTCATAAATATAAGTTACACTAGGCGTTTGAGCAGAAAATATCCCAATAGCATTATTAGGTGTTTCTTTCAGTTTATAACCTGGAATCGTTTTCGATTGTGATTGATAAAGAGAACCCACTACTCCTTGTAGTTGCTCTTTTACCGCAATTTCTTCTCCTAACTCATTTTTATGAAGAATATCTACCGTCGCTAACCCAGCAGGAGGATCAACCTCTTCTACATAGTCAAATTCTTCAAATTCATGTTCTCCAAATAGTAATCCTGTTTGAGCACATGAATATGTTAGTAAAAGATAATTAGCATTTTCATAAGATACTGATACCCATGCTCGACGATCAGACTCAGCTACGTCAGCTGAATTTTGTGCACGTATTATTGTTTTCTCTGAGTTGGAATTACTATCCGTATTAAGAATAGTATTATCCATTGAATAAATGCTATCTATACTACCACCAACAGATTCAATCACCATTGTTTCACCATTATCAATATCTCCAATAGTTAAGTTTCCTGACATCACAACAGGTTGCTTACTGATTGAATCTATAAACTCTAATTTAAATTGCGGGTCTGCACTACGAGTATCAGACACAGTCAGCAATGACTCTTTTGGTGTCGGTTTATTTTTATCCAATCCAACAAAAAAGGTTGAAGGATATGCTGATACAAGAGAGAATTTAACATCTATTGACCTACCATTCATTACCCCCATGTTTGTTGCGATGATATAAGGTGGATTTGTGGTAATCATTTCTTTATCTAACATAATTTTTTTACCATCGTGAGGTACTTCTCTACCATTTTTATAGACACTTACTTTGGTTTGAGCTGTTGCTTTTGGTTGAAATGAAAACTTACTAGAGATAGGCGTTTTTATTCCATTATAAATCGGCTTGTATAATGGTGAGCTTGTTAAAGGTACTGTAGCGCGATTTTCGATATTTAATACTTTCATCGACTCCTCCACAAACTCCGAATCAATATCATTTTCCGCATATCCCCTAGTAATAAGTGAACTAGTAAAGAAAAGACAACTTAAAAACAAAGCAAAAAGGATATTTTTTATTTTCATATCGCTATTCCCCCCTACCATCTTCACTCAACACTACTATCTGTTTGCTTAACCATACTTACATACTTGTATACAGTACCTAAAGAGACTTCACATTTATCAGCAATCCCTCTTAGAGACATCGCTTCATGAATATAAAGATATTGAATCTTTTTAACCACATTTGGATCAATTTTCGGTCTCCCAATTTTTTTTCCCATTTTTCTGGCTTTAGTTAAACTTTTTCGAATCAAATAACTAGCATTTTTTTCATCAGTGCTTAATAGAATTTGACAGATTTCAAAAAAATTATGAACAACCTCTGTATCAATATTATCTTTCATACTTTGTAGATGTAGATCATGTTGCTGGAGGTATAACAAAAATAGTTTTAATTTCTTCAACCCAGTACCGAAAACTTGTAGGTTATAAATAACTATTTTATCTCCAGTAGACATTCTTTTCATTAATCTTGTTAATTTTTCATACGTTGTTGTCCCACCATTTTCAATTACAACTTCATCGCAGTCTGTCTTAAATATTTCCTTTAATTGAATGCTTTCACTGACTGGGTAACCTTCCCTAACATAGCCGTATAACACTATACATCCTCCTCCCTCCTTTTTAGTCAGAACAGATTTTTTCTGAAGTCTAAAAATCTAAAGTTTGTTAGAACAGTAAAATAATCTGCTTTAATAATGATAATAATAAAAGAAAACCCTAATTAATAAGGACTTTCTTTTTAAGGAAAACGTTTATTTATGTACAAAAGTGAAGTAAAAAAATCATTAGTATATTTGACTTGTTATGGTTTGTCAACTTTTTTTTAATATAGGTTAAAAAATTGTCAAAAAACTGAAACATAGGGATTTTTTTCTTTTATATAGACTGTAACGGTTAAAAAAAAGAGAGTTTAATTTTATTAATAATGAAATGGAGCAATAATTATGACGACTATAGGTTATATGCGAGTTAGTACACCACATCAAAAATTTGATTCACAAAAAAAAGCGCTTGAAAGTTATGGGGTCGATGTTATCTTTAAAGAATATGAAAGCGGGCGAAAACAAGAACGTAATCAATTAAATAAAGCTTTGGATACTTTAAAATCCGGTGATACATTCGTTATTTATAAACTAGATAGACTGGCAAGAAATACTAAGCAATTACTTCAACTATCAGAATTTTTTGAAAAGAGTAACGTCAACTTTGTCAGCATAGATAATAATATTGATACATCAACAGCTATGGGAAGATTTTTTTTCACAGTTATGGGAGCTTTTGCTGAGATGGAAGCGGAATTAATTAGAGAGAGGGTTATTGCAGGCTTAGATGCAGCTCGAGAAAACGGTAAGACTCTCGGTAGACCAACTCGTACTAAATCTATTGACAAGGCTATTAGACTGTATCAAGAAACCAACTTACCCGTTTATTTGATAGCTCGAAAATGTCATTTGTCTATCCCCACAATCTATAATCATTTAGAGAAACGAAAAATTCCTAAGAGAAATAAAATAAATAATTAACCTTTTGATGCCTCTATATTTAATGGATTAAGACATAAAACAATACGATTTTCATAGTTAAAAAACACCAGAAAAATTACTCGTATACAAGAATAGAGACGGAACCTTGAGTTAGTCTCATCAAACTTCTTTATTTGTTCGAAATTATTTATTCAAATCAAATTAAAAAGAGGCTGTGACATAAGTCTCTGAATAAAACAAAAAAGCAATCAAATTTATGAGTAAAATTCATTTATTTGATTGCTTTTTTTAGTTAAAATAAAAACGTACAGGTGGCCCCCTGTACGTTAAGTCAT
>NZ_JBMEAO010000007.1:0-142513 GCF_048815235.1 Vagococcus fluvialis
TCCTCAATATTTTTGAACAGTGAATGTTTGAAGTAACTTTTTAGTCAAAATCAGTTGATAGGGATATTAGTGATACATATTTCAATAAAATGTACCAAAGAATTAAAGCTATGAATTATTCAGGTTATTAATTTTAAATTTAATTTTTAAGAGACATCTTTACTTAAAATTAAGACAGACGTTCTGAATCAAATAACCCATTAGATTTTAGGAACAGTTACTCTGACCTAAACGCAGAACTAACATCTAAAACCCCATTTCAATTTTCCTATGCAACGAACTAAAAATATATTTAAGTATCCCCATTTTATTTCTCAAAATATATTTTTTATTCAATCACCTCTTATTTATTTTTTGATACCAGCATAGCTATACTACTCCCCCAATCCCCAAACTTTTCACAAATAAAGACTGATATCTATCATTTGTATGGTTATTATAGCGCCATCTCTTTCCATATTCCAATAAACGGTACTTTTTTGAATTAAAAAAATAAAATAACTTGTTTTTTTAATATACTTTTAATATAAAGAGGATTTTAAACATAATTTCTATAGGATTAGTTATTCACACAAACAAAAAAGGTCGTATTCATTAGAATACGACCTTTTCTTACATTTTCTTGTCTAAATAATTTTGTAAAATCATAACAGCAGCGACTTTATCAATCACTTTTTTTCTTTTAGCGCGAGAAGCATTTGCTTGTTCAACAAGCATTCTTTCAGCTTGAACGGTTGTTAAACGCTCATCTTGATAATGAACAGGTAACCCAAATGTATCTTCTAACATTTTTCCATAAGCCATTGATGCTTCAGCTCTTGGTCCAATGCTATTATTCATATTTTTAGGTAATCCTACTACAAAACCTTTGACTTGATACTCTTTAACAAGCTCTCCAACGCGTTCAATACCAAAAACTTCTTCAGCTTCATTTATTCTAATAATTTCAATTCCTTGTGCAGTCCAACCTAGCGGGTCACTTACAGCAACTCCAACGGTTTTAGAGCCAACATCCAGACCCATCAATCTCATTATAAGTTAATTCCTTGATGAGAAAGATAATCTTTCACTAATTCTTCCATAATTTCATCGCGTTCATGACGTCTAATTAAATTACGAGCATCTTGATAACGTGGAATATAGGCAGGGTCTCCTGATAATAGGTAACCAACGATTTGATTAATCGGGTTATAACCTTTTTCTTCTAAAGCTCGGTACACGATTGTTAAAGTTTCACTTACTTCTTTTTTGTTGTCTTCGTTAAAATTAAATCTAACTGTCTCATCTGTAAAGCTCATCTTTGTTCCCCCCAATATTTTGATTTGTTATGATTATTCTACAAGAAAGTTCATTAAACTACAATATTTTTTAATTTATTCGTTAATACTTACACCTAATTTAAAACTTGCTCCAACTTCATACATATCAGGCAATTCTAGAATCCCTTTAACTTCTGGTGCATTCGGTAAGTTTAGTTCACGTGCTGAACAAACCATACCATCACTCTTAACACCTCTTAATTCACCAGGCCAAATAATCATTCCATCGGGCATCATAGCTCCGACTTTAGCAACAACTACTTTTAATCCTTCACGAATATTTGAAGCACCACAAACAATTTGTAATTCTTCATCATTATCTACGACAATTTTTGTCACACTTAGGTGATCTGAATCTTCGTGTTTTTGGCATTCTTTAACAAATCCAACTACAAACTTAGGTGAATTATCTAATTCAAATTCTGTATCGAATCCTGCTTCCTTAACAGCTAAATTAAGTTCTGTTAATTGAGAAGGTGATAATTCAATTTGACCTGCTCCATTTAGGTTAGTGATTTTGTGACTTGCTGAGAAAATATTCCAAGCAACAACTTCTTTCGTTTCTGTAATACTAACGCAAGCGACGTCACCTTTTCTTACTGAGGTAACCTCTTGCCCTTTACTATCTGCCATAACTAGCATCAGTGTGTCTCCCACACCATTTAAATTATAACTAACTATCATCCTATTAATCCTTTCCTTTACATAAAGAAAGTAAGCACAAATAATTGTACTTACCTCCTATGTTTATTCCGGTCTTACAATTAAAACATCACAAGGAGCTGTACGAATAATATGATCACTAACACTCCCCATCACTAAGCGCTCTACTGCATTTAAACCTGACTGACCAACCATGATTAAGTCTGTTTTAAATTTCTCAGGTAAATCCTTAGCCATAAGAACTTTAGGAGAACCAAACTCTAAAACAGTTTCAACATGATCGTAATCTAGTTTTTTAGCAATTTCTACATAACTATCTAACAAAACTTTTGCTTGATCTGATTGGGCTTGTAGTAAATCTGGAGTGAAAGTTGAAAACGACATTGTTCCACCGTATAACTTATTTTCCATAATATGGGCAACAACAACACGAGCATTGTTTCTTTTAGCTACTGCAATTGCTTTTTCAAAAGCTAACTTAGCTTGGTCACTACCGTCTGTTCCAACTAATATTGAAGTGTATTCTTGTGATTCTATCATAAGCTCATCCTCTTTCTATAATGTTTTTAAAAATTCTGTAATCTCTTCTTTAGTTTTACGGTCTTTACTAACAAAACGACCAATTTCTTTACCACCATCAACAGCGATAAAACTAGGAATACCAAAGACATCCCATTGTTGACATAAATCAATGTATTCATCTCGGTCAATTTGCACAAATTTGAATTCTGGGAAATTAGCAACTATCTCAGGCATATGCGGTTTGATAAAAACACAATCACCACACCAATCAGCTGTAAAGAAAAGAATTGTTTTTTCATTTTCAATATATGTTGCAATTTCTTCTAATGAAGTTGGAATTATCATCTAGTAACCTACTTTCCGTAAATTATTTCGTCTACTTTTTCTCGATCTAAAGATGTTAACAAAGCAAGTACCATCGCTTTTGCAGCTTCGTAATCTTTTACACTAAACATAGTTTGGTGTGTATGGATGTAACGTCCTGGAACCCCAATTACAGCACTTGGAATACCATCATTTGCTAAGTGAGCAGCACCTGCGTCTGTTCCACCTTTTGACACAAATGTTTGGTATGGAATTTCTTTTACATCAGCTGTTTCAACAATGTATTCACGCATACGACGTAACATAATCATACCTGGGTCAAAAATTCTTAATAAGAAGCCACCATCTAAACGACCATTAGCATCTTTTTTACCTTCCAAATCATCAGCAGGGGAACAATCTACTGCAAAGAATAAATCTGGTCTGAATTTTGTTGTAGAGACTTTTGCTCCACGTAAACCAACTTCTTCTTGAACGTTTGCTCCAGCAATTAATGTATTAGGTAATTCTGTATCTTTTAATTCTTCTAATACGTCTAACACTAGTGTACAGCCATAACGATTATCCCAAGCTTTACTGATAATACGTTTACCATTAGCCGTTTGAATCGTTTCTGCATCAGGTACAATAGCATCTCCTGGTCTAACACCATATTCTTCGGCTTCTTCTTTTGAAGTAAAACCAGCATCGAATAAAATATCAGAAACATCAATTTGTTTTTGCCCATTTGTTCCACGTAATAAATGTGGTGGAACAGATGAAGAAATCACTGGATAATTTCCTTTTTTAGTTTGTAAGGTAAATCGTTGTGCTGAAACCACATAAGGATTCCATCCTCCTAGAGGGACAACTCTAAACAAACCGCTATCTAATATTTGTGATAACATAAATCCAACTTCATCCATATGAGAAGCAAGCATAATGCGTGGCGCATTTTCAGCTTTACTTTTTTTAATTCCAAATACGCCGCCTAAACCGTCGTACTCAATTTTATCCACTAAAGGTGTCATTTCTTTTGTCATAACTTCACGCATGTTTTCTTCAAAACCACTGACACTTTGAATTTCTGTTAATTGTTTGATTCGATTAAATAATTTTTCTTCCATAATTATCTACTAAAATTAGTAGACCCACCTCTCTTTCTATCCTCACTTAATTATAACATAATTCGGCTGTTGCAAAAAAATCTTTAAGCATCTAGCAACATTTTTTATGATTTTTTTTTGCTTTTTCTCTTTTTATGCTACAATAAACGTAAGTAATTACTAGAGGAGGTAGGACACATTGAGAAACAACAAAAATAAAGAGTTTTATCAACATGGTCTAACAACTGGTATGGGAATTGGTTTAGCTGTCGGCGCTATTGGTGGCGCAGCTCTAGCTTACTTCTACAAAAAAAATAAAACTTTATCTGCAGATGATATTTTAGAACGTGTTAAGGCTGACTTTTTACAAGAAGGACCTATTGAAGGGTCATGGATTCATTTCAAAAAAGAGCCTTTCCAAAAGTTTGCTGTTCAATCTAAAACTTATACAGGTGGTATTTCACGTATTGAAGATGGCGAATTAGCACAATACGAATTCTTAGCAGATGCTTACACAGGTACAATTTTAGATATTTATCGTTTACAATAATATCAATAAAGAGACTAACCCCGATGGTTAGCCTCTTATTTTTTACTATCAAATAACTTTATTCAACTTCTTTTTTCATTTTCTTTAGCACAATTGTTCCAATCCCAACAATGATCACTAAACCTAGTACGATTATTCCTTTTTGATTAACCTCTCCTGTTTGAGGTAATTTTTTTCCTGGTTTCACAGGTACAACTGTTTTCTTATTTTCTTTTACTGTAACAGTTGCCGTTGCTGTTTTTCTACCATATGTATAATCTACTTTGTAAGTTCCTGCTTTTTGAGTATTCACTCTTTCCCCAGTTACTCCTGTATGTCCCACTACTACAATATCTTTTTCAACATCTTTCCAAGTTCTCTCTGTTCCATCTGACATTTTTATTTGTTTAAAATTATCTTTTGGTTCCCATTTGCTTCCTACTGTAATCTCTGTATTTTTTACAATTATTTCTTGAACTTTTACAACTTCCATATTTTTCACTGTAATAGTTGCCGTTGCTTTTTTATCTCCGTAAGCATAAGTTACTTTGTATTTTCCTGGTACTGATGTTTTCACTTCTCCTGATACTTTCAATTCTTTTTCTACTTCTTTGAAGGTTCTCTTCGTTCCATCTGACATTAAGACATAGTTAAAGTTATCTTCAGCTTTCCATTTTTCGCCTGTTGGTAAGTTAGAATCTTTCACTGAGATTTCTTGGACTTTTATTTCTTCCATATCTTTTACTGTAACAGTCGCCGTTGCTTTTTTATCTCCGTAAGCATAAGTTACTTTGTATTTTCCTGGTACTGATGTTTTCACTTCTCCTGATACTTTCAATTCTTTTTCTACTTCTTTGAAGGTTCTCTTCGTTCCATCTGACATTAAGACATAGTTAAAGTTATCTTCAGCTTTCCATTTTTCGCCTGTTGGTAAGTTAGAATCTTTCACTGAGATTTCTTGGACTTTTATTTCTTCCATATCTTTTACTGTAACAGTCGCCGTTGCTTTTTTATCTCCGTAAGCATAAGTTACTTTGTATTTTCCTGGTACTGATGTTTTCACTTCTCCTGATACTTTCAATTCTTTTTCTACTTCTTTGAAGGTTCTCTTCGTTCCATCTGACATTAGTACGTAATTAAAGTTATCTTCGGCTTCCCATTTTTCTCCTGTTGGTAAGTTAGTATCTTTCACTGATATTTCTTGCACTTTCACAACTTCCATATCTTTTACCGTAACAGTTGCTACGGCTATTTTATCTCCATAAGCATAGTTAACTTTATAGGTTCCTGGTATGTTATTTTTCACTTCTCCTGATACTTTTAAATCCTTTTCAACTTCCTCAAATGTTCTTTTCGTTCCATCTGACATTAACACATAATTAAAGTTATCTTTTGCTTCCCACTTTTCTCCTGTTGGTAAGTTAGTATCTTTCACTGAGATTTCTTGAACTTTTACTACTTCATTAGCTTTTACATTAATCACTGCAGTAGCAGTTATACCGTCATATGTATAATCCACTTTGTAAGTTCCTGCTTTTTTGGTGTCAACTAATACACCATCTTTTAACTCTTGTCCAACGATAACCATGTCTTTTTCTACTTCTTTAAATGATAACTTAGTACCATCTGACAATAAGATGTATTCAAAGTTATCCTTGGCTTCCCATTTATCTCCAATTGATAAATCCGTATTTTTCACAATAATTTTGTCAGTAGTTACTTTTTTATCTTCTTTTACTTGAACATTTATGGTCTGAGTTATATCGCCATATGTATATGTAACTGGATAGTCTCCGACTTTTTCTGTATCAACATTTCCGCCAACAACGATATCTTTAACAACATCATTCCACGTCAATACTTGATCATTTGATAATAGAATCGATTCAAAGTTCATACTAGGTGCCCATTTATCTCCGACTAAAAGAGTGCTATTAAAAACATTTAATGTTGTCGGCATCACAATTGGTTTATTTTCTACCACAGACACTTTAGAAGTCGCAGTTACTTTACCATAAGTAAAGGTTACAGTGTAAACTCCAACTTTTTCAGAGTTAATGTTGTTCTCTATGTTCAGATTAGTAGCAATCTCTTCCCAAGTAGCAAACGTGCCATCTTTTTTTTCAGCACTTTCAAATAATGTGACTGGATCTAGTGCTTGTCCAACTTTTATTTCCATGTCTTTTACTTTTATGGTCTTCAAATCTAATAAACCAGATATCTTTTTATCAATGACTTTCACTTTTACTGGCTGCTTTATTTTATTGTACGTAAAGGTTACATCATAAGTACCGACTTTGTTTGTATCTACTTCTCCAGCAACAAGTACTTTTTCACTAATATCTTTCCATGTTAATTTTTTCCCATTTTCATCCGTTGCTAAATCAAAATTAGTTTCTGCTTGCCACTTACCACCAACTTCTACTTGACTGTCTTTCATTTTAAATTCTGCTTTTTTCACTTTTTCACTTGTTTGAGTTACTTGATCATTTGCTTTTAGTTTCATCGGTTTTACCGCCGCTGCTGTTGGAATAATAAATGACATCATCAATACTCCAACTAATAAAGCTCTCAATTGTTTCATTTTATTCTCCCCACTTTCTAAAAACTATTATATTAGTATTATAACATGTTATTAACCTCACATGTGTTTTTTGACCAAAAATAATTCTATTTAAATATAATTGGTATATATCTATAAAAGTATATAAAATATTATATAATAACAATTAAACAAAAAAAGGTATACTATATAACCTTAAGAATTCCATAGTCTACTAGCATCTATATTAAAACAAAAAAAGAAGGTGATTCTTCATAGAATCACCTTCTTAAGGAGTTGTTTTATTTACTTTGGAGGAGTAAATAAAATGAAAAAGTTTGTTAGGGTTGTTTTGTTGGTATGTCTATATAATAGTCTCTGTTTATGAATTTTCTGTGACGAAATAATTTGTTTTTTAGTAAGAAATACTTATTTATAAGATTGAAACCGTTCTATCAATTTTTGTTGATGGCTTATCAGTATGTCCTCAAATTCAATATCATATTTATCAGCTAAAATAAAAATATTATCTAAAACATCTCCTAATTCTTCTTTTAAATTATCTATTAATTCCTTATCACTTTTAACCTCTTCATCTGGCCTATCTCTGCCAATTTCAATCCCTCTAACAGCTCTTGCTACCTCACCTGTTTCTTCTGATAAAAAATTAACTCGAACAAAAGGATCTAAATCATACCATCCTCTTTCTTGATAAAAAAAACGTACCCATTTTTGATAATTTGATAAATCCATCTATTTTTTCCTCCTTTTATTTTTATACTATGGTATCATATATAGACGTAAAGGGGGATAAAAATGAAAAATATCGCTATATATTGTGGTGCAAACTTAGGTGCCCAATCTATTTATCAAGAAAAAACCAAAAAATTAGCTAACTGGATGATTGATAATCAATATGGCCTAGTTTATGGTGGCGGTGCAGTTGGTTTAATGGGTGTCGTAGCTGATACCATAATTGAAGGTGATGGGAAATCAATCGGTGTTATGCCCCACTTCCTAGAACAAAGGGAATTAGCTCATCGTGGTTTAGATGAATTAATTTTAGTTGAAGATATGCATGAACGTAAAAGAAAAATGATTGAGCTTTCTGATGCTTTTATTGCTTTGCCAGGAGGCCCTGGTACTTTAGAAGAAATCAGTGAAGTTATTTCTTGGGGAAGAATTGGTCAACATAAAAACCCATGTATTTTTTACAATATTAACGGATTTTATAACCCTCTTATTACTTTTTTTGATTCAATGATCGAAGCTGGCTTTTTAACACAAAGTGATAGAAATAATTTTCTTTTCACAGACTCTCTAACAGAGATTAGAGAATTTATTGATACCTTTGAAGAACCTACAATCAGAACATATAAAAAAGGAAGCTGATATTATTCAGCTTCCTTCCCGTTAAATATTGCTTCTAAGCGGTAGATTGGTTGACCTTTACTTGAAAATTTCTCTTCGTATTCTGTCATAATGTTACCTTCATAATTACTATTATGTAAGTCTAACCACACTTTTTTAATAGTCATTCCATACCATGTAACACTTGCTAACGAATATTCGAATAAACCTTGATTATCTGTTTTAAAATGAAGCTCAGCTTTTGGCTTTGCAATAGCTTCATAAGTTGCTAAAAATGATTCAAACGTTAGACGACGTTTTTCATGACGTGTTTTTGGCCATGGATCTGAAAAGTTTAAATAAACTTGATCAACTTCACCATCAGCAAAGTAATCAGTTAAATCAGCTCCATCAACTAAAAGTAATTGTAAATTAGGTAAGGTTTCTATTAACTGTTTTTCCAAAATCGAAATAATAGCATTGGTTTGCATTTCAATACCGATATAGTTAATGTCTGGATGTGCTTTCGCCATCTCTACAATAAATTGCCCTTTTCCACTACCTACTTCAATATGAATCGGTTGAACTTTTGAAAAGCGTTCTTGCCATTTACCTTTAAAGTCGCTACCATCTGTTAAAATATATTCTGGATAACTTAAGATAGTTTCTTTTGCTCCAGGTTTGTTACGTAATCTCATGATTCTCTCCTTTAAAACTCTTTAATAATGATAAATTGCTTTTAATTGTGCAATGTGAAAATTAGCTTGCTTATGATCATTTCTTAGATAACTACGTTTGATTTGCATCAGTAAATTCATCCCAGCATACCAGTAAGCTCGTTCTGACAGATTGTCAGCTCCCACTGGATCATAAAGATTTAACCATAAATCCCAGTAGTTAGTTGGAATGTACTGACCTAAAATCATTCCCACATCTAAAGCTGGATCAGCTAATACAGAATGATCCCAATCAACAAGATACACTTTTTCATCTGTTGAAAGGAGCCAATTATTATGAATCGCATCTCCGTGACAAGCAACATAATAAACTTGATGGAAAGAGGGTAAATGATCCTCCAAATACCTAAAAACCCCCATCAAATAGAGATTATTTTTTAAATCTTGAGGCAAATCTTGAGCATATTCACTTAAAAAATCAAAAGCAGAACTTTCTTTTCCATCCATTCTCTGTAGCATTGATTTTAATGATTTAGATTTATGTAAATGTTGTAAAATGCGAATGACATCTGAACTTTCACTCATTTCCCTAGGGGTCAACTGTCTACTATCCAACCATTCTTGGGCAGTTAAAATGTCTCCATCTCCCGTTCGTTTGGTCCAAAGTAACTTAGGTGTTATCCCTTCTCTTGATAGAGCAGCTAAAAAGGGTGTTGAGTTTCTTTTTATAAAGACTCTTTCGCTATCTTTCATTCCTTTATAGGCTTTTCCAGTATCTCCTTTGATTGGTTGGAGATTCCAGTTTTTATCAAAATTAAACATGTTTCTTTTCTCCCCATCCACTTTCTCTCAGGTAACTTAATCAACCTATCCTTTAAAAGGAAGTCGAAGAATAGTATAACATATTCTTTCTATACTTTCTTTTTAAAAAAAAGATTTCTCCATTTTTTTTAGTCTCTTTGTTCCATAAATCTTCGTTAAAATAAAACTTTCTACAAACAAGCCTCCACAGATTGCTACAGCACCTAACTTATCTTCTAATCGACTTACTAAAATCAAACTAAAAATAAGTGAAACACTTACTAAAACAACCCCCACTAATTGTTGGACAGCTTTTAATTTCATTTCGTTTTTTACCGGGTATAACTGAGTCATCAGCATATAGTCAAATTCACCATAAATCGGTAATAACTGAAAGCCAATTAAATAAACAAATAATACGCTGATAATCCCGTTAAGAATAAGTTGATCGCTAAAAATTAAAATCAAACTCCCAATAATAGTTAAACGTAAAACCAATCCACTATATTCAGTCCCTCTTAGAAAGACTCTACTATATAAGTAAGTATACGTTTGTCCTTGTTCCTTCTTGATTTTTTGAAGAATCGGATCTAAATAGCGTCTTCTCTTGATATTACTAGAAAGTCCTGGTACATCAGTAAATAGATTAATAAATGAATAGATTTTCTTCATTCTTTTTCTTTCTAAAGTAATAGCTTTTTCCCAATCAAGAGGATTGTCTTCTACCATTTTTTTACTTTGAACATAAATTATCCCTACAACTATTATTGCAATAGGTAAGCCTAGCCATGGCATGATTAAGACATTTACCACCATTGTAGTAACACTTGCAGCTAACCATATAAAAGACATTAATTTAATTGATTTATCTGTATTCAAATATAAGTTTGCTACTTGTAGCATTAAGTGACCTAATTTTAATACCCACAAAGTCAGCAAAATAGGATAAAAATCGGTAAATTCTAAGGAACTAGTTGCCACAAGTAGAGGCATCATAATCCCAGTAACTAAAGTTAAAACAACAAAAGGAAGAACGATTGAACGAAGCAATCCTTCTTTAAAGTAATGAATCATTTGTCTTTCTTTAGGTAAAACAAATATACTATCCGCTTCTTTTATTAAAGTCGCCACTTTTCCAACAAAAAGAGTAAGGACACAAAAAAGAATCCCTACTACTTTTCCTAATACAAAATCTTCTGGAATTGTTTTAATGAACTCTGAATAATATAAACCAAATCCACCCATTGAAATTAGCATAACCAATAAAAAATGGTCATTTAGAATATATTTTAAATATTTCATCATAGATTGACGATGTTTCTGTTGCCGCTTAAGGTAAAACTCTTTCATTATAACGCCTCCGCTTCTTTAGTTAATGAAATATAAATATCATCTAAAGAAGAATCTGGTAATTCAAACTCTTGGCGTAAGTCTTGAATAGAACCTAGCGCTCTTACCTCACCTTCATGAAGTACCACAAAACGATCACAATATTTTTCAGCTGTGGCTAAAATATGAGTAGACATTAAAATAGCTGCTCCTTCATTTTTCATGTCATTCATTAATTCTAACAACGCATTAATAGCTAAAGGATCCAACCCTAAAAACGGCTCATCAATGATAAAGACACTTGGTTGCGTTAAAAAGGCACATAGAACCATTACCTTTTGTTTCATCCCTTTAGAAAAGTGCGTTGGAAACCAATCTAATTTATTATCTAATCGAAAAGTCTTTAATAATTTATCTGCGCGTTTAAAAGCTTCTTCCATCGGAATATCATACGCCATTGCAGTAACTTCAATATGCTCTCTAAGGGTTAACTCATCATAAAGTATGGGAGTTTCTGGGATATAACCTATCTTCTGACGATAAGCTTCTGGTGATTCTCTTAAAGTTTTACCATCTACCATTATCTTCCCTTTTTGCTCAGTTAATAAACCAATAATGTGTTTAATAGTCGTACTTTTCCCCGCACCATTTAATCCTATTAAACCTACTATTTCTCCTGAAGCTACTTCAAAATTTATATCTTTTAAAACAGGGATATGTCCATATCCACCTGTTAAATGTTCAATCTTTAAACTCACGTGTTGACCCTCCCTATTAATTCTAGCTAAATTATAGCATATCTTTAACGCCGCAATTCTATTTTTGTCTAATATAGCATACAATTCCCTTACTATTTATGGTAAAGTTGTTATAAAACAAAGGAGGTCTTTTTTATGACAGACTGTATTTTTTGCAAAATTATTAATCGAGAAATCCCTAGTTACCCTGTATACGAAGATGATGAGGTTTATGCCTTTTTAGATATTACACAAACAACCAAAGGCCACACTCTAGTTATTCCAAAAACACATGTCAAAGATATCTTTGAGTATGAAGACGAATTAGCTGGAATTTTATTTTCTAAAATACCTAAAATAGCTCGTGGATTAGAGAAAGCTTTTCCTGAAATGGAAGGTCTAAATCTAATCAATAACAATAAAGAGTTAGCCTATCAATCTGTTTTCCATTCCCATATTCATCTAATTCCTCGTTATAGTACGGAAGATGATTTCAGTATTACCTTTAAAAACAATGGCGACAAATACTCAACTGATGACATGACCAATATTGCTAAAACCATAAGGGAGAGTATCTAAAATGGCTAAAAAATCTTTATCTGGAAAAAAAGTAATAAAAGGACTGCTTTTTGGAAGTCTTGTTGGTGGAGCGACAGCTCTTTTATTTGCCCCAAGGTCTGGAAAAGAAACAAAAGAATTAATTACTAAAGAAGTCGATGACACAATCAAATTAGTAACCGATGTAAAAAATAGTGCCCAAGATGTGCAGACAAATATTGCTAATTTAGAAAATGTTACTAACGAACTACTTCCAGAGTTTATTGAAGGAACTCAAAAATCATTAGAACGTTTTGAATTCCGTTCAAAATACCGTATCAATGATATCAAAAATCAAATCGAAAAGATTAACACAGAAATGGAAAATTTAGCTAATGAATTAAACGAATAAGACATATTTAGTTTGATTGATGGATTAAACATGTGTTTATTGTATGAATTTTTTTTGAATTCCATATTTTTTATAGAAAGAGTATGTTATAGTAATATTCGTGATGCAACGAATGATGTAACAATCAAAAATATAAATGAACAGGATGTGCAGTAATTAATGAAAAGTAAATCATTTAAATTAGCAGCAGTTACTCTTTTAGGAGTATTAACATTAGCTGGATGCTCAAGCAGTAAAGAAGTCGCTTCAATGAAAGGTGCTAAAATCACCGAAGAAGACTTATACAAAGAATTGAAGAAAGATACTAATACTACAGGCCAAGTATTAACTGGTATGATTTTAAGTAATATTACTGATAAAGAATACGGTAGCAAAGTTGATACAAAAGAAATCGACAAACAATACAATGACATGCAAGAACAAAATGGCGGTAAAAAAGCTTTTGAAGATTTATTAAAACAAAATGGTTTAGATGTTAAAACATACAAAGAAAACATCAAATCTCAATTAGCTTATAAAGAAATGTTAAAAGCTCATTTAGATATTAAAGAAGAAGATTTAAAAGCAACATGGGCAACATATCATCCAAGCGTTGATACTCAAATTATTAAATTAGATTCTGAAGATGCTGCAAAAGCTGCATTAAAAGAAATTAACGATGGTAAATCATTTGACGAAGTAGCAAAAGCTAAATCTTTAGATGAAACAACTAAAGCTGATGGTGGTAAAGTAACATTTGATTCTACTTTCACTACTAAACCTGAATACGTTGCTGTTCCTGATGCTGTTAAAGAAGCTGCTTACAAATTAGAAGACGGTAAAGTATCTGAAGTTATCACAACTACTGATATGACTACTGGAACTGATGCTTTCTACCTAGTGAAAATGGTTAAAAACCAGAAAAAAGGTAATGACTACAAGAAATTTGAAAAAGAGTTAAAAGAATTAACAGAAGAAGCTAAATTAGCTGATCCTACTTTCCAACAAGAAGTTATTGGTAAAGAATTAGAAAAAGCTAACGTTAAAATTTCTGATACTGACTTCAAAGATATCTTAACTCCTTACTTACCACAAAAAGAAGAAAAAGCTGACGATTCAAAAGATAAAAAAGCTGACAAAAAAGAAGATAAAAAAGAAGAAACTGACTCAACTAAATAATAGAATAGAGGCTGTCCTTTTGGGACAGCCTCTATTTTTATATTCAACTAATGTTTTAGGCAAAATAAAAAAGCCTTAATATTTCTATTAGGCTCTCATATTTATCCCATTAATCCTTGTTCTTCACATTCATTAAATTGGACTTCTACCGATTTTGTTAAAATGTCAGCATAGCTATAAGACACTCTTTCAAAGGCATTTTCTTCTTGATCCAAGTCAACTATGAAAACGGATGGATATGTTTCTGATAAGATACCACTTCGCTCTGTTTGTCGTTTTCTACCTGTCTGAGCGACTAACGTAATACGACTTCCTACTTTATTTTCCAATTCTTCTTTAATTGATAAAATACTCGCTGCCATTCAACTCACCTCTTTTACCATTATACCATAATAAGTCGAAAAACTCAAATTTTATCATAAGATGATTTTATTATCAACTATTTTTTTCAATTTTAATTATTTATTCATGTTTTGTTTCCTTCTTTTTATGAACAGTTAAACTCATAAATACTACTATACGTCTAATTGTTTCTTTAACTTTCTTTTTACTCGACTATAGCCACCAATAACTTTTTGTTCTTCAACATTTAAATTTTCTGCTATGTCAGCTAACTCTGTTCCTTCTAAAATATGTTGATAGACTTTAATTTCAAAACTAGATAGTTGCTTGGATAAATCTTCTAAACTTTCTCTTACAAATATGTATTCCAACCTGATATCCTTTTTATACTCAAACTCAAAAGGTTCATTATAATCTCCTCTTTCTTCTATCCTTTGCTCTAAAGATTCAACTGGATGATTTATTTTTCTTTTTTGTGCTTGCTGATAGCGTATAGCACTGATTATCCATCGTTCAAAGTTAATCTTGAAAAACAAACCAAAAGTAACATTCACATCTGAGTTATATCTTTGTAAAGATTTATAACAAACAATTCTACCTTCTTGTAACCAATCTTCTAGCTCATAATCTCTTAAATAATATTTCCCCCATTGTTTAAGAACAATTGGGGTGTACTGCATAAAAATAGTTTCAAATGCATCGTTATCACCATTTTTGGCTTTTTCAATCATACTTAGGCTGATATCTTTCATTAAGATTCCTTCTTCCTTATTAGTTTGAAAACGCTTGCTGTTCTATTCGGAAAAATAGTACCATAAAATAAAAAAACATAAAAGAGAACTAATATTCTCCTTTATGTTCATTTATCGTCCATCTCATTATATAAATCTTGTAATGTTTCTAACTGTGACTGTGACCATGGGCTTTGTCTTCTATAGTTTTTATATTTATAGTCCTCTGCATGAGCTGTTATTTTTTTTTCAGATGTTTTAATAGCCTTATACAGTTCTCGTGCAGATACTCTTAACGCTCCCCGGGAAAAGATAATCCATTGTTCCGCCATGTCACTAGTAGCTACTCGAACATGAGTTAATGGATTGATCCGTTCACTTGCTTCGCGCTCAATATAAGTATCTGCTGTTTCATCTTCTTTTGTAAAAATAACAGTTAAGCCATATTCTTTATAGGTTTTAGTTACACCAGGAACAAACTGGGCATCAAATACAACAAGGATTTCAATGCCCTCATACTTAGCGTAATTAGATAGCACAAACAACAATTGATCACGTGCGTCTCCTAGTTTTTCTTGCTTTTTGAGTTGGTTTAACATTGGCCAAGCACCAATCATATTGTAACCATCTACAAACAAAACTTGACGCTTTAATGACGTCTTCATCTAATTAAGAGCGACGCTTTCTATGAACTTCATACATTAAAAGACCAGCTGCAACACTGGCATTTAAGCTTTGTACGTGTCCATCAATTGGAATAGTAATCATTTCGTCCATCTCTTTTTTAAGTGAAGAACCCATCCCTTTTCCTTCGTTACCAATCACTAAAGCAATATCTCCAGCTACATTCCAATGAGTGTAGTCAGTGCCTTCCATATCAGTCCCAAAAATCCAGACATTATCTTCTTTTAATTTTTTGATTGTTTGACTTAAATTCGTTACACGAGCGACAGGAACATGTTCAACTGCTCCAGTAGATGTTTTAACAACAACTGGTGTAATTCCTACTGCACGGTGCTTTGGAATAATAATGCCATCTACATTAACCGCATCTGCCGTTCTCATAATAGACCCTAAATTATGTGGATCCATAATACTATCTAAAATTAAAAAGAAGCGATTTTCTTTTTCTTTGGATTGTGTTAATAATTCATCTAATGACAAGTACTCGTATGGCGTAATTTTTAATACGATTCCTTGATGATTTTCTTTATTTGTCATGTCATCTAATTTTGATTTAGGTGCCCAAACGATAGGAACTGAAAATTCTTTAGATAACTCTTTTAATTCTTCAATACGGTGACTTTTTAGATCTTCTTGAATAAATAATTTATTACCTCTTCTTGCTTGAAGAGCTTCAATTGTTGGATAAGGTCCAAAAACAACATCCTCTAAGGCAGCAGGTTCAGATACTTCTTTATTAAAATCTCTTTTAGGCTCTCTTTTGTTATCTTTTTTATTATCACGTTTAAAGTCACGTTTATTTTTCATTCTTTTCACCTATCCTTTCAATACACCAAGCTACTAATCTATCTAAGCGTTCTTTTTGGTCTGTTAAGTGTAAATAACCTATCAAACACTCAAAACCTGTAGAGGCTCGGTAAATGAATACTGAAGTGTTTTTAGCACTTGTATGACTTTTAGCATTACGTCCTCTTTTATAGATTGCTTGTTCTTCTTCTGTTAAGATATTTTCTTTCAGCATTTCTTCAATTAAAAAATGTTGCGCTTTAGCTGATACATAGTGAGTTGCTAATCTATGTAGTTGATTCGGTCTTGTTTGTCCTGACCGGATTAAAAAGTCTCGAATGTAAACTTCATAAATCGCATCTCCTATGTACGCTAATGTTAACCCACTTAATAGTGAGTAATCTTTCTGTTCACTCATTTTTCTCTGCTCCATCTCGTTCCTTGTGAGGTATCTTCTAAAATAATACCTTGGGCTTTTAAGCTATCACGAATTTCATCACTGCGTTTAAAGTCTCTATTTTTTCTCGCTTCATTTCGCTCATTGATTAACGTTTCAATTTCTTCATCAAGAACTTCTTTTTCACCTAACTCTAAACCAAATACGCCCATTAATAACTTCAGTAAATCAAGAGCAGCTGTAAGAACTGTTTTAGAAACAGTGTTCTTTTCGATATAAGCATTCAACCATTTCACTAAGCTATAAACAGCTGTAATACCGTTAGCTGTGTTAAAGTCGTCATCCATTCCTTTTTCAAATTGCTCTTTAATTTGAGCTAATTCCTTTAAGTACTCTTCATCATCTTCAAGTGACTCAACCGCTGTATCCAATCTAAAGGTTACATTATTAAAGCTAGCTTTTAATTTAGATAAATTACTTTTAGCATCTTGTAAAATCGTTTCATTAAATGGCATCGGATGACGATAATGAGTTGTGGCTAAAGCAAATCTGACCACTTCAGGATCAACTTCCTCCATTAATTCATGGGCTGTTACAAAGTTTTTAAGGGATTTACTCATTTTTTCCCCTGATTCCCCTACTGTTAAGTACGCATTATGCATCCAATAATTAGCAAATGTTTCTCCTGTTTTTGCTTCACTTTGGGCGATTTCATTTTCATGATGAGGAAATTCTAAATCTTGTCCCCCTGCATGAATATCAATGGTTTCACCTAAATGTTTTGAAGCCATAACAGAACATTCAATATGCCACCCAGGACGGCCTGCTCCCCAAGGAGATTCCCAAGACACTTCTCCTTCTTTAGCAGCTTTCCATAAAGCAAAATCAATCGGATCTTCTTTTTTATTTTGTTCGTCACCTGTTCGTTGGCTCGCGCCAACTTCTAATTCATCTAAGCTCTTATTGCTTAATTGACCGTATTTTTCAAAGCGACGTGTGCGGTAATAAACATCTCCTTGAGATTCATAAGCATACCCTTTTTCAATTAATACTTCAACAAATTCAATAATTTCATCGATATGGTCAATGACACGAGGATGAACACATGCTGGCTTAACATTTAACTTAGCTGTATCTTCTGTAAAAGCATCAATATATTTATCCGCAATTTCTTTAGTCGAAACCCCTTCTTCAATGGCTTGATTAATGATTCTGTCATCCACGTCTGTAAAGTTTGAAACATAATTCACTTCATAACCTTTGTATTCTAAATAACGTCTCACGGTGTCAAAAGCAACCGTACTTCTGGCATTTCCTACATGAATATAGTTATAAACAGTTGGCCCACATAAATACATACGAACCTTACCAGGCTCAATTGTTTTAAATTCTTCTTTTGAACGTGTCAATGTGTTATATATTTTCATTCTTTTTACTCCTTATCTTTTTGATTAATTTTAACAACTTTTGCTGGGATTCCCACAGCAGTTGCATAATCAGGAACTGGTTTCAATACTACTGAGGCAGCTCCTATTTTAGCGTATTTTCCTATTTCAATTGGTCCTAATATTTGAGCATGAGCTGAAATCATAGCACCCTTTCTAATAGTTGGATGTCTTTTCCCAGTCTCATTTCCAGTACCGCCTAAAGTGACTCCGTGATAAAGTGTGACATCATCTTCAATCACAGTAGTTTCTCCAATAACAAGACCCATACCATGATCTATAAATAATCGCTTACCAATTTTAGCTCCTGGGTGAATTTCAATCCCTGTAACAAAACGCCAGAATTGGGCATGGCATTTAGCTAAGAAATACAGTTTCTTACGATATAAAAAATGAGAAACGCGGTGGGCCCAAATAGCATGCAAACCAGGATAAGTGAAAAACACTTCTGCATCTGATTTAGCTGCAGGATCCTTTTGCCGAATTGTTTTTATGTCTTCTTTGATACTCACTCTTATCACATCCTTCAAAATAAAAAACGCCTTCTAGTCATTACAACTAAAAGACGTTTTCACGTGGTTCCACTTTTATTCGTAGAATTTTTTTCTACCTTCAAATAATTTAACGATTATCACTCGTTTTTGGCTACTATAATTTCACCAAAACTACTCAAAGAGGCACTTCACTTGCTTTCTTCTTCCGTTTTCACCAACCACGGACTCTCTAAATCAAGAAAACAACTTACTCGTCTTATCAACGTATTTAGTTTGTTGCTTGTTTAATATGATCTAATACTTTTTCTTTTCCTAAAAGCATAATTGTTTCAGCTAATTCAGGTCCATGCATTTGTCCACTAACAGCTACACGAATTGGCATAAATAAGTTTTTCCCTTTAACACCAGTTTCTTTTTGAACTGCTTTAATACATGCTTTAATTTCAGCTGCTTCAAACACTTCTAATTCAGAAATATTTTTAGCAAAAGCTTCTAATACTTGAGGTACTGTTTCACCAGCTAATACTTCTTTAGCAGCATCATCTAAAGATAATGTATCGTTAAAGAATAGACTTGATAATTCAACAATCTCACCAGCATAACTCATTTGTGGTTGGTATAAAGAAACTAATTCTTCTACCCATGCTAATTTTTCTTCTGAAGGATTTTCTTCTACTAATTTAGCTTCCACTAAGTATGGTAGAGCTAATTTAGCCATTTCACTTCTTTCAACTTGTTTCATATATTGATTGCTAATCCACTCAAGTTTTTTATTATCGAATGCAGCTGGTGATTTACCTAAGCGATCTGCATCAAACATCTTAATAAACTCTTCTTGAGAGAAGATTTCTTCTTCTCCGACTGGTGACCAACCTAATAAACCAATGAAGTTAAACATTGCTTCAGGTAAATAACCTAAATCACGGTATTGTTCAATAAATTGTAAAATTGTTTCGTCACGTTTACTTAATTTTTTCCCTGTTTCAGAGTTAATAATTAATGTCATATGACCAAAGACTGGCGCTTCCCATCCAAATGCTTCATAAACCATTAATTGTTTTGGTGTGTTAGCAATATGATCATCCCCACGCAATACGTGAGTGATTTTCATCATGTAATCATCTACTGCTACAGCAAAGTTATAAGTTGGCATACCGTCACGTTTTAAAATAACGAAATCTCCACCCACACTATCTGATTCAAAAGTAATGTTACCTTTAACTAAATCATTGAAGCTGTATGAACGGTTTTTAGGAACGCGGAAACGAATTACTGGTGTAATACCTTCTGCTTCTTTTTTAGCTTGTTCTTCAACAGATAAATGAGCACATTTTCCATTGTAACGAGGAATCTCACCACGTGATTTTTGAGCTTCACGTTCTGTTTCTAACTCTTCTTCTGTACAGTAGCATTTGTATGCTAAGTTACTTGCTAATAATTGATCGATTAATGGTAAATAAATATCAGATCTTTCTGACTGACGATAAGGTCCATACTTACCTGGTTTTTGAGGAGACTCATCCCAGTCAATATTTAACCATGATAAGTTGTCTAATTGGCTTTCTTCTCCGCCTTCAATGTTACGTTTTTGGTCAGTATCTTCAATACGAATGATAAACTCCCCATCGTGGTGTCTAGCATATAGGTAGTTAAATAATGCTGTTCTAGCATTACCTATATGTAAATGTCCTGTTGGGCTTGGTGCATATCTTACGCGTACTTTTTTTGTCATGAAATTACCTTCCTTACTGTCTTTTTCAACTCTTATCCTGTTACTCTAGATTTTACATGCAATCCGTAGATTAGTAAAGGTAACAGAACAGTAAAATCCTTTTATTTTTAATTGTTAATAGTTGTTTGAGAATGTGATGGTTTAGCAAATATCATTCTACCTGCTGCTGTTTGAAGGGCACTCGTTACAATCACGTTAATTCGTTGATTCATAAAGTGCTTACCGTCTTCTACAACTACCATCGTTCCATCATCTAAATAAGCCACACCTTGTTGTCTTTCTGTTCCATCTTTCATTACTAAGACATCCATTGTTTCACCAGGTATGACAACTGGTTTAATGGCGTTTGCTAAGGCATTAATATTAAAGACTGGAACATTTTGAAACTCGCTCACTTTATTTAGATTATAGTCATTTGTTACTACGATACCATCTAACAATTTAGCTAATTTAATTAATTTACTATCAACTTCTTGAATATCTTCAAAATCACCTTCATACATCTCTACTGAAATATTAGGTTCTTTTTGAAGAGCGTTTAAAATGTCTAATCCTCTACGACCACGAACTCGTTTTAAACTATCTCCAGAATCAGCAATGTATTGTAATTCATACAATACAAAATTCGGAATTAATAACGTTCCTTCAATGAATCCTGTTTTAGCCACATCATAAATTCGACCATCAATAATCACACTTGTATCTAATATCTTATATTCATGATAATTAGTTGTTGTTTTTTTATCGATAATTTCCTCTACACCTTTTTTAGGCTTTGGAGAAAATAATTTTTTCCACTCTTCTGTTTTTGTTGTCCCCACTTTAAAACCAAAGTAACCTAACGTTAGCATGATTAAAGCAGGTAGTAATATATTTAAAAGAGCGATTTTTAAAGAATACAAAGGAATCGATACAAGAGCTCCTAATAATAGCCCTACAATTACCCCGATACTTCCAAAAACAATATCTTGTAAGCTTTGCTCACCAATAAATTTTTCAACCTTTTTAATAGCACTTCTGACATAACGAAACGTAAATACAGAAATAATAATAAAAATAATGGCACCAATCAATCCGTTTGTTATATCATTATTCAACCACTGATTCTGATCTAAATTAAATACAGTCCAAATGATAGGTACTAATGTAGCTCCTAAACTAAAGCCAATTAAGCCCATCACAACATAAAATATCTTTTTTTGCACACACATTTCCTCCCTTCTATTGGAACACTTTTCTTAATGTTTCTGATACAGTTGATACACCAATAATTTCAATTCCAGTTGGAGCTTTCCAACCTTGTAAATTATTTTTAGGTACATAAATCTTTTTAAATCCAAGTTTCTTAGCTTCCTGGACACGTTGATCAATTCGATTAACTCGACGCACTTCGCCAGTCAACCCAATTTCACCGATAAAACATTCATGAGGAGACGTTCCTTGATCTTTATAACTTGAAGCAATACTAACTGCAATTGCTAAGTCTATAGCAGGCTCATCTAATTTCACTCCACCAGCAGCTTTTAGATAAGCATCTTGGTTTTGTAATAGTAAGCCAGCTCTTTTTTCTAAAACAGCCATAATTAATGATACTCGGTGGCGATCAAGTCCGGCTGCTGTTCGGTTTGCGTTGCCAAAAACAGATGGTGTAATTAAAGCTTGTACCTCTGCTAAAATGGGTCTTGTTCCTTCCATTGAACACACAATAGCTGAACCAGTTGCATCAGCTAATCGTTCTTCTAAGAAAGCTTCTGAAGGATTGGTCACTTCCACTAATCCTTCTTGTCTCATCTCAAAAATACCAATTTCATTTGTTGAACCAAACCTGTTTTTTACTGCTCTTAAAATTCTAAAAGTATGATGTCTCTCGCCTTCAAAATAAAGAACGGTATCTACCATATGCTCAAGCATTCTTGGTCCAGCTAAAGAACCTTCCTTGGTCACATGTCCCACAATAAAAATCGTAATTTGATTGGTTTTAGCAATTTGCATTAACTCAGCCGTTGTTTCTCTGACTTGACTAACACTTCCTGCTGCACTTGTAATCTCTGGATGAACCATGGTTTGAATCGAATCAATCACCACATAATTAGGTCTAAGTTGCTCAATGGTCTGTTTGATTAAACTCATATCCGTTTCACCATAGACGTAAAAATTATTGTTGGCTTCATCCAGTCGTTCTGCTCGCATTTTAATTTGTTGAGCACTCTCTTCACCAGACACGTACAAAACATTGTCATCAATTTTACTTAATTGTTGAGACACTTGGAGTAACAAGGTAGATTTCCCAATACCAGGGTCGCCACCAATTAATACCATTGAGCCAGGTACCACACCGCCACCTAGTACACGGTTAAGCTCTTCTAATTCAGTCTGTACTCTTTTTTCTTTATTGAAAACAATATTGTGTAATTTTTCTGGTTTAGTACTTTCACCTGTTAAGCTAACACGACTGTGACGTGTTGGTTTTTCTTGTATGATTTCTTCAACTAATGTGTTCCAATTGCCACAATTGGGACATCTCCCTAAATATTTAGGTGAGATATACCCACATTCCTGACAAACAAATTCATTTTTCTTTTTCTTTGCCATCTCTATCCCTCACCTATTGTTTAGTTTGTTCACAAGTATATAAACAGTTTATCATACTATTATGTTATTCATTTAAGAAAACAATGATTTTTTACCGAACTTTATCTTATTTTCCTGAAGAACCAAAGCCACCTGTTCTATCCATCACTGTTTCGTCACCATCAGCTTTTAAAAATGGTAAGAAGATACCTTGGCCAATTCGTTCACCTTTTTTAATCGTTAAATCTTTTAAGCCAAAATTAATAAATTGGAACATGATGTGTCCTTCGTTATCTGCATTATCATAATAATCACTATCAATAACGCCAACACCATTTCCTAATAATAAAAAGTTCTTTAAAGGATTACTTGAACGATTACATAATTGTAAAAATTCATCTTCTCCCATATAAGCTTTGATACCTGTTGGAACAAGTGTTGGTTTAACTTGTTTTAACATCTTTTCATCTAATAAAGCTTCTTCTTTATTTAATGCAGCTTTTAGAGCTACGCCAATACCTGATTTATAAATTGATGGAATGATAATATCCTCAGCTGCTTCAAAATCATAACCTGCTGCATGTGTTGTCGCTCGTTTTGGTAAATTAATCCCTTCAAATGTCGATACTTTTTCAAATCCTCTAATTTTCATTCACTACGCTTCCCTTTTTCATATTATTTTCTATCCTTCTAATTATACCTAAAATAACAAGAAAAAGGAGATAAAACTTTAATGTTTTATCTCCTTTTTTTATTAGTCATCTTCTTCGTCAAAATCATCTACTTGAATTTGTGTTAACGGATCTCCTAATTTTTTCTCACCAATAATAAGAGGTACGTGTTCTACAATCACATCACTGTATTCTAATCCAAACCATCTAGCTGGATCAAAAGCGATTTTTTTGATCGCTAATTTAATTTGCATCACCATAGTATCAATCGTACTTAATGATGTTACTCTTGTTAATTCTTCTCGAATCAGTACAAAAGCAAAGTCACCAACTTCTCTACCTTTCATAATAGAGTATTTTTGAGGTTGTTTTGGTAACTGACCATTTTCCATCAAGTCATTAACGATTTGTCTTAGATAAACATTCACTTCTTGGTTCATTCTAAAACCTAAACGCAATTGGACGTTAACAATATAATCAGTACCCATCATATCCACATAGTACTCTTTCGTATAAGGTTCATCCGTTACAAAGACGTTAACAAACCAGTACACTTTCGCTTTTTTAGGTCGTTTGTCTAAAATGGAATAAATAATCTCTTTTCCAATTTGATGACCTTTTATTTTTGATGTTAAAAAGACAATATTCGTTTGATATTGAGGTAAACTTGGATCTTGACGTAACTCTTGTAACTGATCCATGTAATCACATAACGAAACTCTATCATACTCTCTTTCTTGAATGACATTACCGCGATGCCAAATCATCATGATACCAAAAATAACGAGCGCCATAAGGACTGCTACATAACCACCATGTAAAAACTTAGTTGCACTTGAAATAAAGAAGACACTCTCAATTAAAGCAAAGAATGTAAAAATTCCGTAGGCGAATATTTTTGGTACACCCTCTTGCAATAAATAAAATAGAATCAAGAAGGTTGTCATTAACATAGTAATCGTAATCGCTAAACCATAAGCTGACTCCATACGAGCAGAAGTTCTAAAGAATAAAACAACTGCTAAACAACCAAACATTAATAACGTATTAACGGCTGGAATATAAAGTTGCCCTTTTTGATCAGTTGGATAAATAATTTTTAGTCTTGGTAATAGACGTAATTTAATTGCTTCAGATACTAATGTATAAGAACCTGAAATAAGAGACTGAGAGGCGATAATCGCTGCCATTGTGGCAAATAACACACCAATTACAGTCATTGAACTTGGCATCATTCTAAAGAATGGGTTTAATAATTCAATGTCTTGGTAAACTGGATTATCTTTAACACTTATAATCCATGCTGCTTGACCAAAATAATTCAATGTTAGACAAACTTTGATGTACGGCCAACTCACGCGGATATTTTTTCGTCCTGCATGACCTAAATCTGAATAAAGGGCCTCTGCTCCTGTTGTAGCTAAGAAGACACTTCCTAAAATAAAGATTCCCATAGCATTTTCATCTGAGGTTAACACATGAAACGCATAATAGGGATTTAAGGCACGAATAACTGACCAATCATTTGAAAAATTAATGATTCCCATAACCGCTAAAAATGTAAACCAAGCAAACATGATAGGCCCAAAAGCTGTTCCTACTTTTTGAGTTCCTAATCGCTGAATCATAAACAAACCAAATATAATAATCATGGTAATAATCACAATAATATTTTGGTCATTGCCAAAAGCATCATAAAAAGCAGGAATCCCTCGGAGCCCTTCGATGGCAGTTGTCACGGTAACCGCAGGAGTTAAAACCCCATCAGCTAAAAGAGCAGCCCCACCTATCATAGCTGGGAATAATAAATATTTCCCTGATTTTTTGACCAAGGTATATAAAGAAAAAATACCTCCCTCGCCATGATTATCAGCTTTTAAAGCAATCATGACATACTTCACAGTTGTTAATAAGGTTAACGTCCAAAATATTAATGAGACTGAACCTAATATAAAGTCTGTTGATACCTCCGAGAGTCCTCCATTACCTTCAATGATAGCTTTCATTACATATAATGGACTAGTTCCTATGTCTCCATAGACAACTCCCATTGCCACTAAGGCTCCTCCAATTTTGAAGGTATCAATATTTTGTTTAGTCAATTTCTGACTCACTTCTTTTCCCTCTCTTTCAAACTTTTACTACCCTTTTTATATAATATTTTTTATAAGAAACATACTGATTATATTCTCTTTTTTATAAAAGTCAACAAGTTTCTTTTATTTGTGGTATCAAAGGTTTAAATGGGTTAGAATCAGTAATAGATTAAGAAATATATTTGTTAAGTTTAACAAGAAATTATGAGGTTAAATTTTTACTTATCTACTTAAAAATGAACATGAAGGAATGGTAATATGTGTCGAACATCAATTAAAGCAGTCAAACGAATCGTTGTAAAAGTAGGTACTAGTTCTTTGATTTTACCTAATGGCAAAATCAACTTAAGAGCAATCGATCAAATGGCTTTTACACTAACTACACTTAATAATGAAGGTTATGAAGTGATTTTAGTCTCTTCTGGAGCTATTGGAGCTGGTCTTCATCAATTAGGACTGGATAAACGACCCACTACCATTTCACGACAACAGGCTGTTGCTGCCATTGGACAATCTGAATTAATTAAAATTTATAATCAACGTTTCCAGTATTACGACCAAACATCTGCACAAGTTCTCTTAACAAGAGACGTAGTAGATTATCCTGAAAGTCGTAGAAATGTTATTAACACCATACAAGAACTATTAGAAATGAAAGTTATTCCGATTATTAATGAAAATGATAGTGTCGCTGTGGATGAATTAGACCACTTAACAAAATTTGGAGATAACGACCAGTTATCAGCAATTGTTGCTCATTTATCAGATGCTGATTTACTTATTATGCTTTCTGACATTGATGGTTTTTATTCTGATAATCCAACAACAAATCCGAAAGCCAAATTGTATCATCGTATTTCTGAAATCACCTCTGACTTAGAAGCTGCAGCAGGTGGTGAAGGTAGTCGTTTCGGAACTGGTGGGATGTCTAGTAAATTAAAAGCCGCTAAACGTGTTTTTAAAAGAGACAGTCAAATGATTTTAGCCAATGGTAAAGACCCTAAAATCATCTTTGATATTTTAGCAGGACAGTCGATTGGTACTTTATTTGCGAGTGACACTTATCAACAGGAGGAACATAAAAATGACTAACCTATTAATAACTCTTGGTCAGCAAGCTAAAAAAGCAGCTCGATTTTTAGCTATAGCTAGTACCAAAGAAAAAAATAATGCTTTAACTAGCATAGTAAAACAATTACAACAAGATAAAGCTATCCTTTTAGCTGCCAATAAAAATGATATTATTCAAGCAAAAAAAAATAACTTACCTGAAGCCATGATTGATCGTTTACTTCTTACCTCTGAAAGACTAGACAATATGTGTCAAGACATTCAGACCATGATTCAGTTAGATGATCCTATTGGACTTGTGGATAAAATGTGGAAAAATGAAGACAACCTGTTAATTGGAAAACAACGTGTGCCCCTAGGTGTGATTGGTATGATTTATGAAGCGCGTCCTAATGTTACGACAGATGCAGCATCTCTTTGTTTTAAAGCTGGAAATGCGGTTATTTTAAGAGGTGGTAAAGAAGCCTTTCATTCAAATAAAGCTCTTGTCGACTCTATGCAACAAGCTTTAACCACAGCTGGATTCCCAAAAGAAAGCATTCAATTAATTGAAGATACCTCTAGAGAAACAGCAAAAGAATTTATGCAATTAAACGGCTATCTTGATGTGCTTATTCCTCGTGGTGGCGCTAACTTAATTAAAACAGTTGTTAACACAGCTACAGTACCAGTAATTGAAACAGGGACTGGCAATTGTCATATTTACGTGGACAAGGATGCTGATTTAAAGATGGCACTAAACATTGTTATTAACGGAAAATGTCAACGACCTTCAGTTTGTAATGCCACAGAAACAGTTATCCTTCACCAAGATATCATGACTGAATTTTTACCTCTAATGGAAGAAGCGTTAGCTCCTTATAAAGTTGAATTACGTGCTGATCAGCAAGCTAAAGAGCTGCTTTCAACAGCCGTTCTAGCAACTGAAGAAGATTTCGCTACTGAATTTAATGATTATATTCTAGCGGTTAAAACAGTCTCAGATTTTAGCGAAGCAATTGAGCATATCGACACCTTTAGCACCAGACACTCCGAAGTTATTGTGACAGAAAACTACACAACGGCTCAGCATTTTCTGCAACAAATTGATGCAGCAGCCGTTTATGTGAATGCTTCTTCTCGATTTACTGATGGTAGCGTCTTTGGATTTGGTGGCGAAATCGGTATTAGCACCCAAAAACTTCATGCTAGAGGGCCTATGGGATTAAACGAATTGACTTCAACTAAATATATTATTTACGGTAGTGGACAAATTAGAGATTAGTACACTAAACCAATAAGACTAGCCTTAAAAAGTTAGTCTTATTTATTTACAGTAGAATGACAATTGTATTTTTTAAATGACCATTCACTATTTTAGATTTATCTTATTTTTTTTATGTTAGAATAAATAAGGAAATGTACTTATGATTTATTGGAGGTTTAATAATTGAATTTAACTCGTTTTAAAGACTATTTTAAAAGAGAAGGAAAATACGGATTTGCGGCATTTTTAATACCTTTTCTTATTATGTTTTTGGCCTATTTAAGTATAGGTATCTATTGGGGAAGTAGTCGAAGTGTTTTGGCTAGTGATGCCTTTTCTCAATTTTCAAATTTTCATGCTAGTTTCAACAATGTCCTACACGGAGAGCAAAGTATCTTTTATACGTGGAATGCCTCGTTAGGTTTAAACTACTGGTCTCTTATTTCTTATTATTTGGGCGGAATTTTCACCCCGATTGTGTTCTTTTTTGACAACCAAAACATTCCAGATGCCCTTTATTTATTAACATTAATAAAAATTGGTTGCGCCGGTTTAGCTTTTTGGTATTACGGAAAAGAAACTTACCGCATCTCACCTTGGTCAGTTGTGGGTTTAAGTATTTCATATTCCTTGATGTCCTTTGTGACAGCTCATTCTGAACTCATTATGTGGCTAGACATTTTTGTTTATTTGCCATTAGTTGTTCTGGGGATTAACCGTGTCTTAGAAAAAGGTAAATCTAAGCTATTATTTGTTAGTTACTTTTTACTCTTTATATCGAATTTCTATTTTGGTTTTATGATTGGTGTCTTCACTTTCGCTTACTTTTTAGTTAGAGTACTAAGTCAACCAAAGCAATATAAACACCGTGTCTCACCTTACTTTATTACTTCTATCTTAGCTGGATTAAGCTCAATGATTATGATTTTACCAGCTGTTTTAGATCTATCAACAAACGGTGAAACCTTAACAGAGATGTCAAAATTCAAAACAGAAGCCACAGCTTTCTGGGATATTGTCATTAAAAATATGATTGGTGTTTTTGACACCACTAAATATGGTTCGATTCCTTTTATTTATGTTGGTATCTTACCACTTCTATTTTGTCTCTTTTATTTTGTTTCAAATAAAATAAAACTAAATCAAAAAATGGCTTACGGTAGTCTTTTTGTGTTATTAATTGCTAGTTTTTACATTGAGCCATTAAATCTATTTTGGCATGGTTTCCATGCACCTAATATGTTTTTATTCAGATTTAGTTTTCTCTTTTCATTTTTAGTTGTCATGCTTGCTGGTTACGGAATGGAAGTCTTTACTAAACAAGACAAAGGTTATTTTGTTAGTATCGCTCTTGTTTTACCGATTCTGTTTGTCATTGCTAAATTCACATCACCAAAAACAAGTTATGACTTCGTTACACCAGTACATGTATTAATTACTATTTTATTTATTTTACTCTATCTAACGGCTATTATCTTTTTCCAATTCAAAAAGATATCTGCTAAACGACTATCCATTCTTCTACTATTAATGGTTTCTGGAGAAGCGTTTTTAAATACTTCTTATATGGTTAATGGTATTTTAGATGATTGGAATTACGCTTCAAGAAGTCTTTATTCAGAACCTTATCCTAACTATAAAAAATTAGTAGATGAAGCTGATAAACAAAATAAAGATGAGTTTTATCGTTTAGAGTCTTTAGCACCTATCTCTTCAAATGATAGTTTTAATTATGGTTATAGTGGTATCAGTATGTTTTCATCGATTCGAAACAGACATGCTTCTGGCTTTTTAAATGACATAGGATTTCGTTCTAGAGGAACTAGTTTAAATGTTCGCTATCAAAATAATACTTTATTTATGGATAGTTTACTTGGCATTAAACACAATATAAGCGATCAAATTGTTAATAAATATGGTTTCTCTTCCACTTCAAAAGCTGGTAAATATCAGCTTTATAGTAATGAGTATGCTATGCCTTTAGGGATGTTAACAGATGATGAATTATACAAATTGAAGTTCCCTAAACAAAATAACTTAGGCACTCAGAAAATGTTAATCAATCATTTGGCACAGTTAGAAGAAGACTACTTTACCTTTAAGAAACCAACTGTTGCTGAAACAAATAATACTCAAATCATCAAAAAAGCTGATAATCACGTTCTTTATAAAGAAGAAAAACCAAATATTGCTAAGTCTATTACTTATGATATTTTTGTACCTGCTGGAAACCAAGCTTACTTAAGTCTTTTTCCAACAAACTTTGGTCAATTAGAGAGTTCAACTGCTACTGTTCTTTCTCAAGGAACTAGCTATAAGAGCCAAATTAATATCACTGGCCAATATTATAATTTAGGATACTTTGAAAAAGATACAACTTTGAGATTTACCTTAGAATTATATGGCACAAAAGAAGTGGAATTAATTGATCCACCTGTTGTCTTAATGGATACCGCTAAATATCAAACAGCCATGAAAAACATTCAAGAACAAGGGGTGGATTTTAAAGTTGATAAGCGTAAAGCAAGTGCCACTGTTTCAACACCAGAAGACAAAGTAATGATGACAACCATTCCTTATGATAAAGGATGGACGGTTAAAGTCGATGGCAAGAAAGTAGCCACTAAGCCTTTTAAAGACGCCTTTTTAACTTTTAAAGTCCCTAGTGGTGAGCATCAAGTGACTCTATCATTTTTACCACCAGGTTTTATGATTGGACTATTCTTATTTATTGGTAGTACCTTAACTTACATTGGTTACTACATTTTAATTAGTAAACGAGATAACAAAAAAACTGAGCCCTCTTAATAAGAGAGCTCAGTTTTTTATTTTAACCAGTTCTTTTTACTTAAACTTGTTTCGATTGCATTCGTGTCAGCATCAAGAGTCACTTCATTTGCTAGTGCTTTTAATTTATCTGTTCCATTAGCCATAGCAATTTTATAACCCACAGCATTAAACATAGGAATATCATTATCACCATCACCAAAAGCTATTGCCTGATCTTTAGTTAAAGATAATTTCTCTAAGACAAACTCAATGGCTACTTGCTTATCAATCCCTTTAACAGAAATTTCACCACTTTCTGGGCCAAACATAGCTACTGTGGAATGATACATTTGAAATTCATTACCAAATTTTTTATCTATTTCTTCAAAAGAAACCGTGTTATTAATAAAAGATATTTTATTAACATGACTATAATCAATCACTCTTCCCTCTTGATGAGCAATCAATTCATAAAACCATGCGACTTTTTGATTTTCTTCTTCAAAAGATTTTCCTTCTTTATCAGTAACTTTACGAACTTCTTCTTCGATTTTTCTTACACAGTTTTCACTACCAAATAAGCCATCATTTGATTCCAAATAATAACCTATATCATGTTGATTGAAGAAAGATATCACATCAAGAACACCTTCTTCAGGCATTGTTTTATGACTAACTACTTCGTTATCAATAACAATATAGCCTCCACCAGCTCCAATAACCCCATCAAAACCGACACTCAAAATACTATCTAAAATTTCAGGCTTAGAACGACCAGTACAAATAAAGGCTAAATTACCTTCATCTCGAAACTCTTTTATCCCTTGTCTAGTTGAATCCAAAACTTCTCCACTACTATTACAAAGGGTGCCATCTACATCAAAAAAAGCTATTCTCTTCATCTACTTACTCCTTCTCTTACAAAATACTCTAGTTTATTATAACGTAATTAAAAAATAAAGGCTAAGAGATTTCTCCTTAGCCTTTAATGAATTAAATAACTTCACCATTTGAAGCAATAACTTCTTTGTACCAATTAAATGAATCTTTTCTGTAACGAGTTAAAGGACCGTTTCCTTTATCATCTTGATCCACATAGATAAAACCATAACGTTTAGACATTTGAGACGTTCCACAACTAATTAAATCAATACAGCCCCAAGTTGTGTATCCCATTAAATCAACACCATCTTTAATAGCTTCTTTCATTTGTTCTACATGTTTTCTGATGTAATCAATACGGTATTCGTCATGAACTTGTCCATCCTCTGTTAACTCATCTTTTGCCCCTAAACCATTCTCACAAACAAATAACGGTAGCTCATAACGGTCGTATAATTTCATCAATGAGATACGTAAACCAATTGGGTCAATTGGCCAGTCCCATTGTGATAACTCTAAGTGCTCATTTTTAATCGGACTATCAAATGAACCTGCTAATTTTGAAGCATCTTCACGCGCTTCTGTAACGTGTGACATGTAATAACTGATGGCTACATAATCAACTTTACCTTCTTTAAGAATTTCAGCGTCCCCTTCTTCCATAACAATGTTGATGTCATTATCTGCAAAGTAGCGCGCCATATAAGTTGGGTACTCACCACGAGCTTGAACATCTGGGTAAAACATATTTAATTGATTTGATTTTAAAGCCTGTAATTGATCTTCTGGTTTTGTTGTTAATGCGTAGGATTCAATTTGGTTAATCATACAACCTACTTGTGCTTCTGGCATAATTTCTTTTGCTGCTTTTACAGCTAAGGCACTTGCTAAAAATTGATGGTGACTTGCTTGGTAAGTCACTTCTAATTTTTTCTCTGGATCAATTAAATCTTCTAAAATACCAGCTCCTGTGTATAAGCTATTTAAGTTCATGTTCATCTCATTAAACGTAATCCAGTATTTAACTTTTGATTTATAACGGTTAAATAAAACGCGAGCATATTTATCAAATAATGGAATCAATTCACGACTTGCCCAACCGTTGTATTTTTCTGTTAAAGCAATTGGCATTTCGTAATGAGACATGGTTACTAACGGTTCGATACCATACTTAGCACACTCATCAAATACTTTATCGTAAAACGCTAATCCTTCTTCATTTGGTTCACTTTCTAAACCTGTTGGGAAAATACGGGCCCAAGAAATTGATAAACGGAATGTTTTAAATCCCATTTCTGCAAACAAAGCAATATCTTCTGCGTAGCGATGATAAAAATCAATACCCCAACGTTTTGGAAATAGGTAATTAGCTTCATTTTCTTTGTATTCTGCTAATTCTTTTGATGTAACATTAAATGTAAAGTTGTCTACTTTTCCTGTTGCATAAGGATCTTTGTATGCTGCGTAATCTGAAGTTGACATCCCTTTGCCACCCTCATTGTAAGCTCCCTCGATTTGGTTGGCAGCTGTTGCCCCTCCCCATAAAAATCCTTTTGGAAATCCTGTTTGTAATTCTCTCATTGATAATTCCTCCTATGTAATAGTTAATCTATATATATTTATTTAGCTAACAACAATTAATATTTCTTCTTGAAGCTCTTCAATTTGTGTCTCTTCTTTCACAGCTACAACAACATCTAAAAAATTAGGTGTATTGGTAATCACGACTGGTGAAAATAGACTAAAACCTTTATTTTCTATTAACTTTTTATCAAAAGTCAGTAAGGGGATGCCAGCTTCAACTACATCTCCCTCATTAACTAAACGCTCAAACCCTTCGCCATTTAAACTAACGGTATCAATTCCAATATGGACTAAGACTTCTACACCACTTTCAGAAACAATACCAATAGCATGATTAGTTGGGGTTGTCATAGTAATTTTACCTTTAAATGGAGCTACTACTTGGTTACCAGTTGGTACGACACCAATTCCTTTTCCTACAATTTCAGAAGCAAAGGTATCATCTGGACAGTCAACTAATCTTTTAACTACTCCTGTTAAAGGTGACATGATTTTACTCGGTTCTTCTTTTTCAACAATTTTTTTAGTTGGTTCGCTTACTACTGACGCTTCTTGCTCACCTATATCAAATTTCAATAAAAACGTCACAACAAAAGCAACAACAAAACTAGATAGAATACCAATCATGGCAAACATAAAGTTATTAGTTCCTTTTTCAATATAAGTTGGAATCGCTAAAATTCCTGGAACAGCAAAACTAAATGACTTAACTGCAAAGGTTCCAAAAATGGCTCCTCCCACAGCACCACCAATCATACTAGCGTAAAATGGTTTTTTAAGTTTCATAGTGACACCATAAATTGCAGGTTCTGTAATTCCAAACACTGCTGGAATAACAGCTGAGAAAGCCACTTGTTTCATTTTTTGATCTTTTGTTTTAAAGAATACCGCTAATGTCGCTCCTGCTTGAGAAAGGTTAGCAACTAAGTTTAATGGTAATAACATAATGTCGTAACCAAATTTTTCTAAACTCGCAAAAGTTCCCGGGAAAAAAGCATAATGCATACCTGTAATAACAATTAATGGCATTAAACCACCCATTAAAGCTCCTGCAAAAGGACCTGCTACATTAAACAACATAGTAAAGAACTGTTCTAAGTAAACACCTAACAAGTTTCCAAGTGGTGCGATAAAAGCTAACATAATTGGTGCCGTTACTAATAAACTAATTAGTGGGACAAATATTATCGTCAAGGCTTCTGGAACAATTTTTTTAGCATATTTTTCAACATAACTAAGTAAGAAGACTGCTAAAATAATCGGAATCACAGATGACGCGTAGCTATTCATTGGAATTGAGATACCAATAAATTTCAAGCTTGTAATTTCCCCAGCTGCTGCATTGGCCATAAAGGTTGGATACATGAGTACCCCAGCTAAAGCCACAGCAATGGATGGATTAGTTCTAAATTTGTTAGCTGCAGAAAAGGCCACTAAGAATGGTAAGAAATGGAATGTTGCATCTGCAATAGCATTTAAAACAATATACGTTGAACTATCAGCTGATAAGACATTAAAGAATACTAAAATCGCCATAATTCCTTTTAACAATCCACTACCTGTAATCGCTGCTAAAATCGGTGTAAAAATACCAGATATTACATCAAAAATATAATCTAATCCTTTTACTTTGGCCCCTTCATTAGAAGTATCACTATTCAGATGACCTTCTGTTAAATCACTAATTTCTTGGTAAACTTTACCAACAGCACTACCAATAATAATTTGAAATTGTCCGCTTTGAAATTGCGCTCCCATAACACCTTCTAAAGATTTGATTTCATCTAATTTTACTTTGTCTTTATCTTTTACATTGAAGCGTAATCTCGTAATACAATGCCAACTTTGATTAATATTTCCAGTTCCACCTATTTTTTCAATAATAGTTTCTGCTAACTCACGATGATTCATTTTATTTCACTCCCTAATATTTTTGAGTAAAGAAAAAACCTAAACAAACTTTTCAACAGCTCAAAATAAGCTCATGAAAATTTGTTTAGGTTAATGCCAAAATTGTTACACACCTAATTTTATTTAATTTCTGAAACCACTCGTTCAATATGAATAATCAAATAAATCATTTCATCATCACTAACTGATAGATTATACTCTCTTTTTAACATTTCACGAATCATAAGACCACATGCATAACTTTTTGGGTATTGCTCTTGAATAATCTTATACAAATTATCGCTGCCACTAGCTTTCATCTCTTCATTATGAATTTGTCGATTCATAAAATAACGAATATGAGTCACAAATCGAGAATAATTCATACTTTCCTTATTCAAGGATACATCAAATAGAGATTGAATTGTTTTTACAATACTTTTGGTAATCTCAGTGATTAACATCGTCTCATCCATTGACTCTAAACCGTCTTGAGCGTTAACAAAATGAAGGGCAATAAAGGCTGCTTCCATTTCAGGTAATTCAACATCTAATTTTTCGGCTATAATAGTCAATGCCTTTTTACCTACTTTTGCTTCTTTCACATAAAGAAAAGGAATTTCCCATTGCAAAGAGCTCACACCAAATTCCATTCCTTCTTTTTGACGATTTATCGCACTTTGGATATGATCGGCTAATGAAATTAATAAACTAGCATTTAATTTCTTCTCTAAATACGTTTCCCCAGCATCAACAATTATCTCAGTAGTTGATAAAACATCAGGACTAATACCTGCCATAATAGCCGATATATCTTGATGTTCTTTCGTTTGAAATGTTTTAGTTATTAGAATCTCATCAATCGGATCCCCTGGTTTCTTTTTAAAACCTATTCCTTTTCCGAATAAAACATATTCCTCTAACTTATCATCATGAGCTAGGACTAAATTATTATTTAGCGATTTCACTGTCGAATACACACTATCACTCCCTATTTAAAAACAAAAAAACACCAAACTAAAGCAGTTAATCACTACTAAAGACTTGGTGGTGCCTGATCGTATCAGTTACACTCCGCGTGTTTTATGTAAATTTATATTATCACCTAAAGAAAGCGGTGTCAAGCGGATTATTTTTATTTTTTTACTCTGATGCTTTTTTGATAGCTCTCTCTAACATCTCATTCATTTCATTCGTATAAGATTCCTTGTCATGAGCACCTGAGATAAAAGCTAGTAAAATATTTTCTAGCTTATCATCTTGATTTTCTGCAAGCTCCCATTGTTTTTTGTTTTTCGTAAATAATAAACTCACTTCAACTTCTTCTTGAACAGAATGGCTGTTCTCTAAGGCTTCTTCAAAAGCTGCTAATAAACCTTGTTTGGCTTCATTTTCAGAGTAATTGGTTTCTTTCATCAACTCTTTAAAAACACTTTCTAATGTTTTTTCTACTAAATCTGAATAATCGAATCCTTTGATTTGATAGGTAACCTCGATTGTTTTTTTGTCTATTTCTTTAACTGTTGTACGATATTCACTTTTAGTACGAACTTGTTTCATTAAATCTTCTGATAATTTCTGTTTTTCTTCTTCCGTTAAATTCGTTACAACAGAATCAAACACGTCTGAAAATGTATCTTCAAATGTGGCTGTCATTAGAGTTAACTGCTTACTTAAGAAGTCACCTTCTACAAAGTTTTCTTTAAAATCTTTACTGTCTTTTTGATAGATAAAATGGTCCACAAATAACGGTCCCACTTTTTCAGCTTCTAATCCTTTTTTTCCACAACTACTTAGAATAAATAAAAATAAAATAGCACTTACTAGTATGGCTTTTTTCTTCTTCATTGTTTTACCTCGTTCTTTAAAATTCATATACAATATATCACAAAAGAATGAAAAAAGAATGATTTTAAAAAGAAAAACCTCCCTTTTTCTAATTTTATTTAAAAGGAGGTTATTTTATGATTGTCCATTTCTCTTTTACTTTTAGCTACTTGTTCATTTTAGCAACTTTATTACTACCAAATGTTAAGCAAAAATCTTCTTTCTTTTTAATAAGTTCTTTTCTTTGTTTGATAGGCTTACTAACACTTATTTTTATTTATTATTTTAACCATACAACTTACTTTTACTTACTCATATTATGGTTAATGAGTCTTGCACTTAGTTTAACTGATATGATTTATTTAACTGTTGAACCGATTATTTTATATCCCTTATCTTTTATTTCTTTTTTATGCTATTATCAAAATCACTCTTTTAGTTTCATTTCATTAGGAACCCCTTTATTCCTATTTCTCTTTTTCTTCATTCTAGATTACTTTTTACCTAATTCATTTGGCGGCGGTGACGTAAAACTACTAATGGTCTACAGTATTTTCTTATCTTTCATACAACTACTTTACCTCATTTTAATTGCTTCTCTTTTAGGGATTATATTCTTTTTTATTAACTCTAAACTTTTAAAAAAAGAAATATATCGCCTTCCTTTTGTACCATTCTTAACTGTCTCACTTATTTTCGTGTCATGTGTTTTTTAAGCATAAAAAAGGCTGATTCCATATAGGAATCAGCCTTTTCAATCACATATTAATCTTTTGATTTTAATGCGTCTGCTGCTGCCATTTGTGCTTCAATGTCACTAATACTGTAAACATTTTCGCTAGCAACACCCACTTCTTTTGGCTCCATGTTACGGTATTTTGGCATACCAGTACCGGCAGGAATAATCTTACCGATAATAACATTTTCTTTAAGTCCAAGTAAGTGGTCTTTCTTACCGCGAATCGCTGCATCCGTTAACACACGAGTTGTTTCCTGGAATGACGCTGCAGATAAGAAACTGTTTGTTTCAAGAGAGGCTTTTGTAATACCTAATAACACAGGACGACCTGTTGCCGGTGTTCCACCAGCTACTAATGTATTGTAGTTACGCTCTTTGAACTCACTAATGTCAATCAATGTACCTGGTAAGATATCAGAATCACCTGGATCCATGATACGTACTTTACGTAACATTTGACGAACCATTACTTCAATATGTTTATCTCCGATTTCTACCCCTTGCATACGGTACACTTTTTGTACCTCTTTAAGTAAGTAGTTCTCAACAGTTAACACATCAGTAATTGTTAATAATTGTTTTGGCTCAATTGAACCTTCTGTTAATGGAGCACCACGTTCGATGATATCTCCTTCAGCTACTTTCATACGAGAAGTATAAGGGACGCTGTACGTTCTAGTATCAGTTGTTCCTTTAACAATAACTTCTTTCGTACGATCAGATGCATCTTCAGAAATTTCAATAACTTCACCAGCAACTTCAGAAACAACAGCAACCCCTTTAGGATTACGCGCTTCAAAAATCTCTTGGATACGAGGTAAACCTTGAGTGATATCATCACCGGCAACCCCACCCGTATGGAAGGTACGCATTGTTAACTGTGTACCAGGCTCACCGATAGATTGAGCGGCAATTGTACCAACTGCTTCCCCAACTTCTACTTCAGAACCTGTTGCTAAGTTACGTCCGTAACAGTGTTTACATACACCGTGTTTTGTATTACATGTAAATACTGAGCGAATTGAAATTTCTTCGATTCCAGCGTCAGTAATTTCTTTCACTAAATCTTCAGTAATGATTTCATTAGCACCCATAATCTTAGCACCCGTTTCTGGATGGAAGATTGATTTACGTGTGTAACGACCTAACATACGCTCTTCAAGAGTTTCAATAATTTCATTACCTTCACGAATAGCTTTAATATCTAATCCGCGGTCAGTTCCACAATCAGTTTCACGAATGATAACATCTTGAGCAACGTCTACTAAACGACGAGTTAAGTAACCTGAATCGGCTGTCTTAAGGGCCGTATCCGTCATACCTTTACGAGCACCATGGGTAGAGATAAACATTTCTAAGACTGTTAATCCTTCACGGAAGTTCGATACAATCGGTAACTCCATGATACGTCCATTAGGTGCGGCCATAAGTCCACGCATACCAGCAAGCTGAGTAAAGTTGGAAATGTTACCACGGGCACCAGAGTCAGACATCATGAAGATTGGGTTACGGTCATCTAAACTTTCCATCAGTTTAACTTGGATAGCATCTTTCGTTGCATTCCAGATACCAATAACGCGCTCATAACGCTCGTCATCAGTGATTAAACCACGACGGAATTGTTTAGTAACTGCGTCTACTTGTTTGTGGGCTTCTTCAATCATACCTTGTTTTTCATGTAAAACTACGATATCGGCAATCCCTACAGTCATACCTGCATAAGTAGAATGTTTGTAACCTAGGTCTTTCATTCTATCTAACATCTTAGACGTTTCAGTAATCTTGAAGCGTTTGAAGACTTCTGCAATGATATTACCTAAGTTTTTCTTCTTGAATGGTCCAATTTGATCTTGCTCAGCAATATGAGCAGGAACATCTGTACCAGCTTCAACGAAGTATTTATCAGGTGTTTGAACTGTTAAGTTATAATCAGTTGGCTCATTTAAGTATGGGAATTCAGGTGGCATAATTTCGTTAAAGATAACTTTACCAGCTGTTGTGATTAAAATGCGATCACGTTGCCATTCTGTAAATGGTTTTTCAGGCATTGAGCTAGTTTGTAAACCAATACGCGTATGTAAGTGTACATAACCATTTCTCCATGCTAAAACAACTTCATCTAAGTTTCTAAAGATCATACCTTCCCCGATTTGTCCTGGCTCTTCCATTGTTAAATAGTAGTTACCAAGAACCATATCTTGAGATGGTGTAACAACTGGTTTACCATCTTTAGGGTTAAGGATATTTTGAGCAGCTAACATCAGTAAACGAGCTTCTGCTTGAGCTTCCTCACTTAAAGGAACGTGAACCGCCATTTGGTCCCCATCGAAATCGGCATTATAAGCCTCACATACTAATGGGTGAAGACGAATCGCGCGACCTTCAACTAAAACAGGCTCGAAAGCTTGGATACCAAGTCTATGTAGCGTAGGTGCTCGGTTAAGTAAAACTGGATGTTCACGAATAACATCTTCTAATACATCCCAAACTGCGTCTTCTTGACGTTCAATTTGGCGTTTTGCATTTTTGATGTTACTTGCGATTTCACGTTTAACTAATTCATGCATCACAAATGGTTTGAATAATTCAATAGCCATTTCTTTTGGTAAACCACATTGGTACATTTTTAAGAATGGCCCAACAACGATTACCGAACGACCAGAATAGTCAACACGTTTTCCAAGTAAGTTTTGACGGAAACGCCCTTGCTTACCTTTAAGCATGTGAGATAAAGATTTAAGCGGACGGTTACCTGGTCCAGTAACTGGACGGCCACGACGACCATTATCAATCAATGCATCAACAGCTTCTTGTAACATACGTTTCTCATTTTGAACGATAATACCAGGTGCGTTAAGATCTAATAATCGTTTCAAACGGTTATTACGGTTAATCACACGACGATATAAATCATTTAAATCACTTGTCGCAAAACGTCCACCTTCTAATTGAACCATTGGACGTAAATCTGGAGGAATAATTGGCACAACGTCCATTACCATCCAGTTAGGTTCGTTACCAGAAGTTCTGAAAGCTTCTAAAATATCTAAACGACGGATTGCACGAGTTCTTTTTTGTCCTTGTGCAGTTTTTAATTCTTCTTTTAATTCAACAACTTCTCTTTCTAAATCAACGTTTTCTAACAAGCGTTTGATAGCTTCTGCTCCCATACCTGCTTGGAAACCTTGACCGTATTGTTGACGTTTTTCGCGATATTCACGCTCTGTTAATAACTGTTTCACTTCTAAAGAAGTATCTCCAGCGTCTGTTACTACGTAAGACGCAAAGTAGATAATTTCCTCTAAAGCACGAGGACTCATGTCTAACACAAGCCCCATACGACTAGGGATTCCTTTGAAGTACCAGATATGAGTAACAGGTGCTGCAAGTTCGATATGAGCCATACGCTCACGACGAACTTTCGAACGAGTTACCTCAACTCCACAGCGGTCACAAACGATTCCCTTATAACGAATACGTTTATATTTTCCACAAGCACATTCCCAGTCCTTAGTAGGACCGAAAATGCGTTCACAGAAAAGACCATCACGTTCTGGTTTTAATGTACGGTAGTTAATGGTTTCAGGCTTTTTAACTTCACCATATGACCAGCTTCTTATTTTTTCAGAAGAAGCTAGGCCGATTTGCATGCTTTCGAATTTATTTACATCGATCAAAAGATGTCCCTCCGTTTCTTTATCTATCAGAAATAACTATTCGTCAAATTCTTGACTAGTTGTTGCCTTCTTGTCCATCTTTTAACGCTTTTTCAGCTTTTTCTTTTTCAGCTTGCTCTTTAGCATATTTTGCTAAAGCATCTACTGTAATTAAATCATCATCTTCATCATCCATATCACGTAGCTCAAGTTCGTTATCATCCGCATCTAATACGCGCATGTCTAAACCTAAAGCTTGTAATTCTTTTACAAGAACTCGGAATGATTCTGGTACACCTGGTTTTTGGATAGGTTCACCTTTAACGATAGATTCGTAAGTTTTCACACGTCCTACAACGTCATCTGACTTGTAAGTTAAGATTTCTTGTAATGTGTAAGCAGCACCGTATGCTTCAAGTGCCCATACCTCCATCTCACCAAAACGTTGTCCACCAAATTGAGCTTTACCTCCAAGTGGTTGTTGCGTTACTAATGAGTATGGTCCAATTGATCTTGCATGAAGTTTGTCATCAACCATGTGAGCAAGTTTCAGCATGTACATAACCCCAACAGAAATACGGTTATCAAATGGTTCACCAGTACGTCCATCATAAAGGATTGTTTTAGCGTCTTTTGCTAAGTTAGCTTCTTGTACAGTTGCCCATACATCTTCCTCGTCAGCTCCATCAAATACAGGAGTCGCTACATGAATGTTTAGAGAACGAGCAGCCATACCTAAGTGTAACTCAAGTACTTGCCCGATATTCATACGAGAAGGTACCCCAAGAGGGTTTAACATGATATCAACAGGTGTTCCATCAGGTAAGAATGGCATATCTTCTTCTGGCATAATACGAGAAACTACCCCTTTATTACCATGACGACCGGCCATCTTGTCACCTTCGTTGATTTTACGTTTTTGAACGATATAAACACGGACTAACATGTTAACACCAGGTGCTAACTCATCGCCTGCTTCACGAGTAAAGATTTTCACATCATGAACAATACCGCCACCACCATGTGGTACACGTAATGAAGTATCACGAACTTCACGAGCTTTTTCACCAAAGATAGCGTGTAATAAACGCTCTTCAGCTGATAATTCAGTAACTCCCTTAGGTGTTACTTTACCTACTAATAAATCACCATCTTTAACTTCAGCACCGATACGGATAATACCCATTTCGTCTAAGTCTTTAAGAGCGTCGTCACCAACGTTTGGTAATTCACGAGTAATTTCTTCAGGTCCAAGTTTTGTATCACGAGCTTCTGATTCATATTCTTCAATATGGATAGAAGTGTATACATCATCTTTAACTAGACGACGACTCATGATAATCGCATCCTCGTAGTTATAACCTTCCCACGTCATGAATGCTACTAAAACGTTTTGTCCTAAAGCCATTTCCCCTTCTTCCATAGAAGAACCATCTGCTAAAGTATCACCAGCTTCAACGATTTCGCCTAATTTTACAATTGGACGTTGGTTGTAACTTGTACCAGCATTTGAACGGTGGAATTTAATCACATTATATTTATCTAAAGCGCCGTTGTTACGACGAACACGGATTTCTTTTGCATCAACGTATTCAACAACACCATCATGTTTACATAATAGAGCAGCACCCGAGTCATGAGCGGCTTTATATTCCATACCTGTACCAACAATTGGAGAACGTGGTTGGATTAATGGAACAGCCTGACGTTGCATGTTCGCTCCCATTAACGCACGGTTAGAGTCATCGTTTTCCAAGAAAGGAATACACGCTGTCGCTACCGCAACTACTTGTTTAGGAGAAACGTCCATATAGTCAACTTTTTCAATTGATACTTCTAAGTTTTCACTTTGGATACGAGCCATTACTAACTCCTCAGCAAATGAACCATCTTCGTTTAATGGAGAGTTTGCTTGGGCAACCATATAATGGTCTTCCTCGTCAGCTGTTAAGTAATCAATATGCTCAGTTACTTTTCCGTTAGCACGGTCAACACGACGATAAGGTGTTTCGATAAAGCCGTATTTATTTACTTTCGCATAACTTGATAAACTGTTAATCAACCCGATATTTGGTCCCTCAGGCGTTTCAATCGGACACATACGACCGTAGTGAGAGTAGTGAACGTCACGTACTTCATATCCAGCACGGTCACGTGTTAAACCACCAGGCCCTAAGGCAGATAGACGACGCTTATGAGTTAACTCACTTAATGGGTTTGTTTGGTCCATGAATTGTGACAACTGTGAAGAACCAAAGAATTCTTTCATAGAGGCAACAACTGGACGAATATTAATTAATTGTTGTGGTGTTAACGTTTCAGTGTCTTGGATAGACATTCTTTCACGTACCACACGTTCCATACGAGATAAACCGATACGGAATTGGTTTTGTAATAACTCACCAACCGAACGAATACGACGGTTTCCTAAGTGGTCAATATCATCAACTGCGCCAATTCCTTCTTGTAAGTTCAAGAAGTAGCTCATTGTTGAAATAATATCTGCTGGACGAACTGTTTTCACTTTATCTTCTAAGTTTCCATTACCGATTACGTTAACAACGCGCTCTGGGTCTTTTGGAGATAAAACTTTAATAACTTGAACTGTCATTGGTTCAGTTACAACACCGTCTTCACTTGGGTAGTAAGTGACGCTATTAATACCATTATCTAAATGTTCTTCTAATGTATCCATTACTTGGCGAGAAATAACTGTTCCTTTTTCAGCAACGATTTCTCCTGTTTCAGGATCCACTAGAGTTTCAGCTAATGTTTGGTTTAATAAACGTGTTTTTAAGTTTAATTTTTTGTTTAATTTGTAACGACCTACAGCGGCTAAGTCATAACGCTTTGGATCGAAGAAACGAGAATTTAATAAGTTTCTTGAACTTTCTGCAGTTTTTGGCTCACCTGGACGTAATCGTTCATAAACATCTTTAAGAGCTTCTTCTGTACGAGAATCTCCTGAGTTTTTATGAATATCTTTTTCGATAGTAGCTTGTAAACTTTCACTCTCACCGAAAATTTCCATAATAGTAGAATCTGATCCAAATCCTAAAGCACGAACTACTACTGTAAATGGAATTTTTCTCGTACGGTCAATACGAGCGTAAGATAAGTTTTTAGCATCTGTTTCTAACTCTAACCATGCTCCACGGTTAGGGATAACAGTTGTTCCAAATCCTTGTTGACCATTTTTCTCTGTTTTACCATTGAAGTAAACACCAGGAGATCTAACTAACTGAGAAACGACAACGCGTTCCGCACCGTTAATGATAAATGTACCCATTTCAGTCATTAATGGGAAATCACCAAAGAATACTTCTTGAGATTTGATTTCACCAGTTACTTGGTTGTCTAATCTTAATGTTACATGGATTGGTGCTGAGTAGTTAGCGTCATGTGCACGAGCTTCTTCTACTGTGTACTTAGGTTCTTTCATTTCATAATCTACAAATTCTAATGATAACTTGTCACTAAAATCTGTAATTGGCATAATATCTTCAAACATCTCTCTTAAACCTTCATCTAAGAACCATTTGTAAGAATCTGTTTGAATTTCAATTAAATTTGGCAGTTCTAAAACTTCACTAATTTTTGAATAACTGCGTCTTTCTCGGTGTTTTCCGTATTTGACAACGTGTCCAACCAAATTAAGTCACCCCTTCTGAGTTTGCTTCAACATTCGCTTTATATTACAAATATTAAATGTTTATTACAGATTTTGTAACAAAGCATTTTTAAGTAAAAAAAAACCAAAAATAGATGGTGAACGCATAAAATATGGTCATTCTATCTTTGTTTTCCTATAATAAAGGGGTATGGACAATATTTCACACCACTTTTCATTTGAAAATATAAAACCTTCTGCAACTAATCATTTTAACGCCTTACGCATCATTTGTCAACAATAAAAAAAGCCAGATCCCCATCTGGCTTTTCTCCCCATTAATCCTTGCCCTCGCTTCAATAAACATTTAACGTGGCCACTATCTTTTTAACCTTACTTAAAAAGAAGCAGGACTATAAGTTCCCGTTAATTACTTTCAACTTGTCAATCACCCATTATTTGACTAAACAAATAATCTTACGTGAATTTCTTTTAATCTGATTATTTATAAAAATAAATTATCTGCTTGTTTCATTGCCCCTTAAATATCCCCATATCAACTAAACAAGTTTTTATAAAAGAAACTTATTTTATAAAAAACAAATTAACAGAAAATCTTCTTTTTATCCAAGAAGGAAACAAATAAAAAAAGTAACAAACACTAAAACGGAACTGCATAAATTATTATATAGTATCCGTTTAAAAAAAGTTACCGTTTTTTTCTTATAGATAAGTAATTTTTGGCTCTCGAATTTTTTTATCAAAGTTATGCGCTTACAAATGTTAATATTTCACAATTTAGTTTTTTGATAAAATTTTCATTGTAATTAAAGTTTTACAATTAACACCCTTAACTGAACTGTTTTCATAAAAGATGTTATCTTTCGAACAAGTATTTAAAATCTTATTAGGCTCAATGATTATAATATTTTTTGTGAAAGATAACGTTTCCTTTTCTTGAAGAAAAAGACTTTTTTCACATAACGATTTTACAAAAATGGTATCATTTAAAAACAATATTGTATAAAAAAGAAGCACCTCATTTGAGTTACTTCTCACTTACTATAATAAAATAACCTTTTTCTTTCGTCACAATTTCTGCATTACCAAAAATTTCTTCCATTTTTTTCTGAGCACTTGGCGCTCCCTGTTTTTTCTGAATAACAATCGTTAAAGTGCCACCTGTAACTAATTTATCATAAGAACCTGAAATAATTTCATGTACAACTTCTTTCCCAGCTCTAATAGGTGGATTACTTACAACAGCCGCAAAGTTAGTTGTTTCAACTGATTCATAAATATATGACGGATACGCTTTAATATGACTGATGCCATTTAGTGCAGCATTTTCCTTCGTTAATTCTACAGCTCGTTCATTAACGTCAACCATCTCAACAAAACGCCCTGTAGCATGAGCTAAAGATAATCCCATTGGACCATAACCGCAGCCTACATCTAAAATCGGTCCATCTGGTAACTCAGTATCGTCAAAAGCATCGATTAAGACGCGTGAGCCAAAGTCCACTGTCGCTTTTGAAAAAACATTGCTATCTGTAATAAATTTAAAATTCTTACCTCTTAATGGAAACTCCCATTGTTTTCTATTGTGGGCAACATCTGGTTGGTTTGTATAATAATGATTTCCCATTGTTATCCTTCTTTCTTTTTGATTTCTTGATTAATTAATTGGCCTAATAACTGATAACCTTTTCTTGAAAAATGAAGGCCGTCTTCTTGTAAGTAAGACAAAGACTCTTGTTTCAACATACTCTCTAATACATCAACATAAGTGATTTTGTTTGATTCAGCAATTCTTCTAACTGCCTCATTATAAGCCGTAATGCTTTCTAAAGATCTTTCGTTACTATAAATACGTTGGTCTGCATATGGCGGACCTAGTAATATCACTTTAGAATAGCCAATTTGATTCACTATTTCTTTTAAATTAATAACATATTCTTCTATATTAATACCGATTACATTTGACACATCATTAGCCCCGAAAAAAACAACGACTAAATCAGGTTGATATTTTAAAACGTGAGCGTCTAATCGACTTAAAGCACCGTGAGTAGTATCTCCAGGAATTCCCGCATTAATGACCTCGCTATCAGGGTAAACTGCTTCTATTTCCTCATTTAACCTGAAGTCTGTTACGCCATCTTCGTAACCAGCTGTAATACTATCTCCAAAAAGAATTATTTTTAGCATAATTAACACCTCTTGTTTCAATCTAATGGCCTGTTTATGATATAATCATGAAGACTTTAACATCATAGCATGAATTAAGGAGTTGTAAACATGTTTATCCCAAATCAAAATCAATCAAAAAGCAAAGATTCATGTTCAGACTACTGGTTTACATCTTCTGCTATTAGTAGCATACCACAGGAATCTTATTTAGGAGTTTAACTATGACTGAAAAAACAAACTACTATCATTTGACTCGTGATGAGTGGCAAAGTTTTTATCGAAACGGTATTGCCCCATTGACTGATACGGAGTTACAACAGATAAAAAGTTTTAACGACCGAATATCATTACAGGATGTACAAGACATATACATCCCCTTAACTCATTTGATTCATATCTATATGAAAGAATATGAATCACTACACCTAAGCAAAGGTATGTTCATGCAACAATTCGTACCTCCTGCGCCCTTTATTATTGGTGTAGCTGGAAGTGTAGCTGTAGGAAAAAGCACTACTTCTCGCTTACTTCAAATGATGCTTTCAAGAACCTTTAAAAGACGTAACGTTCAACTTATTACCACAGATGGTTTTTTATATCCAACTGCTGAATTAGAAGAACGTGGCATTTTAGATAAAAAGGGGTTTCCTGAAAGTTATGACATGGAATTATTATTAGATTTTCTTAATGCTGTTAAAAATGGTAAAGATAATTTACAAATTCCACGATATTCACATGAAATTTATGATATTATCCCTGGAGAGTTCGAAGAAATTACTCAACCAGATATATTAATTGTCGAAGGTATCAACGTTTTACAGCTACCTGCAAACCAACAAATCTATATTAGTGACTTTTTTGACTTCTCTGTTTTTGTGGATGCTGAACCAGATTTAATTGAATCTTGGTACTTAGAACGCTTTGAAGCATTATTAGACCTTGCAAAAGACGACAAAACTAATTATTATTATGAATATGCGAATGGACCTAGAGAAGACGCTTTAGCTTTTGCACGTCAAGTATGGAGAGACGTTAACCTTAAAAATTTAACAGAATTCATCTTGCCAACCAAAAGCCGAGCCGACGTGGTTTTACATAAAACTGTCAATCACACGATTGATGAAATCTCTTTAAGGAAGTTCTAGTAACACAAATAAAAAGAAAGATAGGGTGAAGCAAGTGACAAACACGTCAGATTTTAAAGACATGGAAAAAATCATTGTATTGGATTTTGGTAGCCAATATAACCAGTTAATTACACGCCGCATTAGAGAATTTGGAGTATTCTCTGAATTAATGAGCCACAAGATTACTGTGGAAGAAATTAAGGAAATAGCTCCAAAAGGAATTATTTTCTCTGGTGGCCCAAACAGTGTATATGACGAAGAAAGTTTCTCGATTGACCCTGAAATTTTTGAATTAGGTATCCCAATTTTAGGTATCTGTTACGGTATGCAATTAATGACTCACAAATTAGGTGGAGTTGTTAAAAGCGCTGGAGCTCCTGAATACGGAAAAGCGATGTTAGATATTTCTAACGCATCAACAAAATTATTTAACGGATTACCTGAACACCATCAAGTATGGATGAGTCATGGTGATTTAGTAACAGAAGTTCCAGAAGGATTTGAAGTAGTGGCAACAAGTGCTAACTGCCCTATCTCAGCAATGGAAAACCATGAAAAAGGTTTATACGCTGTTCAATTCCACCCAGAAGTTCGTCATTCTGAGCATGGTAACGACGTTTTACGTCACTTTGCTTTTGATATCTGTGGCGCTAAAGGTGACTGGTCAATGGAAAGCTTTATTGAAGTTGAAATCAACAAAATCCGTGAACAAGTTGGAGATAAAAAAGTTCTTTTAGCTCTTTCTGGTGGTGTGGATTCAAGTGTTGTTGGAGTTCTTCTACAAAAAGCAATCGGCGACCAATTAACATGTATCTTTGTTGACCATGGTTTACTACGTAAAGATGAAGGCGATCAAGTAATGGATAGCTTATCTGGAAAATTCGGCTTAAACATTATCCGTGTGAATGCTAAAAAACGTTTCTTAGATAAATTAGCTGGCGTTTCTGATCCAGAAACAAAACGTAAAATCATTGGTAACGAATTTATCTACTTATTTGATGATGAAGCTGCTAAATTAGACGGAATTGACTTCTTAGCTCAAGGAACTCTATACACAGACGTTATCGAAAGTGGAACTGATACTGCTGAAGTGATTAAATCACATCACAACGTTGGTGGTTTACCAGATGATATGGAATTCGAATTAATCGAACCATTAAACACATTATTTAAAGACGAAGTACGTGCATTAGGTATTGAATTAGGAATGCCTGAAGCATTAGTATGGCGTCAACCATTCCCAGGCCCTGGATTAGGTATCCGTGTTCTTGGTGAAATTACAGAAGAAAAATTAGAAATCGTTCGCGAAAGTGACGCGATTTTACGTGAAGAAATTGCTAACGCTGGTCTTGACCGCGATATCTGGCAATACTTTACAGTTCTTCCTGGCATCCGTTCAGTTGGTGTTATGGGAGACGGTCGTACTTATGACTACACAGTTGGTATCCGTGCCATTACATCTATTGATGGAATGACTGCTGACTTCGCTCGTATTGATTGGGACTTATTACAAAAAATCTCAGTTCGTATCGTAAACGAAGTAGCCCACGTTAACCGTATCGTGTATGACATTACGAGTAAGCCACCAGCAACTGTTGAGTGGGAATAAACCTTTTAATATCAAGGATTCTCATTCATTCTCAATGGTGCTATAAATCAATAGTTTTCGTAATAAATCATATCAATAATTATCATTTGTTATCAAAATATGGCATTTAGATGGCATTAACATTGGGAGCATAAAAAGAGAGCTAACCTTAGTGGTCGGCTCCTTTTTGTTGCTTCCATTCTTTAATTTGTTCTATATCACTTTGCATAGGAAACATTGGTGCAGTATTTGGTACATATACTCCTTCAGAAATCGCTTGTTTTATATGTAACCTAACTTCATCATAACCTTCAATGTGCAATCTCTTTATCATTTCCAAAACTTCTTTATCATCCGAAAAATCCTTCAAATCAATTTCTTCTAAAAAAGTCATTAAACCATCCTGACCTACATAATTTTTTAACAAACTATAAGAAACTGTCACATTTTCTGTATCTGACAACCTATCTTTATCATATGAACAACATTCGTTATTATGTACTAAATGTAAATCATATCTTTCATGGTTTCTTGTATTTTTCCACTCTAAAATTCCATCTTTTACATCTACAATATCACTTTTACAGCTATCGCAACTCCATACCATTTTATATCACATCCTATATATAGTTTTATATACTATCTTTCTGTATCTTCATTATTTTTTTGAGGTAATTTTTGCTTTTTTACATCTTTTTCAATTCTGTTTGTCTCTACCATATCTTGTAAATCAAATACCGTTGTTTGTTTTGCTAAAATGTCTGTATAGTTCTTAATTCCAGTTATTGCGTTTACTCTCTTCATAAGTGATTCATGTGCTGACATTTGTTTTGCTAAAATGTCTGTATAGTTCTTAATTCCAGTTGTTGCGTTTACTCTCTTCATAAGTGATTCATGTGCTGACATTTGTTTTGCTAGAATATCTGTATAGTTCTTAATTCCAGTTGTTGTATTTACTCTCTTCATAAGTGATTCATGTGCTGACATTTGTTTTGCTAAAATATCTGTATAGTTCTTAATTCCAGTTGTTGCGTTTACTCTCTTCATAAGTGATTCATGTGCTGACATTTGTTTTGCTAAAATGTCTGTATAGTTCTTAATTCCAGTTGTATTTAACCTATTATCAATATAACCTTCAAAATCATCTGCCATGTCATTTAATTCTTCACTATCTATTCCACCCGAAAGTATTTTTTTAAATGCTGACTCTAATAAGTTTATATATATTTTTAATTTTTTCTGTAATTCTTGATACACGAGTTCAGTTATTTCTTTATTATGACTTACACTATTCCTACCTTCTCTAATTAATTTCATATCTAATTGAATCTCTTCTAATTTGATATCAACATACTGATTAAAAATATCCTCCCATAGAGAATGAGGTTTGGATAGCGTATATGTTCCCTCAGAAAAAAAGTCTATCAATTCATTAGAGTTATATTCTTTAAACCTAAAAACTTCTTCTCCATCATCTCCTGATATTTTTACATAATTTTCACCAAATAAATACTCTTCAATATCATATAAATCCAATGATTGTAGTAAATTTTTAGAATCATATTCACCTTTTTGTTTCTTTTTAATAGTACTTATTATCTGCTTAGGTACAGATTTTTCTACCCAATCATCTGAAAAATATGCAGGAGCGACCAAGTAAATTAGCTTTCTCATAGACCACTCATAATTATGTAAGTAGGGTAATAGCTTCTTTGAAAAAAATAATGAATTAGTATCTAATAGAGTTGTATGGTTTATTCCTGATTTACTAACTTCAATATTTATTTTTTCTAAAACTCTTTGAAAGATTCGTACTTCTTTAATTCCAATTTGCCCTACTTTATTATATATAAAAATAACATTCAACGAATTGCCATATGTCACCATTTCGCACTGAAACACTAAGTTCTCCCACTCAAAATCACTTTGAAATTGAGAATCATTTGAAAACTTTGACATAATACCTCGGAATACTTCTTCGATATTTTCTATAGTTCCTTTTTTAGCATAGTATAGATATTCAACCATTTGCTTTCCCACAAACACACCTCTCATCTCTAATTATATAAAATAGACATAAAAACTTGCGTATCCCAATTATACATACTCTTTTCAATAATATCTATACATGAAATATTTGCAGGTCTGTTACAGATAATTTTTCCCCACTGTTTTGTAAGGTATTTCAGATATTTTAGTCTTAAAAGTAGCTTTTAATGGATGGATAGTTGAAACACACAAAACTTATTATACCAACATCTATATAGCTTTGTTTCAGATAAGTTTCAGATACAAAATTTTTTATCCTTTTGCAATTGACAGAAAAAGAATACCCCAAGTAAAGCCTTATAGCTTTAAATGAGGTACCCTTATATACGATTCCGCAGTAACGGGGTGGGGTTATCTTATTTATTCTATTCCTTGTACAATTCTTCCGAACGTATGGTTTGCCTGAGTATACTCTCCATCGACAACTGTTAAACTATACTCTGAAATATTAGGCTCTTTAACTTTAATCGGGAGTCCTGTTCCTACTTCAGTCTTTATTTTACCACTTAATACAGTGGCATGGTCTATCACTGCTTTAATTGATTCTTTATCATTTGGAACCTGTTCATTGAGGTAGTACGTCACACCTTCGTTATCTTGTAAAATATATCCCTCAAAAGGCAATTCGTCAGTAAAATGATTGCTTACAAAGTCTTTTAATATATTATCGTTATTTGCCTGATTTTCTACAGGCGTTTTTACTTTATATCCAATAATATCAGCAAAACCTTTACTCAAATTACCATCCTCTAATGGACTAAAATACACATAGTTTGTAATTTCATTTCCTTGACTCTGAGAAGACATTAATACTTCAGGTGTTCCATCAGGGAGTAATGTAAAGAAATATAAATATTTTTTATCATACGGCTGATTAAAAGCATTAGAATATACTCCTACTAAGGTACGGTCTACATCATTAACTATTTTCCCATCTTCCGACCAAGCAATTGAAAATTGATTCCCTTCGATTGCACCAGCTATTTTATTGGTATCAACTAACAAATCTTTAGGCATCTCTACTCCATACCAATCTAAGTTTTCAGATGGCGTATACGATGATAATTTATGGTTATTTCCTTCTCCCCATTTAATCACAAAATCATCTAATTCCTTTTTGCTTCCTGCATTCCACTCGTTCTTAACTTCAGGATTTGAAGTTGTGTCTGTAGTATTATTTTCAATAGATTCTTTTGAAATTTTTACTGAACTTGATTTAGTAGTTTCAATAGTTTCCTTTTCCTCTGTAACGTTTTTACAACCAGTAAAAACAAAAAGAACTAAAAACATCATCATTAAATTACTTTTCTTCATCTCACTTCACTTCTCCTTATTGAAAGATACATATAACCCAGTACTTTAATAGTAAAGAATATCATCTTCTTCTAAAATATCATTTATTTGGCTATCTATCTTTTCGATTTTCTTTTCAATTTTAAAAGAATCTCCAAAAAATTTATTTCCCTTCCTCTGAAAACCTTTAGACTGTTTTTCTATCAATTCTAATTGTTCACTTTGTAATTTCATTATTTTCTTTCCTTTTTTGTATATACCATTTGTTAAATACCAAGGAACTTTATTTTCTTTAATTTTTTTCTGAGCTTCTTTTAATTCAGTGTCTATTTCATTAAAAGATTTTTCAACCTCTTCAGAACTTTTCTCAACATACTCTGTACCTAAGTCTTCATTAAGTTGTTTATACGCTTGTCTTGTCTCAGAATCAGGGTCATCTAAATAAAATACATTGCTACTAATAACAATTGACGATTTTTCAACCAAATCAGCTGAGTTCCAGTATACTTCTCTAAATCTTGTATGAGCCCATTCTTGAGCCTTTACATCTTTGTTAGACCATGAAGGAAACATCATAAGACCAATAACAATAATTAAACTCCCTATCCCTACCTTTTTAATTTTTTCATTTTTTTCTTCAACTTCTTTGATACCACTAAAGACTTGAACTCCTCCATAAATTAGTACCACTAAACTGATTAATTTTAATATTAAAACCATACTTCTCCTCCTTGTAAATAATGATATCATACAAAAAATAATAATACTCGGTTACATAGTATTAACTAATGACATTAAATTCCTCATAAAATAATTCATCAATATCAATTTCAAGTACGTTAGAAAGTTTTTTCATTTGATGTAGTTTTGGGACAGTTCTTCCTCTCTCCCATGAACTAACAGTCTGCTGTGTTATCAATAACTTTTCAGCAATTTCAAGCTGGGTATACCCCTTCTGTTCTCTGTAATAAGCAAGCTTTCTTTTATTATTCATACATATCCTCCCAACAACATTATATACAACAATATGATGTTAAACAACACTTATAACGAGTTTTACAACTTTAGATATGTTCCGATACAACGAATTGTTGTATCCTTGATTTATTGAGGAGGTAGTTACATGAAATCTCAATCATTACAATATGCAAAAGTTATAAAAGAAAATAGAAAAAAATTAGGTTGGTCTCAAAAACAACTAGCTGAAAAAATCCATACTTCTCAGCAAGCAATTGCACGCTGGGAGCAAGGAATAACCGAGCCTAGAACTGAGAACTTAAACCTGCTCTCAAAAGCTCTTGGAGTCCCTCTAAGCCACTTTATAGATAGAGATACATATTATAAAGACAGTGATTTTAATGCCCTGTACGGCTCTTTATCTGATGATGATAAAGAAAAAACATTAGACTATATGACTCTTCTAAAAAGGCAAGAAATAGAAAGAAATGAGTTCAAATAAAGACACCTATCGTAAGCAAATAAGTGTCTTTATTCGTTTATTTAAATGTGTATACTACATTGGTCTGTATATCAGGATTTAAGTCTTTTATAACCTGATATAATTCAAGTTCATCATCACTACTATAGGTCACTGTTTTAGCATCAACATTCGACGGTTCTTCTATTAATACCTTATAGAAATTTGGTGCACACCTATTGTCACTTATATAATGACCTGATTGAACGATTTCAACAAGTCCCATCTGTTCAAGTTCTCTAATATTTTTAATACTTCGTCCCGCATTCTTATCATTTCCCATCTCACCAAGTTTTTCATGAGTAACAAAAAATTCACCATTATCTTTTGCATACATTTTAGAAACTCTCACTAAGCTAAACAAAAGTTTTCTTAAATGTCTTGGCTTAACATCCATAATCTTATCCATTTCCTGTTGATTGAATGTAATTTCTTTAGCTTTCAGGCTCATTCCATAATCTTTTTCATAAACTAACTGAACAACCCTTTTAGTTTCACTAGCTAACGTTGACATTGTCCACTTTCTATCTAAATAGCCCCTAGTTTCTACATTATTAAACGTATTTTCTAACACCTTGATTACTATATCAAATGCATCTTCTGAATTATGTCCTTGGTTTTTTAGTACTCTCGAAGCATTAAAAGTAAAATCATTACGGCTATTAGATTTTAATAAATGTCCTGCATTTAAGATATTTACTACATTATGCTGAATTTCTTTTCCTTTACCATTGACTTGAAATTCAGTGTTATTGGTTTGATTATTTATTTTTTTTATAGTTATTGAAGAATATTTCTCTTCAACTCCATCTAAGATATTCTCCTTAAATTCTTCCAATGATTGAGGTACTATATTTAAAAAATAGTCCTCTGATAAAGGTTCTAACGTTTGATTGTTTACATAGTAGCATGAATTACCTGTAGCGAGATGAACACCTAAGGGTAATTTAACGCCCATTCCTGTAGTTGGTCTTCTTTCAATTCTTTTAGGAGTTTCCCTTAATTCGTGTAAAACCTCATAATAAAATGGTTCTAGTTCTTTCTCAGATATCACATTATCAAAATATAAATCAACATGATAACCTTTTAACCCTGAATACCAAACATGAATATCTTTTAGCGGTATTCCGTAGTAGTTCCTTAATTTGTTTACCAAAGATAGAGTTGTTAGTCTTCTATCAGTTTCATCCATAATATCAACATCAAAGGTAAAGAATTTTGTTAGACCTCCCTTACCTAGCTTAACACCTATAGTGTTTCCATGAACCAAATGCTCTTCAATTTGCCATGGAGCTAATACCATTCCTGTCATCGTTATAAAAGTACTTCCACTTTCTGTTTTCACCTGTTTTAGATACTGTCGTCTATATGTAATGAACAATGTATCCATCTGTTTTATTAGTTTATTAACTGTTACTTCTCTATCCATCTCTATATACCCTCCTATAATTTACACTAAGTTTCTCTACTCTCTTATGTTAAAAAGAAAAATAGATATTACTAAGACATTTAGATACTATGACTTAGCATAAAACTATCTATATCAGATTTAGCAATACGTTTAATACCTTCAATTTGCATAACTGGTAATCCATAGTCATCAATATATTTTGACAGTGTATTTCTAGATACATCAATGTATTTACACGCTAAACCTATAGTCATGTATTCAGGATAAGGTTGATTAGAACTAGATAAGTTTTCAATAACAGCTACTAAGCTCGAGAATTTCTCATCTATTAGTTCACTGATAGCATTTTTAAAGATACTATCAAGATTAGTCATTTGATTGTTCATGATTATTGTCCTCCTTATGTATTTAACCTGACGGTTATCATATTTATCATCTCCTCTTTAATTAATAAACCAATAGTAACATATATTCGCATTTTTGTCTACTATAAGTAAACAAATAAAAACAATGTTGACTTATAGTCAACTATATGGTAAAGTAGTATGTATAGAAGGAGTTGATTAAAATATGAAGTTCGGATTCGCAATTAAACACTTTAGAAAGATTAAACCAAAATATACACAAGCTGACCTTGCTGAAGCAATAGGAGTTGACCGTTCTTATATTGGTGGACTAGAAACAGATAAACGTACACCTTCTTTATCAACACTAATAAAGATTGCTGATAATTTAGACGTTTCACTGAGAACTTTAATTAATTTATCCATGTACCAAGAACTGTATGAAAAATATACTATTGAATCTAACAATACTAGAAAAATACTATCAGATGAAGAAATCGATTCTATCGGTTCAGCTGAAGCATTTGCATTTAGAGATGTTTACAATGAAACAGATAAAACAAATTTATATAATCATCTAGGTGATTTTTTAGATAAGATTGAACTACGAACAAGACAATATGAATCATGTTCAACAGCAACACACTCTGTAGAAAAAACTAATATAACTTCTAACGAAGTTGATGTTTCGACAATCATTAACGTAGGTATCAATAAGGAGAAAAATATCTTATTTAAAAAACAACAATTAACAGACGGACAATTGCTAGGTTTAAATCAATACTTGAATGCGATTACAAAACAATAAAAATGGAGGTGTTAGAGATGGAGCAATGTTAAATTCACCATCTAAAAAAACAATAATTTAATTTACAACTTCTAATATTGCTCCCAATGGGTAATGCCTATTGACCAATAATAGGAGGCTACAACATGGCAAAAATTACAAAATACACTGATAAAAAAGGGAATACAGCTTACAAATTCCAAATATACCTAGGAATTAATCCTTTAACTGGGAAACCTCAAAAAACAACACGTTCAGGGTTTAGAACACAAAAAGAAGCAACTTTAATGTATTCGAAATTAAAGTTAAAAGCTGAACAAGGCTTATTAACAAAACCAAAAGAAGTACCTACATTCAAAACTCTTTATGAAAGTTGGTTCGAAACTCACAAATTGTCAATAAAACCTAATACACAAGATTCGATTGAGACTATTTTTAGAGTTCGTATTTTACCTCATTTTGGACACTTTAAAGTTGATAAAATAACGCCTATAATGTGTCAAAAAGTTCTTAATAGTTGGGCTATGAAATATCGCTCTTATAATGAAAACAAAATACGTTTTGATATGGTTATGAACTATGGTATTAAGATGGGATATTTAGACATTAACCCCATGAGTAGGGTCGATGTACCTAAGTCACAAGTTCCTGCTCTTGAAAAAACTGGAAACTTCCTCACAAAAGAAGAGCTAGAGCAGTATTTAATACATTTTAAAGAAGAATGTGATACAAAAATGTTTACCTTTTTTAGAGTTATTAGTTTTACTGGGATAAGAAAAGGTGAAGCATTAGCTTTGACTTGGGAAGATATTGATTTTAACAATGGAACTATGAGGATTGAAAAAACAGCATATTATAATGCGGGAAAAAGAAGATATAATGTTGATACACCTAAAACTTCAAGTTCAGTACGAACAATTAAGCTTGATGAACCTACTATAAGCATCTTAAAAGCTTGGAAGATAGAGCAAAGAGAAATATTATTGGCTTCAGGTATAAGAGTGGATAGTCCAAAAAAATTTCTAGTATTCCCTAAAATGACTCCTCAAAGAGAACTAGAATATTTGAACAACAGCACCCCTAATAGAATATTGGATAGAATTATAAAAAAATATAATCTTACTCCTATTACGGTGCATGGATTCAGACATACTCATGCAACTTTATTAGCTGAAGCAGGTGTTTCACCTAATGCTACTAAGCAAAGATTAGGACATGAAAAAATAGAAACAACATTAGGTATATACACTCATGTTACACCTGATATGCAAACTGGAGCAGTTCAACAATTACAAAATCATGTTAATTTCTAGTATTTGGCATTAATAATGGCATTTTTATTAGTGACTACACCTAATCAATATCTGTAAATCGCTTTATTACCAAGGGTTACAAGTACTAATTAAAAATATAGCAACATTTGAGTGGGAATAAAATTAAAATTCTTAAAAAACTTCTTTAAGCATTACTACATGCTTAAAGAAGTTTTTTCTTATGCTATTATTTCTCAATCAAAAAAGACCACAACTCATCGAAACAAGTTGTGGCAATTCTATTTAAGTATTAAACAACATCTTCTGCTAATTTACTATTCAAGATCGATTTTGCAATAAAGTAACTTATTACTGTAGGTACTAAGGCAACAGCTATATCTTTAAATATAACAGTTAGTATCAATTGAACCATAGCGGCTATAAACAACGACCAAACAAACACTTTATCAGATTTGAACACTTTCATCTCTGTACCTCCTGTTATGCTTCTCTTTATAGTATAGCATAATCAAAAACACAAGCTTGAACTAAATTAATTTAATTCTCTTTTGAATCTCTTCTCTTGTCTCTCTAAACATAGTCATGATTTCTTCTTCTGTACCAGTTGCTTTTGCAGGATCTTCTAATCCCCAATGTTGATGCTCTACTGTTTTTGGAATGACTGGGCAATTATCTAACGCATCACCACATAACGTGATGACTAGATCAGATGAATTTAAGTAATCAATATCAATGATTTCAGACTTATTTTGACTAATATCAATATGTATTTCATTCATTATTTTTACAGCTCTTGGATTAATCCCATGAGCTTCAATCCCTGCACTTCTAACTTCCCACTCATCAGAGTTTAAAATTGATTTGGCTAATCCAGCTGCAATTTGACTACGACATGAATTGCCTGTACACAAGAAATAGATTTTTTTCATCATAGCGATAACTCCTTTTGATTAAAATATTTGTTTTTCCATCTTAAAGCTAGATTAACTAATGCAATTAATACAGGCACCTCTACTAACGGTCCAATAACAGCCGCAAAAGCTTCCCCCGAATTAATACCAAATACACCAACGGCTACAGCAATAGCTAACTCAAAGTTATTACTAGCTGCTGTAAATGAAAGTGACGTTGCAACAGGGTAACTTGTTCCCATCTTCTTAGATAGTAAGAATGAGACAAAGAACATTAAAACGAAATAGATTAATAAAGGAATAGCAATTCTAACAGCATCCATTGGTAATTCTATAATCTTATCTCCTTTTACAGAGAACATTGTAACGATAGTAAATAGTAAAGCAATTAGTGTAATTGGACTAATTTTAGGGATAAAGACATTTTCATACCAATCTTCACCTTTTATTTTAGTTAAAATGACATGAGTTAAAAATCCAGCTATGAAAGGAATCCCTAAATAAAAGAAAACACTCTTAGCAATCTCACCCATTGTGATGTTTAACGTATGAGCTTCTAAGCCAATTGCTTTAGGCAATACTGTTAAAAAGATATAAGCAAAGATTGGATAGAAAAAGATTTGGAAAATCGAGTTGAAAGCAACTAAACCAGCTGTATACTCATTATCTCCTTGAGCTAGTTCACTCCAAACAATCACCATTGCAATACAACGAGCTAAACCAATCATAATTAGACCAGCCATATATTCAGGGTAATCTTTTAAGAAAACAACGGCTAAAACAAACATTAAAATAGGACCAATCACCCAGTTTTGAAATAAAGATAATAATAGCACTTTCCAGTCTTTAAAAACGCGACCGATTTCTTTGTATTTTACTTTAGCTAGTGGTGGGTACATCATTAAGATTAATCCGATTGCTAAAGGAATATTAGTTGTTCCGTAAGACATATTGTCCATTGCTTTTGGTACTCCAGGGAATAAATAACCAATCCCAACTCCAACAGCCATTGCTAAGAAAATCCATAGGGTTAAATACCTATCTAAAATTGACATTTTTTTTGATACACTACTCATTTTGTCATTCCTCCAAATTATATTGGCCAACACATAGATGTACATCTATGTGTTGGCCAAAAAAATTATTTTTCAGCTTCCCATTGTTTTACAACAAACTTCCCATTTGATAACTCAGATACTTTATCAATCCACTCAACTTCATTCATAGCTCTTTCTTTCAAGAGTTCGTTAGTTGTGTGTGTAGCAAACATACTTTGATTGACAATCCACCAGTTATGAGCGATTTTTGCACGATCTAAATCTTTATCTAGTCGCATGGATTCATAGACTGGAGTTGTTTCAGGTAAAGTGACCATAATAACTTCAGTTTCATTATGGTTCTGAAGTCTAGGAAGTAGCTTAGTAATTGATTCTGGGACTTCTCCAGATGTTTTCTCAACTTCTTTTGCATAGTTTTGTGATGATTCTAAAAGTAAAAGTGTATGACCTGTTGGTGCTGTGTCAATAACAACTACATCATCTTGTTCTGCATAATCAACAATTTCAGCGAAACGTCTAAAGACTGCGATTTCTTGTGTACATGGAGATTTTAAATCTTCTTCTACATATGCCACTTCATCTTCACTTAAATTTTGACGAGCTTTTTCTAAGACTTCATTGGTGTAATCTTCTAGTTCTTTATCTTCATCAATATGACTAATCGAAATATTATCATTATGAGCAAATAAATGTAGATGGTCAGCAGGGTCTGTTGTCGCTAAGCGAACTTTCTTACCTCGTTGAGATAATTCATTAGCAATCTCAATAGCAATACTTGTTTTACCAACGCCACCTTTTCCCATAGTAAAAACGATTTTTGTATTTTTCTTATCTAATTCATTAATTAAAGTTGCCATTTCAGGGTAATCTTCTTTAATGACAACATTAGAAGTTCCTTTAGGTTGTTCATTATCAAGTAAAATACTTAATTTATCTAAACCAGTTACATTATACGTTCTTAATGGAATTTGATAAGTTTTAAATTGTTTTAGATGCTCTGGACGTTCTTCAATATCTTGATGTTGTTGGTTATAAATAATAGTTGAGACTTCATCATCATGTCCAAGTAAGATACCATTAATGACAAGAATTTGATTATTAATATCAAGTTCTTGTAACTCTTGTGACGCTCGACTTGCTTCAATAAAAGAAGCTTTTTGTGGTCTTGAAACTAAAATTAAGGTTGTTTTAGAACCATCACTTAATGTGTCAACGGCTTGTTTATACGTTTCTTGTTGGTCACCTAAACCTGATAATTGACCTAAACAAGAGGTTCCTGTTGTGTTTTCATCTAAGTAATTATCCCATGCAGCAGGTAATTGTAACATTCTTAGCGTATGTCCTGTTGGGGCAGTATCGAATAATACATAATCGAACTCCGTATTAACTGTTTTGTCCGTTAAAAGATTAGCAAACTCATTAAACGCTGCAATCTCAACTGTACAAGAACCAGATAATTGTTCTTCCATATTAGCCACAGCTGAATCAGGTAAAACGCCACGATAAGGACCTACAACTGACTCCATGTATTCATCAGCAGCTGTTACTGGATCAAAATTTGCTACAGAAAGATTATCTATTCCTTCTATTGGTTTATATTTATTGGATAATTCCGTATTAAAAACATCTTGTAAATTTGAAGCAGGATCAGTGCTGACTAAAAGAACTTTCTTTCCTTCTTTAGCAAATTTTACAGCAGTAGCACAAGCTGTTGTTGTTTTACCAACGCCACCTTTACCGGTAAAGAACATGTATTTAGTCAAATCAATCTCTAAAGGATTAAATAATTCAACGTCTTTTAGCATGTTCCATTACCTCCACAACAAGAATTATTGTTTGATTCTTGTGTGACAAAGATAACTCCTGTTAATTCTTCGATTTCTTTATTAGTAGGGTAACTACCTGTTTTTACAATTTTGTCATTAACTAATGTAATAGGCAGAATGTCCTTTCCTTTTTCTTGTAGTTCTTTTAAGACCTCTGCATTTTTAGTAAAATCAGCTGGGTTTGATGATAAGTTGTAGCGATTCGCTTCAAAGTTTTCTAATTTTTTTAGTGACTCAAAGACACCAGTAATTCTAAGTAAGTTTTCATCTACTGATGGCCCACAAACGCCTGTTGAGCAACATAAAGCTTCTTCAAATAATTCTAATTTCATGATATTAAACGCTCCTCTTTAGTTTCTTTATTATGTTCTTCCTGGCAAATACAATTATCTGAGTTAAAGAATAGTTGATTAAATTCTCTCATAAAATTAGTGAGAGTTTCTTGATTTAAACTATAGTAATTCCATTTACCTCTTTTACTAACGTTAACAAAACCAGCATTTTCTAATGTTTTCATGTGATGAGATAAGGTAGGTTGTGTAAAATCAAAATGCTCTAAAATATCACAGGCACACATTTCACCACAAGACAGTAGATCAATAATCTTCATTCTTTTTGGATCAGTTATTATTTTTAATTTGGCTGAATAAGCTTCATAATTCATTTCTTCACTTCTTTCTTTTTTTCTACTAGGTATAGGACAAATATAACGATAAGAATATTTATTATCAAGCCTATAGGTAAGTCAATTTTAAAGAGATAAGCAACAACAACTGACAAAAGAACTCCAAGTACTCGAGCTGTTAATCTTTGTAAGGGTGGCACAAGGTCACCTCCTTATTACAAAGTCACATATAGACGGCCATCTATTTATAAAACTAATATAGATGAACATCTATGTGTTGTCAATTGATATTATCTTTTTTTGTTTTTAGGTATGAAAAAAAGACTAACTCTTTTAGTTAGTCTTAACTACTGTATTAATAAATAGATTACTACTTATTTAGCTTTTCAACTGGGGCACAAACACCATAAACATCATACTAAGTCGTGTATTGAGATATGGTACTAAAAATTTACCCTTCATTACATTTTTTCCAAAAATTAAGAATCTCACTACTGCTTTCTTTTTCATTAATAATGTAAATGGTTTTCGCTCTTCATTTCTATATTCCAAACCATTTCTTCCCTCTAAACTAAATTTTATTCTTAATGGGAGATAACCTTTAATCACCGATATAGACATACGATAAATTTTAAAATTTACGCCATATTTTTTTAGATAAAAATAGCTTGGTTAGCAATTCCTTATCACTAACCAAGCTGTTTATTATTTTCACATTCAATTAATCATAACATTATAACTAATCACTCTATAAAAAAATTATCAACAATATTCTTAATGTCTTGCATCTTATCAAGATAAAAGTATTGAGCAGGCACTTTTATAATGGAGATACTACTCTTATTTTCTATTGGAGGAAATGGTTCTGGAACTATTAGCGCATCAACTGACTGTCCCTTTATAGATTCTTCCCAGCTAAAATTCACTTCATAGTCACTTTCAAAAGTATCCTTCAGTTTGTCCTCTAATTGTTTTTGCTTTGGTCCCATTAAACCTCCTATGTAAGTGATACTAAGTAACTGATTTGCATATAAAACAAAGGAAATTGATTTCATTAGACTCATCCTTTCTAATTATTTAAAATAACACACTTTTCATTATATCGCTCATTAGATTTTATTAACGAATAATTTAAAATACATTTATATTCATTTTGACAACTAACAGGTTCCTATATTTTCAATAAAACTCACTTTACTGGTTGTAGTTCAGATAAAAAAACTAAAGATTATGTATCAGAAATAATTTTTAGTATCTATCATCAAAGAACGAAATCTTGTATACTCAAATTCGTAATAGATTTCAATTAAAAATAAGATAGGAAAAAATTTATGGAAATAACATATACTCAAGAAGATTATAGAGAAATCAATTTTGTTAACACTCCTGAAAGATATAAATTTTATTTCAGAAGATCTGGTGAATATCAGGAAGAATACTTAATTTATTTACTGAATCAAATATTTCATTATTCAAAAATCGAAAAAGGAATCGTTATCGAAAACAATATAAATATAACTATTCGTGATATTTCTGCGCCAATTAACCAAGATGATTATTTTGACTATTTTAGTGATGAAATTGTATTTTTCTTTAATGATGATGACATCATCTTAAAATACAATGTAGAGGATGATTTTTTTATTTTAGGCGTTAAAGACACAGTCGAAAGTGATTTTTCACTCTCTATGGAACAAATTGGTTTTTTAACTATTTCAGACTTTATTAAATTAGAAAACTATTTTTTAAAAGAAACTGACAAAGAAAAAGTAACTTATCTATACGGTGTTGTGCCTCATAAATATTATGAGAAAAAAATAACAACATTGAACGAGATGACAAAAGGTATAATAGCTATTATTAGCATCTTCTTATCATTAGCAATAATGATATCATTACCTTTTTTCGATGATAATTCTGACGTTTCTATCCTAGAGACATTTGTCTTGATGTGTATATTTTTAATGATATTTGGGCTATTATTTTTTATTGTCAAAACAATAAAAGGCAAATATTTCAAAAAAAAGGATTAAGACTTTAAAGAGAGGAGCCTTCAGAATAATTCTGAAGGCTTTTTAATCTATATAGTATTCATACAACTTATTTAGATTAGATGATACAATATTAAATAAAAGTAAGAAAAGAGGTTTATCATGGATAACCTAACAGTTAAACAATTACAACATTATTTAGAACAAAAATACAAAGAGACAGGTGTAACAGAAAGTCTCTTTATGAAGTTAGTTGAAGAAATAGGTGAAGTTGCAGAAGTTCTTAATCAAATTCAAGGTCGAAAAAAGAAAACATCTGATAACTCTCTGGCCGATGAATTAGCTGATGTCATTCATTATACATTTGCTATCGCTGCTCTTAATCATATCGATTTAGAAACAGCTATCTTTGAAAAAGATAAAAAAGGTTCCCTCAAATATAAACAATCTCCGAATCTATCAGAATATTTGAGTAAGAACTCGGTAAAACAAGCCTAGTCACTACTAGAAATACAAGTATTTATATGTCATATTAGTACTATAAAAGGAGGAGTTTTTTATGATTCCATTAACGATACTTATTATTGTTGTTTTAGGTTTTCTTTTTTTCAAAAGACGTAAAAATGAAAAAAGAATGATCGACAAACTCGATGAAATAAAAGTCATCGATAAACAAATTATAGACAATTCTAATAAACTAAAATTAGTTCCTACCTCAATGTCTAGTGACCTTTCAAATGCTGGTACAAAAATTTCCGAGAACTTTTTTATAGCAAATGATTCTGAAAAAAAGAAAAAAGTGTCGTATCAACTAACAATAGAAGCAACATTAGAAAATAATCGTATCGTTCAAGAAGACATATATGTTTCAAAAAAACTTTATTCTGATGTTATTGTCGGAAATTATTATCCTCTTACACTATTTAAATAATAGCTATACTCCAATCACAAAAAGCTCTCAGAATAATTCTGAGAGCTTTTATTAGGTTTCCTATTAATTTTGTAACAATAAACTGTTTAATTTTTAGATTTTTTTCTCTGTTCACGTAAAACAAAAAAACTCATGGTTGCTGTTCCAACGATTGCTCCTATTAGCGTACTCTTTTCAAAAAACGATTCATTTAACAGCAAGTTCAATAGTCCCATACCAACTATTGAAAATATAAATGCACCTAACAAACTAACATAAATCTTCATATTATTCATAAATCAAACTCCCTTAATTTATATTAATTAATACTAAAGTTAAACTAACTCTTCTCTTAAAATACCATATTTAACTGAATCATAGTATTGGCCATTTAGAAAGCGAACTTTCCTTATCACACCTTCTTTTTGCATACCACATTTCTCACCAATTTTTTGCATCCCTTTATTTCCTGACCATGTCGTAAAACCGATATGTGGCAAGTAATCAAATTGATTAAACAATTCTTTTAACCATAGAGAAAGTGCTACGTTGCCAATTCCTTTTCCCCAGATACTTACATCATATATTAATATCCCAACTTCTAACCATTGTTTCAAATTGCCATCTATCCAGTAAGCTGTTACAATTCCAACAATTTTATCATCAGCAACAATAGCTTTACTCATAGAATCGTTAATAAGTGATTTTCCGTATCCAGTTGAAAAAGTTTCCCATGTTTCTACTGGATCTTTGAAGTATGGACCGTTGTATTTCATCCATTCTAAATCTGCTTTTGGACCATAACTAATCTCCCAAATTAGTTGCAAATCTTCTTCTTTAATAGTCCTTAAAGATGTATTATTTTTCATACTATTACTATTCTCCTAAAATTAAATTTAGTCGATTAATTGATTAAAGACCTCAAATAGTCCACGACCATAGTATTCTTTTGGTCTTTATTTAATTTTTTCATAACAAAAACCTCCTTTTTATTATTATATCATTTGATTATCCTTTAAGTTAACAACAAAGTGAATAAAAAAGAACTCAAATATTCTCTGAGTTCCTTTTCACTATTCCATTTCTTCTAACATATCATGTAATTTTTGAATCACATTGATTTTTCTCATTGTAGCGGTTATCCCTAGTTTCTTCTCAATGAAATTAGTGTTTAATTTTTTCTTTTGTGCTTCACGAGGCAAGTAAAGATAAAAACAGGCTTCATTTGAATGGAAAAGCTCACCTTCCAAAGGGACTTTACTCAGTTCTGATAGCTTCACTTCATCTATTCTATCATTAGTAAAAATCATATGAATCCGCGAGTAATCATATTCCTCGTTAAAAGGATTTCCTTTAATTGCTTGAGATAATTCTTCTTTTGTTTTGATAATTACTGATAAATCAGCACCTATCTTTTCTTTAATAACTTCATGAATCTTGATGGCTGTTTCTTCTTTAGATAACTCTGTTTCTAACAGAATATTACCGCTTTGAATATAGGTTTTTACGTTTTCAAAACCTGCTTCTTCCATAATTTCAGCTAAGTAAGACATCTTAGGGATTCTGTTCTGTCCATTTGGTGTAACCCCTCTTAATAACGCAATTATTTGCATACTGGTACCTCTTTCAATGATTAATGATTCTTTATTATAACATGCTCTATCTCTTAGTTTTAATCACAAAAAAACAGACGAATTTCTCCGCCTGCTCCCTTCCCTTTTAAATCACTTAAAACTGGTAATGAATTGACTCTTTATATTGTTCATATAATTCTTGATTTAATTTATCGCCACCATCAAGGTTTGCCGAGTAAAAAATAGGCGGATATTCTACGCCACTATCAACTAATTTTTGACATGTTTCAACAATGATAGTATTTAAAATACTTGCTCCAACAACTGTTGAAGATGCTCCTACTTTTTGCTCAATTCCTTTGATATCACAACAAGCATCCCCAATGTCACCATGATTATCAATGACAATATCCACAACTTCAAACAATCTTTTCCCCGAAGAATGACGACTTGTTACAGATTTTGAATAACTTACATTGGTTAAGCCAATTAACTTAACACCTTTTTCACGTGCTGCTATAGCTAAATCTATTATAATTGGATTTCGGCCTGATACTGAATGTAAAATTAGTACATCATTTTCTTTGAAGTCTACTGTACTAGCTAATGAAGTACCATACCCTTCTAAACGCTCCATTTGACTAGTGAATGTAATAGGTGAACGATCTAGCATGACTTCGCGACCAAAAATTGGATTAATAGTCATCATACCACCAGCACGATAATACATTTCTTCCATTAAGATGCCTGCATGGCTTGCGCCAAAAATAAAAACAGATTGTTTATTCAAATTAGCTTCTGTAATCAAATTAATTGCTTCTTGGATGACACCACTTTCTTCTTTTTTTACGACTTCTAAAATTTTTGTTACTTTATCCATATATTGAAACATATTAGAAACCTCCAAATAAACTTCCTAATCCTCTAGCAAGGATTCCCCAAAGTGATAAGTCATTACCACCAAAAATCATAATCCAGTTTTGAACAGTTGAACCTAGTAACATAGCTGATACACCTACTAAAACAACCATTACAAGAGCTGCAACTGTTGTCCCAATAATTGAACCACGTAAACCACCCTGACCTTCTCCAATTACCGCTGCTCCACCAAGTTCAAAGAAACTAGTAATAACTAAAGGTACTAATAAAACACCAAAAACGTTAAATGAATTGGCGATAATAACAAAAATAGTTGAAGTAATCATCCCAACAATGAAACCGATGATAACAGCATTTGGTCGGTAGTTAAAAAGAATTGGAACATCAAATGCTGGAATTGCACCTGGAACAACTTTTTCAGCAATCCCTTGGAATGCTGGTACAATTTGATTAATTAATAAACGAACCCCGTATAACATAATTAGTAAACCTGCACCAAAGTTCAGTCCAGCATTAACAGCAAACATAAACATATTACCGCCTTCTGGCACTAAAACTGGAGCAATAAAAGCTACAATAATGTTCATAATAAACATGACTAATGCACCAGTAATTGAAATTTCTCTAAAGAATGAAAAACCTTCTGGAACTTTTAAATCTTCAGTAGATTTTTCTTTATTTCCTACTCGTTTGGCTACAAATCCTGAAACAATAGATAAAATTCCTGTTGGATGACCAATTAAGAATGACTCGTCACCCGTTGCATCCCACACATATCTTCTCATAATCCAAGGCATAAATGACCAGTATAAAGCTGAAAGAATAGCACCAAAAATAATTAATGATGTGCCACGCATTCCTGCTTCAACTCCACCTGCAACAACGATAAACGGGAACCACCAAAGCATGTGACCAGTTAAGAAAATTGTTTTAACTGGTGTAAAACGAGCAATAAGTAAATGAATAATAAGACCTAAGAACATTGCTAGTCCAACTGTTCCACCGTATTCAGCTGTAAAAGTTACATCTGATAAACCTTCTGTTACTGCAACACCCATTTGTGTTTGTACCGCTGTATTAATTGGGGCAATAGCTCCAACTAACATATTTACACCAGCAGATAAGATTACCATCCCAAAAGCTGCTGTTAAAGTTCCTTTAATCACTTCAGCAATAGGTTTTCTTTGTAAAAGGAGACCTATCATTGCAATTAAACCTAAGAGAACAGGTGGATTTTTTAGTATTTGATTAGTTATAAAATCCATTTTAATTACCTCTTTCTTCTAAAAATTTTTCCAATTGCATTCTAACTTCTTCTTTATCCATATATTTTTTTACAGGATAAACAGGATTTTTTACTGATGAAGCTAATTCATTTAGTAATTCTTGACTTGTAAAATACACGTCTGCTTGAGTTGCTTTAGCTGATGACAAGTCTGTGTTTTCAACACTAGCCTGAATCCCCATCTCTTTTGCTACTTTATCTATGGTCATTTTTAAAACCATTGAACTACCTACACCAAATCCACAAACTGCTAAAATTTTCATAATAATTACTCTCCTTTATTAAATAGTTTTTTTATTTTATCTAATTGACCGCTCATAATCGTTTGGTAATTTTCATCATCCATAAACACTGTCATAATCTGTTGTAAACTTTCTAAGTGGTTCTGACTATCTTCTGCTGCTAATACTAAGAATATTTTGACTGGCTTGCCTTCCATTGATACTTCCTCTTTTGTTACGAGTAAGCTCATTGATTTTTGATTAACCCCCTCTCCTGCTTTAGCGTGCATCAAAGCAAAGTAATCTGTTAAAACCATATAAGGTCCATTATCGAGAACACTTTGTTTCATATTCTCTACATACACGTCTGTGATTAACTGTTTCTCAAGTAATGGTTGACTAGCTAAATCCACCGCTTCTTTCCAATCTTTTACATGATCTACTACTAAAATATGATCTTCTGGCAACATATTTATCATTTTCTCACTCCTTTATCTCTAACATTTTGGTGATGAACCATTCCTTATCAGTGATTCCCCTCATTACAAGTTCCATCATTGCTTCAACTTCTTTCATATCTTCTTCTCTTATCATTAACAATACAATGACATCTACTTTTTGATTGTCCCAAATAACCGGTTTATCTAGTACCAAAACACTAATCGTCGTTTTTTCCACATACTTTGGATTTCCATGAGGAATAGCAAAGCCATTTCCTAAATAGGTTGATTGAATTTTTTCCCTATCATAAACAGATTGATGAAATTTTTCTTTTATTTCTTTATTCTCAAAAATTTGTTTCTCGATTAGGTAATCTAGAGCTTCATTTTTTTCTTTAAAATTGCCAAACAGAATATTTTGAGCAATTGTCTCAACGACTTTTGCTGATATAGTAGAGTCTACTTCTTGGTCCATTTCCACAACTAAATCAATGTAGTGATTCATAATATTTTTCATGTCATCACTAGTTACCATTGGTGATATTTTTACAACTTTTTTATCTGGTACTGTGATATCAATAGTTGAAATAATAAAATCTACGTCAGATAACTCAATGTGCTTTAGAGCATTAGTCGAAACTGTTTCAATTGAATCAATATTAGGTAAAATTTTTCTAATCTTAGCTGAAACAAATGAGCTTGTTCCAATACCATTCGGACAAACAAATAAAATTTTTCTCACCTTTTGAACTCTTTCTAGAGCCGCTTGAATATGAATGACAACGAAACCGACTTCATCTTCTGATAAGGTCACCTTGTAAGACTTAAAAAAATCATTTAACGCAAACCACACAACACCATAAACCGTTGCGTATTTCTTTTTAATATCTTTAATTAAAGGATTAACGATTGTGCTTTGAGCTTCTATCCGCAACACTAACTGATAGAGATGAACTAACAAATCTTCTTCTAGGCGTTTGTCTTGAGTCAAATCAGTTTGTAAGCCCTCGCTTACTTTTTGAATAAAGTGACGTGTTTTCCCTCTAAATGAAAAAGGAATACTGTCATCTTTCACAAAAAATTTAAGACCGCTTCCAATTATTAAAGACGTTAAATACTGAATTTCTTCAGGAGAAAATTGATAAATGTTTTGTTCTTCAAATTCTTTAAGTAACTCATAAACAAGAGGATATAAATCAAACTCTAAGAAAAATTTATTAACTTCTGTTTTATTACTTAGAAAGTTCATCATTTTATCTGACCTTTCAATAATTAATAAAATTGAAACGACAATACTTTGAATATAACTTTCTGGAATATCAATTTTTTTCTTTTGGATAGCTGATACAAAAACTTCTCTTACTTGATTCATTAAAGTTAAATCTACTAAGTGATCCACAACTGTTAGTTCATTCATATTATTCAAAATAGCTCTTTTTAGAACTCTTTGAATTTCTGCCTCACTACCCTCAAAATAAGTTCCTGAGTTATCAAAATTTAATGACAACCCTTCTTTAGCAAATAACTTTTTTATATAAATAATGTCATTAGCAATACTACTTCTTGAGACAAAATACTCATCTGACAGTGTTTGGTAACTAATATGCTCACCTTCAACCAATCGCCTTAAAATTTCAATTCTTCGCTTATCACTTGATAAATTATAATTATTTTCCATAATCATCACCTTCACCTTGAATTTTAAATCACCTATGACTTTCTAAGAAGTCCAAATAAATTTCTCTTTTTTTTAACTTAAGCTGTACACCTAAATAAATCATTACTTTTAGATTCTATTTAAAAAAACCTCTATTCTATTATCTAATTGATAATAAATAGAGGTCTCCATATATATAGTAATACATTTGTTTAATTCACTAAATAGATTAATTAATATTTTTCTCTTCCAATACGCCATCTTTCATTTCAAATATTCGATCACATTTTTCAAGCATCCTAACATCATGAGTCACCATAATAATAGTTGTTTGACTATCTTTGGATATTCTTTTAAATATATCTATAACTTCGAAAGATCTATTAGTATCCAAGCTGGCAGTTGGTTCATCAGCTAAAATGACTTTAGGTTCATTCACTAAAGCTAAAGCTATAGCGACTCGTTGTTTTTCTCCCCCAGATATATCTTCTGGATATTTGTTTTTTAAATGAGATATGGATAATTCATCAAGTAATCGATCTATTCGTTGTTGGTTAATTTTTTTCCCAACAACATTATATTTCAGTTCAAATTGCTCTTGGACAGTCAAATAAGGTACTAGGTTAGAAGTTTGAAGAATAAAACCTATTTCTGAAAATCTTAACTTTGATAATTCTTTTTGGTTAAATTCTGTTAACCTTTGATTATTAATATAAATATCGCCTGAACTAGGCTTTTGTAGAGCCCCTATAATAGTCAGTAAAGTGGATTTTCCTGAACCACTAGGACCAACTATGGCATTAAATTCACTTTTATTTATTACTAAATTTGTTGGTTTCAATATCTCTTGAACTTGATTACCCATTTTAAAGTATTTACTGACTTTTTTTAACTCAATCATTGACTTGTTCTCCCTCCTATAAAGCATCTAATGGATCAATCTTCAATATACTTCTAGCTGAAAAAAGACTTCCTAATAAAGGACAAATTAAAAATAATATACTAACTATTCCTGTGATTGGCCAGTTCATTTGTACAGGTACTTGGTTTGGTAAAAAATTAAATGTCACTAAAGTTAAAATTACCCCTATAAATACCCCTAATAGGCTAACTATTATAGTTTGATAAATGACTGACTTACTTATGTAACTGTCACTTATTCCTTGAATTTTCAAAATAGCAAAAATTGATTTTTTCTGCATTGTTATAATATACATAAATATAGATATTATAAATGCTGAAATTATAATCAATGATAGAATCATTAATCCAAAAGTTAAAATTTGTGCTTGATAACCTGGAATTGTATTAATAAATTCCACTTTACTCAAATAGGTCAACTTATTTTCCTTTAATATTTTATTATCTATCTTTTCATTTGTTATTATTGCTGAAATTCTATTTGGCATATTAATAGTCGGAGTTGCTACAGCATCTGTTTTTTCATCACCTGTCTTGTACATCATCATTTCTTGAGAAGCCATCTCTAGTGATACATATCCTACTGTTTGTGTATTGTACTCAGATTTTTCAGTAAAACCTACAACATCAAACTCTCTTCCAGTACTAATAATTTTAAGTGTGTCGCCAATTTTTATATCAAAATCTTTTTTAAAGCTACTAGATAATATTATTTCTTGATTTCCTTTTATTTTTCTACCTTCAATTATTTTGGGTAAAATTAATTTACTTTTTTCCTCTACTCCCATTAAAACTAAATCAAACTGGTCACTATTTTTATTAACAGATACAACTGTAGATGCTACATTTAAGGATTCACTTGATTTTAAATTCAAGCTCTTAACTACATTTTCTTCTATTGAAGATGCATAAATATTTTGATTCGAAGCTTTTGATAAAATAATTCCTTCTGATCTCCAATGCTCAACAGATGTGGTATTAGCACTTGCTAAACCATAAGCTAATCCTGTTAAAAAATAGACTAAAAAAGCAATTAACGATGTTACTAAAACTATCATTACGAATCTTAATTTTTCTTTTTTTATTTCTTTCAATGCTAAAAACATGTGTATTCCTTAATAATAGGCTCCTATTATTAAGTTCCTCCTCTCAATTTACTTATCACTTGATAAGTAAAAGATATCATCAGTTCCAAAACTTATCAAGTGATAAGTTTTATGATAAACTGTTAGTATAGAAAATAAGTTAGAGAAAACTTTCTCTTAGAAATAAGGTGTACTCACACAATGAATAAAAAAGAAGATATCATCGATTATGCAACTACTCTTTTTATGGAGCAAGGATACTTAGCAACATCTACAAGGCAAATTGCTAAGGGGTTAGGAATAAGTCAGCCAGCTATCTATCATCATTTTCAGAATAAGGAAGATATTTATGTTCAAGTACTGCAAAAATTTACACAAAGAATTGGTAATAATTTATACAGTTTCTTAAAAAGTTCTGATTCCCCTGAAACTATCCTAGTAAATATGTCTGAATTTTTAATTCAAAATCATTCCATGAATTTTTCTTTAATGATGAAAGATGTAAATGAAGAATTACCACAAGAAGTTAGTCAAAAGATTTTTATTTTATGGCAAGAAAACTATTTCTTACCCTTTTATCAGTTTTTTGATAATTTAAAAAGTAACATAACTGAAGACATTAATACAGATAATGTCCCACTACATTTTTTACGAGTTTTAGCTGCTTATACAGACAACAATATAAATCAGAAAAATCAATTACCTATAAAAGAAATGATTCATATATTCTTTTTTGGCATAATGAAAAATAATCAAAGTTAACTAGCACATCTAATAAATAGTAAAATAAACACCTAAGAAACTTTAATTGTAAGTTTCTTAGGTGTTTATTTTTTCAATTCTCTAAGTAGTCATTTATACATTAATATTCCCTGTAAAAATCATTATTAGTGAGTACACAGCGATTAAAGTAATAATCAATATGACGCCTTTTTCTTTCCTGTTAATCCTGCTGTTTTTTTCTTTTTTTGCAATATAATAAAATAGAAAACCTGGCACATAAGCAATACTACATATTAATAAATATTGATACCCTGCTAAAATAATGCCACAAGCCTCAAATATAACGGCTACTAAGCCAATTAATAATTGCTTATTATCTTTATGTTGATAAGAATATTTCACTTGATACATACTAACTAATAAATAACATACTAAAATAGACGCAGTACACATAGAATAAGCAAACTCATAAGCATAATCTGTAAAAAGAAAAGTTAATAAAAATAAGTTAGTCAAAGCTCCCGCACAAATAAGAGAATATGTCGGGGCATTTTTTTTGTTCACTCTTCCCCATTTTTTCGGTAATAATTTTTCTTTAGCCATTAACATAGTTGTTTCTGCTGGCAGCATCGTCCAAGACAACCAACAACCTAAGATGGAAGTAATTAATCCTAAATTGATTAATATCGCTCCCCATTCACCTACAACACTTTTTAAAATATTAGCCATTGCAGGTTGTTCCATTGTTGCCAGTTCTGCTTGAGATAACACACCATAAGGCAAAACCGATGCAAAAATATAAATGACCAATAAACTTAATAAGCCTATAATAGATGCAATCTGAGCATCTGATCTTTTTTTAGCTCGTCTAGATAAAACTGTCGCTCCTTCAATCCCAACAAAAACCCACATCATAACCATCAAACAACTTTTCATTTGTAACCAAATACCTGTATTCCCTTGTGATTGTTTCATATTACCAACTATGTTAGTTAAAAAATCAGCTTTAAACACATCTACTTCAAATGAGACAATCATTATGATAATAAAAACAAATAAAGGAACTAATTTTGCAAGTGTTACTATGGTATTGATAATACTAGCACTTTCAACCCCTTTATTAACTAAATAAGTTAAAGCCCATATAACGATACTAGCAAAAATAATAGATGGTACGTTTTGGCCACCTTTAAAGATTGGGAAAAATTCACCAATCGCACTCATCAACATCGTAGCAAATGCTACTTGACCTAGCCAACCTGATAACCAATATCCCCAACCACTAATAAAGCCTCCTATTGGGCCAAACAACTCTGTTCCATATCCAAAGATACCACCATTAATATCTGCTCTTTTTTCACCTAAATTATTCAATGATAAAATTAGGGATAAAATACCTATTCCAACAATAATCCAGGATAACATCACCGGCCCAACTGCTGAAGACCTAGCTAAATCACTGGTAATCCCGAAGACACCACTTCCTAAAGAAGAACTAATCACTAATGCAACTAAAGACCATTTACCTATGCCTGACTTATTTTCCACTTGCCTTCACCTAAACCTGTCTATCATATTTTCTCAATTGAGAAGAAAGTAACTCTAATCCGTTTATTAGTGTTTCTTTTTGACAACAATATCCCACTCGAGCATGTTGCGAGACATTAAAAGCAGAACCTGGTATCAGTAAAACACCTGTTTCATTCAACAAGTCCAAGCAAAAAGTTTCATCATCTTGAGGTATATCTAATTTGATAAAAGAAGTTGAGACATGATTTGGAGTAACTAAACTAACTCTTGGTTCCGAATCTACCCAGTTTTTTAGAATTTCTAAATTTTCTGCTACTATTTGTCGATTTCGTTTCAATATCTTTTCTTTATTTTCAAGTGCAAAAACAGCTAATTCATCTGCAATCACACCACTACAAATCATTGTATAATCACGATACTTTCTAAAAACATCAGCTAGTTCTTTATTAGTTGCTGTCCAACCAATCCTTATTCCTGGAATCGAATAGGTTTTAGATAAAGAATTAGTTGAGATTCCTTTTTCATATAAATCTACTACTGATATATGGTCTGTTTTTTCTGATAAAGGCGCATATACTTCATCTACTAAAATATAAGCTCCCACTTCTTCTGCTAAAGCAACTATCTGTTCTAGTTGTTGAGGATTTATCAGTGTACCGGTAGGATTATTAGCACTGTTCAAGCAAATCATTTTAGTGGTAGGTTTTATTAAATCTCGTAACTCTTCAACATCCAGTTCCCAATTGTTTTTCTCACTTAAATGAACAAAGGAAACATTTGCTCCAAAAGAACGAGGAATATCATATAATTGTTGATACGATGGCAGCATCGAAATAATATGATCACCTGGTTCTATTAGTGCATACATTGCTAAAAAATTAGCACCTGTAGTCCCATTAGTTTGTAAAATATTGTCTGGCTCAACTGTTTTATATAATTTAGCAACTTCTTCTTTAAATCTATCTGATCCTTCTATCCAACCATAATCTTGTGGTAGTTGTGCTAACGGCTGAAAAAAAGATTCTATTGTTTCTCCACCCAATCCTAATAACTCTTCTAAAGTTAGCGCTTCCACAGAGCTTTGTGAAATATCATACGTTGCGTTTTTTTCCCACTTATTCAACCACTCTTCTACTCCAAAATTAGCAATGTCCATCTTGTTATCCTCCCGAATTTTTGTAATAATGTTATATTTTCTCTTGTTAATTAATTCACCAAATCAAGGTTAACATAATTAATGATTAGGAAACGTGAGGAAATCGACATTTTCATTAAGTAAAAAAACAATTCATATACTAACTTTAGTGCACCTATCAAAAAAATAAGGTATATTATAGAAGAGGTGAATAATGTGGGAAAATATCAGTTAGACTCTAAAGGAAAAGCTTCTGTGACTAAATATCATGAGAAAAATGTTCCTGAGAAATTAGATAAGAAACAACAATTAAAAGAAATACGTGAAAAATATTTAAAAAACAAAAAGAAAACTGATAACTAAAATCAGTTTTCTTTTTGTTTTATTGTTGGCTATTCAGCCTATTTCTTAATAATTCATATGAATCATTGCCTTCTTCAATAGAACGCTTAACGCGAGAGATGATAGCTGTACTTGCTTGCGTTTTTTTCTCAATTTCTTGATAAGTTTTACCTTCTAATAACATTTCTGCTACCGTAAGTCTTGTGACAAAGACTTTCATTTCTTTAAGTGTCATCAAATCATCAAAAAATGCGTAACACTCATCCACATCTTCTAATAATAAAATAGTTTCAAAAAAGTGTCTTGTTTCTTCTTTTGATAGTTTATCAATTCTCATATTTTTCTCCCCTTTGTTTCCTCATCTGTTTTAATGAAAAAACTAAAAATAATTGATAATAGTGGCAATACATAACAAAATATCGCAAATGGTAAATATTCAAGTGTTGCTACCCCTAGCGCACTTGAGATGAACACCGCACTAACACCCCATGGTATTAAAGGATTGAGCGTGCTTCCTGCGTCACATAATGTTCTTGATAAATACGTTAATGGAATATTTTGTTTGTTGAAGCTTCCCTTATAAGCTTCTCCAGGTAGGATAATAGATAAATACTGCTCGCCAATCAACACGTTAACTCCCACAGCTGTCAGTGCTGTTGCAATAATCAATCTTACTGGTGTATTTAAACTACTCTCCATTTGCTTGAGTATTATATCAATTACATGTGTTTTTATCAACAAACCACCTAATGATAAGGCTAATAAAATCAGTGATACTGACCACATCATACTTTGAATACCACCACGAGATAACAATGTATCTACAACTTGGTTACCAGTCGTTGACACAAAACCATCTTGAATCCAAGAACCTATTTGATCAACTGTTGTCGCTGGTTGATAGATTTTTAGTAGAACTAAAGAAAACACAATATTAAAAAGTAAAGAAGGTATTGCAGGTACTTTTTTCCACGCACAAGCAAATAATAAAGCAACTGGTAATAGCATAACTGGTGTAATAGCAAATCCATCTTTCAATACATTGTTTAAAACATCTATTTCAGACAGATGCACGCTTCCGTTTCCGCTTCTACTCATGAAAGTAAAAAATAAAAGAGAGACAACGGCCGCAGGTATTGTTGTTTTTAACTCGTGTTTTAAATGAGTAAAAATATCAACATTCGCAGTAGCCGCTGCTAGATTGGCTGTATCTGAAAGAGGTGAAACCACATTCCCTAAAAATGCGCCTGAAACAATTGCTCCTGCAATGATTGGTAGGTCAAAACCCATCATTTGCCCCATGCCGACAAAAGCAATTCCAATTGTTGAAACTGTTGTAAAAGAGCTACCAACTGCTGCTCCAACAATACCGCAGATTAAGAAAACGGCACCTAAAAAGAAACTTGGATGTAAAAAGGAAAATCCATAAACCATAATAGTCGGAATAGTTCCTGAAGCAATCCAAATACTAATCAATGATCCTATTAAGATAAATAGGATAATCGGTATCAATCCAGGTTTAATTCCTGAAATTATTCCCTCATGTAAATCATCCCAGGACATTTTTTTATACATCATAAATAAAACTAAAATAAAGATAGCACTTAAAATCCCCACATGAGCTGGTAAGTTAAAGCCAATAATACTCCCACCAATAGCTAGTAACACCATGATTAATAATAAACAAGCTTCTTTAAATGTCACTTCTTTTTCCATAATCGGCCTCTTCCCTCTATGTTATCTATAACCGGTAAAAACCAATGCAAGTCGATTATCTACATTGGTTCTTACCTGGTATTTAATTATTCTGCGTAAATAGCTTCTAATTTACTTTGGATAGCTGATTTAATTTTTTCTGAGTATTCAGCAAACACTTTTTCATCATGTGCGTATGGAGACATTGCTGATGCTCTTAAAATAGTTACTTTTTGTTCTTTTTCCCACTCTGCTTCTGAGAATCCTAATCCTTTAACAAATTCTAATGGACTATTACCATAATCAGGTACAGCAAAGTCAGTATGTGAAGTGATAAATTCATTATGATAAGTACCACCTTTAGCATATGACGCATAGCTATAGAATTCTTCATTAAGTTCGTTCATTTTTTCTAAGTCTTTATTTCCTTTTTCATTAAAGACATAATCAACCATGTTAAAATCTGGACGAGTTAATGCGTGCATTTCAATTGTTTTACCATTAACATCAAATTCTAAACCATCAATAAAGTTATAGAATCTAAATGCACCTTCAATACTTGCTCCGATTAATTTACCGAATCCAGTCACATTAAGTGGTAATGTTCTATGAGCTGCCCAAACTGCTGCTGCTGTTGCTCCAGCTTTAGATCCTTCTAAGATGTATGCTCCTAATAATGCAGGAATGTCTGCTCCTTTTTTAAAGACATAAGTAGCAAAGTAAGAAATCATATCACGCATACGAACGTCACGGATAACAACTCCACCAGCTGAGTAAGGCACATAACCCATTTTATGAGGGTCAATTGTTACTGTTTCACAGCTTTCAATTGCTTTAAATGATTCGTATACTTCACGAGTTAACCAATGATTTTCTCCTTGGAAAATATTATGTTTCGCATAAACATCATTAATTTCTTCAAATGGAATGAACTCATCGTTTTCATCTAAGAAGATTGAACGGCCATAGCCACCATAAGCTGCATCAACATGAATATAGAAGTAAATACCTTCTTTAGCTAATTTTTTTCTTAAAGCAACAATTTGATCAACGCGGTCAATTTGTCCTTCTTCTGTTGAACCAACTACAGCTACCACTCCTAGAGTTGGAATGCCTTCTGCTGCAAGGTTACGAATTGTTTCTTCTAATTTTTCAACATCCATACGGTATTCATTGTCAACATCAGCTGCAATCACTTGATCTAAACCAACACCGATAATATCAGCTGATTTTAACCATGAATAATGTTTTGTTTGAGGAACAATCCATTTACCAAGTTTTTCTAAGTTTTTACCACTTCTGGCTGTTCTTTCTTTGATTTCATCGTATTTATCTTGATGAGCATCTAAAATATCTAAAATGTCATCTACTGACATATTTAATAATTCCCAGTCAGATTTTCCAGCAACTGCTTCTGGAATAATTTCTTTGATTGCAAATGGTGCTGATTTAAAGTTACGTGCATACCAGATACCTTCTAAGTTAGCGATTGAACCATCACAAGCGATATGCCCCCAACCGTTTCTATAACCCATTAAAGTAGCAAAGTCTAAACCAACTTCTTCTTCCATTTTTGATGTTGCTGGTGAAGATTCATAAGCCACGTTATTACCATTCCAAAGCATTGCTGCGTTATAAGCAATAATTGATGGTAATAACGTTTCAGAGTTCATATGTCCCCAGAAACGACCTGCTGAATGCCAAGGTAGAGAATCTGTACGTAAACGAGAACTTAATACGTTGAAAACTTCTTCCATGTTGTCTACAGTATTTTGGAATGACTCTTCACGTCGGTCGTGAGGTGTAATAACTGGTAAATCTTGAGGCATGTAGTTTTGTCTCCAACCAACATGCTCATCTATCATACGGTTTAAAATGCGTTTATAAATATCAACATTTTCCCCTTTATCCCCTAGGAATAATGCTTTTAAATTAGTATTTGTTGGATCAATTATATTTTTTTCAGTCATGTTCATCTTCCCCTTATCTAATGAATATTATTATTTTTTCTTCCAAGATTCTTTTTTATTTCGGTAAATAACTAAAGCAATACCTACCATAACTAGTGTTGCGACAACTTGGTAAATAACATAAGCTGTATGATTGTTAGCAGCAATTGATGCTGGTGGAATCATGCTGACACAAATTGTTAAAATAACACTAGCAATTGAGATACCTGCTACAAACCACATCAAACCATTGCCTTTTGAACCTAATCTAAAAGGTCTAACAATTTCAGGCATTTTGTAACGTAGTTTAATCGCTGAAATGGCAATCAATAAGTAAACAATGCAATAAAGAATCGTTGTTGTAATCGTAATAATTAAGAATGCTGCACTCACATCAGGTATAACCGCATAAAGTAGTGACACAATTGAAATAACTGTTGCTTGCACTAACACAATGTTAATTGGAATACCTTGTTTGTTACGTTTTTGGAAGAATGGAGGTAAGTTACCTTCATCTGCTACTTTAATCATTGATTTACTTGGTCCAAGAACCCAAGCACTTAATTGAACCAACACCCCAATTAATATCATTAATGAAATTAAGTTATTAAATATTGCTGGAACTCCTAAATCTTCAGTCATAATGACAAAAGGTTGTGTAATATTTGCTAAATTCATTTCACCAGCTGGTACAGCATTGGCAACTGTTAGTCCTGCAACTAAGTTAAAGAATACTAATACTAAAACTGAAACAATAACAGCAATTGGATAATTTTTCTTAGGATTATCTATGTTGTTGGCATGAACTGATGAAATCTCAACTCCTGCAAAGATAAAGATAATACCAGTTAATGTTGGTAAACTACCTAAATCACTTAAATCTGGTAATAATTTACTAACAGAGAAATCAGCTAGATAACCTGCCGGATTAATACCATTTTTAATGGTGTAACATACACCTAGGATAACTAAAGCAAGAAAAGGAATGTAAACACCAATTACTGCTCCCCAGTCACCTGCAATTTTAACCATATCAAATTTTAAATTTAGTAATGTAATAGTCCAATATGCAATTAAAATCATTGCTAAGATAAAATAGTTATTTTCTCCTAATTCAGGTTTGTTAATGACATAACCTAAAAGAACACCCACTGTAGAAGCTACCATAACCATTCCGAAAAACATTTGAACCCATAATAACCATGAGGTAACAAATCCCCACTTCTCACCTAAAGCATTTTTTACCCAAACTTGTGGTCCACCTTCTTCTGGCCATGCAGTAGATAATTCAGCAGACATTAAAGCTATAGGTAAAGCAAACGCACAGGCTGCGATTAACATATAAAAAATTTGTGTCCAGCCAGTTGAGGCTAATGTTGGAACACTACGAACTGTTCCAAAGAATGCCATGGTAATCCCAATTAATCCAACTAAGGATAATTTCTTATTCCCTTGACTCATTGTTTATTTCCCCCTATTACAAATAATCTTCCCTTCAAATGAATCAGAAAACATCTTTAGGCCTAAATTTGTTACCTTGTAAGGATTTGAAGTTCTTTCAACAGGACCAAGTATAAAACCTCACAAGCGTTATTTCATTAAGGAAATAAAATTTTTATGAGAAAAAAATGAGCAAAAACAATAGATTCAAGAAAGCTTTAACGCGTTAAAGCTATAAATCGTCAACTGAACAAACAAGCCACTAACCTTGATTTTATAGACTTTTAATATAATTGAAAATAAACTACATTTTCAATTATTAAAAAAAATGAGTTTTCACTCATTTTAATTTCATTTGTTTTTTAAAAAGTTTTTTTTGCCTTGTTTGACAAATAACGTGTTTTATTTTAGGATTCTAATTATTAATTCACTTTAAATTGCTCATTTATGAGCATAAAAAACTTATCTGATAAACTAACTAAAATCGGGATGTCTTATAAAAAGGCACATGGGTGGTACCACAACATTAGTTAGTTAAAAGAAAGGTGGAGTGACATGAGTACAAATATTATTGATGAGTTATCATGGCGTGATGCTATTAATCAACAAACAGATGCTGAAGGGTTAAGAGATTATGTTGAACATAACAAAATTTCTCTTTACTGTGGTGTTGACCCTACTGGAGACAGTATGCATATTGGGCATTTAATCCCTTTTATGATGCTTAAAAGATTCCAAATGTTAGGACATCATCCTTACATCTTAATTGGTGGGGCAACTGGTACTATTGGAGATCCTAGTGGTAGAACGAGTGAACGACAATTACAATCTATGGAGCAAGTCCAACACAATGTAGATTGTTTAACCAATCAAATGAAGCATCTTTTCTTTGATGAAAACAATGAACAAGAGCTAACAATGGTCAATAACTATGATTGGACACATAACCTAACACTTTTAGATTTTCTAAGAGATTATGGTAAAAACTTCAACATCAACACTATGCTAGCTAAAGATATTGTTTCTAGTCGATTAGATACAGGTATTTCATTTACTGAATTTACTTACCAAATTCTACAATCTATGGACTACCTACATTTATTCCGTCATCATGACGTTCGTCTTCAAATTGGTGGCGCTGATCAATGGGGAAATATTACAGCTGGTTTAGACTTGATTCGTAAAAAAGAAGGTGCCGATGCTCAGGCATTTGGCTTAACTATTCCATTGATGCTTAAAGCTGATGGAACTAAGTTTGGTAAAACTGCTGGTGGTGCTATCTGGTTAGACCCTGAGAAAACATCACCTTACGAGTTCTACCAATTTTGGTTAAATCAAGATGACCGTGATGTTGTCAGATATTTAAAATTCTTCACGTTCTTAACACAAGAAGAGATTGAAGAGTTGGCTAATAAAGTTGTGAGTGAACCTCATAAACGCGAAGCTCAAAAAACATTGGCTCGCGAAATGACTCTTTTTGTCCATGGTGAAGAAGCTTTAGCAGATGCTTTAAGTATTACAGAAGCTTTATTTTCAGGAGATGTTAAAGAACTAACAGCCCATCAAATTGAAGATGGATTCAAAAATATGCCTAATGCAGAGATAACAAAAGAAGCTTTAAATATTGTTGATTGGTTAGTTGAGACTGCTATTGAACCTTCTAAACGACAAGCTCGTGAAGATATTGAAAATGGTGCTATCTCAATTAACGGTGACAAAATAACAAGTACCGAAACTAATATCACACCATCTCTAGCTATTGATGAGCGATTCATCATTGTTAGAAAAGGTAAAAAGAATTACACTTTAGTGACTTTAAAATAACAAAAGGAGGCTGACTATCTATGGTTAGCCTCTTTTTCTTTATATGACACTACATAAATTTGATATCCCCCTGTTTTTTTAACCTCTATAAAAACAATTATAAATCACTTGTTTTTTAATTAATTTTTCATTTCAAACGATATTCTTTGAGTATTTAGACAAAAATCCGTTATAATAAGGGAACTCTTAAAAAAGGAGGCTCCACTTATGGATATTAAAAAAATTCTAGCTATTTCAGTTATCGGTATTCTCTTTTTGACAACTGTCTATAGTTATAGCCAGTTAAGAGATACAAAAAAAGAACTTAATCAAGTAACTATTTTAAATAAATCTTTAGAACAAGATAACAAAAAATTACTTGATGCTAATACAAAAGTAGATAAAGAACTTGATGAGTTATCTAAAAAGTTTGATTCCCTAAATAAAGAATTAACTGAACTAAAAGCAAATGAAACACCTGCTTACTAATAACAAAAACAGCCTTCTTTCGAAGACTGTTTTTTTATTTAAAGAATTCTGTTAATTTTTCTTTATAACTAATCATCAATGTTTTCATACCACGAGATATGGCTGTGTATAGAAGTCTTCTATCCTGAACTGTATGATAATTCTCTTGAGATACATCATATAAAATAACATGGTCAAACTCTAAACCTTTGGCTAGCATAATGGATAAAACCACAATTTTCTTTTGTTTAATTAACTCTTTATCAAATAAGTTAATTAATTTTTGTTGCTCAAGACTTGTTTTAGTAATAATCGTCAACGATGAATCACCGATTTCTGCTAGTCGTTCTTCTACTAATTTAGCAAAAGATGACAAATCATTAAATTCTTCTGTTGAAACTGGTTCTCCAAGTGGTTGAACTGGAATCACTTGACGATTAGACTCAATTAATTGATTAAATGTTGCCGTAATAGCTCCACTTGAACGGTAACTTTTTTGTAGATGATAAGTCTCAGTAGTTTTATGGTAACCTTTTAAAATCAATTCAATTTCTGTAAAAGAAAGATTAGTATTAAAAATTGCTTGGTTCTCATCTCCCACTACTGTTACTTTAGCTTTTGGAAACAGCTCGCTTAGTAAGATTAACTGGGCTGATGTATAGTCTTGAATTTCATCTACTAATAAAAATTCAACTTTAAACACAGGTAATTTTTCAACAAATAAATGCTTCATCAAAAGCATAGCTACCGCAAAATCCAATGATTGGAACTCTTTATCTAGCTTTTTATGTGTATAAGACTGATAAATAGTTTCTAATAGTCTGACTTGATTTAACCAATTTAGTTTACGAATATTTTTGGCCACATGACTAAATCTTTTTTCTAAAATCTTTTTAACGTAAAAAGCCAATTTATTCGGATCATCTGGGATGAGTTTACCTAAATAATTTAGCTGCTCATCTTCTGATAAATGCTGCATTTCTTCCTGAACAGTTGGCTTTTGTGACTCTGCTCTTAATACATCATCCCAATAACTCTCTAATTTAGCTTTTGTTCCTTGAATTCTTTCAACTAATGAGGCATTGGTTGGTGTTTCATTAAATAATTGTTGAATTACTTTCTGAGAAATCATTTCTTGTTCATGATGCTTAATAGCTCTAAAAGGCAGTCCTCTTGAAAGTAATAGTTGAGCACCTTCTTTTTTAAGATACTCTGAAAAGTCTCTACTTCTTAAAATAGAATCTTGTGTAGCAACTTCTTTTTGACTAATTCTCTCAAATAACTCACTTTCTGATTCTACTTTGTAATGATACAGCCTTTTAACCAACTTTCTAAAAGTCATATTAAGAGGATTTTTTTCACCTAAACTAGGTAACACATCTGATAAATACTGAATAAATTCCTCATTAGGAGATAGTATCAAGACATTGTCAGAATTGATTTCTCGGCGATTTCGATACAATAAATAAGCAATTCGCTGCATAACAACTGATGTTTTTCCGCTACCAGCTACTCCATTTACTAATATAGCCGAATGTTTTTGGTCACGAATAATATCATTTTGTTCTTTTTGAATAGACGACGTAATATCTTGCATTGTTTCTGTGGCTTCTTTTTCAAGAACCGATAATAAAACTTGATCATCAATAGCCACTGCCGTATCAAAAACAAATTTTAATTGGTCTTTTTCTGTTACTAATTGACGTCTATTATTAATAGTTACCTCGATTGTTTGTTCATTGGCTACATAAGAAGATTCGCCTAGCTCATTGTTATAAAATAATTCAGCAATTGGAGAACGCCAATCGTAAATTAAATTGTTGTAATTACCATCTGAAAAGCCGTTGATACCTAAATAAAAAGACTCTTGTTCTTCTTCATCTGAAAAAGTAACATCTATTTTTCCAAAATAAGGAGATTCTAACAAACGATTAACTTTTTCTTGTGTTTTTCGCATCACATCAATAGAAAATTTTCGTTGATCTAACTCACGATTTTTCATCTCAATAGCTGCTAATGTTTCCAGTCGGTCACCCCAGTTATCATAGTTTAACCGGATATCATCACCACTGTGTCTCATCTCGTTTCGAGCGGCTTCATTTTCTTCATTAAGTGAGAGTCTAATCTCTTTTTGCGTTTGTTTTAGTTTGTCATAAACAAAGGTCAAATGTTCTTGTTCTTGTTGCTTAATCGTCATAAAAACACACTCCTTCTCATTGAACGTTTATATTACTCTGTTTCTTCTTAAAATACCAGTCTATTAATTTCCAGTAAATTGCGTTATAATTAAAGTATCAATAAGACAGTAAAGCCACCTTGTAAATTTTCACTTACAAGGTGGCTTCTTTTATTTTTTTAGTTTTCAGAGTGAATATCAATTAAGATTTTTGCTTGTGTTTTATCTGAAACTAGTGTTTCAAATCCTTCTGTTACAACATCTTCTAAAGCAATTGTTTTCGTAATAATCGGTTTAACCACTAATTGACCATTTGCGATTGCTTGAATAGTTTGTTGATAGGTTGTTCTTGAGTAAGCAATGGTTGAAGTTACTTTAACTCCTGAGTTAATTAATTGCATAGGGTGCCAAGAGATTGGTTTTGCAAAAATAGAGACAATCACCATTGTTCCTCTAGCTTTTGTGGCATCTATTGCTTGTTTGACAGTCACTTCAACACCTGCTACTTCAAATGAAACATCTGCTCCACCTTGAGTTAATTCTCTAATGACTGCTACAGCATCTTCTTTACCTGAATTAATCACATGAGTGGCACCCATTTCTAGAGCTTTTTCTAAGCGTTCCTCAGATAAATCACACACAATAATTTGAATAGCACCAGCTGCTTTTGCTGCTGCAGCTACTAAACAACCAATAGGACCAGCTCCAAAAATAGCAACTTTGTCACCAAATTTAACACTACCTTCTTTGATGGCTTGAACTGCAACTGCCGTTGGCTCTACTAAAGCCCCTTCTTTAAGAGTCATACTCTCAGGTAGTTTATAGACTGCTGTTTCTGGAAGGACACAAAATTCTGCCATGCCTCCATCTTGAGCTAAACCGATAAAATTATAGCCATCATAAATATCAATCTCCTCAGCCTTTTTCTCATTCGCTAAAGTTGGGTAAATTGACACTCGATCACCAACAGAAATAGTCGTTACATCGTTACCAACTTCTGTCACAACTCCAGAGAATTCATGCCCCATAGTTAAAGGCGCTTGTTTTCCTGAAAAAGGATTAGGTTCATCTGCAGGAATAAAAACAGGTCCTTCAATATATTCATGCAAATCACTTCCACAGATTCCTGTATAAGCCACTTGAACTTTTACCTGTTTATCTAAAATATTTGGTACTTCCACTTCTTCTACGCGTACATCTTTTGCTCCATACCATACGGCTGCTTTCACAACACATTCCTCCAATGATTGAACTATATTAGTGTTCATTATTGTATGTTTTCATACTTGATACTAATAGCAAATTCTATGCCAATTATTAAAGTAGTGTTGTTCTATGGTTCCATTTTTTATTTTGTTTCAAAAAAAACTAGATGAAACAAAATGTTCCATCTAGCTATTAATATTATATTTTTTCATTTTACGGTATAAAGTCGTTCTAGATATTCCTAATAAACTAGCGGTGTTAATCAAATGATAGTTTGAAACTTTTAAAGCTTCTTCAATTTGTTGTTTTTCGTCAACAATTGTTGTTTCTAAATCACCTTGAATACTTCCAACTAGTAACAACTTCCAAAGGTCTGCTGTTGTAGGAGTTTCTTCCTCATAAGTTAAATAGAGGCGTTCTAAAAAATTTCGAAACTCGCGAATATTACCAGGCCATTGATGCTGTTCAATGACGTTTGTTAATTTATCTAACCAGTTAATGGACCAGTTTTTTTGTTGACAAAAGTCTACTAGTAAAACGTTCAAGTCTTGAGGACGTTCTCTTAAAGGTGGAATCTCGACATGACAAACGACTAGACGATAAAATAAATCTTCCCTAAATAACTGTTGTTGAACTTGTTGATTTAAAGCTTTATTGCTGGCTGTGACAATTCTGAAATCCACTTGTTTTTCTTTGCCACCAATAGGCGTAACCACTTTGTCCTCTAACACCCTTAGTAACACTTGTTGCATTCTAGGAGACATACTATCAATTTCATCTAAAAACAAAGTTCCCCCATTTGCTTGCTCAATTTTACCTTGATATCCATCAGAAAGAGCTCCTGTAAATGCTCCTGGAGCATAGCCAAATAACTCGCTTTCTAGTAATTGTTCACTGAATGCTCCACAATTTAATGAAATCATAGCTCCATTTCTATACTCACTATGTTGATGAATCGTTTTAGCGATGATTTCTTTTCCACTTCCAGATTCTCCATAAATATGAATAGGTAAAGGACTATTAGCATATTTGATAGTTTGTTTTAACCATTTTTGATAAGTTGAATCTTGGCTTTCAATGCCAAAATTTTGACTAAATTCTTGCTCACGTGTGGGTAAATACAGATAACCAATCACTTCATCATCAAGATTTATTTTCTGAGATTCATAAACTTTATTCTTATCAATAAATTCGCGCATGTCATCATTTAATTGAAAACTACGTTGATAATCAACAGATACATGAACAACTTTAAAATCTGTGTCACAGATAATTCCTTTTTTGGGAATTTGATTTATTAATTGAAGTAACTTCATTTTTTGAGTTAATTTCATTTGCAGTAATTGATTAGAAATACGCTCTGTTACTACTTTTATACTTTTCAAACTGTCTTTAGCTGTTTCATTTTGATACGTTGACACATTCAGTATTCCTATTACTTCATCTTGCTCATTAAAAATCGGTGACGCAGCACAACTCCAATTTTTTGAGGCGTATGCATAATGCTCTTTCATGCCAACAAAAACTTGTTTTTTGATTGTTAAGGCTAAACCAATCGCATTGGTACCAACATCTTGCTCTGTCCAACAGCTACCTTCTTTAAAATAAATTTGATTAGCGTAATCTTTTAATTGGTAGTTACCATTCCGCCAAAGAATCGTTCCTTCGCAATCAGTTAATATATATAAAGGCTGTAATACGGTTTCCATATCTGTCCAGCAACTAACTTCCTTCTCGACTAAATCAATCAATAAGTGATGTTGCTCTTGTTTTTCTTGTAATTCTGATAAAGAAAGAATTTTACGAGGTTGATTCATTAACGGATCCACATTTTCTTGATAACATTTCTTCCAAGAATCTGCAATTTCACGAGGTAATGATGCAAGCATTTCAACTTCATTTTCAATTAATTCTTGCCAGTCATTCTGATACATCTTATCAACGCCTCCTTCTCAAATATCATTTTATTATTATATGATAAGGAGTTATTTTTCACTACTAATTAACATTTTTCATTAAAAATAAAAAAATTTTATGAAATATGATAAGCTAATAGCATCACATAGCAAAGGAGAATACACATGACCCCACAAACTATTCTAGATTTTTGGTTTAAAGAATTAACACCTACAGACCACTTTACTAAAAATGATGATTTAGACAAAACAATTACTGAGCGTTTTTTAGCCATCCACCAACAAATTGCCCTTGGTGAAACAGATGCTTGGCGAGAAACAATTCACGGTCGATTAGCTGAAATCATTGTTTTAGATCAGTTTTCACGTAACATGTTTCGTGAGACAAAAGAAGCTTTTTCTTATGATAATCTTGCTCTTATTTTAGCTCAAGAAGCTATCAAACAGCCAGACTTTGATGAGTTGAGTGTAACAGAAAAAGCCTTTGTCTTTATGCCGTTTATGCACTCTGAATCAGTGGTTATTCACGAAAAAGCAGTAGAACTTTTTTCTATACCAGGACTTGAAAATAACTTAGATTTTGAACATCGCCACTTTGATATTATTAAACAATTTGGTCGTTACCCTCATCGTAATGCTATTTTAGACCGTCCTTCAACAACAGAAGAAATCGCCTTTTTAAAAGAGCCTGGTTCTTCTTTCTGACCCTTGACTTTAACCTTACGTCAACAACTAGACTAAGGTTAAAGGAGGGCTATTACATGAATGATATTCAATTAAACATAGTCGATACACTGACATTTTATCAAAAAGGAAAAAGCACTTTATTAACAGAAGATGAATTTCGTTATGAATTAATGACACCTGTTAAAACCATGTGGGACTATCTCAATGCGCCCATTAAACCTAAAACGGTTGGTGGATATGATGTGGTTATGGCATCTGAAATGCTAGGTATTTGGACACCTAAAAAAGACTTTGCTCTTATTGAAAATAAAATAGACCCACTAAAGGAAACTTTTATTTTTGAAGAAGCATCAAAAGTCATAGAGCGCTGTATTTCGATGTTTAATGATATTAACTATTCTATTCCTCTTGATTCAATCACTTTAAATATCTTATTAGGGGATAAAGAAAACTCAATTCTTACAGCTAGTCACGGTTACAGTGGTTTTGGTGGTATTCCAGGTTTTATTTTATTGATTGTTATTCCTAATTCATTTAACAAAACCAGGTTAAAATCTGCTTTAGCTCATGAATTCAATCATAATGTCAGATTTACTTATGAACCCTTTAATCATGGCAATGTGAGTGTTGAAGAATATTTAGTCATAGAAGGTCTTGCTGAAGTCTTTGCTGAGGAGATTTACGGTAGCGACTATCGTGGTCCATGGGTACAAGGTTATGATGATGAAGAGATGACTTATACCATTGAAGTTATAAAAGACGGCCGACATCTTAAAGGATTTGAGCAAGTGGCTGCTTATATGTATGGAGATGAGGTCGCTAAATTACAAGGTTTCTCACCTGTTGGTCTATCTAGAAATGCTGGTTACACTATTGGCTATCACTTAGTAAAAAGCTACCTAAAGCAGACTGGCGCTTCTATTGCAGAGGCTACTCTTACTCCTAGTCATATTATAATCAAAGAATCCAAATTCTTTGATTAAAAAAGCATCAAACATTAAGCTACTTACAGCTCTTATGTTTGATGCTTTTATTTTATATAGGAAACAAGTCAGAAATTCTATTACCTTGGTCAATTATACGAATTCTTTCTTTAGAAATATTGTGAATTTTAGCTAAGTGACTAACAATTGCCTCTTTCTTAATACCATCTCTAATAAAAACTTCTAGCTTCGTTTGCGATTCATTAAAGTAAACAATAATTAACTCCTTTTCTAGAAGCGGATCTTGCTTTACTAAATCAAATGAAATCGGTTTAGTAAATTCCATAATGAATCGTTTTTGCTTTGACTTCTTATCAATAAGTGCAAGGTGTTCCTCTCTGGTCATTCTTTAGCCTCCCAAATATTTTGTTTCTTCCTTTTATTTAGTATAGCACTAGATGTATTCGTTTTCAAAACGAGACAAAAAATAAAAACAGACTGATAAAGTCTGCTCTCGGTGATTAGTTTAATAATCTAAATTTTTTTAACTGTGGTCTTTTACCTAACCAAACAACAAACATAGAAGAAACAATTTTATCAAAAAAGCTATCAGTAAAAGCTCCCCAGTAAGCCGCGTAAAGTAATTTTCGACCAGAAGCTTGTAAACCAATGACTAATAAATCACTTGGCTTTCTTTGTAAACCTTCATATCCACCAAATAATACCACGCGAATCGGAGCACTAACTAAAGCTCCGACGGCAGCCATTAAAATTCCCGCAATAATCGCTCTTTTATAAGTCATTTCCTTTTTGGCACAAAGGCTAGCTACCATTCCGATTGTCATACTAACTAAACTAAAAGGAATCGCCAGTGGTCCAAACAAAACAGCTAATAATAAATTAGTACATAAACCAGTAAATACTGCATACTTCATACCAAAATTAAACCCAATAAAAATGGTGCCAATCGCATCTAAATAAAAAAATGGCATTCTTAAGTTTGTCATCAGCGACCCCACTGCCACGTTTAAACAAACTGAAAGAGCACACAACATTAATATCCTAACTTTATCTTTTTCTTCTATCATTCTTATTAATTTCCCCATTCTTCTCAATAAAAAAATAATGTCTCCACCCCTAAGAGGAAACATTATTTTTTAATAATAAGTACATTCTATAGTCTAGTAAACAAAAAAACAAGCCTTTATATCACAAGCAAAGTTGAGAACCTGGGCTTTGTTTTTTTATGGACTACCAAGTATTCAAATAATTCCAATATAACCTTATAGGCTGTGGGATAACACTTGACCAATGGGGAAAGAGTTCAAGCGTCTATTTATATTGACTATTATTGACTTTGTAGTGCCAGACTATAATGGGTTTATAGTTAATATATATTATATATCATCCAACAGTCATATTATGACTGTCTAGTTTTTATTCTACATCAATATCATAAAGTTTTAATGTATCCTTCATATCTTGAATGATGTAATCTCTCATGTGTTTAGGGGAAATAATCTTGACCATATGGCTTTGACTTGCTAACCACATTTTCATGCCGTAGCCATCATTAACTTGCATTTCAATTCTAACACTACCATCTTCATTCTCATTTACAATTTTGGAATCCGGAAATCGATTTAGAACATAAACAGGATCATAATAAAAATCAATCACCATTGTTATAGGATTACCTAAAAAAGGCAGATAGGTTTGTCTTCTAAGTAAACCACCCTCAAATTTATCATTATAACTTCTCTTATCCGTAGAAGGTACCACTCTAATATTTTTCATATTATTAACTCTGAATTTATTCAAAGCATCTAGCTCTTTATCATCTTGCCCTCTCTGAGAAGAAGAAATCATAAAAAAATAAAGGTCTGAAAAATAAATATTTTTAGGCAATCTTTCAAAAGTCTGTGTTTCTCCGTTTTTAGTGTACTCAAAAACAACATTGTTATGCTGCACAATGGCTTGAGAAATGACTTCTAAATCGTCTAATAGATTAACTTCAGCAATTCCCTCATAATAAAAACGTTCATTACTAACGAGTTGCTTTAATTTTGCTGTGTCCTGACTTAAATCTAATAATTTATCTACGATATTAATTAATTCTTGTTTAGTTAAGATGCGAGTAGAAAAAATTATTTTTAATATGGCTAAAATTTCAATATCTGTTAAATCACTTTTATTTTCGATAATGCCATCGTTATTTAGTTGATAATTTCCTTTTCCATCTCGTTCAATTTCCATATTAAAAGGCAAAGTCATACCAATGACTTTATCTGATAAGATATCTTCAATTTTTACAATGTCACGTTGAATGGTTGATTCTTGTTTATCAAAAAAAGCCATCATGGCAAATTTATTTACTTTTTTCCCACTTAATAACTGTAGAAAAATAAGGAGCAAGCGTTGCTGTCCGTTCACTATATCTTTCTCCTTTCTCTTTATCACCTTCATATTATAATATATTTGAATTTTTAAGACAAAGAAAGCCTATCGTGTTTACGACAGGCTTTCTTTCATCAAACTGTAAACAGATAGGCAATAGATATTAATGTAATAAAATGCATCACTGTTGGTATTTCTTTCGTACGTCCTGCAAATATCATACAAATCTCATACGATAAAAATCCAAGTACTAAACCTAAAGCGATTGAGCCAGTTAATGGCATCATCACAATCGTTAAAAAGGCAGGAATAACATCCTCAAATCCTTCATTCCATTTGATTTTAGTAATATTTTGCATCATAAAAATTCCGATAACAACCATTGCTGGTGTTGTGACTGCTGCTGTTACTAATGACAACATTGGATAGAAAAAGGCTGATAGTAAGAATAAAATAGCCACTACCACACTCATCAAGCCTGTTCTTGCTCCGGCGATAATGCCTGATACAGATTCAATATATGTTGATAAACTTGATGTTCCAAAAATAGAACCAAAAAATGTTCCTAAAGCATCTGCACTGTAGATACGTTTGTTATCTTCAAAATTTTCTCTTTTAATATCTGAAACTTGAGTAGCTGCCGCTGAAAGAGTCGTTGCTGTTCCAAAAAAATCTAAGAATAAGAAAGTTAAAATAACAATAATTGAATCCATTGATAACATTTTATCTAAATTTTTAAAAGCAACCATAAATGTTTCATTCATCATGGCATTCATTGGCTCTGTTGGAATAACTACTGGTGACCCTTGTGGTAATTGAGGTAGAGTTGCCACAACTTCTGGTGCTAAATTAAACCATTCCATTGATGCGCCAAAACGAATAAATAAACCACAAAGGGCTGCTCCTATCATTCCTAAGAAGACAGCATATTGATTTTTACGAACTAAGAAAAAAGCAGCTGTTAAAATACCAAAGAAAGCAATTAAGACATTTGGATTATGGAAACCACCAAAAGTAATAAACATTCCCTCATCAGGTACAATGATACCTGAGTTTTTAAAACTAACAAACGCTATAAAGATACCTAATCCAACAGTTCCTGCATTTTTTACAGTCATTGGAATCGCCTTAATAATTTTAGATCTTGCTCCTGATAAAGCTAAAATAAGGAATAATACTGATGCAACTAATACACTGGCTAATGCTTCTTGCCATGTTTTCCCCATTTGCAGAACAACCGAATAAGCAAAAAAAGCATTCATTGACATACAAGGAGCTAATCCTAGTGGAAATCTCGCCCATAATCCCATAATTAACATGGCAACGGCTGACGAAATAATTGTCGACATAAAGACAGCATCTTGTGGCATACCTGCTTGTCCTAAAATAATTGGGTTAACAAAAATCACATAAGACATTGCTAGAAAGGCCGTAAATCCACCTGTTATTTCTGTTTTAATTGTTGAACCTGACTTAGTAATTCCAAAAAAATCATCCATTTTTTGTTTCATTATTTATCTCTCTTCCCCTTTTGTTGTTAAAAAAAGCCATTTTAATGACAGAAGGAAGAGATTCCTTTGCCATAGTAAGTTACTTTACGGGTAACTTGTAGAAACTTCTAGACCCTATTTCTAGAATTATATGGTTTTTCTTACGTAGTTATCATAACAATTTTCATGATTATTTTCAATCTTAAAAACGAACAAAAAACATTTTATAATTAAAATAGTTCTTTAATTACAAAAAAAGAATAAGCTTTTAACTTATTCTTTCTAATTGATTTATGATTGACGAATCAACCAGTTTTTAGGTAATTCTTCTAATTGAGAGGGCTCTTCATACTTTTTACCAAATTCTTTAAAACGACTAATTAAATTGGAATCCACTTTTCCAAATTTATTGGGAGAGATATTCATTAAAAAACTAATATTTTGAGTGTTATTACTTTTAACTTTTTCAACTGCCCAAGATACTGGCTTCAATTCACTTTCAGGATGACTTTTTCTCCAAAACCATGTATCTGTGTAGATATTACAGCTCGCTCCTGGACCTACAAAACTTTCCTCTGCATCTTGCCCTGCTGCATTTTCGTAAAAAATAATATCTGTTGTATTGATATCTTCACCACTACCAATATTCATGACTAAGCACTCTGGTTGTAGTGATTTAATAAAAGTATCAATCTCTTCAAATCCTAAGTTTTCATAGCTCGGTCCACCCCAAGGTGCTTGCCAACCATCAAAAATAATAAAAGGAATCGCTCCGTAATTTGTTAATAATTCTTTTAACTGCTTTTTGATAAACTCTTTATCTTCTAAGGTACATTTTTTCTCTGTAATACCGTGATGTAAATCCAGCATAGAAAAATACAATCCTGGTAAAATATCAGCTTTTCGAAATTGTTCTAAATACTCTTTAACGACATCTTCTTTGAAAGAAGCATTAGAAACACAGTGATTAGTTGTTTCAGTTGGCCATAAACAAAAACCTTCATGATGCTTGGCTGTCAAAGCTGCGAAATTAGCCTTTCCTGACTTAGCAACAGCTGCCCATTCCTTACAGTCTAATTGGTTAGGATTCCAACTAATAGGTTCAAATACATGACGTTTAGGATCATTTGCGTCTGTGATTCCGTAATCCCAATCTTTCACATCAGAATCATTGAATTGTTCTGTTGCACTATTAAAATGAATAAAGACACCATTTCTCAAATTTACAAATTCCTTTTGTAATGCCAATAAATCTCTTGTCATCGTCAATCCTACTTTCAATTTTTATAGTATAAAATTGTCATCATTATTTTGATAAATCTTTTATTAATCAAATTTTAGCAAATAAAAACAGCTTGTTATAGCAATTAAATGTGCTATTATAGTAGAAAATTGCTATGTCAGGAGAATCCTAGTGGACTATCAAATTGAACACTTTGCTAAAGAATCTCATATCGAATTATTTAGATTTAATAATTTTAGTTATCCCCTACATTACCATCGGGCAATTGAATTTATTCACCTAATTGAAGGAGAATTATTAATTAATCAACCAGACAAAACAGAGGTATTAACAGCCGGCCAGTGTGCCTTGTTGCTATCTAACGAGATCCATGGCTATCAGACAACTAAACAATCAACTTTTGATTGCTTGGTATTTTCACCAAACTGGATTTCACCCTTTTTAAAACAAACAAAAGACCTATTACCTAAAACTCATGTATTTACTTTAAGTGATTTAGAAAAAGATTATTTTAAAGACATGAAGTATTTTTTACCTAATGAATTAAAAGTACAGGGCTTCTTATTAATGATATGTAGCTCTTTTCAAGAACAGGTTATTTTCCATGATCAAAAAATAACAACTAATGATTTAACCACTCATTTAATAGATTATATTGGACGCAGGTATCTGGAACCTTTAACTTTGAAGCAAGTGGCTTTTGATTTAGGATATGACCATTTCTATTTATCCCATTATTTCTCAAAACATATGGGAATTTCATTTCACCAATACTTGACTAGATTACGTTTAGCACATGCCCTTGATTTATTGCGAACAACTGAAGGTAAAATTTCAGACATAGCCTTACAATCAGGATTTCCTAGCGTTAGAACATTTAATACGCACTTTAAAAGAGAATATCAAAAAACACCGCGAGACTATTTATCTTAAAAATAGAATTACTCTTAACTCTTACTTCACCTTAATCGATTTGTAAGCTAGAATAGATAGAGAACAAAAAAGGCGGTACATATATGAAAATAATTATTTCACCCACTAAACAAATGGTGACGGAACAGGATTTTTTCTTTCCTGAAACCACGCCATTATTTTTAACTGAAGCAAAAGAAATATTGATAGAACTAAAAAAACTTTCTTATGAAGAAGCCAAAGCATTGTGGAAGTGTAATGATAAATTGGCACAAGAAAACTTCGAACGAATCAATCATGCTAATTTAGACAACGGAACTTCTCCTGCTGTTATGAGTTACAAAGGCCTTCAATACCAATACATGGCTCCTGACTTATTAACAGAACCTGCATTAAATTATATTCAACAACATTTACGGATTTTGTCAGGGTTTTACGGCGTCTTAAAGCCTTTTGACGGCATTATTCCCTATCGTTTAGAAATGCAGGCCCCTCTAGCAGTTGGAGAAAGTAATAATCTGTATCAGTTCTGGTCAAAAAAATTATATGATGCTTTAGAATTTGATAAGGGACCTATCATTAACTTAGCTTCAAAAGAATATTCAAAAGCCATTCAACCTTATTTGAAAGAGAACGACCAACTAATTGAAGTTTCGTTCGCTCAATTAATTGACGGTAAACCTAAAGTAAAAGCTACTTTAGCTAAAATGGCTCGTGGTGAGATGGTTCGTTTTTTAGCAGAAAAAAACGTTACTCAATTAGATGATATTAAACAATTTGACCATCCTAACTATCATTTTTCAGAATCACTTTCTACCCCATCAAAATTTATATTCTTATATGAGGAATAAAAAAGGAGATTACTATGTTAAATCCAAAACAAATCATTCAAGACCTGCGCCAATTAGGTATAAAAAAAGATGATATTATTGTCGTTCACTCCTCTTATAATGGCTTAAGAGGCGATGACCAAATCGAAGGCGGACCAGAAGCTGTTATTGAAGCACTAAAAGAAACAGTCACTGAGGGTACCTTAATTATCCCAACCTTTAGTTACAAAAATGTTGATATTGATAATCGTCTTTTTGATGTTGTTAATACTCCTGTCTGCATTGGTGTTATCCCTGAAAGTATGCGCTTGTCTAGTGATGTTTTCAGAAGTTTACATCCCACTCATAGTTTAGCTGTTTGGGGAAAAGATGCTGAAGAGTTTGCTAAGCATCATTACAAAGACCATTCTCCAGTGGGGGTTAATTCACCACTTAGTGAAGCTTATCGTCGTGGTGGGAAAATTGTGATGTTAGGAGCTCCCTTCCAACGTAATACAACCATGCATGCTGTGGAAGAAATGGTACTCCCTGAGTATCTATTTACTGAAAATTATGATTATGAAATCATTCAAGAAGATGGCACTTCTATTGAAATGAACGTGTTACGTCATGATTTTAATGGGTTTGAACAACGCTATGATAGAATTCTAAATCTTTTAGATGAAGGAACTGAGTACCAAGTTGGTAAAGTCCTAAATGGGGATACATGTGTCATGGAAACACAACCTATGTGGCATAAAGCTTTGAAAAAATACCGAGAAGATATGCTTTACTTTACCGATCCTAGACCAAGAACATAAAAAAATGAGGAAGACTTTTTAGTCTCCCTCATTTTTTAAATACTCCAGTCTAATTCAGGTCCAGCTGGTACAATACCTGTTGGATTCACTGACGGATGGCTTTCATAATAATGATGTTTGATATGGTAAAAATTCACTGTCTCTTTAATTCCTGGGTAATTATATAGTTCTCTTGTGTATCGCCATAAATTAGGGTATTCTCTTAACTCACGGATATTACATTTAAAATGACCATAATAAGCAGTATCAAATCTAACTAAAGTAACAAATAAACGCCAGTCTGCTTCCGTTAATGTATCTCCAACTAAATACTTTCGATTTTCTAAGTGTTGTTCCAACTCATCAAGAGCATTAAATAATTTAGTAACTTCTTCATCATACACCTTTTGTTCTGTTGCAAATCCAGCTTTATAAACCCCATTGTTAATAGTTTGATACACTTTTTCATTCATCTCATCAATCTCAGAACGTAACTCTTTAGGGTAAAAATCACCTGGTTGTGCTCCAACTTCATCAAAAGCTGTATTTAGCATACGCATAATTTCTGAAGATTCATTGTTCACAATTTTGTTGGTTTTTTTATCATATAAAACAGGAACAGTCACACGACCTGTATAAGTTGGCTCCACATGCGTATAAATTTGATGCATAAATTCAGCTTGAATAATCGGATCAGGTATCATGTCCTTACCTTCAGCAAAACTCCAACCATTTTCTCCCATATAGTGATTCACAACTGAAAGAGATATCATTTCTTCAAGCCCTTTTAGTTTTCGCATTATCAATGCACGACTTGCCCATGGACAAGCGTATGACACATATAAATGATAGCGATTAGGTTCTGCTTTAAATCCAGCCTCACCTGTTGGTCCAGCACTTCCATCAGGGGTGATCCAATTTCTAAATTGAGATTCTTTTCTGACAAAACGACCTCCTGTGCTTTTGGTATCATACCATTCATTATGCCAAACGCCATCAACTAATAATCCCATTATATAATCTCCTTCCAAAAAGTAAGTTTATATAAAGTATACCCGATTATAACTTCTATTCCCAATGAATTGCTTACTTAAAATTAGTGCTGTTACCATATTAAAGTAATAACTTTTTATTTATTTGATGCTTTAAATTCATCAAATTCTTTTTTCACTTCTTTTAATAATTTTGGATTTTCTAATAACTCTAAAATGGTTAAGGATAAACCCTGAGCTGCTTTGATCAATCCCATACGCCCTTCTTCTGAAATAGTTGCTTGAGCCATCTCTACAGTATGTCCACTAACTTCTTCTCCGCATATCTTAATATTCCCTTGAATCGTTGGACATCGATAACTCACTGCCCCAACATCTGTTGAACCACCTGCTATTTCTTCAACTGGCTGAATATCCGTTAGGCCAAGTTCTGTATATTTTTCGGTTAAAATATCAGCTAGTTTGTAATTAATCACGGTGTCTTCATAAGGACATTCGTAAACAGATGTCTTATAGGTAACATTATTTGCCTGACAAATAGCATCTACTGCTTTAATTGCTTTTTCAGTCACTTCTTTAGCATAACCCATAGTTGGTGCTCTAAAATAATATTCTAAAGAGGCATAAGCTGGGATAACATTAGCTGCCTCACCACCGTCTTTAATAACTCCGTGAATAAATGTGTTCTGATTAACAAATTGACGTAGTAAGTTAATTTGTAAATAACTCATTACAGCTGCGTCCAGAGCTGAAGCACCATTTTGTGGTTTACATGCATGAGCATTGGTTCCAAAAAATTCAAATTTAATTGGATTCAGAGCCGTTGAACGACCTCCCACACCATTTTTACTACCAGGGTGAACCATTAAGGCAACATCTACATCATCAAATACGCCAGCTTCTGACATGCTAACCTTTCCACCAAAGTTCTCCTCAGCTGGTGTTCCAACAACTAATAATTTACCACCAAACTCATTCATAATTTCTTTAACAGCTTCACCTGTTGCCACACCAATACCAGCAATCAAATTATGCCCGCAACCATGACCAACTTCTGGTAACGCATCGTATTCACACATAACCGCAATAGTTGGCCCTTTTTTACCTGTATCATACTCTCCTAAAAAGCCCGTAGGTACCACGTAACCAGATGTTGTTTCAAAACCAACTTTTTCTAAGTAATTAACTAACAGTGCCATAGTTTCAAACTCTTCATTTCCAATTTCCGGATTATCATACATAATCTGAACTAGTTCCATATATCCGTCAATATTCGCTTCTATTTTATTAAGTAAGGTTTCTTTATAAGTCATTCTTTTTCCTTCTTTCTTCTATTCAACTGCGTCGACTGACATTTTTTTATATTCTTCACGCCACTTATCAAATGTGCCATTATCTAGATTTTCTTTAATAACTTTATTAGCTATTTCAATTAATTCCTGATTGTCATTTTTTTTTGGAAAACCAATAACATTTTTTGAGTATTTATCAGCTGTATCTAAATCAAAACTTTCTTGAGGTAATATCTCTAAATCCGGAAAACTTTCAAGCATTGGTACTGCACTTGATGTTGAAACCGTTAAGGCTTCAACATCCCCTGAATTTAAAGCTAAAATTGCAGCATCCATTGTCCCATATTGCTTAATTTTTTTCTCATCTGTTAAAATTGTGGCTAACTCATACTGAATAGAAGCTGCTTGTGCACCAACAGTAACTTTTGCTAATTTTAACTCCTCTAAATCTTTATATTTTTTAGCATTGTCTTTTTTCATTAAAACGCCTTGAAAACCATCAGATACTTCTTGTTGATAACCTTCTGAAAAATCCATTACTTTACTTCTTTCATCTGTTCCTACAAAAGAAGCAATCCCTAGGTCAACACTGCCTGTCTGAATATTGGCTAATACCCCATTAAAATCAGTTGGCTTGATTTCTAATTTAACTCCTATTTCATCTGCAATTGCTTGGGCTAAGGCAACATCACTACCAACTATTTCTTTTTTTCCATCCTTTAAAACATAAAACTCTGCTGGTGGAAAATCAGGTGATGTTCCTAACACAAGTTTCCCTGCTTTTTTTATTTTTCCTAGTTGTCCTTCTTCTTGAGTGTTACTAGATGCTTTCCCACTCTTCCCACAAGCACTAAAAAGTATCAAACTTAGGGCACCAACTATCCCTATTGTCATTATTTTTTTCATCTGAACATCTCCTCTTTCAAAATGTAATTTGTTCTAAAAAGTCTTTCGTTCTTTTTTGTTGTGGCGTTTCAAAAAGGGCTACTGGTGTTCCTTCTTCAACAATGACTCCCTTATCAATAAATAAAATACGACTAGCAACTCGTTTGGCAAAATTCATTTCATGAGTAACAATGACAGTCGTTAAACCACTTTCTGCTAATTCTTGGATGACTAATAAAACTTCCTTTACCATCTCAGGATCAAGGGCCGACGTTGGTTCATCAAAAAGCATCACTTCAGGTTCCATGGCTAAACTTCTCGCGATGGCAACACGTTGTTTTTGTCCACCTGATAATTTGTTTGGGTACACATCTCTTTTATCTAAAAGTCCTACTTTTTTAAGTAACGCCTCAGCTTGCACTATTGCTTCTTCTTTGGATTTATTTTTAAGTTTCAAAGGAGCCAGTATAATATTTTCTAACACCGTCATATTCGGAAATAAATTAAAATGCTGAAACACCATACCGATTTCCTGTCTGATTTGATCCACATCAGCTTCTTTAGTACTTTTTTCAAGTAGTGACATCCCCTTAAATAAAACATCACCCTCGGTTGGCATCTCCATTAAATTCAGACATCTTAAGAAAGTAGACTTACCAGATCCTGATGGCCCTATAATCGCTACTGTTTCCCCTTTTTTGATTTCTGTTGATATTCCTTTTAATACAGCAAGTTCACCGTAACTTTTCTTTAAATCAATTGTCTCAATCATAAACACTTAACCTCTTTTCCAGTTGTTTCATCATTTTTGTTAAGCTGTACGTTAATAAAAAATAAATAATAGCAACAATAATTAATGGCTCAAAAATCGAATAGGTTGCCGCTTTTACAATGTTACTGGTATACATCACATCAAAAATCCCCACAACTGAAACAATAGATGATTCTTTAATCATGGCAATAAACTCATTTCCTAATCCTGGTAATACCACTCGAATAGCCTGTGGAATAATAATGGCTTTCATGGTTTCTTTACGACTTAATCCCAAAGAACGGCCTGCCTCCATTTGACCTTTATCAATCGACTCAAGACCACCACGAAGTAACTCACAAATATAAGCCCCTGAATTAATCGACAAAGCAACAACAGCAGTTAAAAACTCTCTCGTTCCATAAACGTCTCCTAAAAAAGGTAATTCAGGTAAAGTCAAACCAATCAACGGAAAACCATACAACCAAATATAAAGTTGAACTAATAAAGGTGTCCCACGAATAACTTGTGTATAAATATTCGCTATGGCTCTTAATCCTTTCTTTGGTGATTGTTGTAAAAATGTTGCTAAGAGGCCTATAAACGACCCTAAAAACACAGTTAGTAAAGACAAGACAATCGTTACAATTGCGCCATCTATAAAGGTTGGTATCCATTTAACCATCTTGCTAAAATCCATTACCATCCCTAAAAACATCAGATTATCCATGTAACTCCCCCTTTAAATAAATATTCAAATATTCACGTTAGAATGAATAATAATGCATATATACAAAAATAGCAATAGTTTTTTTATAAATATTCATAAAAAAGAATAACTCAACCAAAAAAAGGTTGTAACGTTAGCTTATAGCCTTACGTTACAACCTTTTATTTTTCTACCTAAGCTGATACCTTAGCTTGGAGTTTATACATCTCTGCATAGTAATTATCCATTGATAATAAACTTTCATGTGTTCCTTGTTCTTTAATCTCACCATTATCAAGAACTAAAATTTGATTCGCGTTTTGAATTGTCGATAAACGGTGAGCAATGATAAACGTTGTCCGACCTTCTTTTACCACTTCCATGGCATGTTGAATAATTTCTTCTGTTTCTGTATCAATATGAGAGGTTGCTTCATCCAAAATTAAGATTTTCGGATCACTTGCTAAAGTTCTAGCAAAAGCAATCAACTGTCTCTCACCTGACGAGAATGACTGACCTTTTTCAACTACTGGCTCATGAATACCTTTAGGTAGTTTAGCAATTAATTCTCTACCACCCACTTTTTCTAAAGCTTCTTCCACCATTTTATCCGTGATACGAGGATCATTCATACTGACGTTACTAGCCACCGTTCCACTAAATAAATAAGGTTCTTGAAGAACGATTCCCATATGATCACGAATACTTTCGCGACTATACTCAACAAGTGGCTGTCCATCAATCAATACTTGTCCTTTTTGAGGGTCATAGAATCTAAATAACAAGTTAATAATCGAGCTTTTACCAGAACCAGTATGTCCTACTAAACCAATCGTTTCGCCTTTTTTTGCTGAAAAATTAATTTGCTTCAACACAGGGATTTCTGGATTATAGCCAAATGAAACGTTATTAAATATAACATCTCCTTGTTTAAATTCGATTTTCTTATCAGAGTCAGCTTCTGGTGTTTCATCTAATAATTCAAAAACACGTTTACCACCTGATAATGCTTGCTGAATAGTCGACATCATACGAACTAAATTTAAAATTGGATCAAATAAATGATTAATATAATTAATAATCACGTAAATCGTTCCAATTGAAAAGCCTAACAACCCATCTACAAATTGAGTTCCTAAATACATTAAAACAGCAAACATCACTAAGTTTTTAATGAACGTTGAGAAGTCCCAAGATAAACTACCATCTAAACGAATCGCTTTAATTCGTGTATCTAGCCATTCTTTATTAGTTTCTTCAAATTCAGCTAACATGTTATCTTCTTGATGATAAAGTTGCACAATTGACACACCTTGAACAATCTCAGCTGTGTGACTGTTCAACTCACTCACGCTTTCACGCCATCTTTTATTAATAGGAGCTGCTAATTTTATATAAATCCACTGCCAGGTGGCAAAGAAAGGTAATAAAAATAACAGACCTGTTCCAATTTGAGGACTTACTAAAAATAATGCTATATAAATAGCAATAACGGTTAAGACGTTGATAATCACCATATTACTAAAGTTTAAATAAAAGTTAGTTCTTAACAACTCAACATCATTAACAATTCTAGCTGATATTTTTCCTGCTGGTTTATCATCGAAATAAGAAATAGGTAATCGCTGCATATGAGCAAAGGCCTCATCTCTTAGTTTTTTACTGACACCATTTGAGGCATAAGATAACAATAAGAAACTACCATAGCCACAAAGACTACTAAATAACGTGACTAACATAAACCAACCAAACTTTTGAAATAAGAAACTCATTTCAACTGGACTTTGAGAAGCCATTTGGTTTGAGACATAATCAATCATTTCTTTTCCAACTAAGGGAGCATAGATAGCCGTCATAGCAGAAACAAATGATAAGACAATACCAATAGCATATTTCAATGGCTCATATTTAAAATAAGTTAATAAACGATTAAATGTTTTCATTTTCCTTCACCTCCATTTGTTGTGTCATGTATTGATTGTAATACCAACCCTTATTATTTAATAATTCTATTGGTGTTCCCATCTCTGTAATAACACCATCTTCTAACACAATTACTTTGTCTGCTTCAGCTACAGCTGATAGTCTATGTGTCACGATGACGTTTGTTTTATCCTGACGAATCTCTCGGATATTATCAATAATGGCACGTTCTGTTTTAGCGTCAACTGCTGATAAAGAATCATCTAACACTAACAAATCAGGTTGTCTAATCAATGCTCGCGCAATAGATACCCTTTGCTTTTGTCCTCCAGAAATAGACACACCTTTTTCACCAATTAACGTCTCTAATCCTTCTGACATTCTATCAACATCTTTTGAAAAATCAGCTGATTCAATCGCTTCACTCATATCCATTTCAGTTGCTGTAAAGTTACCAAATCGAATGTTGTGACCAACTGTTTTAGAAAATAGAATATGCTCTTGTGGCACATAACCAATTAAACCTTCTAACCCTTTCACATCATAGTCTTGAATATTTAGACCATTAATTCGGATAGCACCGGTTTCTCCAACAGGATATTGACGTAATAATTGTTTAACTAATGTGGTTTTTCCACTACCAGTTTTACCAACAATTCCTAACGTTTCTCCTCGTTTTAACTCAAAATCAATTTTTTTAAGGGTCACTTGATCTCCAGTTGGGTATTTAAAGACATAATCTTTAAACTCAATTTGATTAATTTTTTCAACTGGTGTGTGTCCATTTTTTTCAAGAGTATCATCTGCATTTAGTAACTCTTCAATTTTTCTAAAGGACACATTTCCTTGTTGGTAAACAAGGACAATATCAGACAATCCCCAAACAGCACCACTTAGCATTCCTAAATAAATCTGAAAGGCAATTAATTGCCCTAAAGTCATTGACCCTTGACTCACTAAATAACCACTAAAAGTCAAACCAATTCCCATACTTAATCCTGTTAATAACTTAGCAATTTGACCAATAGCTCCATTATAAATAACAAGATTATTCGCTTTTTCTAATACTTGAGAGGTTCTTTTTTGAAACCTTTCTTGTTCTAGTTCTTTTTTACCATAAGCACGCATCACACGTACCCCATCAACCATTTCAAGAACTTCGTTACTTAATTTAGCTACTGTGTCGCGGTTATCCTCGTAAAGGACATCGATTTTAGCCCATAATTTAAATACAATAAAACCAAATAATATCAGTGGTAATACGCTCACTAATGATGCTTGCCAAGAAGTTGTAGCAATCATGATAGTTAGGACACTTATTGTCCAAGTCACATTTGAGACAATTAGCATAAAGCCGTAACCAATCGTGTCTCCTAAATAATCAATGTCACTTGTCATCCTTGTCATTAAATCTCCTGAACGGAATCGTTCATAAAAGGGTGTTCGCAAGTGTAATAACTTTTTATAGACTTGAGAACGTAGTGATGATTGGTAATGATATGACTGACCAAATAAGGTAATCACCCAAATCACGTCCACAATATAAATGCACACAATACTAATAAAAAAGACTAATAAATAATTGCCAATATTATCTTTTACTAGCGTATTAGCAACAATCGCATCAATAAATCGTTGAATCATTAAATTCGGTACGATTGCTAATGCAGATGATAATAACGCAAAAAAAGTAGCTATCCCGTAAGCAACAGGATGTTTTTTTATATAATTCCAAAACATTTTTAACATAAATTTTATTCCTCACCTTCTAAAACAAGAGCTATTTCTCTTGTTTGGTCGTAAAAAAGCGCACAAAAAAACCCATAAATTGTCGAATCCTACTGCTCCACAATTTACCGGTTGGTACATTTATTATTCAAAAGCATCAAATTTAGATACTAAGGGTATTTTTATCCACACAAAAAGACCTCTAAATTTTGACAGTTACCGAATAAGGAGTATGCTGATTCATTAATTTTCTATTCACATTTTTTTGATTGTTAAAGTTAATAGTTAACATGAGTCATTCTCCTTTCCTTCGTTTTGTTTTGTTCGCTTTTCACTTAACTTCTACAATTTACTATATAAAAATTAAATTGTAAAGGGTTTTATTCATTTTATTTTAATCATTAGTTAATATTAGACTATAAAATAACATATTTATTTCTCTTCATGTCATTTAATTATTCTATAAGTAAGATAATACAAATGACTTAGATAAAAAAACACTCTCATAAGAGAATGTTTTTATTTATTTTTTTAAAGCACTCAACATTTTTTCAACTAGAATAACTAATTCTTCATCAAGTAACTGTTCTGTTTTTTCATCTCTAATTAACATTTTTGTTGGAGAACTCCCCATATCAATAAATTTTATTGGTAACCAGTTATCCCCCTGTTTTTCAATTGTAATTTGTGGTGTCACTGTTGTTGTCCCACATCCATCAGGCTTTAAAAAGGCTAATTCTTTTCGGTTCTCGTCTACTTCTCTAATTCGGTAATATCCATCTGATAAATACTTTTTTTCTGGTCCAATTACTCTCATTAATGTTTCAAGTTGCTCTTTTTTCAAGTCTATCCCACCTTATCTTTTTTCTAACTGGCACTTGCATTCTAATAAACATATTTCGTTTGGCTTGATGTAATTTTGGGACTTCATAAATTATCTCACAAATATAATTTCCTGTAATTTCTAGTCCTTGTTTCTTAATTTTATCTCTGAATTCATGAATCATTTCTGCCTCTTTAGCAAAATCATCGCAATAAGCCACGGCATAGTAGCCACCTTTTAAACAATCTATCGCTTTTATTTGAGTAGTTTTATCTCTTTTTTTAGATGGATTTGAGAAAAAAACAAATAGCTCATCGGAATAAATACTTTCAGTATAAAACAAACTTCGATCCATCAAAGAACCTATCCGACTACACGACGGGACATTAGGATATTTTTCTGATAAAAATAATTTAAAATCTCTCAAATAATATTCATATTCTTCTGGTGTCATTTGATAAATATTTTTAGGAATTCTATACTTAATAATTGGCCTGTCAGGTAATTTAATTACTTGTAAGTCTCTAGAAGTTGTTTGATTTTCATAGATACTAGTAGCTTCCCTAAATAGTTCCATTTGAGAAATTTTTATTTGAATAGCTGAAGATTTTTTCTCTAATTCTACTTGTTGTTCCAATAATTTTTCTTGTAAAAAGTCTACATTATCTTGTTTTTCTAAAATATCTTTAATTTCAATCAATGAAAAATCCAAATCTTTTAAGAATAAAATCATATCCAAAATAGCTGATTGCATTAAATTATAATAACGATAGTTTGTTAATTCATCTATCTTTATTGGTTCAATCAAACCTATTTTTTCATAATAACGTAAGGTTTGAATACTAATATGATTTAATTTTGCAAATTCTCCAATCTTTATTAAGTCATTCATTTTATTATAGCTCCTTTCTTTTCAAGTACCCCTCTTGACTCTATAGTTACTATAGACATTATACTATAATTGTGAAAAACATAACAATGAGAAATGGAGAGATTTTCATGACAAGTAAAACAAAGGTAATTCAATTTGGTTGCGGTAAAATGGCAGAAACTATGATTAAGTATCTCGTTGATCATGGAGCAGAAGTTGTTGGAGCAATTGATAAGAATCCTGCTGTTATAGGAAAAGATATCGGTGATTTTGCAGGTTTAGGTTATAAAACAGGTGTTAAAATTTCTGACAATGCTGCTGAAGTATTTGAAAACTGTGATGCGGATGTAGCCATTATTACTATCTTTAGTTACATGCCTGAAATGTATGAATTTTTCGAGCTGGCTCTTAAAAATGGTGTTAATGTTATCACGACTTGTGAAGAAGCTATCTATCCTTGGAATACATCTCCAATGGAAACAAATAAACTAGATAAATTAGCAAAAGAAAACAACGTTACTATTACAGGTAGTGGTATGCAAGATATCTACTGGATTAATATGCCTAGCCTAATGGTTGCTGGAATGAATAACATCAGAAAAATCAAAGGAGCTGTTAGCTACAATGTTGAAGATTACGGGTTAGCTTTAGCTGAGGCGCATGGAGCTGGATACGACTTAAATAAATTCGAAAATGAAATTGCTCAGGCTGAAAGTTTACCTTCTTACATGTGGAATGCTGCTGAAGGTATTTGTAATAAAATGAACTGGACTATTAAAGAAATTTCACAAAAAAGTGTCCCATTTATTCTAGAAGAAGATATTTTTTCTGAAACACTTGGCCGCGTTATTCCTGCAGGGGATGCCACTGGTATGTCAGCTGTAACAACCATCAAAACTTATCAAGGGATTGAACTTGAAGTAGAATGTATTGGTAAAGTCTACAGAGACTCAGATGGGGATATGTGTGATTGGGAAATCACTGGTGAACCTGACATGATTTTCTCTTTAAGCAAACCAGATACTGTAGCTCATACTTGTGCTACAGTTGTGAACCGCATTCCAACTTTATTGAGCGCTCCTAGTGGTTTTGTAACAGCAGATCAATTAGAAACACCTAATTATCTAACTTATCCAATGCACTTAAACTAAATACAATTTACTCAAAATAAGAGGACGTTAGATAAGCTAAAACTTATTTAACGTCCTCTCATCATTTTAATCAAAGGCTTGATTATATTTTAAAGTTCCCTCACTATTCAGTAACTCATCTACACTTAGTTCTTTTATCATAAAGTACTTTTCTGGCACATCAAAAGGAGCTTTCACACTGTACTCACTTGCACTTTTATAACCGAAACGACCATAATACAATGGGTTACCTAAAATACTAATAAAGGCAATTTTGCCTGTTGTTAGCTGTTCTAACGCTTCAATCAACTTGCCACCGATTCCTTGTCCTTGTTTACCTGGGATAACTGATATGGGTGCTAAAACTAAACCTTCTTTGATTACATTTTTTTCCTTGTCTAAAATCCAAGTTGAACTTAGTAAAGCATGACCTACTATTTCTCCGTCTTCTAAATAAACTAATTCTAATTCCTCTGAATAGTCAGGCAGCTCTCTTACTTTTTTTACAATATCGACTTCACCATTATAGCCATGTTCACTTTGAGAAAATGCTTCAACAATTAACTCTTCTACTTTTTTATAATCTTCTTTTTTAACACTTCTAATCATTTTTACCGACCACCTTTTTTCTTCAAATCCCTAAAATAATGGTTTCATTATATCATAATACCTACTAAACTTAATTTATCTCAATTAAAGTGTAATCTTTTAATCACTCAAACGTATCTTTAGTGAAAGGAGGGAAAAGATGGAATCAACTGAATTAGAAAAACTTTATCAGCTCTATGCTAAAGAGCTCTTATTTTACGCTCTTTCTTTCACTAAAAATAAGTCTGATGCCGAAGAACTGGTAAGTGATGCTTTTTATCAGTTATCCATGCAGGAAACATTCCCTTCTCACATTAAATTTTGGCTATTTCATGTGGTAAAAAATAAGTTTATTGATCAAGAACGGAAGAAAAAAAGATGGTCCTTCTCTCCTCTTGATAACTTTACTTTAGTGAGCAATACCCAAACCGATACTCCCTTATTAATAAAAGAAAAACATCAAGCTCTTTATAATGGCATTGATCAACTAAAGTATCCTTATAAAGAGATTACCTTACTTTTTTATTTTCTTGAATGGCCAACCAAAGATATCGGTCACTACTTAGGGATTTCAGTGAATCAAGTCCGAGTTTACTTACACCGTAGTCGAAATCAATTAAAGGAGATGCTAGAAAATGAACTCTAATTTAAAAGAATTACTTCATAAATACAACAATCAAACTGCAACAGAAGAAGAAATAGAATTAATAAAAGAAAAAGTAGAAGAATTTAATTTATTACAAGAACAGGCTTTAAAAGACGAATCACCACTTAATCAATTAGAATTAGACTTTGAATCAGTAGATACAGATAAAATAAAAAAACAAGTTAATCGAAAAATAGGGAAATTAGTCCTATTAATTTTCACTTGCTTGATTGGTTTATTGTTAACTATTTTTCTTGTCATTACACCGTTAATGAATCATTTTTATTTTAATCCAAATGACAAACAAAAAAATGCTACTATTCCAGAATTTAACTTAGTTAGCGCTGTTTATACTGAATTAACACAACCTTATTTACGGTTAGCTTATGTTACTAGTGAAAACACAGGCCCTGGATCTTATCAAGTTGAAAAAGGTTACTCATCAGCTCTTTCAACAGCTCAATCTAATTTTTCTAATCCTAATTTCAACTATTCGATTAAACGAGGGAAAACCATTGTCACTAATGAACCTCCTCATAATGACACAGCACCTCTTCTAATACATTTTGAATCTTCTTCTGACGATTCTATGTACGAAGCTTTTAAAACTAAGCGTCTAGAAAAAATTCAAGCTTTACCTGATAGCAGTCTTTTAAATGTAGCTTTAAGTTTTAAAAAACCTTTAAGTATTAAAGATACCTTAACGTTCTTAGAATCTGAAACCTACCCTTCTGAATCTAATTATCGTCTGAATTGGTTAAGTGTTTCAAATACTGAGGATATTAGTTTAGGAATTGACTGGTTTGGGACATTCCAAATACTAGAGGATAAAATTGGGAGAAACGACCCATATCTGTTGTCTTTAAATAAAACTTATCCTAATTTATTCCCAGGAGCTCCTACGCATCAAGAAATTAATAATCAAAGTCAAGCTTTAGAAGACCACTTTTTATCCTCTTTAGCTTATGTTACTGATAATCAAGATCTTTTAGAAAAACAAGAAAGCTTTTATTCTCCAGAGTTACTTAAAAAGATTTTAACTGAGACAAAGGAAAATGGCGTCAAAATTAATGGCGTCTATCTTTCAGGAACCCCTAAAGCCATTAATAAATTTGCTTCAAAACCCGAAGTGGCTAACATTGATGTTCATAGTACTGAACTTTATAATGATAACTTTTCAGATGAATAATTAAAAAAGGAGGTTGATTTTTTAATCAACCTCTCTTTCATTCTCTGTTTTCTATTATTTTTTCCACTCAGCAACTTTATCCGGATTAGCTTCAATCCATTTTTGAGAAGCTTCTTGTGGCGTCATTCCAGCATTAATATCAAGCATAACTGATTCAATATCTTCTACTGTCCAGTTAAAATTATCTAATACTTGATAAGCTTCTGGCATATCATCTTTTAATCCTAAGCGAGCCATTGTATGAATTGATTCTGACTCACCCATTGTTTTTTTAGGGTCTTCTAAGTATTTTAAATCATATTTTGAAAACTTCCAGTGAGGTGACCAACCTGTTACAACAATTGGTTCTTTATTTTTAATCGCTTGGTCTAATGCAACAACCATTGCTCCTGATGAAGACGATTGAACTTCCCAACCTGACAAATTAGGATAAGATTTTACTGTATCTTCTGCAAGAGTCATTGTCCCTGCACCAGGTTCAATACCTGTGATTACTTGACCTGCTTCATCAGTTAAATCCTCAATACTATTAGCATCCATGTAACTTGGAACTACAAGACCTATCTTAGCACCTTTTAAATTAGGTCCTAAATCTTCAACAGATGATTCATATTGTTGAAGTTGGGGAGCATGAGTTTTAGGTAACCAAGCTGATACCATCGCATCAGATTCACCACTAACAATCGACTCCCACATAATGGCATTATCTAAAGGCGTTGTATTTACTTTATAACCCATTTGTCGTAAAACTTCTGCAACAACGTTTGTTGAAGCAACTTCTGAGTCCCACTCAACATAAGCTAAATTAACAGTTCCTTTACTATCGTCTTTACTAAATAAAGAGGCAATACCTAATCCACCAAAAATTAACAAACCAATTGATACAATACCAATCACTTTTCGTTTTTGATTAACACTATTTGTTTTTTTAGTTTTTAGTTGGTTAGGTTTGTTAATATTTTGAGTAAAACGGTCAACAATAATTGCTAAAATAACTAACGCTACACCGTTAACAAAACCATTACCAACTTGCGCTCTTTGTAGAGCCGATAAGACACCTCGACCTAAACCAGGTGCACCAATCATTGAAGCTGTAACAACCATTGATAGTGATAACATAGTTGTTTGGTTAACACCAGCTAAGATAGTACTTTTAGCTAGAGGTAATTCTAATTTAAATAATTTTTGCCAACCTGTTCCACCAAATGAGTCAGATGCCTCAACTAATTCTGTAGGCACTTGTCTAATTCCTAGATTTGTAAATCTAACTGTTGGAGGTAAAGCAAATATCACTGACGCAAAAACTCCTGGAACCATTCCAATTCCAAAGAAAGCAACAGCAGGAATTAAATAAACAAATCCTGGCATCGTCTGCATAAAGTCTAAAATAGGCGTAATAATTTTTTGAGCTGTTTCACTTTTTGCCATTAAAATTCCTAAAGGAACCCCAATTACTATAGAAACAACACTCGAAATTAATACTAAAGTTAAAGTACTCATTAAATCTGACCATAAACCTTGATTTAAAATAAAGAGTAACCCCACTAAAGAAAACGCAGGTAATCCCCATTTTCGATTCGAAATAAAATATGCGGCAATAGTTATTAAACCAATAAATAAAAGTGGTGGAATGACTAGTAAACCATTTGTGATTCCATCCATAATTGTCTGACCAATTACTTGAAAGAATGAGAATAAACCTGAGAATGTATTTGTCATCCAATCAGTTAGAGCTTCTACCCAATCTGCAATTGGTAATTGAGCCATTAATAGATAACTAGGCATTTACATTTTCCCCCTCATCTTCACTGATATCAGTAGATCCTGCTAAAGCTTCAATCACGCGTCCTCTAATAACAACTCCTAATAGACGGTCATTTTCAACAACGGCAAGAGGCATTGGTGAGTCGTAAATCACATTAAAAATGTCACTTACTAACATGTCTTTAGAAATTGGGTTAATTTCTTCAATCATTACCTCTTCTAACGTTAATCCACGCTTTCTTGCTCTATGGGCTTCATCAGCTGTAATATAACCTCTAAGCTGACGCTTTTTATCAACGGCAAGAAGCATACTAACTTCTTCTGTTTTCATTCTTTGTAATGCAACGTTTGGTCCATCTAATTCAATATTAGTTGTTAAAGCTGGAACCATAATATTGCTTGCTGTTAACACTTTAGAACGGTCAACATCTTCAACAAATTCTCTAACATAATCGTTAGCTGGATTTGTTAAAATTTCTTCCCCTGTACCAATCTGCATGATTTGCCCATCTTTCATTAAGGCAATTCGATCCCCAATACGCAAAGCTTCATTTAAATCATGAGTAATAAAGATAATTGTTTTTTGGACGTTGGCCTGTAAATCAATCAACTCATCTTGCATCTCTCTTCTGATTAATGGATCTAATGCTGAAAATGCCTCATCCATTAATAAGATTTCAGGGTCATTAGCTAAAGCTCTTGCTAGACCTACCCTTTGCTGCATCCCACCAGATAATTGACTAGGAAATTGATCTTTAAAAGCAATCAAACCTGAATTTTCTAATGCTTTTTCAGCTAATTTTGTTCTTTCTTCTTTTGGAACACCACGAACTTCTAAACCAAATTCAGTATTTTCTAAAATAGTACGATGTGGAAAGAGACCAAAGTTTTGAAACACCATACTCATTTTCAAACGTCTCACTTCTCTTAACTCATCTTTATCCATTTTAGATACATCTTTTCCATCAATATATATATCACCTGAAGTTGGCTCAATTAAACGATTAATTAATCGAATTAATGTTGACTTACCACTTCCAGATAATCCCATAATAACGAAAATTTCACCTTCGTTAACATCAAAATTGGCATCATAAACACCAACTGTTGCACCTGTTTTTTCAACTATTTCTGTTTTAGGACGGCCTTCTTGTACCATTTTTAAAGCGGCCTGACTTCTTTTCCCAAAAACTTTGGTTAGGTGTTTGACTTGTACTTTTACCATGTCATTCGCTCCTTTTTTTGTAAACTCTTTTTATTTTCTGAAAAAAATAAGTGACCATACTACCGTAACACGGTGTGGTCACTTTGTCAAAGCTTTGATTTCACAAAAAAAGAATGCATCTCTGCATTCTAGTCATGTTTATTTGGGTAAAAGAAGTTAATCATTCTTTGTGTGGCAAATTCATTTCCTACAAAATACACCGTATCCCCTGCTGTTAAAAATGCATACGGGCCAGGTGATAAAACTAATTCTTCTTTATGTAAAATTCCTATTACCGTTGCACTTGTTTCTTGCCACAAGTTTAAATCTGAGATAGATGTATTTAAGTGTTCAGCTTCTTCTGTCAACACCAGTTCTGAAGGAAGCATTGGGTTTACTTTATTAAGTTTCACTGTTTGAGACACTAACTGGTTAACAATTGTTGTAAACTCATTTAGTTCTGCTTTTTGTCTCTCTAAACTAGTAAATAAATCGGTTTTGATTTCTTCAATAGATTGAACATCGCGGTATTGCTCTAAATAATTAACTGCTTTACTCTTAGAGGCTACTATGACTCCACTGCCATGCTTTACTTCCATAATTTGTAAATCTACTAAGATATTTACTGCTTTTCGAGCCGTCTCTGGAGATACACCAAAAGTTGTCGCAAGAGTTGATCTAGCATGTATTTTTTCGCCAACTTGATAGCGATTATCAACAATTCTTTCTGCAATCTCTATTGCGACTTGTTGATATCTCGGTAATCTCGTTATTTTTTTCTCGCTCATTTTGAGTCCCCCTCCGTCAATAATATATATCCTACTAAAAAACAAATAAAAAAGCAAAATACATTAGTTATCTTCTTTTTAAATGCATCGGCCGAGACATCCCCACCTGATTCGAGTCAGTCACAGCACGAGTATGAAGCAACTGTTTTTTCTCATCTAAGCCAAATGAATACCGTAAACTTTTATCTTGATTTAAGTAACTAATACTTTTCCCACTTTCTTTTTCCATAGTTAAAACAACTTCTTCACTGTTCAAAAACTCTCTATTCTCAGCAGTCTCTAATTTAATTTCTCCAGGTTGATAACTCGGACTGATTCTAAGAGATATCTTATAATCCTCTTCTACTGAATCCCATTCACCAAACAAATAGTTTTCTGATAAAGTTATTTCTTTCTTCAACTCTATCGGAGCTAAGTCACCTCCCACTAATCTTTCACCTGGTTTATCACTTATTTGTTCCACATCGTATTGTGGATAAATTACGATACCTTCTTCCACTATTTCAAATGTGTAGTGGAAAGTTTCATCGTCTTTTACTGTTGTTCTAACAGTTTCTTCATCTGCATATTCAATAATAAGTTCTTCTTGGTTTAAGGTAAGGTTTTTTCCATCATTTGTTATCTCATAAGTACCGAAATCATAACTATGAGCTTCCCATCTACCCACAATTTTATCCACAGTCTCTTTATTAATGCCTTCCTTAACTTTCGGCTCTTTTTTTAATTGGCAGCCTACCAGTAAGCTAAAACTCAATACTAAAAAAACTAGTTTCTTCATTTTTATCCTCCTTTTTCAAACATATAAATAAATGACTAAAATACATCATTTTAATTCAAATTTTTCAATAATGATCTCACTAACACTTTCTGGGCTAAGAGAAGTATTATCAATTTTTAAACAGTGAATGCCTAATGGTTCAAATAAAGCCGATAATTCATTTCCTTTACTTTCTAATTGATGTTTCTCATAGCTTGTTAGCACCTCGTTCTCAGAAAAAACCAAATCTCGTTTAGAAGGTTTAGCTAATAGTCGACTCTCTTGCTTGTTACGTTCTAATCGAACGGAAAGATTTGATACTAATTCTATAAAATACACGTCCTCATCTTCTTCTAAAAAGGTGTTAGCTATCTCTTTTAGAAAATCTATATCACTAGCCTGATTAAAAGCTACAAGAACTGTAAAAATAATTGACTCAGTTGTATTATTGCCTTTATTGGCCACAAAAGCTTTAAAAAGTTCTTTTCTAGTAGAATCAGATAATGAAAAGGTATGATGATTATAGCCTAAATAATTCGCAAATAAATCTATGGTTTGATGATTAAATAACAATTTACCATCGATTCTTTTTTCTAATTCTTTCCCCACAGTCATTTTACCGACAGCCTGCGCACCAATTAATACAATTAATGACATAACTAACTTCCTCCTCATTCGCTATTCCAAAATGGAATACCCCTTTAGATATATTTAGCTACTAATTTAGCCTATCAGGCTACCAGTTGTCAATTAAGTATTTAACTTACTTAAGAATCCTACTTTGAGTCACATTTATGCTATATTAAAGGTAAGTATTTTAATAAAAAAGGAGGGCTTCACATGACTCGAACTTATGATAATTATTTAGTGACAACAATCAAAGAAAAACAATATGTTAGTACGATTCGCGATGTTGAAACAACTGTTAAACCTATTCCCGACTGTGATATTGAAGGAGCTATGGATCCTAGGCTTTACAAATCACAACGAAAAATAAGTTTCCTAATGCAGTTACTACCAAACAATTTGTTTAAATTCGATTATTCTCCAAAATCAATTAGCCGTTTACGTAGTATGTTTAATGGCATTAATTCAACACCTATTACAACAACTAAAATTAATGAATATCCTTTTACGGCTAAAGCAGAGGATGACTACGACATTCCTATGATTCGTTTTCAAAGTGATGCCCCTATAGAAAATTCACCTATTCTTTATTATATTCACGGTGGCGCTTTTTTAGCAGGCAGTATTGATGTCATTCGAGAAGCTTTGCGTACCTTTGTAGAAAAAACAAATATGATTGCTGTAGCCATTGATTACAGATTAGCTCCAGAATTTCCTTTTCCTATTGGTCATAAAGATTGTTACTCAGGATTTCAAGAGGTTGTTAAGAAAGCTTCCAGTTGGGGTGGTGACATCAACAGTATTTTAGTTGCAGGTGATAGCGCTGGAGGAAATTTAGCACTTTACTGTAGTAATCGAAATCTTGAAGAAAACAAACAAGAAATTTGTGGTCAAATTCTACTTTATCCAACTGTTAATATGGCTGGTATTAAAGATCAATACACTGAATTTGATATCGAAAAAGATATCGCCATTTATCCTAAACAACGAAAAACCATTTTACCTGCCATTACCGTATTTAATAATTTGTCAGAAGGTCTTTCTCAAGTTTTACAGACTAATGAGCTAAATAATATTTACTTATCACCATACTCTTCTGTTAGTCCTAACTTGCCACCAACTTTTATTTCAGTTGGTGAACATGATTATTTATCTATTGAGAGTCTTGCTTATGCCAAAAAATTAATTGAAGTCAACGTTGAAACAAAAGTGACCTTTTATAAAGGAATGGGACATGCTTACATTGACCAAATTGGACATTTTCCTCAAGCCGAAGACTGTATTGATGATATCGCTACTTTTGTAAAAAGACATCGTTCCTAAGTAAAACTTCTTTTTCTTTATTTAATAAGTCAAATAATTGATAAGCTGAGTTTTTACTTTTAAGACTATCAAGAAATTGACTCAGCTAAACAATTATTACTATGATCCCTCTCTAACAAAAAGACTAAACAGATAATTAAAGTCTTATTATTGTTAAAAAATAACTAGATATGTTACAATTCAACTATATTTAAAAATGAGAGATAAGGAATGATTTTGATGAAAACTAGTACAAAAATTGGTATCGGATTTAGTGTAGCAACAATAGCCGGTGTTTATGCTGCGGTTACTTTTTCAGAAAAAATTATGGAGAAAATAGAACACGAAACTACTAGGTACAAAACCAAAAAAATTGTAAACGATAAATTTGGTGGCAATGAAAAGTTGTTAAACATTGTAGAAGATTTATCTGATAAAGAGCTTGACTCTATCAGCATGGTAGCTAAAGAAATTAAAGAAAATAGAAACAAAATAAACTCTCTTGGAGAAAAAGTAAAGAATAACACAGAAAAACTATTAGATAGATAATTTTCAAATAATGAGACAAACTCTAAATTATTAAAAAATTAAAAAGAGTCAAAAATGAAATATTCATTTTTGACTCTTTTTTATCTGTTCTTCCGATTGAAATAAAAAATAATTTATTTAATAATCACAGGTTCTACCCAATGACCATTTAATAACAATGTTCTTTTTTGAGGTAAGCGAGCAATTAATTCAGCTGTTGACGTACTCTCTGTAAAAATAATATTTGCTTTTTCGCCAACTTTTAACCAAGGCGATTGGTCTTTTTGATAGACTTTTCTTCCTCTTGTTACTAAATCAATCGTATCACTTATCCCCATCTCTGTGATTTTTCCTGTTAATTGACAGTAATTATTCACTTTTTCAATCAAATCACTTGAAACATAAGAACTCCAAGAATCAAAGAAACCATCACAGCCAAGATACACTTCACCACCAGCTGCTCTAATTTTATCAATTGGTGGAAAAGCTTTCTTCTGACCATAAGGAATAGTCGACATGATACTCATTTTGTTTTCCACAATTCGTGTGATTAACTCGTCTTGTTCTGTCTCAGTCACGTCACCTAGAGAAAAGCCATGGCTAATCGCACTTCTACCTTGATAGTTATTCTCCTCGACTAAATCTAACCAAGTAGAATAAGTATATGTTCCTAAGTGGCCTCGATCGTGTAAATGGATATCCACATCTTTATCAAATGCTGTGGCTAAATTCATCACTTCATATAATGATTTTTCCACAGCATTATCAATACCACCTGGATCTAGTCCACCTACCATCGTTGCTCCGTTTCTTAAAGCTTCTCTCATTAGTTGATCCATGCCATCTCTTAATAAGCCGTGTTGTGGAAAAGCAATAATGTCAAAAGTCATTTTATCTTGGTACTTATCAACAGCCTCTAATACGCCTTCTAAGTTTTTTAGGCCAATATAAGGGTCGATATTCACATGAGTTCTAATATGATTAACACCACGACGCATCATAGAATCAATCATCTTACTAGCTCTATCCTTTGTTGAAGCAGCAAGTAAAGGTAGTTCATTAGCTTCTGCTGCTAATCTTTCTTTTAAACTTCCCACAGGTAATGTTCCTCGCCACCCAAGAGTCATATAGGTTTTATCTAAGTGGTTGTGCATATCTTTTAAAGTTGGTGTGGCTAATAAACCTTTCATGTCTCGAATATCACCTACAAACTCTTGCTTATCCACAAGAGACATAGGGGTAATAGATTCAATTTCAGCTTTTTCATCCACAACTACTGAGAACAAATCCGTAATAGGTTGCATTAAACCAAACTCATCTTGTTTGTGGGTAAGTTCGAAAGCCACATTATCCAATCGTTGTTTTTTCATTACTCACCCACCTCAATTCTTTCTACCGCTTCATAAGCTAATTGTCCATTTAAGATTGTTTTAGTAATGTCTCTTTTTCTTGCAATGGCATGAGCTGAGCTTTCAGCATCTACTAAAATGCAATCTGCTCTATCTCCAACAAGTGGCCAAACCTGTTCACCACTATCATTAAGTGGCGTCACATTATTAGTACTATAACGCCAAATGCGACTTAATCTAAATTCATCACTCACACTAAAACGCTCCGCAAGAGTATTCATCTTTTCAATCGTACTGCCACTACCAAAAGGTGACCAGTGATCAATTAAACTATCATGACCTAAAGAAACTTGAACGCCATGTTTGCTTAACTCTAAAACAGGCATTGTTTTTCGTTGTAAGCCAATTGGAATGGTTGTTGTAACGTCTATTCCAGTTGAAACTAAATTAGCCATCATTTGACTCAATGGATCACCCTCTAAATCACCTAAAGCCATGGCGTGACTAATCGTTACAAGTCCTTGCTTACCTGTTTGACGCGTGTAATCTGCCATTTTATTAAATTCATATTCACCTAATGTATCTCGATTATGTAGATGGACATCTACGCCTTTATCATATTTAACAGCTAAATCAAAAATCTGCGATAACGACTTATCCACATGTTTATCCACAGTTGAAGGGTCTACTCCACCCACATGAGTTGCTCCCATTTGCATAGCTTGATCCATTAAAGAATAGACTTTTGATCTTAATAAACCATGTTGAGGAAAGGCCACAATTTCATAAGTTAGTTGATCATCATAACTAGAAAGGACTTCTTTAGTTAACTCAATGTGTTTCGTTCCAATATAAGGATCAACATTACAGTGACTTCTAATATGTCGATGACCATGTTTAATATAATGTTGAACGACTGCGTGTGCTCTTTGACTAGCTGTTTCTAATTGTCTTGGTAGTAACTCACTTTCTTCTTCAAATCGTGTAAATATTCCATTAGTAATGGATCTTGGCGCTTGCCATTTACCACCAAAATAAGTTTTATCAATATGAATATGCATCTCCCTCATTGCAGGAAGTAGTAGCTGATCGTGTCCTTCTACCACTTCCATTTCAGGAGTTACTAAAATTTCTTTTTGAATGTCTTTGATTTGACCATTCTCAATTAACACATCAAATTTTTCAGTATTTGTGCTAACGACATGTTGATTGACCCAGTTAAATCCTGTTTCTAATCGAATATTTTTTATGACTAACAACTGTTAAAACACTCCTTCCTTATTCTACATAAGCCCACTTAAGTGAATAAGTGGAACCAAATGGATGCCAATACATATCCTTAATAGATTGATTCGCTAAAATAGCTAAAGAACGATTATAGATGGGAGCAATCACTGTATCCTTATTAATCAATTCATTTTCAGCTTGAATGAAATTATCAAAACGTTTATCCACATTGCCAGCATCTTTTTCTCTTGAATCATTAATTAATTGATCATAAGTAGGACTACTATATGTAATACCACCACTTGAGTTGTTACTTACAAAAATTCTCATAACTGTTAGCGGGTCACGGTAATCTGTCCCCCAACCTGAAAGCTCAATATCGTAATCTTTCTTTTGGTCTCTTTCTACACGAACTGTAAATGGTACTTGAACAATATTAATTTTCACTCCTGACAGATTTGTTTCGATTTGATTAGAGAAAAATTCAGCTGATGTTTTAGCAACTTCCGTATCATCTGTTAAGAACTCTAACTCAATTTTATCACCTAATTCTTTTTTCGCTAACTCTAATGATTTTTTAGCTGCCTCTGGGTTATACGTTAAGTACGTATTCGTTTTCTTAGCAACGTCTGTAAAGTCGTCTCCACTTTTTGGTTCTTTAGTTTGACCTTTAGGGATTAAATTATCCGTTGCCGTTGAGCCATCTCCTAAAATATTCGTTACAAAAGCTTCCTTATCAAAACTTTGTGCTATTGCTTGACGTAAATCTTTATTAGCTAAAGGTGTCTCTTTACCGCTTCTTTCAGCGTTTAACTTTAAGAAGAATGTTACGTATTGCTCAACCGGTAAAAACGATTCATTTTCTTTATAGTTTTTAGCGTATTCAGATGTTAATTTATTAACAACGTCTACTTCTTCGCTTTCAAATAAGTTCACTGCTGTTGAAGGGGTTTTAATCACTTGAACAGTTGCCGATTCTAACTTAACAGTTTCTTTATCCCAGTACTCTGCGTTTGGTTTATAAGTCCACTCATCAGCAAAAGCTTCCCAACCTTCCATGACAAATGGTCCGTTGTATAGCAGATTTTCAGATGAAGTCGCAAACTCTTTACCTTGTTCTTCAATGAAAGCTTCTTTCTTAGGATAAAAAATCGCAAACGTTAGTAAGCTTTTTAAGTAAGGAACAGGTCGCTCCAATTGAACCTCTAAAGTTGTTTCATCAATCGCTTTAACTCCTAGCGTTTTAGGATCTGCTCCATCTTCGTAAATTTCTTTAGCATTTTTTATCACCCCTACTATCACATCAGCATTAGGTGAACCAACTGCTGGAGTCACAATTTGTTGCCAACCGTAGACAAAATCAGCTGCTGTTACTTGAGAGCCGTCTGACCACTTACTATCTTCTCTTAATTTAAACGTATACGTTGTTAAATCATCTGAAACAGTTGGTTCTTCTTTAGCAACTCCTAAAACAAATTCATCGTCTTTTCCTAAGACATACAACCCTTCATAAACTTGATTCATCGCTAGAGTTGAGGTAGTATCCGCTGCAAGAGCTGGATCCATTGTTGAAATTTGAGCTTCTGATGTTATATTTATCACTTGAGAAACATCTTCTGTTTTCCTTGAATTACTTGCTTTCTCTTTATTATTACCACAAGCTGCCAATACAGCTAAGGACATCAACGACACTAAAGCTAGCCACCCTACTTTTTGTTTCATATAAATCTCCTCCTTCGAGATTCTTTTAGTGCCTTTTAATCAATAAATTGTTATAATCATTAGCAATATATTAGAAATCTCATTTTTTTTTAATTTAAACTAACTTATCATATTTTAAGAAGTGAGACTAATACTAAAAAATGATGATAATCATTGATATTCTTTATGATTGGAGGAAAATTTATGGATATTAAACAACTAACCTATTTTATTACCATAGCTGAATCTAAAACTATTACAGAAGCAGCACAAAAACTACACATGGCTCAACCAGCATTAAGTCAGTCTTTAAAAGCATTAGAGGAATCAGTTGGCGTCCCTTTAATCAATCGTGATAAAAGGCAGCTCTCTCTTACCCATTCAGGAGATATTCTCTATCAAGAGGCAAAAAAAATTATCAAACAAATTGAAATGACCAAATCTAAAGTAAGTTCATCTAATAAAGAACAAGTTGAAATAGTGAGTATTGGCATTAATACCATTTCTTCTCAGTTGTTATTACCTGTCATTAGACAAATGAAAAAAGACTATCCACAAGTAAAGCTTAATATTCATCAAAATGAATCCAATCATTTAAGTCAGATGATTCGAAAAAATGAACTTGATTTTGCGATTGTCCGTTTTCCGATTAACACCACACACCTTGAAACCATTCTATTAGAAGAGGAACCTTATTATTTTATTTGTTCTAAATCTACTAACAAAAGAACTTATATCGAAACACTCCCAAGAAGACTAATGACTCCACTTATCTTACCTAGTAATCAAGCATTAGGTACTTACCAAGCAATTTTGAATCAGTTAACCGACTATACTAAGTCCCATCAACAGATTTCTGGTTGCTCTGATATGGAGCTACTCTTAACAATGGTAGAAGCTGATATGGGGTGTAGCATTGTACCTCAATCAGCTCTTAAGGATAAAAGTTATGACATTGATGTCTTATCAATTAAAGACTCAACGGTTTCTTCATCTTACGGTTTGATTTACTCAAAAGATAAGGAATTAACACCTACCACAACCCATTTTATTAATCTGTTAACTCAAATCATTAAAAAGAAAAAAATCGCCTAAACAAAATAAGGAGGCTAACCTTTTCAGGTCAGCCTCCTTCTTTATTTATTTTCTATAGACTACTAATTCAATTTCAACCGCTGAACCAAGAGGTAGCTCATGAACTGCTACACATGTTCTAGCAGGAAATGGCTCTTTAAACATCGTTTGATAGACTTGATTCATTCCTTCAAAATGTTTCATAGTTGTCAGATACACATTAACTTTAACCACATCATCAAAGCTAACATCAGCAGCTGTTAAAACTGCCTCTAAATTTTTAAAGCATTGCTTCGTCTGCTCCTCAATACTTCCTGTTTCTTCCACATAAGTAGTACTATTCTTAGCAACTTGCCCTGAGAAAAATAAATAATTTCCCGCATCAACTACGTGTGAATAAGGTCCAGAAACAGATACGTCTTCTCCTGTAAAACTTTTTCGAATCATTTTATCTCTCCTTACAAATCAAGTAATTTAATTTTCCGAACATTTTCATGCGCCGATAATTCTTCAATTAACTCATAGATATTATAATTTTTAGGTATTTCAATCGTATAAATATTCGTATAAACCCTTCGACTATTTAATATTTCAACTGACACGTTTGTATCTTTCACTTCCACTTTATGTTCTAAAAAGTACTCAATAATAAACTCTTTGGTTTCTGAGCGATGAACATACTTCACTTCTAAATTTTTAATAGAAGGCACAACAATTATTTTTTTTAGTAATGATAAGGTTGACTGAATCACAATAAAACCAATAAAAGCTAATTCATAATATCCCATTCCAATTACTAATCCTAAACAAGCAACTGTCCATAAAGAAGCAGCCGTTGTTAACCCCGCAACTGAGCGCTTGGTCACTATAATTGTTCCAGCACCTAAGAAACCAATTCCACTAACAACTTGAGCAATTAATCTCGTCTGATCTATCTTAATAGCATTTGCTAATACAGGGTCTTTCGCTATTTGTTCAATCGCATTTAGATAAAGTTCAGCTTGTAAAATAGCAATCATCGTTGCTCCCACACAAACTAAAATATGTGTCCTCATACCAGCTGGTCGACTTTTAAATTCCCTATCAAAACCTATCAAACCAGACATAATAACAGCGATTAATAACCTTTGACCAATCTCAATAAAACTCATAGAGTCACTTCCCTTCAACCATTTGAAGCATCTACTACTAACCACACTTAAGTATAGCTAGTTTACTAAAGGAAAGCAATCTGAGTGTTATTTAGTTCTTAATCATCAGGTTTCATTTTTTTCCAAATTCTCATAGCATCTTCTTTTGAAATCTCAAAGTGACCATATCTAAATTTGGCACCATAATATCTTTGATCTTCAATAAATTCAAGGCTATCTTTAATACCGTGAATGGAAACAGGTTTAATATTTTCAATAAAATCCACATTCCGTCTAAAGGGATGAAAATCGGAAGCCATCTCAACTTGTGTAATTTTGTTGTCTACAAGTCTACCAATAGCTGAAAAACATTGATATTTATCTTTTGAGTATAGATCTATTTTAGGACTATAAATGATGATGACATCATCTTCAGACATTCTTTTTAAAGGACTTTCTTTCCCATGACACAATTGAATAAAACTACTTTCAATTCCTTTGTTAATATGATTTAAGGAAACAACACCTATCCAATATCTACGCATCTGTTTGTCCATTCAATTCATGTAACATGCCTAAAAATGATGAAACCTCTATCCCAGATTCATAAAAAAAGGCTTGATCAATTGCTTCAATAGCTACCAAACTTTTCTTTAGCGCTTCTTCGCCTAAATCAGAAAGGTATAATTTATATGCCCTTGTATCATGTTGGCTTTTTTCTCGGTGTAAATAGCCATTTTTAAGTAGCGTTTTTATGCTTGTTGAAATAGTCATAGTATCTATTTGAGACATTTCTGAGACATCTACTTGAGCTACTTCTGTCTTTTCATCTCCTAAATAGCTGATAACACTCAATATAACAAATTGAGTATGACTTAGTTTAAAAGGTGTTAAAACTTTTTTCACCTGCCTGCTCCACAACATATGAGTTTGCCAAAAAGTAAAACCGATACTATCCTGACTTTTTTCAAATTTTGAATGCTTTCTCATATGGATAACGCTCCTAATTTATCTAATGCAGATGTAAAAGAGTGAGCTATCCCACTACCAATTTGCGTTACTTTTTCTGAATCAGGACCTTTAACGGTAACACCATGCTCTATCACTGAGCTTACTTCAGATAACTTAGTTAATTTATGAGAAACCTCAATTTCAAAAGGTCCTACCACGCTTTTCGTTGTAAATGAGTTACCTTTTGTTACTTCTATTAGAGTAAATGGCATTTCAGGCATACCTATAGTTGTCATAACGCCACTAGAGCCTACAATAAATTTACCTTCTAAACTAGCTTTCTCTAATGAACCATCCCATTCTGCCCATCTTTCAACATTCTCATACAATTTCCACACTTTTTCTAAATTAAAATTCCCTTTTACTTCTTTTTTTGATTCAAACATATTGATCGTCCTCCTAATTTAATAAGTATACTTACTATATAAAAAAGATAAACTTTTGTCAAACAAAAAAGAAGCTAATTTTTCAATTAACTTCTTCTAAAGATTCTTATTTGATTTTTAGCGTCATGGCATTGATTGCAACTATGACTGTACTAAAAGACATTAGAACTGCTCCCACTGCTGGACTTAGAATAATCCCAGCACTTGCTAGAACACCTGCAGCTAGTGGAATGGCAACAATATTATATCCTGCTCCCCACCATAAATTTTGCACCATTTTGCGCTGTGTGTTTTTTGATAAAGAAAGAAAATGTAAGATATCAAAAGGATTACTTTTTACTAATATGACATCAGCTGAGTCAATAGCCACATCAGTTCCTGCACCAATAGCAACACCAATATCTGCTCTAGCTAATCCTGGCGCGTCATTTACACCATCTCCCACCATCATCACAACTAACCCTTTATCTCTATATTGTTTAACAAGTCGCTCTTTATCCTCAGGCATTAACTCCGCATGAACTGTCTCAATACCTAATTCTTTAGCAACTACTGCTGCTACTTGTTTATTATCACCTGTTAACATCGCTGGTTTTATTCCTTGTTCAATTAAATCGCCAATCATTTTTTTAGCATCAGGTTTTATTTGATCACCTTGCGCAATCAATCCAACACTTTCTCCTTCAAGTAATAAGAAACTAACAGAATTTCCTTGGCTTGACAGTTGGTTAAATTGCTCTTCATCAAAAGCAATATTATTTTGTCTCATGTAAGAAACACTTACTATTTTTACATTTTGATCATTAACAAAACCTTCCATACCAATACCAGGTAAATTAACTACATCTCGTACTTGAGGTATCTCTAAGCCTAATTCAGTCATTTTATTTAAAACCCCTACTGCTAATGGATGGCTTGATGTTTGTTCTAAAGCAGCCATTAAAGTTAAGACATCTTTGTTTGTGTAAGATGAATTGAACGAGATATACTCATTCACAGCAAAATTTCCTTCAGTTAAAGTTCCAGTTTTATCCATCATAATCACATCTACTTGTTTGGCTGTTTCTAAAGCTTGACGATTCTTAACTAATAAACCATTTTGTGCTCCTAGAGACGTTGAACGCGCCGTTACTAATGGAATTGCTAAACCTAGCGCATGAGGACACGCAATTATTAAAACAGTCACCATTCTTTCAAGAGCAATATTAATATCTTTTGTTAACATAAACCAAACAACAAAAGCCATAATTCCAACTGTTAAGGCAATGTAGAATAACCATTTTGCTACTCTATCTGAGAGAGATTCCACACGAGATTTTTCGCTTTGTGCGTTTCCTACTAATTCCATTACTTGAGAAAGATAACCAGATTCTCCTGTTCCTGTCACTTCAACAATAAGCGCACCTGAACCATTGACTGAACCACCAATCACTTTATCATGAATTGATTTTACAATATCCTTAGATTCACCTGTAATCATGGACTCATTAATAGTCGTTTTTCCTTCAATGATAATACCATCTGTAGGAACTTTTTCTCCTGCTTTAACCATTAAATGTTGTCCGATTTGAACGTCTTGAAGACTCACTTCTCGTGTCGAGCCATCTTCTTCAAAAACAGTCGCTTCATTTGGCAATAACTCAGCCATTTTTTGAAGCGCATTTCCAGCATTACTAACGGCATTCATTTCTATCCAATGCCCTAACAACATAATTAATATTAATGTGGCTAATTCCCAAAAGAAATCCATAATATGAATGGAGCTCTTCAAAAAGTTATTAGCGATAAAGGCGTATACGCTATAAAAATAAGCAACTGAAATACCAAGTGAAATTAAAGTCATCATCGCTGGATTTTTCATCTTTATCTCCATTTTAGCTCCTGATAAAAAAGGCATTCCTCCATAAAAGTAAAGAATCGTTCCAAGAACTAATACTACCCACTCTGAACCATTAAACGAAAACTGAAAAGGTAGTTCAATCCCCATCATTGGTGCCATAAAAATAATAGGTACCGCTAAAAATAAAGAGACAAAAAACTTTTTCTTAAAATCTCCTCCATGAGCCGAGTGATCCATTCCATGGTCATGATGTGAATGATCATGATTAGTCGAATGATGCTCGTGATGACCATTATGTTCATTATCATTATCTCGTTTAATATTATCAGACATTCTCTTTTTCCCCCTTAATCTCTTTTTCGAAATTTACGATTGTAAACTATATATAAATTTATCATAACAAATATTTAAGCAATGTCAAGATTATTGGGTGATTTTTGAACAAAAAAATAAAAAAAGATATCCTTTATCGTAAAAGGATATCTTATATACTCTTAAAATAATAACTAGCTACTTGCTCAATGCACGGAGCCCACCAATAATAGACCAATATTATTAGAGAGATTCTCTGTGTTGACTCCGTACATTCAACAAGCAGAAATCACGTTTGTTATTGTTTTTTTATTTACAAATAATAACTCTTTAAAAGCGTAAAATCAAGCTATATCCATTGATTTTGATTACGTTTATGTAACAAAAAAATGACAAGTATATCAGTTATTTATTTATATAAACATTCGTTTATTAACTATCTGAATGTAGCTATTTATATGACATTTTTAACCTTATTAATGATTTTTTTCAAAAAACATACTTCATAATAAAACAGAAAAAAAAGACATTTACACTTCCTAAACAATAATCTCTACTACTACAAAATTGATATATGTTGTTAGGTAATAATAAACATATTCGTTTATTTAATTATTCGTTTTATAAACATCGAATTAAATAGACTTTCACCTTACGTTTCACTAGATAATAATATTTGAACAAAAAAAATAGACTTAACTAAACGTTTAGTCTATTTCACAATGTTCATTTAACTATTCCTGTACTTAACCTATTTCCTAACTGACTTAACGTTTCATTCGTTAAGGTTTTATCCATTAAAGCAACTTCTTCAAAATCGGATAGTGCTATTACCTCTGCATCAATTGGTATGTTCCTAGTATTTGATAAGTCAACTAACATCATATCCATGCAAATATTACCAATTTGTGGTAATAACTGATCTTGGTAAAATACACCATAATCTGAGTTAGATAAAGACCTAGGTAACCCATCAGCGTAACCAATACTTACAATTCCTATTAACTTATTGCTATCTAATTTTATTTGAGTTCCGTAACCAAGGTATTCTCCTGATTTAACTTCTCTTTTGGATATCAGTTTAGCTTTAATTTGAATAACTGGTTTTAGCGATAACTTAGTTCTAACTGGTTCATTGGAGCTTAAAAAACCATATAAAATAATCCCAACCCTCACATAGTCAAACTCATATTCTGGATAATTTAAAATTCCATAGCTACTTTGAATGTGAGTCACTCCATACTCTACTCCCTGTTTCTTTAAATCATTTAACAAGGTACAATAACAAATTAATTGTTGTTCCGTTCGCTTAATAGCTTTATCATCTAATGAATCTGATGATCCTAAATGAGAGTATATCCCTTCAATTTTTATATAATTTAATTCATATAAAGATTGAATTAACTGACTATTTGGTTCAACTCCTAATCGGTGCATTCCTGTATCTACTTGAAGATGGCATCTTATCCTCTTTTTCGTTGCATTTAATCTTCTAGCATATTCATCGCTAACAATAGACTGGATTAAATCATATTTTTTAAGATCATCGACACGACTAATGTCTGTATAACCTAACACTAAAATATTCCCTTTAATAAAGGCTTTCCTTAACTGAATGCCTTCATCAATTGTTGCCACTGCAAAAAATGTTACACCTTTTTTTTCAAGTAATTGGCTGTATTTAACTAGATCTGCTCCGTACGCATTAGCTTTTACAACTGCCATGACCTGTGTTTTTTGGGGAATACATTTTTTTATCTCATTTAAGTTATGAGAAATAGCTTGGGATGATATTTCTCTTTCTGCTCTAAAAGAGGTTTTCTTCTCTTTAGAAACAAATAGTTTACTCATGACAAAAAGAACTAACTGCGCTAACAGATAACTAACAATAAAAACTAACACAAAATAAATGAGACTAAAGCGGATAAACCCTACTCTCTTAGCAATAAAATGAACCCCCATTATAACTATAGGATGAATAATGTATATCATAAGAGATAGATTATTACCTTCTTTTATCTTATAGGCAGGTTGCCATTCCAACAGTACAGAATATAAAAAATACATCACAAAAGGTAAAAAGAGATACATACTATCATGTCGTAAATTATTACTTAAGTGAAGAATTATACTTTCTAGCATTAATAACCCAAAACTTAAAACTAGTAGAAAAATATTTTCTTTTTGACGTAAAGATTTTTTTTCTTTTCTAAGATAAATCAGTGCACCTAAACATAAAAAAAGTGGTGTAAAAAAGAGACCATTTCGAGTCATATCACTTACTTGAAAGATCATTTTATAGAAAGCCTCTAAACTTGGAACTTTAGCGACAAGAATATACCAACTATCACCTAAAAGACCAATCATATAAAGAAACAAACTAATTTCAAATGTTGTTTTAAAAGAAGCGTACTTTAACATAAAACTAACTAATAGAACGCCTAATAAGATAGCTGGAAAATACCATAGATGATAAAAAGTCCCATCAAATAGGAATAATTTAATCGATTCAAAGGCTGATTGTTTAATGCTTAAAGTACCATTCATAAATGATAAAGGAAGGTACAATACCACCACTACTCCATATATTTTTGCTAATTTTATTAAAAAAATATCTATTTTTTTTCTGTAAGATAAGATCTTTTTTTAGCTAATGGCCCAATTAGAAAATAACCTGTTGTCATAAAGAAAAAAGGCACAGCAACTCTAAATAAAGTTAAGGTAATCAATTCATCCAACTTAGGAGAAATCGATGAAAAAGGAAATGTATGAATAGCAACAACCATTCCTGCTGCTACTATTCTAAAAAAATCAATTCCTAATTGTCTATTATCCTTCATTTAGCTTACCTCTTGTATCCATTAAAAATGCTATATATTCTTCTAATACCCAACCTTGCTGAGTTATTATTTGACTATGAGGGGTTCCAACATATCTGAAATGCCACGGCTCATAACTAATACCTGTCACAGCCTCTTTGCCTTCTGGATATCTTAAAATAAAGCCATATTCCGGCATCTCTTTTAGAAATCTTTCAACAACAGGACCTTCTGAAAAGGACGGACAAATATAGTCGTTAGCCACCTCAGCTAATCCCATATCTACAGCCAAACCTAATTCATGTTCACTACATCCAGGCTTTGCCACATATTTCCTTGTAAACAGCTCTCCTTTTTCTTGAATCGTTTCATCCCATATTTGTTGTTGCATTTCCTTAGTTCTAAATCCATCAGTCACAATTACCTTGTCTTGTAACCCTACTGCTTCTACTAATGCTTTTAATTTTTTTGCTACTACCGAATCTAGCAATAAATTTTTATCAGTAAAAGGAGCTTGTTCTAAGAGACATGGTCGCTCCTTATCCCTCACTGGAAAATGTTGATTAACTAATTGCAAGTAATTATTTGTCATCACTTTCACCTGCCAGTTCAATGAGTCGTTCAATGATATCTTCATAGGACAAACCAATTTCTCTCATCATCATAGGAAATCTAGAATGATCAGTAAAACCTGGCATCGTATTAATTTCATTTAATAAAATATCTCCTTCTGTCGTTAAAAAGAAATCGATTCGAGCTAATCCTTTACAATCTAAACTTCGGTATAGATTTATTGCTTGTTCTTTGATAGTTTCTGCCAAACTTATTCCTAGTTGAGCTGGCACTTGGATTTTAGCTGTTAATAATTGATATTTTTCTTCGTAATCGAAAAATCCATCTACTAAATTGATTTGATCTAAGGCACCCAACACTAAATCATCATTTCCTAGTACGCTACAACCAATTTCAATTCCCACTACTTCTTTTTGTAGAATAACTTTAGTATCGAATTGACTGGCTTCATCTATAGCTCTTAGAAGTTCAGACTCGCTATTAACTTTACTAATTCCTTTTGATGAGCCTGCTTCATTTGGTTTAACAAATAAAGGAAATTTATTTTTTTCAACAAACTCATGAACTTGGTGACTATTTTTTGAGCTAGATGAGACAACCATTGAAGGCGTGCTTTTAACACCTACTGTTTCCGCAAATTCATGAAGCATCATTTTATTCATTGAGATAGCTGATGGGACAACACCACAACCAATGTATGGTAATTTCATTAATTCAAACAACCCTTGAATCACACCATTTTCACCGTCTCCACCATGTAAAACCGGAAAGACAATGTCTACCGGAATAGTTTTACTACTAGTTTTATCTATAAAACCTTTCCCTGTAAAATCAAAACTTAAAGCGCGGCAACTCGCTTCCAAGAACCACAAGTCATTTTCAATTAACTCGATATCTTCTTGATATAAAAGCCACTCACCTTGTTGAGTAATACCTATCATGACTACTTCATAAGGCATGTTTCCCATTGTTTTCAATACAGCGCTAGCTGATTTTAAAGACACTTCGTACTCTGCTGACGTTCCACCAAAAATAACACCAATTTTTTTCATTTTCATAACCTCCGCTGATTAATATTTCTTCTTAAATTAACTATAAAGTATTATCAGCACTGAGTTTTAAAGTAATTCTTAGCTATATCTTAAATATTTATGATGCTTTTTATAAAAAGAAAAAGCGATGTAATAATTTAGGTCTTTCAACTTAAATTACTACATCACTTGCATTATTTTATTTATCTTGAGGTATAGCATGTCCACCAAACTGATTTCTAAGAGACGCAATTACCTTTTCACCGTATTTTTCTGTATCCATTGACGCGTAACGCGTTAATAACGATTGAGTAATGACTGGTGCTGATTGCCCTAATTCAAGCATCTCTTCAACAGTCCACTTACCTTCTCCAGATGATGGTACTTGACCGCTAATGCCTTCCATCGTTGGATTTTCTCTCAAGGCATTTTCAGTTAATTCCATTAACCAACTACGAACCACTGAACCATTGTTAAACACTCGAGCTACTTGTTCTAAATCATAATCATATCTTGAATGATGCAATAAGTTAAAACCTTCTCCTATTGCTTGCATCATACCGTATTCAATACCGTTATGAACCATTTTTAGGTAATGACCACTGCCTGCTTCACCACAATATAGGTAGCCGTTCTCAACACATAAATCAGCAAATAACGTTTCGATTAAGTCAAAAATTACTTTGTCTCCACCAACCATCATACAAGCACCATTACGTGCTCCACTCATACCACCTGAAGTACCAACGTCTAAGAAATGAATGTCTTTTTCTTTTAAGAAATGGTAGTGATGAATACTATCTGCAAATTTTGAATTACCGCCATCGATTAAAATATCATTTGCTTTTAAGTTATCACGACATGTTTTAATCATTTCTTCTGTGATAGGCCCTGATGGTAACATCAACCAATAAATAGAAGTTTCATCCTGATTCATGGTAAATAATTCTTCTAAAGTAGTTGCTGCAACAGCGCCTACTTCTTTAGCTTCTTCTCTAGCTGTTTCATTAATATCAAAACATGCTACTTCATGTTGATGACTTACTAAGTTATTAACTAAATTTAAACCCATTTTACCTAAACCAATAATTTTAATCTTCATTTCTTCCTCCAATAAATTTAGAATCATATGATTCGTTTTTACTACAAGAACAGTTTAGCCATTGCTTTCCCCTGGTTCTTTCCGAAATGAATTTTAACACTAATAGATAAATAACTCAATTATATCTGATAATTAAGTTTAAATTACTTTTATTAGCCTTTTTTAAGTTAAAACAACCTTTATTTTTATGAAGTATAAATAACTCTTCTTGATATCTAATAGCGCTTTCTCATTTTTTTGACTCTTAAGCTTTTATTTAAATTATAAAAATCTCACTCTCTCCTTAACTTTTAATAAACTAATATCAGCAATTTTATTAGTTGAATATTTTATTTTTTAAGTATATGCTAATGACATTTATATAAGGAGATTTGTGCCTATGACATTACAAAAAATAGCCGTTCAATCTGAATCAGAGGTGCAACAACTTTTTGATGTTGTACAAGACATTTGGCAAGAAGTTTTCACCCCCATTATTGGTGAAAAACAAGTTGCTTACATGCTTAAAAACTACCAGTCCATAGAAAATATTCAATCAGAAATTGCTAATCAAGCAAACTATTTTCTATTAAGTTATAATGATCAATTTGTAGGCTACACCGCTTATGAGGAAACTGAGGAACAGATTTATATTAGTAAATTATACCTATCTTCCAATTTAAGAGGTAAAGGCCTTTCAAGTGGTATCTTTAATTGGTATGAAGAAATTGGTGAAGGAAAAACGTTACATCTCAATGTCAACCAAGGAAATAAACTAGCCATTGCCGTTTATGAGCATCGTGGATTCACTCAAGTTGGCGAGCGTTACGTTGATATTGGCGAAGGTTATGTAATGAATGACTACATTTATGAAAAAGAAATCAAAAAAACTGAAGCGTAAGTTAATTAACTTATGCTTCAGTTTTTTGTAGTCTCAATTTTTGATTAAGTTTTGAATAGACATTATCTCGGAACCATTTTTCATTAGATGCTTGAACCCCATCATCTAATAAAAACCAGCCAATTTGACTATTTTCATCTGCTTTTATTTGAATTTGTTGCGACTCATCTGCCTCAATCAAATACGTTATATTTAAGTGAAGATGTGATGATACATACTCTCCCTTTTTAATATGACCATCCACAGTTAAAACTTCTACTGAAAATATATCCGTAGAAACAGGTCTTATTTCAGTTAAACTACTTTCTTCTTGAACTTCTTTTAAGGCAACTGTTAATAGATCCTTCTCACCATCTGCATGTCCACCTAACCAAGCCCAAGTATCATAAATATTATGATAGGCCATTAAAACTTTATCCCTCTTTTTATTCACAACCCAAGCTGATGATGTCATATGAGCTGTTAGATTACTTCTAAGAAAAATATTTTCTTCTGATTGTAGTAAAGACAGGATTAATTCTTTATCCTTTGTTTCTTGCTCATTAAAAGGCTCAAATTTTTCCAAACTAGTGATTAAATTCTGAGTCATATACTTCACCTATCCTTAATCTATTTCTGCTACAATCATACGCTATTCTTTTATTAATTCATAGGTTAAACAAATTGGTTTCTGATGAATAGGCTCTTTCACTATTGTGGCATCAATTTGAAAAACATTTATGAGATTTTCTCTCGTAATAACCTTATCAGGTGTGCCACTTGCTTTTATTTCACCTTTATTGACTGCTAATATATAATCAGAAAAACGTGAAGCTAAATTCAAATCATGTAATACCATAACAATCGTGCATTTTTGTGTTTTGTTTAACTCTGAAAGAAGCTCTAATACTTCTAGTTGATGTGTCATATCTAAATAGGTTGTTGGTTCATCTAAAAAAATCAAATCTGTTTGTTGAGCCAAAGCCATCGCTATCCAAACACGTTGCCTTTGTCCACCAGATAAATTGTCAATCTCACGAGTACTATACTCTGTTAATTTGGTCACTTCAATTGCCCAACTAATAATTTCTTTATCTTTACTCGTTAATTTACCAAATCCTTTTTGATGCGGAAACCTTCCATATGAAACCAATTCATTTACTGTTAATCCACTTGGTGCAATTGGCGTTTGAGGTAATATTGCCATCTTCTGGGCAATTTCTTTTGTTGATATCTTCGCTATATCAGCACCATCTAGATAAACCATACCTGATTTTTTTTTCATAATACGCCCTATCGTTTTAAGAATAGTCGATTTCCCACACCCATTAGGACCAATTATTGACGTGATTTGTCCCGTAGGAATGACTAAATTAAGATTTTCAACAATCATTTGTTCTTCATACGCTATTGATAACGATTCTGTTGTGATTCGATTCATAATAATCTCCTAATCTGCTTTTGACAATAAATATAAAAAATAAGGGGTACTTAACACAGTAATAATAATCCCTGTTGGCACATCACTACCTAAGCTAATAGAACGCGTTATCGTATCAGCTAAAATAATGACTAAAGCGCCTAGTAAACCTGATACTGGTATGACATAAAAATGATTGGCTCCTACAAGTTTTCTAGCCATGTGAGGAGCAATCATACCAACGAAAAAAAAGTTACCTCCTAAAGCAACACTTCCAGATGACAGAGCTACAGCTACAAGTATCAAAATAATAAATTCTTTCTTAACCGCTACTCCTAACCCCTTAGCTGTCTCATTTCCAAGATGAATGGTATTTAGTACATTTGATTTATACAGGGCATATAATGACAGAATCAGTATCCAAGGAATTAAAATTTTTAAATAGCGCCAGTCATCTCCCCACAGATTTCCAGCTTGCCATTTTTGAATAAATTCCATCTGACGTTCATCTAACTTTAGACCTAACACTGTTGTGATTGCACTATAACCACTTCCCACAGCTACACCTGTCAGTATCAAACTAGTAGGTGACATTTCACGATTAGGTGAATATGAGAGAAAGAAAATAATCATTGCTGAAATAATTCCCCCAACAAATGACACTAAAGGAATCGCATAGGCCGAAATAGTCGATTCAGCTTGGAATAAAACAACATAAGTTAGCACAAACAATCCCGAGCCTGAACTGATACCTAAAGTTCCTGGACTAGCCATGTCATTCTTTAAAAGACTTTGCATAATGACTCCTGATATTCCCATACCTAAACCAACAAAAATACCTAAAATAATTCTAGGTAATCTAAAATCAAACACAATCATTTCTTGTTGTGCTGTTCCTTTTCCCATAAAAACATCTAAAACAATTCCAGGTGGCAAACTCATTTTTCCTGAATTAATACTCACTACACTTAAAATGATTAATAGTAAAACCAATATGAATAAAGTGATTTTTTTCTTGGTTACCTGTCCTTTCATCAAAATTCACGCCTTTCTTTTTTGACTAAATAAAGGAAAAACGGAACCCCAATTAAGGAGAAAATAATTCCGATTGGTGTTTCAAAAGGACGATTTATCACTCGACCAACTAAATCAGCTAACACTGTAAATAAGGCACCATATAAAATACTCGCTGGAATAATGTAACGATAATCTACCCCAACAAAAAATCGAACGATATGTGGAATAATAAGACCGACAAAACTAACAGGTCCAATAACGACCACTGAAAGTCCTGTTAAAACAAGAACAATTATTGTAGAAACCCCTCTTATTTTTTGGATATTAATCCCTAAGCCAACTGCTGTTTCTTCGCCTAAACTAAGCATGGTAATTGACGGTGACAAAAGAATGGATAAAAGGATACCGATAAAAAAGAAAGGAAAAATAATTAATAATTCATTCCATTTAGCTCCTGCTGTTCCTCCTGCTGTAAAGTACATTAAAGCATGTCCTAAATGATACTTAATCGATAAGTAACTACTCATTGCTCCAAATAACATTGAAATAGAGATTCCCGCAAGAACAAGGCGCTGAGGAGTCATCCCTCTTTTTCCTGATGAAGCCACAAAATAAGTTAATCCTGTTGTTAAACTAGCTCCTAAAAAAGAAACAAGTAGCATTTGAAAATAACTAAACTGAGGAAATAACGCTAAGACAACTGCCATTGAGAAAGTTGCACCAGAACTAATTCCCATCAAACCAGAGTCTGCCAATGGGTTTTTAGTGGTTCCTTGCATAATTGCACCACAAACAGCTAAACTGGACCCAACTAACATATCGGCTATCGTTCTTGGTAATCGTAGTGTCATAATCGTTTGATGTTCTGTTTTAGTAGCATCAAAATAAAAAATAGCCTCCCAAGCATCTCTCACAGTCATTTCCGAAGCTCCAAATGAAATTGATAAAAAACATGCAAAAAATAATAAAATGATGCCAATTATCATATAAAAACTAAAATGAATAGAACCTTTCTTTTTATCTATTTTTTCCATATTTTTTAACTCCTTCTTCCCCTCTGTTTCACATAAGAAAAATGAGCAATCCACGAATAGATTGCTCATCTATTTTTTATTTCCTAATTAATGAATCAAAATTTTCAGTAAAGTATTCCAGTTGACCTGTTAAACTTGAAACATCAGAATAATAAAATAAACCATTCAAATCTCCAGGCACAATTAACACTCGATCTTCCTTAACAGCAGGAATAGTTGGCCAGATTTTTGTTTTTTGGAACTCAGACTCTTTAACATCTGGTTGTAAGAACCAAATAATATAGTCGCCAAAATAATCGGCTGCCACTTCATAAGATAACCCTTTTCTTGATTCACCTGATGATTCAATCAAATCTTTTAATTTATCTGGATAAGTTAATCCGATTTTTTCATACAGTAATGTACCTCCACGAGAAGCTGTTTCATATCCTACACCAAAAGAGCCACTTCCCCAATCCTCAAATATACTAAAAGTCTTACCTTTAAACTCTTCTTTTTCAAATGTTGCTTTAGCTACTTCTAATTTATCTTCGAAGGTTTGAATTAACTCTTTTGCTTTATCTTCTTTTCCTAAAACTTCTCCTAAAAATGTTAATCTTTCTTCAGGTGTTTTACTTTCTGAAACAACTACAACAGGCGCAATTTTTGAAAACTTATCAAAATCTTCCTTATCATAGGTAATAATTAAATCTGGTTCATAAGAAAGTAACTCTTCTTTTTCCCATTTTTCTACAACAGGTATATCTTTCATTTCTTTAAACATCGGCATTGATTCATGAGCCCATCCTGCATAACCAACTGGATTAACACCTAATGAAACAACATCATGAACATACCAATTAACTAATACATTTTTAGGATTAGTAGGTACTTCTACTTTTCCCATCTCTGTTTCAATCACCTTAACATCTTTTTCTTTACTACTATCTTCTGTTTGAGCTTTACACCCAACTACTAAAAGAGCTATTATACCTAGCCCGAATAACGATAAATATTTTTTCCACATTTACTTACTCCCCCTAAAACTATTGTTCATTCATTAACAAGTAACATTAAAAAAATAAAGCCCTAACTAATTGATAATGAATCTCATTTTCAATTATAAGCATCTTTTTTTATAAATCAACAAGTATTTAAAAAAATTCAATATTTTTTAATCTGATAAAATATGTGTGGTACAATAGTCAGTAAAATATCTGAGGAGTTGTTATGATTATGGAGAAAACAATAGTCCCAAAAGGCTACCAATCAACATTAAACATTTATGATACACAAACAGCGATTGGTTTTATCAAACGTTGTTTTGAAGAAGCATTAACTGGAAGTTTAAAATTAAAAAGAGTCTCAGCACCTCTTTTCGTAGATGAGCGTTCTGGACTAAATGATAATTTAAGTGGTAGTGAACGCCCTGTAAAATTTGATGTTCCTGCTTTAAATGATAACGGAGAAGTTGTTCATTCATTAGCAAAATGGAAACGCGTTGCTTTAAAGCAATACGATTTTCATTCAGGTAACGGTCTTTATGCAGATATGAATGCCATCAGACGTGATGAAGAATTAGACAACTTACACTCTATTTATGTGGATCAATGGGACTGGGAAAGAGTCATTTCAAAAGAGCAACGAACAATTGATTACTTGAAAGAAACAGTTCAAGGTTTAGTAAATGCCATGGCTGAAACATCAAGTCGATTACATACTAAATACCCTAAAGTAACAACAACAATTGATACCAATGTTGCTTTTATTACAAGCCAAGAATTAGCTGATTTATACCCTGATTTAAGTTCTAAAGAAAGAGAGCACGCTTTTGTTAAAGAACATCCAACTACTTTTATTTTACAAATTGGAGACCTTTTAAAACATGGTGAACCTCATGATAATCGTGCACCTGATTATGATGATTGGTCTTTAAACGGCGACTTATTATTTTGGCACGAACCCTTACAATGTGCAATGGAGTTATCAAGTATGGGGATTCGAGTAGACGATCATGCTTTATTAGAGCAATTGGAAAAAGCTAATGCCAATGACCGATTAGCTTTCCCTTATCACCAACAAGTCATTAACAACGACTTACCATTAACTATTGGTGGTGGTATCGGTCAAAGTAGAATGTGTATGTTACTTCTAGGCAAAGCCCATATTGGCGAGGTACAAGTCTCTCTTTGGGATGAGGAAACGATTGAAGCATGTAAAGATAAAATTTTCCTTCTATAAAAATAAGAGGCTGTGACATAAGTCTCTGAATAAAACAAAAAAGCAATCAAATTTATGAGTAAAATTCATTTATTTGATTGCTTTTTTTAGTTAAAATAAAAACGTACAGGTGGCCCCCTGTACGTTAAGTCAT
>NZ_JBMEAO010000008.1:0-140885 GCF_048815235.1 Vagococcus fluvialis
CTGTAGTAAAATTAGTCATGAGAAAGTCCTCCTATAAAATTTCGGTTGTGGTAACTTTAATTTTACAGAATGGACTTTCTTTTTATCTACCTAAAATTTCTATTTACACAAAATATTTTACGCTATCGAGGTATTTTTATGGCAACTCTTGAAGAACAATTTAAACATATGGCTACTGGATTAATGTATGATGATTTAACAGCTGAATTAATTAAATTTCGTGAACAAACTGTTTTAAAAACCAATAAATATAACGCTAGTTTTGGTCAAAACCCATCTGAACGAGCCGATATTTTAAGAACAATCGTTGGTCAAATGGCTGAAAATGCACATTTTGAACCTAATTTCAGATGTGAGTTTGGCTGTAATATAACTTTAGGAGAGAATTTTTACGCTAATTTTGATTGTATTATGCTTGATGGAGCTTCAATTACAATTGGTAATAACGTCTTATTTGGCCCACGGACAGGTATTTATACATCAAATCATGCTATTGATCCTGTAGAACGTGCTCAAGGCGCTTGTTATGCGAAACCTGTAGTAATTGGTAATAATGTCTGGTTTGGTGCTAACGTCACTGTTAATCAAGGTGTTACAATTGGTGATAATACTGTTATTGGTTCAGTTGTAACTACTGACATTCCTGCTAATGTTGTTGCAGCTGGTGTGCCGTGTCGAGTTATTAGAAACATAACCGAAAATGATAAAACTGACTACTTGGATAATTATTTAATGCACTAATCTTCTTCTTTCAATTAACTGAATAATAAATCTACCTTTCTTGAAAGTAACCTCTTTCCGGAAAGGTAGATAATAAAAAAAAAGACTATTATAGTCTTTTTTATTTATTTAGTTGTTGTACTAATTGATCAGATTTATCAGCTACACGTTTAGCATCTTCATTTGCTTGTCTTAATTTTGCTTCTGTATCTTCTTTACCAGCTAATTCAGACTGAGCAAGATTATAATCTACTTGTAGTTGGTCGTAATCTGCTTGTTTTTGTGTTAGTTCCCCACTCAATCGATTAATTTGAGCTTGTAAATCATTCGTTGAGGTATTTAGTCTATTTATCTCTTCTCTTGCAGCTCTTAATTCATTTTCAATCGATAATTTTTCATTAGTTAATTGCTGTATTTTAGCGTCTTTATTAGAGATAGTCACATCTTTATCTTGAATAATACGATCTTTTTGTTGTAGTTCTCTATTTTTTTGATCATTCAGTTGATTGTATCTATTTTCATGATTTTTATTGTTTTCATTATTTTCACGAATTTTTTGTTCTATTTGTTGGTCTTTTTGTGTCAGTTCATTATTTTTTTGAGCTATCTCATTATTCTTGGCGTAAACTTCATTTTGCTTTGCATTTAACTCTGACTGTTTAGCATTTAATTCAGTAATTTTATTGTTTAGCTTAGTTTCAAGCTCAGAAATTTTATTTAAATATTCCGTAGCAAATCTATTATTATCAATAGCTTCTTCTTGAGCTTTTGATAATTCATTTTGTATTCTAATGATTTCTGTATTTTTATCTGTTACAGCATTACTTAGAGTATCTAGATTGCGTTCGATTTTAGCCATATTATCTTCTCCTCCCCAGAAAAGACGGCTGTTTGCAAATGTTTGTAAACCTATTGTTCCTGCTATTATTAGTGTTAATACTCCCACAGTATATTTTGTCTTTTTAATAACAATTTCTCCCTTATTTACAATAACATGTTAATACGATTCGGCCACAGATGATATTATCTTGTTTACTGAAAATTTACAATAGATTTACGATAGATAGAATTACTTCTTTTTACTTATCTATATGTAAAAAAACATCACAAAAAACATTATTGTGCGGAAAAGTATGTTGTATAGACCTTTCATTAAAATAACCATTAATAAAAAAACAAGGGATAAAATGTCTGTGAAATTAATAACTGTGAAAGTTGTCATTTTTCTAATAGATTTCTTACTTCTTTTAGTTTTTGACAAGCGAAGATAAATAACTTATACTACATTAAGAACGTATGTTCTTATTTCGCTAAGGAGAAATAAAATGTCTAATGAAAAAATAAATAAACGTTTAGAAAAAGAACAATCGCTTTTACCTTGGTATGTGAATGAGTATCTCCATTCAAAAAGTATTGTCCCCTACTCTACAGTCACGTTGTATGAATATAGTAAAGAATTTCGGCGCTTCTTTGAATGGTTATTAAATGAAAGTATTTATCAAGAGACTTCAATAAAAAATATTTCTCTTTCTCAGTTGAATCAACTAAAAAAAGAGGATTTAGAACTATACAAGTCTTTTCTGATGAGTGCTCCGAAGATGGGAACTGTAAAAGACAATCGCTCACGTTCATTTGTCACAGTTCAGCGTTCTATAACAGCTCTACGGTCCCTATTCAAGTATTTGAGTAGTCAAACTGAAAATAAAAACAATGAACCTTACCTGTCAACTAATGTCATGTTAAAGATTGAAAATGTCAAAACAAGCACAACTTTACAGGAACGATCTAGAAGTATTGAAAAAAAACTATTACTTGACGATGAAGCCATTCTTTTTCTTTATTACATTGATCAGGATTATGAATCAACTTTATCTAGCCATCAAGGAATAGCTGCTTTCAGACGAAATAAAACAAGAGATTTAGCTATTATCGCTCTTTTCTTAGGAACCGGCATTAGATTGTCTGAATTAGTTAATATGCAGGTAAGTGATTTAGATACCATTAACTTGGAAGCGACAGTTATTAGAAAAGGCGGATTCAAAGACATAGCTCTTATATCTTCGTTATTTATTGACTACATCATTGATTATGAAGAAGCTAGAGAAAACCTGTACTCTCCTAATATTCAGGAAAGAGCGTTATTTCTAACAACTTATAAAGGAAAAGCGAAAAGAATTGAACCCTCAACCGTTGAGAAAATGGTCGCTAAGTATTCAGCTTCATTCAAAGTGAGAATAACACCTCATAAACTGAGACATACAGTGGGGACACAGTTATATAAGAAAACAAATAGTTTATTGACAGTCTCTCATCAACTAGGACAAACAGGAACTAGTGCTACTTCAATCTATACACATATTGTAGATAAAGAGCAACGAGACGCCATGAACGATTTGTGGACAGAGGAATGACAAAAAGCTCACGTATTTTTAAAAATACGTGAGCTTTTTTATACAGATTTTTCCATAAAATAGTTTATAAATTCAATACCGTTTAGCGTAGCTATATTTTTTCTGACATTCTTAAACCCTTTTGATTTAAAAAAAGGTTCAGCTGTTATGGATGCATATGTCGAGAATGAAAGGCTCTTTGATTTGTTCTCAACAGTCTTGAATAATAAACTTGCTATTCCTAAATTTTGATATCTTTCATGAACAAATAAATGATCGATATAACCTTCCTCATCAGCATTAATAAATCCACAGATTTTTTGATTACTATCTACTGCTACAAATGAAAAGTTAAGAATGGAGTCTTTAAACTTATTAGAGTCAATCGCTGACCAGGTAGCTATTTGCTCTTGATTGTAATCTTTGGAATTAACTTGCTGAATCGTATTAGTCATCATGCTTAAAACGTCATCTAGCATCTCTAAATTAAATGGTATTATTCTGATGTTTAACATAGTACGAGCCTCTTCAACCCATTTAGGAACAAGATTTTTTAACTCATTATAGTCAGAATAAATACGATGATAACGTTCGATCATTCCGTCTACTTCTTTTTGTCCAATGCCTTCAGCCCAGACAATTGAAAATAAGCTACTGTGTAGTGAGTATATCTTTAGCAGTTCCCAAAAACTATCTGGTATATGATGATTGAAGTAACCATCGATTTGCCCTAATGAAAAGAATGTTGAAGATTCTACAGTGAAAAGAGCGATTTTTAGAAATTCCTCATATGGATCTCCAATATCACACCGATTAAAATCAATAATATATAACTCTTGGTTATCATCTATTATCATATTACCAGGATGAAAATCACCATGCTGATAAACGACTTCTTGTTCTCTTATTTTATTTAAATGTTTACTAACAAATGAAATAACCTTTTCTTGATGAGGTAAGGTGTAATTAGCCTTGATAAAACGATCTAATTGCTCTCTTTTTTTTGCTTCTAAATTAGACAATAACTCTGTATTATCAGTGGGTTCTAAATCAATACTATGAATTATTTTTAGTATTCTACCTGCTTCAATTCCTAATTGATATTGTTCTTGATTAGTATAGGAATTAAGTACTATATCAAGTGATTCTCCCTCGATATAGCTTAGCATCATATATGCCTGTGTTGATTTATTAGAAGCAGTTGAACAAGTTATAGCCTTAGAGCAATCAATTAACTCATTACACTTTTTGATAAACTCAAATTCTTTGCGTTTCTTATTTAAAAGCTCTATAGGGAATAAACGAATTAAAAATGCTTGATTATTTTTTGTGACTCGGTATTTTTTATCAGACGACCAACCTAGGTCCATAAAATCAACGCTGTCCCATTCATAGTAATTCGGGATATTATGACGTAAAAACAGTTCATCTTTTTCCACAATAAAGTCACTCCTTTTAATGGTTAACATAATATTTTTATGTTAATTCATGTTTATCGATAGTATATTAATTATCAACAAATAGTTATTTTCTTCCATCTCTCTTCCCATTTTTTTAATTTAACCCGCTGCCTGTAAACAGCCAATCGTTCTGGGTTTTCTTTAAGAAAGGTGTGGGTTTTACTTGAAAATTAATTAACTCATCAATCCCGTGAGGGCAGATTAAGACTATCTTCTCTCCCACTACGCTCACTCCTATTGATGTACATGTTTCAGGAAATTTAGAAATCGCATCATAGCTGCTTATGTACTCAGATGCTCCAGGATTATGGATGTGCATATACACTTGATTTTTTAACTCCCAGTCATAAGAAGGAAAATCTTTTTTTAATTTATTCTCTATTAAAAGGGTTTCTTCGTAACTTATTGACTTATCATAAAAAACAACATCAATATTAGTACTTAGAAGATTATCCCTCCCTGTTATAGAATCCCATACAAAATTCCTACAGTTCCAGCACATAACCAACTGTCCTTTAGGTTAAGATTTTTGATAATAGTTAATAATGTCATTATTTCTTTATTACTAGAAAGAAGCTCTTTGATATCATCCTCCATTATCTTGTCTCCTTTATTCTGATTATTATTTTATTATAGGTCAGATTCAAAAAAATCTAAAGGTGACATCAAAAATTTCGAAAAAAAAGACATGATCTAAACAAATCATGTCTTTCTATATTAATCGGCTCTAAGAGCGATTGCTGCGTCTTTTTTAGCTGCTATTTTAGCAGGAATGTGTCCGCCAATCATCGTTAAAACCGTTGAAACAATAACTAATGTGACTGCGTGAACTGGATTTAATTCAGCAACGTTTTTTAAATCAGTTAAATTATAAAGTAAGCTATTGATAGGAATCGTTGCTAGATATGCTATCCCTACTCCCAAAGCGCCTGAAGCAATACCTAAAATGCACGTTTCAGCATCAAAGACACGTGTAATATCTTTCTTACGAGCTCCAAGAGCTTTTAAAACACCAATTTCTTTGGTTCTCTCAAGAACTGAAGTATAGGTAATAATACCAATCATAATCATACTCGTTACTAAAGAGATACCAGCAAATGCGATTAAAACATAAGTCACAGCGTCCATTAAACCACCTGTTAAATCAGTCATTGTACCAGCTAAGTCAGAATAAAGAATTTTATCCTCTTTATCTTTTCCTTTGTTGTACTTATCTAGATAAGCAAGAACATCATCTTTATCACTGTAATTACTTGGGTAAATCATGATACTTGTTGGAATACTGCTACCACCTAAATAGGTAATGAAATTTTCTTTACCTGATTTATCTAGTGGTTCATTACTCATAACATTCACATCACTGTCTTTTTGAGCTTTTACAATATCTGAATTTTCATTATCAGCTACTATTTTTGATGTTAATTCATTGCTGTAAGCAAAACCTGGTGCTAATAAGTTCATTGTAGAAGAAGATTTAACACGTAAAATACCACTGACTTTTAAAGTGTCATTATTTGTGTTACTGAACAATGACTCATAATCCATATTAGGAATAAAGTTTCCTGTTGGTAGTTTTTGATAGAAATCATTATTATGAACTAATTTTATTTCAGTTCCTACTATATCGTTAAAAGCGAATGTATCATCTTCTTTAACAGTCATGCCTAAGTTTTTTAAAGCATTAATATTCGTGCTATTATTTCTATCGACAATTAAGACAATGTCTGTTGCTTCTTTAGGGTAATCTCCCGAAAGAACCGTATAGTTTTCTTTTAAAAAATCATTTTCATTTGATGAGCTGCTCGTTGGGAATGATGAAACACCGATACCAGTCATACTAGACATAGCAGCTGACATGGATGGATTGTTAGAATCAGCAGCATTTGAAAAACTAACGGGTTCTACTTTGCCATCAACTTGTCTTAATAGGTTCATATTGACTGCTCTTGTATACCCAAGACTTGTCTCTAATTCTGTATCCATTTTCTTCAAGTAATCTACATAATTTTGATCAATTTTATTGATATGTTGCATTTTATCTTCTTCACTAGTTTTAGCTGTTACCGTTTTTCCCTTAGAGAAAGAGCCTTTTTCACTTCCTAATGAGTGTTGAGGATTAGCTGTTTGATCAGTAGTTACTTTAGAGATGGTAATAGGAAACTTAGAAATCGTTTCAGCTTGGGTTTGATCTATTTGTTTTTGGAAACCAGCAGATAAGGCTAAAACAATCCCAATACTAATAATCCCGATACTTGAAGCAAATGCTGTTAGGAAGGTTCTACCTTTTTTAGTTCTTAAATTATTAAACGACAGATTTAAAGCTGTTAAAAAACTCATTTTGGTTCTTTTTAATTGGAATTGATCTTTCTTTTTACTTTCAATATGAGGATTAGAATCTTTTTTTATTTTACCATCAGAGAATTCAATAATGCGGTCTGCATAGTCATAAGCTAATTCTGGGTTGTGTGTCACCATTATGACTAACTTCTCTTTTGATAGCTCTTTTATTAAGTTCATGATTTGAACACTGGTTTCAGTATCCAACGCTCCTGTAGGTTCATCACACAATAAGATATCAGGATCATTAGCTAAGGCTCTAGCTATGGCTACACGTTGCATTTGACCACCAGATAGTTGGTTTGGCTTTTTATGCATATGTTCTGCTAAGCCAACTCGTTCTAGCGCTTTTGTTGCATTCTCACGTTTTATTTTTTTATCAACACCACTTAAGGTCATCCCAAGTTCGACATTTTCAATGATGCCCAAATGACTAATTAAGTTGTAACTTTGAAAAACGAATCCGATTGAGTTATTACGATAAGCGTCCCAATCACTATCTTTAAAGGTTTTTGTAGATTTTCCATCAATAATCATATCTCCGGAGTCGTAGTTATCTAACCCACCTGTGACATTTAACATAGTTGTTTTACCAGAACCGCTAGCTCCTAGAATAGCTACAAATTCTTGTCTTCTAAAGGAAACGGATACTCCGTCTAGCGCCTTAGTAACGGTATCTCCAACATGATAATATTTTTTTATCTCTTTTAGTTCTAACATCAGTATCATCTCTTTTCATTTGATTTGATAGCTGTATCTTAGCAAACGAATATTAACTCAACATTAACTCTCGTTTATTAGAAATTCTTTTAACGCTTCTTCTTTAATGGCATAGCCTAAAACTGTTTTTTCGATAAGTTGTTGTTCTTTGAAAAATTTAAAGGTATGCATAAAATGTCGATAGCTTACACCTAAATATTCTGCTATTTCAGTATGTTTTTCATGGTAAATGCCGTCAACAGAGACCTCCAATAAGAGTTTCGCTAATCTTATTTTCAATTCTTGAGTTTGTTGTTCTTTTATATGTGCCATCCTAATAAGTAATTTATTGCCAATATGTTGGGACAAAAATAATAAAAATTCATTGTTCGTCAGCAATTGCTCTTTGACTAAAGTTAGTGGAATTCCTAAACAAGTTACCTCTCCCATTGCAATGACGTCTTTAATATGTTCCTCAACATCAATAATCGTTAATTCGCCAATTAAATCATCAGGTTTTAAAAACTGTAAGATCAGTCGTTTACCATTTTCTTGAGTGGTTACTACTTTTGCTCTACCATCGAGAATAATGAATAAATAGGCTAAATCAGTCATTTCTTTTGTAATGAATTCACGATTTTTAAAACTGAAAATGGATGATTGATTTAGAATAGTTGAATCAACACCTGGAATAGGGTGTGACAAAGAATGATTAGCTATTAAATAATTTGTTTTTTTCATTATTTCCCTCCTGAAAATAGGCTATATCTCATACTAACATTTTTTGTGTAGGTGTACGATAGGTTATGAAATGAAAGGATGATTGAAATGAAAAAATTAGTCACATCTCTTATGTATTATGTTATTAGCGCTATCGGCATCTCTTTAACAATTAAAGCTGCCATTGGAGTGAGTAGTTTTAACTCACTTAATGTCTCTCTTTCTAACTTAACCTCTATTCAAGTTGGAACGATTACTTCAATTATTAATTTACTTTTTATGATTGGTTGTATTGTTTTAGATAAAAATAGAAAACTAAGTAAATATGCTTTAATGTTTTTTGCGACAATTAGTTTTGGGGTGGTTATCAATGTTGTTTATTACTATTTATTTGCTCATATCCAATTAACAAATTATCTCATGAAATTAGTAGTCTTTCTTTTAGGTGTCACATTAGCAGGTTTCGGGACTGGTCAAGTGGTTAGGATAAATTTACTAACATTTCCAATCGAATCTCTTTGCCAACTTTTAGATAGTAAAACGAACTATTCTTTTTCAACGTATCGATACGCAGTAGACATTATATGTGTTGCTTTTTCATTATTTATATCTCTTTATTTTTCTTTACCTATCGTTGTACGTGAAGGGACTATATTAAGTTTATTTTTATTGTCAGGTGTGATTTCGTGGTCAAAAGAATTTAATTGGAAAAAGTAACTAAGTCATCTTGTCTCTGACAATCTTATATGAGAATATTAGATGTATACTTTTTAAAAGGAGTTGTAATTTATGTCAGAGTTTAAAGTCACTATTCCAACAGAGCTTGAGGATGACATCTTGATATCTGAAGAACAAACTATTTTGATGAGGAAAGAGAATCAACGGCTTATTATTGAGAAAAAAAGAAAACCTTTCGAGTCTCAGAACGTCTCGTTAAGATGGTTCTTATTGCCTGCATTACTATGTAGTTTAGCGTTTTTTCCTATATTTTATTATTTTGGTGATAAGCAAATTGATATGACGGGAGATTTTTCTATTGCTACAGCGGTTGCATTATTTGGCTTATTAAGTGGGAGTTTTTCTTTCATCACTTTTTTTATTAAAGAAAAAAAGAATCCAGACCATACCCATCTAAATGATATTCCATGGCGTAACATTCCTACGATTATTATTTCATTTATTGTTATATTAATGCTAGGCTTACTATCTTTCTTTTGGATGATTGGCACTGTTTTTCAAGGAGCAAGTTTTGATATTTATACTGCTACTGCTATTTTCTTTATTTTTACTGCTATGATTAACTATGCCATGATTTATGCAGCCTTGAGTTTTGATTCATCAATGATTGTCTCAATTTTAATAATCGTTATTATTGGCGGGGTCTTATTCGCCATGCTAACCAATAGTCAAAGTAACTGGTGGCAATACAATTTTAGTTTTTTAGGAACCAATGAAGCTGTTAGTAGTTGGCAATTTAATTTAACGCTAATGCTATCCGCCTTTCTGATGGTAACTTTAATCGATTATCTTTTCGTTAATCTAAAGAAAAATGACTATTCAGGCTTTAAAGTTAATATGTTACGTGTTTTATTAACACTTGTTGCTATCGCTCTTGGTGGCGTTGGCTTTTTCCCTAATAATGGGACAGGTCAATTACATGAGTTACATACAAAATCTGCTGAGATGCTAGTTTACTTAATTGTTATATTGATAGTTAGTATTAGATGGATTTTACCAAAAGTAACAAAAGAATTTTTAACTATTTCTTATGGAATTGCAGCCGTTTTAATTGCTTGTAACTTTTTATTTCAAAATGTTGGCTACTTATCTTTAACTGTATTTGAATTATTAGCATTTGGCTTAGCATTCAGTTGGATATTATTATTACTACAGCATGTTCAACAATTAGCTCATCTAACAAATGCTATTTATGAAATTAAAATTGAACCACTAAAAAAAGACATGTCAGAAGATTAATTCTGACGTGTCTTTTTTTATAAACTATTGATAAAGTCTTTGTTTTGCTCCACAGCAGATGTCCCATCAGCACCTTCTATCATACTGATAACTAAGTAACGTCCTTCTGTAGGATCATAAGCTAAAATAAAGCTATTTTCTTTGCCTTTAGTATCTTGTTTTTCTTTAATTTCAGCGGTACCTGTTTTTGCGGCAATTTTTTTATCTGAATTTAAAGGATGAGCCGTACCATTTGGACTCTCTACAGTCTGAATTAAGGCATTAGTTACTAAGCTGGCAGCATTACTAGAAATCACTTCTTTAGCTTCACTTGCGTCACTATTTTGAGTAATAGTTGGCATTGTAAGTTTTCCGTCATTAGCGAAAACAGAATACATAACAGCTTGTTGAATAGGATTAATTAATAATTGACCTTGCCCGTAAGAAGTATCAGCTAGTAAAATATCAGATTTAATTCCATCATTACTAATTTGAGCTGGTGTCATTGGAATATGAACATTCATCTTTTCACCAAATGGGAATTTTTCAAGACCTTTTAGATAGTTTTTATCGCCCATCTCTAAAGCTTCCATTGAAAAATAAATGTTATCTGAATAAACAAGAGCATCCTCCATATTTACAGTAGGAACATCAGAAACTCTTGTAACAAAATAATCGCCCCAAGAGCTATCCTTTTGCCATTTTAACCCTGAAATATCATGAGTTTTATCTGGTTTAGTAATCCCTTCATCAATACCAATAGCAGCCGTTATCGTTTTAAATGTAGATCCTGGTGCATATCCAACAGCAAAACGAGCTAAAAAGGGATTGAGTGGATCATTTGAATACTTGTCATAATCTTTTTGTGACATGCCTAAAATAAACTGATTAGGATCAAATGAAGGAGAACTAACGACAGCTGTTAATTTACCTGTTTTTGGTTCCGTTACAACAGTTGCCCCTGGTAGATTGTCTAGCGCATTAAAAGCATTTTTTTGAACTTGACTGTCTATTGTTAAGACAACATCTTTTCCATCTTCTGCTTTTTCATCAATAATACTTTTTTTGATTTCATCGTTTTCATCTACAATATTGACTTGAGCCCCTAAAGTACCTCTTAATTCTTTGTCTAATTGTGCTTCTAAACCAGTTTTTCCAGTTACTTCAAATCCAGATAGACTAGGATCTTTTTCAAGCTCCTCAGCCGTAACACTGCCTGTATAACCAATTAAGTGAGCTGCTGATTCCTTTAAAGGATAATATCGTTTAACAACTTCAGTACTATGGATATTAAGGGTTTCAACCTCAGTTACTTTTTGTTCAGAATCTAATGTTTTTAATGGAACAAATAGATTATCTTCTACCCAACTTTGTTCCAATTGTTGTTTAATAAAGTCACTAGTGATATCTAGCTTCTCACCAATTTCTTTTATTCTCGTTTCTTTGGCTTCTCCTTCACCAAGTTCTTCAGGAATAATGCCATATTGTAAATATGCGCCTTCAGTTGCTAAAGGTTGATTGTTTTTATCAAGTATTTGTCCTCTTTTGGGTGTGGACGGGTTGATATAAACTTTATCTCCCATTCCCATCTCTGGAAAAATTAAGGAATAATCCCAACTAATTAGGTAATCTCCTTTATCTTCAACTAAATGTCCTTTATAAGAAATATCGTTGATTTTTCCGAATGAAGTTTCCATGTTAAAGGTTAGTTTAAAATCGTTATCCTTGATACTATCTATTTTGCCATCAATTTTAGTTAAATTAAGGCTATTAAAAATTTTTTCATATTTTTCAATTGTTTCTTTTTTTGTTAATTTATTCGTTTTAATACTTTCCTCGTCTAATGTATTTACGAGATCTTTAAAGTCTTTTTTTTCAAAGTTAGAAATGAATGATTGAACCACTTTTTCTTTTTTTGATTCTTTCATTTGTTTTAATGCAAAAAACGACCCTACTGAAATAAAACCAACACTGACTATCCCTAAGGCTATATAGATAGGTTTCTTATTTTTCTTCTTATTTTTTCTTCTCTTATTCTCCATCATTGACCTCTTTCTACTCCAATTGTCACTATTATAACACATGATATTTTTTTGTGACAAAAAAGAGAGCTATTGATATAGGCTCCCTTTAATTGTTAATTAGATTTGATTGGTAGTGATAAATTTTTTAGCTACTTCAAAATCACCAAGATAAGGAGTGTCTACTCCATTGATTTTTTGATACTTATCCTGTCCTTTTCCAGCTAGGATAACTGAATCGTTTGGTCCAGCCATTAACAGTGCTTGATTAATGGCTTCTTCTCGGTCAATGATAATTAATTGTTCCACTTGGTCGTTAGTAATAGCTAAACTAATTTCCTCAGCAATTTTCTTAGGATCTTCTGAGGCAGGATCATCAGCTGTTAGGACCGCTACATCTGTTAATTCAGTTAGGACTTTTCCAAAATCAGCGCGTCTAGAAATAGCTTTTTCTCCAGTACTACCAATGACCGTGATGATTTTGCCATTTGGATGAGACTCTTTAGCAAATGTAAGTAAGTTTTTTAAACTTAAGTAGTTGTGGGCGTAATCAATAAAGATATTAGCACCGTTGGAATGTTTTAAATGTTCCATACGTCCAGGTACTAATGCTTCCTTAAGTCCTTTAACACAATCAGATTGAGATGCTCCAGCTAGTGTTGCTGTAATTATACTAGCAACGGCATTGTCTTTATTAAAATCACCCATCAGTTTTACTGAGTAATCACCAGTTAAGTTTAATTTATCTACATCTGATATAACCGTAAAGTCTAATAAGTTATTTTCTTCTTTTGTCCATGAGTAGTCAGCTAATGGTGACTTGCTTCCATAAGAAATATACGGAACTTCTTTTTCTTCGGTCATTTCTTTTAATAATGAATAATCTTTTGTATCAACATTTAAGATCATTTGTTTAGAGTTCTCAATTAATTGACGTTTACAGTAATAATAATCATCAAAAGTTGGATGCTCAATGGGACTAATATGGTCTGGTGAGATATTTAAAAAGATACCAATATCAAATGTTAGCCCATATACTCGTTGTAACTTATAAGCTTGAGATGACACTTCCATAATTAAATGGCTCATCCCATTGGTTACGGATTCAGCCATCATACGATATAAATCCAATGATTCTGGCGTTGTTAAAGCTGATTTAAAATAGGTTTTACCATCTAAAGTCGTATTCATTGTAGAAAACATAGCTGTTTTATGTGATGTAGTTACATCTAATATATATTTTGTGAAGTATGCAGTTGTTGTTTTTCCTTTGGTTCCAGTAAAACCAATTAAAGTTAGTTTTTCTTGAGGTAAATCATAAAAATGCATACTAATGATAGCCATTGCTTTACGAATGTCTGTTACGATAATTCCTAAGTAACTATCTACTTCATAAGGCTCTTCTGACACATAAAATCTAAGTCCTTCTTCGATGGCATTCTCTAAGTAACTTGCCTTAAAGTTTAATCCTTTACAGAAGAAAAGCGTTTCAGCATCAACTTTTCTAGAATCATAAGATAACTTAGTTAAAGTCATATCTTCAACTGGTAAGTTGTAATACCAGTTATTTTGGTAAGTGAATTCTTTTAATAAATTTTCTTTTTTTAATAATACTTCTATTTTTTTTAATGTTATTGTCATTTTCAACATCCTATTAATTTTAGTCATTATCATTTCGTTTCAATGAATAGTTATATTCTACCATAAAAATTAGGAATCCTCAGATGAATCAGTTTGGTTTGATTTCTTTTTTTATAAAAAATTGACAAGAAAAGTTGTTTTAGTGTTCTCTTTTTTGTTATAATCTATATTAAATGAACAAACAAAAGGAGGGAGATAATTTATGCCGAAAAAAGCTTTATATAAAAGAAAAGGTTTTTTTATTTTTTTATGTTTATTTGTAGTTAGTTTTGGAGGATATTACAATGTCAAAGCAACGGGAAATTATTATACCCTAAATGTGTTCAATCGAAATAAAACTAGAAGAAAACCGAGCTATAAAAAAGGCATGTTTAAGAATGACAAAGTTGAAATAGTTTTTATTGATGCTGTTGAACGTACCAATTATACAGACAAACCTATTGCTTATACTTTTTTTAGTATTACGAACCTCTCTAAAGAATCCCATTCTGCAAATTCCTTGTTCAACGAATATGTAGAGGTCTATCAAGAGTTAGGTGATGTCACACGTGGCCTTGGTTACACTCATGATCTAGATGAATCTTTTAAAGAAGAAATCGATACAATGGAACAAAATATAAAACCTGGGGACACAGTTAAAGTGGCTCATATGGGGTTACTAAATGATCCTAATAAACCTGTCACCATTATGTTTAAAGAAAATTATGTTTCTAAAGAACCGATTGGTAGGATGGAAATAGAATTATATAATAATTAAAAGGCACTTCAAGTCTGATTTCTTGAGGTGCCTTTTAATTTATCTGTTTAATCTAAGGTAATAATTCCTAAATCTGATTTCCATTTTAAAATTCTTAGAACGGATTGATTTAGCTGTTCTTCCGAATACTCTCCAGATTGAACAGCAGACTTGATAACAGGTATTTGTTTGTCATAACTTGAAGATAAGATTAAATCATTTCCAGCTTTTAGAGCTTCTAAAGCCGCTGTTTCTTGTGTCGTAAAATCAGCTAAGCCAGCCATATCCATATCATCAGTCATGACTACCCCATTAAATTTTAACTCATCCCTTAATAATTGATTCACTTTAGGAGAAATAGATGCTGGTACATTAGGATCAATCGCTTTAACAATATTGTGTGAGACTAATATACTATCAGCACCAGCTTTAATTCCTGCTTCAAAAGGAGGTAATGAAGTGGTTTTAATTTCATCTAGAGAACGATTATCTGTGACAATTTCACTATGAGAGTCCAGATTGTCCCCCATTCCAGGGAAATGTTTTAGCGTAGAGCCAATTTCATTTTTCTTTAACTCTGTAACAACTTCCTCTAGATAGGAACTAGTTTCTGCTGTGTTAAGTCCAATTGTTCGGTCATAAATAAAACTCTCAGGGTCTGTTGAAACATCGGCAACAGGATATAAGCCAGTGTGGATACCTAACACTTTAAAAACATTAGATTTGTAATCAATATCCTTTTTAACAGCTTCAATGCCACCTGCTTTATATAGATCTTGTGGGGACTTAAAAGGTTCTGTTACAATTTTATCATTTTTACTAATTCGAGTAACTGTGCCTCCTTCTTCATCTGAAGCAATTAGCATCGGGACATCACTTTCTTGTTGGAAGCTATCGATTTTTGTTTTTAAAGTATCACTTGTCTCACCTTCCACATCTCTAGCAAATAATAAATAACCACCTAAGTGATAAGTTTTAATATCTTCTAGTTGATTTGTTTCAGGGACTCTTGCTAAAAATAATTGTCCTATTTTTTCATCTAAAGACATTTGACTAACTAAGCTATCTAGTTGTTCCTCTTTTGACTTAGGTGTTGCTTGCTCTTCTGTTTTTTTGATTGAATCAGATGATTTTGTGGTAGCTGTTTTAGCTTGCTTTGTTCCTTCTGATTGAGTTGGTATTAATAATTTTATCGTTAAGCCGATTGCTCCGATTAGAACAGCAGCTGCAAGTATAGCTTTTTTGGTTGAAAACATTTATTTAATTCCTTTCATTGTGATAATTAACTAATGATTGAATAATACCATTATAAATAGACACATTAAAGAAAAAAATGACGAACTTAACTCTTTTTTATTAGAAAGCGATTTAAATTTGTTTAAGTCAATTGATGAATACTAAAAGGATATATTATAATAGAAATGTTGTGAAAAATATAGAAAGATGTGGGTAAATGAATAAGAAATTAGTTACGTTGTTAAGTTTGGTTGGTGTATTAGTACTTGTTACCTTTTTATCAATAAAGAAAGTAGCTAGTGCTTTAGAAAATAATGGTTCTGTTGCTACTGGAGAAAAAGTAACAGAAGTAACAGACTCTTCCGTTGAAGAACTCAAAACGAAAGAAAAAACGGTTTTTGAAGAAGAGCAAGTGGTTAAAGAAGAAATCGTTCCTCAACTGGATATGACGTCTGGAACACTAAGTGAAGACGCTCTGCCTAAAGGAACTGTGGTATCAGTAAAACCCGTTGAAAACAATGAAGAATGGGTTGAGATTGATAGTAACCCTGCTAAAGGTTTCATTGAAAAAAAATATTTAGAACCTCGTCACATTCATATAACTGAGCGAGAAGCTAAAAGAACACAAGAACTCTCTAGTAATGAGCTGACAGCTAGTTTAGACACTACAATCAATCAGTTTGTAGCTGATCATGGTGGTGATATCAGTGTTTATGTGGAGACAACTGATGGTAACTACACTTATGGTTATGGTGAAGATAAGGTTAGACGAACAGCAAGTAGTATTAAACTACCTTTCATTGCTTATGTGATGACTTTAGTTGATCAAAAACAATTAGATTTAAATACACAGTTAACTTATACAGCAGGTTTTAAAATTGATGGAACTGGTATTATTCAATTCGAACCAATTGGAACTCAGTATACGATTAAGCAATTAGCCGAATTAGTTATCCGTTACAGTGATAATGTTGCCTATTTAATGTTGTTAAGTCACGTAGGAGAACAACAATTCATCAATTTCTTACATGAATTAGATCCAACTTCACCAAATAATCGTGTTTTCTCTACTTCTCATATTTTAACCAAAGCAATGAAATATGTGTATGATAGAAAAGATTCTAGTGAAAATATCAATCAACTTTATGAGTGGATGCAACAAAGTACGTTTGATGATGGTGTAGATGTGGGTCTTCCAGGAGTTGATGTGGTGCATAAAACAGGTTGGATGCCAATGTATACTGTAAGTAACGATATTGCTTTAGTCAAAGACGAAAAAAATCCTTACTACATAACTATTATGACATCTGGTTACGATGATAGTTACAGTGAAAAATCAATTTCTGATTTATCTTGGTTAATTGATGAACAGATGCTTAAATTAAAGTAATATAAAGACACGGACATGTAAAAAAAAGAGCCCATATTTTCAATTAAGAAAATATGGGCTCTTTTTTTACTATTTTACTTTAACAAAGTCAAGTTCAATCATGTCGTTTGTACCTGTTACAACTAATTTTCTATCGCTTTTTTTGGTTAAAATAAATCCTTCACCCAGATATTCTAAATCAATTGGCATACCCATTGTATCATCAAGAACATTAGCAATATCAATCATTTCAGCTACACTGGTTTCATAGCTAACCTCTGAACCATTATATTTTATTTTAGCTATGAATTTTTCCACTTTTTTTCGTTCGCTTGTACTTAATGACAAATCAGAAATTTCTTCCTTCAATAAGTTCATACTATCATCAAAATCATCTTGATCTAAATCAGTGTCTCTTCCTATAAATTTAATATGAGCACTTTCTAAAGGAAGGATGTATTCATTTTTATTTTTCTTGCGAAGTTTTCCTGAAATTATTAACTCTGTATCCGAATCAATATCCATTATTAATTCCGCTTGCTTACCTTTTATGTTTATCTCTTCATCATTACTATATTCACTGCTTGATTTCCAGTGTCCTTGAAGTGGTGTTTTATTCATAAAAAAGAATACTAATATAGCTAAAACAATTGCTCCAACAACCATTCCAACTTTTTGTTTCGGTAGCGTATTTAGAGAGTTAAAAGAAAAGCTCTTTTTCTTAGTATTAATTTTTGTTACCTCTCCTAGTTCAACTTCTTCAATCTGTTGCTCTACAGCTGTTCCACATTTAGGACAAAATTTCCCTTGTTCAGGTAATTGATTCCCACATTGGCTACAAAACTTTTTCATTTCAATTCTCCTTATAAGTCTGTTTCTTTAATAATTTTTCCGTTATTTTTATTAACAAGCTTAATGTGCTCGTTTTCCTGGATTAGGACATTTTCACCCAAGTCCAATAAGAAAGTGGCACCTTCAGAAAGTACCAATCCATCTTTGTTAAACACAATTTGTTTTAACGGATTTTCTTCAGATATATTTTCTCCAGTATAGATTGCTACTTGGAAAGTATTAGTGACGTATGAGGGATTATTAGCAGGTATTGTTTGTTGAGTCGCTAATTCTTCTCCTTTATCATTATAAACAGTAATGTAATATTCATCAGAATCGTTACTATTTGAATAAAATAGATTTGTCATATATGCAGGAAACACATTAGTCTCAAAACTATCATCAATAATTTCTTCTTCCAAAGTCATTAAACCATATGTATCTTTATCTTTGCTGAATGAAACCACACCGTTTTCATTAGGGCTAGACAAAAAATCGTATGAAGGTTCAATTATTGTTTCTCCCTGAATAGTTCGAATCCCATATTCGCTATCATCACCAAATGTAAAATACTTATTATCGATTGAAAACATTGGGGAACTCGTTAAAGTTTGAGGAATAATCTCATTTAATTCACCGTCAATTATCCCTACTTTCCCTAAAGTATTAGTGACTATAAAATAATCATTACGTCCATAATCACTATAGATATTTTCAAAAGATGTTTCTTCAACAATTTCGCCTTTTAAATTCATAATTTTAAAAGTTGAATTATCATGATCTTTTTTTACAGCAATTAGTTTGTCACTTAAAACAACTGCTTGGTCATTAATCGCTTCAACAACAATATCCCCGTCTTCATTAACAACGCCTGTTTTACTATTTTTATAAAAAGTAGTCATTGTTTTCCCATAAAAAGGAGAAATCATACGTTCACTAGCTTCTAGGACTACATTTCCTTTCACATCAATTAGACCAGAAAGTAATTTATAGTCATCACTAGATTCATCAGTTATTGTAAAATCCATTGTGCCATTTTTAGATTGCATACGAATCATTTCATATATCCCCATTTTAGGAGAATTGAATTGGCCAATAGAACCGTAACTGTCATCAATGATTTTATCTCCTTTGGTATTGATCATGGTAGCTTCGCCATCTTGAAAAGCGACACCAACGTTAAATTCATTAAAAACAACTGGAGATTGTCCAATGTCCTCATTAATGATGTTCAGATTTTGATCCATTAATCCAAACCCGTTACCATTTTTAAATGAAATAGGTTGTTTCGCTTTTTGTTTCGATTCCTTTTTACTCTTTTGTTCCATACTAGCTCCACTATTAGAACTAAATATTCCTTTTTTTGCTCCAAAACCAATTCCTGCTCCTAGTACTAAAATACCAGCTAGAATAACTGTCTTTTTATTTAGAAACTTTTTAGTAGATTTAGCAGGCTTAATACTTTGTTTAACAGGTTCTTCAATTTCAACAATTACTTCTTCTACTGATTTAGGCGCACCACATTTAGAACAAAATTTTGCTTCTTCTAAAATAGGTGCCCCACAATTATGACATTTCACCATGATTTATCTCCTAACAATAACTTTATTCATTAGCTCCATTATCTTTCACTTTTTTACCGCCATCTCCCATATCAACAAATTGGAAAGATTTTACTTTATAATTGTCTTCATCCATTTGAAGTTTAATCGTTACATTACTGTAGTCAAAACCTTCAATACGCATACTTTTTCTTGTAGCATATGGATAAGTCGTTCTGTATTCCACATTATATTTAATTTTATAGGTATCATCAGAAACTGGATCAACACTAGCAACGTTAATACTAAATCGTACACCCTCATACTCTTTTTTAGCAGAGCGGTCGCGACACCAAGTGATATACTCGTTTATTCCTGAAAAGGCTTTGTTTTTATCGCCATTTTCGTAGTATCTACTGGCAAATTCAGATGCATTATAATCACTTGAAGCACTCACTACTTTAGAGAAATCATCGTAAAATAAAGTTAATCCTCTTTCAACGTCTCTACTACTTGCTACATCAAATTTAAAGCGTAAGGAAGGTGCAGTGGATAACCCATTTCCTTCTTCATATAAATCCTCTTTTTTGACTGTTTGAGGCTCTGTTTTAATTTCTCCGCTGTCTGTTTTTTTGACAAGGTGAACCGTCATATTATCTTCCCATAAAAGAGGACCAACAGTGGTTTGTTCATCATCAACTGTTCCAACTTCTTTATCATTAATGTAAATTATAGAATCTTTCATGTTACTACTGATTGGTATTTTAACTTTAATAAATGACATATCTACATTATTTTGTTCGTCTGTTACTTCTGAAGATGGTAACAAATTATGAGTTGTTTCGACTGTTTCTTTTTGATCTTTGATAGAAGCTTTAAATTTGTACACACCTGGAACTAAAGGTCCAATTTTCCTCTCGAATTCATTACTATCAGTTGTAAATAATTCTTGCCCGTTCATTTCTATTTTACTGTTTTTAGAATTAGACGTGACAGTCGTATAAACTGGATTTACATCAATTTTATATTCGGGAAATAAGAAAGCTTTCTTTCCTTGTTCTTTTACCTCTAAACCGATATAAGATTCATTTTTATCAAATGCTTGACTTAATTTATTCACAGCATCTTTATTTTCTTCAAAATAAGCTAACATAGGTTGAACGATTTCTTTTGATAGTTTTAAACTAGGATCGTCAGATGTCATATGTTTAGATACAAAACTAGCGTCGTTGCGATTGATAGCTGTTATTAAATCTTTTATTTGATTGTCTTTGCTGTATTTATTGTCAAAAAATTTATACGCTATCCCTGCTCCAATGATTAATATCAGCAGTAGGGAAATTATTATTTTATTTTTAAGGCTCATTTTTTTCTTTGGTGTTTTTTCTGGTATTTCTTGGATAGAATCCCCTTGGTAATCAACTGTAGGGATTAATTGAAGCTCAATGTTATTTTGTTTTTTTAAAGAACTCTCTTCTTGTTGGACTTCACTAAAGGATTGTCCGCATTCTTCACAAAATAATCCCTCGCCAACACGTTCGGTTCCACATTTAGAACACAATTCTTTTACTGATTCAACTTTTGATTGAATATCAGTCTTGTTTTGTAAGTTATGACCACATGATTCACAAAACTTAGCCCCACTATCATTAACTGCTCCACATGAGGGACAGTCACTCGGCAGACTAACTGATACCTCTAGTAACGAGCTACCACACTCCTCACAAAATTTGCCATCTTTAGGATTCAGATGCCCACAATTATTACATTTATTCACTTGATGACTCCTCCTCTATTAACCTATCAATTTCTTTAGCGATTGCTTCTATTTCATCGTTTGAAAAATCTTCAGTTAGAATACTCAAAACATAAGGTGTATCTCCACTCACAATAGCAACATCATGATTAAATCCTTCATTAGTACCGATTTTGTGGTAAACATCCTTTTCTAGAACACCTATTTTTTCACGTGCCCATTCAGTTTCTAAAAAATAATCAACTCCAATTTGATTATCGTAAATAGCTTTCATTAAATTAGCTGCTGTATGTGCATTCATATTTTTAGTAAATTCTTTTTGTTCAAAAGTATAATACGTATCCATTGCTTTGACGAAGTCTTGATTGTTTTGATGTCCAACATAATAGCTTAATGTATTACTTGCTAAGTTATCGGAATGTGTAATAGTCCATTCTAATAATAATCCCACTGTATAAGTAGCTTGCTGTTCAATCTGGTACTGCATAACACCAGTACCACCACGAATCATCGCACCAGGAACATCATTTACTTCATCGAGATAAGTCAGTGGTGTTTCCTCTTGAATTGAACCATTTTTAATAGCTTCTTGGGTATATAAAATAATAGGTAACTTAGCAATACTAGCTCCATAAAAGACTTGTTCTTCATTGATCCTAAAAGTCTCTTTTGAATCAATTTTTTCAATGAAAATACCTATGTCTTGCTCTTGAAATATGTTTAAATACTCCTGAATGTGATTTACTTGGTCATAAGATAAATCAGAAGAAGTTGTACTTTGAGTACTTTCCTCTTCTGATTCACTTGAGCTATTTGAAAATGAGTTACTTATTTGTGTTGTCACATTATCTGATTTACAACTAGATAATGTGACAACCATAAAAACAAAGGATGTAATAACTAATATTTTCTTCATTAAACTAGAAAAAGAAACTTTGAATAAATGATCTTCCAAGTCCTTCTAACACATCTGTAATGACACTAAAAATACTTGCACCAACAATATCTGTTAACAAGATATTAACAATAAATTGAATAATACTTGCAACAATTAAAAAGCCAATAGTCCAATAGAATTTATTTCTCACTGAATTCGAATTATCAATTGTCCATAAGTTTGCGATATAACTAATATTAATAAGGAATAATACAAGAATAAATAAAAGTGTAAACATGACACTAATACCATTTGGAGAAATAATTGCTAAAACAAGCATGGCTAATGTAATATAAACACCACTACTTATAGGTGCATACATATGTTCAAACGCATCTGTTAAACTTGAAGGCATCTTAAATATTTTTGTTGATAACACATGGACAGTTAATACATTAATAGCTTGTCCTACTAATAGGATAAGTAATACTGGTAAAAATAAAGTTAATTTTCCATTTTGATATGAAATTTTACCTAAAGCAAAGCTAATAGAGAAAGCTAGAATAGTATTGATAAGTAAAAAGGTTACTAAACCAAAAATACCATTTTCATTTTTCCCTTTTAAAATAGGACGTAAAACATTTTTATTTAAATAAGATAGATAGTTTTTACTTTTATCTGTAAATTGATTCACTGATTCTTGGTTGATCGTGATAATTGGTGTTCCTTGTTGTTGTCCATTTTGTTGCTGTTGATTCTGTTGTTGATATGATGCTTGTTCTTGGTATTGTTGCTGAGGTTGCTCTGGTTGAATCGGTTGTTCATAAACAGGTTCTTCGACAATCGGCTCCTCCACTGTTTGTATTGTTTCCTGATATTCAGTTGTATTAGTAACCTCTTCAACAACTTCTTCAATGATAGGCTCAACAATAATTGGTTCTGATGTTACTTCTACTTCTTTTTGCTCGCCACCACAGAACGGACAAAATTTAACTTTTTCTTTGATTTCTTTTCCACAATGCATACAAAATTTCATTTTTATTCCTCCAATTTAATAATTCCTAATTTATATTTCCAATTTAATATACGTAATACAGATTGATCTAACTCTTTTTCGTTATACTTACCTGTTAAAATAGCGTCCTTAACAACAGGTATTTGTTTTTGGTAAGAAGAAGACAAAATTAAATCATTTCCTGCCATTAATGCTGCTAAAGCTGCTTCTTCTTGAGTAATAAAGTCTGCTAATCCTGCCATATCCATGTCGTCTGTCATGACAACGCCATCGAAGCTTAAATCTTCACGCAAATAACCAATAACTTGTGGAGATATGGACGCAGGGACATTCGAATCTATTCCTTGAACAATATTATGAGATACTAAAATACTATCTACTCCTGCTTCTATTCCCGTTTTAAATGGTGGAATAGAAGTCCTTTCAATCTCTTCAAAACTACGATTATCATAGACGATATCAGTATGAGAATCTTGATTCTCACCATATCCAGGAAAATGTTTCAAGGTAGAACCGATTTGATTTTCAGTCGATGCTTTTACAACTGCTGTAATATAATCATTTGTTCCCTTAACATCTAAACCAATTGTTCGATCAAAAATAAAACTATCTGGGTCCACTGAAACATCAGCTACTGGTGATAAGCCTGTATGGATTCCTAATTCTTTAAAAATACTAGCTTTAGCTTCTATGTCATTAACAATTGACTCCATCCCACCTGATTTGTATAAATCTTGAGGCGACTGGAACTGTTTTGGCACTACAGACGAATTACGACTAATACGTGTAACTGTCCCGCCCTCTTCATCAGAAGCAATCATAAAAGGAATCGCAGCTGTATCAGAATAGGAGCTAATCTTTTTTTGTAGACTTGCTTTTGTTTCTCCTTCAACATCTCTACTAAATAATAGATAACCACCTAAGTGATATTTTGTAATATCTTCTAGTTGGTTATATTCAGGTACTCTTACTAAAAATAATTGCCCGATTTTTTCATCTAAAGTCATACTTTTTAGAAGATCATCAAGTTGCTCCTCAACACTTAAGGTCTTGATTTCAGTTTCCAGTGTGCTAGATTCACTTGTACTACTTGTTTCTTGAGAGCTAGATGGGTGTAACTTTTCTACTTCTTTCACATCTTTTGATTTTAACCAATAAAAGGAGAGACCCATAACAATAATTAATAGTAAAACTAACAAACCTAATAATGCATTTTTTGAATTGGTAGACATATATTAAGAAACTCCTCCATTATCTACTACTTCAAAATTATCTGTACCACCTAAACTAACAATTTTAAAGGTTTCAGATTCTTCATCAAACCTAAAAGTTGCCTTTTTGTATCTAAATACTTGGACAATATCATCCATTTTATAGGACTGATAGACAGTACGATATTCAATTAAGTATTGTGCTTCATACGTATCTTTTCCAGTCATTGTAAATGATTCTACTTCAGGCGTTCCTACAACACGTGATTTTTCTTTGCTTGAACGAACCCCATTAATAAATTTTGTAAAATCATGGAACTCAGCGTTATCTTCTCCGTTAGCAAAGAACTCTGCAAGACTTGAGCTCTGAGATAAATCAAGATTTCCTGAACCACTAGTATATGACGTTACATCTGAATAGAAATTATTCAAGAAATAAGAAATATCATCTTCTGTTTTAATATCTGCAAAAGTTAAATTTATTTCAGAGTAATATTCATCCTTTTTATAATCTTCTTCTAAGTAGTCACTAGATTCAATCTCAGTTTTCTCTGTCTCCAGTACTTCTTTTCCAATTGTTTTAGTTAATTTAACAGACATTCCTTGATGCCAAACAAGATCTTTAATTTCAGCTGATCCATCTTTTATCGTAGCAACTTTTTTATCATCTACTAAAACATCAGCTCCTTCGACGTTAGAAGTTACCTTGAAAGCTACTTTATGTAAATCAATTTCAACTTCCTTATTCTCTTCAAAATCATTGTTTTCTTGACGAACTAAATCAACCTTTGTATTAGTTGAAACATCTTTTAAAGTCCCTTTAACCTCGTATTGCCCAGGTGTTAGTGGTCCTACTTTGATTGTTTCTTTTTTGTTGTCTTCTTCTTTTTTACCATCAATTTCAATTAAAACGTCTTTAGGCGATTTTGAAACAGTCATATAAACAGGTTTTACTTCTACAGCGTATTTATCATATAAAAATAATTGCTTGCCATCAGACGTAATAGATAAATCCTTATGAGTATTATTTTTCCCATCAAGTTCTTTCATGAGAATAGAAAAGGCTTCTTTATTATCATCTTCTTTATAGTAATCAGTTAATTTCTTTAAACTGTCTGCAGATATTTTATAGCTTGGATCTGTTGATACCATAACCTCTGCCCATTTTTTAGGATCTTTTGTTTCAATGACTTCTTTTAAACGTTTCACTTGATTCTCGTAGCTATAATAATAACTACCAAAATAATAGCCACCTACTCCAATTACAACAATTCCAGTACCTAAAATAAGTCCAATTTTTTTCTTTTTGGACATTGGCTGCTTAGGCATGACAGGTTGTTGAAATTGTTGTTGTTGTTCTACAGGTAATACCGGTGGTGTTTGATTTTGAGATGGACTAGTTGAAACAACAGGCTGAGAGCTTTCCTCTGTTTCTGTTTCGGTCGTTTCGGTTCCTTCTAGAAGATTCACGCCACATTCTTCACAGAAAGCAAAACCGTCCTCGTTTTTGTGACCACAGTTCCAACAAAACTTCATTTACATTCCTCCTCCTTTTATTATTATTTTTAGATGTAACCAACTATACATTTTATCATACATGAAAGTAACTTTAAACAACAATTTGAATAAAAATGAGAATTAAGTGTTTTAAAAAAACGTGTTTTTAAATATTTTATTTAATAAAACCTGGTTAATGTAGGTGTTTCATAAACTGTTCACTTTTCTTTTTATATATATACCATTTAAAAAAATATAAACAACAAGGAATTAATTTTTTTAAGGCAACTATAAATCAAATTATAAGTATTTTTTTATAAACGTTTCCTATTTTTTTAATAAAAACAACGCATTTGTGGTAAAATAATAATCATAAATAGACAGTTTGCTTATTTCATAGCTGTACCTAAATTAAAGGAGTGGTGACAATGATTAGTAACGAACAACGTTTTATTATAATAGCCATTTATGTGATTGCTTTTATCCTAATTGGTTTATATTTACGCGGTTCTTCTCTTTTTTTCCCATTCTTATTTACTGGGATTATCTTGGCTCATGCTATAAAAAAACATTTCTTTACTAACCAAAAATAATCAAAAAGAGATTAGGTTTATTCTCCTAATCTCTTTTTGATTATTTATTTTTTTTAACAGGACAATCAACTGAAGAACAATCACATGAACTTTCTCGTTTGATACCATATTTATAAATAACTACTCCTACACCAGTGAAAATGATAGCAGCTAGTACTATAGTTCCCATAACATCCTCCTATAATATTTCTATTCCAGATATAATTAATTGCTTTTGTTTTGTTGGTTTCTTAATGATTAACATGACAATAATAACTAATAACACACTAGCTAAAATTGGTCCTATCCCAAAGGAAACATCTTCTATAACAACACTTCCCAATTGATAGATAATGAAACTAACTAGGTAAGCTAGACCGCATTGGTAAGATATAGCTAATGTTGTCCATTTCCAATCATTCATTTCTCTTCTAATGGCTCCGATGGCTGCAAAACAAGGGGCGCATAACAAGTTGAAAATTAAAAAAGAATAACCTGCTAATGGGGTTAGGCTAGCACTAAGTAGTGGCCAAAATTCTGAACCTACCTCAGAGGCTAACTCCTGATGTCCATAAAGGATACCAAACGTCCCAACAACATTTTCTTTAGCAATTAAGCCAGTAATAGTTGCAATAGTCGTTTGCCAGTTTCCCCATCCTAAAGGAAGAAAAATGAAGGAAATTCCTTTTCCAATAAAAGCAAGGATACTCTTTTCAGCATCTACCATTTGCAGTTGAAAATTAAAGTTCATTAAAAACCAAATAATAACCGAACTTGCAAAAATAATAGTTCCTGCTTTTTTTACAAAAGAAAGAGAACGTTCGTAGGTTTGTTGTAAACTATTTTTAAGGCGCGGAATATGGTATGTCGGCATTTCCATAATAAATGGTGATGTGTTTCCACTAAAAAGGGCAGTTTTCTTTAAAATAATCCCCGAAATAACAATAGAAGCAATCCCAATAAAATAAGCTGAAGGAGCTACCCAACTGCTGTTAGGGAAAAATGCTCCTGCAATCAAACCAATAATAGGTAATTTAGCAGAACATGGCATAAATGTTGTGGTCATAATCGTCATTTTTCTATCTTTTTCATTTTCGATTGTTCGACTAGCCATAATACCTGGCACACCACATCCTGTAGCTATTAGCATTGGAATAAATGATTTACCAGATAAACCAAATTTTCTAAAGAAACGGTCCATTACAAAAGCGATTCTCGCCATATAACCGCAATCTTCTAATAAGGATAGACATAAGAATAAAACTATTAATTGAGGTAAAAATCCTAACACAGCTCCTACTCCTGCAATGATACCATCTAATATCAGAGATTGAAGCCAAGGAGCTATCTGCCAACTATTTAAAAGATTACTTACTACATCAGGCACCCATTCGCCGAAGAAGACATCATTAACCCAGTCTGTCCCTAGGATTCCAACTGTTTGAATGGACAAATAATAGACTGCCCACATAATCATGGCAAAAATTGGTAGAGCTAACCATTTATTAGTTACAATTCGATCAATTTTATCAGTAGCTGTTAATTTAAAGTCTTTTGATTTAATGGTACTTAGAGAAACCAATTGAGCAATAAATTCATAGCGCTCGTTTATGATAATACTTTCACTATCGTCACCAAGTATTTTTTCTGTTATGGTAATAATCTCTTCAATTTCTTCCTTAATATCACTAGCTAGTGGTAGTTGATTAGAGACATTAATATCTCTTTCAAATAATTTGATGGTAAACCACCTTAACTGATGCTTTGGCACATGTGAGCTAATGAGTAGACTAATATCATTTAAAGCCACTTCCAACCGATCATCAAATACTGGATAATCTTCATGATAAACAAAAGTTGGATCTTGGTGTTTTAATTGCTCTTTTAGCTTATGAATGCCTTCTTTTTTTATGACGCTTATTGGATAAACGGGAACTCCTAAACCGTAACTTAGTTTTTCGCAATTAATAACGGTTCCTTCTTTTTTGACTACATCCATCATATTGATACAAATAATTGTAGGGATCCCTACTTCTAATAGTTGTGTTGTTAAATAAAGGTTTCGTTCTAGATTAGTTCCATCTACAATGTTTAGTATTTGATGAGGATATTCTTGTAATAAATAGTCTCTAGCAACCACTTCTTCAGGAGTATAAGGTGATAATGAATAGATACCAGGTAAATCTTGTAAAATAACCTGTTTATTATCTTTTAAATTACCACTTTTTCTTTCTACTGTAACTCCTGGCCAGTTACCCACTGATTGATTAGAACCTGTTAATTGATTAAAGAGGCTTGTTTTTCCACTATTAGGATTTCCGACTAAGGCGACGTGCTTTTCTACTTTCATGTTGTCTGCTCTCTTTCAACTAAAATAAGATTAGCTTCATTTTTTCGTAAAGTTAATTCATAATTTCTAACTTCTATCTCTATAGGATCTCCTAGGGGGGCGAATTTTTTTATTTTAATCGGTGTTTTTTTCGTCAATCCCATATCCATTAAGCGTCTTTTCAAAGCCCCTGTTCCTAAAATTTGAACAACTTTAGCAGTGTCCCCTTCTTTTAACTCATCAAGAGATGTTTGATAAGTTGCCTGAGTACTCTCTTTTTCAGTCACCTTGATTCCTTTAGCAATTGTTTCGTCTAAACCGATTCTCGTTCCTTGAAATACAACGATGATAGGTTGCCCGACTTGTTTCGAGACGATGTAAATATCAACTCCTGCTACAAGTCCTAAATTATTTAAATGCCTTTCGTGAACTTTTGAACCATCAAAGCCTTGAAATTGATAAATTCGGTTTAACTGACATTTGATTATACTTTCCATGACAACTTTCCTTTCTTATAAAACCAAGGTTGATAATGATTCTCATTATTATTCATTTTACGTCGGAAAGGACTTCTTTGTCAATGACTATTTGTGATTTCTAACACATATAATAACAAAAAAAGAACCTATCTTTATTCAGATAGATCCTTTTTAAATTTATATTACAGAGCTAAGTCGTCACTTTTAGATAATTTCATGAATAGAAGTAATGACAGCACTGTGATAGCTGTTAAGATAGTTGATAAGGCTGCTGCAATTCCATAGTTACCTCGAATAACCTCTGTATAAATGGCAACGGTCATTGTTCTGGTTTTGACATTGTAAAGTAATATCGAAGTAGATAACTCAGAAATCATCGTTATCCAAGAAAGAATTGCTCCAGATACAATGCCTGACATCATCATCGGCACTGTAATTTTGAAGAAGGTATTTAATCGACTACTGCCTAAATTCTCAGCAGCTTCCTCAATACTAGGAGAAATTTGTTGGATACTCGCAACTGATGAACGGATTGTATAAGGTAATCGTCGAACGGATAATGAGATTACCATAATAGCTACTGTTCCAGTGATCGCTAAAAAGCCAGAGTTCATCACGCCTGTATTGAAGGCTGTAATAAAAGCAATCCCCATTACTGTACCTGGAACAATATATGGAATCATACTTAAACTATCAATTATATTTGTAAATATGTTACGTTTTCTAACAGTTAAGTAAGAAATAAAAATAGCAAAAATAATTACAAATACTAAGGCAATTAGTGGAATTCTAATGGTATTAAGAATAGCTGACCCCATACGATCAAAGGCTTGAACATAACTGTCTAAAGAATATCCTGGCACAAATATCATACCTGATGTTTTTAAGAATGACGTATAGATGAGATAAGCTTGTGGTAACACAGCTAAACCAACTATTCCGTAAACAACAAAATAGATAAGACCTTTAGCCAAAGGTCTTGCATCTTTTGCTTGGATTGGATGAAGTGAATTCATACTAAAGCTAAATTTTCTAGCAATTGCTTTTTGAGTTAAGAAAATAACTAAAGCAATTGTAATGGCAATAATCGCTAAAGAAGAAGCAAAAGCTGCATTCCCCCCCACTTCACTAATAAACTGAGTATAAATTAACACTGGAAACGTTCGGTAACCTTCACCAATTAACATTGGCGTACCAAAATCAGAAAATGCTCTCATGAAAACAAGTAAAGCTGCAGCTAAAAGAGTTGGAGTTAGTAAAGGTAATAAAACTTGTGTGAATCGTTTAACTCCCTTACTCCCCATACTTTCGGCAGCTTCCAAGATTGATTGATCAATACTTTTAAAAGCACCATTGGCATATAGGAATACTAATGGGAACAACTGTAATGAAAAAACTAATACAATACCCCAAAAACCATAAATATCTAATTGCGGTAAATGGAATAAATTAGTTAGAAATTTAGTAATAACACCATTTCTTCCTAAAAGTAATACCCATGAGTATGCTCCTACAAAGGGAGCTGACATCGACGCAATAATAATTAGCACTTGAAGAACTTTCTTCCCTTTAAATTGATACATATTAAAAAGATAAGCTAACACAACACCAATTACTAATGCGAAAAGGGTTGCGGTTGTTGCTACTTTAAAACTATTTAGCAATGTTGAAAAATAATAAGTCTTCGAAAAAAATGTACTAAATTGTTCTAAAGAAAAGTGTCCATCTTTAAATAAAGCTTGAGATAAAATAGTCACGATAGGATAAACTAAAAATAATAAATACACCACAATAATAATAAGAGTTGATGCTGTCCAAATAGTTACCTTACTTTGTTTATTTGTTTTCATCAGTAACCTCCATTAAGTTGATTGCTCCATCAGCAGTAAACAAGTTAATCTTTTGACGATTAATACTTATTTTTATGGTATCCCCTTTACCTAAGTCTTCATTAAATGTTGATTCTTCACTCATTTGAATTCTTTCACCAAATGGAAGTGTCATGATGTATTCTGTGTTTTGTCCTAAATATAAGCTGTCATTTATAGTTGCTGCAATATCGCCATCAGTTGAACGAACAAATTCTTCTGGGCGAATGCTTACTCGAATATTTTGTTCCTCTAAATGTGATAATTCAGGAAACCCAATCATGTAACCATTTGAAAACTCAACATAAGTATTACTATTCTGATGAACTAGTTTTGCCTCAAGCATATTAGTTCGACCAATGAAAGTTGCTACAAACTCATTACTTGGTCGATGATATAGCTCTTTTGGTTTTCCAATTTGTTGTATTTTACCTAAATTCATAACGGCTATTTGATCAGAAATTGCCATAGCTTCTTCTTGATCGTGAGTTACGTAAACTGTGGTAATACCAACCTCATGTTGAATCTCTCGAATAACTTGGCGCATATCAACTCGTAGTTTAGCATCTAAGTTACTTAAAGGCTCATCCATTAATAAAACATCAGGCGTGATAGCTAACGCTCTAGCTAATGCAACACGTTGTTGCTGACCTCCACTTAGTTGTGCTGGTTTACGATTAGAAAAATCAGCAATTTGCATTAAAGATAAGTATTTTTGTGTTTCTTTTTCTAGAATATCTTTAGAAACTTTTTTTTGTTTTAATCCAAAAGCAACATTATCTTTCACTGTCAAATGAGGAAAGATAGCATAATTTTGGAAGACCATTCCAATATTACGTTTGCTAGGTTCCTTATCGTTGATTCGTTCATTTCCAAAGTAGAAGTCGCCGCCTTCAATGGAGTTAAATCCTGCAATCATTCTTAAAAGAGTTGTTTTACCACAACCAGAAGGCCCTAAAAGGGTAAATAAAGAGCCGTCTGGAATGGTTACATTTAAATCTTCAATAATAGTTATATCATCGTACATCTTTTTGGCATGGTTAATAATAATTTCGCTCATCTAAAATAACTCCCTATTTAGATTGTGTTTCAACAAAGATGTCACTGTATTTATTAACGATATCTTCTTTATTTTCAATCACATATTTGTAGTCTTCAGTAATTGTATTGATTTCATCAAGTGGTTTCATGTTATCACTTGTTTTAGCATCTTTTCTAACAGGTCTGTTCGTTGTTTGCGTTCCTAATGTATCTTGTACTTCTTTTGAAATGATGAAGTCCATGAATTTTTTAGCGTTGTCCATATTTTTAGCATCCTTTACAATGGCAGAACTTGCTGGTAAAAAGACAGTTCCTTCTTTTGGATAAACAATCTCAACATTCGCACCATCATTTAATAATTTCACCGTTGGATCTTCATAAGATAAACCTACAGCCATTTCACCATCTGCTACTGATTTATAAACATTTGATGAACTTGAACTAATTTTTCCATCTACTAAAGTAAATAATTCTTTTACATACTTCCAAGAAGCATCATCAAAGTTACCATTAGCAGCTAAAATATTCGTTAATTGAGAAAAAGCACTTGATGAGTTAGCTGGATCTGCTGTTGAAATTTTCCCTTTTAACTCTTCATTTAGTAAATCTTGATAGCCTTCAATCTTCATTCCTTTTGTTAAATCAGGATTAACGACTAAGACACTACCATCTAATGTATAAGGTGTTGAGTACCCTGTTGTGTTTCGGTACTCCTCAATAACTTGATCATTTTCTGAAGCAACATATTCTTCGAAAAGACCTCCATTTTGTTCGTAAAGAGTATAAGAACCACCGAAAATTACATCTGCTACTGGAGCGTCTTTCTCACTTTCAATTTTTTTGAATAACTCTCCAGTTCCAGCTTGGATTAGTTCAACTTTGACTCCGTATTTTTCTTCAAAAGCTGGAATAGTTGCGTTTATTAAACCTTCTGAGTTAGGTGAATAGACAACTAACGTATCACTGTCTTTTCCTTTCTCTTTGCTTCCCTCTTTTTTGTTATTGCTACATGCAACTAAGCTCATTAACACTAATGAAGCTAACCCTAACTTAACTAACTTTTTCATTTGACTCCTCCTATTTCCTTGATATGCTTACTATATAGCGAATAAAACGATTTCAAAAGGGAGAAACCGACATAAAAAGGAGAAAATACTATAGTTATAGCATTTTCTCCTTAAACTGAGTAACGGTTATTCCCATATATTTTTTGAAAACTTGATTAAAGTATTTTGGGTCATTGAACCCAACTAAATTTGCCACTTCATAAAGACGTAAATCTGGTTCTTTGATAAGATGATTGGTTGCCATCTTCACTCGGTAACGGTTAAGGTATTCGTTAAGAGACATTTCCAAATGTTTTTTAATTTTTTGATAGATATAACTCTCGCTATAGTTCAAAGCAGTAGCTAAGTCCTGCGTCGTAAATTTTTCAGCATAGTGCTCTTTTATCCATTCTAAAACTTGTGTTGTAACCACATCTCTTGAATAACGAACCTCTCCTAAAATATCAAATTCCTGTTTTTCTAAAGAAGCCGTTTTATTTTCTTTTTTATGAATGTCATATAAAAGAGTGACAAAACATTTTCTTAATTCCACCAAATCAATAGGTTTCACTAAAAAATCAATCACACCATATTGCATTGCCTTTTTAGCATTAATAAATTCATCATATCCAGATAAAATGATTTTTCGGTAAGGAATAGATTTGGTTGCTTCAAAAAGTTCGAAAGCATCCATCTTTGGCATATTAATATCTGTTAACACGATATCTGGTTGAAAAATTTGTATAATCTTACAAGCTTCTTCCCCATCTTCTGCTAAATAAATCTGGTTAATATTTAATTCTTGAAAATCCAAAGAATTGGATAACCACTTTCTTATTAAATGTTCGTCCTCAGCAATTAATAACTTCATCTTCATTAGTCTCCTCCCAAATATTAAATCGAACGATTGCGCCTTCTGATTCTCGGTTTTTGATAATTAAATCGGAAAACGGATAGGTCATTTTTAAGCGCCGATAACTATTAATCAACCCATGATGTGAGTAGGAATCAAAAGCATGATAAATTTCTTCGATTCGACTAGGTTCAAATCCTGGTCCATTATCAATAATATCAAAGTAAAGACCACTCTCTCCTTTATAACATTTAATGATTATTTTTAAGTCTGTTCGAGTAGCCATGCCATACTTCAAGGCATTTTCAACAACTGGTAGTAAGAATAATTTCGGAACAACGGTTTGTAATAAATCATCTTCTACTTCAATCATGTAAGAAAATTTATCAAATCTAATATTATTAACCTCAAGAAAATCTTTTATGATATTCAGATCATCTTCTAGAGTTGTTTCTTTTGTTGTGTAATCAATGGAATATCTTAATACCCTATTCAGTGAAAGTATTAATTTATCAGCAATACCTGGATCGAAATGACTAGTAACTCTAATAGTCTCTAAAGTGTTATAAATAAAATGCGGATTAAATTGAGATTCCAAGACTTTCTTTTCAAAGGAAGCATTCTGTCGTTCAAGAAACAACTGCTGGGTGAGTAAATTTTCTTTTTCGCCTACCATCTCGTTTATGCTATCAATTAAAAACTGAAATTCAACATTAGTTTCGATTTCAATTTTAGATTGTTTTCCTTCCGTTACTAACGAGGTCTCACCGACTAATTTTTTGATATGTTTATTATTCTTTTTAGCAATTGTCTGAGCTAGCTTTTCTGATTGAAGAGTTAATAAAAATAAAAGTAACAACATTAAAAATAAGCAAAACCAAAAGAATGAAGTAATCGGAAAAGTCATTAAATTCGTATAAATCATAATCTTATCTGAAAAAGCTTGTTGTTTGCTGAGATAGAGATGATTGTTTTCTAAAAAAATAGGCTTAGACAATACATCCCTATTAATTTTTTCTAAATCACCTTCAATAAAATTAGAAGAATTTTTAGCGAAAACGTTATCATATTTATCCGTAATAGCAAAATGAGTTCCATATTGAAGAGGGACTAGATTAAACACATTATCGCTTAAAACCAAAATACTATAGTCATCTGTTTTAGGAATCTTTGAGAAAAACAATAAAAATGTTTTACCTAATAACCCTCGTTGAATCTTCATAAAATCATTAGTTTGACTACTCTCGACCATCATTGATAAATAGGCTGGGGACAAATGACGTTTAATATCCCCTGTTACAAAAGAAATATCCCCTTTATTATTTAAAACCAATAAATCAGAAAAAGCAGAATAATCTTTTGATACATCATAGTACTCTGCGTATAATTGTCTCTCACTACTCTTTTGAGCCAAATAATTAGGAATCACTTTTTTATTTAACTGCTTTAAGACTCCAAATGCATTTTTTTCAATTTGCTGATAATACGTAGTAATGACTTCTGTATCAGCTGATATTTGATACTTTTCTATAAATAAAAACAATGACGCTAACGCAACGACTAATAAAAGTGACACAAAAAGGGCTAAACGAGATAAATGACTTCTTATGTCTGTATACAATTCTTTTTTATAGCTAATCACTAACAAACCAACTCCTTTAGCTATATTAAAACCAATTTGAATCTCCTTGCACATAATAGCACATCTTTTTAACTTTTGAGATAACATTTATCTTGGTTTGTGAAAATCAATTTAAAAACGGGGAATAAATGTGTGGCTATTAAAAAAATTTATTTGTAATGACAAACTCGTAAGATTAGTCTTGTAGAATATTAATTATCTTAATTTAGTTAGCTAAAAGCAATAGAATTAAGTTATTAATAAATATTTGGAGGATTAAATATGAAAAAAATAGCTTTTACTTTTTTATTAGTTTCATCACTATTTCTTACTGCTTGTAATTCAAAAAAGCAAGAAACAGTTTCAGACAGTAGCTCAAGTCTAGCTACCTCATCTTCAACAGAAAAATCAAGTTCGACATCTACTTCAGAAATTATTAGTTCTTCTAGTTCAGTTGTAATTGAAGAACAAAGTACTCAAAATGAAGTATCTCAAAGTAACTCCCCTTCTTCTGAATTATCTGAAGAACAAGCATTGCAACGTATTTTGGAAACCAATTCTGATGTAAATAATGACGATATAAGTTTTATGTTATTTGAGATGATTGATAATGATTTTCTATTTGAAGCAAAAAGTAAAAGTATTGAAAAACAAGGTGGATCAGGTACTGTAGGTTTTTACCGTGTTACACCACAAGGAGCTGTAACATTAACTGATTCAACTGGGAATCCACTTTAGATAGCCAATTTTGGCTATCTTTTTTTAGTTTACATATTTTTAAAATTGAAAAGGACTGTTTGATTAATTTCAGTTTTCATGTATTATTTAACCCATGGGGGATGTATCGAGAAATCTTTATTTCTCTGGCGCGCAAGCAAGAGTCCTGTTGAAAACCTATCCCTCATCGCAGGCTAATCCACTAATTGTAAAAAGTTAGTGGATTTTTGTTTTATTCATTTTTAGTCACTTTAGTAAGTACCATTAATATCTGACAACAAACATATTCGAAAATATTATGTCGCAAGAAGCATAAAAATTGCCCACCAAAACCCTCATATTTTTATATGGTGGGCAAAAGGCGGGCAAATCTTATATTTAATTATTTTAAAATCTCACAAACCCTTACTACTTCTTAGGTTCGTCCTCGTCCATCTTAAGAACTGCCATGAAGGCTTCTTGAGGTACTTCTACTGATCCGATTTGTTTCATACGTTTTTTACCATCTTTTTGTTTTTCAAGTAATTTACGTTTACGAGACACATCTCCTCCGTAACATTTAGCAAGTACGTTTTTACGTAGGGCTTTAATGTCAGCACGAGATACAATTTTAGTTCCAATTGCTGCTTGAACAGGAACTTCGAACTGTTGTCTAGGAATTAGTTTTCTCAATTTATCAACGATAGCTTTACCACGCTCGTAAGAGAAATCTTTATGAACGATGAAACTTAACGCATCAACTGTTTCACTGTTAAGAAGGATATCCATCTTAACTAAATTACTTGGTCGATATCCGATTAAATCATAATCAAGAGATGCGTAACCTTTTGTTCCTGATTTTAATTTATCAAAGAAGTCGAATACGATTTCTGATAAAGGCATGTTGTAGACTACATTCACGCGGTAATCATCTAGGTAATCCATTGTGACAAATTCTCCACGTTTACGTTGAGAAATCTCCATAACAGCCCCAACATACTCATTTGGAACCATGATTTGAGCTTTTACAAAAGGTTCTTCAACAGAATCAATTGTACTTGGATCTGGGAATTCTGCAGGGTTATCTACAACGACCATAGTGCCATCTGTTTTATTTACATGGTAAATTACAGATGGAGCTGTTGTAATTAAATCTAAGTTAAACTCACGCTCTAAACGTTCTTGAATAACGTCCATGTGTAAAAGTCCTAAGAACCCACAACGGAAACCAAACCCTAAAGCTTGAGATGACTCTGGTTCAAATTCTAAAGCAGAGTCGTTTAATTGTAATTTTTCTAACGATTCACGTAAATCATTGTATTTTGAATTGTCTATTGGATACAGACCACAATAAACCATTGGATTCATCTTACGGTAACCTTCTAAGGGTTCACTTGCTGGGTTATTAGCTAATGTAATAGTATCCCCTACTTGTGTATCCGCAATATTTTTAATACTGGCAGTAATGTAACCCACATCTCCAACCATTAAGAAGTCACGAGCCACAGCTTTTGGTGAGAAGATTCCCACTTCTGTTACTTCGTATTCTTTCCCATTTTGCATTAACTGAATTACGTCACCTGGTCTAACGACACCATCCATAACACGGACGTTTAAAACAACCCCACGATAAGCGTCATAAACTGAGTCAAATATCAACGCTTTAAGTGGTGCTTCAACATCTCCAGTTGGTGCTGGTACATATTCTACGATTTGTTCTAGAATATCTTCAATACCAATTCCAGCTTTAGCACTTGCTAAAACTGCTTCGCTAGCATCAATACCGATAACATTTTCAATTTCTTCACGAACTCGCTCAGGATCGGCAGCGGGTAAGTCAATTTTATTAATAACTGGTAAAATTTCTAATTCATTGTCAACTGCTAAATAAACGTTAGCAAGTGTTTGTGCTTCAATTCCTTGAGCGGCATCAACTACTAGAATGGCCCCTTCACAAGCAGCAAGACTTCGTGATACCTCATAAGTGAAGTCTACGTGTCCTGGTGTATCAATTAGGTGAAAAATGTATTCTTTTCCATCTTTTGCGTCATATGTTAGTTCGACAGCATTCAATTTGATTGTAATGCCTCGTTCTCTTTCTAAATCCATAGAGTCTAATAATTGAGCTTGCATTTCACGATCAGAAACTGTTTCTGTTTGTTGTAAAATACGGTCGGCCAAAGTAGATTTACCATGGTCAATATGTGCGATGATGGAGAAATTACGAATCGATTCTTGCCTTTTTTTCATTTCATTTATATTCATAATAACTCTCCTACTTTCTATTCAATCAGCATTTTTAATTATACCAAGCTTTAGCTTGTTTTTAAAGTATTTTCATTATGACTTTGCTATAATTAGAATAGAAAATATTCCGAGGAGATTTGATAATGGATATTAAACAGATAAAAAACTCATTACATTTGAAAAAAGTGGAGTTAAAACATTTAAAACAATTTAATGAATTATTGAGATATGTGTTTCAGGTAACTGATTCTGACATTGAAGAAGGTGGTTATGAGGATGAAGCTGAAATTATTCGTGCCAAACGACCTGTTCTTCGAGAAGCTGACGTTTATGGCTGGTTTACTGAAGATGACCGCCTAATTTCTCAGCTAGCTATTTATCCTTGTGAAGTAAATATTCACGATAAAGTTTATAAAATGGCTGGAGTTACGGGTGTCGGAACCTATCCTGAATATACTAATTTAGGCTTAATGAGTGAGTTGATTAAGCAAGGTTTAGAAAAAATGCGTGAAAACGAGCAATGGATTTCTTATTTATACCCATATAGCATTCCCTACTACCGTTTTAAAGGTTGGGAGATTATGTCAGACAAAATCTCATTTGAGTTAAAAGATTCCCAACTACCTAAGCGAGTTGATGTTTCTGGTTATGTGAACCGGGAAGATATAGAGCATGAGGATGTCTTTAAAGTGTATGACCAATTTGCCTTAGTTAATCACGGTGCGATGATTCGTCAAGAGTTAAACTGGGAAGAATACTGGAGATGGGAAAACGAAGAAGAGCGAACAGCGGCCATTTACTACAACCGTGAAGGCGAACCTCAAGGTGTTTGTTTCTACTGGATTGCTGAGGAAATCTTCCATATTAAAGAAATGTTTTATTTGAACCAAGAAGCCCGTCAAGGATTATGGAATTTTGTTTCTGCTCATTTTTCTATGGTTGATTTAGTTCAAGGTGAAACTTTTAATAGTGAGCCAATTGCCTTTTTATTTGAGGACAGTGAAATCAAAGAAACGATTGAGCCTTATTTTATGGCTCGCATCGTTGATGTAGAGAAATTCATTGCTGACTACCCTTTCATTACAACAGGTAAACCATTCCACTTTGTGGTCGAAGATCCTATTGCTGAATGGAATAATCGTATTTTTGGTCTGATTTGGGATGAAAATGACGACTTAACCATAACGGATGAACCTATCGGAAATCCTGTTTACCTTAATGTGCAAACAATGGCTGCCTTATTTATGAGCTATAAACGACCTTCGTATTTGTACCGAATTGAGCGACTTAAAACAGATAAAGAAACACTACGAACACTAGAAAGAATTATCCCTGATCAAGAAGCTTACTTTAGTGATTATTTCTGATATAAATATAAAAAGAAGCCTACAAGAAAAACTTGTAAGCTTCTTTTCTATTACTCTACCATTGTTTCTTTTTCAAAAGTTAAGGCATCATCAACTAATTGAATTAACACTTTTGTTTTTGGTGGAACATTACCAGCTACTATTTCTTTAGCAAGAGGTGTTTCTACTTCTCTTGTTAAGAAACGTTTAATTGGTCGTGCGCCGTAAATTGGATCATAAGCTTGTTCTGCAATCCACGCTTTAGCTTCTTCTGAAATTTCTAAGTAAATTTCTTGATGTTCTAAACGTTTTGTTAATTGCTCAGTCATTTTAACAATGATTGATTTCACGTTGTCTAAGCTAAGTGGTGTAAATAATATAGTATCATCAATACGATTTAAAAATTCAGGTTTGAAATGAGCTTTTAACATCGTCATAACAGCTTCTGAAGTTTCAGGTAGGATGTGACCATCTTCTGATACACCTTCAAGAAGTAATTGAGAGCCTATGTTACTTGTCATAATTAAAACAGTATTCTTAAAGTCAACCACGCGTCCTTTAGAATCTGTTAAACGCCCATCGTCTAAGACTTGAAGTAAGATATTAAAGACATCAGGATGCGCTTTTTCAATTTCATCTAGTAAGACTATTGTGTAAGGACTTCTTCTGACAGCTTCTGTTAATTGGCCACCTTCTTCATAGCCAACATATCCAGGAGGAGCTCCAACAAGTCGTGACACACTGTGTTTTTCCATGTACTCACTCATATCAATTCTAACCATATGCTCTTCTGAATCAAATAAATTCTCAGCTAAAGATTTGGCTAATTCTGTTTTACCGACTCCTGTTGGTCCTAAGAAAAGGAAAGAACCTAATGGACGGTTTGGATCTTGTAACCCTGCTCTTGAACGAATGACCGCATCTGAAACAGCATTAACAGCTTCTTCTTGTCCAATCACTCGTTTATGAAGTGTTTCATTAAGGCGTAATATTTTTTCTCGTTCGCCTTCTTCTAATTTAGAAACAGGAATACCTGTTAAACGACCCACAACAGTGGCGATTTCTTTTTCTGTTACAACTTCTTGAACCATTTTTACATCAGAACTTTCTTTGGCTTCAAGTTCTACTAACTCTTGTTGTAATTTTGGAATAGTTCCATGTCTTAAAACAGCTGCTTCTTCTAAATCATAGTTATTCTCAGCATTTTCAAGTTGTGTTTTAGCTGCGTCGATTTCAGCACGTTTTTTATTAACTTTATCTACTTCTTCTTTTTCAGTTTCCCACTGCATTTTTAATGAGTTGGTTTCTTCACGAAGTTCTGATAGTTCTTCTTGTAATATAGCCAGACGTTTTTTACTTGCATCATCGTCTTCTTTTTTAAGGGCTGCTTCTTCAATTTCTAACTGCATTAATCTTCTTGTTACTTGGTCTAATTCAGTTGGCATTGAATTCATTTCCACTCGAATAGTAGCACAAGCTTCATCGACTAAATCAATCGCTTTATCAGGTAAGAATCTGTCAGTGATATAGCGATTTGAAAGTGTGGTTGCTGCAACTAAAGCATTATCATAGATTTTAACCCCGTGATGGATTTCAAAACGTTCTTTAAGTCCTCTTAGAATACTAATAGTGTCTTCCACAGTCGGTTCTTTCACTAATACTTTTTGGAAACGTCTTTCAAGAGCTTTGTCTTTTTCCATATTTTCACGGTACTCATCTAATGTTGTCGCACCAATACAATGTAGTTCACCACGAGCTAACATGGGTTTCAGTAAGTTACCAGCGTCCATACTGCCTTCTGTTTTACCGGCACCAACGATTGTATGAATCTCATCGATAAATAGAATGATGTCACCATCACTTTTTTTCACTTCTTTTAAAACTGCTTTTAGTCGTTCTTCAAACTCACCACGGAATTTAGCACCCGCAATTAATGCTCCCATATCTAAAGAAAAGATAATTTTGCCTTTTAAGTTTTCAGGTACATCTTTTTTGACAATTCGTTGAGCAAGTCCTTCGATAATAGCGGTTTTACCAACACCAGGCTCACCAATTAGAACCGGGTTGTTTTTAGTTTTACGAGAGAGAATACGGACTACATCACGGATTTCTTCATCTCGACCAATAATTGGATCTTGTTTACCACTTTTTACGGCTTCAATCATATTTACAGCATATTTTTCTAAAGCTTCATATTGTTCTTCTTGATTTTGAGAAGTCACGCGATCTCCCCCTCTCATGCTTTCAATCTTTTCTTTCACTTGTTTTTCAGTAATACCTTGAGTTTTTAAGAACTTAGTTAAAGCGTGATTCTTTAACTTCATCAACGCTAGTAAGATAATCTCTGTTGATAAAAAATCATCTTGAAATTCAGCTCTTAGTTTATCTGCTTCTTGCAATAAGTTAAATAAGTTTTGACTTAAATTTTGTCCATATTGTACATTGCCACTTATTTGAGGTAATTTATCAATTTCTCTATCAATTTCATATTCAAAAGTATTAGGATCCACACCTAATCCTTGGTAAAAGTTTCTTGCAAAGTGGTTTGGTTGTAAGAATATCTTCCACAAATGGACAATGTCAATGTCTTGTTGCTGTCTTGTCACAGCGATTTGTTGTGCTTCTGCGATTGCTTGTTGTAAAGTTGTTGTCATTTTTTCAATGTTCATTGTCATTCCTCCTCTTACTTACATCTTATATTTTACTCCTTTGGTCAAATTAGGTCAAACAATAACTATTAAAAGTCAAAAAAAATTAGCCATAAAAATGACTAATTTAGTGATTCTTAATTAACTTTTTTTCCAAACAAATACATAGATCATCACCAACAAATTCACCAAAATTAGGGATAACTTCATAACCTTGTTTTTCATAAAAACGAATTGCTTGAAGCATGTCTTTTCCAGTCTCTAACACAACAGAGTTAAATCCTAGAGATAAAATTGATTTTTCTACAGTTTTTAACAACTCTTTTGCTGTGTTAGTTCCACGATAATCTGATTTTACATACATCCGTTTAATTTCAGGTTTACCGTCAGAACGCTCTTTCCAACAAGCACATCCAATTGGTATTTCATTTAATAAGGCAATATAAGCTTCTTTCATACTATCTAGTTGATGATGGTTAGAATAGGAATCATTAACCTCTTCTCCCCACTCATCCATGAAAAAAGTATTGAGCTCATCAACAAGATTGATTAATCTTATATCTGTTACTGCAACTTGTTCAATTATTATTGATGGATTCATAGATCCCTCTCCTACTCATTGGTTTTTAAGGACTCACTTTTATCTTTCAAGATATAGAGTGGTCTTTTTTTAGTTTCCAAAAATGTTTTACCTAAATATTGGCCGACAATTCCTAAACAAAATAACTGTAGTCCACCTAAGGCTAAAATAATACATACAAGTGATGGCCAACCTGTTGTTGGATCTCCAAAAATAGCAGCTCTTATGAAAAAGAAAATTAAAGCAATAATTGAAATAATAAAGGAAGCCATTCCTACAAAAGCTGAAATTACTAAAGGAAACTCAGAAAAAGCAACAATCCCATCTAAAGAATAAACAAATAATTGCCAAAACGACCAAGAAGTTTCACCTTTTTGTCGTTCAATGTTTTCATATTCTAAATAATAAGTGTCAAAGCCAACCCAGCTGAAAAGCCCTTTAGAAAAACGATTGTACTCTTTCAATTCTAAAATTGCATCGACCATTTGTCTAGTCATTAAGCGGAAATCTCTTGCTCCATCAACAATATTGACATCCGAAATTTTATTAATAATTTGATAGAATTTTTTAGCAAAAAAAGAACGAATTTTAGGTTCTCCTTTTCTCGTCACTCGTCTTGTTCCAATGCAATCATAAGCTTCATTTTGAATAAGCTGATACATTTCAGGCAATAAACTTGGTGGGTCTTGTAAATCAACATCCATCACAGTAACATAATCACCGCTAGCATGACTCAGACCAGCATAAAGTGCTGCTTCTTTTCCAAAATTTCTTGAAAATGACAAGTATTTAACTTGTTCAGGATCTTGAGTTGCTAAATCTTTTATAACAGATAGAGTGTTATCTGATGAGCCATCATTAATAAAGAGAAACTCGATATTAATAGGATTTAATTCTTTTTTGATAGTCATTACTTCGTTATAGAAAAGAGTAATATTTTTTTCTTCATTAAAACAAGGTACGACAATTGATAATAAATGAGTCATAACGATTTCCCTTCTTTTATCTTCTTAAATCATCATACCGTAATCATTTAAGAAAATAAAGGTAGATTCTAAAGACAAGACAAGCTAGTCGTTGGTGTTAGCTTGTCTCTTAGTCGTAATTAAAAAAATGATAGATCTAACTAGTAGAAATAGAAGCCCAATTAAAAAAAGACCATATTTAATACACTCACTAATCACAACGTTTTTCTCAACTAACAATATATTTGGATAATTTTGTAGAAATCGAATACTATCCGTTAAAAAATTCCCTGCAAAAGCTGAAGCCACAGCAGTTCCCATAATCACAAAAATCGTGTATTCAGGATCGATCTTCATTAAAAATAACTGTTTAATTTGCGGAAATAATGCAGCCACAGCCAAGGCTCCTAGAGCTTTAATCATCAGTACTTCTGAGGAAAAGGTTGAAGGAGCCATTAAAAAATTCAATAAGACATCGCTAAATAAAATTACCAAGAATACGATCATAAATTCTATATTTATCTTCTTTTTTATTAACTTCATCATTTTCATTCCTTAACGTTTGTTATATAAATCATCATAACTAGTTGTAACTAAAATGTCTATAAAAAAAGAGCCTATTAAGGCTCTTTTAAAAGGACTATCTAGCATCCCATTCTTTTTGTTTTTTAATAGCTAAGTACATGTCAGATGTTCGGTAAGTCATCACATCTTGACGAGTTTCTGCTTTTACTTTCTTTACAGAAATAACACGGTCAATAGCTGTTCTTTTTCTTTTAGAAAAGGCAGCATCTTTAGCTGCAACAATTTCAGAAAGAACTCTAGCTTCTTTTTTATTATTTTCAAAACTTCCATCACAGTAATCAACTTGATAAAAGAATTTTTCTGTACTTCCCATAAACTTAGCATATCGTGTTGATGTTTCATCTTGTTTGCTACCTGTTATTTTTGTTTCAATTAACATGTAGTCTCCTTCTTGTAAATCAGAAAGTGAAACTTTCTCTGTTGCTTTAAAATAAGTGTTGCTTACTTCTTCTTGGTAATCATATGTTTTAATCATTCTTTTGAACCTTTCTATAACTGATATACTCTATCATAGCAATTAATAACAAAAAAATAAAGCTTCTCTCCAAATAAGCTATCATTTCAAGAGAAAATTAACTTATTTTATGTTTTTTATAAACTAATATGCTATGATTCTTGTGAAAGTGAAACGAGGGATAACATGAACGGAAAAAACAGAAAAGATATCCAAATAGGACAATTAGTTGATATTGTTTTGAAGAAAGACCAACGTACTGGAAACTTAACTCGTGGCCATGTGAAACGATTATTAACTAATAGTCAGACCCATCCACACGGAATTAAAGTGATGCTTGAGGAAGATAATCAAGTAGGCCGTGTCCAACATATTGTCACTGATTAATCAGTTGAAACACACTAAAAAGAGGCGAACCATTGAGTTCGCCTCTTTAAATTTATTTAGTTGCGTTTAAACGAGCAATTTCAACAATTAATGATGTTGCTTTTTCCATTGATTCAACAGCAACAAATTCAAAACGACCATGCATGTTTTCTCCACCTGCAAAGATGTTAGGTGTAGGAATACCTAAATAAGAGATTTTAGAACCATCTGTTCCTCCACGTACTGGCTCGATAACCGGTTCAATATCAATATTTTTCATTGCTTCTTCAACTAATGAAATAATACTCATATCTTTACGAATAATCTCACCCATATTGTAGTATGAGTCTTCCATGTCTAGTGTTACACGATTTTGGCCAAATTCGGCATTTTTCTTCGCTACAATTTCTTCTAATAAAGCTTTACGTGCTTTAAATTTATCCATATCGTGGTCACGAATAATGTAAGCCATCGTTGCTTCTTCAGGCACACCTTGAATATCTAATAAGTGGAAGAATCCTTCTGTTCCATCAGTTTTTTCAGGTACTTCATCTTGAGGTAAAGCATTTTGGATATCAATAGCTACTTGAACAGCGTTAATCATTGTGTTTTTAGCTGTTCCTGGGTGAACGTTTTTACCTTCAATTTTAATCGTCGCACCAGCTGCGTTAAATGTTTCAAATTGTAATTCACCTACTGGACCACCGTCCATTGTATAAGCAAAATCAACTGGGAAATCAGTAATATCAAATTTGTCTGCTCCAACACCGATTTCTTCATCTGGTCCAAAAGCAACCATAATTTTACCATGTTTAATTTCTGGATGAGCTACTAAGTGTTCCATTGCTGTTACAATTTCAGCAATTCCTGATTTGTCGTCTGCTCCTAAAAGAGTTGATCCATCAGTTGTAATTAAAGTTTGACCTTTATAATTTGTTAAGTTAGGGAAATCAGTTGTTGTTAATTTAAATTTACCATCTTTATCTAGATTAATATCTGATTCGCCATCATAATTTTCAACAAATTGAGGATTCACATTTGTTGCGTTAAAGTCAGCTGTATCTAAATGAGCAATAAAACCAATGCTTCTAACTTCTTTATCTGTGTTACTTGGTAATGTTCCAATTAAGAAACCATTTTTTTCATTATAAAAAACATCTGAAAGACCAATTTCTTCAATCTCTTTTTTCAATGTTAATGCAAACTCAACTTGAGTGTGTGTTGATGGTGTTGTTGTGCTTGTCGCATCAGAGCGAGTTTCTGTTTTCACGTAATCAATAAAACGTGGGACTAAATTTTTATACATAGGTATTTCTCTCCTTTTAAATAAATTCAAATGGGTTTGTACTTGTTTCACTTACAATAAAGGAAACATCCCAATTATTCTCTTTTTTCCATTCATTGAATAATTCAACAAATTTAACCTTACAAAGCTCTTCAATGTAATGACCTGGATCAATCACTGTCAGCTTTTCTTCAATCATATCATGTGCCGTATGGAAATAAACGTCACCTGTAATATAAACATCTGCTTTCTTTTTAAGCGCGTCTTTATAGAATTTCTCACCACTACCACCACAAATAGCGACTCGCCTAACTTGTTTATCTTTAGTATCTGTCACAAGTCTCAAACCATCTAAATTAAAGATTTGCTTCACTTTATGAGTAAAATCCATTAAGCTCATTGGCTCTTTGAGGTTACCAACTCGACCCAAACCATAGTCGTCTGTCATGTTATCAATTGTAAAAATATCAAAAGCAGGTTCTTCATAAGGGTGAATCGTTTTTATTGTTTCAATAACACTTGATTCAATTAAAGATGAAAAGATAAATTCAATTCTATCTTCTTCAACAGACTCAACCTCATTTTTAGTGCCGATAAATGGTTTCGCTTCATTGATTGGCTTGAAACGTCCTGTGCCTGTACTAGTGAAGCTGCAGTCGCTGTAATCAGGGCCAATTTGCCCGACACCGATTTTGGCTAAAGCTTCTCTAATCAACCCAGAATGACTTCTAGGTGTAAAGATAACTAGCTTTTTATAATCAAATGAATGAGTTTTTGTCACAAAATCATCTGATTCAACCTCTAATTTTTCTAAAAACCAGTCATTTAAGCCTGGTGACACGATATCCATATTAGTATGAGCCGCGTAAACTGCTATATCATGCTTAATTAAATCAGCATACATTTTAGTCTGAAAATCATCTGTTGTTAAGCGTTTGATAGGTCTAAAAATAGGTGGATGTTTAGCAATAATTAAATCCACTTTTTTTTCTATTGCTTCTTGAACAACAGCTGGTCTAACATCTAAAGTCATCATGACTTTATTAATTGGTTTGTTTAATGTCCCAATATGAAGTCCAACTGGATCTCCTTTTTCAGCTAAATACAAAGGACAATAACTTTCTAATCTTTGGATAAATTCATATCCCTTAATACTCACGCTAACACCTCTTTTACAAATTCTATTTTTTGTTCCACTTCAGCTATTTTATCAGAAACATCTTTAGTAGATTTCTCAAGTTGAGTTAAAATGTTATGAAATTGTTTTAACTCATGTTGCCACTTATCTAAAAAGACATCACCTTGTTGTTTTAATAGAAGTGGACCAAAGAGTAATTCTTTCTCAGATAAAGCCACTTTTTCTGACACTTTTTCTGCTACGATGATTTCATAGGTCTTTTCATTTTCTCTTATAATATCTTCTTGTATTATGTGGTATGAATGATTAACTAACCATGTTCTTAAGGTTGGTTCTCCAATATTCGGTTGTAAAATTAAGGTTTCTTTACCAGTTAAGTGATTTCCCTTAACGCCACGGTCTAAAATATCACGTATAAGAGCTCCGCCCATTCCACAAATGGAAACAGCAGTTACGTCATCTTTAGGGTCAACAACAGCTAAGCCATCCCCTTTTCTTACATCAATGACTGATGATAAATTAAGTTCGGCTACCAAATTTTTGGCTGATTGGTAAGGCCCTTCAACAACTTCTCCTGCGATGGCAGAAATAATTTTTTTGTTCATCACTAAGTAGGCAGGCAAATAAGCGTGGTCACTACCAATATCAGCTAATTTACTTCCTTCAGGGACAAATTCCCCAGCTCTGTGTAATCTTTTTGACAAGTGTTTATAATCCATGTATCTACCATCCTCATTTTAATCTCATAAAATGATTATAACATTAATCAATCATTTTTAAATAACTAAAGGTAATAAAAAAGAGCTATCTTTCGATAACTCTTTCATTTGTTTTATTCTAAGAAGTCTTTTAATTGTTTAGAACGAGACGGATGTCTTAATTTTCTTAAAGCTTTCGCTTCAATCTGACGAATACGCTCACGTGTAACGCCAAATACTTTTCCAACTTCTTCAAGCGTTCTAGTACGTCCATCATCAAGACCAAAACGTAAACGTAATACATTTTCCTCACGGTCTGTTAATGTATCTAAAACACTTTCTAATTGTTCTTTAAGTAATTCATAAGCAGCATGTTCTGCTGGACTTGTTGCTTCTTGGTCTTCAATGAAATCCCCTAAGTGTGAATCATCTTCTTCACCAATTGGTGTTTCTAATGAAACTGGTTCCTGAGCAATTTTCAAGATTTCACGAACTTTTTCTGCTGGTAATTCCATTTCAGCACCAATTTCTTCTGGTGTCGGTTCGCGTCCTAAATCTTGGAGTAATTGACGTTGGATACGGATTAATTTGTTAATCGTTTCCACCATATGTACTGGAATACGAATTGTTCTTGCTTGGTCAGCGATGGCACGAGTGATTGCTTGACGAATCCACCATGTTGCATAAGTTGAGAATTTGAATCCTTTTTCATGGTCAAATTTTTCTACAGCTTTCATTAATCCCATGTTACCTTCTTGGATTAAATCAAGGAACTGCATACCACGACCTACGTAACGTTTAGCAATACTTACTACTAATCTAAGGTTGGCTTCTGCTAATTCTTGTTTAGCTTCTGGGTCCCCTTCTTTAATACGTAAAGCTAAAGCAACTTCTTCATCAGCTGTTAATAAAGAGACACGACCAATTTCTTTTAAATACATACGAACAGGGTCATTAATTTTAACACCCGCTGGCGCAATTAAATCTTCTTCTTTTTCAGGTTCTTCTTTTTTAGCTTTACGGTTAGTAGCTTTTAAACTACGCTCACTTGGTTCACCGTTTTCATCAACAACACTAATTCCTGCATCTTCAACTTTTTGGATTAAATTATCCATTTCATCTGAGTCTAACTCAAATGGTGAAGCAAGTTTGTCTGTTAATTCATCGAAAACAACTTGACCCTTCATCTTATTTTCTCTTATAAACTTATCTACTTCTTTTTTGTATAATTCTTGATTTTTTGACATAAAAGAAATCCCCCTTTAGATTAAATCGCTTTAAGCTGTCTTTGAAGCATAATAATAGCCATTGCAGCCTCAGCTTCTACTTCCCTATTTCCTATCCTTTTTGCTTCACGTTGCTTAAAAACTAGCTCTTCTATTTCTTTTTTAATGCCTTCACGTTTTATAACGAGTAAGCAATCTTCTAATTCTTGTTTGGTACTTTCTTCACTAAAATTTTGCATGGTTGTATTAATCAGTGCTCTTTTTAGTGGTTCTTCTTTTAAATAATCTAGAAAATCAGCAACTTCTATCTCGCCATGGATAGCGATATAATTGGTTAAATGTAAATACAATTCTTGATAGACATCATGATGAAAACTAATTTCCTCTTTTAATGTTAGATACTGATAAGCACTACGTTCATTTAGTAATCTAAAAATGAGCGTCATTTCTGCTTTTTCTACTTGATCCACCCGTTTTGTTTCAAAATGTTTTGGAATCACAATTTCAGGTGCAGCAGGTTCTGTATAATGACTCATACTTTGCTGTTTAAAAGACTGTTTTTTTTGACGCAACTCATTTTGAAGCGACTCTTTTGAAACAAAAAATTCATCTGCTAATTGAGTTAAGGCCAAATCAACTTCAATGATTGAAGACACATTGACTAATTCATTAAGTAACTCATCAATATAGAGTAATTTGTCAGTTTCAATTTCTAAATTTTTATTCCGTTTTAAATACTCTTTTTTAAATTGAAAAACAGTCTCTCTACTATTTTTCATAAGAAGAGCTAATGCTTCTTCCCCGTATTTTTTTCGGTAATCATCTGGATCCATTTTATCAGGAATGCTAATAACTTGAATCGTTAGAGTGCTTTTGTGACTTAGTAAGTCAATCGCTCGACTTGTTGCTTCTATACCAGCATTATCCCCATCATAAGCAATTAAAACATCATCACTTATTTTTTCTAATGCTGCTATTTGTTCAACTGTTAAGCTGGTTCCCATCGAGGCAACGCCATTTTTGACTCCAGACATCCAAGCCGATATGACATCCATGAAACCTTCAAAAAGGATAACTTCATTTTTTTTGCGAATCTCAGCTCGAGCTTGATGGTAATTATAAAGTACAAATCTCTTATTAAATAATTCAGTTTCAGGACTATTTAAATATTTCGGTTGATCATGATGATCAAACCCTTCTTCTTCTAAAAGACGCCCCGAAAAACCAATTACCTTTCCTTGAAAATTAGTAATTGGAAACATAATTCTTTGATAAAATCGGTCTAACCAATCACCATTTTCCAGTTGAAACAAAAGACCTGTTTTCTTTAATAGATCTTCTGAAAAATTATCTTGTTTTAAGACTTTAAACAAGAGACCTCTATCTCGAGGGGCAAATCCAATTTTAAATTGCTTAATAACTTCTTCTGTCAATCCACGTGATTTCAAATAATCTAAAGCAACTTCACCTACTTTAGTGTTCATAAGGACATGGTGGTATAACTCACTTGTCTTTTCATGAATTTGAATCAACTGAGCTTCTTCATGGGCTCTTGGTGACGAACTTTGTTCAGCACTTTTTACATTTAGTTGAACATCAAGTCCTGCTAATTCAGCTACTTTTTCAACGGATTCTGGGAAATTAAGGCCTTCTATTTCTTGGATAAACGAAAAAACATTGCCTCCCTTACCACAACCAAAGCAATGGAAAATTTGCTTGTCTTCTGCGACTGAAAATGAGGGTGATTTTTCATTATGAAATGGACATAAACCTAAATAATTTTTACCAGACTTTTTAAGCTGAACATACTGACCAACAACATCAACTAAATTTGTTTGTTGCCTAACCATTTCAATGGTCTCTTGAGGGATTAATTGTGCCATTTGAACTTACCTCCCTCATATCTTTTTAAGTAACAAAAGTCGCACTGGCATTCAGTGCGACTATCTGACACAAATCTACAACTTAAAGTATACCACATCTATAAAATATTGCTACTTTTTAGTCCTTGTTTTTTAAGCAAATCGCTTTTCTTTTACAATTAAATGGTCTAATACAATCTTACCGATAATTGAGATAACTACCAGAATAATAAATATAGGTAATGTCTCACCGTTTAGCATTGAAATTTTAAGTAATCCTTTGAATAACATTGCTGCAACATAAGTCCCTAGCGTTGTTGTAACAGCTAGGAATAATCTTAATGGATTAAATGGTAAACAGGCTTTTATAACAGCCATAGAGCTAATCGCAATTAGCATGTAATACATTAAAGTAACAGTATCTGTTCCGTTCCAATTATGCACACTTCCATAAAAATGAATAAACACAACATTTAATACAACTAACAATGCGTTTGGAAGGGCTCTTCTAAGTGCTGTTGGTAAAAATTTCGAAGTAATTTTTCTACGGTCATTTTCAAACTGCATAAAGAAAGCAGGATAACCTTCAATGGCTAAATCTAATAAAGTAATCTGAATTGGAATAAACGGGAATGTAATCGCCGATAATGCACACAATACAGAAAGAATTAATGAATAAATTGTTTTAATAAAGAAGATACTTGCTACTTTAGTCACGTTATTGACAACACGGCGTCCCTCAAATAAAACATCGGGTAATGTCGTGAAATCTGAATTAAGTAAAACAAGGTTGGCTATTTGTCTTGTTGCATTGTCTCCTTCAGCCATTGCAATACTACAGTCAGCTTCTTTAAGTGCTAATACATCGTTCACACCGTCTCCTGTCATTGCTACCACATGTCCCTGTGCTTTTAACTCTTGAATCAGCGTTTTCTTCTGCTGAGGTGAGACACGACCAAAGACATGATAATCTTTAACAACAGCTCTTACTTCATCTTCTGTTGTTAATTCCGATAAATCAATGTATTTTTCATACCCTTCAAGACCAGCTCTTCTAGAAACATTTGAAACAGTGATTGGATTGTCTCCAGAGATAACTTTGATATTAACGCCTTCTTCTTTAAGGTATGCTAAAGTTTCGTTGGCATTCTCTCTAATAGGGTCATCAATTTTTAATATAGCTAAAGGTTGTAAGTCAGGTAACCTTGTTTCTGATAAGTCCGTTTTTACAGACATACCTACCATTAACACTCGGTATCCTTCACGTTGAGCTTCTTCTATTTCCTGCGGTAAAGAATTTTCATCAAATAATCTTTCAGGAGCTCCTAGAGCAACTGTTCCAACACCCTCTAATACCATAGCTCCCCATTTACGTTCTGAAGAAAATGGCACAATTGAATCAGCCTTGTAGACTTCTTCTTCTTTGAAATAGTTTCTAATGGCTTGCATCGTAATGTTAGAATCGTCAGAAGCAAACATATAACTGCTCATAATTCGATTAAATTCAGATTCAGAGGCCTCTCCTGAAAGGATTACATCTAAAACTTTCATTTTACCTTCTGTAATTGTTCCTGTTTTGTCTAAACAAATCATATCAACATGAGCTAGAGTTTCAACTGAATACATGTCTTGTACTAATACTTGTTTTTTTGACAGCTTCGCTACAGCAGTTGCTAAAGCTATCATGATTAGTAAAACCATTCCTTTTGGTAACATACCTAACAGGGCTGCAGCTGACGCAACAACTGAAGATTCAATTCCTTTTCCTTTAAAGAAAAAAGCTTCTACAAACAAAATTAAACCTAACGGCACAATGACATAACTCGTAAACTTAGCTACTTTTCTGATTGAAGAAACTAACTCTGAATTAAATGGTTTATGTACTTTTGCTTCATTAGCAATTTTTGTTGCATAGTTATCTTTTCCAACATGGATAACGCGTGCTAAACACTGACCACTAGAAATGAAACTTCCAGATAACAACTCACTATCTTGAGTTTTTTTAATTAAATCAGATTCTCCAGTTAACAAAGCTTCGTTGGCTTCTACCTGACCTGTTACTAACACCATATCAGAAGGCACTTGGTCCCCAGCAGACAATTTAACAATGTCATCTAAAACAATTGCTGTTGAACTGATTTCCATTTCCTGATTATCTCGAATAACGATGACTTTATCTTCATTAATAAGAGATAGTTTGGCAATTAAATTCTTAGCTCTGACTTCTTGAATGATCCCAATCGTCACATTCATTAAAATAATAACCATAAAAAATAGGTTACTAAATGCGCCTACTAATGCTAAGCAAATCCCTATCATTAAATTTAAAAAGTTAAACAAAGTAAATGTATTATCTTTAATAATATCTTTCGTTGATTTTGATACATCTTCTTCGTAATTATTTTGTTGATTATTTGCTATACGTTCTTTCACTTCAAGTGAAGTTAAGCCATGCATTTCATTCTTCATAAAAAATCAATCATTCCTTTTCATATGTTAAAACTATCCCTACTAGTATACCTTTTCTAATACTTAATTGAAATACAGTCTTTCTTAAGAAAGATTAAAAAAGAACAACTCATTTTTATTGAGTTGTTCTTAGTTGATTATTCTTTCATTTCTTCTACATCTGGTCCTTTGTCAGGACCTTTATCTGGTATTTTTCCAGGTAAATCTGCGAAGCGACCATTACTAATACCGAAAGTAATATATGAATCTGAAGCAATGTATTGATTATAGACACTCATCTTCACGATTTGCCCTTTTTCAGATTCAGAATCTACATAATAAGTACCGTAAGTAATATTAGCTCCTTTTGAATTAAAATCATCATAAAGAAGTTTAGGTATATCTCCTTCAAGTTGGCCAAAATAAGATTTAATATAAGGTTGACCATAAGAATAAACAACTTTTACGGATTTACTGTCTTTAGCTGTTAGTTTAGTCCCAGCTTCCACTGATTGACTAATTAATTGGCCATAAGGAACAACATCAGAAAAGAGTTGTTGCACTGAAAGATCCATTCCTTCAACCGCTGTTTGACTTGTTTCAGCAGAATAGTAAGCATAATTAGGAACTATAACGGCTTTGCCTAACGAAATATTTACCGTCATTTTATCTTTTTTAGCTACTTTTTTATTTTTCTCAATACTTTGGCTAATAACTTTTCCTTCTTCAACTTTATCGGAATCGACTTCTTCATAAGTCATAGCGACACCATTTTTTTGTGCCCATTCTTCAACTTCATTTTTCATTTTCCCAGTAAAATCAGGAACTGCTATATTTTTTTCAAATACTTCTTTTCCTTTGGAGAAATAAACATTCAAGCTGTCACGACGACGATAGTTATCAGCAGTGACTTCTTTATTGCTAAATTCAACTCGTGAGAATTGACCTTTTTCAATTTTATCACTGTATTCACCAATCACACTAATGTTTTCAGCTTTATTTTTTTCGATAAATTCATTCACAGCAGATTCTGACATGGTTTTAAAATCAGGTAAATCAATTTTTTCTTCTGGATCAGCACCTTCACTAATTGTGAAGGTTAGTGTCTCACCTTTTTTTACTTTTTTACCAGCAGGAATTTCTTGTTTCATCACGTCACTACTCTCATTTTTCAGAGAATAAGCTTGCTTTAAATCAAGTTCCATTCTGTTTTCAGAAGCCCATTTCCTAACATCCGTTACTGATTTATCAACGAAGTTAGGCATCTTAACACGTGTCATTTGATAATAGGCAACATACCCAATAACAATGGTTAAAACAACACCACCAACAATAGCAATTTTTTTATTTCGTTGCTTTTTTTGGTAACTAGGATCAATTTCAACCTCATGTAAGTCATCTGACTCGTAATTGTCATCTGTAGCTACAATATCTAACGCTTTTTGAGGTCTTTCTTCTACAATCTCATCAGCTTCATCTAATAATTGAGGGTTATCAAATAACTCTCTAGGAGCTGAAGCAGTGGATGGTGTCGTACGACGTTTTTTTCTTCTTCTTTTTGGTTCTTCAGATACTAAATTTTCTGGTATCTCAGGAACAGCTACTGCTTCTTTTTTTTCATTTTCTAATTGTGGTTTCTCTTTTGACTTCTCTTGTTTCTTTTTAGGCATTTTGCCTTTGTAGTCATCTCCAGAAAAATTAGATAAAAAATCACTCATAGTCCTTCAAAACTCCTTTTTTAAGAACAAAGGCTTTATCAGATTGTAACGCAATTTCCTGAGAGTGAGTAACAACAATGACACATTTATTATGTTCATGAGCAAGTAATTTAAAAATTTCTACAATTTCTTGTTCCATTTCTTCATCTAAATTACCTGTAGGCTCATCGGCTAAAATAATATCAACGTTAGTTGCTAAAGCTCTTGCAATCGCAACACGTTGTTGTTCTCCACCAGAAAGTCTATTGACAATACGACTTGCTTTATCCTTACCAATACCAATATAGTCTAACAGATTATAAGCCACTTGGGTATGGTCTTTTGGCAATTCATTTTCAGTAATCGCCATCGGAACTAACACGTTCTCAACTCCTGTTAAATAAGGAATCAAATTATAATGTTGGAAGATGATACTGATTTCATTTCGGCGGTAGTTTTCAAAACCAATTTGCTTAATATTTTTATTTTTATAATAAACAGTTCCTTTTTTAGGAGAATCTAGACCTGCAAGTAAAGAAAGTAAAGTTGTTTTTCCAGAACCTGATTGCCCCAAAATGGTATAAAAAGTACCTTGTTCAAAATCAACATTAGTATCTTTTAAAATATATCTTAATTTATCCCCATCTTGATAAAAATAATCTAATTTTCGTGCTTTTAAAATTGCCATTTCTATTCCTCCCTACATCATTATCTTCTTCGGATTTAGTCGCATAATATAAATGAGTGGTGCAACAGTTGATACTAACACTACACCAATCCCAACTACATAAAAGAGAAGAATATAAGTTGGATTTAAAGAAATATTATATGCTTCAATAACATCTTCTTCTGATACATTGTTATTTGTTAATTGTGAGAATGTCCAATCGTCCATGTTAAAGTTGCCATAGCCATTATCAACTTGCTCTGTTTTTTGCGTTTGGATAAGAGAATTAGAGAATCCTTTAGCTAACATGTTACCAGTAAAGACTGAAATCGTAATCGCGATAAAAGCCACAACTACTACTTCAAAGACGATTTGCCCAATAACTTTAGAACGTTTTTCACCTAATGACAGATAAATACCTAATTCGTGCTTACGGTCTCTTAAGAATAAAATCGTTACTAAAGTAATAATTAAAATAGAGGCTAACACTGAAATGATTAACACTAATTTAGATATTTTAGACATTCCTTTAACCGGACCTGCAACTTGCTCGTATTGATCAGAACTGATTAATACTTTACTGTATTTATGTTTGTTATTTTCTAAAATTTTCTCAGATTTAATTCTAAAGTCTTCTGATGCTTCTGGATTTTTTAAGGTATATGTGGCTGTACCCGTATTATTTTCCTCCATCATTTTTTCAAAGTCTTCTTTAGACATATCACCAAACATGTCAGGTTGTTTTTCAAATTCAAGCATAGTTGTTTCTTTCATAACTTTTGTTACAAATTCGTTAGGAGCATAAATCGTATTTGAACGCTCGATATAGTTGTTCTCACCACTCATCATGCCATTGTCTTCATTTTTCTTCGCTTTTTTTTCACTTTGAAGAACACTGAAAATACCAATCACTTCAACTTGATAATCCTTTTTCACAGGGTCAACTTTCGTTTCAGCACCATCGTCTGCTATCATGACACCCATTGAACTTGTATAATCTAGAGTTACTTTATCTCCAACACGAACATCGTTTGCTTTAGCGACTTCTTCAGAAATTAGCACAACATTATTGCCTTTTTCAACTTCAGATTTTTCAAACACTCGCCCATCTTTTAATTGAATAATTTTATTTTTAATATCTAACACTTCGTTAAAATTAATTCCTTTAAAGGTAAAGAAATGAGACTCCCCATCCCCTCCCATAGATTCCATCTCTTTTGGTTGAGCTGCTTTAAATTTTTCTGTGCTTAAGTACCCATTTACTGAATAATCGAAATAGTTAACTTCGCTCAGCTCACCGATTTCGTTAATAGTTTTAACACCAGGACGTTGTAATTTTTCATATACATTCGGATCATCCTTAGCATCTTTTTCAATTTTATCGAAGTCCTCAGTTATCGTTGCTACAGCACCTAACTTATTCTTAATAGTACTTTCTACACTTTTTGTTCCTTGGTCAATGGCAATCGCACCAGCCATTACGTTTCCAAGTATTAAAATAACAGCAAATAAAATTAATGATTTGCCCTTTCGTCTAGTGATACTTGCCAACCCACGTTTAATAAAATTCACTTTTCACCACTCCTTTGTCTAATACGCTTCCATGTTAACATTTTATCATTCTTTTCTAACAGATTCATTATAAAACAAAAAAAAGACTGATACTTCATAAAATATCAGTCTTTAGTCTTAGTTTTTTATTTAACAACTAATTTATCTAAGCTAGCAAATGATAATGCCATCTTAGCAATTTCAGTTAATTGTCTTAGTCGGTTATTTCGGATGGCTTCATCGTCTACCATAACCATTGTGTTTTCAAAATAGTTTTCAATTAGAGGATTTAATCCTTTTAATGCTTCGAAATTATCATTTAATGATAACTTACCAGCATTTAACTTGATTTGATTAAATGCTTCAAATAATTCTTTTTCAGCATCATTTTCAAAAAGTTGTGGATCTACTTCAGCCATTGAAGCATCTAATTTTTCAGATAAGTTAATCACACGTGTTAATGATTCCACAGTTGGTTTGAACTCAGCTGTTTGAGCGTGTTGACGTAAAATTGAAGCAATTTCAAACATTTGGTGTAAATCAGTTTGTTCGCTTTCAACAACGGCTTCAATAATGTCATGTCTGAAGTCTTTTCCGTTAAACCATTGTTTCATTCTTGCTTTTAAGAAGGTATCAATAGGTTGTTTCGTTTCAGTTAATTTAATCCCAAATAATGCCTCATTGTTGTTAATCATTTCTTCAATTTCTTGATGAAGTGAGCCAACTGGGAATTTCCAGCCTTTATTCTCAATGATTCTAACAATTCCAAAAGCTTGACGACGTAGAGCATAAGGGTCGTTTGAACCTTTTGGCGTTAAGCCAACTGAGAAGAAAGTAATCAAGGTATCTAACTTATCAGCAATAGCTAAAACAGCTCCAACATTGCTTGATGGTAATTCACCTTCACTTGATTTTGGTAAATAATGCTCGCGAATAGCTTGAGCAACTTCTGGTGATTTCCCTTGTAATAAGGCATACTTCTCACCAATCACACCTTGTAATTCAGGGAACTCATCAACCATTAAAGTCACTAAATCGAATTTATAAATGGCACTCGCTTCTTTTAACTGTTCCATTTCACTTGCTGATAAGCCTACTTTAGTTGCTATAACTTGAGCAATCGCTCCAACACGTTGCATTTTTTCGTAAATTGAACCGATTTTTTCATGGAATGTCACATTTTTTAACTTCTCTACATAAGCATCAATTGACATTTTAACGTCTTCTTGATAGAAAAATTCAGCATCTTCTAAACGTGCTTTTAATACTTTGGCATTTCCTTTAGCTACGTTCTCGATATGTTCAGCATTCCCGTTACGGACACCAATAAAGTGATTTAATAAACTATTTTCTTTAGATAGTACTTCAAAATAACGTTGATGTTCTTTCATTGATGTAATCAAAATTTCAGATGGCACACTTAAATATTGCTCTTCAAAATCACCAATGAAAGCGGTTGGGTATTCAACTAAGTTATTAACTTCTTCTAATAGTTTTTCGTCAATTGGAATAATCCATTGATTCGCTTCTTCAATTGCTTTAATTTGACTCACGATTGTTGCTTTTCTTTCTTCTGCATTAACAACCACAAACTCAGCCGCTAAATCTGCTTCGTAGCTACTTGATGATTTAATTTCAGTGTCTTTTCCTAAGAAACGGTGACCACGACTGACACGGCCACTTTCAACATCAAAAAGAGTCATTGGAATTAATTCTTCGTCTAATAAAGCAACTAACCAATGAACAGGACGAATAAATTTATAATTGTAATTAGCCCAATGCATTGAAACTGGGAATGTTAAACTCATGATAACTTCTGATAACCCACTTAAAACATCTTTAGCTGCTTGGCCTTCAATAAATTTATTAACATAAACATAATCTTCGCCGTTAAATTCTTGGAAGAATAAATCTTCAACTTGAGCTTGTTGACCACGAGCAAATCCAATAGCTGCTTTACTCCACTCACCATCAGCCGTTTGAGCGATTCTTTTCGCAGGTCCTTTAGCTACTTCTTCAATATTATCTTGTTTCTCAGCTAAGTCGTTAATACGTAAAGCAAAACGACGAGGTGTTGAGAAAGATTCAATCGTTGAAAAGCTTAAACGATTCTCTTTTAAGAATGTCGTTACTTTTTCAACTAATTGTTTCACACTTGGCGTCACAATATGAGCTGGTACTTCTTCTAATCCGATTTCTAATAAAAATTGTTTCGTCATCTTATTTTTCCTCCTCTAGTTGTTTTAATAGAGGGAAGCCTAATTTCTCTCTCTCTTCTACAAATGATTTAGCAATCTCACGCGCCATATTACGGATACGCGCTAAATAGCCAGCTCTTTCTGTTACAGAAACAGCTCCACGAGCATCTAATAAGTTAAATGTATGACTACATTTTAAAACATAATCATAAGCCGGATGAGCTAGTCCTTTTTCAATACACATTTTAGCTTCTTTTTCATATTGATTAAATAAATCTAGTAACATCTCTTGGTTACTAACTTCAAATGAATAGACTGAATGTTCATACTCAGGTTGAACAAAAATCTCGCCATATTTAACGCCATTTGTCCATTCTAAATCGTAAACACTTTCCACTTCTTGGATGTAAGAAGCCAAACGCTCAATACCATAAGTAATTTCTGAAGTAACAGGTTTACACTCTAATCCACCTACTTGTTGGAAATAAGTAAACTGAGTAATTTCCATACCGTCTAACCAAACTTCCCAACCTAAACCAGCACAACCCATTGATGGATTTTCCCAGTTATCTTCTACAAAACGAATGTCATGTTGTAAAGGATCAATCCCTAATAATTTTAAACTTTCTAAATAAAGTTCTTGAATGTTTAAGGGTGATGGTTTCATCACAACTTGGAATTGATGATGTTGGTACAATCTGTTTGGGTTATCTCCGTAACGGCCATCAGCTGGTCTTCTTGAAGGTTCCACATAAGCTGCGTTCCATGGCTCAGGACCAATAGCTCTTAAAAATGTATATGGGCTCATTGTTCCAGCCCCTTTTTCTGTATCATAAGATTGCATTAACATACAACCTTGTTCTGACCAATATGTTTGCAGTGTTCTAATCATTTCTTGAACGGTTAATTTGTGACTCATTTGTCATCCTCCTTTAAAATAATACAAAAAGTCCCTATGTTTGATCCTTATCAAACATAGGGACGATAATTATCGCGGTTCCACCCTACTTCCAGTTAACAACTGGCAGCTTCATTCATTACTCAGGAACGCCTTCGAAAAATAACATAACCTTTGGCTTTCACCTTCCCAAAGTCGCTTATGATATGGTTTATTTTTCTTTTTTTCCTTCAACGTAAGTATCTTATTGTTAAATTTATATTAAGCCTTGAATGGCTATTTGTCAATCATCACTTTTCAATCTTTTTTCAACATATTTTCCCAAGATTTCATTTCATCAATAAATTTTTTACTTTTTAAAAAGATTCCCACATACTCTTGATACAAATCATCTAAAATGATTCTTATTTGGTCTTTTGTTTCACTTTGAAGGTCAATAGTATTTAGTTGGTCATATTTAATTTGTGAGAACAACCGAATAAAGTGAAGCCCTCTTGGATTAAAATGGGCGCGTCGTTCATCCATATGCCAGTGTTTTTCACATAACAAACCGTTATTAGCATAAGAGTAATCAAATTTCCCTTGTTTGTTACCACAAATCGCGCAACTCTTCCAATTAATCGTAATACCAAACCGTTGAAGTAACTGTACTTCAAAAATATTGGTCACAATTTCTGGATCAACCTCTTTATTAAGTAGAACTAAGGCTTCTAAGGTAAATCCGTATAGAGCAGGATCATAAATACCATCTTCAATCGCTACGTCTACAAGGTTCAAGATGTAAGTAGCATACGCTGAAATAAAAATATCTGTTTGAATTTTTTCATAGGGGGTTATCTCTTTAACGGTATTTAAGAAAGATAAGCCTTCACTTTTAATATCACCTATAAAACAAGCTTTTGTAAAAGGTTGTAGTGCTGCAGTTAGTGGATTATTTTTCCGATTAGCTCCCTTAACAAAAAACATTTTTTTACCATAAGTTTCAGTAAAAATTTTGACTAACTTGTCTTTTTCTTTATAATTTCGGCTAAAGAGAACAATTCCATTAAAGTCTTCCTGATGCCTCACACGTCTCACCCCTTTTTCTTCAAATAAAAAGAAAGACAACAATTTGTCCTTCTTTTTTATCCGTTAATTAATAATCCATCTCTTTGTAACCATAGTTTTGTAAGTCTTTTTGTTTATCACGCCAATTTTTTTGAACTTTTACCCAAAGCTCTAAATAGACTTTGTTACCTAATAAGTTTTCAATGTCTTTACGACTCTTAATACCGATATTTTTAAGCATCTTTCCGCCTTTACCGATAATAATTCCTTTTTGACTATCACGCTCTACAATAATCGAAGCTTGAATATGAACTTTATCAAACTCATCACGTTTCATACTTTCAGTCAACACGGCGATTGAGTGAGGTACTTCTTGCTCAGTTAAATGGAGAATCTTTTCTCTAATTAATTCAGAAACGATGAAATACTCTGGATGATCCGTTACTTGATCGTCTGGATAAAATTGTGGTCCTTCTGGTAAATCCTTTGTAAGGGTTGTTAATAAAGTATCCACGTTATTTCCTTCAGTTGCAGAAATTGGGATAATTTCTTTAAAGTCTAATTGTTGTGAGTAGTCATCCATAATAGGCAATAAAGCATCTGGATGAATGGTATCAATTTTATTAATAATTAAATAGATTGGTGCTTGTGCATTTTTTAAACGTTCAATAATAAAATCATCTCCGCGTCCTCTTGGTTGGTCAGCACTAACCATAAATAAAATAGCATCCACTTCTCTTAAAGCACTGTATGCTGTTTCCACCATAAAATCACCTAATTTAGTTTTAGGTTTATGGATTCCTGGTGTATCAATAAAAACGATTTGCTCGTTTTCAGTTGTGTACACACCTTGAATTTTGTTACGTGTTGTTTGAGCTTTATCACTCATGATGGCGATTTTTTGGGCTACAACACGGTTTAATAAAGTCGATTTCCCTACGTTAGGGCGACCAATAATGGCTACAAAGCCTGATTTGAATCCTTCTTTAAACATACTATTTTCCTCTCTTATTTAGGCAATTAAATGCCACAATTTAGGTAAAAAGATAATTAATCCAACAATTACCGCAAAGCAAGCTGCTAGTAAGACAGCACCTGCTGCCATATCTTTAACCTTTTTAGCTATTTCATGATACGTGTGATTAGTCACTAAATCAACTAAATTTTCAAAACACGTGTTAATGACTTCAGTAATAAACACTAAAAAGATTGCTGTTAACACGAAAAGCCACTCTGTTTGATTTATTTTAAAAAACCAAGCAGCTAATAGGGTTAAAAGACTAAAAGAAACATGATAAGTCATGTTTCTTTCTTCTTTAAAAACTGTTTGAATGCCATTTAGAGCATGTTTCAAAGACTCTAAAAATGATTTATTTTTATCCGTCTTCATCTTATCTTTGAAGTCCATAATCATCAAGTATCTTGCCTTGCAATGTAAACATTTCTTTTTCGTCTGCTTCATTCATATGATCATAACCATTTAAATGTAAAAAGCCATGAACAACTAAGAATCCTAACTCTCTTTCGAATGAATGATTAAAATCAGCAGCTTGTTCTGAAATTTTTTCAACAGAGACAATTATGTCACCAATATTTCTTGGCATATCAAAGTCTTCCATATCAAAAGGAAGTTCGTCTATTCCTTCATCTTCTAATGCAAAACTGATCACATCAGTTGGCGCGTCTTTGTGACGGTATTCTAAATTAATTTCGTGTATTTCTTTATTATCAACAAAAGTTACTGACATCTCAGTATCCTCGGACAGATTTAGAGGTTCTTGATTAGAAGCGAACTCTAAAATATTCGTTACTAATTCAATTTGTTCCTCTGTTAATTTAGCTGTCTTATCTACTAAAGTAATATCCATCTTTAAATTTTCCTTCCTTCTTGTTCCTGTTTCATTTTCTCTGCTTCCGATTTCATTTTCGGATATTTGATTCGTGAATGGAACGTACTACATAAACCATCTACAATTGATTTTTCAATAATCGAGATTTCTTTTAATGTTAACCCTGTATCCACTAATTGTCCATCTTCAAGGCGTGAACGAATTAAATTATGAACAAACTCAGCAATTTTATCATTAGTTGGGTGTCCCATTGCTCTGACAGCCGCTTCTGCACTATCAGCAATATTAATAACACCAGCTTCTTTAGACTGAGGTTTTGGTCCTGGATATCTAAAGCTTTCTTCAATGGTTTCTGAATTACGCTCTTGTTCTTTAACATAAAAATATTTCATTAAAGTGGTTCCATGATGTTGTTGACAGACATCAATAACGAACTGAGGCATTTCTGCTTCTTCTAAAATCTTAACACCTTCCGTTACGTGAGAAAAGATAATCTCTTTACTATCAGATGGCAGTAAGAAATTATGTGGATTTTCAGCTCCATCAGGTAAGTTTTCAACAAAGAAGTTAGCATGTTTAATTTTACCAATATCATGATAATAACAAGCTACTCGAGTTAATAGTGAACGACCACCGATTGCTGCGACCGCGTTAGCACTAAGACTAGCAACCATCATACTATGATGATACGTTCCAGGTGCTTCTTCTAATAACCTCTTAAGTAATGGGTGATTTGGATTACTTAAATCGTTTAAGACAATCACACTATCATCAGTCACCATCAGTTCAATATAAGGATGTAAACCTATTGAAAGGATAAAAGAGAAAATACCACTTGCTACCGCAATAAATAGACTCGTTAATGTTTTACTATCGCCAAAGTCTAAACCTTGATAAGCCGTTAATATAGCAATAAATAGGAACGGGACAATTATCAATAAGAAAAAGGCAGATTTTAATTGGGTTTCTAGTCTACGTTTAACTAAGAAGGTTGCGATACAGCCACTAAAGGCATAAAACAACGTAATAACAAGTAAACTAGTTGTTCCAGCAAGATTATAGAAAATAAAAATAGAGTAAATTGCTTGGAACATAGCAACTAGTAAGCCCCATTTCCGGCTCATAAACATGGTCAGAATAACAGGAACAAAAGCTGCTGGGAAAAGTAACGCCACATTACTTAGAGTATCTTTTTGGAATAAATACAGCATCTTCATAAAGAAAATAGCCAAGGTAATACAAACAGCGTAAAAAGTAATACTCTTAACAGCACTGATTTCTTCATTTTGAGTTTTAATAATATAAGCAATTAAACCAAGTTGTAACATTAAGGTTACGATTAACGCTAACATTGGAAAAACTGAGGTAGACTGATTGTTCAATCCTAAAACTTCAATTTTGTCCATTGCCTTAGCATCGATTTGTTCACCTTCACGCACAATAATTTCACCTTGGAAAACAATAACTGGTTGCACATTATGTTTAGCGTTTTGTTTTAGTTGCTCCGTTGCTTTTTCGTTTAAAACTTCATTTACAACGATACTCTTGTCAATCACAGTGTTAACATAGCTTCTCATACTTGTTGTGATGTTAACATATTGTAATTGCTCTTTTGCTGCTTGTTTTTCCATTTGTAAATTAGAATTTCTAATTTTTTTATTCATAACCGTTTCTACAACCGAAATACTCTGTTCCCTTATTCCTTGTAACTCTTCTGGATTGAAGTTGAATAATCCTTCGTAAAACGAGTCTGGGTATGACTGGAAATAAGCTAGACTATTTTGATTCAATTTTTCAAATTGAGACTTAAGCATTGGCAGTTTTTCTTCTGCACTAAGTTGAGAAACACTTTTTTTGTCTTTTGCTGCATTTAATTTTTCATTATACACAGCATCTGCGTCTTCATTTGTTTTATTAACCATATCGAATAATGATGTTACCAAATCAACTTGCGTTTTTGCTTTATTGGCGTCAAAGCTATATTCAGGAGTGACACTCTCCATAGCAATTTTTTGTTTTTCTTCGGTTTCGACTTTATTTTCAATGGTCTTATTGGCTCTTATTGTATCTTCAGCAAGTTGTCCTTCTTTGTATACAATTTGCTTTTGAGCCACGCTACTTCTCATAACAACAAATAACACTAAAGACATAATAGTTAATACAATTGGAATATACTTTTTACCAATCATATCTGGAATTTTTTTAATATCAAATTTCATGTCTACCCTCCTTTAATAAGGATTTAAACTTATTAATTATTTGAATAAGCTTTAATGATATCAGCTACGACTGGATGTCGAACCACATCAGATACTGAAAACTCTACAAATTTAATCTTATCTATTTCTTTTAAGATACTCATCGCGTGAATTAATCCAGAATCCACTCCTCTTGGTAAGTCAATCTGACTTTGGTCACCATTTATAACCATTTTTGAGCGGTTTCCTAAACGTGTTAAGAACATCTTCATTTGTGATTTCGTTGTATTCTGAGCTTCATCAAGGATAACAAAACATTCTTCCAAAGTTCTCCCTCTCATATAGGCTAGAGGAGCTATTTCAATCACTCCACGGTCCATCAAACGATTTGTATGCTCCATCCCTAAAATCGTGTACAGCGCATCATAAATCGGTCTTAGATAAGGGTTAACCTTTTCTTGTAAGTCCCCAGGTAAAAAGCCTAAACTTTCGCCCGCTTCTACAGCAGGTCTAGTTAAAATAATTTTTTCAACCTCACCATTTTTTAAAGCTGAGACTGCCAAACAAACAGCTAAAAATGTTTTCCCAGTTCCGGCAGGTCCAACACCAAAGACAACATCATTTCGTTTGATTGCTTCAACATAAGTCTTTTGTCCTGTATTTTTAACACGAATCGGATTGCCTTTAGCATCTTTGATGAGCGTTTTTTCATATAAACTCAAAAATTGTTCTAATTCATCTTTCTTTGCCATTTGAATGGCCGTGATAATATCCGTAGAACCAATTTTATGGCCTCTGGTTACTAATTTTTGAATATTCTTCAATATCTCTCTAGCATAAGTAACTTTTGTTTCTTCACCACTTATACGGATAAACTCACCACGACTTGTAATTCTTAGATTTAAATAATCTTCTAATAATTTCAAGTGTTTATCGTGGGTTCCAAAAATTTCGTTTACATCTACATTATCATCTAATCTAATATCAATTGAATATTCATCTACAGTTGCCAAATAAACTACAACTCCTTCTATTATCTATCACCCATAAATAATACCATAAATATCAGATATGAAAAAGGAAAGTAAAAAAATAAGCAATGAGCATTAGCTCATTGCTTACTTAATAATAATTAGAATTTTTTGCGCTTTCTAGCTGCTTCAGACTTTTTCTTACGTTTCACACTTGGTTTTTCGTAATACTCACGTTTACGGTACTCTTGTAAAGTACCAGTTTTTGAAACGGAACGTTTAAAGCGACGAAGAGCGTCATCTAATGATTCGTTTTTACGAACTACAGTTTTTGACATATAATTCCCTCCCTCCAAACTTTTGGTAACCGTTTTTCATATATAGTAATAAACAAAAAACCGTTCTTTAATATTATAACCAAACACGTTTTTAACGTCAACTAGGAGTTTCACTTTTTTAAACATTTATTGCATTTTCCTAATATTTCAAATCGATGGCTTTCCATCTCAAAATCAGGTAATTGTTCTTTAAAGAAATCCATAGGACACATATTTATCTCTCTAGTTGCTCCGCATTCAGTACAGATGAAATGATGATGGTGATGACTATGGCATTCTGTGACATCGCAGTGAAACCTAAATTTTTTCTCACCATTTAATTCTGTTTCTTCTAATATTTTCATTTTTGAAAAATCTCTTAAATTACGATAAATGGTATCGTAACTGATTCCGCTGTACGTTTCATTCATAAAATCAAATACTTCTATTGCACCAACGTAACGGTTTTCTTCAATTAAAAATGTTAGAATTTCTTCTCTTTTCTTTGTGCATTTAAAGCCATTTTCTTTAATAATATCTATCGCACTAACTAATTGTTGTTTCACAGACTTCACCTCACTTACTCATTCCACTACTACTATTATATGATATAATGACCTATAAGTAAAAAGATTAAGAAAGGATCCTAATTTATGACTAAAAAAATACATATGTATATTCTTTCAGATTCAGCTGGTGAGACAGCTTCAAAGCTTGCTCAAGCTACTATTGCTCAATATGATCAGTCTGATGTTGAAATTCAAATTATTAAACGAACTTTTATTTATGAAGAAAGTGATTTACTTGATGCTTTAGAAGAAGCTAAAAACCTTGAAGCTATGGTTCTTCAAACATTGATATCAGAAGATTTAGTTAAAGTAGCTAATGAGTTTTGTCAAAAAAATAACTTGTTTACAATAGATGCCCTATCTCCCCTTGTAAATGAAGTGAAACGTCGTACTCAAACAGAACCTTCTCGAGTTCCAGGAGCACTTCATTTCTTAAACGAAAATTATTTTGAACGTATTAATGCCATGGAATTTGCTGTTAAATATGATGACGGTAAAGACCCTAGAGGCTTTTTAGAGGCCGATATTTTATTATTAGGTGTGTCAAGAACATCCAAAACACCTTTAAGCTTATTCTTGGCTAACAAAAATTTAAAAGTTGCTAACTTACCTTTAATCCCAGAAGCTCATATTCCACCACAAATTTGGGAAGTTGATCCTAAAAAAATCGTTGGTCTTACAAATGACCCTAAAATATTGAATGCCATTCGTGAAGAAAGAATGCGTTCTTACGGATTAAGACCAAATACTGCTTACTCGGATATTGGTAAAATTAAAGAAGAGCTCCAATTTGCAGATGACTTATATAAAAAAATCGGTTGTCTAATTATTAATGTGGCTCAAAAATCAATTGAAGAAACAGCTTCAATTATTTTAAGCGAACTTGAGCTTGAAGATCATAGTTATTTCAGATAATAACCAAAAGAAGAAGTCGATTGATTAGTCGACTTCTTCTTTTTTAATGAATTTTTATTTTGTATGATCGTTCAAAGACTTCTCCTGGCACTAATTTGTTAATACCAAGTTTTTCTTCAATTTTACCTGTTGTTTCCAATGTATCAGCAATGCCTGCCCACGGTTCGATACAAACAAAAGGAGCATCATTGTGATAAGGCGTCCAAATCCCCACATAAGGTAAATCATGATAAGAAAGGGAAATACCATGTTCTGTTTTATCAGACAAAATTGAAAAAGTATTCTCACCAACTGTTTCTAAAATAAAGGCGTCATTTTTAAAGAACTCACGATGTAACTGAATAGACGTATTGGTTTGAGCCAATGTTTTTTCTTTTAAATCCACATAAGGCCCTTTTAAAGGCAATAAAAAGCGTGACTTAGATGGGGCAAAATGAATATAATAATCATCAAATTTACTATCTTCCACAAGTGGCACATTAAACGCAGGATGTCCCCCAATGGCAAAAAACATTTCTTTCGATTGCGTTCTCACGTCATATCCGACTTCTAATTCTTGTCCAATCAACTCGTAGCTTAAACGTAATTCAAATGAAAAAGGATAAACTTTTAAAGTCTCTTCGTTATCAGTTAATAAAAAAGTTACTTTGTTAGCTGACTCTTCTTCTACCTCAAATGCCATATCTCGTGCGAACCCATGTTGACCCATATAATATTCAGTTCCTTGGTAGCTATATTTATTTTCTTTTAAGCGTCCCACAACTGGAAACAGAATTGGTGCGTGTCTTCCCCAATAATTTGGATCAGCTTGCCAAATAAATTCAAGATTGTTTTCTTTTAATTTAAAACTTGAAATCTCAGCACCATGATGTTTAATCGTTACTTGGCATAAATCATTTTCTAGAATAGTTTTCACAATAAACTCCTCCATTAAATTAGCGTTTCTTTATCTAGTCCCTCTTTAAAAAGTGGATTGATAATTTTGATGTACGTTCCCTTCATTCCTAAAGAACGAGTTTCAATAATCCCAGCAGATTCTAATTTTCGTAAGGCATTCACAATAACTGAACGTGTAATCCCAATTTTATCAGCAATCGTTGAAGCCGTTAGTCTTCCTTCGTCTCCTTCTAATTCATTAAATATAGCTTTAACAGCTTTTAACTCACTATAAGAAAGAGTACCAATGGCCATTTTGACATTCGTTGTATCACGAGTTGTTTTTTCAATTTCCCGAGATTGTTGATATAAGAATTGCATACCAACGACTGTCGCACTGTATTCAGCTAATATTAAATCTTCAATGGTAAAAGCAGGTTCAATTCGCCCTAAGATAATAGAACCTAATCTTTCACCAGCTCCAAAAACAGGTACAATTGTCGTATAGGTTTCAATTTGTTCTTCAAGGTCTCTTAATTCTACTGGAAAAACAGTCATTTCATCTGCGATACTTAAATTATCTTTTGTTTTATCTACTAAAGATAATCGGCGAATATAACTAGTTGGAAATTGCTGATCTTGTAACATGGCTTGTAAGCGTTCGTTATTAAAATCATGATTGACCACATACCCTAACACAACACCATTTTTATTAACGATATAAGCATTACAATTTAGAATATCTCCTAAAATATCAGCCATTTGGTTATAAGGTAATTCTGATAATAAACTTAATGTGTTTTCTCTTTGAAGTAATTCGTTAATCATTCTTGTTTTTCTTAATAAATTCTCCACACAAAACTCCTCCTTAGTCTAACCAAAATTATAGAATATAACGGCTTAGATCTTCATCCTTAACGATATGTCCTAATTTCTCATTTACATAGGCTTCAGTAATCGTAATCTCACCCATTTGCATATCAGGAGATTCAAATAATAAATCTTCTAATAGTTTTTCTAAAATCGTATGTAAACGACGAGCCCCAATATTATCAGTCTCACTGTTAACGTCAAATGCAATATTAGCTAATCTTTCAATCGCTTCTTTTGTAAAGGTAACTGAAATATTCTCAGTTCCTAAAAGCGCGATGTATTGTTTAACCAATGCATTATCTGGTTCTGTTAAGATACGAACAAAATCATCCGCTGTTAAGTCGTCTAACTCAACGCGAATTGGAAAGCGTCCTTGTAACTCAGGAATTAAATCGCTTGGTTTACTTAGGTGGAAAGCACCAGAAGCAATAAATAAAATATGCTCTGTTGATACTGTTCCATACTTAGTATTAACTAATGAACCTTCAACAATCGGTAAAATATCACGTTGAACCCCTTCTCTTGAAACTTGTCCTGAATTCTCAGATTTTGATGTAATCTTATCAAACTCATCAATGAAGATAATACCGTGATTTTGAGCTAATTTAATTGCCTCGCTATTAATATCTGCATCATTAACTAGTTTTTCAGACTCTTCCTGAATTAATAATTCACGTGCTTCAGCAACTGTTACTGTGCGTTTCACTTTTTTCTTAGGACTTAACGCACTCAATGTATCTGATAAATCAATGCCCATTTGCTCTAAACCATTGTTCATCGCAGGAGTTGCTTTTTTCTCTTCCACTTCAATGGTCACTTCACGGTTTTCAAGTAAACCTTTTTCAAGTTGGGATTGGACTGTTTCACGGCTCACACGAATTGAATCTGTGACTTCTTCCGTTTCTTCTTCAACGCCACTTTGCATGTTACTCATCATTTGCATCATCATGTCAAATTGATTGTTTTTTTGTTTTTTCTCTTTTTTAATGCCTGGAACTAGTAGTTTCACTAAACGATCTTCAGCTAATTTCAATGCTTGAGAATAAACTCGGCTATATTGCGCTTTTCTAACAATTGTAATACTTGCTTCTACTAAATCCCTAACCATTGATTCGACATCTCGGCCCACATAACCCACTTCAGTAAATTTAGTTGCTTCCACTTTAACAAATGGCGCATTAACAATTTTAGCTAAACGGCGAGCAATTTCAGTTTTACCAACACCAGTTGGTCCAATCATTAAAAGATTTTTCGGTGTAATTTCTTGTTGCATGTCTTCATCTAGCTGCATACGACGGTATCTATTTCTAAGAGCAACAGATACTGATTTTTTTGCTGTATGTTGTCCAATAATATATTTATCTAATTCACTTACAATTTCTCTAGGTGTTTTTTGATTAGTTGTCATATTTTTCAGTCCTTTAAATTTCTTCTAAAATAATATTGTGGTTGGTATAAACACAAATGTCGCCAGCTACGTGTAAAGCAGCTTTAGCGATATCGCCTGCTGTCAATTCCTCTTTACCATTTTGTTTTAAAGCTCTAGCTGCAGCTAAGGCATAGTTTCCACCTGAACCGATAGCTAGAATACCATCATCTGGCGCTATTACTTCACCTGTTCCTGAAACAACAAGCATTTCTTTGTCGTTCATAACGATTAGCATTGCTTCTAATTTTTGCATCATTTTATCACTGCGCCACTCCATAGCTAATTCAACAGCAGCACGCATTAAATTTCCTTTATATTCGTTTAATTTGCCTTCGAATTTTTCTTCTAAGTTAAAGGCATCAGCCACGCTCCCAGCAAAACCAACGATTACTTCACCATTATAAATACGACGTACTTTTTTAGCAGTTCCTTTCATTACGACAGATTCCCCCATCGTTACTTGTCCGTCACCTGCCATGGCGAATTTGCCGTCTTTTTCAACGGCACAAATTGTTGTTGAATGAAATGTAGTATATCCCATAATAAAATTCCTTTCTTAAGCTCGCGGATGAAAATGGCGATAATTTTTTTGTAAGGTATCAGTTGTCACATGTGTATAAATTTGTGTAGAAGATAAACTAGAATGGCCAAGTAATTCTTGAACCGTTCTAAGGTCAGCTCCATTATTTAATAAATGAGTGGCGAAAGTATGTCTAAACATATGAGGATGAATATCCGTTGTTAGACTACTTTTTTCAATTAATTTTTTTAAAACGTATTGAATACCAGCGTCAGTTATAGGCGCTCCTCGGTTATTTACAAATAGATAACTATGAGTATCTGTAGTCTTTGTCATTAAAACATCTCGACCTTCTGTTAAGTAGGTTCGAATAGCGTCTTCTGCAAAAGAACCAAAGGGTACATAACGTTCTTTACCACCTTTTCCAAATATTAAAACAACTGATGCGTCAAAATCAATATCTTGAAGTTTAATGTTGACACACTCGCTAACACGAATGCCCGTTCCATAAAGAACTTCTAAGATTGCTTGATTTCGGTAATCTAGTGGACGATTTCCTTCAGCCGAATCAAATAAAGCGTTAAGTTCTTTCTCGTAAAAAAAACGAGGTAACTTAGATTGCTGTCGCTTCATTTGAACATATGAAAAAGGATTCTCACTTAATAAATCATTTTTCATTAAGAACTGATAAAAAGATCTTAAACTTGATAATTTTCGACTAATCGTATTTCGACTGTACTCTCTGTCATGTAAATAAGCTAAGTAGATTCGTACGTCTTGCAAAGTAACTAATAAATAATCATCATTGCCTGATTCTTTTAAAAATAAAAAGAAATCTGTTATATCATCTTCATAAGCTTCTTTTGTTTTCTCTGAGTATTGTCTTTCGATAATAAGGTACTTTAAAAAATCTTCTAAGTCTTTCATATGATGTAATCCTTTCCAATAAATTACAAGAACAATGTAACACAATCAATAATCTAACACAAATGAATTGTCAGAATTTAATGAATTTTACTTTAAAATGACACAATTTATTCATATTTTAAACAAAAGAAAAAGACTATCTAAAAAATGATAGTCTTTTTATTTGTTATTTCACTTCTGCAACTACAGCTTTCATATCTTCTAAAGCACGATTCGCAATGGCTGTGTAGCGCTCTTTTTTATCACGGATACGTTCAGGTAACTCTGGGAAGATACCAAAGTTAACATTCATTGGTTGGAAATGTTTACCTGATGTGTGCGTAATATAGTATGCCATACTTCCGATAGCTGTTGTTTGAGGGAAGACAACTGGTTCTTCACCTTTAGCAAGACGAGCTGCATTCGTTCCTGCTACTAAACCACTAGCTGCTGATTCAATATAACCTTCTACCCCAGTCATTTGTCCCGCAAATAAAAGTGTTGGACGTTTTCTTGATTGGTAAGTTGGTTCTAATAATTCAGGAGAGTTCATAAAAGTATTGCGGTGCATTACCCCGTATCGCACTATTTCTGCGTTTTCCAATCCTGGAATCATTTGGATGATACGTTTTTGTTCGCCCCATTTTAAATGGGTTTGGAAGCCAACAATGTTGTAAAGTGACGCAGCTGCATCATCTTGACGTAATTGGACAACGGCATAAGGACGTTTACCTGTTTTAGGATCTTCTAATCCAACTGGTTTTAATGGACCAAATGTCATTGTTTTTTCTCCGCGGTTAGCCATAACTTCAATCGGCATACATCCTTCGAAGAATTTTTCTTTTTCAAATGATTTTAAAGGAGCCACTTCCGCAGTTACTAAAGCTTCTCTAAAAGCATAAAACTCATCTTTAGACATTGGACAGTTTAAATATGCTGCTTCTCCTTTGTCATAACGAGATTTTAAGTAGACTTTGTCCATATCAATCGTATTTTTATCAATGATTGGTGCTGCCGCATCATAAAAATACAGCCCGTCTGATTCAGTAAATTCTTTGATACTTTCGGCTAAAGGTTCAGATGTTAAAGGACCAGTCGCAATAATCGTAATCCCTTCTTCTGGAATGGACGTGATTTCTTCATGGTGAACCGTAATATTTGGATGACTACTTACACGCTCAGTCACTTCTGAAGAAAAACCTTCTCTATCTACTGCTAATGCTCCACCAGCTGGTACTTGGTGTTTATCAGCTGAAGCGATAATCACTGAGTCTAACTGACGCATTTCTTCTTTTAAAAGACCTGCTCCATTTGTGATACTATTTGCTCTAAGTGAGTTCGTACAAACTAATTCTGCAAATTTATCTGTATGATGAGCTGGTGTTTTTTTAATTTTTCTCATTTCGTATAGGTCAACTTTGACCCCTGCTTCAGCTGCTTGGAATGCGGCTTCACTTCCTGCAAGTCCCGCTCCAATGACTGTTACTTTCATTTCTGACATTTTTTAACCCTCTTTCCTCAAGTAAAAAAATAATAAAGGGACTTAAAACATAATGTTTTAGTCCCTCGACGTTTGTATTATACACAATTTTAATTACAATAGACAAGCTTTTTATTTTTGCACGTCTTCTTTATAATCACAGTCACTACAAATAATTTGTTGACCACCACGTACTTTTTTCTGAACTAAGTAATGAGAACACTTCGGACAATCTCTTCCAATTGGACGATCCCATGATGTAAATTCACATTCAGGGTAACGATCACAACCAAAGAAGATACGATTTTTCTTCGTTTTCTTCTCAATAACGTCTCCCTCTTTACAAGTTGGACAAGTCACACCGATTTTCTTAACAATCGCTTTTGTATTGCGGCAATCAGGGAAGTTACTACATGCATAAAATTTCCCGTATTTTCCAAGTTTGATTAACATTGGATTGCCACACTCTTCACAGTCAAAGCCAGCTGGTTCATCTTTAAGCTGTACTTTTTCAATGCCAGTTTCTGCTTTTTCTAACTCAATAGCAAATGGTTTGTAGAATCTATCAACCACATCTACCCAGTTTTCTTGAGCAATCGCAATTTTATCTAAGTCTTTTTCCATCTCAGCTGTGAAGTTAACATCAACAATTTGAGGGAAAAATTCTACTACTAAGGTATTAACAATTTCACCTAACTCCGTTGGCTCAAATCGTCTAGCATTTAATTTAACGTAATAGCGACGTTGAATGGTTTCAAGAGTTGGCGCGTATGTAGAAGGTCGACCTACCCCATTTTCTTCTAGTGTTTTAATTAAAGTTGCTTCACTAAATCTTGCTGGTGGTTGGGTAAAGTGTTGTTTAGGTTCAATATCTGCAGATTTAACAACGTCGCCTTCATTTAATTCAGGTAAAATATTTTCTTTGTCTTCTTTACCATCATCTTTGCCTTCAATATAGACTTTCATGAAACCTTGGAACTTGATTTTAGAACCATTGGCTACAAATTTAACACCATTTTGTTCTAAATCTACTCTCATCGTATCTAAGACAGCAGGTGCCATTTGACTGGCTACCATACGTGACCAGATTAATGAGTATAATTTAAATTGATCTTTATCTAAAAATTCTTTAACTGATTCAGGTGTTCTTAAAACACTTGATGGACGAATTGCCTCATGGGCATCTTGAGCCCCTTGAGCATTTTTCTTAACTTTAGGCTCTCCATTTGTATATTCTTTGCCATATTTTTCAGTAATAAAGTTAAAAGCATCTGTTTTAGCCGTATCAGATAATCTAGTTGAGTCTGTACGCATATAAGTAATTAAACCAACAGTTCCTTGTCCTTTACCAAGTTTGATTCCTTCATAAAGTTGTTGAGCAACCATCATGGTTTTTCTAGTTCTAAAGTTTAATTTTCTAGCTGCTTCCTGTTGTAAACTACTTGTTGTAAACGGAGCTGCTGGATTTCTTTTACGTTCTTTTTTAGTGACTTTAGTAACTTCGTAATCTCGACCTGTTAACTTTTCAGTAACGGCAGCTACTTCCTCTTGATTACTTAGTTTTAACTTTTTGCCATCGATTCCGTAAAAGTTTGCTTTAAACTTCGATTTTCCTTTAACAAAATCTCCCGTAATACTCCAATACTCTTCAGGTTCAAAAGCTCGAATTGCTTCTTCACGATCAATAATCATTTTTAGAGCAATCGATTGAACACGACCAGCACTCAATCCTTTTTTCACTTTCTTCCATAGTATTGGACTAATAGAGTAACCAACTAAACGGTCTAAGATACGACGGGCTTGTTGGGCATCCACTAAATCAACATTAATTTTTCTAGGTTCTTTAAAAGCTGCTTTAACAGCATCTTTTGTAATCTCATTAAATACAACTCGGTTATTGTCTTCTAAATCCAAATCTAAAATGTGGGCGAGGTGCCAGGCAATGGCTTCCCCCTCCCTGTCCGGATCGGCTGCGAGGTAAACTTTATCCGCCTTTTTCGCATATTTCTTTAATTCTTTAATAACTGGTCCTTTACCACGAATGTTGATGTAACCAGGTTCATAGTTGTTTTCAATGTCGATTCCCATTTTACTTTTCGGTAAATCTCGAATATGTCCTACACTTGCGACTACCTTATAGTTTCGACCAAGATATTTTTCAATAGTTTTTGCTTTAGCTGGGGATTCTACGATTACTAGATATTTATAACTCATGTTTTAATCCCTTTCTCTAACTTAATTTATGTTTTATTTTTTTGTGTTCAACAATCGTAAACTATCTTAGTCCATTAAGGAGAGGCTTGTCAAGGTAAGTTACTAAAAAAAATATTAACTAAGATACCATTCCTCTAATATATCGGATGTTTTCCAAATACATTTAGCTCCTGCTTGAATTAATTTTAAACAACCTTCAGAGCTTTTAGATAAAGGATTTCCCGGAACAGCAAAGACATCTCGTCCCTCATCAAGAGCAAATTGAGCTGTTATAAAAGTCCCACTTTTTTCTTTTGCTTCAATGACACAAGTTCCACGACTAATTCCTGCAATAATTCGATTGCGACTTGGAAAATGATATTTTAAAGGTCTAACTCCTGGTAAATACTCAGAAAGAAGCAACTGCTCACGCCCTATAAACTGCTGTAAATTTTCATTTTCTTTCGGATAAAAAATATTTAAACCTGAACCAATAACAGCTATCGTTTTACCATGGTTTCGAATGGCTGCCTGATGGGCAAAAGTGTCGTTTCCTTTTGCTAAGCCGCTAACAATACAAATCTCTTTTTGACATAACTCTGGAACTATTATAGAAACCATTTCTTTTCCAAAATGACTAGCCTCTCTTGAACCGATAACAGCTAATCGATTGGTTTCTTTTAATAAATTAATATTGCCTAAGTAGAATAACGCGATTGGGGGATTGTAACTTTCAATTAAATTTTCAGGGTACTCTTCTTCCATAATCGTTATAAAAGAATAATGATCTAAAAAATAATGAAAATCTTCGTGTGTTAGTTTAAATGCTTCTATAAAAGATTCCTGAAATAAGCTATGATAAACCGCTTTGACACGACCAATTTTAATAAATGTGATAACGTCTATAGGTTCTTCCGGATGTTCTATGTAGTGATTTAATATCCTTAATAATCCTTTATTACCAATTCCTTTTAAATGCTTCAATTGAAAAATAAACAATCTATATTCCATAAAAAAACCTCCTAATTTACACTACTTTATTAGTAAAGTACGTAAAATTGGAGGTTTCATTTAAATCATCTCTTTAATTGGGGCAAAAGTTTTACGATGAATCGGAGTAATTCCTTGTAATTTTAACCCTTCTAAATGTTCTTTTGTTCCATAACCGGAGTTTTTGTCAAACCCATAGCCAGGGTATTGTTCGTGGTACGATTCCATCATTTTGTCCCTAGTTACTTTAGCGATAATACTGGCACAAGCAATTGAAATACTTTTAGCATCTCCCTTAATAATTTTTTCTTGGGGGATGTTTAAATCTAATGCCATAGCGTCAATTAGTAAACAATCTGGTTTCACGGCTAATTCGCTAACAGCTTCTTTCATAGCGAGTTTTGTTGCTTCATAAATGTTAACTGAATCTATCACTTGCTCATCCTTAATACCAATCCCAACTGCTAGGGCCTGTTCCATAATTTGGTCAAATAATTCTTCGCGTTTTTTTAATGAAAGTTGTTTTGAATCATTAACTTCAACTAAATGAAAATTTTCAGGTAATATAACTGCTGCTGAAACAACTGGACCAGCTAATGGGCCACGACCAACCTCATCAATCCCTGCTATGAAAGAAAAGCCTTGTTGTCTTGCGTTATTTTCATAAATTTTCATTTCTTGGAAATGATTTTCAAGTTGAATCTGTTTATCAATGCGTTTGATAGTTGATTTAACTAATTGTTGAACACTTTTCCGTTCATCTTGTTGATATAGAACAAGGCGTTCGTCATCTAAAGAAGTCACCTCAAGAAGGATTTCTTTGATTGCTTTAGTTGTCAAAGGTTTCATTAATAATCTTCCACCTTATCTAAGGTATATCGACCTAATCGACCATCACGAATTTCTTGGACAATCATAATACTTGCACGGTCATAATCCTCTTTGTACCCTCTTTTTTCAGTGATACGTAGTAAAATGTTCACTGGTGTATCCTTAATCTCTTCGTCTGTTAACTGATAACGTTCTTGTAATTGAGAACTGTAATGTGCTTGGAAATAAGTTAAACCAAATAAAACTAAGTCATCCATGTGAAGTAGTGTGTCTTTTATGGCACCAGTCAGAGCTAATTTTTTACCAATCACTTGGTCTTCAAATTTTGGCCAAAGAATCCCTGGTGTATCAAGTAACTCTAAATCTTTCCCAGTTTTTAACCATTGTTGCCCTTTAGTGACACCTGGTGTATTACCAGTTTTCGCCATATTACGTTTTGCTAAACGATTTAGTAAAGTCGATTTACCAACGTTTGGAATACCAATACACATCGCTCGAATAGCTCTTGGTTTAATTCCTCGTTGTTTTTGTCGTTCAATTTTTTCTTTTAATAATTCATTAGCAGCTGGAACAATTTTATTAATTCCTTTGCCTTCATTTGCGTTAATACTTAAACAAGCATGTCCTTGAGCTTCAAAATAACTTTTCCATCTCGCTGTCTCAATTGGATCTGCTAGATCTGATTTATTTAATAAAATAATACGTGGTTTTTGTTGAATTAATGAATCTAACATTGGATTTCGGCTAGACATGGGTAGTCTTGCGTCTACGATTTCTAATACCACATCTACTAATTTTAATTTTTCTGCAACTTCACGTCGCGCTTTGGCCATATGACCAGGGAACCATTGAATGGTCATTCTTTCACACTCCTATTTACTTAACAATCTTACTATGGAAAATCGGGTAATAGACAACTTTTGCTGTACCTAGCACAGAGGTATCACTTATAGTTCCAAAAGAGCGACTATCTTTACTTAGTCTTCTATTATCACCTAAAACAAAATATTGATTTTTAGGTATTTTTTCGGAGCCAATTAAATCTTTTGTGTCTAAATCAGTTGTAAAAACATACTCGTTCTTTTTCTTTTTCACATCATTTAAAAAAGGTTCACTCACCTTTTCTCCATTAATATAAAGTTGGTCTTTTGAATAGACGACACGGTCTCCCGGTAAACCAATTACTCGTTTGATATAGGTATTCCCATCTGGGGCAGTAAAGACTATGATATCAAAGCGATCAATTTGGCTGAAATTTTCCATAATAATAAAATCATTTTCTTTTAATGTTGGTGACATGGATTTACCAGTAACTTCAACCGGTATGAAAATAAATGCTTTTAAAATAATGACAAAAGGAACACAAATAACAAGCATTTTAATCCAGTGCCAAAGAATATCCACAATCTTTTTTTCCATCTATTCACCGTCTTTCTTCCACTATATATGATATAGAAAATCTTTATAAATAGCTAGCTAAAAGGGCAAAAAAATAAGTTTCCTTTGAATGTTAATAACAAATAAAAAAGGAGGTTAAGCTTTTTTCAGCTAACCTCCTTAAATATCCTTTATTTCTTTTGTACTACTTCTAAAGCTTTTTGGTATTGGATATCATTTTCTTTCCAATGTTTGCCTATTTCTAACTCTAATGCGTCTACGGTTTGTTTATTAGCAACACCTGTGACGTCAAGTCCTGCTTTTTCTTGTAGTTCTTTAACTGCCGCTGTTGTTTTTGATGTGTAAGTTTTAGATATCTCACCAACATCATATCCTAATTCATTTAAATAAATATTGATTGTTTCAACATGAGGACTAATAGTTCCCTCTTCATAAGTTAATGAGCGGTCAATTACAATTCGTTTTAAATAATCTGGATAATCAACTTTAATGGTTGGCTCGATGCCTTTTTCATGAATCCATTTGCCATCAGGTGTTAACCATTTACTAATCGTTAATTTGATTTCACCATGACCTTCAATCGGTACCATGGTTTGAACCGTTCCTTTACCGTAAGTCTTTGTTCCAATTACATCAAACCCATGTGCTTTTAATGCGCCAGCCATGATTTCTGAGGCACTAGCACTATCGCCATCTGTCAGAATCACAGTAGGTTCTTTGATTTTTTCGCCTTTATCAAATTTCTTATCAGCTACTTCTTCAAATTTAGCTTTACTCTTATCTTCAAAACCAACAATGACGTCCCCATCTTCTAAGAAACGACTAGTCATTTTTTCAACATTTTGTAAGACACCACCAGGGTTACCTCTAACGTCTAAAATGAATTTTTTAGCACCTTGTTTTCTCATATCACTAATAGCTTGATCAAATTCATCCGATGTGGTTTCATTAAAACTTGTGATTTTAATATACCCAACTGATTTATCCGTTTTATCAAGGCTTGCTTTAACGGACTCAACTGGAATCACATCTCTGACAATATCCACAGAGAATGTTTCTTCGCCACGTAAAATATCTAGGGTCACTTTAGTTCCTTTTTCCCCTTTAATTTTTGAAACCGTCTCAGATAAGCCCTTGCCTTTGACCTCTTCCCCGTCAACTTTAATAATGATGTCACCTTTTTTTAATTTCGCTTTTTCAGCAGGTGAGCCTTCAAAAGGAGGTTCTGCAATCACAGGATAATCATTTTCAAACATCATAGTAGCTCCAATGCCTTCGAAACTACCAGACACACTATCATCAAATTCTTTGGCAGCTTCTTCTGGGAAAAAGTTCGTATGGGGGTCTCCCACAGCTTCAGTCATTCCTTTCAAAGCTCCATTAACTAAGTCTTTTTGACTCACATCTTCAATGTATTGACTGTCAATTAGTTCGTACAATAAATTAACGTTATCTAAATCATCTTTTACTTCATTGGTCATAACAGGTTGTGCCGAAGCTCCACTGATTTCATAAATAAAAACAGTTCCAGCTGAAGCGACAATCCCTACAATCCCAATGGTTAAGATATATTGAAACATGGATATCTTTTTTGATTCTTTTGGTGTCATTTAAACACATCCTTACTTAATTATTTTCAATATAATGCTCCCATAAGGTATCAAAAATATCCATACTAGGAATATAATACGCGTTTATCTCCAAATAATGTGAAATTTCATCATAGTCTTGAGACTGTTTTGGAAATTGTAAATCGTTGAAAATATTTTCAGCTAATAAGGACTCTTCTGTTTGTTTGACCTTACCACGAAAGGTTTCAACATAATGAAAAAAACTACGCTTCATCGACTACTCTCCCCATACATTTTTTAAAAAGTTTTTTCGGTTAGCACTTGATAAACTATATCGTTCAGGATCTTTTTTATAAAAATCTTGGTGATATTCTTCTGCTGAATAAAAAGGGCTCGCTTCTTCTATAGTTGTAACAATCGGGTCTAAATAACGACCAGAATCAGCTAGTTCTTGCTTGCTCTTCTCAGCTATTTGTTTTTGAGTTTCTGATGTATAAAAAATAACTGGTCGATAACTATCTCCTCGGTCTTCAAATTGACCAAAGGCATCTGTTGGATCGGTTTGTTGCCAATAAATACTTAATAGTTTTTCATAGGTTATTTCACTAGGATCAAACTCTATTTTAACTGCTTCTGTATGTCCCGTCTTACCACTACAAACTTCTTGGTAAGTTGGGTTTTCTTTATGACCACCTGTATAACCTGAAACGATTGAAATAATTCCTGGATATTGATCAAATGGTTTGACCATACACCAAAAACATCCGCCCGCTAAAATGGCTGTTTCTTTCATCCTACATCACTCACTTCTTATTAGATTTTTCTTTAGGTAAGTAAATACTAAAGCTAATTTCATCATTAATCAAATTAATTTTCTTCGCTCGAATACTCATCCCATTATCTAATTGGAATTTATTCAAATGAAGGTTAATTAATTGTTGATCCGCATCCATTTCAATCCAATTAGGTAAATCAGTTGTTGATGAAATATAGTTAATCATCGCAGGAATTGGCACGTTTAAAGAGCCTACTGATAAGCTCTTAGCTTTTAATTGTACATTACCATCATTTAGAACATAAGGTTCAAAATAAAGGTAAAAATGAGTTTCATGCCCTAATAAATTAAAGGTCCCATCAATCATCGCTTGATTTTCAAGTACAAAGGAGTAATCAACTCCAGATTCTTTCATCGATTCTTCTAAGAAAAAATTAATGGCATCATTCACTTGCTCTTTTTTCATGTTAATATCAAAAATCGCTTTTTCTTTTGTTTCAATCACTGGTAGTTTAGCGTCATAGGTCATGCGTGGTGTTGATATTCTAAACATAAGGACACTGATGAAACCAATCACTACTGCTAATAACGTTAAAAATGCGACTCGCCACGGATTTTTAAATAGACTTAAGAAGTTAAACCCTTTTTTGTCCTTTTTATCTTTCTTTTGGCGTGTTTCTACTTCTTCTACTTTTTTCATTTTAAACACCCTTATCTTCTAACGAATTATTTGAGCCAAACATCTTTTGTAGATTCCATTTTAGTTCTAAAAGCATTGGCAATTATTTGATACCCTAAATTATTTGGGTGGAAACTATCTTCTTCAGAAATCAAATCATTGATTGCATCTTTGTCCATTGTCATTTCAGTAGATTCCTTTGTTGAAGTTATAGCATTTGGATCTGGTAACCCATTATATATCTCATCATTAATTGGCACAAAATAAGCATTGTCTATTCCGTCGACAAATTCTTTACTTCCTTCATTCCAAAAATCAACAATCTCTTGCATTTCTTCAATTTCTGAAAAACTCTTATAAAAAGGATTATAAATACCTAATTGATATATAGGTGCTTCTGGATTTAATAAACGAATTTCTTCATACATCTTCTCTAACTGTTTTTGGTATTTTTCTCTAGGTTTAACAAATTTCTTAATCGAAATTTTATTAAAAATTTGAGACTGAATCACTTTCATTAAGTCATTCCCACCAACAGTTACTAAAATCACATCTGCTTTTCTAATAGAATTTTGCATCTCTTCATCTTTTTTAATTCGTTTTAAAATTTGGTCACTTCGATCTCCTGATTTTCCAAAATTATCTGCTTGAACTACATCAATGGGAAAATTCTCACTTAAATCAGTTTGTAAGAGTGGGACATAACCTCCTGTATGAGTTGTATCTCCTATTCCTTCTGTTAAGGAATCCCCTACTGCACTAATTCTCAGCATTTCCATTCTTTTTTCTTCTGGTTTACTTGGTTCAGAATTAAGTTTAATTTTTTCTGCCTTTGGAATAAGCATTGTCCCAATCACAAACGTTACTAAAATAACGCCTAAAAACCAACCAAGAAAAGGGAAGATTGCTTTTATTTTTTTCATAAAATCCCTCTATCCAAAAAAGCAGACCTTTAGATCTGCTTTTTTTGTTATTTTTAATTTGTGTAAAACATAACCGCAAACGCACCTTTACCAGCATGTGTTGCTACAAGTGGTGTAGTATGAATAATAGGTATGTTTAACTCAGGTAATGCTGTATTAATCGATTCTTTTAAATCATTTGAAATATCTTTACCATCTGCTTCAGAAATACCTAAGTAGTTAAGAGGATAAGTCACTAATTTTTTTTCTAATTCTTTTATCCATTTCATAAAGGTTTTATTCCCTCGACCTTTAGAAACAATTTCTAACTCACCATTATTTAGTTGACATAAAACTTTCATATTTAAGAAACCTGATACAACACCTACTAATTTCCCAATACGTCCACCTTTAACAAGATTGTCTAATGTGGCAACTCCAATATATAATTGCGTTTTTTCTTTTACTTTTTCAATGTGAGATACGATTTGATCAACTGTCGCTCCTTCTTGAGCTAACTTCGCTGCCTCGTATACTTGAAAGCCTAGCGCTTGATCAATATAATCACTATCAATAACTGTTACATTAGACTGACTCATTTGAGCTGCTTGTCTAGCCGTGTTAACAGTACCACTTAACTTTTCAGTTAAATGAATAGAGATTATTTGGCTGCCATCTTGCCCTAGTTCATCATACAAATTAATAAACTCACCAATTGGCGGTTGACTCGTTTTTGGTAATGCTGGAGATTTTTCCATCATTGTCATAAATTCTTTTTTATCTAACTCATTTTGATCCGCATAAATCACGCCATCAATCATAATTGATAGACTAATTGTGTGAATGTCTATTTCTTTCATTCTTTCTGGATCGATAATACATGAAGAGTCAGTCACAATTTTTATATTCGTCATTCTCAAACCTCTTTCAAAAATTAGCATCTTCGTGTAGAATAATAATAATCTATCTGCTAAATAGTATAACAGATAATAATTTCTTTTTCACTTAAAACATGAAAGGATGTTTCAAATGGAACAAGTAACTTTTTCAAAAAAGTATTTGATTGTTAATGAAGTCTTTAATGCAATCACTCATGGTATTGGAACAGGCCTTAGTATTGCTGGCCTTGTCTTATTAATTATTAAAGGGGCGCAGATGCATTCACCACTTCATGTTGTATCCTATACAATATTTGGTTCTTCAATGATTCTACTCTTCTTATTTTCAACACTTTTTCATAGTCTAATCTTTACTAAGGCAAAAAAAGTGTTTCAAGTTTTTGATCACAGTTCCATTTATCTTTTAATTGCTGGTAGCTACACACCTTTTTGTTTATTAGTTATTAAAGGTTGGCTAGGTTGGGCTCTCTTTGGAACTGTATGGGCAATCGCCATTGCAGGAGTTGTGTTTAAATCGATTTTCTTAAACAAACGCGCTAAAACTGATGTTGTTTTATATATCATAATGGGTTGGCTTTGTTTAGTCGCTATCAAGCCGTTATATGTTGGTCTAGGAACAACAGGATTTTTACTTTTATTTTTAGGCGGCGTTTCTTATACTGTAGGAGCCTATTTTTACAGCATGACTCATATTAAGTTTATGCATGTCGTATGGCATTTATTCGTTATGTTAGGTGCTATCTTCATTTTCTTCTCAGTTTATTTATTTACATAAAGACTTCACAAAAACTCCATCTAAAAAAGGTGGAGTTTTTTTTAGGACTAAAGAACGATGGCCTTTTTCTCATCAAAGGCTATAATAGATTTAGTTAATAGGAAATCACAAAAAAGAGGAAGTTTGTTATGGAAATTTTTTTAGTTTATTCAGCAAATAATAGTCTGTTATCTAAAGCTATTCAGTGCTATACAAAAGAGACTTACAATCACGTCTCTATTGCTCTAGATAAAGACTTAAATAATACATATAGTTTTGGTAGAAAAAAAATGTCAAATCCGTTAATCGGTGGCTTTGTAAAAGAAGACTTTTGGGATCCCTTCTTTTCTACAAGCGAGTGCGCTGTCTACTCACTAGAAGTAACCGAAGAACAATACGAAAGAATCATGTCTATTTTAGAATATTTTAATAAAAATAAAGCTTTGTACAAATATAACTTTATCGGTTTAGTGGCATTATCTCTAGATTACCGTTTAGAAAGAGAACACGCTTTTTTCTGTTCTGAATTTGTGGCAACTCTTTTATCAGATAGTGGAGCTGCTACTTTTGAAAAAGAAAATCACTTCATTACACCACAAGATTTATTGAATTTAGGGACACTTGAAAAAGTATTTGAAGGAAAAATGATTCACTACTTAACTGAAAATCATTCAGCTAATGCTGTTGCTCACATGTCAGTGGCATAAAAAAATCGGACAACCTAAGTTATCCGATTTTTTTTATTTATTTCGTTGGTATGTTTCAAAATCATGAGGATAGATGTTTTTATCATCTACTGTTCCCTCACTTGTACTGACAATATTCCATTCTTCCCAATCTAGGTAAGGGAAATAAGTGTCACCTTCAAATTCTGATTTAATTAATGTTCGATATAAGACGTCAATATGTGGTAAAAATGATTTATAAATTTCACCACCACCGGTAATAAACGTAATACCTTCAAAAGTTTCAGCAAAAGCCAACACTTCTTCCACTGAATGCATAACAGTTGCTCCCACAGCAACATAATCTTGATTAGATGTTAAAACAATAGTGTCTCTATTTGGTAATAATTTTTTACCCATTCCTTCAAACGTTTTTCTACCCATTACTATGACATTATTTTCAGTCATGTGCTTAAAGAACTGTAAATCGTCTGGCAAATGCCAAGGCAATACATCCTCTTTCCCTATCAAACCATTTTCGTCCTGAGCCCATATAGCTGCTATCATTTTAAATATCCTCCCCAAAGTACTTCCCTGAATCTTTTTTATACTGCAATTGGTGCCTTAATTGTTTTATGCGGGTCATACCCCTTAATTGTAATGTCTTCCATTTCAAAGTCAAAGATTGATTGTTTATCTTCATTCAATTCTAATATAGGAAACTCTCTAATGTCTCGACTTAACTGCTCTTTAATTTGATCCATATGGTTTAAGTAAAGATGAGCGTCACCAAAGGTATGAACAAAATCTCCAACCTCTAACCCTGTTTCATGTGCGATTAAATGCGTTAATAAAGCGTAACTTGCAATATTAAATGGTACTCCTAAAAAGACATCAGCACTTCTTTGATACAATTGGCAACTTAATTTTCCTTCTGATACGTAAAATTGAAATAAAGTATGACATGGTGGTAATGCCATTGATGGAACATCTTCTGGATTCCAAGCTGAAACAATCAGTCTTCTTGAATCAGGATTCGTTTTGATCATGTCAATCACATCTTGAAGTTGATCAATTGTCTCTCCTTGCGTTGTTTTCCAGTGACGCCACTGAGAACCATAAATATTCCCTAACTCACCATAAATAGCTGAGAAAGATTCATCATTAAGTATTTTATCACAAAATGCCTGCAATTCAACTTGATAAATAGCATTGAATTCTGGATCTTTTATGGCACGGCGACCAAAGTCAGTCATATCAGGCCCTTTATAGTCTTCACTCTTTATATATCTTTCAAATGCCCACTCGTCCCAAATATGGTTGTTATGCTCCAATAAATATTTGATATTAGTAGAGCCTTTCATAAACCAAAGTAATTCACTTTTAATTAAGGAAAAAGGAACACGTTTAGTTGTAAGCAAAGGAAATCCTTTACTTAAATCAAATCTAATTTGAGCACCAAATAAACTTTTGGTACCTGTTCCAGTTCTGTCATGTTTCACAGTGCCTTCGTTTAAAATTTTCTCAGCTAATTCTAAATAGTCTTTTTCCATTATGATTACACCTTACCCTTCAGCAAATTCACTTAGATATTCCCATCTAGCCATTTTTTCTTCTAATGTGTCTTCTAAACCAGTCAATTCCTTTTGAAGGTCTTGTAATTTCCCAGCATCACTTGAGTTGTCAATCATTGCGGCTTGAGTTGTCTCGATTTGCGTTTCGATCTTTTCAATCTCATCCTCAATGTTATCCCACTCTTTTTGTTCCATATAGGTTAACTTTTGTTTGGCCTTTACTTCTTGCTCAACATGTTCGTCTGTTTTTTTAGAAGTTCCTTTATGTGCGTTATCCGTTTCTTTAGGTTTTTCTTGTTTTTCTAAATACTCACTCATATTCCCAAAGAAAGGCTCAATTTCAGCCTTACCTTTAAAGACTAACAATTTATCCATTGTTTTGTCTAAGAAGTAACGATCATGACTGACTGAAATAACCGCACCAGGAAATTGCTCTAAATAATCTTCTAAAATAGTTAAAGTTTCAATATCCAAATCATTCGTTGGTTCATCTAATAATAAAACGTTAGGTTGTTGAATTAAAATTTTCAGTAGATACAAGCGACGTTTTTCACCACCAGATAAGTTACTGATAACTGTTCCGTGCATATTTCTTGGGAATAAAAAACGTTCTAGCATTTCTGTTGTTGAAATACTACTTCCATCTTTTTGTTCAACCATCTCAGCTTGTTCTTGTAGGTACTGGATCATGCGTTTAGATTCGTCCAGTCCTTCATTTTCTTGGGTATAGTACCCGATTCTAACAGTTTCACCTAAGTCAATACTACCACTGTCTAAACTTAATTTTCCTGCAATGAGGTTCAACAAAGTAGATTTTCCTGCGCCATTTTCCCCTGTAATTCCTAATCGTTCACGAGATTGAATCAGTAAATCAAAATCAGAAAGAATCACTTGATTATTAATAGCAAAGTTAGCTTGTTCAATTTCTAATACTTTTTTACCTAAACGTTTAGTACTTACGCCAATCTCCATAGTTTCTTTACTTGTTGATTGACTGACCTCTTCTTTTAAATCTGTAAAACGGTCAATTCTAGCTTGTTGACGCGTCCCGCGGGCTTTGATACCAGCTCTCATCCAAGCAAGTTCTTGCTTAAACAGTTGCTTTTTCTTATGAGTCTGTTTAGCTTCCGTTTCTTCTCTCTCAGCTCGCGTTTCTAGATAAGTTTGATAGTTACCCGCATATTCATGAAGATTACCTCGTGACAATTCCATAATACGATTTGTTACACGGTCTAAGAAATAACGATCATGGGTTGTAACAACCAATGCCCCTTTGTAATCTTTTAAATAGTTCTCTAACCATCTAATACTTTGATAATCTAAATGGTTAGTTGGCTCATCTAGTAACAATAAGTCAGGTGCTTCAATTAAAACTTGAGCTAAACCTAAACGTTTCTTTTGCCCACCAGATAACTCACTGACTTTTTTATCTAAAAATAAAATACCTAGCTTACTTAAAATTGTTTTAGCATTTGTATCAGCTAACCAAGCATCTTCTTGGTTCATTAATTCTTCTGCTTTTTGATAATCTTTTTGATACCCCTCATTCGCACCATCAAGTGACAGATTACTTAAAGCTTTTTCATATTGTCTTACAGCTTTAATGACAGGCGAATTACCTTGGAAAACAGTATCTAATACTGATAACTCTCCATCAAAATCTGTTTGTTGTGATAAATAGGCGATTTTATAATCATGAGGGTAATCCAGTTGACCTTTTTCTGGTGTATCAACACCTGCTAAGATATTCATTAAGGTTGATTTACCTGTTCCATTAATACCAATTAACCCAATTCGATCTCCTGTTCTAATAAAAAAAGAAACATCGTTTAATAAGTTTTTGATGCCATAAGATTTTTCTAAGTTATCTCCACGGAGAATTTTCATTTAGTTCCCTACTCTCAAAATTGTCTTGTTTATTTTACCAAATTTGTGTTAGTGAAACAAGTTGACCCAATTTTCACGAAAAAAAAGAGACAAACTAATTAAAGTTTGTCTCTTTTTAAGATTTAAAACTTATCTGCATACACATCTGTTACATTTTTAGAATCATCAATAACGATGTATAATTTGTTATCTTCTGATATTTTACTTGATTGATAAACGTTGTCTAAACCTTCTTGACCAGGGGTTGCTTTGTCTTTGTATGGGAAGTAGATTAAATCATCTGTTCCATTATCAAAGTGAATACCCATTTTTTCAATATCTTGGTATTTAATAGCACGAGCAAACATACCTAACTCTAATCCACCTAAGTTAATATCATCTGTTTGTACGTGGTCTGCTTCTTGGTTAATTTCAATTTTTAATCCTTCACAAGGACGAATTTTTTGGAAATCACTTCCGTTAATTCTTCCGTAACTTGTAGTTACTTTACTAATCCATAAATCCCCGATAAACTCGCGGTTAATAGTCCATGTTTCGCCATTTCTAAAATAGAATTTGAAGCTTGTCATTTCTCTTGTCATCTATGATCTCCTCTTTCCTATTGGGTTACTTCTTAACTACAAATTAATTATAGCATGGTGGGATAAAAAAACAAACAACTTTATTAAACTTTTCACAAATAACAAATATTATTCAATGTGCGATAAAAAACTTTCTACTTCTACAATATATCTTGTGTGATTTCCTGTACCAATTAACTTCTCTCCATCATACATATTGAAGGTAAAATTAATTTTTTTCCCTTTCTGTTCTTCAAGAGTTGCTTCTACATTAATGGTTGCACCAATTAAAGAGGCTTTCAAATGCTTAAAATCAATAGCCGTTCCGACAGTTGTCTCTTCTTCATTAATCAGGTCAGCTGATAATAGCATACAGGTATTCTCAGCCATGGCAATAGCACTAGGTGTAGCTAATACCAGTAAACTTCCTGAGCCCATTTCTTTTGCAGATTGATTTTCAGTGACAACAAAACTTTTAGTTAGTTGATTCATTACATTGCCTCCATCTCTATTTTTGCTATTTCTAATAAACTTTCTTTATTATTATCGATGTTTCCTAGTACGACTTTTAACTCTAGTTCTTTTAGCAATTTACCAAGCCATGGGCCAGGTTTTTTATCTAATCCAGTCATAACATCATTACCTGTCACAGCTAATTCGCGAATTGATTTTATTGGTAGTTCTTCATAGCGAATCAAGGCTTCGTTCATTTTATTTTCTTTACCAAGTAGCTCTCTAGCTACTTCAACATCTCTAATCACATCTGGGCCACTTTGATAGAGAGATAGTAGGTCCCATTCATTTGTGTCTCTTCTTTTTAATTGTTCTAAACAACTTGATACATGGTGCATTAGTTTATTTGAACTTTTCCATTTCTTTAAGAATGAATGAGCATTTTCTATTTGTAACACATAAGTAAGCATTAACCAGGCTAACTCTTCTGTCTCAAATACTTGCTCATTAGAAACAGTCACTAATTTGTTTAACCCTTCTTCTGTTCCCCTTAAACCAGGACAGTAATTAAAACAACCTGTTTCAATTAGAGTTATTAACCCCTTGTTTCTATTTTTAGAGGTTAATAACTTGATAAATTCAATGTAAATACGCTCAACTGATATTTTTTCTAATAATTGATGATGCTCTTTGATGGCAGCTTTCGTTTTTTCTTCAATGTCAAATCCTAGTTGACTTGAAAAGCGAAGACCTCTCATCATGCGTAAAGCGTCTTCATGGAACCTTTCTGAAGCTTCTCCTACAGCTACGATTTGTTGTCGTTTAATAGCTTCGATACCATTAAATAAATCAATTATCTCACCATCAATTCCCATGGCTAAGGCATTCATTGTAAAATCACGTCTTTTTAAATCTTCTTCTAAAGACCGGACAAAGGTCACTTCATCTGGCCGTCTATAATCTTGATACGTTGATTCCGTTCTAAAGGTTGTTATTTCGTATTGTTCTTCCTCATCTAGCACTAAGACGGTGCCATGCTCAATCCCAACATCAATCGTGATAGGGAAAATAGCTTTAATTTCTTCTGGGAAAGCACTCGTTGCAATATCTACATCGTGTATTGGTTGGTTGAGTAAAATATCGCGGACACTTCCGCCAACAAAATAAGCTTCAAATCCAGCTGCTTGAATTTTTTCAATAATTGGCGTAGCTTTTATAAATTCTTCTGGTAATTCTTTGATTATCATAGTATACATTCCAATCCATAAACAATTTCTTCTAATGACATGACTTCTTGACAAGATAGAGCAACACCTGACATGAAGGAAGATCGATCGTAACTATCATGACGGATAATTAAACCTTCTCCTTGGCTTCCAAACTGAACTTGTTGATGAGCGACTAAACCAGGTAAGCGAACACTATGAATTTTCATGCCTTCATAATCTGCTCCGCGAGCGCCTTCTATTAATTCTTTCTCATCTGGATGGCCTTGTTTTTTCGGCTCACGAACTTTTGATATCGCTTGAGCTGTGTTTATCGCCGTTCCACTGGGTGCGTCTAATTTTTGATCATGATGCAGTTCCATAATTTCAACATCTGGGAAATACTTAGCTGCTTTAGCTGCAAACTCTATCATTAGAACTGCGCCAATTGCGAAATTCGGGGCAATTAAGCCACCTAAACCTTTGGCCTTTGATTTTACTTGAATCGTTGTTAACTGTTCGCTAGTTAGTCCTGTTGTACCAACAACGGGGCGGATATCATTTTCAATTAAAAATAAAAGAGTCTCATAAATGCCTTCTGGTGAGGTGAAATCAATCCATACATCAGTTTCGACATTAGCAACAACTTCTTCTTTTGTTGAAAAGACAGGCACGTCAATTGACAGATATTCAACCATTTCATTTAAATTTGAAACATCTTTGTGTCTTGAAACAACTCCTACTAGTTGAAATCTTGCGTCGTTTAAAACCATTTGTGTCGTTGCTTTACCCATTTTCCCGTTAAATCCTGCGATGACTATTTTAATCATTTGTTTTTTCATCCTTTCGTTCAAACCGATAGTAGTCTCGTTTACGAAACTTTTTCATATTTTCTGCCATTACTTCATTCAAATCAATTGATAAAGAATTAGCCATTATAATAGTAGCAATTAGAACGTCTCCTAATTCGTTAGCTACTGTATTAGCCTCTTCTGTGTCTTTTTTTGTTTTTTCACCGTACTGATGATTAACTTCCCTAGCTAATTCACCTATCTCTTCTGTTAAACGAGCCATTTGGGATAAAGGAGAAAAATAACCGACTTTAAATTGATTAATATACTCATCAAGCTCTTCTTGTAAATCTGTTAAACTCTTGTTGTCTCCCACCATTATTAAGCCCTACCTTTTAAAAGTTTTTCTATGCTCTTATCTTATAAAAGATTCCCTCTTTTTTCAACACCTCTCTTGTTGCAAAAAGTCCTTAATGATAAGATAACAAATGAGGATGTGAATAGATGAAAAAGAATGGACAAATTGCACTAGATTTAATACTCATCTTTTTAGGTGCAAGTATTTATAGTTTTGGTTTAGTAACATTTAATATGCCAAATAACTTGGCAGAAGGTGGTGTGACTGGGATTACATTAATTATTTATAACTTATTCCATATCAACCCAGCTTTTAGTACTCTCTTACTGAATATTCCTTTAATTCTAATTGGTTTAAGGATATTTGGCTTTAAAGCACTTATTTATACTTTAGTGGGAACGTTTTCTCTGTCATTCAATATTTTATTTTGGCAAAAGATGAATATCGTCATCTCCATTGAACATGACTTACTCATTGCAGCTCTACTCGCTGGTTTGTTTGGCGGTATAGGTAGCGGAATTATCTATAAAGTTGGTGGGACAACAGGTGGAACCGATATCGTTGCTAGAATCATCGAAAAAAAATTTGGCTTAACCATTGGTCGTTCCCTGCTAATATTAGATATTATGGTGTTACTACTTTCTTTAACTTATCTTTCTCTAAAGGAAATGATGTATACCTTAATTGCTGTCTTTGTCTTTAGTATTGTGGTTGATTTTGTTCAAGAAGCAAGCTATAGCGCTAAGGGAGTCTTAATTATTTCTGATTATAATGAAAAAATTGCTGAACAGATTATGTTGGAATTAGAGCGAGGAGTTACCTACTTAAAATCTGAAGGAGCTTATTCCAAAAGGGAACGCAACATTATATTCTGTGTTGCCACTCATCCTGAAATTAATCGCATCAAAGAAATCTCTCACGAAATAGATAAACAAGCTTTTATTTCAGTGATTACTGTGAATGAAGTTTTAGGAGAAGGTTTCTCTTACGAAGTCATGAAAAAAAGAAAAATAGCCAAACAAAAAACACAAGGTTGAGAGCTACCTTGTGTTTTTTGTTGTTTTCGATTGTTAGGAGGTGATGTCTTAAGCGTACATCATAACTAAGACACCGTTTGGATCGATTATAGCTAAACTTTTGTCAGCTTCATTATAGGTCATGTTGTCCCAAGTTGTGAAGTATAAATCCAGTAAGCCTAATTCTTGATAATTAGAAACTCCTGCCATTAACCACGACACACTTAGAGACATCCCGCTGTAATCACTTAAGAAAGAAACTGGTACTTTTTTATCAATTCCTTTATCAGGTATCACAATGTGAATCTCAACTTGAGCAAAATGCCCATACTTTTCAACGACATAATCATTAAATTCAAGAATGTTTTGCATCTTTTAGGAAACTCCTTTCCTTTTTATGACGCTTATTTAAATTCTTTTGCTTGTTCTTCACCTGAAAGAACACGTAAAGCACCATTTCTTAATGCTTCCATTTCAAATTCACCAGGGACACTTGATACGGGGGCGATAAATTCAACACGCTCTTTTACCCAGTCAACTAAACGATCTGAATAAGCTAGGCCACCAGTAATAACGATTTGATCAACTTTTCCTTTCAGAACCGTTGATAATTCTCCGATTCCTTTAGCTACTTGATAAGCCATAGCTTCAAGTACTAAGCGAGCTTCGTCGTCTCCTGCAACAATACGTTCTTCTACTTCAATTCCGCTATTAGTTCCAAGATAAGAAATCATACCGCCTTCTTTACGCGTCCAAGCAGTTACTTCTGCTTGAGTCATTTGGTAACAGAATGGAATAAATTCTTTTAGTGATAAACTACCTGTTCTCTCTACTGAGAATGGTCCTTCATCATCTAGTGAGTAATCAATCATACGGCCATTTTCATGGGCACTAATAGTTGATCCACTTCCTAAGTGAGCAACAATTAAATTAGATTCTTCATATGGTTTACCTAAGTCTTCAGCTGTTTTTAAAGCAATCGCACGCATGTTTAACGCGTGACCAATACTTGTTCTATTAACACCTTTAAGACCAGAAACACGAGCTAATTCATGGTATTGATCTACTGTAATTGGGTCATAAATCATTGCAATACATGATTTTTCGCTTTTTTCTCTGAAACCATTTGCTAAAATAGCCCCTAAGTTTGAAGCATGATGTGTTTTAGTTCCATTCACTAGCCAATCAATCATCTCATCATTTACCATATAAGCACCTGCTTCAACAGGAGGTAAAGCACCACCACGTCCTACAGCTGCATCAATTTGCGTGTAATCAATTCCTTCTTCTTCTAAGAAAGACTGAATTAATTCCATACGATAGCCATATTGGTCAGCAATCGTTGCAAATTTTGATAATTCACTTGTTTCATGGAATACGTTTTTATTTAAAATTTCTTTTTTATCTTCGTAATAGGCTACCTTCGTTGAAGTAGAACCTGGATTAATAACTAATACTTTCTTCACAAAAGTTTCCTCCTTACATTGCACAAGCAATCATTAATGAATTCATTTTTTCTTCAGTTGTTGATCCTCTTGATGTAATGATAATTGGAACTTTTGCACCTAGTACTAAACCAGCCATCTTACCTTTACCAAAAGTTACCATACTTTTACCTAATAGATTACCTGCCACAATATCTGGTACTAATAAAATATCAGCTTCCCCAGCCACTGGACTTTCGTAATCTTTTTCTTTAGCAATTTCTTTACTTAATGATAAGTCTAAAGAAATCGGCCCTTCAACCGTTACGTCTCCAAAGTCATTTGATTCAAAACGATCTTTTAGAATAACTGCATCTGTTGAGGCTTGTAGTTTAGGATTCACATTTTCACTAGCATCGAGTACAGCTACATTTGTGTGAACGTATCCTAGTTTTTTAGTTAATGATAAGGCGTTTAAAAGAATATCTTCTTTTGTATCCACATCAGGTGTTAACATCATACCGCCATCTGTTAAGAATAACAGTTTGTGGTAATAAGGAATTTCGTTAATCGCTACATGTGATAAAGCTTTTGACTCACGGATTCCTTTTTCTTTGTTAACCACTGCTTTTAGTAAATCTCTCGTTTGAATATGGCCTTTCATTAACACATCCCCATCTCCATCACGGATAACAGAAACTGCTTTTTCAGCAATTTCTGTGTCTCCAGCGATATCAATAATGTCTAATGTCTTAATTGTTTCTGATGAAACAGCCATTTTCTCAAGTAATTCAAGGATGACACTTTTTTCACCAATCAAAACTGGGATCAAGATACCTTCTTTGTAAAGGCTCATGACAGCTGAAAGTGTGTGCTCATCACTTGCGTTGGCTACAACAACTCGTTTAGGTGTACTAGCCGTACTTGAGAGCTGTTTTTTTAATGCATCGAATGATTCTAATACCATAAGTACACCTCCATTAATTAATTTTTAAGTAACATAAGGTTTGGATCTGCTAAAGCTTTTTTGAATTCTGCTAAAGCACTTTGCGCTTCAACGCCATCAACTAGACGGTGGTCAAAGGCAAATGATAAGCGCATAATTGAAGCGACTTCCATTTCACGCTCTTCATTAACAACAACTTCATCAGCGATACGAGAGATGCCCATAATCATTGATTCAGGGTAGTTAATGATTGGAGTAGACCAAACGCCACCAGCTTCAGGCATACCACCAATGTTAGTGATAGTTGCTGATGAGCCACTCATGTCTTCTCTTGTTAATTCGTTTGCTAAAGCTTTTTTAGCTAAACGGTCGATATCTTCTGCAATTTCAAAGACACTCTTACGGTCTGCATTTTTAATAACTGGTACAAATAAACCGTGATCTGTGTTTGTTGCGATACCAATGTTGATATTACCGCGGTGGATAATTTCAGATTTTTCCATGTTTACTGAAGCGTTTAATGATGGGTATGCTTTAAGCATTGCTACCATAGCTTTAACCACATAAGGTAAGAATGTTAAGCGTACGTTATCTTCTTTAGCCACTTCTTTGTAAGCATTACGATGTTCGATTAGTTTTTCAGCACGTAATTTATCAAATACTGTTACGTGAGGAATTTCTGTACGACTTGTTACCATTGCTTTAGCAATAGCACGACGAGTTGGTGTCATTTTTTCAACCCAATCTTCGTTGTTAGCTAATACTGGAGCTGGTTTACTTGCAGGTTTTGCAGCTACAGCTACTTCTGGCGTTGCTGTTACAACAGGTGCCACTACTGTTTCAGTAACAACTGCACCTCCACCGTTTAAGAATGTATCAACATCCACTTTTAAGATCTTGCCATTTGGACCAGTTGGTGTTACTTGAGACAAGTCAACTGATTGTTGTCTTGCGTAACGACGTACTGATGGTAAAGCACGAACTTTTGCAGATGGTTTACCAGTTGCAACACCTGATGAAACAGCTTTTGGAGCTGCAGCTGGCGTTGCTACTACTGTAGGTGCCGCTTGATTACTTGGGCCACCTTCACCTGTATTAATTTCGATAATACCTTCATCCACTTTAGCAATTCCTTCTGGTACTAAAATCTTAACGACTGTCCCAGAAACTGGAGACGGAATTTCCATTGAAGATTTGTCATTTTGGATTTCAACTAAAGCGTCATCTGCTTTAATCACGTCGCCTTCTTTTACTAACCATTGAATAATTTCAGCTTCAACTAATCCTTCACCTACGTCTGGTAATTCAAATACATAGTTACCAGTGCTTGGAGCTGCTGCTTCTACTGCTTCTACTGCTTCTACTGCTACTTCTTCAACAACTGGAGCTTGTGCAGGCGTTTCTTCTCCTGTTTCAATTTCGATGATAGCTTCATCAACTTTAGCTACACCAACTGGTACTAAAATTTTTGATACCACACCAGAAACTGGAGATGGAATTTCCATTGAAGATTTATCATTTTGAATTTCTACTAAAGCGTCGTCTGCTTTTACTACGTCGCCTTCTTTTACTAACCATTGGATGATGTCTGCTTCGACTAATCCTTCACCTACATCAGGTAATTTAAAAATATAAGCCATGAGTACTCCTCCTATTTATTATTCAGCTAATGTTTTTCTTACTTGTTCTTCAATAATTGAAGCGTTTGGTAACCAGATTGATTCTGCTTGACCAAATGGGAAGTGACTGTCTGGAGCTGCCACACGACCAACTGCTGCTTCAAGGTCATACATTGCACCTTCTGCAATTTCAGCCATAATGTGGTTACCAATACCAGTTAAACGTTGTGCTTCTTGAACCACTACCACACGTCCCGTTTTCTTAACTGAGTCTAAAATAGTATCAATATCAAATGGTGCTACTGTTCTAAGGTCGATTAACTCAACAGAGATACCGTCTTTTTGTAATTTTTCAATTGCTTTTTTAGATTCGTGAACCATTGCTCCGTAAGTAACGATTGTAATGTCTGATCCTTCTTGAATAACGTGAGCTTTATCTAATGGAATTTCATATGACTCTTCAGGCACTTCTTCTGTAATTGAGCGGTATAATTTTAAATGCTCTAAGAAGTAAACTGGGTCATTGTTTCTGATTGATGCTGTTAAAAGACCTTTTGCATCATATGGGCCACTTGGAATAACGATACGTAAACCAGGTGATTGAGCAAATAATCCTTCTAAGTTATCAGAGTGAAGCTCAGGAGTTCCTACTCCTCCACCAAATGTTGAACGAACTGTTACAGGAACACCTTCGCGCCCTGCCATACGGTAACGGTGACGAGATAATTGACCTAATAAACCGTCAATTGCTTCCATTGTAAAACCAGAGAATTGGATTTCAGGTACTGGACGGAATCCACCCATAGCCATTCCCATAGCCATTCCCATAATTCCTGATTCTGCTAAAGGTGTATCAAAAACGCGGTCTTCGCCTAACTCAGCACGCATACCATCAGTAACACGGAAAACCCCTCCGTTTGTTCCTACGTCTTCTCCAAAAACTAAGATTCTTTCATCACGTTTCATTTCTTGTGTTAAGGCTTCATTGATAGCCTGTACCATATTTTTAACTGCCATCTTTAGTTTTCCTCCTTAGCTTCATACATTTCAATTTCTTTTTGGATACGAGGTGTTGGTACTTCGTAAACATTTTTCAGTAATTGAGATACTTTCATTTTTGGTTCTTTATCTGCTAAATCTAGAGCTTCATTTACTTCTTGAGTTGTTGCATCAATTACGTCTTGTTCCATATCTTCATTCCAAAGGCCTTTTTCACCTAAGTAAGTACGCATACGGATTAAGAAGTCTTTAGCTAACCAGCCGTCAACTTCTTCTTGAGAACGGTATCTTGTTGGGTCATCAGATAGAGTATGAGCACCAAAACGGTAACATAATGTTTCAATCACAACTGGACCATGTCCTGCCATTGTGTATTCACGAGCCATTTTAGCTGCTTCGTATAATGCAAGTGGATCCATTCCATCAACTTGGATACCAGGAATTCCTGCTGCTGCTGCTTTTTGAGCCAATGTTCCAGCTTTACTTTGTAATTCACGAGGAACTGAAATACCATATTTATTATTTTGAACGATAAAGACTGTTTGAGAGTTGAAGACACCTGCAAAGTTAATACCTTCATAGAAGTCACCTTGTGATGATCCACCATCTCCAATGTATGTAAATGACACTTGATCTTTTTCGTCACGACGATAAGCGTAACCAAGACCAGCTGCTTGAATAATTTGAGAACCAATGATTGTTTGAGGTGGTAAACCTTGTACGCCTTCTGGGTAAATGTTTGCTGCCATATGTCCTCTATACCAAAGAACTGCATTCTTCATTGGCATACCATGGTGAACTAAAGGAATCATGTCACGGTATGTTGGTAAAACAAAGTCTTCTTTTTTCATTGCAAATAAAGTTGCTAATTGTGACGCTTCTTGTCCTTCAGATGGAGGTAAGTTACCAATACGTCCTTGACGACCTGCTAAGATTAAGCGTTCGTTAGTTGTTCTACCCCATACTAAAACTTTCATTAACTCAACTAATTCTTCATCTGTTAATGAACTCTTCATTCCTTTGTTAACGATTTTTCCTTTTTCATCTAAAATCTGAACTAATGGAATAGCTGCTTCACTTTTTTTGATCATATCATCAAATAATTTGAAATCTTGTTTACTCATAACTTTATCTTCCTCTCTTTAGTTAAAATCTAATTTGTAATCATCTGAACTAGCAATACCTAACTTCTCGTTGAATAAATAGTTGAAAGCAAAACCTAATACAACTGGTACTACTAAGAAAGCAATAAATGTTGTAATGATATTTCCAACTGTCCATCCATCAGCTTTTAATGCTAAAGCGTTAATTGGTCCAATTAATCCACTGAAACCAAAGCCAGCACTAAATGGTGTTCCTTGTAAATCTAAGAAAGAAGCTAATGAACCTGTAATAGCTGCACTACAAATAACTGGTAGCATGATTTTTGGTTTTTTAACCACGTTAGCCATTTGCATTTTTGGAGAACCAATAAAATGAGCTAATGATGTTGGAACAGCGTTAGCTTTCCAACCAGCGATACATAGACCAAATCCAGCAGCACAAATTCCTAAGTTAGCAGCTCCAGAAGCAATACCTTCTAAAGAAATCGCTGTTGCAATCCCTACTGTTGCAATCGGTGACACAATCATCATTGCAAACATGATCGCAATCGCAATTGTCATTGGAACTGGTTGTAAATCTGTTAAAGTCGCAATAAATTGACCAAACATTGCTGTTAAACTTTTTACAAATGGTAAAGTTAAGAATCCTAACCCACCACCAACAACTGTTACAATGGTTGGAATAACTAAAATCGTAAAGGCTTTCAGTTTTTCACCTAGTAAAAGGATAATAAGTGCGGCGAATGCTGCTGTAATCCCTGTGTTAATAACGTCTCCAGAACCTTGGAAGATAAATCCACCTTCTGGGTTAAGACGTGCAACACCTGAACCAACGACACAGGCCATACCGAGAGAACCAATTTGAATAGGGGTAAACTTAAAGTTGATTGCCACAGCAACACCAACCACGATTGGCATCATTGTCGCTGCAATTCCTGTCGCTGTTAAGGCAAATGACCAACCTAACGCTTTAGATAACTCACCTAGTAACGCTCCTGGAATTAAGGAAACAACCACTCCCAAAGCAACACCGTTTAAAATATTCATGGTAAAATCTTTTGGTTTAACACTTTTAATTGACATAAGATCAATCTCCTATTATTTTTTTATATATGGATTGGTAAGCCTAATCCTACTTCTGCAGCTTCCATGATTGTTTCGCTAATTGTAGGATGTGGATGAACTGTTAATGATAAATCTTCTAGAGTTGCACTTGTTTCAATTGCTAAAGTTACTTCAGAAATTAAATCACTGGCATTTGCTCCTGCAATTTGACCACCTAAAATTTCACCTGTGTTTTTGTCACTAACAATTTGTACTAAGCCTTCTTCTTTACCCATTGAAAGAGCACGACCGTTTCCTTGGAATGGAAACTCAGATACTTTAGCGTCATAACCTTGAGCAATTGCTTCAGCTTTTGTAAAACCAGTTGATGCAAGTTCAGGATCTGTGAAACAAACAGCTGGCATTGCTTTGTAATCAACTGCCACATCTTGTCCACTAATGGCTTCAGCTGCTACTTTTCCTTCATAACTTGCTTTATGAGCTAGAGCAAGACCTGGAATAATATCTCCGATTGCATAAATGTGATCTAACGTTGTACGGCATTGCTCATCTACTTTAATTAAGCCACGCTCATCAACTTCAACACCAATTCTTTCTAATCCTAATTCACTTGTGTTTGGTTTACGGCCAACTGATACTAATACATAATCACAAATAATTTCTTTTTCTTTACCGTCTACTTCATAAGTAACCGTTACGCTATCTTCAGCGTTTTCAGCTTTTTTAGCTAAAGCATTTGTTTCAATAGAAACATTTAATTTTTTGAAGTTTTTCTCTACAAATGAAACTAATTTTGTATCAAAGTTTGGTAAGATGGAAGATTGACCTTCTAATATAGTTACTTCAGTTCCTAAGTTGGCAAATACGCCTGCTAACTCACTTCCGATGTAACCGCCACCAATAACAACTAATTTTTTAGGTAATTCTGTTAAGTTAAGTAACCCTGTTGAATCTAGGACTCTTTTTCTAAATTTAAATCCTGGAATTTCAATTGGTGTACTACCTGTTGCGATAATGACATTTTCAAAGCGATAAGTATCCCCTCCGAATTCATTCATCACACGAACTCTATTTTCATCCATAAAGTAACCTGTTCCTTCAAGAACATCTACTTTATTTTTCTTTAGTAAAAACTTAACTCCATCGGTTAATTTTTTTACTACGTGATTGTCTTTCCAGTTTTGCACTTCAGAAAAATCTAAAGTTGTATTCTCAGATGAGATACCTGCAAATGGAGAATTTTTGGCATTACTGTAGTGATGACTAGCTTCAATCAAAGCTTTAGAAGGAATACAACCAACGTTTAAACATGTTCCCCCTATATTTTCTCTCTCAATTAGTGATACTTTTTGTCCTAATTGAGCCGCTCTAATCGCTGCCACATAACCACCAGGTCCAGACCCTATAACTACTGTTCCTAGACTTGATTCAAAATCGCCGACAACCATTCTGACACTCCCTTTCCTTTTACTCTTTATAAAGTGCTTCTCGTAAGTTATAATTAACTTGTCTAATTAAATTACAACTTTTATCTTTTAAGAAACCGCTTTATTTTTCGCTACACCCTGATTATAGAATGGAATTTCACAGATTTGAAATTGATAGAATCTATAGCCGGATAAATTTTTTTCAGAAATGGGGATTATCTAATGGAATTTAGACAATTACGATATTTTATTGAAATAGTAAAGGCACAAAATTATTCTAATGCTGCCAAAAATCTGTTTGTGACGCAGCCAACTTTGTCTTGGAACATGAATAAACTCCAAGAAGAACTTGGAGCAAAACTGATTTATCAAGTGGGAAATAAAGTCATGCCTACCACTGCGGGAAATATTTTGTTTGAGAAGGGACAAAAAATTCTTGCAGAGCTAGATGAGTTAACCGAAGAAATTGAAGAAGATCATATCTATAAGAAGAAAGAGTTAACAATTGGTTCAAACTCCGTCATCTCCCCAGTATATATGCCACTGATTCAACAGTTTATGTCGGTTTATCCGAACTTTTCTATTACTATAGAAGAAAATGGTTCCGTTAAGACTCAAAAAAAGGTTGCTAACGAGGAATTAGAGATTGGAATTGTGTCCTTCCCTATTATAGAAGAAAGTTTAGAAATTGAGCGCAATACATTACATACATTTAAGTACCACGCTTACGTTTTAATGCGTGATGACCATCCTCTAGCTGGTTCAAAATCCCTTAGTATCAAGGATTTGAAGGATGAGCGTTTTGGCTCTATGAGTAAAGATTATGTCTTGTGGCACGTTTTAAAAAACAAAGCTCGTGAATTTGGCTTTAGACCAGACATTGACTTTATGAGTAACAACCCTGAAACTCTAATCAATCACGTCATTCAAAATAATTTAGTAGCGATTATTCCGATTCAATTAAAAGAAGCTTTTGCAGATTTTAACTTAGCTTGGGTTCCTTTAACGGATAAGATTAAACCCTTTGATATCGTGGTTGTCCATAAAAAAGATAGACCCTTATCTCCTGCAGCTGCTCTTTGTTTAGAATTCATTACCAATCAGGAAATTATCAAAGAATAATAGAATCTATAGCCCTATAGAAATTACTAATTAGTGAAATTAATCTCTATCTCCTATACTTAATTTGTATCACATACAAAATAACAAAGGAGAAGATGTTATGTTAAAAATCTTAATGATGGGTGCTCGTGAGGATGAAAAGGCTTTCGCCGAACAGTGGGCAAGTAATAATAATGTTGAAGTAACAGTTTCACAAGAAATTCTAAATGATGACACTTATCATTTATTAGAAGGATACGATGGTTTAAGCTTACAACAAACAATGGGAATCCCAACAGAGATGTATACACGTTTAAAAGCTGATGGCTTTAAACAAATTGCGCAACGATCTGCTGGTGTTGACATGTATGATTTAGAAGAAGCAAAAAATCAAGGATTACTCGTAACAAACGTTCCTGCTTATTCTCCTAACTCAGTTGCCGAGTTCACTGTCAGTAGTGCCTTAAACTGCTTAAGACACACTCAAGCCATTCAAGAAAGAATGAAACAACAAAACTTTAGCTGGGACGAAAGTATTTTATCAAGAGAAGTTCGTACGCTAACCATTGGTGTTCTTGGAACGGGCCGTATTGGCCAAATTACAGCTGAAATTTTTAAAGGCTTTGGAGCAAACATTATTGGTTACGATTTATATAAAAATCCTGCAGCAGAAAAAACATTAACGTATGTAGATGATTTTGACGCATTCTTAGCTCAATCTGATTTAGTAACAATTCATATGCCATTAACAGCTGATAATCATCATTTATTTAATGCTGAAACGATTGCTAAAATGAAACCAGGCGCAATTCTAATTAACGCAGCACGTGGAGCGATTGTTGATACAAAAGCTTTAATCGATGCTTTAGAAAGCAATCAAATTTCTTGTTGTGCTCTTGACACCTATGAAAACGAAATGCCTTATGTAACAAAAGATTGGGCAGATAAAGAATTAGGAGATCCAATTCTTGAAGAGTTATTGAAACGCGATGATGTTTTATACACACCACATATTGCTTTTTACACTGAGACAGCAGTAACTAACTTAGTCTCTGGTGCCTTAGATGCGTGTCTATCCGTTTTAACAACAGGTACAGCAGAAACAATTGTTAATCCATAAATCAAAAAGAGACTAACCTAATAAGGTCAGTCTCTTTTCTCATCTAAAGCAACGTATTCAGTTGTTAATTTGATAAACATATCACGGTCATTATTTTCAAGAGCCAAATCAATAGCATGTTGAAGATTTCTTTTCTTTAACTTTATCTCTTCTTCAGCTAAAAAAGCATCTAAAGAATCAAAAAATTCATTCTGCTCTTCTTGAGTGGTTTCTTGATAGCCGTGCTCTTCAATTATTTCAGAGTAAAGATAAGAACTTTCTCGTTCTACAAAATTAATTTCTAAATACAGCTCATCTTTTTTGTTATTTCGAAGTTCACTGTAAATTTCTTGACTATCCTCAATCAATTTATTCCCTTTTCTCATCTCTAAACCAAGACCAGCTACACTGTGATCCGTTATTAAAATGCCGCGTGGTGTACTTAGTGCCTTTTCAACAAAAGTGACATGTTGTAAAAGAGCTTCATGCTTTAATAAATAGTTTAACATCCAGTAAGCTTCTTTTCGTTTTAAAGGAATACACTGAATTACCCAACTTAAAAATTTTTTCTTAGCTGATAATTCAATCATAAGATTACCACCCTTCTTCATCAATTAATGAAGCAACTTCAATATCTCCTGGAACTAAAGTTAGGTAACGAGCTAACCATTGATTTGCTTCGTCGATTTGTCCTTCTTCTCTTAAGAATAAGCCGTAATCTTTAACAAAGTCTGGCTCATCCACTAAAATATCTTTGACTTTTTCGTAAGAAGCACTCGCTTTGTCAAACTCTTCTAAACCATTATAAGCTTGTGCTATCATCCATTCTGCTAATGGTTGCTCTTTGGTTTCTAAACTTTCCATTAATTCAACAACTTCATCATATGATTCTTCTTTTAATAATAGCTCACTTAAACGAATTTTTGATAAATCAGCGTCAATTTCTAAAGAAATAACTTCTTCTAGATATGATTTGGCTTGATCTTTATCACCTAAATGATAAGCCGTTTCAGAACCTAAGTGGTAAAGTGATGTTTCATAAGGATTTTGCATGATACCTTCTTCAATCACTTCAATAGCTTCTTCATGACGACCTTCATCGTGTAGGATTTGAGCCAACGGATAATAAACTTGATTAAATTCTGCATCCATTAAACGGACTTGGTTTAATAAGTCAATACCACGCTCATTTTCTTCTAATTGGTAGAAAGTTAAAGCTAATTGGAAGAGTCTTTCCACTGTTTCTTCTTCTTCAATGGCTTTTTCAAGGTAAGTCACAGCTTCCTCAAATTGACCAATACGTGAATACGCCACCCCAATACGCTCATTTAAGCTGATTGGTGCTTCTTTGCCGTTAAATACAATGAGTAACTCTTTATAAGTGTCAATAGCACGGTTATAGTCTTCTGATGAAAAATAAAGTTCTGCTAATGATAAATCTAATAATGGCTCATGAGGTAAATGTTTTTTAGCTTGTTTTAGCTTGCTCTCACTTACTTCTGGAATATTCAAGACTTGATAAATGTCTGCTTGAGTAATTAAACTTTGTGCATATAAAGGACTTGATTCCTCAATTGACTCTAAATAGTTAAATGCTTTATCTAAATCATCATTTTCAATAGCGATTTCAGCTAAAGATATTTTTAAGGTTTCTTCTTCTGGAAACTCTTCAAATAAACCTTCATACAGTGTTTGTGCTTCTTCCATAAATCCTAATTGGAATAAATTATCCGCTAATTGAAACCTCTCTTCAGGTAAATCTTCTTTTCTGGCTTTCTCAAAAGCTACTTGGGCTGCTACTAAATCTCCATTTGATAATGCTTGTAGCATTTCTTTACTATTTGACATGTAAAAATCTCCTTCATTGTTTCAAATTTCGCGATAACTCTCTATCACATGATACATTTCTTCCATTGTAGGTAATGGACTTTCTTTCATTACACCAATTTGACTCAGACTAACACCTTTATCCAGTCTTCCTAATTCCATCGTTATACTCTCTGCTAATTCATAAGTATTCATGACTTTAGGTAATGACAATGAACTACCCATTACTTCTTTTAACCACTTAACCATTAAAGGAAAATCAAAAGAAATAGTTTCCTTTTTTAAACACCATAAAAAATAAAGTAAAAAGCTAATTTGCTCCTTCTCTTGTAATGTGATGTAGTGTGATTCGGTTAATTGATAAAAGCCTTTTTTAAGACTACCAATCATTAGGTCATTTTCTAATGTTTCCTTTTCAAAACAATCGATAACTTGTTCAACGTAGGGTGTCCAAGGTCGTTGCTCGTGAAAAGAGATAGCTGATAATAACTCAAATAAATCATTATTAGAGTAAAGAGATAGCTTTAACAACTGGAAAAAGTCTTCAGTCCACTTGTCTGGTGCTTCTAATTCACTCAACATTGTATCGTAAATCAATCTTTCTGGCAAAGTAAAACATTCACTGGTTACGATATTCTGCTCATTAACTAATTTCCCTTTTCCACTTAAACCTGCTAAAAAACCACTCATCGAAGTTGGGATGTAAGTATAACCTTTTAGGTAAATAGAAGACTGCTCTAAAATACTACATAGATAATGTATTTTGTCACTACCTGCTGCTACAAGAGCCGTTCCAGTTGGTAGTTTCATTTCCTCTACATAGGTCAAAATGCGTTGATATGTATTAATATTGTTAAGATTAGGCGTATCTGGACAAATGTACCAGTTAAAGGTTCCTTCTCCGTTAAACAAGAAGCCGAATCTATCGTAATAATTTTCATAAAAAGCTTGGGTACTAATAAATAAAACACTAGGAGCTTGTTTTAAAAAAGAAAAATAATGATTATGACTAATGAGTCGGTTTAAAGACTCTGCATAAACGACTTCACTTGTTTGATTTTCTTTTATAAAGTCTCGTCTCATTTCTTTCCCCTCCTCTAGTAAGTAAAAAGACCCCGTTTAGGATCTTTAACGTCTTGTAATTAGTGATAGAGCCGCAACAACAATAACTGCGCCTAAAATCGATGGAATAATAGCCATTCCAGCTGCATGTCCACCCCAATCAGCCCCAAATAACTTATGGCCTAATGAAGAGCCTAACAGACCTGCAATGATATTAAATAGACAACCTTTTGAATTTCTTTTGTCTACTAATCCACTTGCAATCGCCCCAATCACAGCACCGACGATTAATGTCCAAATCCAACTCATAATAATCCCTCCTATATCTTACTTATATTGTACGGTTTTTATTAACGAATCGTCAATCATTGTCTAAAGATTTAAACAAAATCTTCACACAATAATCAGATTATGTTAAAATTGCCCTTTTTAAGCCCCTTTAGTAGGAACTAATCCATAAAACAAAGAAAGAACCCTTGAAATACAAGGGTTCTTTTAGTTTCATTATTTAACTGCATCTTTAAGTGCTTTACCTGGTTTGAACGCAGGTACTTTACTTGCTGCAATTTGGATTTCTTCTCCAGTTTGTGGGTTGCGTCCTTTACGGGCAGCTCTCTCACGAACTTCGAAGTTACCAAAACCAATTAATTGAACTTTTTCGCCTTCAGCTAAAAATTCTTGGATTGAAGCAAAAACAGCATCTACAGATGAAGTTGCGTCTTTTTTAGTTAATCCAGTTGCTTCTGCAACTTTTTCGATTAATTCTGCTTTGTTTGCCATGTTATCTTTCACCTCCTTGAAAAGGTATCTTGATGTTTATTATTGACATCATATTTTTAGGCGGTCATTTTTGAGTGGTCCAAAAATGACGGTTGGAAATATTTCTAAATAATATTTCTTAAACAAAGATAACATAAGAATCAAGTGATAGCAATGCTTTTAGCGTTTTTTATCTAGTTTTTTTCAATTATTAGCTTTCGTGTTGAAAAAGAAAACCAACTATGATAAAATGCACAATTCTATTTACGACGTCTAGTAATTATACGAATTGGCGTTCCTTCAAACTCAAAAGCACGTCTGATTTGATTCTCTAAAAATCTTGAATAAGAGAAATGCATTAGTTCTTCTTCGTTGACAAAAACAACAAAAGTTGGTGGTTTAATCGCCACTTGAGTTGCATAAAAGATTTTTAATCGTTTCCCTTTATCTGTTGGTGTTGGATTGATGGCTACTGCATCCATAATCACATCATTTAAAACAGATGATGGGATTCGTAAAGTTTGATTTTGACTAACTGTTTCAATCATTTCAGGTAATGTGTGTAAACGTTGTTTTGTTTTAGCTGATACATAGGCGATTGGTGCGTAATCTAAGTATCTGAACTCACTACGGATATCATCTTCAAAGTTTTTCATTGTATGGTTATCTTTTTCAAGAGTATCCCATTTATTCACAACGATAATAATTCCTTTTCCTGCTTCATGGGCAAATCCTGCAATACGTTTATCGTATTCACGAATTCCCTCTTCAGCATTAAGAACAACTAAAACAACGTCAGAACGATCAATAGCACGCATTGAACGCATCACACTATATTTTTCAGTACTTTCGTAAACTTTTCCTTTTTTACGCATACCAGCTGTATCAATCATCTCAAATTTTTGACCATCAGGAGAAGTAAATGATGTATCAATCGCGTCACGAGTTGTTCCGGCAATATCTGATACAATAACACGCTCTTCACCTAAAATAGCATTAATTAATGATGATTTTCCTACATTTGGTCGACCGATTAAACTAAATCGAATCACGTCATCTTCTTCTGTGTCTGGAACATTAGCAAAGTGCTCACACGCTTTATCTAATACGTCTCCTAAACCAAGACCGTGACTTCCTGAAACAGGAATTGGGTCACCTAATCCAAGAGAATAAAATTCAAAAATATCATTTCTCATCTCAGGATTATCGACTTTATTAACAGCTAAAATAACTGGTTTATTACTCTTATAAAGAATTTTTGATACGTACTCATCAGCGTCCGTAATCCCTTCACGTCCACTAACAACTAACATAATCACGTCTGCTTCTTCCATGGCAATCTCAGCTTGATGCTTAATTTGATCCATGAAAGGCTCGTCACTCATTTCAATACCACCTGTGTCGATGATACTAAACTCTCTTCCTAACCATTCTCCATGAGCATAGATACGGTCTCTTGTAATACCAGGAATGTCTTCTACAATCGAAATACGCTCCCCAGCAATACGGTTAAATAATGTTGATTTTCCTACGTTGGGTCTTCCAACGATGGCTAATGTTGGGTTTGCCAATATGGCCACCTCCTATACTTTCTTATCCTTATAAAGTTTAAACGATACTTTATGCTCTTGCAAGTAAAAGATGATGAAAATAAGAAAAAGCCGGCAACTAGCCGACTTTTCTTAAGAATTTATTAGTCTTCTTCAGTTGGTTCAAGATTAATCATGTCACCTAATGTGAATCCAGTAGATTCTTCAGGCATAACATAAGTTTCTTCTTCAACTACAACTTCTTCTTCTTTTTCTTCTAAAGCTTTGATACTTAAACCAATACGTTTGTTTTCTTTACTTACATCAAGAACTTTAACAGTTACCATTTGGCCTTCTTCTAAAGCTTCATGTGGTGTTGCAATATGTTTATGAGAAATTTGAGAAATGTGAACTAATCCTTCAACACCTGGTAAAATCTCAACGAAAGCACCAAACGATGTTAAACGATTCACTTTACCTTCTAAAACAGAACCTACTGCAGCGTCTGCTTCTACATTATCCCAAGGTCCAGGCAATGTTTCTTTAATAGAAAGTGAAATTCTTTCTTTTTCAGGGTCAATGCTTAATACTTTAACTTTTACAACGTCACCCACAGATAATACATCTTCAGGTTTAACCACGTGGCTATATGAAATTTCAGAAACGTGAACTAATCCGTCAACTCCACCTAAGTCGATAAACGCACCAAAGTTAGTTAAACGTGCTACACGTCCTTCAACAATATCACCAGCTAAAATATTATCCATAATTTCTTTCTTAGCAACTGCTTGTTCCGCTTCAAGAACAGCACGGCGAGAAAGGATTAAACGGTTTTCTGATGGTTCAATTTCAATAATTTTGTATGTTAATGTTTGGCCTTTGAATTCTGAAAAATCAGAAACAAAGTGAACATCGACCATTGAAGCAGGTACGAAACCACGTACACCAGCATCAACAACTAATCCACCTTTAACAACATCTGTTACAGGTGCTTCGATTGTTTGACCAGCTTTGAAAGCTTCTTCAATATCTTCCCAAACTTTTTTCGCGTCAACGCGACGTTTTGATAGTAAGTAGCTACCATTTTCTTTATCTTTTCCGATTTCAGAAATAACCACTACATCTATGATATCACCAATATTTACTACATCAGTAACGTTTTGTACAGCTACTGTTGATAATTCTTTTAATGGAATAACACCCTCTACTCCAGCTCCGATAATACCAACAATTGCTTGTTTGTTCTCATCAATTGTTAAGACTTCACCTTGGACTAAATCTCCAACTTTTACTTCTTGTACACTTGCCATAGCATTTAACATTTCTTCGTTCATTTGCTCTGTCATCTTTGCTTTCCTCCTCAACAACAATTCGTCTTCATTTACTGCTTACTACTATTCTACCTAAAATAAAAACACTTTACTAGAGTAAAATGTTCTTTTCGTTAATTAAAAAAGTGTTTTCATTAATTTTTCGATATTTTCAACGACTTCTGCAATACTTAAACCCGAAGTATCTACTAAAATAGCATCTTCAGCTTGAACTAAGGGAGAATTTTTACGTGTTGAATCATAATGATCACGATCAGCAATTTCTTGTTTTAAACTTTCAAAGTCAGTTTCGATACCCTTAGCTTGGTTTTCTTTATAACGGCGTTCAGCTCTTTCTGTCACACTAGCCACTAGAAAGACTTTCAAATCAGCATTTGGTAGCACAACTGTTCCAATATCACGGCCATCCATTACAATACTCATAGATGAAGCAATATCTTGTTGTCTAATAACCATTTCTTCACGAATTGATTTATATGCTGATACTTTTGAAACTGAATTAGTCACATCGTTGTTACGAATCGCTAAAGTTACATCTTCATCGTTTAAATGAACATGTTGGCCATCTTCTTCTTGAGTGAAACTAATTTTAATGTCATTTAATAAAGACATTAATGCTTCTTCTGAATCTAAGTCAATATTTTTAGTAATCGCAGCTAATGTTAATGCTCGGTACATTGCTCCTGTATCACAATAAATAAAGCCATTCTTTTTAGCTAATATCTTAGCAACTGTGCTCTTACCTGCTGAAGCTGGCCCATCAATTGCTATTTGAATCGTTTTTTTCATTTTCTAAACACCCTTACTTTGATTTTGCCCTAAAATAAAAAGTCGTCACAGGACGACTTTTTATTATCTAACTCTAATTTGTTGACCAGGTTGAACGTTTGTTGCGTCAATTCCTGGGTTTAATTGATAAAGTTCATCTACAGTCATACCATTTTCAGTAGCAATTTTCCATAAACTTCTTGTTGAATCGCCTTCACCGTAGTTCACAACTGAACCGCCACCTGCAGGAGCTACTTGTCCGCCTTCTGGAGCAATGTTTTGGTTGTTTTGTGCTTCTTCAGGTGATACTTCTACATCTCTAAATGTTGATGATGTTGAAGAACTTGAAGAACTACTACTTGAGCTACTTGAAGATGAAGCTGGTGTTGAGCTCTCTGTCGTTGTAGAAGAAGTTTTTTCTTTTTCTTTCGAAGAAGATTTTGTTACTTTTTCTTTTGAGCTACTTTCAACAACAATTTTATCTTGTTTAGCTGTTCCTTCATTCATTTTTGTACTCATATTAAAATAGAGAATTGCTGAAACAGGAACTAATACAATCAAGAACAATAGGATAACTAGAATAATGACGTACCAGTTTTTCCCTTCTTCTTTGTATCGACGATTAGTTCTTGAAGAACCATCATCTTCTCCTTGGTCTTGGTCCTCATATATTGGCTGATCCCAAGGTTCTTGTTCGTTTAATTCATCTTTGTCTTTTCTACTCACTTATTTACCTCCTCAAAAACTTCTGAATTTATTCTATCACATAATATCTGATAAATCTTTAAATTTTATTTAAAAATAGTTTTTTTAATAGGCTTTTGGCATCAAATTCTTCTTTTTCATTCTTTAATAGAGGTATTTCTGAAAAAAGTTCAACTCTATCTACTTGGCAATTATCACAACAGTTATCTTGTGACACTTTTTTAAAGTCATTACTAAAATAATTAAGAATAAATTGGCGTCTACATGTCTTTGTGTTAATAAAATAAGTCATAGCATTCATCTTACTGTTTTTTTCGAATTGTTTTAGATTAATAGAGGCTTCAAAATTTTCCCAATCCCAATCAGATTCTTCCAATTGTAGTAACCATTTTTTCTGAGTATCCGTTAACAGGTGTTGGTAGTCTTTTAATTGTTCCTTCGTTTTATCTCTTAAAAACAATAAATCTTTTTTCTGATTAAAACTTTCTTCTTGTAAAAAATGATGAATCCGCTCATCTCCTCCTTGATATAAGATAATCGACAAGCTTTGTTTATGGTCTCTCCCAGCACGTCCAGACTCTTGGACATAATTTTCTAAACTATCAGGCAAATGATAATGAATGACAAAACGAACATTTTCTTTATTAATTCCCATACCAAAGGCGCTTGTGGCACATAACACTCTAATTTCATCATGAATGAACTGTTGTTGAATTTTCACTCGGTCACTACTGGATAAATCACCATGATAATAACTCACTGGATAAGGGAGAGTGTCATTTAACACCCCACTCACTCGTTCTGCTTCTTTTTTACTAGAAAAATAAATGATGCCAGGCATGTCTCGCTCTGCTAGAAATTCTGTTAAAAAGGCAACTTTATCTTCACAACAAGCCACTTCGTAAAAAATATTTTCCCGGTTCACCGAATAAAAAAATTCTTGAACTTGATTATTCACAAATAACTGCCCTTTAATGTCTTCTTTAACACTATCAGTCGCCGTTGCGGTTAGTGCTAACGTTAAGGGGGAACCTAAGATATCTAAGTTTTTTTTAAGGGATAAATAACTAGGTCTAAAATCGTGGCCCCATTCAGAAATACAATGCGCTTCATCGATAACAAATAAACCAATTCTCAAAGCTCTCATCCTTGCTAAAACTTCAGGCTGATTTAAGGTTTCTGGGCTTAGAAAGATAAATTTAAAAGACTCTAAATGGTTTAAAACGTATTGTTTTGATGAAAAATCTAAGGTACTGTTAATCGCAATCACAGATTTTTCGCCCATTTGTCTTAACTGAGAAACTTGATCTTCCATTAATGATATTAAAGGAGAAACAATAATCGTTTGTCCTTCTAATAAGTAACTTGGCAGTTGATAACACAGTGATTTCCCTGTTCCTGTAGGTAAAATGGTAAACGTATCATTGCCCTCAATTAAAGACTGAATCGTTTCTTCTTGTCCTTCCTTAAAAGAAGAAAAATGAAATTTTTGTTGTAAAAATGTTTTTAAATCAGTCATACATGCGATTTCCCTTCCTCAACTAGGCGAAATTGATAAAATTTAAACTCATAAAATGTCAAACTAGGTGCGTACGATAACGCTTCTTTAAATACCCAACGGTAAAAATTAGGCTGCTCTTGGTAAAATAAAGCCAGCGCCTGTTCTTTTTCTTCTGAATAAGTTTGTAGTTTAGATTCAGAGGGATTAATAATATAGTCTTCTATTAAATGATCTGTCACTGTGCTGACTTTTAAATGTCTCATCTGAGCGATTTCCTCTAAAGAGAAACCCTCACTAAATAATTTCGCTGATTTTAAACAACTATCTTCTTTAGTTAGAGCTATTTCATCTTCTAATAAAGAATAAAACAAAGGAAAATCGCTATGATTATCTCGAATAATCGTGATAAATTGGTGAAGATTATGTTTAAAAGATAAATAATAGTGAATCGTATCAAATTGTTCCTCTTTTGCTAACTGGCTTAACGTATAGCCACGATGATTATAGCCTGTTAATTGGCCCAAAATCATTTTGTGAGACTCTTTAGGCATCTCATCTACAATTCTTTCCCATTCCTTATAAAAAGCGTATTCTAACGTATTATCTTGATTTTTTAACCATAATTTCAGGCGTTGTTGCTTAAATAAATTCCCCTCAACTGGAACATAAGCTCTATTATGATGGCTTTTTTCAGAGACGACTTGAGAGGTAAACATTAAACGATCAAAAAAAGAAATATCCCATTTGTAGTAGTTTAATTGCTTAAGTTCTGACAAATCTGGTATTTCTGATTTCCTCACTTCTTTTGCTCCTGTCTCAGTCAATACGTAGTAACCTTTCTCGCCTTCTTTAAGAAAACCTGCTGATACACAGTCACTTAGAACCTTTTGATAACTTACTTCTACTAGCTTTGGAAATAAGGAGAAGTAAGGTAAACAACCGTAAAAATAGCCATAAGACAAAATAGATGAGGTTCTTTTTCCTTTTAATAAATGATATAATGTAGATGAACGCATCTCTTGATGCTTTTTAAAGCAAGATAAAATAAATAAATGATAAAATGTCATGTGTCACCTCAGTAAGGAGTTTTTTATATGTTATGTAAAATTATACCAAAAAAATGTATTGCGTGTGGTCTTTGCCAAATCAAAGCCCCTGAAATATTCGATTATTACGATAATGGGATTGTTAAACTGATTGATTCAGAAGAAAAAGAATTCGAAATTGGCGAAGTTGTCCCTGAAGATTTACTGGAAGCCTACCGAAGTTGCCCTACTAGAGCCATTGAAATAGAGAAACGAGGATAACTAAAAAGTTATCCTCGTTTTTTCTACTATTTATTTAACACATCATAAATTTCCTTACCAATTAAATAAGAGAAATTTTCAGCTCCAACTGGTGTTAAATGGACATCATCCACGTCAAACCACTCAGCCATACCATTTGAATACTTTTTCCAATCGATAATATGAACGTTCTCATGATTTTTAGCTGTTTTAGCTAACTCTTCGTTAACTGCCTTTTGCCATGGTCTTTGAACCATTGTATTAACAAAAAAGACTTCTTTATCTGTAAGATACGCCATAATATCTTCCATTTCTTTAGTTGTGAAACTACCATTAGTTCCTAACACAACAAGAACCACATCACCTAATTTGTTGTCTTTACTTGCCTTTTTAAAGACTGGTTCACTATCCATTAATTGACGACCCACTTCTGCATCTATTTCACTACTTGGAAAAATAGCTTTTATCTCTGGGGCTGCACTTAATAGTACCGAGTCACCAATGGCACTAAAGTCCACAGTTTTTAAATAATTAGTTTCTTTATCAGATAATTTAATTAAATCTTTATCTGGTTGCTTAGGTTTTTCTGTCTCTTCTTTTGTTTGACTTTCTTTTGTTTCACTTGTTTTAGTCTCACTACTAGTTGTCGTTTCTTTTGTTTCCTTTTCCTTAGTTGCTTCTTGTTTTTCAATCATCTTCTGATTATCAAGAAGTTTCTTCTCTAAGGCTACACTTGCATTAGTTCTTCCGGACGGCGCAACAGCTAGACTCACAACAAATGTGACTAAAAGAACTGCCGTTAAACCAAGACCTGTTTTGCCTTTAGTAGTAGTAACCACTTTAGAAAACCATTCTTTACTAAAGACAACATGATGTCTAAACCACATAACTAGTCTATATGTTAATTCAGATAAAAGTAAAATCATGACAAACTGTAATAATAGATGGAACCACACATTACTGCCATCCCACTTAATCATTTTTTCATAACCAATCATAACTGGAAATTGCCATAAATAGATTTCATAACTTCTTGTACCGATCCATTTGAATAACGGATTGGTTAGCAGTCGATTACTTTTTTCAGAAGCTATCACAACACCTAACAATAAGGCACTCATGACACTGAAAATAAACATAAATCCTTGATAAACAAAAGGATTACTATCTTTAAGGAAAATAAAGCTAGTTCCAATCCCAATAATCGAGGCGATACAGATAGTTAGCTTCACGCCTTCTGAAAGAGCTGCTATTCGTTTCTCATGGTCACGTAAATAGATAGCTAGATAAGCTCCAATTAAGATAGAAAAGAGTCGTGTATCTGTTCCATAATATAAACGATTTAAATTATCAGGATTGTAAAAAGCAATCATCAATATTCCAGAAAGCATTGTTGTAAATAGAATAAAACGAGATAATCGTTGATGATTTTTCTGTTTGTAAACTAAAAACGCTACTAGAATTGGCCAGATTAAATAAAATTGCCCTTCTATTGATAAGGACCATAAATGTGTAAATGGAGATTCATTCCCAAATCGGTCAAAATAAGAAGAACCGTTCATAATTTGCCAAAAATTATTAACATTCAGTAAACTACTTGTAACTATTTGTTTAAAATTATTCAATAAATCTTTTGATATAAATAAAAAGGAACTTCCTGTCACAATGAATAAAACAAACAGTGACGGATAAATCCTTCTGGCTCGTTTCACGTAAAATTGTTTTAACCCAATTTTTTGCCTTTCTTGCCACTCCGTTAAGAGTATATCGGTCATTAAATAACCCGAAATGACAAAAAACAGCGTGACGCCTAAAAATCCTCCTGGCATAAAGCGAGGAGTTAAATGGTATAAAATAACACCTATAACAGCTATTGAACGTAAACCATCAATGCCCGTTATGTATTTTCTTTTGTTTCGCATACGACTCCCCTCATCTACTTTACTTCTATGTAATATATATTAACATATCATTACAAGAATTACACCAATTATTACAAACAAATTACTATGTTACTTTTATTATTTTATATTTATGAATTTTCAGTGAAAAATAAACGTTTTTTCTCATAAATATCTATGATTAATACCTTTTTATTGAGAATGCATAACAAATTTTTACATTAATAGAAATATTTGAAATATAAAACAAAAAAAGAAAAGGTTTAGTCCGTTATCGACCAAACCTTTTCATCTTTTTATCTATACCAAACTCATTTTTTTCTCAATACTTGGAACTAATTTTTTATAAGTAATAAAGAATACCACGCTTACTGCAATCCCTTTAATGATATTGAATGGCACGATACCGTATAATACCATTTGTGCAATCGGGATACCAAAATCCATCCCTAGTAGGGTAATGTATAGTGGGGTAATCACAAAATAATTGGCAATCGACATAAAAATCGTTAGTAAGCTAGAGCTGATTACCATCCCAATAATTAAGTTTTTGTTGTTATTTTCTCTCTTTATCATGTAGTAAATTGGTAACATAAAAATAACGGACGCTATAAATCCTGTTGTGTTTCCAATAAAACTTAACACATCCCCACCACTCATCATAAAATTAAGCAGCGATCTGATAAATGCAATGGTTATTCCTGCTAATGGCCCTAAAACAAATGAACCAATTAAGATAGGAATATCACTAAAATCAAGCTTTAACCAACCAAAAGTTGGTAAAATTGGTATCTCTAAAAATAATAGTAGATACGAGAATGACGCAAGTAGTGCAGTGACAACCATTTTTTCTGTTTTTCTTCTTTTCATAAGAAAATCCTCCTATTAGGACCATCTTCAGACATGTTTAAGAATAAATAAAAAACTGTCTCCTCGCCATATCTCTCACAAGAGCATGACAAAAAAACAGTGCATTATCTGATGTTATTCTCAAATAAGCCCTATCTTCTTTACTCCAGACTCTAACTGTCGGTACTGGAATTACACCAGTTCGACCAAATGATAAACTATCTATCACTCAGTTCGTGGACTATTACCACCGGTCGGGAATTACACCCTGCCCGTGAAGACGACCTTTTTTTATTTTTTTTACATCTTAATTATAACTAACTCAAAATAATATTCAAGTCTTTTAGCTTAACCTTTTGCCTCAACTAATAACTGACTGACTTCTTTTTTACTTAGTTCACGGTATCTACCTGATGTTAAACCGATTAAATCAAGAGAACCAATTTTTTCACGTTTTAATTTAAGAACAGGGAATCCTACTGCTTCAAGCATTTTCTTAACTTGGTGATTACGTCCTTCATGAATAGTTAACTCAATAATACTTGTTCCCTTAGTACGATCCGTTGATAAAATATTATATCTTGCTGGCGCTGTTTTTCTGCCATCAATCTTCACACCTCTAGCTAACATTCTTAACTCTTCATTAGCTGCTACACCTTTAACTTTTGCTACATAAGTTTTATTAACTTCGTGTTTTGGGTGAGTTAAGATATTAGCAAATTCACCATCATTAGTCATAATCAATAAACCAGACGTATCATAGTCAAGACGGCCAACTGGGAAAATTCGTTCGCTAACTCCTGGGAATAAATCATTAACTACTTTTCTTCCTTTATCATCACTAACAGCTGAAATAACGCCTCTTGGTTTATATAAAGCAAAATAAACGGGTTCTTCTTGGTAAACTGGAACTCCATCAACTTCGATTAAGTCACGATTTCCAACTTTGTGCCCTAATTCTGTTACTTTTTTACCGTTAACTGAAACACGGCCATCTAATATCATTTGTTCTGACTTTCTTCGTGAAGCTACGCCACTATGAGCCATTACTTTTTGTAATCTTTCCATTTATTCTTCATCCTGTTCTTCTTCTAATTTTTCAAACTGTTCTTTAAAGCGGTCGAAAAACAAATCATTTGGAATTTCTTTTTCTGCTTTTTCTTCTAATTGTTCAACTGGTGGTAATTCTTCTGTTGATTTTAAGCCAAAATAATCTAAGAAATAAGGTGTTGTTCCGTAAAGAATAGCTCTACCAGGCCCTTCAACTCTTCCCTTTTCTTCTATTAAGCGTCTGCTGACCAATTTTTGGACAGAACCAGATGATTGTACTCCTCTTAATAATTCAATCTCAGAACGCGTAATTGGTTGTTTATATGCCACAATCGACAAGCACTCTAAAGCTGCTTGGGATAAGGATTGATTAATTGCTGATTGTGCAAACTCTTTTAATAACGAAGCATACTCTTTTTTGGTACTTAATAAAAAACGGTCGCCCACTTCTAAAATCGTTAAAGCACTGATTTCAGATGTTTCGTATTGATCTTTCAAAGCCATCACGGCGTCATAAGCTGTTGCTGTTGAAACATTTAATACTAGGGACAACTCGGTTAACGTTAAACCTTCATTACCTGAGACAAATAACAAGGCTTCTATTTGACTATTAACTGACATACTATCCCTCTCAATCTTCTCTTTTATATAAAACAATTGGTTCACTGACTTGTTTTTGTTTGGCAATAACTACACCAGACTTAACTAACTCTAAAACAGCCATAAAAGTGGTGACAATTTCATTGCGACTATAAACAAAAAATAAAGATTCAAAAGTTAAGCCTTCTTTTGCGTTTAACCTAAAAATGCGACTAGTAATTTCATTGATTTTGTCTTCAATACTGAATTCTTCTGCCACAATACTGGTTTCCATTGGTTCTAATTCTTTTTGACGATTTAGAACGTCACTAAAAGCTAAAAACAAATCAATCGTTGTCACTTCATTTGGCGCTAACGGCTCAACTGTTTCTTTGTATTCATCTAAGTTAACAGCTTCTTTTGTATAATACTTACCGCGCTCAATTTCTTTTTCTTTTAAAACGCCAGCTGCGTATTTAAACTTACGATACTCTAGTAATTGAGCCACTAACTCTTCACGAGGATCGACCTCTTCTAAATAGTCACTCTCATCATAACTAACTTCGGTTACTGGTAAGAGAGTTTTACTTTTAATTGCCATTAGCGTTGCCGCCATGACAATGTATTCTCCGGCTAGTTCTAAATCAAGCTCTTTCATTGATCTGATATAAAACATATATTGCTCCGTAATTTCAGCAATCGGAATGTCGTAGATATCTATTTCTAATGTTTTAATTAAATGAAGGAGTAAGTCAAGCGGTCCCTCAAAAATATCTAATTTTACGTTTAATTCTTTCATATTTATTATCCTATTCTAAGCTCTTGGAAAATAGGTTTTGTAGACATCAGCCATTCTTTTTTTACTGATATGCGTGTAGATTTGAGTTGTTGAAATATCAGCATGACCTAATAATTCCTGAACAACCCTTAAATCAGCACCATTTTCCAGTAAATGAGTCGCAAAACTATGTCTTAAGGTATGGGGGGTCACTTCTTTTTCAATTCCTGCTTGAACCACATACACTTTTAAATTTTTCCAAATCCCTTGTCTTGAAAATCCTTCTCCTTTGTAATTCAAAAAGAGAACTCTCGTTTTTTCTTTTTTATTTTTTGCTAATAACTCTGGACGTGATTTCTCTAAATAGATATTAATCCAATTAATTGCTTGATCACCAATTGGAATAATTCTTTCTTTGTCCCCTTTACCAAGGGTTTGAATCAATCCTAAAGATAAATGTAAATCATCTAATTTTAAAGTGATTAACTCTGACACCCTAAGTCCAGTTGCATACATCAACTCTAAAATCGCTCTATCTCTGATGCCTAAGATATCTGACGTGTCAGGAGCTTCAATGATTTTTTCAACTTCTTTAATGGACAATGTCTTAGGTAATTTTTGTTGTTTTTTTGGCGTATCCACATGCTGCATAGGATCGTTATCTGTATAGCGTTCTTGACGTAGAAATTGATGAAATTTTCTTAATGCTGAGACCATTCGAATAATCGTTGCTGAAGATTTTCCTTCATTACGTAATTGTTCTAAAAAGTCTAGGACCAAGTATCGATCAATATCCTCCCAATCTTCTTTTTTTTCTTCTGCTAAAAAAAGAAGGTATTGTTTTAGGTCTCGCTGATAACTTTGAATCGTATTATCCGATAAACCACGTTCTATTTTTAAATAATGTAAGTACTCCTCTAAATGAGTTTCCATTTTTCACACCTCGCTTAGCCTAATCTATTCTATCAGTTTTCTCCCTCCTTTACTATATTTATTATGTTAACTTATTTTATTTTTTCAAAATCAGATGGACTTTTATTTCTATAGAATATACAATAGATATATTGTCAAAATAAAGGGTGTGATGCTATTTGTTACCGGTTCAAGAGGACTATCAAAATCTTCATTTGTTTGAGTTAATTAAGGTAAAAAATGATACTTATTATCAAAATTTAACCAGTTATTATGAAGAAAAGAAAATCCTATTTAAAATATCAATTATTTTAGATATTCCAATCGTTTTTGTGCTATCCATGTTTAGTACGATTCATTTTAAGAATCCATGGTGGGCTTTTTTTATGTATTTTTTCATTATTTCTTTGATTAGTTTTTATATCATTTGCCTTCCTGTTTACCATTCAATTAGTAAATCAGTGAAAGAAAAAGAAAAAGCATTGTTCCAAGAAGTAGATGAACACTTATCCGAATTAGCCTCACAACAATTTTTTTCAACCGATTCAAAAGCCAAACGACTATTGAATCAAGAATTTGAACTAGTTAAATTACAACCCTTATCTTCAAAAAAAATAAACCTTATTTTAGACAATCAATCATTGGCAACACAGACTATTGATTTTTACGATAAAACATCAAAAGATGTCTTAAAATCGATAACTATCTTTTACGAGGAGCAACCCTTAAAACCGATTGCCCTTGCAACAGTTAATTTTATCGGAGCTGATAAAACTTTTTCTGTCCAAGCTCAAATACCTATTGAGTACGAATTAGTTAACGGCCTAGTTAGTGAACAACTTATTTATTTTGACAAAAGTGACTATGTTGTTAATCCAACTGTTTATATTGATCGTTATCATTTTAATGAGTTATATCAATCACATTAAAAGGAGCAATTAACATGACTGATCACATCTGCCCTTGGGCAAATAGAAGTTCATTAGAACTTGAGTATCACAATACACATTGGGGATTTCCTTTACACGATGATTCTTTACTTTTTGAGATGTTGATTTTAGAAACAATGCAAGCTGGCCTAAGTTGGACAACTATTTTAGCCAAACGACAAGGCATGACAGAAGCTTTTGATTCATTTGACCCAACTATTATTCAAGGTTACTCTGAAGAAAAATTAGCACAATTACTGTTAGATGAACGTGTTATTCGTAACAAGTTAAAACTAAAATCAGTAGTAGCTAACGCCAAGAGTTTTTTAGCTATTCAAGAAGAATTCGGCTCATTTAATGACTTTATTTGGAACTATGTTGATTTCACTCCGATTCAAAGTAATTTTAAATTAATCGAAGAGGTTCCTGGCTTCACTCCTTTAGCAGAAACAATAGCTAAAGATTTAAAAAAAAAAGGATTTAAGTTTGTTGGTCCAACTACCGTTTACGCTTTTATGCAAAGTATCGGCATGGTCAATGATCACTTAACAACATGTCCTATTCACCAAAAAGTTTTAGAGTCTTATTCAAAATAACTTAATTAATAAGCAACTATTTAGATAAACAGAGAGTATTTTACTGATATCCAGTTAAATACTTTCTGTTATTTTTATTTAATTCATAAAAATAGATAAAACATTAAAAATAAACTCTTTTTGAACCTTTTTTTAAAATACGTCTTATGATATACTTAGTTATACTTTTAAAGGAGGGTTAAACAAAACATGAAAAAACTTTTTGCACTAGCATTTGCTTTCTTAGTGTTTATGGCACCATTAGCAGCAAATGCAGCTGGAGCAATCTCTAGCGACGAACAACGTATTCTAGATGCACTTAATCAAGGTGTGACGACTCAAGAAGGTCAAACATTTTATTTCTCTGCTACTGATATTCAACAAGCTGAGAATGAATTAAAAGCTAACGATTACGACAAAGCTACTTGTGACGAAGTTGTTGGTCATATTAATGCCGCAAGACAACTAGTTATTGATAATTCTGCTGGTATTACAGCAACAAGTCTTGAAGATTTGTTAAGTCAATTACCAAAAGATATTCAAAACCAAATCTTAGATCATATTTTAGCAGCTGCTAAAGCTCTAGATTTATCTGTTGATGGTAATGGAAACATTACTAACAACAAAGGACAAGCTGTCTTTGTACCAACAAATAGTAAAAATCCAGTTGTTAAAACAACAGGTTTCACTATGACTAATGCCATTATTACAATTATTGGTCTGTTCTCATTAACATTAGTAACAGGTATCTTATCTCGTAAAAAAGAGGTTAATTGTTAATAAATAAAAGAGTACTGGCATATTTTTATATGCCAGTACTCTTTTTTCTTACAGCGACAGTAATTCTGTACATCTTAATACTTCCTTTTAAAGATACTGCAACTCTACTTGTTAACGCTGTAACAGTCACTAATAAAGAAGAAATGGCTCAAAAATCCATTTTTAATGAAGATAAAGCAAAAGATATCACTCCAATAAATGATAAAATCCCATCAAGTCAAGTGGAATACCCAACTTTAGGAACTGAATATGGCGCCGTTGTAGTGAATAAACACAATATCGAAGCTAAATTAATCTATGGTGATTCCTTGGATGATTTGAGAACTGGTGTCGGTCATTTCAATGGGAGTGTTTTTCCTGGAGAACCTGGCACAACATTAATCGGTGGTCACAACACGGCTGATTTAGCTATTTTAGATCAAGTTGAAGTTGGTGAGACGATTTCAATTAAAACCAGTTACGAAACCTATGAATATGAAGTAAAAGAAAAAAAAGTACTAAAATATAACGATAAACAAGCGATTGAGTCTCTCTATGAAAAATCAGATAACAATCAGTTAATCTTATACACTTGCTACCCTATTAGCATGATTGGATTAACAGAAGATAGGTTATTTGTTTACGCTGAGCGTATTTCTGGTAAGATGATTGATTTGGATAATTAAGGAGGGACATTTTTGAAAAAACAAATAGGTTCATTGTATCAATTTTTATTAACCTTACTAGCAATTGTTTGCTTGATTATTGCCAGTCAGATGATGATTTTAAAAGTGTCTCTTCTATCCACCACTCATTGGGAAAAAACAACTGAGACAAGTGGCTACACAAAAGCACTAACAGAGACGATTAATCAAGGGATTCAAGATTTAGGTCTAGCTAGCGGCATTACAGCAGATGGACTGGAACAAGTCATTAAAGAAGAACAAGTGGCTCAAGATTTTAACCACTTTTTAGAAAATACCCTTAACGGCGCTCCTTACATGGTCAAACAAGATGACATCAAAAAAGGTATTTCAGACGCTATTACAGCCTATGCAGATAAAACGGGGAAAGCTATTGATGCCTCTAACCAAGAAAGCGTTAATGAATTTGTTAACCAGGCTTATCACATTTATGACCGCTCAATTCGAAATAAAATTATCTCAACTTTCGGCCTTAGAATTAATCTGATTAACCAAGCTAGCAATATGGTCCTCTACGGTTCTCTTATTTTATTAGCTGTTTTACTCCTATTTAATTACTTGGCAGCTGATCGTTATACCCATGTTTTTGTCAGAAATTTAGCTTATCTCTTTTCAAGTTCAAGTATGCTTCTACTTTTAAGTAGTTACCTCTTCTACCGTTATAACCCAATTAGATCCTTATCGATTTTTGATGATAACTTAAATAATTGGTTATTCGAAGGATTTAAGCAGCCACAGTTATTAAATATATCATTATGCGGTGTTTTTCTTGTAATTGGAATTGGGCTCAGTATTTTTTCATACAAGTCATATAAACAATTAGAACTACGCGGTTTTAGACGCGAACGCAAACAAAGAGGCTAACCTCAATAGGTAGCCTCTTATTTTTTTCTTTTTAAGAGTTACTTTGACACTTTTGACACACACCATGGAACGTTAATCGGTGGTCACTCACTTGAAATTTAAAACGCTCTTCAACAACCTTTTCAACTTCTAAAAGTAAGTCATCTTCAATTTCCTCAATATCACCACATTCTAAACAAAGTAAATGATGATGGAAATGCTTAGCACCTTCTTTACGCATATCGTATCTTGCTAAGCCATCGGTAAAACTGATTTTGTCTAATACTTTTAATTCAGTTAACATTTCTAGGGTTCTATAAACAGTTGCTAAACCAATTTCTGGTGATTTTAATTTAGCCAACATATAGATTTCCTCAGCTGATAGATGATCTTTTTCATTTTCAAGTAAAACAAGTACAGTTGTCTCTCGTTGAGGAGTTAATTTATAACTGGCCTCTTGTAATTTCTTTTTAATTTTTATTAGCGAATCAATTGTGTTCTCCATGGGAGTTCAGCACTCCTTTTTATAATAATTATAATCTGAAACTAGTTTTATTTTAAAACTACACTTTTAATTATAATTTATATAAAATAGAATTGCAATTATTCTCAATTAGATTCTGGCTTTTTAGTCAAAACGGTCCAACCATCTTCTTGGATAACCATCTTTTCTTTCATTAATGAACCTAAAGCACGTTTAAATTGAGCTTTACTGATAGCAAATGTCTCATTAATTGATTCAGGTGTTGATTTATCTGTAAATGGAATCTTTCCAAACTCAGAACGTTCTAAGAAAGTTAAAATCATTTGTGCATCCGATGAAATGACTTCATAGCCTCTTGGTTTTAAAGAAACGTTTAACATACCATCTGGTCTAACCCCAATGACACGCCCTTCTACTTTTTGACCTAATCTAGGTTCTTCAAAGCGCTCTGACGGGTGAATAAAACCAATGTGTTTTTCTTCTGTAATGAAGAATGTTCCCACCATTTTTAAACGATACACAATTCCTGTAACGTTTTTGTTGTGCATTTCTTCTTTTGTTGCTGCTTTTGACATAGCTAAATAATCAACATCATCAGCTGAAGTTGCCCATAGACGATCTTTTTCATCTGTTTTTAAGCTAACTAGTAGTTGATCTCCTTTTTTAGGCCATAATTGACGCATCTCAGGAAGTTCATCCATTGACACAACAATCTCCTTGTCTCCTAAGCCAATATCAACAAAGACACCTAAATCTTTTCGTGAAGCAATAACTTCAGCAAATCCTTGATGTCCTTTTCTAATACTTGGTATGTTTGTCGTAAAACGGTTTTGTTGTTTTTGATTTTGGTAAGCAAATCCTTCAACCATGTTACCGATTGTTTGCTCACCTTCAGCCTTATCTAAAAGAAACGTTATCCCATTTTTTTGGACAAAATAACTATGATCGTTTTCATCAAAGACCATCCCATGCCATACATTTCCTAGCAATTCATTCATATCTTATTCATCCTTTCAAATTCAATTTAGTATACCATAAGTTTTAAATCAATAACCATATTAATAAGCTAAGATTTCCATATTTGGTGAAGTAATGTGGTAAATAGCTTTTATTTCTTCTAAAAGTTCGTCATTAGTGAGTTGGTTATGATATCTAAAAATAATAAAATGAACGTCACCTAATTTTAATTTCAAACCTGATTCTTTAAAGTTATTTTTTCTGTAAAAAGATAACCGCTTTTGATTGATTTCTTTTTCTTTTTCATCTATTGAAATGCTTGGATCTTCTGATTCAATAATCAATTCATTAACTGTCAAGTAATCCATCAACATACTTATCATCAAGGAACCCATGCCAGTTCCACGATTTTCTTTTGTTACAGCAAAATATTCTAATATCTTCACTTCTGGGTGTTTCCAAGCAAATACACTATAAGCCATTATCTTTTTGTTATCCTTCAAAACCAAACACTCAGATTGATGATTATTGAAGGATTTTTTTATTGTCTCAAACGATTTTAATTCATTTTGAGGAAAGTCATGTACCAAATGATTAGCATACAACATCTCCATTTCTTCGAGACCTATTTTTTCTATTTTCATTTTTAATCACCTTCTAAAATAGTCCTAAATACCTTACTAGTGTCATAGCAATAATTCCAAATACCACAGTCCACATTAAGCTTTTAGTCACAAAAGCAACTAAGACTGTTGGAAGTGCAACCATAAGATTTTCTAAATTAATGGTTGTTAAACCGCCTTTATTGATTACCAAAACACTTTGGGCTAGTAAGGCTGTCAAAATACAGGTTGGGATGTATGACATAAATTTTTTCCAAAAAGGAGAGAACGTCATCTTCTTACTAAAGATAAAAGGTAAAATCCGTGGTAACCAAGTCACTAGACCACAAGCTAAAATCACTAAAAATAACCATAATTCACTTTTTACCATCTAAATACACTCCCATCCCACAACCAATCAATGTCGCTGCTAAAACACTAAGTTCCATACTCATCACGTGAGATAACAGATAAACACTTAACACAACACTGCCTAAAATCAGTAACGTTTTAACCGTATTTTTCTTTAGTTCCCCATCTATTTGTAAAACAACTAAGCCGATAAACATCGCCACTAAAGCAAAATCCAAACCAAATTGTTCAGGATTGGGAATCAAATTTCCTACTAAACCACCAACTAAGGTTGATAATATCCAGACTAGATAGGCTGTCATATTTAATCCGTTGACCCACTGAAAAGAAACTTGTTTTCCGTTCATAATCGGATTCATTAAAACGCCGTAAGATTCATCTGTTAGTAAACTACCAATCGCAATTGATTTAGGTATTGAAAAATCTCTAAAATACTCCGCAACTGATAGACTCATTAAGAAGTGTCTTGCATTCACCAAAAAAGTCGTAAACACAATGGCTGACACAGGGCTATTCGTCATTAACATTCCGATAATAATAAATTGTGAGCTCCCACCATAAATAATAGCTGACATTAAGACAATCGACATAATTGAAAGCCCTGAACTTTTACCTAAAATCCCTGCTGCTAAACCAATCCCGAAGTAGCCTAACACTGTTGGGATACAAGCAATGACACCTTCCTGAAAACTTTGATATCCCTTATCATATGTTTTATTCATCACACAACCCCCATTTTTTTATAATAAAAAAGAAGGATATTATCCTTCTTCTTGTGTGGTTTCTGAGACAACAATCACATCTTTTTTCCATAATAAAGATAAGAATGATGTGACAAGTAATATTAATGATGACACGTAGTATGGGTAGAAATGATTAATATCAAATAATGAACCCGCTACCATTGGACCGAAAATATTACCAAAACTTGTAAATGTTGAGTTCAAGCCATTAACTGTTCCTTGCATATTTCCTGCTCTTTTGGATAAATAAGTTGTAATGGCCGGTCTTTGTAAATCAAAAGCTAAAAAGACGATAAATGTAGACACCACTACTACCCAATTTTGATCTGTAAAAGCGATAACCGCTACAAAAATAGCGCTTAAGAAAAATGAAATTCTAATTAAACCAACTTCTCCTAATAAATTAATTAATTTATCAAAGAAAACAATTTGGAAAAATAAGGCTAATGAACCACTGACTGTTATAATCATCGCAATTTCAGTTGTTGTAAAATTGAAATTTATGACAGCCATAATACTATAAATCGACTCAAAAGATTGTAAACCAAATGATGAAATCAAAATAACAACAAATGGGAAAGTAAAGGCTGGATTTTTTAAAACTTCCATAAAAGATCCTTTAGCAACTACTTGACCATGAACTATTTTTTTCTCTGGTTCTTTTAAAACAATCACTGCTAAGATACAGCCAATTAATCCTAAAGAAGCTGCTACGAAGAAAGGTACACGCATACCGAAATTGGCAATGAACCCTCCTAAACCAGGTCCAATAATAAAGCCACCACTAATAGCAGCTGAAACAAGTCCCATTGATTTAGGTCTTTCCTCTATCGTTGTAACGTCTGCTACATAAGCTGTAACAGAAGGCATAATTAAAGCCGCTGCAATTCCTCCTAATGCTCGTGAGAAATATAACCAGCTGACTGTATGTCCTAAACCGAAAATCAATTCCGAGATGGCAAAAATTAACATCCCAACTGAAATCAGTTTTTTTCTTCCTAATTTATCTGACAGATTACCTGCAATAGGTGATGCTATTAACTGAGCAATCGCAAAGACAGAAACTAACAATCCCATAGTTGTTCCTGATAAGTGCATTGACTCTTGTAGCATAGGCATTACTGGTATCACTAATCCCACACCTAGAAAAACGATAAATAAATTCATTATCGCTAAATAAAGCATGCTATTTCTATTTTTCATATACTCCCTCCAAAACTTCAATCCAGATTATTTTACACTATTTGACGGGATAAAAGCCAATTTTTTTACCTAAAAAAAAAGAAAAAGGGAAATAATCCCTTTTTCTCTTAACTAAATCTCATTAAAATGCTGATTCACCTTCGAAGATGTTGCCACGACGAGGGTCAATTGTAATCATCATATCATTAGCGATTGCAGTAGTTGCATTTTCAACACCAACGATTACTGGAATACCTTGAGCAATAGCTACAACTGCAGCGTGAGAAGTTAATCCACCTTCTTCAACTACTAATGCTGATGCTTTTTCAATTGCTGGCATGTAATCTTTACATGTTGTTTTAACAACTAAGATTGATCCTTCAACCATTCCATTTACAGCTTCTTCGCTTGAAGTTGCAACGAAAGCTTTACCAGTAACTGTAGCGTTACCGATTCCTTGACCATTACCTAATTCAGTTCCAATTAATTGGATTTTCATTAAGTTAGTTGTTCCTTTTTGACCAATAGGAGCTCCTGCAGTGATTAAAATTAAATCATTTTCTTTTGCAAAACCTGTGTTTTTAGCTACTTCTGTTGCTAATACAAACATTTCATCTGTGTTAGATGGTTTTTCAGCAACTTGTGGGAATACACCCCAGTTTAAAGCTAAACTTCTAGCTGTTCTATCAGAGAAAGTAACAGCTACAATATGTGATTTAGGACGGTATTTAGAAATCATACGAGCAGTGTGACCTGAGTCAGTTGCTGCAACGATTGTTTGAATTCCTAAGTTTTTAGCAGTATGTCCTACTGCTTGTCCGATTGATTCTGTCATATCAGCTTTTTTGTATAGTTTAAGAGCATATGCATCTCTGTCCCCTAATACACCTTCTGTACGTACAGCAATGTTATGCATTGTTTGAACAGATTCAACTGGGTAGTCCCCTGCTGCTGTTTCACCAGATAACATAATAGCATCTGTTCCGTCGTAGATAGCGTTCGCCACGTCACTTGCTTCTGCACGTGTTGGACGAGGGTTATGTTGCATAGAATCTAACATTTGAGTAGCCGTAATAACTGGCTTACCTAAAGCGTTACATTTTTTGATCATTTCTTTTTGGACAACAGGAACATCTTCAGTTGGAATTTCAACTCCTAAGTCCCCACGAGCTACCATTAAACCATCAGATACTTTTAAGATATCATCTAAGTTATCAATACCTTCTTGGTTTTCAATTTTAGAAACGATTTGAATGTGAGTTGCATTTTCGTCTTCTAAAATTTTAGTGATTTCTAAAACATCACTTGGGCGGCGTACAAAACTTGCTGCGATAAAGTCAACATCATTTTGGATACCAAAACGGATATCAGCTTCGTCTTTTTCTGTAATACCAGGTAAGTTGATGCTTACGTTAGGTACGTTAACACCTTTTTTATTTTTTAAAGTTCCTTCGTTTAATACTTTAGTAACGATTTCGTTATTTTCTTTATCAAGTTCAAGAACTTCTAAGTCGATTAAACCGTCATCAAGTAAGATATGATTTCCTACAACCACATCGTTGATTAATTCAGGATAAGTGATTGAGAATTTTTCTTTTGTTCCTTCAACTTCTGTCATAGAAATACGAACAGTGTCTCCAGTAGATAATTCCACTTTACCATCTTTCATGTTGTTGGTTCTAATTTCAGGACCTTTAGTATCTAATAATAGAGCAATCGTTTTGCCTGTAATTTTTGCAGCTTCACGAATGTTGCTAATTCTAGCACCATGTTCTTCAAAATCTCCATGTGAGAAGTTTAAACGTGCTACGTTCATTCCAGCATTCATTAATTTTACTAAAGTCTCAACCGTTTCACTAGCTGGACCAATTGTACAAACAATTTTTGTTTTTTTCATCAAAAACGCTCCCTAATAGTTTTTTTATTAATGCTATTTAGATCCACAAATTAAAATGAAATTTGATGGTTTAAATCATATAAACTTAAATCTGGTTGGTGTTTTTTATTTTCCAATGTATCTACAATATCTGCAGCTACTAACTGGTTGTTTAAGCTACCAATACATAATCCGCCTTTTCCTTCTTTAAGAAGATCTACAGCGTATGAACCAAATTTACTTGCAAGAACACGGTCACGAGCAGTTGGTGAACCACCACGAACAATGTGTCCTAATACAGATACACGTGCATGGAAGTCTCCATGAACTTCAAGTTGTTTTGCAAATTCACTACCTGGCATAACACCTTCTGCTAAAATAATTAAGCAATGTTTTTTACCACGGTCGCGTCCTGCACGGATTTTCTTAGCAACTTGTGCCATGTCAAAGTCGTGCTCTGGAATAATAATATCATCAGCTCCACCAGCAACACCTGCCCATAAAGCGATGTCTCCAGCGTCACGTCCCATTACTTCAATAATAAATGTACGAACATGAGATGTTGCAGTATCTCTAATTCTATCAATAGCATCTAATACAGTGTTAATCGCTGTATCAAATCCAATTGTATAATCTGTTCCTGGGATATCATTGTCGATTGTCCCTGGAATTCCGATTGCTGGAAATCCTCGTTTTGTTAAAGCTAGTGCGCCGTGGTAAGAACCATCTCCACCAACAACAACTAAACCTTCAATACCGAATTTTTTCAATTGCTCAATTCCCTTTAATTGACCTTCTTCAGTAGCAAATTCTGGGTAACGGGCAGAATAAAGACAAGTACCACCTTTTTGGATAATATCACCCACGTCGGGTACATCTAATTTACGAATATCTCCAGCTACTAAACCTGCGTAACCGTAGTTAATTCCGTATACTTCCATTCCTTCATGGATCGCTTTTCTGGTTACCGCGCGAACTGCAGCGTTCATTCCAGGAGCGTCTCCACCACTTGTTAAAATACCAATGCGTTTCATAAGCGTATTCCCCTCACTTCAACTAATTTAATAAGACTAGTTTGATTATGTATAAAATACTTAAATTCAAAAATCATTTTACCATTGTTTTATAAAAAAGTCTTTCATTATCCGCAAAAATCATTGAAAAAAACATGAAAACCTTTAATTTATTCACTTTGACAAAAAAACAACCTTTATTTTGAGCGCTTTGCCCAATGATTTTTACTGAAAAACTATTGTATTGTTTCCAAGAATACTGAAAATATTTTCAATCAGCTCCTTAGATTCATTTACCCAATAAATTTCTTCTAATAATAGATTTTTATCCTCAAAAATCAAAATAACTGGTAACTCTCCTTTAAATTGTAACAGTTGTTGTTTCACTTTATTTAAGAGGAGCACTTGATTATTTTCTTGGGTAATTTTAATGTAACATTTTTTCCCTTGATTAAAATTAACGACTTCAGATGCTTTTTCAATAGAATCAGCTAATAACTGTGGCATTTGGTTATAAGTACTTTCAGTTATTTTACCTGAAATCAAATACACTTCATTTTCTTCAATAGATAAATTAAGTTGTCTAAATAATTTCGGAAAAACGGTGACATCCATCTCTTGGCTTTGATCGCTGACTGTTAAAAAGGCCATAGATTCACCCTTTTTAGTACGTATCTTTTTGACTTGAGTAACATACACTAAAAATTGACCTGAATCACCAATAGTTGTCTCACCAAATTCTTTTATCTGGCGTCCTTTTTTCAAATGACCAAAAGCGTCAATTGGATGGCCTGAAATATAACTTCCTAGATACTCTACTTCTTGATTCAATTTTTGTTCCAAGGTGAAATCTGGAATAGTTTCCTTCTTCAAACTCAAAACACCTAATAAATCCATACTTCCACCACTGTACTCAATATTTCTGATAGTACTATCTAAATCAGCTACCAATTGTCTGCGATTACTATGCAAGGAATCAAAAGCACCAATATAGATTAAAGGTAAAATATTACTTTCTTTGAGCCATTTGCCATTAATTCGAATCAAAAAGTTCTCTAAGGAAGAATAAGGTCCATTTTCTTTTCTAACGGTGACAAGGTGTTGAATAAAATCCCGTCGAATCCCTTTGAGACTTGAGAAACCAAATAAAATACTCCCTTTATGTAATTTAAAGCTATACTCACTCTTATTAATATCAGGTGGCAAAATAGCCACGTGGTGTTTTTTAGCTTCTACCATATATTCTTTTATTTTAGTTGGATTATTTTTAACTGAGTGTAACAGTGAAGCAAAAAAACATTCTGAGTAATGGACTTTTAGATAAGCCATTTGGTAGGCTAATACTGCATAAACAACAGCATGTGACCTATTAAAACCATAGTTAGCGAACCGTTCGATATACTGATAAACTTCTTCTGATACTTCTTTGGTGTAACCTTCATTGACAGCACCAGTCACAAAATGGTGTCTCTCAGCATCTAAAACATCTTTTTTCTTCTTACTAATAGCTCGCCTTAAGATATCAGCTTGACCTAAACTAAAACCTGCCATTAAAGAGGCAATTTGCATGATCTGCTCCTGGTAAACAATAATTCCGTAGGTATATCCTAAAATCTGATTCAAATTGTTGTGAGGGTAGTTAATGGCTTCTTTCCCTTTTTTTCTTGCAACAAACAAATCAATATTTTGCATTGGGCCTGGTCGATATAACGCATTAACTGACGCAATATCCTCAATAGAGGTTGGGCCTAATTTACGTAATACTTGTTTAATCCCTTCTGACTCAAATTGGAAAACCCCAACTGTCTCTCCTTTACGGAAAAGCTCTAAAGTTTTCTCATCATCTAAAGGAATATCTTCTAAGCGCAAATCTTTTTGATGAATGTACTTAATCGAATCTAAGGTGTTTCCTATAATTGATAAATTTCTAAGTCCCAGAAAATCCATTTTCAGTAAACCAATTGCTTCAATGTCTCCCATAGCTTGTTGGGTTAACAAAATGCCGTTAGAACCTGTTTGAAGAGGCGTTAAATTGGTTAAAGGTTGGTCACTAATCACCACTCCTGCTGCATGAGTGGAAACATGTCTTGGTAAGCCTTCTATTTTTCTAGCTGTATCAAATAATAATTTGTTTTTTTCTGAAACCTCAACTAGCTCTCTTAATTTTTTTGACTGAGCGTAAGCCTCATCTAACGTAATTTTTAAGACGTTTGGGATACTATTGGCCCACACACTAGCTTCGTTTTGACTAAGGCCAAACACGCGGCTCACATCTCTTAAAGCCATTTTAGCTGCTAATGTTCCAAAGGTTGCTATTTGAGCCACTTGATAGTGACCGTATTTACTATGAACGTATTGAAGCAACTCTTCCCGACGATTATCTGGTAAGTCCATATCAATATCGGGCATGGTATAGCGTTCTTTATTTAAAAACCGCTCAAAAAGTAAGTTGTATTCAATAGGATCAACACTGGTGATATAAAGTGAATAAGACACTAAAGAACCCGCTGCAGACCCACGACAAGCCGTTACAATCTGATGGTCTTTGGCATATTTCATTACATCCCAGACAATTAAGAAATAATCATCAAAGCCCATTTCATTAATGACTGCTAATTCCATGGCTAATCGTTCTTGGTAATCAGGGTTTTGAGCTAACCCACGTTCCTCTAATCCTTCTTGACATAATTTAGCTAAATAAGTCTTAGCGGTTTGTCCATCTGGTACTGGAAACTTTGGTAATAGTTTCTGATTAAAAGCAATTTCCACGTGACATCTTGAGGTTACGAGTTCATTATTTTCTAAAGCATTCGTAAAACCACTTCGCGTAAAGCCTTCCTCAAAAGATGCATGACTTGGTAAATAAAAGGCTCCCGTTGTGTGCTCAAAATCAATATGAATTTTTTCTCCTGAATCAATATGCTTCAAAACTTCAACTGAGAAATGATCACTAGGCGCTAAATAACGCACATCATGTAAAGCAAGTGATTCAATCCCGTAGTCAGCTAAAATAGCTAACCAAGACTGATTTTTCTCCACTTCTTGATGCAAACTGGTTCCTTGATACAGATAGCTAGCTGGAAATAACTCTCTTAAAAAACCGCTAGTTTCTTCCATTGCCGGACTTTGTTGTTCCTGAAGAAAATACCATTCATTTTTTTCTAATTCCGATGGCAAGATAGCGACTATTCCTGAAGTCAGGCCTGAAAGCTCTTCTAAGTAGAAATAGTCTTTCACTTCTTTTTCCATTCTTTTAGTCGAAATCTTAATTAGGTTTTGATACCCTTCATTTGATTCAGCTAAAAGAATTAATTCAAATAATCTATTTTGACCTTCTTTACTATGGAAAGTTAAGGTCATTCCAATAATGGGTTTAATGTCTACTTTTTGACACTCTTTATAAAATTCAATAACACCATGCATCGTATCGACATCTGTTATAGCTAGAGATGAATACCCTAACTCTTTAGCACTAGCTACAAGCTTTGGAATTTCATTGGTGCTTTTTAATAGCGAGTAGGATGTTAATACTTGCAATTGTCCTAAATTCATCTCATCCCTCCATGTCTTTTTTTCTAATAATATTATAACATAATTCTTTTTATCTTTATCTGATAAATCTTCTAACTTAACTTTACATTTTTATGGAAGCTTGGTAAACTATTTGTGAAAAGAGGTGCGTATCAATATGAGTAAATTAATCGTTCTTTTTTGGACACTGATTTTAGGACAAGTTGTAGGTTATATCGGTCTTGCCTTAACTAACGGGGTATACGACTTTAAGCAAGTACTTATTGTTTCTGTTATTGTTGCCGTTCTTGTTATTATTATCGGTGAAGTAGCATTACCTAAAAAATCTAAAACTAAAACTGAAGCTAAATAAAAATAAGAGGCTAACCTACTAAGGAAAGCCTCTTATTTTTTTATTTTAGTGGATGTTTAAAAGCTAACTCTCCTTTAAAATTAAAGAACGTCAACACAATGTTGGCAAGGATTAAAATCCCCGTTGCTAAGAAGACTGACGAGTAACCAAAACCATTAGCCACAGTTGACCCAATTAAAGGTCCCATCACTTGTCCGAAGTTAGTAAACATCGTATTAAAACTAAAAATACGACTAACACCTTCTTGCGGTGTCAATTTACTAATTAAGGTATTAATTGAAGGCATTAAAGCTCCCGTTGAAAAGCCCATAAAAAACCTAAAAACCCCTAATTGAAAAGGTGTTTGAACGAATGCCATCGGAACAATACATAATAAGGATAATATAAGTCCACTAAATAAGACCCGTTGATTTCCTATCCTATCTCCAATTCTCCCTAAAATAGGGGAAGAGATAAAAGTAGATATCCCTGCTACGGAAACAATCATCCCACTGACAAATAAAATATTATCCATTTCCCCACCTAACTCTCTTATATAAAGCGTTAGAATAGGGCTAATACTGGTCATGCCAATTTGCAAGATTAATGTTGTAATAAATAATCCAATTAAGACACTTGGATTTTTAACTAATTTAAAGACTTCTTTTGTTGATAACATGTTTTTCTTAGGAACAGGTTTAAAATCTTCTTTAACAAAAAAGATTGTTAATAAGGTATTAATCAAAAGAATAGTTCCTGTTACTAAAAACACATTCTGAATCCCAACTGTTTCGGCCAAAATCCCACCGATTGAAGGTCCAATAAGATTCCCTGCTACGGCACCTGTGGCTAGCGTTCCTAATGCCCAACCGTTTTTATCCCGTGGTGCTTGAGAGGCGATCATCGCTGTGGCGTTAGGAATGTATCCTGCCAACACGCCATTAAAAAAGCGCATCACAAGTAACCAAAAAACATTTGGCACAAAAGCTAAAGACCCCATCGTTAACGTCATTCCAGCTGCTGCTCGAATCATCATTAACTTACGTCCTCTTCTATCCGCTAGACTTCCCCAAATTGGTGAGAAAATAGCAGCTGAAAGAGCTGTCACACTAATTGATAGTCCTGCATAAAATTCGATTTTATCTGCAGGCGCCCCTAATTGCTCGATGTAAATCGGAATAAAAGGCATTACTAAACTGAAACTGGCTCCTGTAAAGAAACATCCAACCCACGCGATGTATAAATTCTTTTTCCAGTCAATCTCCATTAATTAAGCTGACATTCCTTTCCTGTCTTATTTTCTGAGTATTTGTTATTATCTGACAATTTGATAGTCTCTAAAATAGAAACCGCTTCTTCTTTTGGTGTCTCAATTTTTTCATCAAAGCGCGACAAACGATAATGCCAATCGTAATCTGCCATTCTTTCTTTTAAAGCCTTGATATCCCGATGTATGTCACTACTTGCTTGCTTCATTTTTTCCTGTGTCATTTAATCACTCCCATTAAACTCTAATAATATTCTACTCCATTTAATCTGTCTTTACTAATAAAAGGCATAAATAAAAAAGAGAGCGACTTTAGAGTCACCCTCTCTTAGTTTATAGTGTTGCTAAAACAATAAAGTTAATAATGAATAATCCTGTAACAATCCATAATACAGGTGATACTTCTTTTGTTTTTCCTTTTACTACTTTAATAATCACGTAGAAAATAAATCCTGCCGCGATACCATAAGAAATACTGTAGCATAAGCCCATAAAAATTGAAGTGAAGAATGCTGGAACAGCGTCTTCTAAATCAGCCCAGTTAATTTCTTTGAATGAAGCCATCATCATAACACCTACTAAAATCAAAGCTGGTGCTGTTGCTTGAGCTGGCACGACACTTACGATTGGTGATAAGAAACTACTTAATAGGAACATAATAGCAACGACAACTGACGTTAATCCAGTACGTCCACCTGCTCCAATACCAGCAGCACTTTCTACATAAGTTGTTACATTACTTGTTCCAAGAACGGCTCCTGCACTTGTTGCAATCGCATCTGCAAATAACGCTTTATCCATTTTTGATTTAATCCCTGAGCTTGTCTCAACAGCTTCTTCTTCTTCTTTAGAGAAGATTCCTGTACGACGACCTGTTCCGATAAATGTTCCGATTGTATCAAAGATATCAGATAAACTAAAAGCTAAAACAGTTAATAGAACTTGAGGAATTTTAGACGCATCTGAGAATAATGATTGCATACCGTTTGGTCCAAAAGCTGCGCCAAATGTTGTTCCTAACTCTTTAATTGAATTACCTAATGAATTTTCTGAAAAATTAATAGCACCTAAATCAACAACGCCCATTGGAATAGCAATAATAGAAGTTACGACGATTCCAATTAAAATAGCTCCACGTACGTTTTTAATCACTAAAACACTTGTTAATACTAAACCAACTAAAGCAAGTAAAATCGCTGGGTTATTAAAGTTAGCCAAGGCTGGGACAATCCCACCATTTGATACCACATTGACAGCTTCACCATTTTCAACTGTTGAACTGACAATCGCATTTGAATCTGATGTAAATTGTAAGAAACCTGCATTTTTGATTCCAACATAAGCTACGAAAATACCAATCCCGCCACCAATAGCATGTTGTAAACTTTCAGGAATTGATTTGATAATTAATTTTCTAAGTTTTGTTACTGTAATGACGATATTAATCATCCCACATAAGAAAACCATTGCTAAAGCTTGTTCCCAAGAATAACCTAATCCAAAAACAACTGTAAAAGTAAAGAAAGCATTTAGCCCCATACCTGGTGCTTGTGCGTAAGGAACGTTAGCGAATAATCCCATAACTAAAGTTCCAATTGCCGAACTTAAAATAGTTGCTAGGAAAACTGCTTGAAAAGGCATTCCTGATAAAGATAAGATTGATGGGTTAACGAATAAAATATAACTCATTGCAAAAAACGTTGTTAAACCAGCAATTATTTCTGTTGAAACCGTTGTTCCATTTTCTTTTAACTTAAAAAACTTTTCCATTACTTAATATTCCACCCTTTTAATACATATTATGTTCGTGTTTAACTTCAACAAGTATGATTATAGTCGTCTATTGAAAAATATGCAATAGTTTTTCTGAAAATTAACTAATAACATCATATTTATAATTCGTGTTGACAAACAAAAGATCTTATTTAGAATTAGAGTAAGAGTCTCATTACGTAAGGAGGAACAGCTCATGATTGTTAATAAACTCAGTAATTGTCCATTACATGAGCAGATTGAACTAGACGTGAAAAAACAGATCAAAGACGGGGTCTTAGCTCCTGGCGATCGTTTATTATCCGTTAGAGAAATGTCTGGTTCATTAAACATCAATCCTAATATTGTTAGCCGAGCTTATAAGGGATTTGTAGTGCACCCCTAAAGTTAGACCAAAAAATCTAACTTTAGGGGTGTATTTTTATGACAAAGTATAACTATAAATTTAAGCATAAAGTTGTCCGAGAATATCTAAATAGTGATGTTAGTTATTCC
>NZ_JBMEAO010000009.1:0-122970 GCF_048815235.1 Vagococcus fluvialis
CGCCAGCGTTCGTCCTGAGCCAGGATCAAACTCTCAATAAAAGTTATGATAACGTCTTACGACGTTTAGCTCATTAATTAATTTAAAACTTGCTAGCGAATGTTATTCACTAAATATGGTTTGTTTTCACTTTCGTAAAAACGCCCTACACATTTGGTTTGTCTTACTTTGTTCAGTTTTCAAAGATCCATTTCTTAGCTGCCGTAGCAACTTTTATATCATATAACATTGTTTAATTCTTGTCAATCACTTTTTAAAAAAAGTTTTTTTAGAATCAAACATTTTTAAAACCGCTTGTTGTTATTTAATTTTTCAACTCATAACAACTAAATCAGTGTAACATATGCTTTATAATATTTCAAGCGTTTTTTTAAATATTTATTTTCGTTATTTAAAAAGTGCTGTGTCTCAAGGACATGTATTAATATATCAATTGTCTTGAAAAAAAGCAAGCATATTTTTAAATTTTTTTTAAAATAAAAAAAGTAGATCTTAAAGACCTACTTTTTTTGACATTCTGGACAGATACCATACATTTCTAAACGATGCTCTCTAATAATAAAACCTGTCAATCTTTCTGTTGCTGCTTCAACATCTTCCAAGCCTGGATAGTTAACATCAACAATTTTTCCGCAATTATCGCAAATAGCATGATAATGTTTACTAGATGTAAAATCGAAACGACTAGATGAATCCCCGTATGCCATTTCAGTTACAAAACCAATTTCAGTAAATAATCTCAAATTGTTATAAACAGTAGCAACACTCATATTAGGAAAGCGATGTTCTAAATGTTTATAAATATCATCAGCTGTCGGGTGACTTTCACTCTCAACAAGATATTCTAAAATAGCATATCTTTGAGGAGTTATTCTTATGTTAGCTTCTTTCATTTCTTCAATTGCATCTTCAACAATATGATTAGACATAGGCATCATCCCTGCTTATTTATAGTAACCTCATTCTACTACTAATAGTAATTATTATCAAGAAACATCCATTCTTACTAACCAAGTTTTAAAATTTATATAGACTAGTTGAGAGGTAACGTTCACCATTATCGGGGGCTAACGTCACAACATTGCTCTCTTCTCCTAATTCTGACGCCACTTTTCTTGCTGCATATATGACTGCTCCAGCAGATCCGCCAACTAAGATACCATCTGTTTTCCCCATGTCTCTAGCTGTATCTAAAGCATCCTGACTATCGACACCAATCACTTTGTCATATACAGTTTCATCTAAAATACTTGGAATAAACCCTGGTCCAATACCTTGTATTCTATGCGGAGCATGTACTCCACCTCTTAAAATCTCTGTTTCACCTGGTTCAACAGCGTATATTTTAATTTCTGGATATACTTTTTTTAATTCACGACCAACACCAGTTAATGTTCCACCTGTTCCAACACCAGCTACAAATGCATCAATTCTATTACCTTCAAAGGCTGACAGAATTTCTTTAGCTGTTGTTTTGACATGAGCCTCTGGGTTCGCAGGATTATCAAATTGCTTTGTTAAAAAGTAACCATGTTCTTGTGCTAGTTCATTCGCCAACTTAATTGAGCCACTCATTCCTTCAGCACCTGGTGTTAACATCACTTCTGCCCCATAGGCTTTCATTAGCTTTTGTCGTTCAACTGTCATTGTATCTGGCATTACAAGAATCACACGGTATCCTCTAGTTGCTGCAATCATGGCTAAACCAATCCCTGTATTTCCACTAGTTGGTTCTATAATAGTAGAACCTGGTTGTAATTGACCTTTTTTTTCAGCGTCTTCAATCATGTTAAGTGCTACTCTATCTTTCACACTACCACCAGGATTAAAAAATTCCAGTTTTAAAAAGACGTTTCCACTGTTAGTTGTATTTTTTAATTTTAAAAGAGGAGTCTCTCCTACTAATTCACTAATATCATTAACTATTTTTTTCATGCTTATTCCTCCAGATTTTTCTTTTCTTCAAAAAATAAAATATAGATAAATACACAAATAACTCCTAGGACTAAAGAAACATCAGCAACATTAAAGATTGGAAAATTAAAAAACTCTACTTGAAACATGTCTACAACGTAACCTAAACGCATTCGATCGATAAAGTTACCTATGGTTCCACCAATAATTAAACTAAGTCCTATTGTCATCCATTTACTTTCAGAACGATACTTATATAGTAGATAAGGTAAAATAATTAAGGCTACCATCGTGATAATAAAGAAAAATCCCATCTTACCTTCTAAGATACTCCAAGCTGCTCCTTCATTCTTAATATAAGTTAAAGACAAAATCGGGTTATTAAAAATTGTCTCGTATAATTCTATATTTTGAACTGTCCACCATTTAACTAGTTGATCTGCTAAAACAGATATCCCAACTATTACCACATACCATACCATTTTTTGCCTACTTCCTTATAGATTAATTTTTTCCTACTATTATATACCGTTTTTTTATAATAATAGTTCTCCTTAACAGTATATAACAAATAAATAAAACTAAAAAGGATAATATCCTTTCAATGATTAATCCATATTGTCCAACCTAGTTTGACGAATTAGTCATGAAAACGTATAATAAGATAAGGTATGTTAATGACCACTAGGGGGTATTTAAAATGAAAATCGGCACTGTAAAATGGTTTGACGTCAAAAAAGGATACGGATTTCTACTCTACGATGGAGATGAGGAAATTTTTGTTCATTTTACTGGGATTGTTCAAGATGGATTCAAACTTCTATTAGAGGGACAAAAGGTAGAATTTTCAATTAAAGAAGGTGCCCGTGGTCTACAAGCATCAAATGTTACTGTTATTGAATAAATAAAAAAGTGCGGACCTCTTAGTCCACACTTTTTTTTATCCCTATTACAGTTCCTTTAAAACTCGTTTCATCTTGCATTGTTTTTATTAATGCGTTCTTTGACGGTGGGAACATAACATAAGCATACTCTTTTTCTTCAGTTTTTATCGTTATACCGTGACTTCCAATGAAGATTTTATTAATTTGATCAACGTTAATATGATATCTATTTTTTTTTAAGATAGCATATACTTTTAATTGTTCATTTGTCAAAATCATTTTCCTTCTCGTTCCTAGATAAGAAAAAAATAAAAAAAGAATAAAAGTAATAATGCTAAATAAATTAATTCGACCTTGTTCTTCCATTAAGCCGATCATGCTCAGAAAAAACAAGACAAATGTTAACGACCAATAGATCACTGTATCTGAGAGGTCTGGTTGATATCTAAAAACATGAATTTTATTTGTGCTCATATAAGCCTCCTATAAACAACGACCCTACAATTACTTATATTACCACAATGCTTTAGAATAAAAAATAAAAATGAGGTTCCACCATGATAAAAATTTATATAGATGCTGCTACTAATCAAAATAAACAACTTAGTGCTGGCGGCATGATAATAATTAAAGATAAAAAACAAAAACAACTTTCCTATCCATTAGTAGCTAAAACTAATAATGAAGCTGAATTTGAAATGTTTGTCATTGCTCTTTCTCATTGTATAGAACAAGGCTGGGAAAAAGAAATGATTTTTCTTTACACTGATAGTCGAATCGTAACTGAATCCATCAGAAAAGAATACGCAAAAGACGCTAGATTCACACAACACCTTTCTCTTATTCTTGATTTAATTCCAAAACTTAATTCTTTGTTTATCGAATGGATTGAAGAAAAAGATAATAAAGGTGCAGACAACTTAGCTAGACAAGGGCTACAAAAAAGGTACTCAGACTAACTGAGTACCTTTTTCTTATCTAACTAATTCAGCTAATAGCTCAACAAATTCAGGATCACCATTAAAGGGATGGATATAATTAAATTCTTCTCCACCATTTTCCATAAAGTAACCTTTATTTTCTTCCTCTATTTCTTCCAATGTTTCGATACAATCAGAAACAAATCCTGGTGTAATAATTAATACTTTTTTAGTTCCTTTGCCTGGTAAATCCATCAACGTTTGATCTAATGCCGGTTTAACCCATTCATCTCTACCAAATACAGATTGATATGTTACTTGATAAGGTATATCAATGTCAAAACCATCAAACACCGCTGCTGTTGTTTCGGCACATTGTTCTAAATAAGGATCTCCTTTTTCAATATAAGAAATCGGCAAGCCATGATATGAAAAAATTAATAATTCCGGATTATGTTTGGCAATACCTTCTTTAATTTGTTTTCTTAATAATTCTATATACATCGGATGACTAGTGAATTCTCTAACTAAATGTAATTTAGGAATATTTTCTTCCTTTAGATAATGTTTAAAAACAGTATCAAAAACAGCTGCTGTTGTTGTTGTAGAATATTGCGGAAATAAAGGAATAACAGTTACTTCTTCTATCCCTTCTTTCTCAAATTCTTTTAAAGATTCCGGAATAGTTGGATGACTATAAGCCATTCCGTATTTCACAGAATACTCTGGTAAAAGCGCCTGTAGCTGGCTCGTTTGAGATAAAGTATGAATTAATAATGGCGAACCTTCTTCTTGCCAGATACTTCTATATAATTCTGCCGATTTTTTAGGACGCGTGTTTAAAATAATCCCATGTAAAATTGGTAACCACTGCCAACGCGGTTTATCTATTACCCTTCTATCTCCTAGAAAGTGTTTTAAATACTCTTTAACCTCTTTGGTTTCAGGTTTATCTGGGGTACCTATATTTGCTAATAATATCCCTTTTTGTTTCAAAAAAATCTTCCTCCTTTTATCACGTCTTTTATTCTAACATAGAATAAATATTTTTGTGAAAACAAACACTTATAATTGAGAATTATTTTCATTAAGAAATAATTAGCAGAATTCATTGACAAAATTAACATAATGATTTAGCATAGGATTTATTAAATATTTATTATAAGCGATGAACGAAGTAGCATATTGTCACTGTTTCCTAGAAAGTCAATGGCCGATGAAAATTGACACAAACAATGATGCGAATTACATTCATGAATTTAACGCTATACGTTTAGTTTGCGATATAAACTATTAGAGGTGTTTTTTTTAGCACAAACTTGGGTGGTACCACGAATTCTATTATTTCGTCCCTATGAAGAATATTCTTCATAGGGACTTTTTTTATTTTACTTAAAGAAAGGGTGTTTTAAATGATAACAAATATTATTGATGAATTAACATGGCGTGATGCGATTAACCAACAAACAGATGCGGAAGGTTTACGTGAATACGTAGAAAATAATAAAATCTCACTTTACTGTGGAGTAGATCCTACTGGCGATAGTATGCATATTGGACACTTAATTCCTTTTATGATGCTAAAAAGATTCCAAAACTTTGGTCACCATCCTCATATTCTAATTGGTGGAGCTACAGGAACAATTGGAGATCCAAGTGGTCGAACAAGTGAACGTCAATTACAAACGATGGAGCAAGTTCAACATAATGTTGATTGTCTTACAAACCAAATGAAAAAACTATTCTTTGACAAAGAAAATGAACAACAGTTAACAATGGTTAACAACTACGATTGGACTCATGAATTAACGTTACTTGATTTTTTACGTGATTACGGAAAAAACTTTAACATTAACACGATGCTTGCTAAAGATATCGTTTCAAGTCGTTTAGACACTGGTATTTCTTTTACTGAGTTTACATACCAAATTCTACAATCAATGGACTTCTTACATTTATTCAAACACAATGATGTGCGTTTACAAGTTGGTGGAGCTGATCAATGGGGTAATATTACTGCCGGTCTTGATTTAATTCGTAAAAAAGAAGGCGCTGAAGCTAAAGCTTTCGGATTAACTATTCCATTAATGTTAAAAGCTGATGGTACTAAATTCGGTAAAACTGCTGGAGGCGCTATCTGGTTAGATCCAGAAAAAACTTCTCCATATGAATTCTACCAATTTTGGTTAAATCAAGATGACCGTGATGTAGTTAAATACTTAAAATTCTTTACCTTCTTAACACAAGATGAAATTAATGCTTTAGCTGAAAAAGTAGAATCTGAGCCTCATAAACGTGAAGCTCAAAAAACATTAGCTAGTGAAATGACTCTTTTTGTCCATGGTGAAGAAGCTTTAAATGATGCTTTAACTATCACAGCTGCTTTATTCTCAGGAGACGTTAAACAATTAACTTCTCATCAAATTGAAGATGGATTTAAAAATATGCCTAATGCAACTATTGGCAAAGAACCTATGAATATTGTTGATTGGTTAGTAGAAACAAAAATTGAACCTTCGAAACGTCAAGCTAGAGAAGACGTAACTAATGGTGCTATCTCTATTAATGGTGAAAAAGTTCAAGATTTAGAGACTCTTATTACTTCTGAATTATCAATTGATGATAAATTTATTATTGTTAGAAAAGGTAAAAAGAAATACACTTTAGTTAACTTAATATAATAAAAAGGTTGAGTTCATTAGAACTCAACCTTTTTTATTTTAAACACACTCTTTGGAGGCTTATTTTCTGAACAAATAAATAACCAATAGTTGCTAAGCCATTAATACTTGCTATCATTAATAAATTAAAATCCGATATATCTACAGGATAAATACATCTTAAAAACAAATTGATTAAAAATAAATTTGTTACCCAAGCGAATAATGAACGACTTTCTTCTTTTTCTAAACGACCATTTTTCTGCCACAAGTACATTGTTAATATAATTATTGTAATAATTTGAGTTTGAATTAGCCCTAATAACATATTGAATCACTCCTCATTTTATAGTCTATAACTTTTTGAAAAATTTGTCATCCGTCATTAGTCCGATTATACTTTGTCTTTTTATTTTTATCTTGTTATACTAAATTCACTAGACTTGCAAAAGGAGTTTGTTATGTTCAAAAAAAAATGGTCTATTTTTAGGCTTAGAAGAGATGGTAATCGATTTATTAACTCCCACTTTTCTACTATACAAATTATTTTTATTTACTATGTTCTAATGACTATCGTGTCTTTTATCTTACTTAGCTTACCTTATTTTAAAAATGAAGGTGTCGAAGTATCTGCTTTTGACACATTATTCATGGCAATCAGTACAGTTAGTGTAACAGGACTTAGCACATTCAACATCAATGAAGTTTACAATGCAAAAGGTGTTGTATTACTAGAGATTCTTTTCCAAGTTGGTGGTTTAGGTATTATGATGTTTTCTACCTTCTTTTTTATTCTTTCAAGAAAAAGGATTTCCTTAAAAAGAAGGCAATTAATTATGACTGATATGAATCAACCTAGACTAAGTGGTAGTGTCAAGTTAATCAAAAATACTGTCTTTACTCTATTTGCTATTCAATTTATATTTGGCGTTATTTTTTCTTTACGTTTTTATTTTTCAAATCACCATGAAACCTTAAAAGATTCAGTCTTCCAAGGTTTTTACCAATCTATTTCAGCTGTAACGAACTCCGGATTTGATGTGACTGGACACTCTGCAACACCTTACGCAACGGATTATCTATTTATTGTCTTTCTGATTTTCCTCATTATGATAGGTGGAATTGGCTTTCCTGTTATTATGGAAGTTAAAGAATGGCTATTTCATAGAAGAAAAAAACATACCATTCCATTTCGATTTTCACTTTTCAGTAAATTAGCTATTAGTATGTACCTAATTCTTTTTGTCTTTGGAACTATTTCTGTTTTTCTACTAGAAAGAAATCATTTATTCGCTGATATGCCAACATCACAAAAATTGATGACGTCTATGTTTTATTCAACAACGACTAGAAACGCTGGGCTTCAAATGCACGATTTAAGTTCATTCCAAACACCAACCTTACTACTCTTTTCAATGTTAATGTTTATTGGATGTAGTCCTAGTTCTGTAGGGGGTGGGATACGAACGACAACAGTTGCTATTCTTGGCCTTTATATGCTTTCATTTATTAAAAGTGAAGACAACGTTACTATTTTTAGTCGACGCATTGAAGATAGAGATATCAAAAAGGCTGTCGTTGTTTTCAACCTATCTCTTGCCATGTGTTTCTTAGCTGTTTTAATTTTATCTATTACAGAAAATCAAGATATGATTGCCATTATTGTAGAAGTAGCTTCTGCATTTGGAACAACTGGCTTATCCCTTGGCATTACTTCGGATTTAACGATGATTGGTAAAACTGTTATTGCCATATTAATGTTCGTCGGACGTATCGGCATGCTTTATACCTTAATGGTATTTGTCCCTAAAGAACGTCAAGACCACGGTTATTTATTCCCTAGCGAAAAAATTATTATCGGTTAAAAAAATAATAGGCTGACTTAAATGTCAGCCTATTTGTTATTTATACGAATAATTTTTAATAGTCGGGGGATAAAAAGTCTGCTCTCACGACCACTTCACAAAAACGGAGCAATCAAAAATCACGATTGTTCGATTTTTGCTCCAGTTGCTCAGAGCAAAACGACTTTTGACCCACCCTGTCTTTTTATAAAAAGACAGCTTTTTCGATTAATTCAATATTAGGGTTAAGAGATTGAATAACTGGGCAGTGCTTACCAATCAGTTTTAAACCTCTTTCAGCTCTGCCTTGTTTTTCTTCTTCAACCGTTAAATAAAAAGTAATTTCTATTTTCTTAACAGGTTGACTTTGAATCTCTTCATCTCGTTCATACGTAATTTCCACATGATCAAATTTAAAATCAATTCTTGAACTTTCTAAGACACTTTGATACACATAAGCGCCACAAGAGCCGACAGCTGCCACCATACTTTGAACTGGAGAATACCCTTCTTCTCTTAACATTACCCAATTACCAGTTTCTAAAGGTAACTCCATTCCTTTTTCGCCTTGAATTAGTTTTATTGTATCAATCGCCATATTAATTCTCCTTTAAGACAAAATGAGTTGGTGTTACTTCCACCCATTCTGTTTGATTTGATAAATCGAATGTTTCCATTTCTTCCTGTTCACTATTTGCTAATGCTTCTCTAGCTGTTTTAGGATCAGGAATTGGGATAGCTTTTAATAACCTCTTTGTATAAGCATGTTGGGGATTATTAAATATTTCTTCTGAACTCCCTAGTTCGACAATTCTGCCAAGATACATCACAGCAATTCGGTCAGAAATATAGCGAACCATAGATAAGTCATGAGATATGAATAAATAAGTTAGACCGAGCTCTTTTTGAAGTTCAATTAAAAGATTGATTACTTGAGCTTGAATGGATACATCAAGTGCTGAAATAGGCTCATCACAAAGGATAAACTCTGGTTCCACAGCAACCGCTCTTGCTATTCCAATTCTCTGTCTTTGTCCTCCACTAAACTCTTTTGGATACTTCTCAAACATCTCTTCTGTAAAGCCAACTTTTTTTAGCATAGCAACAGCTTTTTCTAAAGCCATATCTTTACTATAGATTAATTCCAAAGGCTCTAATACTTGTTCTAAAGCTGTCATTCTAGGATTTAATGACGAATAGGGGTCTTGGAAAATAATTTGCATTTTTTTAAGCCATTCTTTTTTGTTATCTTTTTTCTTACTTCCCATTAATTCGCCATTGTAATAAATACGACCTTCATCAATCGATTCAAGTTGTAAAATACTTCTCCCTAATGTTGTTTTCCCACTACCTGATTCACCTACTAAGCCTAAGGTTTCCCCTTTATTAATGGTTAAACTTACATTATCAATTGCCTTTACAACCGTTTTTACTTGTCCAAAATTATTTTTCACTGGAAAATAACGTTTAATATTTTGAACTGTAATTAACTCATTTGTCATCATTTTCACCTCGATTACTTAATACTCGGTGCGTTGTAGACAATTCCAACATTTTTGCTGTAGCACGAGATTCTTCTGACTCTCCATATGTTTTCAATGAATACAAGTCTGCTCCCTTTTCTCCAGTAGGAATAGCTTTTAGGAGTTCTTTTGTATAAGGATGAGCTGGTTCATAAAATACCTCATCAATTAAGCCTTCTTCTACAATCTTCCCATCATACATTACTCGAATACTTTGGCACATTCCTGCGACAATTCCAAAATCATGTGTTACTAAAATAACGGATAAATCTTCTTCTTTTTGTAACTCTCTAATTAAATTAAGAATTTGTGCTTGAATAGTTACATCCAATGCTGTTGTAGGCTCATCTGCTATTAATAGTTTAGGTTTTGCTAATAAAGCCATCGCAATCATAATTCTTTGTCTCATCCCACCTGATAATTCGTGTGGGTATTGTTTGATTCTCTTCTCTGGTAAAGTGATACCTACTTTTATCAACTCTTTAACGGCTAGTTCTTCCGCTTCTTTTTTTGAAACTTTTTTATTATTACGAAGAACCACTTCAATCAAATGATAACCTATTGTTCTTAAAGGATTTAAAGACGTCATCGGATCTTGGAATATCATAGCTGCTGGAATGCGTGACTTATTATCTTTTTGATCTTTCCCATCAAAAGTAAATGAATCATATGTCATGACACCATTTGTTGGTAAAATATTCATTAAACCTTTCATGGTCATACTTTTTCCACTACCTGATTCACCTACAATGCCAACAATTTCTCCCTTTGGAATTGTTAAATCGATGTCTTTAATTATTACTTGCGATGGCTTGTTTTTTTTATTAATAGTAACATTCAGTTTTTTTATTTCTAATATGTTTTCTACCATGTTAACCCTCCACACTTGTCACTTCACGTAAATAGTTACCTAAACTATTAAATGAGTACACTGTTAATATAATAAATACACCTGGTAAAATCGCCATATAAGGCGCTTGCTGTAAACTTGCCTGAGCATTTTGCAACAAACTTCCCCATGAAGCTACAGGAGGTTGAATACCGATACCTAAAAAGCTTAAAGCAGATTCAGTCATAATAGCTGATGAAATGCTTCCTGTTCCAGCAACAATTAAAGTTGGTAAGACAGCAGGAAAAATATGTCGTCTAATAATTTTACTGTCTTTTTCCCCAATAAACTGAGCATAAATAACGTATTCTCTTTCTTTAACAGATAAAGTCTCAGCTCTTATTAAACGAGCGATGCTCATCCATGAGAAACATCCAATAACAAAGATGATAGTTACAAGTCCTGGTTTTAATAAAACACTTAGTACAATAACTAAAACTAACCATGGAATAGATGATAAAATATCAACGATTCTCATTAATAAACTATCTAGCCATCCACCAAAATAACCTGAAATTATACCGATAAAAGTTCCAATTAAAGTTGAAGCAATCATTGCTAATACACCAACTAGTAAGGATATTCTTCCACCGTAGACAACACGAATAAAATAATCGCGACCAACTTCATCTGTTCCGAAAATATGTGCCATACTTGGTGGTGATGACATCTTTGAAACATCTGTAGCATTTGGATCAATCGGAATAAGTGGTGCTAGTAAAGCTAATAATGATAAGAGTGTTAAAAAAGCAATTGGTAACCAATAACTTTTATTCTCCTTTAAAATTTGAATTGATTTATTTTTATTCATCTTACTTATCCCCCTGACTGATTCGAGGATCTACAATAGTATATAACACATCAGATAATAGATTACCTAAAATAACTAAAGTAGCAGATAATAGCATTACTGCCATAATAATTGGAAAATCTAATGCTTTTGTTGCTGACATCAAGTATGGTCCAATTCCTGGCCACCCAAAAATACTTTCAGTAATAATTGCTCCTGTTACAAGCATTGGTAAAGCTAATCCAATTTGAGTCACAATTGGAAGTAACACATTTTTACTCACATGCTTAAAGAATATTTCTCTTTTAGAAGCACCAAATGATTGTTGCACCATTACATAATCTTCAGATAATTGCAGTAATGTAGATGATCTAACGTAACGAGTTAAATCAGGGAAAAAGGCTACCACTAATACGAGATACGGCATAATAAAATGTTGTAAGAAATCAATAAAAGAGTCTTCTTTTCCAACTGTATGCATCCCAATAATTGGTAGTAAATCTAATTTATAACCTAATAGATAAATCATTAACATAGCAAACCAAAATGTTGGCATTGAAATACCAATCGCACAAATGCCATCAATTAATTTATCAATAAATTTCCCTTTGTTAGCTCCAGCTATTAAACCTAAGCACACTGATAAAATAAGGGCAGTTAAATAGGCTGGTAATATCAATTTAATGGTATTTGGAATTCTCACCAATAACTCTTGTCCAATACTTTGTTGGCTAACTAAAGAATAACCAAAGTTTCCTTGTAGTATTTCTTTTAACCACATCATATATTGCACTAAAAACGGCTGATCTAAACCATGCTTTTGGCGAAGTAACTCTACTGTTTCACTTGACATATTTGGTGTCGTAATCGAGTCAATAGCATCATAGGGAGCTAGCTGAATCAACGAAAATACTATAAACGAAACAATAAAAAGCATGGGGATTACTTGTAAAACTCTCTTTAAAATATATTTAAACACAGCTATCCATCCTTTTTAAATTTAATAGAAATATAGAAAAAACTTCGCAGACAATCTACTTGTATGCGAAGTTTTCCCATTATTTAATCGACAATTTGGATACATCCTCAAATGTATAAATTGGAATTAACCCTGCTTTTTCTACATTTTCAATTTGTTTGTTAACAGCTAACACTTTTTTACTATCTACAATAGGATAGAAAACAGCATCATCAGCTATTTGTTTTTGAAGATCTTCATAAACAGCTTTACGTTTTGCTTCATCTAACTCAACTGCACCTTTATTGAATAACTCATCTGTTTTATCACTCTTATATTTGAAGTAATTGGCAGAACCGTCTGATTTAAATAAAGAAGAATATAAATCTGGATCATTACCCATGATATAGCCACCCATAAATAAATCATATTTCTTAGTATCAGGTTTTTGTAATTCTGCAAACATTGCTGTTCCATCTCCACCAGCTAATTCTAGTGTAATACCAGCTTTTTGTAATTGTTGTTGAATTAATGTTGCTTGAATCGTTTGAACGGGATCATCAGAAGAAAAGGCTAAGTTAATTTTTAAATCTTTTACTCCTGCTTCTTCTAATAATTTTTTAGATTTTTCTACGTCTGTTTCATATTTTTCAATAGAATCAGATGAGTATGGATTACTTGGAGGTAAGATTGAGTACACATTTGTGTAATACTTATCTGATAAGTATCCTGCTTTGTTTAATTCATCTTTGTTAATGGCATAGAAAATAGCTTGTCTAACTTTTTGGTCTTTCAATTTATCTGAGTTATTATTTACTCCCATGTAGCCTACACGGTTTTCACTGTACTCATAAGTTGTAATATCCGATTTCTTAATATCTTCGATGTTATTCGGTAAGATATAAGAAGCATCAATTTCACCTTTTTGTAAAGCTACTTTAGTTGTGTCGGCGTTAGCAATAATTCTTAGTGTTACATTTTTAATATTTGGTTTTCCACCATAATAAGAATCATTCGCTTCAAATTGTAAATATTCTCCACGTTTATAATTAGTTAATTTATATGGTCCTGTTCCAACTGGATCTGCTTGTAATTCATTTCCAGAAAAATCAGGTTCATCTTTAAAGACATGCTCAGGCATGATATAAGTTTCAGTTGCAATATTATTCATTGCTGCAGCACTTACTGAAGGCAAGTTAAATTTAACTGTTGTTTCATCTACTTTTTCAACTTTAACTGGTTCACCGTCAACTAAAAGACTGTCAGCATTTCCATTTTCTTTTTTAGCTTTTTCAGTATAAGTAAATACGACATCATCAGCTGTGAATTTTTCTCCATCTGACCAAGTAACGTTGTCTTTTAACTTAACAGTCACTGATTTACCATCTGCTGCTTGTTCAACTGAGTCCGCAAGTTCCATTTTTTGCGTTCCATCACCTTCAATACGAACAAGTGGTGAATAAATCATATTGGTCGTTGTTAGTCCCCAACGATCACTTACTGTAATTGGATTAAGTGACGTTGGATCGCCACTAATACCATACGTAAATGTATCCTTATCCTTTTTTTCTTTTGGTGCTTCTGATTGATTCGAACCACATGCTGTTAGAGCTAATCCCATAACTGCTGTCATTCCAAATAACCATTTTTTTTCCATCAAATCTCTCCTTTTTGGCTGATTAATTGATTTAAAGGATCTTTTAACCGCTTATTTCATATATGTCATAATGCTCACATATAATGGCTATAAGTATACCCATTACAAAAAGTAAGGTCAATTAATTTTACTTAAAAAAGACACAATTTATTCATATTTTTTTAAATATCTATTTAGATTGAGTAGAACCCTTTACTTTTGCTAAAAATATAAAATATAATGTGGTATCATATGTTAGTTGATGTTCAAATAGGAGGAAGTACAATATGAGTTTACGCAGTTCATTCGCCACGCTAGTAGGAAAATCTAGCCGTTGGTTTTTACAAACCTTTTTCAAGGGCGGTAGTAGTTTACCTGGAAAAATCGCTTTAAAAATTGATCCAAATGTCTTAGATCAATTAGCAAAAGATTATCATATTATAGTAGTTACTGGAACAAACGGTAAAACACTAACAACAGCTTTGACTGTTAATATACTAAAACAAGAGTTTGGTGAAGTTTTAACCAATACAACAGGAGCTAATATGCTTCAAGGTATTGTTTCAACTTTCCTTTCAGCTAAAAAAAATAAAAACGGAAAGAATTTTGCCGTATTAGAAATCGATGAAGCAAGTCTTAGTAAAGTAACTGAATTTCTAACACCAGAGTTATTCCTATATACTAATATATTTAGAGATCAAATGGATCGATACGGTGAAATTTACACTACTTATAAATTAATCGTAGATGGCGCTAAAAAAGCTCCTAAGGCTACTATTTTAATGAATGGTGACTTGCCTATCTTCAACTCTGTCGAAACGGTTAATCCACGTCAATATTACGGATTTAATCACCAAGAAGATAGTGAACTAGAAGCACATTACAATACTGATGGTGTTCTATGTCCTCATTGCCATCATATTTTAAAATACAAAATGATTACCTATAGTAACTCAGGTAAATATTATTGTCCAAGTTGTGATTTCAAACGCCCAGAGCTTGATTATCAATTAACTGAATTAATTGAAACAACTAATACTTCAGCAAAATTTGTTATAGATGGAGAAGCTTACAACATTGAAGTTGGTGGACTTTATAACGTTTATAACGCATTAGCTGCTACTTCTGTTGCTGAGTACTATAATATTAGTCCTGAAAAAATTAGAAAAGGCCTTGCTTATGACGAAAAAGTATTTGGACGCCAAGAAGTTATCAATATTGACGGTAAAAAATGTACATTAGTTTTAGTTAAAAACCCAGTAGGATTAAACCAAGTCATCGATACAATGGCAATGGCGCCTTTTGATTTTTCATTAGCAGCTCTTTTAAATGCTAACTACGCAGATGGTATTGATGTTAGTTGGATTTGGGATAGCCAATTAGAAAATCTTGGTACAATGACTATTCCTAAAGTTATTTCTGGTGGAGAGAGAAAAGAAGATATGACACTCCGCTTAAAAGTTGCAGGTATTAATCCTGATACCTTAATTGAAGTACCTGATTTAAAATCAGTCATCACTGAAATTAAATCTGCTCCAACTGAACATGTTTATATCTTGGCAACTTATACTGCTGTCTTAAATTTAAGAAAAGAATTAATTCAACAAGGCTATATCAAGGAGGCTAACTAATATGACAACTTATGATTTAAAAGTTTGCCATCTTTATGGAAATTTACTTAATACATATGGTGATAACGGGAATTTACTTATTCTTGATTACTACGCTAAACAACTAGGTATCAATTTTGACATTGAGATCGTTAGTATCTATGAAGAATTTAATGAAGACAACTTTGATTTTATCTTTTTTGGTGGTGGACAAGATTATGAACAAGTTATTGTTTCAAAAGACATCCAAACTAAAAAAGAAGCCTTAACGAACTACATTGAAAAAGACGGTGTAATGCTTGCTATTTGTGGTGGCTTCCAGTTACTTGGGGAATACTACATTGGCGCTAAGGGAGAAAAAATCGAAGGAATACATGCCCTTCCACACTATACTTTAAGCCAAGAAAACAACCGTTTTATTGGTGATATCGAAATTTACAATAAAGAATTTGATGAAACTTATTACGGGTTTGAAAACCACAATGGGATGACTTTCTTAGGTGAAGGAGAACAACCACTTGGTGTTGTTAAAGTTGGTCACGGAAATAATGATACAGACGATTCTGAGGGAGTCATTTACAAGAACGTTATTGGTTCATATTTCCACGGACCTTTATTAGCGCGAAATAAAAACTTAGCTTTAAGAATTATCAATATGGCTATGAAGAAAAAATACAACAAAGAATTTACTTTAGAGGACTTACAGAAATAAGAGAGAAAAATAGCAGACGACTTTAAAAGTCATCTGCTATTTTTTCTCACTATTTTTTAATCTTTCTTACAATTCCCCTAGAATCTCTCATTTTTTACGTGTATACTTAAATAAGTTAGTTATTTAACTAAACGATAGGAGGAATCTCAATGAAAATAGGGATACCAAAAGAAATTATTAATAACGAAAATCGTGTGGCTTTAACTCCACCATTCGTTAAAACTCTTGTTGACAAAGGTCATGAAGTCGTAGTAGAAACAAATGCTGGACTTGGTTCAGGCTTTACTGATGAAGAATATGTTACAAATGGAGCAAAAATTGTCAATACAGCAAAAGAAGCATGGCAAGTTGAAATGGTTTTAAAAGTTAAAGAACCAAAAGAATTAGAATATGATTTCTTTAAAGAAGGGTTAATTCTATTTACTTATCTTCATTTAGCACCAGTCCCAACTTTAACAGAATCTCTTTTAAAAAATAAAGTAACTGCTATTGCATATGAATCTGTTCAATTAGAAGATGGAAGTCTTCCTCTTTTAAATCCTATGTCTGAAATAGCAGGACGTATGGCTCCTCAAACAGGTGCCTTCTTCTTACAAAAAACTAATGGCGGTTCTGGAGTACTATTATCATCAGTTCCAGGTGTTGCTAAAGGAAATGTTGTTATTATCGGTGGTGGAGTTGCTGGATCAAACGCTGCCAAAGTGGCTATTGGATTAGGAGCTAAAGTTAGAATTTTAGATGTTAATCAAAAACGTTTAGCACAACTTGAAGAAATTTTTGGTAATTCAATTGAAACAGTTATGTCTAATCCCCATAATATTCACCAGTCTGTTATGATGGCTGATTTAGTCATTGGTGCTGTCCTTATTCCTGGACGTAAAGCACCAACTTTAGTTACTAAAGAAATGGTTCAATCCATGAAACCTGGTTCTGTTATTATTGATATCGCAATTGACCAAGGTGGTATTTTTGAAACCACTGATCGCACAACCAATCATGATGAACCGATCATTAAACATTATGATGTACTACACTACGCTGTTCCTAATATGCCTGGAGCCGTTTCAAGAACCTCTACTCTTGCTTTAACGAATAATACATTACCTTATATTACTCAGTTAGCAGATAAAGGGTTTAAACAAGCCGTACAAGATAACAAATCCTTAGCAATTGGTGTCAATACACATAATGGCGTCTTAACTTATGAGCAAGTAGCTATTGATCAAGACAGAGAATTTACACCACTAAGTGAGCTTATTTAATAGAAAAAACCACAGACCAAATTTTTAGTCTGTGGTTTTTTATTATTTAGTTAACTTAATAAAATTCATTGCTGCCCCTATTAAATTAGCGTCATTTGAAAAATGGCATGTTTTAATTTCTGGCATAATTTCTGGGACTAAATGTTTCGTTAAAAGAGATGATAAGCGAGTTCCGATTTCATCAGCAATTTCTTTTCTTGCTGAAACTCCACCACCAATAATAATAAGTTCTGGATCAATAGAAACTTGTAAATTATACAAAGCATGAGCAATAGACCAGTACATCTCATCTAATAATTCAATCGCTAATTTATTGCCGGTTTCGATTAATTCAAATATGCGTTTACCATCTGTTGGTTCACCTGTTAACTCTTGGTATCTTCCAGCAACTTTTACAATCGTTCCCCCACTACTTAAAGATCGCTCGCTTGGATCAATCATCAAACCAAATTCGCCACCAAATAAGTGAGATCCTTTATAGATATCACGATTAATAAAAATAGAACCACCAACCCCAGTTCCCAACACAACAAAAACTGCATTAGTTGCTTCTTTTCCTACACCTAACTCAATTTCAGCAATTCCAGCACAATTAGCATCATTTTCAATTGTAACTGGTAAATTAAAAGTCTTTTCTAATTCATCAAATATTGGAAATTGATGGAGATAAGAAACGGCACTAATTCCATCAATACGTCGTTCCGCCACATTAACAGCGCCTGGTGAGCTGATAGCAACGCCTTCAACACCTTTATCATTATGCTTCTCTAAGACAAGTAACATCTCTTTTTTCATTTCCTCAAAAGTTGTAGGAGTCTCAAACTTACTTTGTTCTGTTAATACTTGATTGTCAAAATAACCATGTTTTACTGCTGTTCCACCGATATCAAATACAACTAAACCCATCTTACTATCTCCTTTTTAGAACCCGTTATTTTCACTTAATTCTTTGTACCATAAACCACTTTTCTTCAATGAACGCTCAAAATTATTTTCCAAATCTACACGATAAAAACCATAACGATTACGGTAGCCATTTAACCATGACCAACAATCAACAAAAGTCCATGTATGATAACCAAAACAATTACTACCATCTTGAATACCACGATGAAGCTCTTTTAAATGATCTTCCATAAATTCAATACGGTAATCATCTTGAATCATACCATCACTATCTAAGAAACGTTCCTCATCAGCAACACCCATACCATTTTCTGAAACGTACCAAGGAATATTGTTATAATCATTTTTCATCATCATAGATACATCATATAGCGCTTCTGGATAGATTTCCCAACCACGATAAGGATTAATTTTACGTTCTGGCCACTCATAAGGAACAAATAAATCACTTGTTTCTACTGCTGGGAATCTTGGATTTGTTGGTGCTTGAACTCTCATTGGTTGATAGTAATTAATACCAATAAAATCGACTAGATTGGCTGCCATTAAGTTTTTATCTTCTTCAAGTGTAACTGGTGTTAAATGGTGTTCATTCACTAATTGTTTTAACTTCTCTGGAATCACACCTAGTACACAAGGATCTAAAAAGCTTCTAATAGCTAATAAGTCAGCAGCTTCTGTTGCTTTCTTATCTGCTGCTTCTTCGCTTTTTCCATAAGGAGGCGTTACATTTAAAATAATGCCAATTCGTCCTATTATATCAGTTTCTTTAAAAGATTTAACAGCCATAACATGAGCCATAAGTGTATGGTATCCAACTTGAATTGCTTTTTTAAAATCAACAATCGCTGGATAGTGATAACCATACATATAAGCCATTTCAATATGGACTAACGGCTCATTGAAGGTTGTCCATTCACTCACTAAATCACCAAATAACTCAAAAGCAGTTTTGGCATAAAAGGCAAAGGCATCAACTGACTCTCTTGTTTCCCAGCCACCTTTTTCCATTAACCACCAAGGCATATCAAAATGGAATAAATTAATAATCGGCTTAATGCCCACTTGATTCATCTTCTCAAAATAATCGCGATAAAAACTAACAGCTTCCTCATTGATTGTTTTTCCATCTGGTAAAAGTCTTGTCCAAGCAATAGAAGTACGGTAAGAATTCATACCGATTTCAACCATTCTTGCAATATCATCTTCGTATAATTCATACACGTTTGATGTGTCTTTTGGTCCTTGACCCTCATTAAATTTTTCTGGATCTAATTCAATCCATTTATCCCAAGTTGAAGGACTTTTACCATTTAGTAGAGCATGGCCTTCTGTTTGAGGAGCAGATGCTGCTGAGCCCCATAAAAAATTATCTGGAAATTTTATCATGTTAACACTCCTTAACTTTTTGATACCTATAATTTAACACAATACGCTTAAAAAAGTAGATGATGGTATCATCTACTTTTTAATTTTATAAATCTTTTGCTAATGATAAGCAACCTAATGTTCCTGCATTGTCTCCTAGAGCTGGAGTCACAATGTAGTTTTTAACTTCTGGATAACTAACATATCCATTAACTAGCTTTTCAAATGCTGCATGAACTTTATCAACCATATGTTGTTGATGCATAACACCACCACCAAAAATAATTACTTCTGGTGACATCATTAAGGTTGTGTTATAAGCACACTGAGCAATATACGTTGCTTCAATTTCCCAAAATGGATGGTCTTCTGGAATGTCTTGTCCTTTAACTCCAAAACGTTTCTCAATCGAAGGACCTGCTGCCATACCTTCTAAACAATTACCATGGAATGGACAAACCCCTGTAAAATCATCTTCTTTATGAGGAACAACAAGCATGTGGCCCATTTCCGGATGACTAAATCCTTCAATAAATCGGCCTTGTTGAATAGCTCCTCCACCAACACCAGTTCCAATAGTGTAATAAACAACACTGTCTTTTCCTTTACCGTTACCTAATTTATACTCGCCATATGCAGCTGCATTAACATCTGTTGTAAAAGCCATTGGTAATGAAAAATGTTTTTTCATCTCACCTAAAAAATCATAATGTTGCCATGCTAATTTAGGCGTTGATGTGATGTGGCCATAAGTAGCTGATTTTTTATTAATATCAATTGGACCAAATGAACCAATACCAATCGCTTTTAATGTTGATTCATATTGTTTAAAGAAATCAATAACAGAAGTCATTGTTTCCTCAGGTACTGTTGTTGGAAAACTCACGCGTTCAAGAATATTTAATTCTTCATCAGAAACGGCACAAACGAATTTTGTCCCTCCTGCTTCTATTGAACCATAAATTGCCATTCTACTTCGCCCTTTCTCTTATCAGTTAGTTAATATATTTTATGCCTCTATTGTATCAATAGAGAATGGTAAATCTTCATGATTTAATGTTTGTTTGCTTGGAGCAATTGATAATTCAAAATCAATTTCAGCTCCGTCAGCTAAATCTTCGTGACGGAAATAAACTTTTGAGTAGTTTTCTTTATTTAATGAAACAGATTTAACAAAGTTTAAATGAGGTTTATTTGCTTTAGTGTTAATTGTAATCTCTTTACCATTCTCTAAATGAATCGTTGCAGAGTCAAATAACGGGATACCTAATACATATTCACCTGAACCTGGTGTCACTGGGTAGAACCCTAAACTTGAGAAAACAAACCATGACGCCATACTACCGTTATCTTCATCCCCAGGGAAACCATTCCAAGAGGTATTAAATTGTTCTGTCATTAATTGTTTTAATATAACTTGTGAGGTACTTGATTCCCCAACATAGTTGAATAGATATGGAATATGGAAACTTGGTTGATTAGAAATCGCGATTTGACCAAAATCAATTGACGCCATTTCACTCATTTCATGAATCTCAAAACCATAACCATCTACACCAAATGTAGGTGGTGTGTTAGCAAGGTTCGTTAGCTTCTTAGCAAATCCTTCTTTCCCACCATGTAACTCAATTAATTTACCAAAGTTATGGTAAACAGCGTAGCTATTTTGCCATGCAGAGCCTTCACAATAATCTAAGCCCCAACGTGTATCTTCAAATGAAGCTCTAAAGTTACCCTCTTTATCTTTTGCACGCATAAATTGTGTTTTTGAATCAAAGATATTGGCAAAGTTACCTGATTGTTTTTGGTAGAATTCAGCTATTTCCGTTTCACCTAGTGTTTTAGCAACTTGTGAGATACAGAAATCACTGTATGCGTAATCTAGTGTGTGGTTAACACTTTCATGGTAATCAAGAGGCACATAACCATATTTTAGGTAATCATATGTTCCACGACGACCATAATTATTTTTGTCACTTTGCTTAGTTGCAGCTACTTTCATAGCTTCTAGAAATTCTGGCATCATCTCTGTCCCGATTCCTTTAACTGCGGCATCAGCAATGACAGCATCAATCAATGTTCCTGGCATTAATCCTCGCTCATCTGGAGATAACCATTTTGGCAAGAAGCCAGTTTCATTGAAAGCTGTTAAATAACTTTCTAACATTTCTTCGTATTCTTTTGTTGCAATTAATGAATACAATGGATAAACAGTTTTATACGTATCCCAGAAACCATTATTTGTATATAGGTATCCTGGTCTAACTTCTTTAGCAATTGTATTGTAATGAATTGGTTCTTTATTTTCATTTAATTCATAGAATTTTTGTGGGAATAAGAATGCTCGGTAAAGCATTGTATAGAACGTATCAACTTGTTCCTGATTAGTTGATTCAACATCTATTCTATTTAGGTAATTTAGCCATTTTTTCTCAGCTGTTGTTTTCATTTCTTTAAAGCTTTGGTCTTTAATACGACTTAAATTCAATTCAGCTTGCTCAATTGAGATAAAGCTTGTTGCTAAGGTTGTTACAACTTCTTTTTGGCTATCAAATCTAACGAATAGATTCAAGTCTTCTCCGCTAAAATCACCAAATGCTTGTTGTGTCTCTTCACCAATAATTAATTCTGATGTTTCAGTATCAATTTCGGCATTAAACACAGTTGAAAAATACATTTTAAATTCTTTATCTTCTGAATCTGAAAAATTAGAAACAAATCCACTAATTTGGTTGTTCTCTAAATCGATTTTTATGTTAAATGGTCCTTTTGAACGGATATTTAACCCATTATTTTCAGGTGTTGCATAAGTCGATTTAATTTTTCCACCATACGTACTAGCTGTAAATTCTGTATCAATTTGATAGCGCTCTTGCTTTAATTTCATAAAATGAGGAGCAAAAACTGCTTCTTCTGGTCGATAAGTTCCTTGGACATGGAACTGGCTATGACCAAATAATTTTCCTGAGAAAGGATTAAATAACATCCACTGGAAATCACCCATCCACGGACTAGGTTGATGTGTTAATCTGATTCCTTGGAATACTCGGTCGTGAGGATTAAACCACCAACTACCTCTATCCCCTGCTGTTTGCATAGCGAAAAAGTTCATTCCAAAAGGAACACCTGTATAAGGTAATGTGTTTCCGTTAGAATATGAATGTTGATTATTAGTTCCTTGGCGTGTATCAATGTCAGTTAATCTTAATAATGTCATTTATTTTCTCTCCTTTAAGCAGCTGCTATTTCGAATAATTAATTTTACATCTGTTTTTTCATGTTTAGCTGGTTGATTACCTGTTTCTATTTGTTCTAAAACAATTCTACAAGCAACTTTTCCAATCTCCACAAAATTTTGTTCAATAGTTGTTAAACTTGGTTGAATTAAAGACGATGCTTGAATGTTGTCAAAACCAACAATAGCTACCTTTTCAGGAATATCTAATTTTACTTGGTTTAAATGATTAATTAGTTGAATAGCTAATACATCATTTTCAAGAACAATTCCTGTAATCTTTTCTTCTATAATTCTGTTAACCACTTCATCTAAATAATCTTCCTTACTCTGCCCTATTTGTTGAATGAGATGGTAATTCTCTTTTAATTCACCATCATGTAAGGCATTTAGATAGCCAAGATAGCGATCTCTTACAGAAGACAGTTCAATTTCACCAGACAAACTGCCAAAAGCGATTTTTTCATGTCCTTGTTCAATTAAATGATTCGCTGCAAGTTCTCCACCAGATAAGTTATCAGCAGACACTGTATTAAATGGTAAGCCATGGAAAAATTTATCTAATATAACTATTGGTATATCATTTAAATGTAATTGGTATAAAACTTCTAAACTTTCTAATGTTTTTTGAGGGTAATAGATAACACCAGCATATTTAGAAACGATTTCTTCAATTGGAGTTTCTACTAAAAAGTTCTCACTTTGAACAAGTAATTGAAACTCTTTTCCTTGAAGGACTTCTAATATCCCTTGTGTGTATTCACCTAAGCCAGTATTTTCTCCAGATAAGAAAGGATAGATTAACAAAAGATTTTTTGGTTGTTCTACTATTTCTTTGACAACATCTTGTTTTTTAACAAAACTACCTTTTCCTCGAGTTCTTGAGATAAGGCCTATGTTTTCAAGCTCCATCAATGCACGTTTCGATGTTATTCTACTAACTTCATACTTTTCAGATAGTTCTAACTCTGTTGGTAATTGATCATTTTCTTGATAAACACCAGTTCTTATATCTTTTACTAAGTCGTCTAAAATCTTTTGATATAAAGGTTTTGCACTCATTCTATACCACCTTTCTTTATTTTTATTTTAAATATCTACTTCTTTTACTAGACAATACAAATGATATACCATATAATCGGTTTTGTAAACGAAAAATATATCTTTTTTGGAGGTTATTAGGAAATGACATACACAACAGTTCCAACATCAGTTCAAGCTTTTATGGATGATATCAAGGCAAAAACACAACAGGATAATCCTGCTTGGGGCGACATCTTTTCAAACTGTTTTGCTAATACATTATTAACAACTGTAAAACGTTTAGAAGATGACACAACATTTATTTTGACAGGTGATATTCCTGCTATGTGGTTAAGAGATTCTACTGCACAAGTACGTCCTTACTTACCAATTGCAAAAGAAGATAAAGATTTAGCTAGCATGATTTCAGGATTAGTTAAAAGACAATTTTTCTATATTAACATGGATCCTTATGCAAACGCGTTCAACGAAACAGATAACAACGCAAGCCCACATAAAGACGATCACACAACTATGACTCCTTGGATTTGGGAAAGAAAATATGAAATTGATTCATTAGCATACCCAATTCAATTGTCTTACTTACTATATAATGCAACAGGACAAACAGATCAATTTAATGAAGACTTTAAAACAGGAGTAACAAAAATCTTAGATTTATGGGAAACAGAACAAAATCACGAAAATTCTCCTTATACATTTGAACGTGATACAACTCGTTTAGAAGATACATTACCAAATGATGGTAAAGGAACACCTGTAAAAGAAACTGGTATGACTTGGACAGGTTTCAGACCAAGTGATGATGCTTGTAAATATGGTTATTTAGTTCCTTCAAATATGTTCGCAGTTGTTGCTTTAGAATATGTTGAAAAAATCTATTCTTCTATTTTTGATGAAGCTGACGTTGTTGCTCGTGCGAAAAAATTAAAAGAAGAAATTAAACAAGGTATTGCTAAATACGGTGTTGTTCAAAACAAAGCTGGTAATGACATCTTTGCTTACGAAGTTGATGGTTTTGGTAACCATAGCATCCAAGATGATTCAAACGTACCAAGTTTAATGGCAGCTCCTTACTTAGGTTTCTGTTCTCAAGATGACCCTACTTACTTAGAAACAAGAAAAACATTATTAAGCGAAGAAAACCCTTATTACTATGAAGGTGAATTTGCTAAAGGAATCGGTAGTTCTCATACGCCACCTAACTACATTTGGCCAATCGCTGTTTCTATTGAAGGTTTAACAACACCTGACAAAACAGATAAGAAACGTATTTTAGATATGCTTGCTGCTACTACTGGTGGCACTGGACTTATGCATGAAGGCGTTGACGTTAACAACCCAAACAACTTCACACGTGAATGGTTCTCATGGGCTAATATGATGTTCTGTGAATTAGTAATGGATTACTATGATATCCGTGTGGAAACTGGTCTTTAGAAAGGAATTTTAACATGAAGAAAAAAGTATATATTATCTCTCATAGTCATTGGGACCGTGAATGGTACATGCCTTATGAGCAACATCATATGCGTTTAATTACTTTAATTGACGACTTATTAGAACAATTTGAAACAAATCCTGACTTTAATAGTTTCCATTTAGATGGACAAACTATTAGTTTAGATGATTACTTAGAAGTTCGCCCAAATAAACGTGAAGCACTTCAAAAAGCAATCACAGAAGGTAAATTAAAAATTGGACCATTTTATATCTTACAAGATGACTTTTTAACAAGTTCTGAATCTAATACTCGTAACATGTTAGTTGGACTTGAAGAAAGTAAAAAATGGGGAGCTCCTGTTAAATTAGGTTATTTCCCTGATACTTTTGGTAACATGGGACAAGCTCCTCAAATGATGCTTGAAGGCGGTCTTGATGTAACGGCTTATGGCCGCGGTGTTAAACCAACTGGCTTTAATAACGTTGTTATCAATGACGAAAAATACACTTCTCAATACTCTGAAATGTGGTGGGAAGGATCTGATAAGTCTAAAGTTTTAGGCCTATTATTTGCTAACTGGTACAGTAACGGAAATGAAATTCCAACTGAAAAAGAAGCAGCTATCAAGTTCTGGGATACAAAATTAGCTGACGCTGAACAATTTGCGTCTACTGATCACTTATTAATGATGAACGGTTGTGACCATCAACCACTTCAAAAAGATGTGACAGATGCCATTAAATTAGCTAATGAATTATATCCTGATTATGAATTCTTACACAGTAACTTTGAAGACTATATCAATGCTGTAAAAGCTGACTTACCTGAAGATTTAAACACTGTTGAAGGAGAATTAACGTCTCAAGAAACAGACGGTTGGTATACATTAGCTAACTGTTCTTCTTCTCGTATTTACTTAAAACAACGTAATACTGAAGTGTCTCGCCAATTAGAAAATATCACTGAGCCTCTTGCTACAATGGCTGCTGAAATTACCGGCGAGTATCCTCATGATCAATTACGTTATGCTTGGAAATTATTAATGCAAAATCACCCACACGATAGTATTTGTGGCTGTAGTGTAGATGAAGTTCATCAAGAAATGATGACTCGTTACTTGAAATCACATGAAGTTGGTAAGTTCTTAGCAAATGAAGCTTTAGAAACACTAACAAATGCAATTGACACTAGCAACTTCCCAGAAGGTAGCAAACCATTTGTGGTTGTTAATACAGCTGGTCAAAATAAAACTGGCTATGTAGAAACAATGATCGAATGGAAACGCAAACCATTTAGCCAAGGTTCTCCTGGTGAATTATACTATTCATTAAAAGATGAAGAAAAAACATCATTTAATGTGGTAGATGAAAATGGCCAAAGTGTTCCTGTTGAAATTTTAGATGTCGAAACTACATTTGGTTATGATTTACCAAAAGATGCTTTTAGAATTCCATTTATGGCAACTTATGTTAAAGTTCGTCTTCATTTAGATAAAATGGCTGGTCTTTCTTGGAAAGGTTTCGCCTTAGTTGAAGGAGAAACTTTAGCTATCAATGACTCAACTATTTATGATGAAGCTACACAAACATTAGAAAATAGCTCAATTAAAGCAGTTATTTCTGAAGATGGTCGTTTAAACGTCACTGACAAGAAAAATGATGTAACTTACAACAATATGTTAACATTTGAAAATGTTGGGGATATTGCTAATGAGTATATCTTTAAACAACCTAAAAACGATACACCTATTTTTGCTCATGAGTTTCCTTATGAGATTGAAGTTAAAACTAATAATGCGTTAATTGCAGAAATTATTTTAAAACAAACGATGATGATTCCTCATGCAGCAGAAGAGTTACTTCAAGAAGAAATGAAAGCTGTATTAGAAATGCGTCAACGTAATGCTGGACGTAGTTCTGAATTAATTCCTTTTGTTATGGAAACAACAATTACCTTAGAGAAAAATAGTGAGCAATTAAAATTTGCTACTTATTACAATAACCAAAGTGAAAATCACCGTCTACGTGTGTTATTCCCTACTGGTATTGACACCGATAAACACTATGCTGAAAGTATTTTTGAAGTGATTGAGCGTCCTAATGGTGTTAGTGCTTCTTGGACTAACCCAACAAACCCTCAACATCAACATTCATTTGTTAACGTTCAAGACGACTCTAAAGGTGTTACTGTTTCAAACTTTGGTATCAATGAATACGAAATTTTAAATGAGGACAATACAATTGCCTTAACGATTCTTAGAAGTACTGGAGAACTTGGTGACTGGGGTTACTTCCCAACACCAGAAGCACAATGTATTGGTGAAAATACAATCGAGTTTGCTTTAGCTTTCCACACTAAAGAAGATAAATTTGACTCATTTAAAGATGGACAAGCGTTCCAAATCCCATTCTCTGTTAAACAAACAGGTATTCATTCTGGTGATTTAAATGCGACTCAAACTTTCGCTACAATTGATTCTGAACAATTCCTATTAACTGCACTTAAACGTAAAGAAAATGAAATGGATATTATTTTACGTGGTTATAACTTATCAAATGATACTTCTTCATCATTATCAATCGAAGTCCCTAACTATAAAGGTATTCGTGGAACATTAATTGAAGAAAAATCTGATAAAGAATTTACAAATACATTATCTCCAGCTGAGATTCATACAACTATTTGGAGTAAGTAAGACAAAAAGAAGCGGCTAAAGTCGCTTCTTTTTTTATTTAACAATAAAAAAAGAGAAGAACTATTTCAAGTCTTCTCTCTTAAATTTATCTATTTTTAGTTCCTGGTTCAGAAGCAATAATTTTTAAATCGCCTTCTAATCTTACTTTTTCAACTGATGTTGGTAAAATAAAATGTTGGCCTTTTTTAATTTCAATTTTTTCAGCTTCATCATTTAAATACACATAACCAAATCCATCTAATACACTTACTAATGTGTATGGAGCTGTCGTTTTAACATTTAAAACACCTGATACAGACCAGTCGTAAACGTTGAAGTAGTCTGATTTAATAAATGTTGTAATGCTAGACTCACCTTGGTTTTCTTGTTGGATGCCTAATATTGGATCCACATGAGGAATAGTCGTTACATCTAATGATTGTTGAATATGAAGTTCTCTCGGGTTACCCGCATCATCTTTTCTATCATAATCATAAACACGATACGTTGTATCACTACTTTGTTGTGTTTCTAAGATCATAATTCCTTTTCCAATCGCATGAATCGTACCACTAGGAACAAAGAAGAAGTCTCCTGCTTGAACTGGAATACGTCTTAACAAATGATCCCAGTCACCACTAGTTATCATTTCTTCTAATTCTTCTTTTGATTTAGCATGATGACCATAAATAATTTCAGAACCTTCGTCAGCACTAATGATATACCAACATTCTGTTTTACCTAGTTCTCCTTCATGCTCTTTTCCATATAAATCATCTGGATGCACTTGAACAGATAAATCATCTGCTGCATCTAAAATTTTAGTTAATAAAGGAAAGACTTCTTCATTCGGATTACCAAATAATTCTGGATGATTTTTCCAAAGTTCATCTAACTTTTCACCTTTAAAAGGCCCATTTTCAATGGTACAAACACCGTGTGGATGCGCGCTTATTGCCCAACATTCACCTACTTGATCGCTTTCTAATGGGTAATCAAATTCCTCTTTTAACTTAGTTCCACCCCAAATTTTTTCTTGAAATACTGGTTTTAAAAATAAAGGTTCTAACATGTTTAGCCTCCTAAATTGCGTTTCATTTGATATATCATTATAGCATTTTTTCTCTCTCTTGTCTTTCAGATAAATAGATTTTAATTAATTCATCTCGAAGTTCAAGGTATTCTTCTCTGTTATCAACTGGATGAACACGATTGGATAGAAAAATAAAAGCTTCTTCTGCTAATACATCAATTATCATAAATGTTCCCGTATAGCCTGTATGATATAAAATCAATCTTTCATCAAAAGGTAACAAATCCCAACCTAATGAACGTTTGGGACAGTCCCCCAACGTGTAGCTCTCCAATAAGCTTAAAATAGTTTGTTCTTTTAATAATCTAGTCCCTTTATAAATACCTTTTTGCAACATCATCTGAACAAAATGCAATGAGTCTTCCACAGAAGAAAATAAACCAGCACTTCCACAAGTTTCAGCTAATACAAACGCTTTTGGATCATGAACTTCTCCCTTAATGATACCTCTTTTTTTAGTTACTTCTGTTGGAGCAATATATTTTTTTTCTGATAACGAAAAACCACTTTGATTCATTTCTAATGGTTTTAATATTTCCTCTAAAAAAACATATTGCGCAGGTTTCTTAAATAGTTCTTCTATTAAAAAACCCAATAAAACGGTTCCTGTATCTGTATAGACTACTTTTTTACCTCTTTCATTTCCAGAGGTCAGACTTAAAATAGCATCACGAAGTTCTTCTTTATTTAATTCATCACGATTAGGTATATAAGGATTAATATCAGAAGTATGAGTCAGTAACTCTCTTATTGTTACCTCCTCATCTAAAAATTCCGGTAAATATTTTTTAAACGGGGCATCTATCTCAATTAGCTTTCGTTCTACTAATTGAAGTATGACTGTTGTTGTACAGATTACTTTAGTTAATGATGCCATATCATAGAGCGTTCCTTTTTCTAATATTACCTCATTAGGAACTAATTCTTTATTACCATAAACTTCATTAACTAAATTTTCTTTAGAGATAAACGCATATGAAGCACCCGGTATTTTTTTAGTATCAACTAATTGTTTTATAAATTTTATCGTCGTTTTATACATTTTCGTCTCCTACCTTAACCATTTTTTTATCTTAATTTATATTGATAAAAAAAGCCGACTCAAAATGAGTCGACTAACCTATTAATGTTTTAACACGATAAACCATAACTGAATTCCATTTGGATCAGATAGGCCTATTATTTTTTTACCTTTGTTAAAATAATACTCAACTTGTTTTGTTTCTAATTGCTCTTTTAATTCAATTAAAGAGTCAATAGTTGGCATTTCAAATGTAATGTGATCAACGCCTAAATCAGTGTTCTTAATTGCTGAACAGTTTGCTGCTGGTGTCCATTCATTCAATGCAATATGATGATGATAATCATTAATAGATAAAAATTTAGTGCTAATCAAGTCGTTATTCTTCAATGAAAAACCTAATACATCATGATAAAAAGCAAAACTTTCATCTAAATTGGACACAGATAAATGAACATGTCCCATTTTAGTTTCATCTGAAATTTCATCGAATTCACCTTTAACTTTTGAAAGAAAAGATTGAATATTTAGTACTTTTGTCACACCATTTATTTTACCTTCTTTAATAGGCCATTCTGATTCTGGTTTATCCCAGCCAATGTTAATACGATTACCTTCAGGGTCATTGATATAAACACTTTCTGCGTATCCATGATCACTTTTTCCTTCAATCGGATAATTGGTCAAGAGTAAGTGTTTTAAAAACAAAGCAAACTCTTCTCTAGTAGGAAAAACAAAAGCAACGTGATAAAGTCCAGTTAATGTATTGGAGCCTTCTTTGCCCTCAGGTTCTCTGATTAAACCAAGTAACTTTCTTTTTTGACTACCGATTCCCATTATAGCCATGTCATTTTCTTCATTAATTAAATGAAACCCTAACACATGACGATAAAACTCAATCATCTTATCTAAATCTTTTACTTTTAAAGCAACTGATGCCAACCTGGTATTCTGATCTAAGGAAAAACTCCCCATACAACTAATTCCTCCTAAAAAATATTATCTTAACTAAATACTATTAAATAAAGCCTTCACAGAACATTGTACCAATTTTTGTAAAAACATACCAATAATATAGTTATTTTTTTGATAAGATTTTTTTTAGTAACAAATGATAAAACTCTTATATAGCAATTTCTTCACTAAATTGACTCTGATAAAGGTCGGCATAAAAGCCTTTCTTAGCCATTAGCTCCTCATGATTACCAGTTTCTATGATATCTCCTTGGTTCATTACAATAATATTATCTGCATTTCTTATAGTTGATAAACGATGAGCGACAACAAAACTTGTTCTATTTTTTAATAACTCTTCCATACCAGATTGAATTAATAACTCTGTTCTCGTATCAACACTGGATGTCGCTTCATCCAATATTAACATTTCTGGATTGGATAGAAACGCTCTAGCAATAGTTAATAGCTGGCGTTGCCCTTGTGAAATATTAGAAGCTTCTTCATTTAAAACAGTATGATACCCCTCTGGAAGTTTTCTGATAAAATCATCTGCTCTTGCTATTCGAGCAGCTTCATATACTTCTTCTTCAGTCGCCTCTATATTACCATACCGAATATTATCGAATATAGTTCCTGTGAATAACCAAGTATCTTGTAAAACCATAGAGATATCTTCTCTTAAACTTTCGCGGCTCATTAGACGAATATCTTTATTTTTATAAAGAATGTGCCCACTCGACACATCGTAAAATCGTTCCAATAAATTAATTAACGTTGTTTTTCCTGCTCCTGTCGGCCCTACAATTGCTATTTTTTGACCTTTTTGGACTTCTAAATTAAAATCCTTCATAATTAATTGATCTTCTAAATAACCAAAAGCCACATGTTGAAAAGAAATTTCCGCGGAAGTATCTTTAACCGTTGTTTCATCCACTTCAGGATCTAACATTTCAATTTCATCAAGGACCTCAAAAATTCTCTCTGCTGATGCAATCGTTGCTTGAATGGTATTGATTAAATTAGCCATCTGACTAAGTGGTTGAGAAAATTGATTGGTGTATTGCATAAATGCTTGAACGTTACCTATTGTTATTTGGCCACTCGCTACTTGGATTCCTCCAATGACCGCCACAAAAACATAACTAATATTTTTTATGAAATTCATTAAAGGCATAATCATAGCTGAAATAAATTGAGCTTTCCAACTAGAATGAAACAGCTCCTCATTTTTGTCCTCAAACTCTTTTATGTTAGCTTCCTCACGGTTAAAACTTTTAACCACTGTATGGGCACCATAGGACTCTTCTATTTGATTATTCAAAAGTCCAAGTGTTTTTTGTTGTTTCGCAAAATATTTTTGAGATTTTGGTGCGATTAACATCGTTACGATTAAACTTAATGGAACAGTAATAAATGCCACCAATGTTAACTTCCAACTAATGCTTAACATCATAAACAAGACTCCAAAAAACATCACAATACTTGTAACCATTTGAGTTAAACTCTGTTGAAGAGTTCCAGAAATATTATCCATATCATTTATTGCCCTAGACATAATATCTCCATTAGCATGCGTATCATAATAAGAAACAGGTACTTTTCCCATTTTTTCTTTCATCTCTTGACGCAATTCATACACAGTCTGTTGAGAAAGTTTCGTCATAATAACTTGTTGAATAAAACTAAAGAGAGCTGAAATAACATACATCCCTAAAACAATGAGAATAATTGTCCAAATTTTATCAAAATCAATTGGCATTTTATCCATTTTTATTCCTTGTTTCATTTGTTCCTTTCCAATCATTAAGCCCTTAAATATCTCTGTAGTCGCTTCACCTAATATTTTAGGGGTTCTGATTTGGAAAATAGTCGAAGTTATGGCAAGTACTAATACCAATAAAATTAAATAAACTCTTTTTGACATATAGCTAAATAGCCGTTTTAATGTTTTACCAAAGTTTTTTGGTTTGTCTGCTTTTGTTTTCCCTTTTGAACCATGTCCTGGTCTGCCACTCATGCGATTTCCTCCTCTCTCAATTGAGAGTGAATTATTTCTTGATAGGTTGTATTCGTTTCTTTTAATTCTTGATGTCTTCCTTTACCAACCATTAATCCCTGATCTAAAACAATAATTTGATCTGCATCAACGACTGTACTTATTCTTTGAGCTACAATGATAACTATCGCTTCTTTTATTTCTTCTTTTAATGCCTTTCTAAGTAAAGCATCTGTTTTGAAATCAAGTGCTGAAAATGAATCGTCAAAAATATAAATGTCTGCTTGTTTAATAAGAGCACGAGCGATACATAATCTTTGTTTTTGCCCCCCTGAGAAGTTATCTCCACCTTGTTCAACAACACTATCTAACCCTTCAGGTAGTTTAGAAACAAAATCTTTTGCTTGAGCCGTTTCTAAAGCTTTCCACATCTCTTCTTCTGTTGCTTCAGGATAACTGAATAAAAGATTTGATCGAATCGTTCCTGAAAATAGAATTGCTTTTTGCGGAACTAAACCTATACCATCTCGCAAATCTTTTTGTTTAACTAATGAATTATCAACTCCATTAATTAAAATGTTGCCTTCTTCTGGTTGATAAAAACGAGGAATCAAGTTGATTAGTGTTGTTTTTCCAGAACCTGTCCCTCCAATTATAGCTATGGTTTCTCCTTTAGAAGCCTTGAAATCCACACCACTTAATACTGGTTTTTCAGCACCCTCATATCTAAACTGAACCTTATCAAACATTAAGTTTTTATCTTGAGTAAACAAACTAGGTTCAGTTGGGTCTTTAATATCATTTTTCAAATCAAGGACTTCATTAATTCTGACAGCAGATGCTTGAGCTCTAGGAACTAAGACAAATATCATCGTCATCATCATAAAACTCATTAGTATTTGCATCGCATAAGTCATAAATGCCATCATATTTCCGACTTCTAATGTTCCTTCTGCTACATTGTGACCACCAAACCAAATAATAGAAACATTAGTTAAACTGATAACTAAAGTAATCACCGGCATTAAGAAACTCATTAAGATATTAACTCGAATGGCAGTTTGAGTATAATCTGAGTTAGCATCATCAAATCTTTTTTCTTCAAATTTAGTTCGATTAAAAGCTCTAATAACTCTTATTCCTGTAAGACCTTCTCTAAAAACTAAATTCAATTTATCTGTTTTTTCTTGTAAACTTTTAAACAAAGGAATGGCAAAATACATCACCACTCCTACAATCACAAGTAAAGTAGGAATAATATAGATAAAAATCTTGGTTAATTCTGGATCTCTTGTATACGCTAGAAGACTTGCTCCGATAAGTGTAATAGGGGCATTTATCATTAATCGTAAGGACAATTGTGTTACCATTTGAACTTGGTTCACATCATTTGTTGTTCTAGTAATTAATGAAGCCGTCCCAACTTGATCAAACGCGGTATTAGATGAGTAAGAAACTTTTTCATAAATCTCTGAGCGTAGTTTCTTTCCTAATTTTTGTCCTTCTCTCGTTGATATTAACGTATTACAAATCGAAGCGACAATTCCGATTAATGAGACGCCTATCATAATAAGCCCCATTTGAAGAATGTATTTGGTATCGCCTTGCGTAACCCCTTTATCAATAATATTAGATGTCAAAGTAGGTAAATAAAGGTCACTGATAATTTGAATCACCATAAATATCACTGCACCTATTACTGCACCTATGGACATTTTTTTTATCATTCGAATCATTTTTTCACTCCATTCTCTAACCAATTAAGTTTTAATTCAAAATCCGATTGCAATAATTTTAAATCAACTTCTTTACCAAAAGCTTTCATTCGAAAACCTTCATTCATTGTATGAAATAACATTGACCATAATTGATGAATTAACATCATAAACTCTCGATCATTTGATACTTGTAACTCGCTTTGGTCAACACATTCTTTTAATTTTATATAAATATTATTTGTACCTTGATGGTGCTTTCTAAAATGTGATTCGTGGGCTTTTTTTTGTTTATCTGACGAACCACTCATCATCATTTGATGACTTCTCGTATAATTAATGTGTTGGAAGATACTTTTAAATAAATCACGATTTTCACCCTCAAACACTTCCAATAAGTAATAACTAAAAAATAGTTTAAAACTTTTGAATAGATCTCCTTCATTTATAGTTAGAATTTCTATAAATTTACTTTCAGGCTCAGCTTTAATTAGTGAAAAGACATAAAAAAATATATCGTCTTTGTCTGAAAAATATTGATAAAAACTCCCTCTTGGAATATCAGCATATTTAATAATATTGGCTACAGAAGCTTCTTGAATGGATACTTCGGAAAATTCTTTTTTAGCAGCTAAGATTATTTTTTCTTTTTTTTCTTCGTCTAATCTAAAAAAAGTATCTGTTGGCATTTTTATCCCCCCTTAATTAATGACACAGTGTCATTATATGTGACACTGTGTCATGTAGTCAATAAATATCCCTTAAACAATCAAAAAAATTTCTTTTCAAGTTACTTTCATCTATACTAAGCTGTGAGATTTAATTTTGAAGGAGACAAACTAATGACTGATAACATATACGATATTACAATAATAGGTGGTGGTCCAGCTGGTTTATTCGCTGGATTCTACGCTGGAATGAGACAAGCAAAAACTAAAATTATTGAAAGTTTACCTAACTTAGGAGGCCAACTTTCACTGCTGTATCCTGAAAAACTAATCTATGATGTTGCGGGCTTCCCTAATATTAAAGCGCAAGATTTAGTTAATAATCTTACTAAACAAATTGAACCTTTTAATCACAGTATTTGCTTAGAAGAAACAGTCCTTTCCTTTGATCAAGAAGATAATATCTTTAAAATACAAACGGACAAAGAACTTCACTTTTCTAAAACAATCATCATTGCTGCAGGAAATGGTTCTTTTCAACCAAGACGATTAAACGTTGAAGGAAACGAAGAATTTGAAAAAAAACAATTACATTATTATATAAAAAATATGGAAGACTTCGCTAATCAAGATATTGTTCTGTGTGGGGGCGGAGATTCAGCCGTTGACTGGGCATTAATGCTTGAAAAAATTGCTAATTCAGTCACACTTATTCATAGAAGACCTGAATTTAGAGCACATGAACATAGCGTAAAACAATTAAAAGAATCAAAGGTTATTATTAAAACTCCTTTTGTAATTGACCAACTAAATAAACATAATGACATACTAGATTCATTGACAATCAAAAATCCAAAAGAAGATGTAACTGAAGTTATTTCCTTAGATCACTTAATAGTAAATTACGGTTTTTCTTCTTCGTTAGGACCAATCAAAAAATGGCCATTAGACTTTAAAGGATCATCTATACTAACAACAAGTAACACTTCTACTTCAATCCCTGGTGTCTTTGCTATTGGAGATATCACAACTTATGAGGGTAAAGTAAAATTAATAGCAACTGGCTTTGGAGAAGCTCCAACTGCTGTGAATAATGCTATGCATTTTATGAATCCAAAAGAACGACTACAACCTATGCATAGTACAAGTCTTTATGAGTAATAAATAAATATTGCACTTTGATAACCACTTTTGTATAATACTTATATTATGAGGTGAGAAAATGAATGTAAAAAAAGAAACATTAAGGGAAAGTGCTAAAGCACTATTAATTAAACGAGGCGTTACATTAGATGATATTGCAGATTTAGTTTTTTTCTTACAAAAAGACTATGTGGAACATTTAACACTCCAAGTATGTAAAGATAATGTAGAGGCAGTACTTGAAAAAAGAGAAATTCAAAATGCTATTGTAACAGGTATCCAACTTGATATCTTAGCTGAAGAAGGTAAACTTCTTCAACCTCTACAAGAAATTGTTGAAACAGATGAAGGGTTATACGGTATTGATGAAATATTAGCTTTAGGCATTGTGAATGTCTATGGTTCAATTGGATTTACTAATTATGGTTACATTGATAAAGTAAAACCTGGTATTTTAGCTAAGTTAAACTCACACGATAGTGGTGAAGTTCATACATTCTTAGACGATATCGTTGGCGCAATTGCAGCAGCCGCTGCAAGTCGATTAGCCCACTCTTTACCAAATTAAAAAAATGGATGAACATTAATTAATGTTCATCCATTTTTGTTATTCTTTTTAATTGTATTCTACCTATAATAATAAAGCTAACTATAAATAAAACAAACAAACTAAAAAACAAAATGAAACAATGCATAAAATAATCTTGAGGTAAAACTGTAATAATTGGATCTGTTACTGGATCAAATATCCATGCATCATTGTTAAAAAATACTTCATGAAACTTAACAAAAAAAGTATCAAACGCTGTTGCCATAAAAAACAACAACACAACTAATCCAGATAGCACAATGGTAAAGGGTCTAACTAACTGCCATAGTGTTTTTTCTTTTATTTTATTTTTTAGTAAAAATACACTCGGGATAAGAGTAATTAACATGACTAAATAATTAATCTGAAAAAGTCTCTTCACCTCATAAAAATGGAGAGCTCCACTTTCTGAGACAGGAAAATCAACCATTTGAAGAGGATTAACCCAGAAAAAGTTTAAATAAGTCATTAACTGGTCATAATTTTTCATTAATTCACTTTTAGATAAGGTTACATAATCCAAAATTCCAAGTTGATTGATATCCATCACATAAAGCCATCTGGCGTTAATTGTTAGTGTAATAGCTAAACTCAGTAAAAAGAGAATTAAGCAAATAAGCTGACTGTTTTTCTTTAGAGTCATCATCCTAAATAATCCACTCATCCAAAGAATTAACTACATGAGTCGGTGCCACTGGAAGAGAGCTAACATCTTCTTTTTTGGTAAAACCTGTTAATACTAACAAGCTATCAATATCATTATTAATACCTGCACAAATATCTGTTTCATAATTATCCCCAACCATCACAACATCTTCTTTACTAAGTTCAAGCTTGGCTAATGCTTTTTCCATAATAATTGATTCCGGTTTTCCCATAATCGTACTCTTTTGCTGGGTTGATGTTTCGATAAGCTTAATGAAACTACCTGCACCAGGAGTTAACCCTTCATCTGTAGGAAGATTTTTGTCAGGATTAGTTCCAATAAAATACGCTCCCTTTCGAATGGCAAGTGTAGCTATTTTTAACTTATCATATGAAATCTCACTATCTAATCCAACTACAACATAATCAGGATTAGTTTCGTTTAACTCAAATCCTGACTCAAAAATCCCCTCTTTTAAGCCAGATTCACCAATCACATAAACTTGATTCCCTAGGTTTAATTCTCTCATATAGTCAACTGTTGCTAAAGTTGCAGTATAAATAGTCTCTTCGGGGACTTTGATTTGAAAGGTTGTAGCTAATTTTTCTTTAACAGCTTTAGGTGTCTTAGTTGTATTATTCGTTACAAACATAAACGGTATCTCTTTTTCTTGAAGTCTTTCGATAAAACGACGACCAGCTTCAATAGGTTCATTACCTAAATAAATCGTTCCATCAAGATCAATTAAATAGCCTTTATAGCTCACAAGTAACCACTCCTATTCTTCTTCTTTTTTTCTAATCGTAAACTGATGTTTTCCACCAGTTTTATTAGTTGAAGTTTCTTTTACTGTTTTTTTATTAGGAGTTGCTTTTTTGGGTTGGCTTGAAGGACCTTTTTTGTTGCTCTTAAAGGTCGGTTTCTTTTTATTTTTGTTTTGATTATAACGTTTTTCTTCCGTATGAGCTTTATTTTTAGGCTTACTGCTGTTATTAGCTTTACTTGCATTATTCTTCTTAGGTCCAGAAGAAGTACGTCCACGACGCTTAAATTCTCCTGTTTGTTGAATAACAAAATAAGCACATCCAAAGTTACAATACTCATATAAATAATCTTCTAAGGTACTAATTTTAGCATCAATAGGAGCACTCTTAAAATCATCTAAAAAGAAGCCTTTTAAACGAAGTTGATCGTATCCCCAATCTCCTACAATAAAATCGTACTTATCTAAAACATCATTATACCTTTTAATAGTTGCCTCGTAAGCAAAGCCATCTCGATAATTTTTTACTAATTTATAAGTACCTTGACCTAAAGTGAAATTTTCAGGCGAAAAACTATCTAATAAAGCTTGTAATGCCTCATCTATTTTTTCTTCTTCTTGTTGTTCTTCCACTACTTCATTTTTTATTTCTGTCATATTAACACCTCATTTTTCTAAGCTTACTTTGATATACTCCCCAACGATTGTTCTTAAAAAATCTGAGCTAACTATCTCAATTTTCCCTGCAATTTCCAAGGTTGGGAAAAAGGGTAGGAATGATAAATAATCTACAGTTGCTAATGTATAATCTTTTTCATCATCAATTACTTGGTTACACCAAGTTACCTCTTTTGTTTCTTTGGAATAAGCAAGACCATCATAACACATTTGACCAAAATATTTCCCTCTAAATTTCATACCAATTACATGAAATCTATTTAAAAAAGCTCTGTTCTTCTCAATTTCATAAACAAGTCGCTTCACGTCACTGCCTTTTAGAGTTACCTTAATAATATTCATTGGGTGTGGCAAACATTCATGTAGATCTTTTTTAGTTACTAAACCTTTATCTAAATTAGTTATTATTAGGCCCGTATTTAGAAGAGCTACGTCAACACCTGCATACTCCTTAACTGCATCTAAAGCAATTGCCATAAGTGACGTCTCTTTTATTAATGTTTCAGATAACTCGCCTAATTGTTGCTCTTTTAATAAATTTTCGCCCTCTAATTTATAATTCGCAATTTCTACTAAATCTTGTGTTCTTTCTTCCAACACAGCTACTTCTGTTGTTACTGCTTTTTTTTCAATCAGATGATGATTATGTATCTCTAATTCAACTTCACCAATATACTCACCAAAACGGCCAGCAGAAGCAAGTAACGTCTCTTCCCAAACTAAGCCATCTTTTAATAAATGATGTGTATGCGACTCCAAAATAACATCTATCTCCTTAAAGTGTTCCGCAATTTTTTTATCATCTGGTAATCCTAAATGGGATAATAAAACAATGATATCGCTATTTTTTTTAACCTCTGGAAGTAGTTTTTCTAAACATTCTATAGGATTCATCACATGCCACCCGAAAGGATTATAGGCTTCATCTAAAGGAACGGTTAAACCAATAAACCCAATCCTTGTTCCTTGATTTGTTTTAAAAATATCATATGCTTTTGCCCATTCAGGAATTGACATTGTATCTTTATCGTATAAATTAGCTAATAATAATGAAAAATTCCCATTGTCATACAGATGGTTTAACTCATTTTTGCTATTTGTCATGCCCTCATTGTTACCTATAGTAGCGTAGTCATAAGTAACTTGATTCATAATTTCAACGTTAGCTATGCCATTAGTTACATCAGTTAGTGGATGGAATCGATCCATGAAATCCCCTAAATCTACTGTAATGTATTCTTCTTTATTTCTAGCAATTAATTCTTGTTTATCTATAATAAAACGTCTCATTCTAGGCCAATTCTCAAAATGAGAATGTAAGTCGTTTGTATGTAGTAGGTGTATCTTTTCTATCATGATTAATTCGTACCTTTCTTAATGCTCTCCATGTTTAATACTACCATAAGTTAGAAAAATCGGATATGATGATGCTACAAGGATGTGATAATTTTGTATTTTTCATATGGACCAATCCACTTACTTATCAAAGCCAATAATCAAGGCATTACCAATATCGATTTTGTATCTGAAGAAGAAACTAACTCTGCTTTACAATCTCGTTTTTCTAAAGAAACCACTCAACATTTAAACCATGCTGTAAGAGAATTAAATGCTTACTTTAACGGTGAGCTAGATAACTTTACAGTACCTACTGATTTTCAAATAGGTACATCTTTTCAGCAAAAAGTTTGGCATGCTTTAACAAGAATTCCCTTTGGAGAAATCAGAAGCTACCAAGATATCGCAATAGCTGTTGATTCACCTAAAGCTCAGCAAGCAGTTGGACAAGCCAATCGCAGAAATCCTATTCCAATCATTATTCCCTGTCACCGAGTCATTGGTAAAAATGGGCAACTAGCAGGTTATTCTGGTAATTCAGAAGAAGGTTTAATGATAAAACAGTTTTTACTAGACTTAGAACACAAAAAAGAAAGAGATTGAAAAAATCAATCTCTTTCTCTTTTATTCTATTTATTAAGCTGTAAAATGATGTTTCATCTCACCAAAGAAATCTTTTGGCATATTTAATGCGTCGACCACATATCCTTCAAAGCTGCCAAATTCTTTATTAATTAACCCAAATGAATGTTCCAAGTAACGTTGATCTACATTCATCATGACTCATACTTCTCTTAGCTGCTCTTCTGTTAATCCTTTAGCTCTTAAATCATCAATAATTAATTGGTTTGCATCTTTTCTCATGTCATTAGTTTTTAAATAATCTTCAAAGATGTATTTATCTGACACCCCTAATGATTTCAAAATAATAGCTGCACCTAATCCTGTTCTGTCTTTTCCTGCAAAACAATGGAATAAAATGGGTGACTCCGGTTGAGAAACAATACGTTCTAAAAATTGTTGGTATCCTTTTTGTGCCCCATCAGTTAAAACTAAACTTTCATATAGCTCTAACATTCCTTTATCAGCACTTGATGAGCCCTTTAATAAATCTTCAAAACTAGCTCCTTGGCCTTTAACATCTTTTAAAATATCGATATTAATATAATCAACACCATTTAAGGTATCGTCTGGTCTTTCAGAAGTTTCTATTTGCCCTCTTAAATCAATGATTGTTTTTAATTTATAATCATGAATTAAACTATTCACAGCACTTTCTTGTAGATTAACGACTTCACCACTTCTTAAAAAAAAGCCTGGTTTAACATGTTTGCCTTCTACTGTGGGCATATTCCCAATATCTCTAAAGTTTACTAAAGAATTCATTCTATTCCTCCTACATAATACGTCGATTTAAAAAACTTATTTACATTATATCATTAGTTATCTGACATAAATACAAAAAGGGCCTAAGCCCTTTTAAATAAAACTATGTCTAAACATTTCAATTTTCTTAACGTATTTACGACTTAAAAAGAAAAACAACGTTGTTAACAATATCAACACGATGACGGGGATAACTACTGATGGCACAAGGCTTTGTCCTGTACCAAGTAAAAAACCTAAAATCATGATACTATACCCAATCATTTGATTCGACCAGTATGGTAGGCTAAACAAAATGCCTAAAACGATAATAAGTAGCATAGCAATTGAGATAATAATTGTTTTTTTCTTTAAAGCGAAGGTACTAATTAAAAGTAATGTTGTAAATTGTAATAAACAAAATATTGCTAATGCAATTAATAAACCTGTTAATATTAGCTGGATCCATTTATTACTAACTAAATCTTCAAAATAAACATTGTTTACTTTAACGAGTAATTGATTTTTGGAAATACTTGGTATCATCTGTACTAACCATGTATGGGCCATTATCAACAGACTAGCTATTAAACTAATGATCAGCTGAACAATTGTAGTTCGGCTAATAATCACTTGTCTACTAAACGAATGATACGTATATAGTTTTAAACTACTCGCTGTTAACACCCAAGTACTTAAAGCTAGAAAAATAATAAAGATATAACTAAAATCATCAAAATTCATTGGCAGTGTCATATATTCTTGAAGCACAATAAAACCACCTAAACACACACCATATATCACTAAAAATAAAGCTAAAGATTTTAATTGTCTGTATAGCTGGGTTTGAATGATAGCTGCTTTATTCATGGTTATTCGCCCCCTCTTTCTCCGTAAACATCACGTGTTAACTGAATAAATAATTCTTGTAAGTTTAAAGATTTAATTTCTAATTCATCTGACTCCGGTAGTTCATCAGCTTCCAATTGAACATAAGCCTTAATAAGACCTCTACGATATTCTTGTCCTAGTATTTCTTTCTGTTGTAAAAATTCACGGACATCTCGTTCTAACCCTTTTACGGAATAGGCTTTGTTAATTAATGTTTTAACCTCATCATCAATTAAAACTTGACCATCTTCTAAAATAACTACGCGTTCTATAATTTCTTCTATCTCATCAATCGCATGTGTTGATAAAATAATTGTTTTTGGATAACGGTCATAACTCTCTAACATGTCTTGATAAAGAGCGTGTCGATGGTAGGCATCTAATGTAAAAACTGGTTCATCTAATAATAAGTAATCAACATCATTACTAAATGCTAAACAGCTTTTGAATAATGTTTTTTTCTTTAATGGGAGTTTTGAAAAAATCATTTGCTCATTTAAATGATATTTTTCCAATAAACTTAAACAAATTTTTGTTTGAAAATTTGGATAAAACATTCCCATCCATTTCACAATTTGTTTTAATCTTGCTCTTTTAGGATAAATCGAATCATGAGTTAAAAAATAAACATTTTTTAACACTTCAGGATTATCTTCAATATCAAGTCCATCTATCTCAATATAGCCCTCACTTGGAAATCTTAATTGAGCGATTAAACGCATTAAAGTTGTTTTTCCAGAATCATTTTGCCCCAACAAGCCATAAATAGTTTTCTCTTGAAATACTAAATCAATATCGTTTAATACTAATAAATCATCTGCTGTTTTAGACATTCCACGAATTTCTATTGTCATAAGTCTAATTTCCTTTCCTACTCCAAACCACTAAAAATTAATAGTCATGTTTATCATATTATATGATTGTTACAACCTTATAACACTACCATAACAAAAAGCAACAATCAAAAAACATTTTATATTATTAAAAAAAATTAAGAGAATAAAAGAGAAATAGAACAACCTAATCTTCGATTGTTCTATTTCAATTATTCGGTTGTACTAATCTGATTTTCAACGTATTCTATTTTTATTCCTTTAGCTAACGCTTTTAACTCTAATACTTGTTCTTCTGTTAACTTCTTCTTACCAAACATTGTTACAGAAAACAAGATATCACCAGTTCTCCCTTTATACATTAACTCTTTACCATCTTCTGAAAACTGGATAGCTTCTTCCATAATATTCAAATACTGAACAGGCTCTGCCTCAGCCCATTTAATACCTTCTATTTCGTATGTATAAATATCACCGTAAATAGGTTGTTCGCTATTAAAACCATCAATTTGAATATAAACATCCTTTTGCTCATTACTTTCAAAAGTTCCCCATATTTCATTTTGATTAAAGGTCCCCTCAGACATTAAATCAAATGAAGTATTATTAAAACTTATTTTTGTATTCCCTAATAAGATATTATTGATAACATCACTTCTTTGTTTAGCAGGTTCTTCAACTGTTGTTTCGATCGGTTTCTCACTTGAAGATACTGTTTCATTTTTGTCTTTTTTACCGCATCCTACTAACAATACTAAAGAAAGTGTCAACATGATAGTACTTACTTTTTTCATTTCATCACCTATAGCCTCTATTAACTTTTGTAAATAATTATACTATATTTTCTGTGTAATTAATACAGTCCTACCATTTTCTAGGACTCCACATGGTACCATCTAATTCTGCTTCTGCTTGTTCAATTCTTTTAAATTGCTCTTCCACAATCTTTTCTAGTTCTTGAAAGAAAGCCTGTTCTTCGTAGCTACTACTATTTCTAGCTAATAACATCATCTCATTAACTAACCACTCTTTATCACTCATCTTCTTCTCTCATCTCCTTAACTAGATACAATAAGTCATCTAATTCTTCTCTCTTTTCAATAACTGCATCTAAAATTAATTGAAGTTTTATTCCTTCTTCAGGTGATTTTGTTTCTATTAATTGAAAGAATCGCTTGATAAACCAAGCTTCCTTATTTTTAAACGTTCCGTTATTTTCTTTTGAAATGTACTGCTGATAATTAATCAATAATTGTTTTTTTTCAGTCTCTTCTAAATAAGAAAATAGGGCTACTTGAAAAATAGGTAGATAAGTCATTTGGCATTTATTAGCAAGTGCTTCAAAGGGTTTGAATAATTCAGATAGCGTAAATTTTTCAACTCTCCCTGCTCCAAAAGCATCTTCTGATTGTCCCATAGTAACAACTAAACCTAGCTCTTTATTTTTCAGTAAGCCATTTATCATTCTATTAGTAAAAACGTCGTCCAACCATTTTTTTAATAAATAAGGGGCACTGTACCAATACATTGGAAACTGGAAAATAATTCGATCATGATTAGCTAACAAGTCTTGCTCTTCTTTAATATTATATAATTTATCAGTCAGAATCTTACATGTCACATTTTCTAAGGGGTTTGCACTAGCTAGTAAAAACTGTTGTGAGCTAGACTCATCTACTTCTGGATGAGCAATAATAATTAATGTTTTCAATAAACTCCACTCCGTTCTTTGTTATCATAACAAGAATAAATCAACTCTGACAAAAATCATGCTTGAAACACTAAAAAGTTCTCAAACAAAATTATGTTTGAGAACTTTTTTATCTAAATACACTGGTTTTTGGCTGCGACATATATTTACGAATAAAGTGTTCATCTAGTAATGGACTATCTCCAAATGTTGTATGAGCTAATTCAGCTGCAGCAATGGCAAAGTTCACTGTTTCTTGAAGGGGCCATTCCCTCATATAACCTAATAAAACACCAGCTGCATAAGCATCTCCTGTACCAATTCGGTCATATGTCGCTAATTCTTTTAAGTCACTCTCTATTTTTTCATTTGGCAAATAAACAAAGCCACTTAAAAGATTATCTTCTTTTCTACTTGTACCTGATAACCATTCAATTTGTTTAAACTCATCAAAAAACAATTGAATCAGTTGCTCTTCTGTTGCATCTACTTGTGAATACAAATTTGTTAAATCTCTACTACTTCCAAAAACAAAATTAGTTCGACTCAAGATAAAACGATAGTCTTCTAATAACTGTTGATAGTCAATTTTCTCATTTAAACTAGGCCTAAAGTTAAAATCAAAAACTATTTTTTTCTGACTTAAATGAGCTGTCTCGACAACTTCTAGAATCAATTTTCTTGAAACCTTCGACGTACTTAGAGCGATTCCACAAATATGAATCATATCATGAGCTAATACAGCTTCTTCCACTAATTTATTTGGTAACTCGTTTTGACAAAATGAACTTGTTGAACGATTTAAATAAGTCACATTAGAAGGACGATTTCCAAATCCTAATTCTAGAAAGTAAGTCCCTATATGTTGTCCTGAATAATTAAGCCATTCATCTTTAACGCCTAACTTTCTAATAAAAGCTCCTGCTGCTTTTCCAACTGAATTATCAGGTAAATTAGTTAATAAACTTGTTTGTATGCCGTTTCGACTTAGTCCACTTAGTATGTTAAGTCCTGTTCCAGAAAAAGATAAATCTAAAGTATCAGTTTGTTCAATCAATTTATAGTTAGGCGGAGTTAAACGCATCATGACTTCCCCAACAGCTAATATTTTCATGCTATCCCTACTTATCTAGTATTTTCTTAACCATATTATACAACACTTTAACATCTTCTGGACGAGTGTCTCCAGTTTCTGAATCAATGATTGAACTGTAAATATGAGGAATGATTTTTTTTACTCCTGCATCAACTGCGATTTGAACTATTTCTTCAAAATTTTCTAAATCAATTCCACCTGTTGGCTCTAAATAAAAATCATACTCAGCACATTTTTTAGCCAGTTCACGATATTCTTCAATGTGTTTTAATCCATCCATTGAAAAGAATTTAACAGATGAAGCTCCCATATCTTTTAACATCATGATGGCTGTTTCAATAGTAACTTCTCCTGCAAGATGTTGTGAACTTAAAGGTCCAGTTGCAATGTTTACCAGTCCAACTTTTCCGGTAGGTGATATTAATGCATTAACAAACGTTTCATCTTGTTTCAATGTTGACCTTGTACCGCCCACTCCAGTAAACACTTGGTTAACATGTTGTGGTTGCAATACTTCAGATAAACGAATAACCATCTGGCTTTGATTAGGATCGCCTGCTCCTAATCCAACAGATAAAGCATTGTCTGTTGCTTCTTGATATTTTTTCATATCACTGATTGCTTCTTCATCAGTCGCGTAGTTTTTAGATAAGACACCTAACACAACGTTTCCTTCTGCCGCTTCGTAACAAGCTTTGGCGTTCTCTACTGAGTTTGCTAAAACGTTTAAACAAATTCTATCTTGATAAAAATTGGGTGTTTTTTTCATTGGTTTACTCTCCTAAAATATGATTTAATTTTGTAACTATTGCGGTCATTTCTTCACTATTCACTTGCCTTATATCAAATTCAATTTTGCCGTTATTAGCTTGATAGTCTCGTGTATAGATGGCTAATTCGCCTGCTCTTAATTCTTCAGCTACTTGAAGAGCATTTTTCGTAGGATGAGTGATACTTATTTCAGCACGATAAATATCTCGTCCAGCAGGATCTTGAACGACACAAGCTGTAATACCTGCTACTTCGTTTAAATTCGCAATGAAAGGCTTTAATCTATTAGTCATTGACTCTCCAGATTCACTTCCATGTTCTAAGTAAGTCTCAATAGCTGCAATCAGCCCTAGAATATTGTCTTTCCCTATTTTCATAGAACGACCTAATCCTTTATTTTGCATCTGAATCCATCGAATATATTCTCTTTTACCTAGAATCAATCCTGATGAAGGACCTTCAATTGCTTTGCCACCACTATAGATAACTAAGTCTGCTCCCATTTTAATGTATTTAAATAAATCTTCCTCTGCTGCAGCATCAATAATCAATGGTACATTGTTGTTTTTAGCAATTTGTACCATTTCCTCAATACTAATCATGCTTTTTTGAACCGCATGATGACTTTTTACATACAATAAAGCAGCTGTATGTGGTGTAATTTCCATTTCAATTTGCTTTGATGTGCACTCGTTTGCGTATCCTGCCTCAACAACAACACCTCCGCCTTGCTCAATCATCACATCTACACCAGTTCCATAATTAACATTATGTCCCTTAGCAAGGATAACCTCACGTTTTTCTATTCGCTTGGTATACGGATGATAGACATGATACTCGTCACCTTGACCAATTAATGCCGCAACAGATAAAGCTATTCCAGCACTTGCTGAAGAAGTTATCGTAGCAGATTCAGCTTGTAATTTTTCACCTAAGTAATCTCCTGTTTTTTCTAACAAATCAGACATTTCAAAAAAAGAATTGCCACCTAATTGCTGAGATTCAAAAACAGAGTCTCTAACTTTTGAGACACCTAGTATAGTCATCTTCCCACTTGCATTAATTACTTTTTTTAAGTTAAATTTCTCATAAATTGTCATTACCATTGTCACCTCCAACAGAATAAAAATTCCCAGCCACTAAACATCCCCAGGGTAGAATCACTTGATTACCTGTCAATTTATTTCCATTTGAATCCATTAACTCTTTATCAATATCTTCTACTGAAAATATCGTTAAATCGGCATCAAACCCTACTGCCAACTGTCCCTTATTTTCTAGATGATACATTTTTGCTGGATTTTCAGTCACCATTTTGATAATTGTTTCCATATCAAAACCAATAGCTAACATTTTATCCAAGGTCGTCGCTAAGTCATAAACAGGACCATTTTTACGATTACGATGATAAATATCAGTACTAATTGTTTCACAATAAAATTCTTTGGTTATCGCTTTTTTAGCCACTTCAAAATTAAAACTGTCCGTTCCATGACCGATATCAAAAATGACGCCTCGCTCGTAGGCTTTAGTGACAAAATTTTTGATTTCTCCGTCTTCGTCTAAAATACCATTTGGCTTGCCATTATAGCAATGCGTTACAATATCACCAGATTCAAGTCTATCTAATACATTTTCCAGTTTTGGTGGCGCTGAGCCGATATGAACCATTAAGGGTAAATTATCAAAATGACTTTGCAATTTTTTGGCCATTTTTAAAGGAACAATATTATTTTCACCTACAACTGTTTTGCTCATTCTTGCTTTAATGCCAATAATAAAATCAGACAATTCGCTAATTCGACTGATATTTTTATCTTCATTAATCTTACTTAAATCAGCTAATTCATCTTGCTCGACAATTCCGTATTTTGAAATATTCATCAAGGCATAAACATTCGTCTTAGCGTATTTTGCTAATTCATAAAAATCTTTTATATTACTCTCACCTGATGAACCAGCATCAACAATTGTTGTCACACCTGTCTTTACTCCAATTTCATCTGGGTAATCATAATACAAATTCATTTTTTCATAACAATGAACATGAGCATCAATCCAACCTGCTGATACATAATGACCTTTAGCATCTATCACTTCAACTGCTGATTCACTAATAATAGGTTCAACTTTAACTATTTTTTGATTATGAATAGCAATCTCAATAGGCTCTTCTAAGACAGTAAAAGCATTAATTATTTTTAAATCATACATAATACTGTTCTCCTTATTTTTCTTGAAAAGTGAATTTACTCCAAGGTTTGATATATTCTAATAACATCAATTCCTCAGGTACAATTTTCCCGACTAAGTTTTTCCGGTTATCAGAATGTTCTTCTAAAACAATTTGTAATTCATTTTGATATTTACCAAAATCCTCATTTCCAATGACTACATCACCTGGAACAAACACTTGCTCATTATCATGAGTTTGATTTGTTGTAAGATATTTTTTTCTGACTTCTGTAGAACGAATCATTCGTGAGGTAATATCTCCTCGTCGAACATGTAAATTATCTAACACATTTCTACGTTCTACTTCATTAATGCCTTCTACAAGTTCCACAGTAAGTGATGTTAAATATGGATTTAATAAACTTAGCTTCTTAAGCTCCTCATCTGTTGCATACGCATTTCCAATAATCACATCATCAATTAACTCCGTTGCAAATAAATGTTTGGCTTGTACATCAATTGGTAAATAGCGATGCATTTCTAAAGTTGGAAGACCATCATTTACATCCCACGGTCCATATTCAGCAGATTGTGAACTAACAAAGGCTGCCGTTCGAATGCCTTCTTTTTTAAATCTTTCAGAACATTTATTGAAAAAATCTAAAGGAAGAGCACTTCCATCTTGAGGATAAAAATTATGACACCCGTAGATAAACGGCTTATTGGCTTCGTAGGTTAATATATTGTTTAAATAAGCAACGTCATTACTCATATTCAGCTCAATGATCAACCCAAAAGGATTATATGAAAGAAAAGCCTCTTTATTGCCATCAAACCCTAAATCCAAACGTAAACCGTCTGCTCCTAAATCATTAAAAAAGCTCAAGTCATCATAAGATATTTCTAATTGATTAAATATAGCTGGTGCAATATCTAAAATCACTTCAAAATCATTCTTTTTAGCTTTAGCAATAATACGATAAAATTTATTAAAAACAACTTCTTTGCCTTCTGAAACTTCTAGCATTGACATAAAAACACGTTTAAAACCATAATGATTTGCCTTTTCAAGATATAAAACATCTTCATTAAAATCACTATGATCGGGGTAAATAGAAATACCTAATCTTCTATACATCGGCTAATTCACTTCCTAATTTTTCTGTTAATATCAATTAGATTATAACGTTATAACCTTTAGTTGTAAAGAAGAATAAAAATTCTTCTTTACACTTCATAATCTATGACATAGGCTTGTTTCTCCGAATCGTAAAAGCCAATCGTATATTCTACTAATTCATTGTTATTGTCATGAGATTTTCTACTTCTTTGCAATAAAAAGTTTTTATTTAATTGTAAAATATTTTTAATGTCATTTTCAGCTTCAATGGCAATAAACTGATCATCAATGTAGGATATTTGTGTCCCAATAGATGCCATAAAGGAGTATAACGAAAAATTTTCTCCTTTTATAATCGATAAATCTGTCTGTCGTGGGACTGAAATATAATGTTTAAAGTAAATTGCTGCTTCATTATTTATCTCAAATAAACGGATAATTTCAATAACTCTCTCGTGTTTGAAAAGCATATCAATTCCCTCAGAAACCTCTTTAACAGACATCACTTTTTTGGTGACTGCTTTTCCTTTTTTCTCAAGAATCGTTGTAAATGAGCTAGCTTTAGATAAAATATTAAAAGGTCGATTACTAATAACACGGGTTCCTTTCCCGCTTTGTTTGATAAGATAACCTTCATTACACAGTATCTGAATTGCCTTTCGAACTGTTATTTTACTAACATCATACATCTTTTCTAATTCAATTTCTGTTGGTACATATGAATTCACTTCATACTTCCCTTCAATAATATCTTTTTTTATTGAATCAGATACTTCTTGATAAAGAATTTTTTTATTTTTCATAGATAGGCTCACCTTCTCTTATACTTTTTGTAAACCTAACTAATCAATGTTTTAGATTTACTTTTATTGAATTGAAGCTTCAAATATTGCTTGGATACTTTCCTTTAGAATCATATCAAACTCAAAATCTGTTTCTTGGTACATTAATCCTTCTTCTAAAGCTCTAGAAAAACTTGCTACAACACCATGATTTTGACTTAATTTTTTATCGGCTTCTGTTTTTTTATAACCACTTGATGCAGCCAAAACTCGAATAACATTAGGATGTGAAACAATTTCTTGATAAAAATCAGGAATTGTTGGTAAAGATAACTCAATAATAACTTTAGATTGAGCATCTAATTTATCTAATTCAACCAATAGTTCTTCTTTTAATAATTTTTCTGCTTCTTTTTTTTCTGTACTGTGAATTTCAACTTCTGTTTCAATAATCGGCACTAAATCATGTTGTAAAATAACTTTAGCAATTTCAAATTGTTGTTTAACAACATCTTTAATTCCTTCTTGATTAGCACTCAATATTAATGATCGCATTTTTGTTCCAAATACATGATGATTTTTTGCTTCTTGTAATTTTTCTTCAAAATCAGCTATTGGTTTTAATAGTTGAACACCACTACCTGGTACATCTAATCCATCATCAATTTTTAAAAAAGCTAATATACCTTTTTGCTCCCATAAGTATTCACTGACATACTGTCCTTGAATTTTTCGTTTGATCGTATCAATGTATAATATTGTTCCTAAAATATGAGTTGAAGAAAAATCTTCACTTATCATAATTCTACTACGCATGTCGTGAATTAAATTAAGCATTTCTTCTTTTGTATGATACGTTTCATCAGGTATGCCATACGCTCTTAAGGCAGCGGGGGTACTTTTAATGCTTTCATCTAAGGCTGCTACAAATCCAGGTTTTTCTGACATTATTTCTAATTTTTTCTCATCAATCATACAAATCTCTCCTTTATTCCATCTAGGGTCATTATAATACAAATAAATGAATTTTTTAAGTATTTGTTTAACCTACATAGACATTTTCACTGGCATAATTAAACTTATGTTGTTTCGCGTGATTTTTTCTAAGTAAAGCAAAGATAACGGTGTATAAACCTACTCTACCTATAAACATTAAACACATAATCAACATTTTACCAAATACTGTTAGATCAGGTGTTAACCCCATAGTTAAACCTACTGTGGCAAAGGCTGATACTACTTCAAATAAGACATACTCTATTCCAGATTGTAATGGAATCGTTTCTGTCATTGCAAGTACTAAAGAACTGACAAAACAAATTAACATCGCAAAGAAAGCAAACATAAAAGCTTTCATAACCGTTTTTAGCGGAATTTGACGACCGAAACCTTCTGCATTATCGCGCCCTTTCAATAGACTAAATAATTGAATCATCAACACACCTAAAGTAGTAGTTTTGATTCCTCCTGCTGTTGAGCCAGATGTCCCACCAATAAACATTAAGACAATCGTTAATATAATCCCTGCATAGCTCATCGTTCCATAATCTAATGACGCAAATCCAGCTGTTCTAGGTGTCACACTTAAGAAAAAACTGTTCGCTAATTGGTTGCTCAAACCATTTGAATTAGTTGTATCTGTAAAAAAGAACACTACTGTTCCAAGTACTACTAATGAAAGTGAGACAACTAAAGCGATTTTAGTATGTAATGACAGCTTTCTATCTTTTTTATAGTGAATTAAATCATACCAAACAATAAAACCAAAACCACCTGATAATATTAACAGGGAGATAACAACCAAAATAAAGCCATTATTAGTAAAACTCATTAAACTATCACCAAATAAATCAAACCCTGCATTACAAAAAGCTGAAATAGAATGGAAGACACTGAAAAAGATTCCTTTTTTCACCCCATACTCAGGGATAAACTCTGTTGATAGCAATAAGGCACCAATCAATTGAATGGTAAGAGAAAATTTGACGACAAATTTAAGAAGTTTAACGGAACCTCCCAAATTATCTAAATTCAACGTATCTTTGATTAAAAGTCTAGATTGGATAGAAACTCTTTTCTTAAACATTAAAGCTAAAATCAGTAAAACTGACATAAACCCTAATCCACCAACTTCTATCAACAACATCATAATGGTATGTCCAATGGGATTTAATACCTCTGAAATATTAATAGGTGTTAATCCTGTCACACAGACTGCTGATGTTGCTACAAATAAGGCATCAATATAAGGTAGTGTTTGTCCTTCTTGATGACTAAATGGTAACCATAATAAGATTGACCCTAAAAAGATAATGCCTAGAAATACAATCACTATTAATTGAACGTTACTAATTCTAAAATTTTTACTGGTAATTTTTTTCATTCTTAATTCCTCTTGTTTTTTATATGTATCTGATTTATTTTACCTTTGATTCATTATTTGTTCAACTATCTTTACAAACAAATAAAGAAGCTAACTTTTTATCGTTAGCTCCATTATCAGTTATTTTACTTTATAGACACTTAAATATAACTCTTTCATGTAATCAATTAAATATTGTGGATTTAAACCTTCTCCTGTTGCATCCATAATTAATTGATTTGGTTTTCTTGAACTTCCATATTGATGAATATGTTTTGTTGACCATTCTAAAATAGGTGAGTAATCATCTGACGCTAAAATTTCCTCAACATCCATTTCTTTATTCATCGCATGATACAACTGAGCTGCATACATATATCCTAGCGCGTAAGATGGGAAATAACCAAAACTTCCACCTGACCAATGAACATCTTGTAAAATACCTTCTAAATCATTTTTAGGTCTAACACCTAAATATTCTTCATACTTATCATTCCAGATTTTTGGTAAATCTTCTAAGTTGATGCCTTCATTGAAAATCATTTTTTCAATTTCATAGCGAATAATTATGTGTAATGGGTAAGTTAATGAATCAGATTCAATTCTAACCAAGCTTGGTTTTGTTTCTTTTAAGCCATTATAAAATGTTTCAGAATCAATGTCTTTAAATGTATCGCCTGTCAATGATTGCAGTAATGGGTATTGTTTACTCCAGAACGCTTTACTTCCGCCCACAATAATTTCATTAAACAATGATTGAGATTCGTGAATCCCCATTGATGTCCCACCAGCTAAAGGTGTGTAGTCAAATTTAGCATCCACATTTTGTTCATACATTCCGTGACCTGCTTCATGAATAACACCAAAAGTTGCCATAGCAAAATCTGTTTCATCCCAACGAGTCGTAATACGAGCATCGTTTCTGTTCAAGTTAAGCATAAATGGATGGACTGTATCATCTAAACGTCCTTTATTAAAGTCATAGCCTAATTGTTCGATAACTTTTGTTACAAACTCTTTTTGGATTTCTTTTGAAACAGGATAATTAATAAAATCAGTTCTTGGAGCAGTTCCATGTTCTTCAATCTCTTTTCTGATTTCCATGATGCCTGCTTTAACTTGATCAAATACATTATCTAAAATTTCAGTTGTCATACCCGGTTCATATTGATTTAATAAAACATCATATGGTGTGACTTCTTGTTTTTTCCAAAGAGGAATAAATTCTTTTGTCATTGAAATAATTTCTTCTAAAGTCTCTTTAAAGATAGCATAGTCTTTAGCTTCACGAGATTTCACCCAAATACTATGCGCATTTGAAGTTAATTTCATAAATGCTTGGAATCTATCTACTGGAATGTTGTTATTCAAGTCGTAGTTTTCTTTTGTTTTCGCATAAACAGCTTGTCCAAATTCAGATAACTCATTTGGGTTTGCTTCAAAATAAGTCATAAAATCAGCCATTGTTTCATTAGTTGATTTATCAAAAGCCATACCAGATAAATAGCTCGACATTTCCGCTCGGTAGCTTGCCCCTTCATCAGGCATCCCTGTTTGAGAATCCCACTCAGCTAAACCTACAGCTTCTTGTAACATTGAAATTTCTTTTAAATATGCTAAAAATTCTTGTTCCTTTGTCATCATTATTCCTCCACTCTTGGTTTTCTAGGTGGACGTTTACCCCAAAATTGGAATAAATCTGTCCTAATTGCTCCATTGTATAATTTTCTTTTTTTAGTAGCTTTGCTACCAAAGTGAGATTCAAATGTTAAATCACTTGTTAAAATATATTTACTCCATGTATCCATTGGTTTATACACTTTACCCATCACTTTATAAAGGGCTTGAACTTGAGCCTCATCTCCTAAACGGTCTCCATAAGGTGGATTTGACACAATAACACCATACTCTTTTTGAGTAGTAAAGTCGCTTAAGTTCATTTGTTTAAAAGTGATATCCTCACCTAAACCGATTTCTTCAGCATTTCTTTTAGCAATTTCGATCATTCGAGGATCAATATCTGTTCCTAAAATATCTAATTCTGTTTCATAATCAACTAAGCTTTCAGCTTCAGCACGAACTTTTTCAAGAACTGACTTATCTACCCAAGGCCAAGCTTCAAACATAAATTCACGGTTAAATCCTGGCGCCATGTTTCGACCGATTAATGCTGCTTCAATACAAAATGTCCCTGAACCACATGTTGGGTCGTAAAACGGCTTATCTTTTCTCCAATTGGTTAAGGTAATAATGGCTGCAGCCATATTTTCTTTTAATGGTGCTCCACCTTTTTCTAATCGGTAACCACGTTTGAATAAACTTGGACCTGTTGTATCCATAGTAATCGTTACTTTGTCTTTTAATAAAGCAACTTCAATAGGGAATTTAGCTCCAGTTTCTGGTAATCGACCGTAACGTGAATAGTACTCACTAAGTCGATTAACAATTGCTTTTTTAGTAATAGCCTGACAATCTGAAACACTAAATAAAGTTGATTTAATTGATTTCCCTGCTACTGGAAACTCTGCATCCATCGGTAAGAATTCTTCCCAAGGAATAGCTTTTGTTTGTTCAAATAAATCTTCAAATGTTGTTGCCTCAAATTCAGCAACAATGATTTTGACGCGGTCTGCCGTACGTAACCACAGATTCGTTTTGGCAATTGTTTCAATGTCACCATTAAAAATAGCTTTACCGTTTTCAACTTGACATTCAATTCCTAAGTCACGTAATTCTTTTCCAACTAGTGCTTCGATACCACTAGCTGCAGTTGCAACTAACTTAAATTCTTTCATATTTTTTCATCCTTTTATGATGTATTTATTCTGTTATTTATAAAAAAAAGCCTTCCAAATAAAGGAAGGCACCCTGATAACTGTAGTTTTCTATAAGCCATGTTCTGTATTAGTAACTGTCAGGACAGTTACTAACGATAATCATCTGTCTACAGAATACTCTGTCCCTTTTCTAAGTTCAATTCCCTGAAAAAGGTGCCCCTACCATAAGTTTGGGTTGCTCGCTCGAGGGGTTTACCCGTTCCACTAATTTTATTTCTAAAATTACTTCGTCACTGTGGCACTTTCAAGAATACTCCAGCATAGCGAATGCCTTAGCTGTTTTTTCTGCCGTTACTCTTTTACAAGAGTACCTTAACTTATTTTTTCATTAAGCACGAACACTACAAACATCTCAGTCTGTGCGAGCATGGACTTTCCTCAACTAGTTAAAAACTAGCTGCGATTATCCGAAAACTACAAATCATTTCTTTAATTAAAATCTTCTTGTTGCATCTAAATCTTCGTTCTCTTCAAATACTTTTTGAGCGGCATTATTTAAAGTTGCTTTTGCGTGCTCAGAAATTTTATTATCTTGAACTTCATCCTCTAATTTACTGCCAAAAACATGTTTTTCTAAATTTGATAAACGTTTTAAAATATCAAAATTAGTTACTGCTGTTGTTTTAGGAGCTTCTTGTTTCATTCTTGATAAAGTAGCTTGATTTTGTGACAACTGATCTACTTTATTAACTAAGCGATGATTTTCCTCTTTTAATGCTAAAATTTCTTGGTTGTAAGCTTCGTAGTCTTTAATCACATTGTCTAAAAACTCGTCAACTTCAATAGAGTCATAACCTCTAACTTTTGTTTTAAATTCTTTTTGTAAAATATCTCTTGCTGAATATGTTAATTTAGCCAATTCATACACCTCATTTTTATATTACTGTCTAGGGTAAATCCTATCTACTTGTAATGCTTTTATTGTATCTAATTACATTTGATAAATCAAATTCAAACTCATCCTATCCTCATATACTATAATGACTTTTTGAATAGAAAACAACTATTTTATTAATTTTTTTAAAAATTTATTTGAATATTTCATTTATCAGCTAACTTTTCGCTTATTTTCTTTTCATTGTAATTAAACATTTGCTATAATACGGACTAGGAGTGTGATATTTCTGAAGATAAACTATCCAAATGGACAATCTTTTTCAACTGAAAAAAAAGAGAAGTCCTCTCAACCAAAAAGGGCTATTAATTTTGCCAATCGTGGGATGACCTTTGAAGCAGAAATTAATCAAACGAATCAATACTATCTTGATCGGGGGATTGCTGTCATTCATAAGAAACCCACCCCTGTTCAAATTGTTAAAGTAGATTATCCTAAAAGAAGTGCTGCAGTAATAAAGGAAGCTTATTTTAAAGAGGCTTCGACAACAGATTATAATGGTATTTATCAAGGGCGCTATATTGATTTTGAAGCAAAGGAAACAAAGAACAAAACTTCTTTTCCTCTAAGTAACTTTCATGAGCATCAAATCAAACATATGAGTCATTGTTTAAATCAAAAAGGCATTGTTTTTGTCCTCATCTGTTTTTCTAGTAATAAAACCTACTATCTAGTTTCTGCTAGTTTGATTATTGACTACTGGAAAAATCAAGAAACTGGTGGACGAAAATCTATTCCTTTAGCCGCTATTAAAGAGCATGGTTATGAGATTAATCCTGGTTATGCTCCTAGGATTCCCTACCTAAGTATTTTAGATCAACATTTTTTAAAAGGAGACTACTCAAATGATAAATGAACCTACTGGGCGAAAGCCTAGAAGAAAGAAAAGTAAAGGTAAAGCAATCTTAATTGCTATTATTGTATTACTTTCCTTAATTTGTATTCCATTAGTAATTGGTGGGGCTACGTTTTTATACTACGTCAAAGATACACCTGAGTTAGATTATGCTAAATTAGAAGACACACGTTCTTCTACTCTATATGACGTGAAAGGAAATCCGTTTTTAACCCTTGGTGAAAAAAAACGAGAAACGATTGAACCAAATGAAATTCCACCTATGCTTAAAGATGCTGTTATTTCAATAGAGGACAAACGATTTGAAAAACATATCGGTATTGACCCTATTCGAATCGCTGGTGCTGCTGTTTCCAATTTAAAAGGGAATAGTCGTCAAGGAGGAAGTACGTTAACTCAGCAGTTAATCAAGTTATCATACTTCTCTCACAAACAAGAAGACCAAACCCTAAAAAGAAAAGCCCAAGAAGCTTGGTTGTCTGTAGAGTTAGAAAAGAAAAAATCTAAAGATGAAATCTTAACATACTATATTAATCGTGTGTTCATGTCTAATGGCGTCTACGGTATGAAGACGGCTGCAGAAACTTTTTATGGTAAAGATTTAAATGATTTATCCTTAGCTCAGTATGCTTTATTAGCTGGAATGCCTCAATCGCCAATGGATTACGATCCTTATGTTCATCCGGATTATGCCAAAACAAGACGTGATACTGTTTTAAATGAAATGTTAAAAGATAAAAAAATATCTGAAAAAGAATACAACGAAGCTGTTGCTGAACCGATTGATGCAGGTTTAGTTGAACTAAAAGAAGATTCAACGATTCAACGTGTGACAGATAACTACTACAATGAAGTTATTACAGAGGTCCAAAAGAAAACAGGTAAAAATGTTTATACAGACGGATTAGATGTTTATACTAACATTGATTTAGAAGCCCAAACTTATCTTTACAACTTAGTTAATAATGAAAATTCATCTATTGATTATCCTGATGAACAAATGCAAGTCGCTGGTACTTTAATTGATGTAAAAACTGGAAAAGTTGTCGCTCAAATTGGTGGTCGAAATATACCTGCAGATACACAACGTTCAGGAAATAAAGCAGTACAAAACGAACGTGACTTTGGGTCTACTTCTAAACCACTCGTTGCTTATGCACCAGTTATAGAAAACTTAAATTATGGCTCTGGGGAAATTTATGTAGATGAACCTTATTCATATAAGTCAAGTGGTAAGCCAGTTTATAACTATGACCATGCTTATAAAGGTAGCTTAACTATGAGAGAATCATTAATTGATTCAAGAAATATACCTGCCTTAAAAGCATTAGATGAAGTAGGAACTGATAAAGCTCAAGAATTTATCAAAAAATTAGGTTTTGACAATGACGTTTATGAGTCAACCGCTATTACGATGCAAGGCTCACCAAATCAATTAGCTGCTTCCTACGCGGCTTTTGCAAATGGTGGTGTTTATTACGAACCTTCGTATGTAAATAAAATTGTTTATTCTGATGGAACCGAAGAAGCTTTTGAGCCTCAAGGAACTAGAGCGATGAAAGAGTCTACAGCATATATTATTACTGATATGTTAAAAGATGTTATCAATGAAGGTACCGCTGCTCCTGTCCAAATTCCTAATGTCATTCAAGCTGGGAAAACTGGGACATCGAATTACGCAGATGATGCTCTAGATAAAGTAAAAGGTGAAGGTGTCCCTGATATTACATTTGCTGGATACACACCAAAATATTCTTTTGCTGTTTGGACTGGTTATGATGATTATTTCACGCCAATCTCTTCTTATTCACAACAATTAGCAATGGATATTTATCGAAACTTTATGACTTTCTTATACCAAAATATCGAAGCAACTGATTGGAAACAACCAGATGATGTAGTTCGTTCTGGTAGAGAAGTTTACTTAAAAGATTTTATTGGTAGCCAAAGTAAAAATACTTATAAGTCATATAGTACTCAAAGCTCTTATTATTCAGAAGTTCCAACTTCTAGTAGTAGTGCAACAAAATCATCTGAAAAAGTAACGCCTCCGACATCTGAGGTAACACCTCCAACTTCGGAAGTAACTCCTCCAACTTCGGAAGTAACTCCTCCAACTTCGGAAATAACTCCTCCAACTTCGGAAGTAACTCCTCCGACGTCTGAGGTAGTTCCACCTGATCCAAGTTCTGAAGAAGGTGGAAATGACTAATAAAAAAGAGAAATGAGTATAAAAACTCATTTCTCTTTTTTTTGTAAGATTCTCTGTCCTTCTATACACATATCAAGTAAAGGACATCCTTCACATTTAGGAGATCTTGCTGTACAGTGGTAACGGCCAAATAATATAATCGTGTGGTGGGCTTGAACCCATCTTTCTTTAGGTATTTTTTTCATGAGAACTTCTTCTACTTCTGTAACTGAAGCTGATTGTTTTGAAATTCTCAATCGCTTAGCAACCCTTTCAACATGAGTATCTACTGCTATTGCAGGCACACCAAACATATCACCAGCAACAACATTAGCAGTTTTTATACCAACTCCCGGAAGCTTCACTAATTCTTTTATTGTTTTCGGAATTTCACCATCATACTGATCAACTAATATCTGAGATGTCTTAATCACATTTTTAGCTTTTGTTTTATATAGGCCAATTGTCCTAATTTTTTCCATCACACTTTCTAAAGGCGCAGTAGCTAAATCCTGAGCTGTAGGATAACTCTCAAATAATTTTGGTGTTGCTTTATTAACTGAGACATCTGTTGCTTGGGCACTCAACATAACTGCAATCAAGTATTGAAATGGTGTTCCATGATCTAATTCACCTTGAGCATCTGGGTACATCTCTTCCATTCGATTTAGAGCTTCAACTGTTTTTTTTCCTGATAACATTATCTCACCTACTTATTTTTGATTTGGATTCAACCAATTATAAAGTGGAATATGTGGTAGTTCTTCTTCTGATTCCTCTTGTTGGCTCGTTTCAATTTTAGCTAATCTTTTCTTTTGGTCTTTTTGAATTTGGTCCTTAGACGTTAAATTTTTACGTTCCCAAGCTAATAGAATACGGTCAATGTATTTTAAACTGTATGCTTGATTTAAAACAGCTTCTCTTAAAGCTAACTGAATTAATTCAATATCATAGGAATCAACCATTAACCAATTTTGAATAGTTTCAAATTCAATAGGAGATAAAGGACGACCAAATTCAGTTTCAAAATTTCGGTAAAGTTCTACTACCTTGTTTTCCTTTTGTGTTTCTTCTTTTTTGGTTTCCTGCTGTTCTAAATAAGAAGATAACTTATCATAGATTAGAAATAAATCATATCTATCTTCTTGCTGTCCTTGTTTATTAACTTTTGTTTCAATTTTTATGAATCCTTTATCTATTAACTGTTGTAAACTTTGAAATAAATCATCAACTGGAACATCCATTGTTTCAGATATCACACTTAAATCAGGAAAAGGATTTCCTTGCTGATTATAATTTAATAATTGTAAATAGAATAAAAATTCTCTATCTGACATACCTATCTTTTTGTAATGTTTGATTAATAAATTCGAAACGCTCGTTACATCTGCTTTCAAATAATCAATGAGTGATAACATTTTTTCCCCTACTTTCTCTTACATCTAGTATAGCAAATAATTCATAATATAGTAAAAGAGAGGTTATTTTTATAATAAACTCTCTTCTAACTCTTTTAAAATAAGCTTTCTAGTGGCTTCATCAAATTTTTCTAATACTTCTTTTATACTGTTAACTTCTTTTTCAATTTCAATTTTTTCCTCTTTATCTTCTGAATTAATAACAAATTCTGTTAATCCTTCTCGCATAAAGGGATGAATTTCATTTAAAAATAAGCTATTCAACTCATAAGTCATACGTGTCTCCAATAAATGAAGATACACTTCTTTTTGGATCCATTTAGCCATTCCTTTATTACTAAAAGCAAGTAACTCTTTTTCTCTATCTGTAATATCTTCAATGAGTAACATCTTATAGAGTTCTTCAAAAAAAGAGTGTGGTAATACAGGTTTTTCTGGATGAGTTTTGAGTCGTTTTTGAATTTGACTTGACCAAATACTGATATTATCAAAAAGTGATTGTTTACGGATATTTTCTGGCAAACTCTGTTTAAATTGAACAAAATTCTCCTCAGTATAAAAATCATGTTGGATGACTTCCGTCGTTGTTAATTTTTTTATTTCAAATAAAACAGCTTGGTAATCTGATACATAAACTGGCATATCAGCCTCTTTAAAATCAGTAAATCTTTGACCTAATTCATAGTTGATTTTTTTATTTTCTTTACTGTATTGATTTTGATACAGAGTCAATGAATAATTATTCCAAAGATTAGTTGGGAACTCAACACCTCTTCTTTTTAACCACAACAACTCATCTAAAGCAAAATCGACATTGTTTAACCTTTGGACTATTTCAGAGGCTACCTGATGAGGAATGTTTAAATGATCTTTAAAATGTTGAATTCCTAGCCCCATTATTTTCCCTGTCGCTTTTGATTTAACGAGATATTGATATTTTAATCTTCTGCCACATTCACAATATAACATCAATTCTTTTTTATGACTTTCCGGATATTTTTCGTCAATCTTTAAATCCATAAATTCCCAATCAGAAGCACTTAGATAGCTGTCCTTAATAAATTCAGAACGAACGAGATATTTTCTATGGGCGTCAAGTAGGTTTCTTTGTGGCTTCGTTAATCGTTTATAAATTTCCAATCGTTCTTTGATGGTTAAAGCCCTAAAATCATCTAATTCATAAATCACGTCTTCTTGTGGTACTTCCCAATTTTCTGCCATTTTAATTCCACCCTTTTCACAATAAAAAACTCCCTCTATACATAACCAGAAAAACTACTAGCTACTATAAAATGGGAGTTTTAGTTAAAAATAAGCTTTTTTATTTAGTACCAAATAAACGGTCACCTGCGTCCCCTAAACCAGGAACAATATAACCTTTTTCATTTAATTTCTCATCTAAGCCAGCTGTATAAATATCAACATCTGGATGAGCATCTTGAAGTGCTTTAATTCCTTCAGGAGCAGCTACTAAACAAACAAATTTAATATTTGTAGCGCCACGTTTTTTTAATAAGTCAATTGCCATAATAGCAGATCCACCTGTTGCTAACATTGGGTCAACAACAAATAATTGTCTTTCAGCGATATCCGCTGGTAATTTGACAAAATACTCAACCGGTTCAAACGTTTCTTCATCACGATATAAACCAACATGTCCAACTTTAGCTGCTGGAATTAACTGTAACATACCGTCTACCATACCAATACCGGCACGTAAAATAGGAACGATTGCTACTTTTTTCCCTGTTAAAGTTTTTTGAGTTGTTTTTGCTACGGGCGTTTCAATTTCGATATCTTCAAGAGGCATATCTCTTGAAACCTCGTAAGCCATTAACATAGCGATTTCATCTACTACTTCACGAAATACTTTCGTCCCACAATTTTTTTCTCTGATGATCGTCAATTTGTGTTGAATAAGTGGATGATCAATAACTTGAAATTTTCCCATATCATGATTCTCCTTTAAATTTTGTTCCAATCTATTGTAACGGAAAAAAAGGTAATTGACTAGCCAATTACCTTAATTTTTTTATTTATATAATGGATGTGCTTCAATTAGAGTAGCCACTTCTTTTCTAATAGCTTCTAATGAATCTTCACTTCCATAATTAACAAGAGCTTCAATAATTAACTCTGCAATTTTAGTAGCGCCGTCTTCTTTAAAACCACGAGACGTGATAGCCGGTGTCCCAATACGAATACCACTTGTTTCAAAAGGACTACGACTTTCAAATGGAATCGTATTTTTGTTAACAGTGATATGAACACTGTCTAAAATAGCTTCTGCTTGTTTTCCAGTTAAACCTAAGTCCGTTACATCGATTAATAATAAATGATTATCCGTATCACCACTAATTAATCTTGGGCCAGGTGTTTGATTAATCACACGAGCCATAGCTTTTGCGTTAGCAATCACTTGCTCACTATAATCTTTAAAATCAGGTAATAATGCTTCTCTAAATGCTACTGCTTTAGCAGCAATCACATGTTCTAAAGGTCCACCTTGGATACCTGGGAAAATATTACTATTAATTTTTTTAGCCAATGCAGCATCATTCGTTAAAATAAGTCCACCACGAGGGCCTCTTAATGTTTTATGAGTTGTTGATGTCACAACATCAGCGTACATCATTGGGTTTTGATGTAAACCAGTAGCCACTAAACCAGCAATATGTGCCATATCAACCATTAGTTTTGCGCCAACACTATCTGCGATATCTCTAAATTTTTTGAAATCAATTTCTCTTGAATAAGCACTTGCCCCTGCTACAATTAATTTTGGCTCATGTTTACGCGCTAAAATTTTTACTACTTCATAATCTATTACTTCTGTTACTGGATCTACTCCATAAGAAACAAAATTGTATGTTTTACCACTAAAATTAACAGGAGAGCCATGAGTTAAATGACCGCCAGCAGTTAAGTCCATTCCCATAATCGTATCTCCTGGCTCAACTAAAGCTAAATAAGCTGCAGTATTAGCTTGAGATCCTGAATGAGGTTGTACATTAGCAAAATTAGCATCGAATAAATCACAAGCGCGTTCGATTGCTAAATTTTCAACAACATCTACAAATTCACAACCACCATAGTAACGTTTACCTGGGTATCCTTCTGCGTATTTATTTGTTAAAACACTTCCTTGAGCTGCCATAACAGCTTCAGAAACAAAGTTTTCAGAAGCAATTAACTCAATATTATTTTCTTGTCGTGTTTTTTCATTCTCTATTGCATCCCAAAGGACAGCATCTGCTTGTTTATAATCCATTTCCAATCCCACTCTTTCTCCTAAATTACATACATTGTATCATAGGTTGCATCAATTTGAATATATTTTTCCGCCAGAAGCTTTCTTTAACCGATTCATATAGGCTAAACCTTCGTCTTTTTCAAGATAAGTTTCTGAAAGTATTATATCGCAATTTTCATTATCTAATGAACGTAAACCGGCAAATAATTCTTTCATTGCTTCTTTAACATCAGCTACTTTTGACAGTTCGTAGAATTCATTAAATCCAGTTAATACATCACTTTTTTCTTTATTTGCCAAAATGGCGACACGCTTCTTTTGACTCTTGTAATAATCAATTGCTTCTTGCCAATTATCTAATTGATGGTCAATCATTATTACCTCTGTTTTAGGCGAGTAGTGCTTGTACTTCATCCCTGGTGCTTTAGGTATTTCACTTGTATCTACTAAATGAGTATCTACATCAACTACTCCTATCACTTGTTCTAATTGATGTTGAGTAATTGCTCCCGGTCTTAAAATAATAGGATTTTGACTATCATCAGATAAATCTAAAACAGTTGACTCTAGACCAACTTGACAAGGTCCTCCATCTAAGACACCAAATATTTTTCCAGATAAATCATCTAATACATGATTAGCTGTTGTCGGACTTGGTAAACCAGATGTATTAGCACTTGGTCCTACTAATACTTTGCCTGATTGATTAATTAACTTTAATGTCAGCTCATTATTAGGCATTCTAAACGCAGCTGTTTGCAAGCCTCCTGTGACAATTGAAGACAGACCCGAATCATTTGTTAAGTTAAAAATCAATGTTAAAGGTCCTGGCCAAAAAGCTTCCATTAGTTTATTAGCTCTTTCAGGAATCTTATCAACAAACTTTGCTACTTGTTCTTTATTTGACACATGAACTATTAATGGGTTATCACTAGGTCTACCCTTCGCTAAATAAACTGATTTAACGGCACTTTCATTTGTCGCATCTGCTCCTAATCCGTAAACAGTTTCTGTTGGGAATGCCACTAGTTCTCCCGATAGAATCCCTTCTACTGCTTGATCTATTTCATTCGGATGGATTATTTTAGTTTCCATCAAAACACTTCCTTTACTTCACTTCAATTATTCTATCTTGCCCATTCAAATCTTTTATGACACTTATGTTTTTTCTTGGAAATCTTTTTTGAAAGATTTGACTAACAGATTCGCCTTGTAAGTAGCCGATTTCTAAATAAATCTTTCCTGTTTCAGAAAGACACTTTTGGCTTTCTTCTGCAATTTTTTCATAAATAGCAAGTCCATTATTTTCAGCAAATAAAGCTGTTTTAGGCTCATGTTCTCTCACAGAGACATCCATAACTTCCCACTCATCATAGCTAATATAAGGAGGGTTAGAAACGAGTATATCAATTTTCTTTTCTTTAGGATAATCAGATAACACATCACTTTCTAGAAAAGTAACCTTTCCTTGAAGTATTTCATTGTTTTCAGTTGCTACTTTTAAGGCTTCTAATGAAATATCAAGACCTGTAACTTCCCAAGTTGGGTTAGCCAAACCTAAAGACAAAGCAATAATTCCCGTTCCTGTTCCAATATCAACAACAGTTAAATTCTCACTCTGATTGTCTTTAAGAATTAAATCTACTAGTTCTTCAGTTTCAGGTCGCGGAATGAGTGTGTGTTCGTTCACTTTATAACGTCGACCATAAAATTCAGTACTACCTATTAAATATTGGACAGGTATATAATTGACTACCTGCTCTATGTCTTGACAATATTGTTCATATTCTTGTTCTGGCATTTCTTTTCTTAAATGAGTTAATAAATCCGTTTTAGTCCATTGTTTTTTTTCCAATAATAAATATTCTGCGGTATAAGACTCCTGACCATTATTTTCTAAAAAAGAAGAAGCCCAATTCAGGACTTCAACATAAGTTTTTAATTTAGTCATTTAATTTTGCCAACTGTTCTGTTTGGTCATAAATGATTAATGCATCAATAATCTCATCCACTTTACCAGCTAATATTTGATCCAATTTTTGAATGGTTAAACCAATTCGGTGATCAGTTACCCTATTTTGCGGGAAGTTATATGTTCTAATTCTCTCAGAACGATCTCCCGTTCCTACAGCTGATTTACGAGTTGCATCATACTCACTTTGGCTCTCTTGTAACATTTGGTCATAAACACGAGCACGTAAAACTTTCATCGCTTTCTCTCTGTTTTTAAGCTGAGAACGCTCATCTTGCATGGCAACTGCTATTCCTGTTGGAATATGTGTTAAACGAACCGCTGAGGCTGTCTTATTAACATGCTGTCCACCAGCTCCACTAGCATGATAAATGTCTACACGGATATCTTTATCTTCTAAATCAAGTTCTACTTCTTCAGCTTCTGGTAAAACAACAACTGTAGCAGTTGAGGTATGAACACGACCTTGAGACTCTGTTGAAGGGACACGTTGAACACGATGTGCACCACTTTCATATTTTAATTTTGAAAAGACACTTTGTCCTGTAATCATGATAGTTACTTCTTTATAACCACCAATACCAGTAATATTAGCGTCCATTACTTCAAACTTCCAACCTTGTGCAGAAGCGTAACTTTGGTACATCTCAAATAAATCACCAGCAAATAAAGCTGCCTCATCTCCACCAGCTGCCCCTCTAATTTCCATGATAATATTTTTATCATCATTTGGGTCTTTTGGTAATAATAAAATCTTAATACGCTCTTCTAATTCTTCTTTTTCTGCTTTAAATTCTGCAAGTTCTTCTTTAGCTAATTCTTGTAATTCATCATCTAGTTTTTCGCTTAATAATTCTTCAGAATCTGCTATTCCTTGAACAACATCTTTATAACGACGGTAAACGTCTACTGTTTCTCTTGTACTAGCTTCTTCTTTAGATAATTCCATGAAGCGTTTCGTGTCACTTACGACTTCTGGATCACTTAACAACTCACCTAATTCTTCGTAACGATCTTCAAGAGATTGTAATTGATCAAACATTTATCTCTTCCTTTCTATTTCTTAACCTATTATACATATTTTTAAATCATTTTTCTATTTTTCCGGATTTAAGTAATGTTTCCTACAAACTGGGAAATAGGATTCATTTCCACCGATTTGAATTTGCTCACCCGTATATACCGGCTTATTGTCAGACATTCTTAAATTCATAGTCGCTTTTTTATGGCAGAACCAACAAATTGTTTTTAATTCTTCTATTTTATCTGCATAAAGAAGTAAATACTTAGAACCTTCAAATAGCTCATTTTTAAAGTCATTCTTTAGCCCAAAAGCCATTACCGGAATATCTAATTCATCAACGACTTTTGCAAATTGAATCACATGATGCTTCTCTAAAAATTGTGATTCATCTACTAAAACACAATACGGTTTAACGGGCAGTGACCTAATTGTTTCGTAAACGTCTGTCTCATTAAAAATTGGAATAGCGTCACGTTTTAAACCAATACGACTAGAAATAACTCCAACAGCTTCTCTAGTATCAATACCACTAGTCATTAAAACAACTGGTTTATCTTGTTCTTCGTAGTTATGAGCGACTTTTAAGATTTCAATTGTTTTTCCACTATTCATTGCACCATGTTTAAAAAATAATTGTGCCACTTGCTCAACCCCCTTGTTTATCCTATGATAGTATACTTTAATTTTAGAAAAAAAGCATTATCAAAGCGAAAAATTCTTGCGGATTCTCTCCTTACTTTCTTTTTACAATTATTTCCTTTACTTTTATTAAAACTATCGTTATAGTAATTAGGAAAATAACTAACAATTAATAAGTAGGGGGAACCACATTGGCAAATCTTTTAGTCGTACAAGCACATCCTTTAACAGCAGATAAATCTCGTTCAGTAGCAGCGCAAGAGGCGTTTATTACTGCATATAAAAATATTAATCCAACAGACACAGTTACTGTACTTGATATTTATAAAGAAGAAGTACCTGAAATTGATGAGTTTTTACTTTCAACTTGGGCAGATGCAGCTGCACAAAATGAATTAAGCCCTAAACAAGTTGCTTCTTTAACTCGTTTTAATGAATTAACTGAGCAGTTTTTATCAGCAGATAAAATTGTTATTACAAACCCTTTATGGAACTTAAGTATCCCAGGTCGCTTAAAACTTTGGATTGATACGATTGTTGTAAAAGGTAAAACATTTACTTACTCTGAAACTGGCCCTGTTGGTTTAGTACCAGAGAAAAAACTATTACATATTCAATCAAACGGTGGTGCATTCGCCGGTGAAGAACCTGGTTCTAAATATTTAGAAACAATTTTTAATTTTATGGGAATTACTGATATTCAACATATTTTTGTTGAAGGCGTTGACCATCAACCAGAACGAGCAGAAGAAATTATTCAAGAAGCTCATGATAAAGCAGCTCATTTAGCTGAAACTTTCTAATAAAAAAGACTAGCTTACTCTGAGCTAGTCTCTTTTTTTGCCTCTTCATAAAGTCCCGATGCTTCTTTATACCAGCGGAATAAATGTGTCACAATAACTTTCATTGCCGCGTAAAATGGAATTCCTAAGATAACCCCCATAATACCAAATATCTTTCCTGCTGATAATAAAACAAAAATAATTGTCACTGGATGAATATCCAATTGACTTCCTAATACTAAAGGTGAAATAAATTTCCCTTCAATTGTTTGTTCGATAATAAAAACGATAATAACAGCTATCAACATTTTAGGTCCATCTACTAAAGCTAATATAATAGCTGGAATTGTCGCTAAGGCTGAGCCCACATAAGGAACTAGGTTTAAAAATCCAGCCAAAATCCCTAAAGTAACACTGTAGTTTAAGCCGATTACTGAAAACCCAATAATAAACATAATAGCCACTGCTACTGCTACCGTCACTTGTCCACGAACATATGAAGATAGCTGTTTATTAATATCAGTTAAAATCATTAACGTTGTTTTTCTTAATTTAGTTGGTAGAAAGTCCATTGTATAAGGTGCCAATTTTTTACCATCTTTTAATAGGTAAAATAGGATAAAAGGAACTGTTACAACTGTCACAACAATATTAGCCACTGCTCCTACAAAGCTTCCAATCCCTGCAAAAGCATTTTTAGAAATAGTTTTTGTAATAGCATTAATCGAATTAAACAACTCGTTTATTGATTTTTCAATAGGATCACTAAACTTCTCAAAAAGTGGTGCATTAAAAAATTCAGTTGTTTTCATCTCTATTGTTTTCCAATAAATTGGCCAATCTTCAATGAAACTTTTAGTTTGATTTTCAATTTTCGGAACTAAAATGATAATTCCCCATGTTAATAAACCAAAAACAGCTACATATAAAATGGTGATGCCTAGATTACGTTTAATTCCTTTTTTCTCCATAAAATTAACAACAGGGTTAAAAATATAATAAAGTAATCCTGAAATAATAATTGGTAGTCCGACAATTCCTATAAATTGAGCCACAGGGGTAAATAAATAGGAAACTTTCGTAAATAACAAAACAATCAGTAAACCTAGTGCTAAAGCTATTAAAGGCATTAAAACTTGATTATTAAAAATCCATCGATTAATCCAGTTTTCTTTTTCTTTATTTAGGTTATTTTTTTCCACTCTTTTCCTCCCCCTCTTCTTTTAGAGTCTTATAAATATTGAATGATTGTTCCTACTTCAATAGTTGGTAACTCATAAGGTTCTAAATATAAAGCGTTAGCCAATTGGTCTTCTTTTCCTACTTCTTTAAAGACTAATGTCACATGGCCCATACTTAATAAATTTTCATCTGCAAGGGGTCCGACTTCTACAATTTTATATTCTTGCTTATCAAATAAGATACTGTTTCCAGCTGTTAATTTATTTTCACTTTTTTTCTCAAATCTTTGAATAACTGAGAAATTTTCTAAAGCTTCTGTGGCACTCTCGTCAAATAATATGATTAATGGTTCTTTCTTACTGATAGCTTCTTTACCAATTGATTTTACAATCGCTTTTTTCATAAAGTTACACCTCTTAAAATTATTTTTCTCAAAATTAGTATAACACAACTTTACTTTTCATTTTATGGTTGAAAAGAGTAGTTGGTGATTTTCAATCTATTTTGACTTCTTTTTCTATATATCCTTATTTTTATTATGTTATAATCTTCATGAGATTATAAATGGAAGGGAAGTTTACTCAATGCAAAAAATGATTTTAGGCTCTTATACAAAAAAAGATAGCCGAGGTATCTATACAATTGAATTAGATACTGAAAAAAAAGAATTAGTTAATCTACAACCTTTAATTCAAGAAGATAATCCAACTTTCTTAGCTACTTCCAAAAAAGAAGTTATTTATGCCGTTTCTAAAGATGGTTCTTTAGGTGGTGTTGCTGCTTATGAAAAATTAGATAATGGAACTTATTCTTTCCTAAATCGAGTTTCTGAAGAAGGCGCTCCTCCTTGTTATGTAGCTGTTGATGAGGTGAGACAACTTGTTTACGGCGCTAACTACCATAAAGGTGTCGTTACTTCTTATAGTATTCAAGAAGATGGTTCTTTAGAACTTGCAGATCGCATTCAGCATATTGGTAACGGTCCTCACGAAAATCAAGGTGGCCCACATGCTCATTATTCTGATTTAACACCTGATAATCGCCTAGTTGTTTGTGACTTAGGAAATGATACTTTATATACTTATGATGTAAGTGATTCAGGAAAATTAACTGAAGTAGCTCAATTCAAAGCAAATCCTGGTACTGGTCCACGTCATATCGTCTTCCATCCAAATGAAGTTAATGCTTATCTTTTTGGTGAGTTATCGAATGAAGTGGTTGTCTTGTCTTATGATAAAACAACTGGTATTTTCACTCAAGAACAAGTGATTTCAACTTTACCAAATGACTTCACTGATTTTAGTGGTGGAGCTGCTATTCGCGTCTCAGCTGATGGTCAATTTTTATATGCTTCAAACCGTGGTCATAACTCTTTAGCTGTTTACAAAGTATTAAGCGAAGGTAACAAAATCGAATTAATTCAATTAATTTCTGTTGAAGGCGACTTCCCTAGAGATTTTGATATTACTCCTGATCAACAAATGATTGTTTTAGCCAATCAAAATACAGATAATCTGACATTATTTGAGCGTAACCAAGAAACAGGAGAATTAACTCTTTTACAAAAAGATATTTACGCTCCTGAAATTGTTTGTATTCAATTTAATTAATAACATATTAAAAGAGACTCATGTATAAGTTAAACAGCTTACACATAAGTCTCTTTAGTTTTAATTTACTTTGTTTACTGACACATCGCTTGTGTCTAAGAAATGCTTCAAATTTGATACAAATATTGGAAACAGACGATTATAATATTGATCTGTAGCACCTGAAGAATGAGGTGTTATTAACACATTTTCTAATGACCATAAAGCACTATCCGCTGGTAAAGGTTCTACTTCAAAAACATCTAAACCTGCAAAACCAATTTTTTGACTTTCACAATGCTTAATCAAACTTTCTGTATGGACAGTCCCACCTCGTCCAGCATTGATAAACATGACACCATCCTGCATTTTGGAAAATAACTCATCATTAAAGAAATAATGAGTTTCTTTGGTATCAGGTAATAAACCAATAACAATATCCATCTCACCGATAACTTCTTCAATATTCTCTTGTTGTACAATATGATCAAAATGAGGTACCTGACGTCCTTTACGGTTAACACCAGTGACTTCTACTTGAAAAACTTGTAAAATCTCTGCTAATCTTTCTCCAATATGCCCTGTTCCAACAATCATAGCTTTTTTTCCATTTAAGTCACTTTGATTTTTTGGACTTGACCATGTTTTCTTCTCTTGAGACAAAACAGCTTCTTTTATTCCTCTAGTATGAACAAAAATCATCCCTAGAATCGACTCACTCATTTGATGACCGTGCACACCACTTGCATTAGTTAACAAAATATTTTTTTCTTTTAATGCTTGTTGATTAATATGATCAACTCCTGCTGATTGAGCTTGTAGCCACTTTAATTGACTATCTTCTGAAGTCAGTATGCTGTTACCAACTTCTTTATCCCAACCATACATAATGGTAATATCCTCACAATTTTTATCCCAATTATCTAAAGTGACTACTTTAAGTCTATCACTTATTTCTTGTAATTCTTTTAATTGGTTTTCTTCAATCGGAACAGTTACTAACAATGTTTCTTTATTCATTCATTATTCCTCCTATTCTCTTTTCTCTATTGTACACAATTCCACTAACTAAAAGTGGCTTTTAACTAAAATTATCTCATTTTGTGCTATAATTTACCTAGATAAATTCAGGAGATGATTGTTATGACAGACTTAAATAAAATAAAAAATGACTTAATCGCAATAACCGAAGATGTAATTGAACAAACAAACATCAGTAAAGGTGATTTATTTGTTGTAGGTTGTAGCTCAAGTGAAATAATTGGAGGCGTCATTGGTCAAAATTCAAGTGAAGAAGTTGGGCGTGTGATTGCTGAAACCTTGATTGATTTACTTGATTCAAAAGAAATTCATTTAGCTATTCAAGGTTGTGAACATATTAACCGTGCCCTAACGGTTGAAAAAGAAGTAGCTCAAAAGTTTGGCTTAGAGGTTGTTTCTGTTGTTCCTAAACTTCACGCAGGTGGCTCTTGTGCCACTGCTGCTTTCAATTACATGAAGAATCCTGTTGAGGTAGAGCATATCGTTGCTGATGCTGGTATTGATATTGGAGATACTGCTATTGGCATGCACATTAAACATGTTCAAGTGCCTGTTAGACCAACCATAAAAAGTTTAGGTGAAGCTCATGTAACAGCTTTGGGTAACAGACCTAAATTAATAGGTGGACAAAGAGCGGAATACATTTAAGTTTTTTATTTATAACTATCAAAAGAGACTGATCGTTGAATCAGTCTCTTTTTTGATAATAGTTTTCTATTTCTTTTGCAATCATTTCAAACTCATTTTGATTAACGTCATGTTTTTTCAACAAATAAAGTGGGCGTAAATAACTTTTACCTAAATCTTTATATGGAAGATGTTCTGGTACACCTCGTTTTGAAATCATACTTTTACCAATACCCCGCTCTAACATTTTAATAATGATCTCATTATTTTTAACCACAAAACGATTCGGCTTTAAATTTTCATTTAGTAAATAACGTTCCATGTAATGATAAACACCAGATGTTTCTTCGCGACTAAGCCACAGATCACTTGTCAAATCTCCTGCTAACACAAGTTGATCTTTTTTAATTTCAATTCGTTGAATTTGATCAGCCAGTAAGGGCATTTCAATAAAACCAAAGTCAATATGATGTTGTGTCATTTCTTGAAGGACTTCTGCTGAATTTTTCATGTCAATTTGAAACATAATCGTTGGGAAAATACCTTTTAAATGGGCTAATAGTTCTGGTAAATAATATACTGAGATTGTATGAGACGCACTAATTCGGCAGATTAAAGTTTCTTCTTGGCTTTCTCTAACCAGTCTTTGTGTTTCTTCCCAGTCATCTTTTAAATTAAGTGCTCTGATATACAGAGTATCAGCTGATTTAGTTGGATGCATCTCTTGCTTGCCTTTTCTTTTAAATAACGTACACTGTAACTCTTCTTCTAGTTGTTTCATCTGACTAGAGACTGTTGGTTGTGAAATAAACAATATTTCTGCTGTTTTCGAGAAGTTTCTTGTTTCATAAGCTACACGAAAAGTTGTTAAATGTTTAAACATTTCTCTCACCTACTATTTATTTTTTCTATAGTTACTATTCTAACTATTTATTTCTCAAATGTAAAAAACAAAGTTATAATTTATTTATAAATTAAATAGGAAGTGTGATTTTAATGACAAAGAATATAAAACAAATAGCACCAGGGTTGATATTATCATTTATTGTAGCAGCAATTAGTAAAGTAATCGCTATCTGGCTACCATCAATTGGAGCGGCAACTATTGCCATCCTTTTAGGGATTTTATTAGGTAACACTTTTTTAAAACAACCTTTTCTAGGTAAAGGAACTAAGTTAGCAGAGAGTAAGTTACTTGAAATTTCTATTGTCTTATTAGGAACTACTGTGACGTTTCAAACAATTGCTCATATGGGATTAAATGGTTTTTCTTTTATTGTTTTACAAATGGCTGGGACTATTGTTGGTGTTTACTTAATCGGTAGAAAAATGGGCTTTTCAAAAAAAATGGGACTTTTAATGGCAGGAGGTAATGCTGTTTGCGGTTCATCAGCCGTTGGAGCCATCGCTCCTGAAATAGAAGCTAATGAAGATGAAAAAGGACAAATTATTACTTTAGTAAACCTTCTAGGGACAGTCTTAATGCTCCTCTTACCCTTTATTGCTACAGGACTTTATTCGGAAGTTTTAACTCAAAGTGCTTTAATTGGTGGTATCTTACAATCAGTTGGACAAGTTGTAGCTAGTGCAAGTATGATTGGACCAGAAGTTGTTGAATACGCAACCTTATTTAAAATCATGAGAATTGTTTTATTAGTTGTTGTGGTTGTTTGTTTTTCAAAATTTACTGAAAAAGACCGTACCCCTGTTAACGTAGAACAAACAACAACTAATAAGAAAAAATTACCCTTGCCTTGGTACATTATTGGTTTCCTTTTCTTCTGCACCTTAAATAGTGTTATTCACTTACCTGTCAAACTCAGTGATGCTGCTCATTTTGTGAGTGGATGGTTTGAAATAACAGCTCTTGCTGCTATTGGTTTACGACTTGATTTTGCTAAATTTTTCAAAGAAGGTATTCGCTTCTTGATTTACGGGTTATTAGTTGGTATCTTACAAATTGTACTAGCCTTAGCTCTCATTTTTCTTTTCAAGATATAAATAAAAAAGCTTTTCAAGAGTGTTTTAAACATTCTTGAAAAGCTTTTGTTTATTTAATCGTTGCACCAAGTGTATTTTTAAAATGTCTTAAAGCCCAACGATGACCTTCTGCATCAAAACTTTGAACACATTTTTCATGAATAACAATATCATATCCTAAATTGTAGGCGTCTACTGCTGTATGTAAGACACAAATATCCGTACAAACACCAGTTAAATGAAGTGTGCTTATTTTTCTTTCTCTAAGGCGGACATCTAAGTCTGTTCCACTAAAAGCCGAGTAATGACGTTTATCTAACCAATAAACATTCTGATCCTCTTCATGTGTTTCGTATAATTCTTTTAAAGAACCAAATAAATCACGGCCCTTTGTTCCCATTAAATTATGAGGCGGAAATAATTTGTTTTCTGGGTGATAGTTATCTGCTGAATCATGTCCATCTATAGCAAAAACAACGTACTCTCCAGCTTCAATAAATTGTTTGGTTAAAGAAACTAAATCCTTTTCAATCCCTTGTCCTTCTTTACCTGTTGTTAACTTACCATCATCTGCAACAAAATCATAGGTATAATCAATTGATAATAAAGCTTCCATTTTTATAGGTCTCCTTTTTTAATCTCTCCTAATAAAGCAATTACCATCTTAGCTGATTTTTCTCCAGCTTCAATAATAAATTCATCAAAGTTAACACTCGCGTTTTCATCTCCTACATCACTCATCGCACGAATAACAACAAAAGGAATATTATACTGATGAGCTACATGAGCAATAGCTGCTCCTTCCATTTCGTTTGCTAAACAGTCAGGAAAATGCGTTTTTATCTCACTAATTTGTTTTTGACTATGAACAAAGGTATCTCCTGAAACAATTAAGCCAACACGGCCGTTTAACATGTTGTTACTTGAAGCTTCCATTGCTGCTTGAACTAATCCAGTATTAGCTTCATAATACAGTGGCATTTGAGCCATTTGTCCATATTCATAACCAAAGGCTGTTACGTCAACATCTGAATAGGCTAGGCGGTCAGAAATCACCACATCTCCTATAGAAAGACCTTCTCCGATACCACCAGCTGAACCTGTATTAATCACTACTTCAACATGATAGTGACTAATTAATAAAGTTGTTGTCAAAGCTGCCAGCGTTTTACCAATGCCTGATTTAGTCACCACCACTTCATGGTCACCTAAATTCCCTTTATAAAAAACAGCTCCTGCTTCTTCCCAAGAAGACATGTTTTCTAATCTATCTTTTAGTATCGTTACTTCTTGTTCCATTGCTCCAATAATTCCTATTTTCAACCTAAACACTCCTTAAAAATTTAATACTAAATAAATCGTTATTACTAATAATACTGCTACAATAACAATCGCTGTATTTAACCACGTATTTCTTTTTTTATTTTTATTAAATTCACGTACACGACTTCTCGTTAAAATCTGAGGATCTTCCTTTTTAATAGGAGGCTCTTCTTTCACTTCTTTTTCTTTTCTAAACATTAGTTGTCTCCTTACTTCTGATTCATTTCCCAATATAGCATAGCATACATTGTTTTAGCATCACAGATTTCTCCGCTTTTTATTTTATCTTTTGCTTCATCTAAAGTTAATGTCACTATTTCTAAAAACTCATCCTCATCTTGTGGAAGGGGATTTTCTACTTTTATTAATCCTTTTGCTTCATAAATAGTTAACTCTTCATTACAAAATCCAGGAGACGCGATAAATTTTGTTACCTCTATCATCTCTTCTGCTTGAAATCCTGTTTCTTCTTCTAACTCTCTTTTAGCAGTTTCTAACGGATTCGTTTCATCTTTTTCAATTTTTCCAGCAGGAATTTCTAAAATACTTTTTTCTAAAGCTTTTCGAAATTGTCTAACAAGAACTAATTTATTCTCTTCAGTAATAGCAATAATGGCAACTGCTCCATTGTGAAATACCAATTCACGTTTTGCTGACTTTCCATTTGGTAATAAAACGTCATCTCTTACAACATCAATGATTTTGCCTTCATAGATTAATTCTCGTTTAGTTGTTACTTCTGCAAATTTATCCATCATTTTTTCTCCTTGAATGTCTTTGATTTTAAGATTATGATACCTTTAAAGGCTTTCCATTTCAATTTAATCTGCTTGTTTTTTGCCTTTTCATTAAGAAAGATGGAAATCCATCCATAGACTGATATGAATTACTATGGACTGTGATAAAATGTTTTTAAGACCAAGATATTTGGAAAAACCATATAGGAGTGAGCCAGAATGAAACAACATAATAATTCAAAACTTTATAAGGCACTCGGTGTGATTATCTTACTAATCCCACTTAACCTTATGATAGGAACAGACTGGGGACTAATTCACCTTGTTCTCTCAGCAACTCTTTTCTTTTCAATTTTTTATGCTGTTTTATTGTTAATTAAGAGCCTAACTAAAAAAGACAATGATTCTAACAAAATGCCTGAATTAACAAAAGAAAAAGAAGCCCATTATACTGAATTTGGTATGAGTGATAAAGAAATTGCCTTTTTTAGAGAAACAATGGCCGAAGCAAAATCTCAAATAACCGTCTTAGAAAAAAATATGCAGCAAGTTGCTAAACTAAAAGCAATTAATCTAAGATACGATACGTTGAAAGCAAGCCGAGCAATGTTTAAAGAAATCGTAAAAGAGCCAAACAAATTACATCGTTCAGATCGTTTTCTTTATAACCATTTACCTAACCTAGTAGAATTAACTTCTAAGTACATTGAAATCAATGACCATGAGTTAAAAACTAAAGACACTTTTGATGCTTTAAATCAATGTGCTGCTGCGATTGAAGAAGTTTCTCAATTAATTGTTAAAGATTATTCTGAGTTCGTTCAAGATGACTTAGATGATTTAGATGTAGAGCTTTCAATTGCCAAACAAAATATTGACCGTGAAAAAGAACTTGAAGATTATAAGATAGATAAGGAGCAAATTTAGATGACGGATGAATTAAAAGACGTTACTCCAGTTAGTAACACACTAGATGATTTATTAAGCAACCCTTTTGAAGCACCTGATGCTACCAAATTAGCCACTCAGGAAGATAAAAAACTACAAACCAACACTTCTGTAGCCCCAAAAGTAATTGATAAGCTACCAGAAGAAAGACAAAAACAAGCACGAGAATTAGCAGCTCAAATTGACGCAACAGATAGTCAAGCTGTTTTAAGTTACGGCGTTGCTGCTCAGCAAAAACTAGGTGAATTTTCTCATACAATGTTAAATCATGTCCAAGCACAAGACATTGGACCTATGGGAGATTCTTTAACTGAATTAATGTATCGACTAAATGAAGCAAGCCCTAGTGAGCTAGAAGCTAGAGATAGCAATATTTTCAGAAAAATGTTTGGCAAAGTAAAACAATCCGTATATGAGGTTACTGCTAAATATCAAAAAATTGGTGCCCAAATTGATAAAATTGCTGTTAAGCTTGATAAAGAAAAAAACGGTTTATTACAAGACAACTTAATGCTAGAGCAACTTTACAATAAAAATAAAGATTATTTTGATGCCTTAAATATCTATATTGCGGCTGGCGAAGTAAAAATTGAAGAATTAGAGATGGTAACCATTCCAGAGGCTATGAAAAAAGCTGAAGAAACTGGAGACCAGATGGATGCTCAAATCGTTAATGACTTAAATCAATTTGTTGATCGTCTAGAAAAAAGAACTTACGATTTGAAATTAGCAAGACAAATTACGATTCAACAAGCACCTCAAATTCGTTTGATTCAAAATACTAACCAAGCTTTGGCAGAAAAAATTCAAGCATCTATCAATACGGCTATTCCTTTATGGAAAAACCAAGTTGCTATTGCCTTAACTTTATTAAGACAAAAAGATGCTGTAACAGCACAACGACAAGTCTCTCAAACAACTAATGATCTTCTAGCTAAAAACTCTGAAATGTTAAAAATTTCAGCTATTGAAACTGCTGAAGAAAATGAACGTGGTATCGTTGATATTGAAACACTTCAAAAAACTCAAAATGATTTAATTGAAACAATTCAAGAAACTCTTCGCATTCAAAAAGAAGGTAAAGAAAAACGCCGTAACGCTGAAATTGAATTAAGTGTTATGGAAGAAGATTTAAAAAATAAATTACTTGAAATGTCTAATCAATAATAGTTTAGGAGAACTCAGCTGAGTTCTCCTATTTTTTATCCCATAGAGGTAATTTAATTAGTTCATATTGTTTCGATTCTAAGTTAGTTACTGTAATCCCTAACAATCTAATCCCTCTTTCTAATAAATCAAATTCATCCCAAATCTGTTTGGCATAAAAATAAATCGTTTCATAATCATCTATGTAATCTGTTAAAGTGATTCTTTTAGTAAAGGTTTCATACTCTTTATCACGGACTTTCAGCACAACAGTTTGACCGTGTAATTGAGCTTTTTTTAATGATTTTTCAACGTCTTTAGCCAGCTCTCTTAATTCAATGACAATATTTTCTTCTACTACAATCAGTTTTGAAAAGGTGTTCTCTCGTCCAACAGATTTTCGGTCACGATTAGGTTCTACAGGACTGTTATGAATACCTCTTACTTTTCGGTACAAAGAATATCCCATCTTACCAAACTCACGAATCAAGTCCATCTCAGACTGATTGTATAGGTCATGACCAGTATAAATACCTAATTCATGCATACGAGGAACTGTTTTTTTCCCTACTCCATGAAAGTCCTCAATGGGTATGTCCATTAAAAATTCTTCTGCTTTCTCTGGTAAGACAACGGTTAACCCTCTTGGTTTTTCGTAATCAGAGGCTAATTTAGCTAAAAATTTATTGTAGCTAACACCAGCTGAACAAGTTAGGTGAAGTTTGTGCCAAATTTCTAATTGAATCATTTGAGCAATTTTTATGGCACTTTTTATATTTTTTTTATTGGTAGTAACATCTAGATAAGCTTCATCTAAGGAAAGAGGTTCTATCATGTCTGTATATTCTCTAAATATATGATGAATCTCTTTTGAAATCTCAGCATAATGACTTCTATTTCCTTGGACAAAATTTGCCTTTGGGCATAACTCATAAGCTTTTTGAGAACTCATCGCAGAATGAATCCCAAATTTTCTAGCTTCATAATTGGCAGTCGTTACTACTCCTCTGCCACCTGTTTCTCTTGGATGTTTCGCTATCACAAGAGGATACCCCTTTAATTCTGGATTGTCTCGTTCTTCCACAGAAGCATAAAAAGCATCCATATCAATATGAATAATTTTTCGTGACGTATCTTTATGTAATGGAAATCTTAATTCATTTGACATGTAACTCCTCCTAATAAGAACGTATGTTTCTATTATAAAATAAAACATAAAAAAAAACCACTAAAGCCGTCGCTTTAGCGGAAATGAAGGTTGTTATTTCACTCTCTCGGTAAGAGTTAAGTATGAAAAACCAATTCGGGATAATTGGTATGTATGTATATTACTCTACTATTCTTAAATATTATTGATTAATCACTTTCAATATAATAAAAAAAGAATGAGAATTATCTCATTCTTTAAAAACTTGTCCACTCTTCGTCTTCTTCTTCAACTTCTTCAAAAGATAAATATTTATCCTTTGCTAAGTCATTGTAAAAGGCTGCTTTAGTTGTTGTTACATATGGATTAATCCATAATAAACCGATACCTAAAGTTAAAAATCCTAATAAGTACCATCCAATGAAGCTGACATCCAACCAAAACAATCTTCCTTTATGTCCATGCATTAAATCACGACTTTCAGAGATAAAGCTTGTTGCTCCCATTCCTCTGACATCTTTGTGTGTTGCCAAATCTTTATAAATAAAGTAAGACTGAGAATAAGAGTAACTTTTTATAATCCCTGGAATAACAAATAACAGTGACCATAACGCCGTAAAGATATACGTTAAAATATTAATTAAAAAGATTGGAATAAAGTCAATGCCATTAAACACTCTAAAAGCATCTTTAAATTCCATAGACTGATCTTTACCTCTTCTAACAACATCTAAGAATGTAAAAGAAATACCTACCATTAAAAATGAAATGACTAAATTCATGATTGGTGCCATAAATGATGATGAGCTTGCAGATGCTGCTGCACTGGCAATTGATGAACTTGATGATGAATAATCATCATTATATTCTTGATACCAACTATCTACCTCATCTTCAAAAAAGTCTTCGTCAAACATTTGCTCAATATTAGTTCTACCAACATTACTTTGACTCTCGAATGATTCAAAGCTTGAACTTGTTGCAAACATTGAAATAAAGAAAAACATTCCTGCGACTAATAGTCCTATTAAAAACATAGAAATCATTTGTAGAAGGGACGGGACTAAATTTAAAATAACCGCTTCTTTCCAACGCCCTTGCAAACTATTTCTTGCTTCTTGTTTCAATTGTCCTGATGTTTTATACATAACTTCCCCTCCTTTTGTATACACAAATTTTACCACTATTCTATTTAATTCACTAGCGTTTTCTTAAAGTTAGCTCATTTCTATTTGATGGTTCCCTTTTAATAAAATTAATTTTACAGATGTAACTTTTTGTTGTTTGACTTGTTCAAGAGCTTGTTTATATAAATTTAGTTGGCCTACATATTTTTGTTTAACCTTCTCTATTTCTTCTGATAAAGGATTTTTTGACATATAATCCGTTTTAAAATCATATAATATTAATTCCGTCTCAGTTTCAATAAAGCCATCAATAATCCCATGAACTAATAACTTATCAGATTGTTTTCCTTTGAAATCTTTAAAGATGGTATCTGCACTTAACAATAATGAAAAAGGCTGTTCTCTTTTTAAAGATTGATGGTTACTGATTAAATACTGACCAAAGTCACTTTCAAAAAAGGTGATAATCATCTCTCTATCAATTTTTTCACCGATTTCTTTTTCAAGGACCTCATCTTCAATCAATCCATTTATAAGACTATCAATTGATTGCTCACTTGGCGTTTGAGACAAATCTAGCATTTGCATAACTAAATGGGTTCCTGTTCCTATTTCAGCAGGAGAAACTGTTTTTCTCTGAGATAAAAAATTAGGTTTAGCTAATTCATCTCCCACTATTCGGTTTCCTTTACTCTCCTCAGCCTTAACAAAATCTAAAACTTTTAACTCTTTCATATCAGGATCTTCAAATAGGCGTTTAATCTCAGAAACAGACTGATAGCTAGCTGTTGTAGTTGCAGATTGATCCTGATACTCATAAGATAAACGATCAACTACTTTTCTCAACAGTTGAGGATCCGCTTTAGTTGTAACTTTTAACTCTTCACTAACAACGTCGCTCTCTTCCTTCACTAACTGTAGGTCGTCTTTTGAAACAAATTGAACTTTAAAAGACACAGGTATTTCTCCTAATCCTTTTAAAGGTGTTGTTTGAACTTCTGGATAGTCTTTAATAAACTGAGGATGTCTGACTAAACTTAATCCAACCCATCCTAGTAAACTTCTTTGAGCTAACCTAGCATTTGTAGATAAGACACGATGGTCAGATGTGACATTGTCTTGCCAACTTTTTAGAGCAGCCTCTTTATTTTTATACGAGCCAACTAAAAAGAGTTTCTCTTCGGCTCTTGTTAAAGCCACATATAACTTTCTCATCTCTTCTGCTAAGAGTTTTTTTCGTTTTTGCTCTCGAATTAAAACGTATGGTAATGTTTCGTATTTTACTCGACTGTCGCTATCTAAAAACTTAATTCCTGCCCCTAGTCCTTCATCAAAAATAAAGGATTGATTATTAATATCTGTCATATTAAATTGTTTATTCATATCTAAAACAAAAACAACTGGAAATTCCAATCCTTTACTGGCATGGATGGTCATCACTCGAACAGCATCCTCTTCTTCACCAGTTTGATTTGGTTCTGCTAAATCTTTGTTTTTAGCCTGCATTTTTTCGATAAAACGGATAAATTGGAACAAACCTTTAAAGCTCATCTCTTCATAAGCAGCCGCTCTATCATATAAAGCATGTAAGTTAGCTTGCCTTTGTTTACCAGAAGGCATTCCTGCCACATATTCTAAAAGACCTGTATCTTGATAAATTTTCCAAATTAAAGTAACTAGTTTTTCTTGTCTAGCTAATTCACGCCAGTGATTAAATTGCTTATGGAATTCACTGATTTTGTTATACAAGATATCTACCGAAGATTCATTAACTAAGTACGTCTCTAAAGCTTCATAAAAATAACCGCGAGTATCAAACTGTCTAATTTTAACTAAATCATTTTCCTTTGCTCCTACTATTGGAGATCTTAAGATTGCAGCTAACGGAATATCTTGATAAGGATTATCAATCAATTGAAGTAAGGCAACCATAATCCGGACTTCCGTTGCTTGGAAATAGTTTTGTGTATCATTAATTAATAAAGGAATATCAAATTCCTTAAAGACATCTAAAATAACTAAATTATTCTTTTTGGTTGGACTAAGTAACACAATATCACTATAAGTGACTGATCGTGTTACTTGTGCTTTTTTATCATATATCGGAAATTCAGAAGCAATTAATGATTTAATTTTTTGTGCAACTAACAGAAGTTCCCCTTCTGTTTTATCTTCAATTTCAAAAGTTAACTCAGCATCTAATTCTTCTTCTTTATCCGTTTCACTTTCATAAATCAAAACTTCTGTGTCATGTAGAGAACTCTCAGGATATCCTGTATAACCCGTTATTAATTCAGCACTTTGATCGTATTCAATTTGTCCTAATTCTTTATCCATTAATTGAGTGAAGATTAGATTAGTAAAATCAAGAACACTGCCACGTGATCTAAAGTTTTCAGCTAAGATAATACGACGTCCATCTTTTTCATCTGCATACTGTTCATATTTTTCGATAAAGAGCGTAGGATCTGCAAGACGAAAAGCATAAATCGATTGCTTCACGTCTCCTACCATAAATAAATTCCCTTGATTTTCTTCAGGACGCCTTAGCCAGTAAAGAATTCCTTCCTGTAAACGATTGACATCTTGATATTCATCCACTAATACTTCTTTGAATTTATGGCGGTAATAAGTAGAGGCTTCTGATGCTTGCCATTGTCCTTCCTGTTCTTGTCTTAAAATACTTAAAGTGAGATGTTCTAAATCATTAAAATCAACTAGATTTTTTTGCTCTTTTTGTTTTTTGAAAGCATCTAAGTAAGCCAAACAAACAGCCACCATCTCTTCAACTAGAGGCTTAGCTTCTTTAATAAGAGATAACATTTTTTCAGGTGATAAACTAAAGTAATTTTTCTTTATCGTTCCCAATTCTTTTTTGATAATGTCTCGTTCTTTTTTTAGACTCTCGTAATGTTCCATTACTTCTTCAGGACTTGTTTTTTTACTTGGTCCTTTAATTGTTGCAAATTTATTATTTAAAAGACTTTGATAACTTCCCTCTAAATCATCTACTTCAATTTGTTTTAACACTTGTAAAATTAATGCTTTGTCTGATTCAAAAATAGGTAATGTTTTCTCAAAATCAGGCTCACCAGTAGTTTGCTGAATCAAACTTTCTGACTTATCTACTAATAAGGATAATTCCTTTATTAAACTAGGCTTCATTAAAGTCTGATACAAGTTACTTTCTGTTATCGAACCCGTTACTGCATAATGTTCTGACAGACCTTCCAACCATTTTTTAGGCTCTGTATTAGACTGGGCAAAATTAGCCAATGAAAAAATAAGTTTTGTTAGTCCATTGTCATTACGGTCATTAGAAAAATTTTCTGTTAGTTGATAAAAGGCTTCTTGATTCTCTCCATACAACTTTTCTCGCAACTCTTCCCAAACATCTTCCTTAAGTAAGGTTATTTCCGTTTCATCTGTTAACAACCTAAAAACCGGGTCGATATGAATCAAATAATAATATTTTCTAATAACCGTTAAACAAAATGCATGTAAGGTACTAATAGGCGCTGTTGGCAATAAACTCAGTTGCGCAATTAAGTGCTGACGTTTTTCTAAATCAACTTCTTCGGTGATTCCTTGTTGAATGGCTACCTGAATTCTCTGCTTCATCTCTCTTGCTGCAGCCTCTGTGTAGGTAACAATCAGTAATTCATCAACATTTATGCCTGATTTAATATGCTGAATCACACGTTCTACTAAAACAGTTGTTTTACCTGACCCAGCTGAGGCAGATATCAAGAGATTATCGCCACCATCATAGACTGATTGCCACTGTTTATCAGTAAAGTGACTGTTACTTGGCTTTAGAGGTATATTATGTTTACTCATCTTCTGATACCTCCTTAGGATGAATGACATCTTCTTTATTAATTTCTTCAATACGATGATAATTATTTTCTTTTAACATCACGTCAAATTGGCAGACACTTCTAAAAGGACAAAACTCACAGGCAATTCTTTTTTGCTTTTTATAAGCTGGGTTTAGATTAGTTTCTCCACTAAAAATAGCTTTTCCTGCTTCTTCGTATTTACTTTGATTATTTTTAAGTAACCAATCTAACTCTTCTTCTGATACAAATTGAGAGGATTTCATGGTTTCTTTTTTCAATTGTTGATATGGATAGACTGAAGATTTAACACCTGGCTCCATTGTCTTATCAAGTAGCTCAAGAACCCGTTCTTCATTTGTTAATATACCTTCATATTTAAAACTTTTGAGCAACTCTTCCTCTAAAGATTCTTCATCTATTTTTTCACTAGCAGTGATAATTGGATTTTGAATCTGCATGTAGAATGCGCCAGCTGCTTTAGCTTCTTCTCCTACTAAGCTAACGGCATTGTTAAGAGCAACATTGAGATAGGTCACCATTTGTAAAGCTAGCCCGTAATAAGCATCGACAAAATCAAAATTATGTTTACTTGATTTATAATCAATAACAGATAGGTAAATATCTTCCTCAACTGTCATTTTATCAATTCGGTCAATTTTTCCACGAACTTTTAGTTTCTTTTTGTTCCCTAATTCAAAATCAAGACTAGCTAGTCCTTTATCTTGCAGTATTTGACCAAATAATACTTCCGTTTGAATAACTGACATGTTACTGCGTTCACTTTGCTTTTTCAAATTCCATCCAACTCGCTGAATCGTTTGAGAGAGTTGGTACTTAATATAATTCATTCGATTAGTCGTGTTTAAAATGCCAAATTTATCTTGTCCTAACACTTTTTGAAGAACTTGTTCTGTCACTTTATTAATTTCTTCTTGAGTCATTTGGCTTAATATATATTGCTCAGACATAATTTCTTTGAAAAATTGATCAAGTGCCTCATGATAAAAGTCTCCTGTTGCCGCTGGAGATAGCTCAAATTGATCTCTTTCTCTCAGTCCTAATCCGTACATCAAAAAGTACTTATACTGACATTTGTAGAAATTTTCAATTTTTGATACAGACGCATAAACCGTGTCACCATACAACTCTTCAACAGAAACTGGTGTCAATTTCTCAGGAATATTTTGATGTGTCAAACTACTTAATAAACGTTCTGTTTTAAAAGGTAACTCTTTTAAAAGCCTCTTTTCAAGTTGATTGAATAACCACGGAACCTGTGCTTTTTCGTCGATAATAGTTCTTTTATACGACAACCACTCTCTTAGTAAAACATCATCCGTTGAAAAATTATTTTCAGTTACCTCTTGCCCTTCATAAAAGCCTACTACTTTATTATGTTCTTCTAATTTAAATTGTTTTTTTAGTATATTTAAGTAAGGTGAAATTTTTAATTCTTTGGCACCATCACTACTTTTAGGATAAGTTAAAATCACTTTATCTGTAGCAGATAGTAAAGAGAGATAAAATACAAATGGTTCTCTTGCTAAGTCACCTTGTCGATCTTTCTTTAAATATTTATCAAAAGGTAAATACTCCTTAACTAATCCTCGTTCTTCATCTGTTAATAACGTTTTATTCTCAATTTTCCGAGGGATTTGTTGATCCGTTGCCCCAATGATAAACGTAACTTTACTTTTTTTGGCGCGAACTAAATCCATAGAAGTTACTTCTAATTGATCTAAAGTTGTGGGCACTTTACTATAAGTCAATCCTTCTAATCCTGCTTTTATGACTTGAACAAAATCTTCTAACACAAATTCAAACTCACCCATTAACTCAGTATATTCATCTAGTAAAGAAATAAAAGCTTGCCAAGTTTGTTCATGATTTTTAGCTTTTACTAAATTGCCTCGTTCTAATTCTAAGTCTCGCATAAAGGTTAATTGTTTCTCCACTCCAGCTTGAATCATAAAATCATATAATAAAAAACTTGCTTCTTTACCTAAGATTACTTGATCTAATTGTTTGAAAAATTGTCCCACATGATCTTTGATTAAATGTCTCACCTCATTTGATGTGTCTTGAATGACACGCTCTTTATCAACGGTAAGCTCTTCACCTTCATATTGGTAATAGATATATTTCCAATCTTTTTCTTTAATCCAATCACTACCACTAAAGCCGTATGCTAGTACCACGTTTTCTGTATAATCAATAGCTTTCCTTAAATTTTTCTGCTCTTTTTGCCAGTCTTCTAATGAATCTACTTCCAGGCTAATTGGCGAAAAAATCTCAGACCTTAAAAAACGTAGTACATCCTTATATTGATAATAATTTTTTTTCATATTAAACAAGGAACTAATAAATTCAACTAATGGATGATGTTTCATTTCAGTCTCTTGGTTAAAGTAATAAGGAATCTTATTTTCATCTAACACTGGTCCTAGCACTTTTTCATAAAGAGATAGGTCTCTTGTGAGAATCATAATATCTTGGTAACGGTACCCCTCATCTACAACTAACCGTCTAACCTCTTTTGCCATAGAGACCATCTCTGTATAAGGATCATCACACTTCCAAACTTCTAACCAATCTGGGTTTTCAATAGCTGTAGGTTTCGATGGGGATATTTTTTGACTGTCTTGCCATACTTCATCCAAGACAGCTAATTTTTCTTTTTTTCGCTTATTTATCTTATGATCAAATAATAAAGGTATTTTTTTCCCTCTCGCCAGTTGATACAACTCATGATATAAATTGCCTGTATTATAAAATAAGTCAAAAGGTTCTGGCTGATTATGAGGATACCCTTTATCTAAGACGAGTGAGATTTTCATTTCTCCAGCACTTAACATTAAAGCTTCTATTAATTGCTTTTCTGAAGCTGTAAAATTAGAGAACCCAGAGACAATAATCATCACATGTTGCATCTCTTTTTCTTTCAAATACTCAGCTAAGGATAATAAAATTTCATGTCCATCACTATTGAGTTCAATTATTTTTTCTGAATAATTAGCATAAATTTTTTGAATATCACTTAGTTTAACCGCTTCATCTGAATGAGAATTATCTTGCTTCAACTCTTTTAATAAAACTTCTAAATCCTCGCAAGTCACGAATCCTTCTTGAAGCTCATCAAATAAATCTACTAATTGCTCGACAAAGCCTGGCTTATCAATTTCAAATTGAAATAAACTCAAATCAGCAGCACTTTCTATTAATACTTGTTTTAATATCATATATTTAGCTGTTGGCGTTAAGGTTTGTTTTTGATAGCTAGCAGTATTTTGCAAAAAATACCATGCTAACCTTGAAAAACTGAATACTTGTAAATTCATACTCACCATGTTTTCCCAATTAGCATAACTCGGTCTCTCACTTAACTCTTTTAACACGTGAATCTCAGTCTCGAATTTCACATGGTTCGGGACGAGATAAAAAACTTCATGAGCACTTGACTGCTTGAGCCACTCATCGGCCATACAAACTAACTCTTTTGTATGTTCTTCATTTGCTGTTCCTAATATAAATTGAATACTCACAATCACAATCCCTTTCTATTTGCTTATTAGCTTTAGTTTAGCATAATTTCAATGATAAAATAACTGAAAACAAAAAGGCTGGGCATAATTGCCTCAACCTCTTTATCTTTATTATTTATTAAACATGCCCCATTTTTCTGGTGGCCAAAAAACAAATTTTACATCTCCTAAAACATCGTCTTCATTAATAAAACCAATCATTCGACTATCTTTTGAGTTTTGACGATTATCACCTAAAACAAATAATTGATTTTCTGGAACCTTTTGAACACCTAATACGTCTTCCATCTTAAAGTCCTGAGTTAAAGGTAAACCGTATCGAACTGTTTCTTCTGTAGGATTATTTTTGTATTCATCTAAGTAAGGTTCTTTGTATTCTTTGCCGTTAATATAAAGAATATCATCTCTATATTCCACAGTATCTCCTGGTAAACCAATCACTCGTTTTATATAGTTCTTTTTAGGATTATCTGGTGCTGGAAATGTAATAACATCAAAGCGTTCAATTTTTGATTTTTTTAAGGCGATAACTCGTTCTCTATCTACCATTGTTGGATTCATTGAATCTCCAGAAACATTAGTTGGTGTAAAAACATAAGCTCGTAATAAAAATAAAACAATAATTAAACCACCAAACCAGACAATGTTACTAATTATTTCTTTTTTATTCATTTCTTCACTTCCTTTTAATTAAGTTCTTCTTATCTAGTTTAACACATCACACAAAGACTGAATAGTTTAGAAATAAACACTAACCATATCTTACAATTACATTAAACGTTATTTTTATATTTCTTTAGAGTACTAGATATGGTATATTTTTCCTTATAGAAAATCATATGGGAGGTTTTTTTATCAATCAAAATAAAACATATGGATTATGGACCGCCACTGCGATGATTGTTGGAATATGTGTCGGCTCTGGTATTTTTTTCAAAGTTGATGATATTTTAAGATTTACTGGTGGAAATGTAGTTCTTGGTGCTTTAGTTTTTATTATTGGAGCCTTTAGTATCATATTTGGAAGTATTTCCTTAACGAATCTAGCTGCTCGTTCAAACAAAAATGGTGGCATTGTTGCCTATTTCGAAGAATTTTATTCTGAATCTATTGCTAGTGCTGTTGGATGGTTTCAAACATTTCTTTATTATCCTACTATTGCAGTCGTTGTTGCATGGGCCTCTGGTATTTACACGTGCTTATTATTAGGCTTGCCAGATAATTTAGACTTACAAATGGCAATTGGTTTATTTTATTTATTACTATTTTATGGAATCAACATTTTATCTTCTACTTTAGGAGGAAGATTCCAAGTGATTTCTTCCATTGCTAAATTAATTCCACTAATTGGTGTAGGACTTATTGCTATCTTTTTCACAAAAGATTATCCAGAGATTCCTGCAAACGTTGAAAGAGTGCCTGTTAGTAACGTTGGAATAGGTTGGTTAGCAGCTCTTGCACCAACAGCTTTTTCTTATGATGGATGGGCTATTTCTTTAAGTATCTCAGGTGAAGTTAAAAATCCTAAAAAAACAATGCCTTTAGCATTAACCATTGCGCCAATCATTGTGTTATTTGTTTACTTATCTTACTTCTTAGGAATGACTCATATTTTAGGACCTGAGTATATTTTATCAACTGGAAATGGTGCTGTTACTGAGATTGGCTACATGTTATTAGGAAAAAGTGGCGAAGTTATTATCTTACTCTTTATCTTAATTTCTATGTTAGGAGTTGTGAATGGTGTTATTCTAGGACATATTCGTATGCCTTATGCCCTAGCAACTAAAAACATGATTCCTTATTCAGCTAATGTAACGCAACACAATCAAAAAGGTTTTTTCAAAAATTATTCAGCTCTCATTAGTTTAGTTTGTTCTCTTATGTGGTTCTCCATTCACTATTTAACACAAAAATTTGAACTTATGTCGACTGGAGATATTAGTGAAATTGCTATTGTTTTTGGTTATTTATTCTACATGATTCTCTACGTTAAAGTCTTATCATTATATAAACAAAAAATCATTACAAATGCCTTTACAGGGTTAGTAGCACCTATATTTGCTATAATTGGCGGTTTAATTATTGTCATTGGTGGCTTCTCATCTAATCCACTTTCAATGATTGTCTTTTTTGTTATTTGTCTTCTATTCTCATTATCCGGTAGTTTTTATTACCGCAAACAGCTATCTCTTTAATAAAAAGATAGCTGTTTTTTTTGTAAAATAGTTGTCTTATGAAAGAGTTTATACTAACATAAGTTTATAAAAGGAGTGAAAAAATGAAAGAAAAAAATACGTTTCATGTTAATGGTTATTTAGGTCTTTTTATCTTACTTATTATGGTGTTAGGTGGTGGTGGTCTTATCTACTTAACCATCATCAAAGAATCTATTCTGATGGGGATTTTAGGCGCTCTACTGTGGATTATTTCTGGTTTCTTTCTTAGTTCTTTAACAATCGTTAGTCCTAACCAAGCAAAAGCCATTCTTTTCTTTGGTAAGTACTTAGGAACAATTAAAGAAAATGGTCTGTTTATTACTACTCCACTGACTCAAAAGATTTCAATTTCTCTAAAGGTTAGAAATTTTAATACAGCTTTATTAAAAGTAAATGATTCTGATGGAAATCCCATTGAAATTTCAGCTGTGGTTGTGTTTAAAGTAGTTGATTCTGCTAAAGCACTCTTTGCTGTTGATAATTACCGTGATTTTGTGGCAATTCAAAGTGAAACAGCTTTAAGACATATTGCCTCTCAGTACCCTTATGATACCTTTGATGCTGAAGATATTACCCTTAGAGGAAATACCACTGAAGTATCTGAAAAATTAAAAATTGAGTTAGAAGAACGCTTAACGATTGCTGGTGTTGAAGTTATCGAAACTAGGTTAAATCACTTAGCTTATGCAACTGAAATTGCAAGTGCTATGTTACAACGTCAACAAGCTCGTGCCATTTTATCAGCTCGTCAAACTATTGTTGAGGGAGCCGTATCAATGACTCAAATGGCCTTAGAACAAATTGAAGACGGTCAAGATATTCATTTTACAGATGATAGACGTGTTCAATTGATTAATAACTTACTGGTTTCAATTATCACTGATAAAGGAACACAACCAGTTATCAATACGGGAGATGTAAAAGATTAATGCCAACACGAAAAAAAAATCCTTTCAATGATGAAATTGGAATTAAATTAAGACAAATTAGAAAAGAAAAAAAATTAACTATTGAAGAGTTAGCCAAACTATCAGATGTTAGTGGTATCACGATTAGCAATATCGAAAACGGCCGTTCTAACCCAACTTTAAATAGTTTATGGCGTTTAGCAGACTCTTTAAATGTGCCATTAACTAAACTCTTAGGTTACTCTCATACTGAAAAAGAAATCTCTAGTTTAGAAGAAGCACCACCTTACTTTACAAATGATTTAAAAGAAGGATGGCTTGTTCAACCAATTTTTCAAGAAGATGATATTGAAATTTTTAGAGTCTGCCTAAAAGGAGAATCAGCTACTAAACGTTCTCATCAAGTAAGAGATTCTAAAGAAATCATTACTGTTATGAGTGGTGAGTTGGAACTTAGAGTCGGAGATAAATCTTATCATCTTAAAGCTTATGATAGTATCAACTTTGATTCAGGTAATACACATGAATACATCAATCACTCCTCTCAAGACCTTTTATTAAATGTGGTTGTCAAATACAAAAACATATAATATAATATGCAAAGACATATTATATTATATGTTTTATTTTTTTGGAGAGGAATTTTATATGAAACACAAATTAAATTATTTATTGCTGTTAGCAATTATTTTAATCGCCACCAACTTAAGAGCTCCCATCACTGCTGTTGGTCCTTTAGTTGGAATCATTACAGAAGAATTATCATTAACTGGAGCACAAGCTGGTTTAATCACTACTTTACCATTGATTGCTTTTGCTTTAGTATCGCCTTTAGCACCTAAAATAGCACGGAAATTCGGAACTGAAAAAACAATACTTGGTTCTTTGCTATTCATTATTTTAGGATTAAGCATTCGTTATATTCCTAGTATACCTACCCTATTTTTAGGAACCATTATCTTAGGTTGTGGAATTGCTATTGGTAACGTGTTAATTCCTAGTATTGTGAAGAAAGAATTCCAAGGAAATAGTGGTTTAGTAACAGGGATTTATTCAGTAAGCATGAACCTAACAGGTGCTATTGCTTCTGGTGTTAGTATTCCATTAATCCAACAACTTGGATGGACGTGGAATCAAGCTCTTAGTCTATGGATACTATTTGCTCTCTTAGGTCTCATCGGATGGTTACCTCAGATGAAAAGAAAGCAAAAAACAACGACCATTGTTGAATCTACTTCTAATGTATCTGTGTGGCATTCAAAATTAGCTTGGTCTATCTCTTTATTTATGGGAATTCAATCCTTTATTTTTTATGTACTAGTTGCTTGGTTACCTCAAATGTTAATTAGCCAAGGTATTCCAAGTTCAAAATCAGGTGGTATGCTGTCCTTACTACAGTTAACTTTACTACCTACAACCTTCATTATTCCGATCATTGCAGAGAAAAAAGAGAATCAAAAATCTCTTGTTAGCCTATCTTTCTTATTATTCTTTTTAGGAATTGGTGGATTAATGTTTTCAAATAGCTTCATTATTACAACAGCTATCATTTTTATTGGAATTGCGGGTGGTATTGCTTTTAGTTTATCGATGATGTTCTTTAATCTACGGACAACTAGTGCTAAAAGTGCTGCTGATTTATCAGGTATGGCTCAATCAGTTGGTTATATTCTTGCTGCCATTGGTCCTTTCCTCTTTGGTTTACTCCATGATTTAACAAATTCATGGCAATCCTCATTGATTCTACTACTGGCAACGACTCTTATTCTATTATTCGTTGGTCTAAAAGCTGGATCTAAAGAAACTATTTCATAAAACCAAAAGAAGGTTGCTAACCTAAGCAACCTTCTTTTTAGTTTAATAATTACTAATCAATTTCAATATATTTTTCAATAATTTGATTTATGTCTGTTTCAGTTAGTCCACATGTTAACAAATAATTTCTTAAGTTTCCATAATCTGCCCGTAATTTATCTAAAAAGCGTTCCATATGCTCTCTTTTAGAGTTAACTAAATGAGCATATTCTTCTGGCACTTGAAAATCTGGATTCTTAGATAAATGAGAGTAAGTTACTTCATAGTTAGCTATAATATCTCCGTCTGTTACTCCTAGTAAATTCAACATCAAGGCAGAGATAACTCCTGTTCGATCTTTTCCAGCAGCACAATGAAATAAAATACCATTGTTTGTAGAGTCTTTAAAAACATTAAAGATATCCTTAATCATATCTTTTCCTTGATCTAATAACTCACAATAAAAATCCCCTAGATTCATCTCTGTATCAGATTGTGTTATATCTTGAACATCATCTGCAATCATTAATGAGATATAATGTTTTTTAAATGAGTCATTCTTTTCAAGAATATAACCTGTTTCTTCTCTCTCAGCTTTCGTTCTTAAGTCAATAATAGTATCTACTCCATACGATTGTAGTTTTTCTATATCCTTAGTACTTAAAGAAGAAATATCGTCACTTCGTAATAACTGTCCCCATTTAACAGCTGAATCAAAGCCAATTGGAATACCTCCTAACTCACGTGTATTGTAAGTTGTTTCTAGTACCAATCGATTTCTATATAACATATTTTCACCTATCCTATTTTTTGTTTTTTCTTAACTTGTCCCATACTTAGTTCAAACAACAACATAGTCATAAAAATGCATATGATACACATGGAGATTTTCCCGTAATTATAACTACTAATAGCCCTTGATAACACAGTTCCAATCCCACCTGCTCCTACCATACCAAGTGAGATAGATTCTGCTACATTAGCTTCAAGACGAATAGCAATCCAAGTCGTAAAAGCTTGCGATACATTAGGCAAAACCCCTTCAAAAACAAGCTGTAACCAACTGGCTCCTGTTGCTCGCATCGTCTCTATCATCTCTTCTGGGACTTCTTCAATACTACTAATAAAGGATTTAGTTAAATAACCCACTGTTGGAAAAACTAATCCTACAACACCCGCTACACTTCCAAATCCAAGACTTGCAACAATCATTAATACCCACACTAAAGAAGGGATAGCTCTAATAATTGAAACACCACTTTTAATAAAAGTTGAGAGTAGTTTAGACGGTGCGATATTAGATGCTCCTAAAATAGAAAAGATGAAAGAAAGTAAAATACCAATTAACAATGAAGCGATTGCCATAGCGATTGAAACTAATAATTGAGCACTTATTTCTCCTATATCTTGTGTATTAATAACCATAAAATTACTAATAACATTTCCTGCTTCAGCACCTCTTTCAAAAAAAGTTACAAAATCTAACTCTAAGTAAAAAGCACTCACTAAAAACAGAAGTGTAGCTCCAATAATTGAAACAACTATTTTTATTTTATTTTTGGGTGGTGTTAAATAAATTGCTTGTTCCATTTTTACCTCCTATAAGATAATCTTTCTCAGTCGATTAACGGTGAATTCAATTAATAAAACCATGATAACAAGAACAATAATTAAAGCACTTGCTTCTTGGTACTTAAATAATCGAATGTTGGTTTGAATCATAATACCAATACCACCTGCTCCTACCATACCTAGAATAGCTGATGCACGAATGTTAATTTCAAAAGAAAACAATGTCCAATTAATCCATGAAGGATAAAACTCAGGTAGTAATCCATGAATGACTAATTGCGTTTTACTGGCGCCTGTCGCTTTTAAAGCTTCCAATTTACTTCCCGCAATATGATTCATCTCCTCAGCATAGGATCTAGCTAAAAAACCAAAAGTCGCTATAATCAAAGCTAATAAACCAACCATGTTTCCAATTCCAAAAATATAGACTAATAAAGACGCCCATACAAGAACTGGAATATTCCGAATGAAAGAGACCAACATTCTAACAATCAATCTAACAGGTGCTAAAGAATTAATCTCCTCAGCCATTAACAATCCGAAAATAAAAGCTAGAATAGCAGAAATATAGGTACCAACTACAGCAAACAGGACTGTCTCAATAATGAGTGGTACATAACTATCAATATGACTAAAATTTGGTGGAAAAAATTCCTTTCCTAAAAAACTAAAAATTTCAGGAAAAGCCACTAAAACTGAAATCGGATTTACCTGTAAGTAAACAAATGAATAACCAACGACAAAAGCTGTTAATACGAATGTTAATTTCCGTTTAAATTGCTTTTTATCTGTTAATTCAATTAACATCAAAGAATCTAAGTTAGCCATAGACACCTTCCTCCACTACAACAAAAGGTTCATTCTCCATAACCTCAATTTCATCATCCTGCGTATCATAGATATGAGCAATAACGTCTTGTGTTAATCCTGAAGGTAGGCCATCAAATACAATCTCTCCAGCCTTGACGCCAATTATTCTTGTCGCGTATTTTTTAGCAATTTCTACTTGGTGTAAATTTACTAAACAAGTTAACCCCCGTTCTTCTGTTATTGCTTTCAGATGTGACATTACTTTTTTAGATGATTTAGGATCTAAAGATGCTATCGGCTCATCTGCTAAAATTAAATCAGGTTTTTGCATAATCGCTCGGCAAATCCCTACTCTCTGCATCTGACCTCCAGATAATTCGCCCGCTTTTTTATACATATGTTCTTCTAATCCAACAGTTTTTAATAACTCTACAGCTAATTGTCTATCTTCTTGAGAATATAATCCAAGTGTACTCGTTAAGAGAGAGACTTGACCTAACCTACCATGAAGAACATTTTTTAGGACATTGGTACGATTGATTAAATTATAATGCTGAAAAATCATTCCAATTTTGGCACGGTATTCTCTTAACTCTTTTTTACTAGAATGAGTTAACGTTTTTCCTTTAAAAATAACTTCACCTGATGTTGGCTCTACTAATTGGTTAATTGTTCTAATTAAAGTCGATTTCCCTGCTCCAGATGGACCAATAATGACAACAAATTCACCTTCGTTAATAGTTAAATCAATTCCTTTTAAAGCTACATGTTGGTTTTTATATTCTTTTTTAACTTCTTTCAACTCTAAAATAGGTGTCATGACTACTCTCCTTTAATTCCTAATGTTTCAATCATATCCTTCACCGTATCGTAATCAGATTCTTTCGCTTCAACATATCTAACTGTTTTATCTTGATAAAAGGCTTCAAAGAATTTTTCATCTTCATATTGTAAGTAGAATTCTTTAATTTTTTTCTTTAAATCTTCTGGTAAGTCTTTTCTAACAACAAATGAAGGATTTGGAATCTCATCTGTTTCGGCAATTACTTTTAGTTCATCCTTATCAACTAATTCTGCTTTATCCATCATAGCAATGACTTGTCCTGCAACTGCTGCTGCCTCATAGTCACCTTTAACAACTCCCATTAAACTTGAATCATGTTTTCCTGAATATGCCACTGTTTCAAAAAAGTAATTAGGTTCTTCTACTTTATTTGGGTCTAACTCTAACTCTTTAACTAGTGTATATTTTGGAAACATGTAACCAGATGACGACGCTGGGTCTACAAAAGCAAAATTTTTACCTTTTAAATCTTTTAGTTCATTAATCTCTTTATTATCTTTTTTAGTAACAAATACTGTTTTATAGACTTCTGCACCTACACTGCTTGTCGTTACAAGGGGTTCTATATTCACTCTTTGTTTTGCTTGGAAATAACTCATTGGTGAAACAAGTAACACATCTAACTGTTCATTTTTCATCGCTTCAATCCCAACAGCATAATCTCCACCTTCCATTTGTTCAACAGGAATACCGATGTACTCACTCATTGCTTTTTGGAAAGCTTCGTTTTTCCCACCAGCTTCTGGATTATTTTCATCGGGCATCGTTACAACAGTTAATTTTTCAGGCCAATCTTTGTTAGCTCCTTTACCGGAACTTCCTTCACTTGACTGACATCCTGCTAATAATATAACTCCTAGTACTAATGAAACAGTTGCTAAAATTACTTTTTTCATTTGTTTACTGCACTCCCTTATCTCTAATCTGAATACATCATAACGACTTACTGTAAATTTCAACCTAAGTTTTCAGTAAAGCTTCCGTAAAGAGTGTAAAGTTTTCCCTTTTTGTTTACATGAGACTTACTTGATTTTTACGCACAAAAAAAGTCAGACTATCACAGTCTGACTTTCTATAAGATTATAAAGATTTAAATGTGTTTACTACGTTTTCTACTGTAAAACCATATTTTTCGATAACTGTATTTCCTGGAGCACTTGCACCAAAGCGATCGATTCCTAGTGTTTTACCTTCTAAACCAGTGTAACGTTCCCATCCAAATGTAGATCCCATCTCAATAGAAACACGTTTAGTAACTGATTTTGGAAGAACAGATTCTTTGTATGAAGCATCTTGTGCATCATAAATAGCTGTTGAAGGCATTGATACAACTGATACATCGATTCCTTCTTTAGCTAATTCTTTTTGAGCTTCCATTGCTAAATTCACTTCAGAACCAGTTGCAATTAAAATCCCTGCTGGTACGTCACTTGTTGAAGGTGATAATACATAACCACCACGTGCAACACCTTCATAAGCTTTTTCTTTAGTTCCTTCTAAAACTGGTAAGTTTTGACGAGATAAAGCTAAAACTGTTGGTGTTTCAGTTGAAGTTGCTGCTAATTTCCATGCAGCTGAAACTTCATTTCCATCAGCTGGACGAATTAAGTTAACATTTGGCATACTTCTTAAGCTTGATAATTGTTCAATTGGCTCATGAGTAGGTCCATCTTCTCCAACTGCCACTGAATCATGTGTTAACACATAAGTCACAGGTGCTTTTTGAATAGCTGATAAACGTACTGCTGGACGTAAGTAGTCAACAAATACAAAGAAAGTTGCTCCGTAAACGCGAGTACCACCATGTAAAGCAATACCGTTCATTGCTGCTGCCATTCCAAATTCACGAACACCAAACCAAATGTTACGGCCTTCATATGATCCTGGTTCAAAGTCTTTTTCTCCAGCAATCATTGTATTGTTTGATGAAGAAAGATCGGCTGATCCACCCCATAAGTTAGGCATTACTTTAGCTAATTCTTGAATAGCTTCTTTACTTGTAATACGACTTGCTGAAGAATCTCCAACTTCATAAACAGGTAATGCTTTTTCTAAATCAACTGTTACCTCACCTTTAAAGGCTTCTTCAAATTGTGCTGCTAATTCTGGGTACTCAGCTTTATATGAAGCGAATAATTCGTTCCATTTAGCTTCTGCTTCTGCTCCCTTAACAAGCATATCTTCTTTAAAACGAGTTTGAACTTCTTCAGGTACAGTAAATTCTGGGTAATCCCATCCGTAAGCTTTTTTAGCTACTTCAATTCCTTCAGCACCTAATGGAGCACCGTGAACTTTGTTTGTACCTTGATTTGAAGCACCAAAACCGATAATTGTTTTAATTTCAATAATTGTTGGTTTGTTTGTTTCTTTTTTAGCTTCTTCGATAGCATTAGAAATTGCTTCTAAATCGTTACCGTCTTTTACTAAAATATGTTGCCAACCAGTTGCTTCAAAACGACCCTTAACGTCTTCACTAAATGATTTATCTAAAGGACCATCTAATGAAATATCATTTGAATCATAAAGAACGATTAATTTATCTAATTTTAAATGACCAGCTAAGCTGACTGCTTCTTGAGAGATACCTTCCATTAGGTCACCATCTCCACATAAAGCGTAAGTATAGTGATCAACAATATTAAAGTTCTCTTTGTTATATGTAGCTGCTAAATGTGCTTCTGCCATTGCAAAACCAACACTCATTGCAATCCCTTGACCTAAAGGACCTGTTGTTGCTTCGATACCATCAGTATGTAACACTTCAGGATGTCCTGGTGTTAAACTATCCCATTGACGGAAATTTTTAATCTCTGACATTGGTAAGTTATAACCAGATAAATGAAGTAAACTATATAACATTGCAGACCCATGTCCAGCAGATAAAATAAAACGGTCTCTATCAGCCCAGTTTCTTGATGTTGCTGGATTTACTTTTAAATGTTTTGTCCATAATGTATAAGCCATTGGTGCAGCACCCATTGGTAATCCAGGGTGACCTGAGTTAGCTTTTTGAATCATGTCTAAACTTAATGTACGAATCGTGTTAACGCCTAATTGATCTACTTGATCAAACTTCATAAAATACATCCTCCTATTTAGGTTTAATTTACCTTTATTTATTGTATTTTACCTCGAAACGGTATTTTTAGCAAGTTCTTTTAAGCTCTTTTCAGTCTCTTAAAGAATTATCTACCATGTAGACCTTTCTCTTTTTGGATTTCTTTTAATTTATCAGGTGTCACATCGTTTCCTTCATCATCCATTACTTTCATGCCTTCAATATGATTACGCATACCGCCTCTAAATCTCTCTAGATACTCTTGGCGTAAATCCTGTTGTTCACTTTTTTCTTCTGTTGTTAATCCTTCAGCCGTTTTAGATTTTTTGGCTAATTCATTAATTCTTGCTAATTTTTCTTTACTTAACATATTAAATGCCTCCCTTTAATTCATTCTCAATTTTAGCTTAATCAAGATAAAAGCACAATAAATTACCTTTCTAAAAAAGCGAACACCCGTTTGATTTTTATTCACAATTATGTTACACTCAAAAAAAAGAAATGGAGAAATCTTATGACAAAAAAACAATCTTCAAGACAAGTTGATGTTTTAAAATACATATATGAACAAGTCGAAGAACGTGGTTATCCACCAACAGTTCGAGAAATTGGCGAGGCTGTTAACTTGTCTTCCACTTCTACTGTTCACGGACACTTATCTCGTTTAGAAAAAAAAGGACTAATTTTAAGAGACCCTACTAAACCTAGAGCAATTGAATTAACAGCAGAAGGATTAGATGTTATTGGTGTTCGCCCTTCTACTATCCCTATGTTAGGTGTTGTTACAGCTGGTGAACCTATCTTAGCTGTTGAAGAAGCATCAGACTTCTTTCCATTACCACCAGATTTAAAATACGAAGAGAATTCACTCTTTATGTTGACTATCCGTGGAGAAAGTATGATCAATGCTGGTATTTTTGATGGCGATCACGTCATTGTTAGAAAACAAGCTAACGCTTCTAATGGCGATGTCGTTATTGCGATGACAGATGAGAATGAAGCTACTTGTAAACGATTCTTCAAAGAAGAAACTCATATTAGACTACAACCAGAAAATGACAGTCTGGAACCAATCATTCTTAGTGATGTTTCAATATTAGGTAAAGTTGTTGGCCTTTACAGAAATCATATTTAAAAAAATAAAGCGTAATGCTTTATTTTTTTCTTTACAAAGAGAACGTTTGTTTGTATAATAAAAATAAAGATACGAACAAACGTTCTAAACACCTAAGGAGTGGTCGAAGATGGAAGCAATTAGAAGATATGCATTATTATTAATCGTTTTAGTTTTAGGTATTATTTTAGGTACACTTGGTTGGCAAGCTGCTTTAATTGTGTTAACTCCCCTTACGATGATTTGGTTAATGCTCTGGGATGAAAAAAGTTACAAACATAAACAATATAAAAAAGTAATGAAAGAAAATCCTCAATACGTTTATAGAAACAGTCGCTAAATAAGTGACTGTTTTTTATTTCCACATTTTATTTTAATTTTCAGTGCATAAAAATTGCTATGTAATTTTATTTTTTGTTATTATAATAATGTACCAAAAATAAAATATAGAAGGAGAGGATGTTTTTGACCTTTGAATTATTGAAAATGGTCATCTTTATTTTACTCGGAACAAAAATCGCAGGACATCTCTGTAACAAGCTTAATCTTCCAGTCGTCTTTGGAGAATTAATGGTTGGACTTATCATTGGACCTGCACTCTTTAATCTCGTACGAGAAACGGAAGGGATTCATCTATTTGCTGAAATAGGAATTATACTTCTTATGTTTTTAGTCGGATTAGAAAGCGATTTGGGATTACTCAAACGATACTTAAAGCCAGCCGTTATGGTTGCTACATTTGGTGTCTTAGTCCCATTTATCTTCATTACCATTCTAGGCCAACTTCTTGGCATGGGAACTCCAGAATCACTCTTTTTAGGCATTATCTTCAGTGCCACCTCACTAAGCATTACCGTTCAAGTACTCAAAGAGTACGACTACCTTGATAACGAAGCAGGAGCTATCACTCTAGGCGCCGCCATTTTAGATGATACTTTCGTTGTTTTACTAATTAGTATTTTTACAGCAGTCATTAATTTTGATGCTGAAATAGGTTTTACTACTCCTATGCTTTGGGACTTAATTGGTAAGAAAATACTATTCTTCGTTATTGTTTACTTAGTTGCTAAATACCTTATCAAACCTGTTATGAATATGGCTTCAAAAATGAGTGCCGTTAAAGCAAAAACTGCTATGGCATTAGTCTTATGTTTTGCCTTCACTATCTTTGCTGAAGAAATGGGATTAAGTGATATTATCGGTGCATTCTTCATCGGTGTTATGTTGTCTACTCACGAATCTAGTCATGAAATTGAAGCTGATTTAGATACAATTGGTAATAGTTTGTTTATTCCAATATTCTTTGTTTCCATTGGATTAGGTATCCACATCGAGGCGTTATTTACTCAATTCTGGTTAATTTTAATTCTTTCAATTGGTGCTATTACAACAAAACTTGTTGGTGGTTATATTGCCTCTCGTTTAATGAAAGTTAATCGTAAATCTGCTTTTATCATCGGTTCTGGTATGGTATCTCGTGGTGAAATGGCTTTAATTGTCGCAAAAATTGGACAAGAATTAGGATACATCTCTGATACATTCTTTACTGTCGTTATTGCTTCAATTATCATTACAACCTTAATTTCTCCACTATTACTGAAATTTAGTATTAGTTTAGAAGCAAATGATGATGCTGAAACATTAACAACTTAAACAAATAAAACATCTCTACTAAAATTCCCCTCTCATTTCGACAGAGAAACTTTGGTAAAGATGTTTTTTTCTTGCTTACTTTTGTTTCTTATTCTAATCTTATAGATATATATAAGAAAGAAGGCGTTGTTTTATTATGACTTTATCAACTATCAAATTGGTGGAAACACTAACAAACATCCCATCTCCTACTGGGAATACAACTACTATTATTAATCACATTGATTCTCTTTTAAAAGAACATGGTTATGAAGGACAGAAAAATAGAAAAGGAAGCCTTATTGTAACAGTTCCTGGAGAAGACAATAACAACCACCGTTTTATCACTGCACACATCGATACATTAGGCGCTATGGTTAGAGCTATTAAACCAGATGGACGACTAAAATTAGATTTGATTGGTGGCTTTAGATACAACTCGATTGAGGGAGAATATTGTACGATTCATACTCAATCTGGAAAAGAGATAACTGGGACTATATTAATGCATCAAACAAGTGTCCACGTCTATAAAGATGCTGGTACGGCTGAGAGAAATCAAGATAATATGGAAGTTCGTCTTGATGAAAAAACTTTTTCAAAAGAAGACACACAAAATTTAGGTATTCAAGTAGGCGATTTTATTAGTTTTGATCCCCGTACTGAAATTACTGAATCTGGTTTTATTAAATCACGTCATTTAGATGACAAAGTAAGTGCTGCTATTTTGATTCAATTTTTAATTGAGCTAAGCCAATCTAAAAAGACCTTGCCTTACACAACACACTTCTTCTTCTCTAACAATGAAGAAATTGGATACGGAGGTAATTCAAATATTGACGAACGTGTCGTAGAATACCTTGCTGTTGACATGGGAGCTATGGGTGACGACCAACAAACAGATGAATATACAGTTTCGATTTGTGTTAAAGACGGCAGTGGCCCCTATCACCTTGGTCTTAGAAATCATTTCGTCACTCTTTGCGAAGATAATAATATTCCGTATCAATTAGATATCTATCCATTCTACGGAAGTGATGCTTCTGCTGCAATGCGTGCTGGAGCTGATGTCAAACATGGTTTAATTGGCGCTGGAATCGAAGCTAGTCACGCTTTTGAACGTACTCATAATGATTCAATAGTTGCTACTGAACAATTAGTTTCTAAATATTTATTTAGTCCTTTTTCATAAAAATAAAAAAGACGAAAGTTATTAAAAATAAAATATAAAGTTATTACTTGACCTTTTATCGGATAAGAAGTATGGTTAGTACATAAGCTTATATTATAGTGTGGTTTTTTGAACCATGATGAGCAGGCAAGTAACAGAGTGTCTAAGTATGAAATTCTGTTGTTTTAATTTTGAATATCTTTTTCTATTCGATTAAAATCGCCTAATCAATTTGTAAGTTTATGGTTCGTCACTTAAAAAATGCTGACATTCATTTTTTAAGCGCATGATAATCGACAGGCTCAATTCTCGGTTAACACTGCAGAACTAAATAACGAACCGAATGAAGATTTTATTCTAAAGGAGGAAGATTATTTATGTCAGTAGTATTAAAAGCAGAAAAAAGAGCGGTTAGACCTCGTTCTATCCGTACAAAGTTAAGAGCAGAAGGAAGAGTACCAAGTGCTGTTCATGGTAACAAAAAAGAAAATATTTCATTTTCAGTTGATGCCCATGAATTAGACAAAGCTATCCGTGAAAATGGATTAAACGCTGTGTACACTTTAGATTTAGATGGTCAAAAAATTAGTACTTTATTACAAGACTATCAATTAGATACTTTTTCAAGAGAATGGATTCATGCTCAATTCTTAGCAGTAGATATGAATGAAGAAGTTGAAGTTGAAGCAGAATTAACATTAGTTGGAACACCTAAAGGCGTTAAAGCTGGTGGAGTTCTTGAGCAAAACTTATACGCAGTAACAGTATCAGCTACTCCTGATAAATTACCTGAGCGTGTTGAAGTAGACATTACTGAAATGGCGATTGGTGATTCTTTAGTAATTGGCGATTTACCTAAACAAGACGGATTCACTATTGTAACAGATGCTGAAGAGCAAATCTGTACTGTTGTTGAAATGGCTGCACCATCTGAAGATGATGAAACAGCTGCAACTCCAGCTGAACCAGAAGTTATTACTGAAAAAGCTGCAGAATAATAACGTAACACAAAAGACTGATCCTAGTGATCAGTCTTTTTTATTTATGTAAATGAAATGAAATAACTTTCTATTCTCATTGTCTTTTTCAATGTTTCTAAAGAATCATTTAAGTATTTAGAAACTTACTGGGTTTTCTATAGTCTTATTCGAATCTATGATAAAATGACAAAGGTTAATAATATTATTAGGAGTGTTATAGATGATTGGAATAGATAAAATGAATTTCTTTACGCCAAATACATATATTGATTTAGTAACCTTGGCTAACAAACGTGGGATTGATCCAAATAAATTTACCATTGGTATTGGACAATCCAAAATGGCTGTTCCTACTATTACACAAGATACAGTTTCTATGGGAGCTAACGCAGCATTTCCAATTCTTGATAAAGAAGATTTAGAGACTATTGATTTAATTGTGGTTGGAACAGAAACTGGTATTGATGAATCTAAATCATCTGCTGCATTCATTCATCAACTACTAAATATCCATCCCTTTGCAAAATCAGTTGAAGTGAAACAAGCTTGTTACGGAGCTACTGCAGGGTTAATGATGGCTAAAGACTATATTAAAGCCCATCCTGGTAGAAAAGCATTAGTAATTGGTTCAGATATTTCGAGATACGGTCTAAATACATCTGGTGAAGTAACTCAAGGTGCAGGAGCTATCGCACTTCTTATTAGTGAAAATCCAAGAATTTTAGCATTAGACGATACTTCTGTTGCCATGACTGAGAGTATTTTTGATTTTTGGAGACCGAACTACCGTGATACAGCAATTGTTGACGGTAAGTATTCAAATGAAGCTTACGTTAATTTCTTTACAACTATTTGGGAAGAATATAAAAATAGAACTAATCATTCATTATCTGATTTTAGCGCCTTCTGCTTCCATTTACCTTATAGCAAAATGGGACGTAAAGCTCTTCTTCCAGTTTTAGAAAATGAATCAGAAGAATTAGCAACTGAGTTACTTAAAAACTATGACTTATCTACTGATTACACAAAAAATATTGGTAATATTTATACTGGTTCTCTTTATTTAAGTCTTATGTCTTTATTAGACCATTCAGATAATACTTTAAAAGAAAATGATTTGATTGGTTTCTTTAGTTACGGATCTGGTGCTGTCGGTGAAATTTTCTCTGGAAGATTGGTACCTGGTTACGAAAACTTCTTAATGAAAGAAGAACATATCGCTATGTTAGACGAGCGCTATGATTTATCGATTGAAGAATACGAAGCCATTTTCAATAAAGAGTTACCTAAAACAGATGGAACTCATCCTCTAAGTGAAGCTAAATACGATAAGAGCTTATTCTACTTATCAAGCATTACAGATCATCAAAGACATTACAGTCAAAGGCAATAAGGAGTTTTAAGATGGTTAACAAAGAAAAAAAATTCTATCAAAAAACTCGATTAGAAAGACTTGATTTTTTATCTCAAACTGAAAAGATTTCTTCTGAATCAAAACAGCTATTTACAGATAATACTTTATTAGCAAATGATGTAGCTGATTCTTTAATTGAAAATCAAATCACGCAATTTCATTTACCACAAGGAGTCGCTCTTAATTTTACTATTGATGGCATTGAAAGAGTTATTCCTATGGTGGTTGAAGAACCTTCAGTCATTGCAGCTTGTAGTAATGCGGCTAAAATAGTTGGTTCTAGTGGCTTTAAAACTTCTGTAATCAGTCGTGAGTTAATCGGACAAATTATTCTAAAAGACGTTCCTTCTATCGACCAAGCTAAAAAAGATATTGAAGAACAATCAGACATACTTTTTGATTTAGCTAAACAAGCCCACCCTTCTATTCATAAACGTGGTGGTGGATTAAAAAGTATTGAGACTACCATTATTTCAGATCCACTGCTCACTGATAAACAGTTTCTTACAATCTATTTGAAAATAGAAACTAAAGACGCTATGGGTGCTAATATTATCAACACTATTTTAGAAGGTGTCACTCCTTTTCTAGCTGATTTAACTACAGGAACTCCTTTAATGTCAATTCTAAGTAATTACAACACTGAAGCTTTAGTAAGTGCTACTTGCGACATAGAGGTTGATCGTTTAGCTACTTCTTCTTTTACTGGCCAAGAAATAGCAGAAAAGATTGTAGAAGCTACTCTTTATTCAAAACTAGATCCATATCGTGCTGCTACACATAACAAAGGCATTATGAATGGGATAGATTCAGTTGTTATAGCAACTGGAAATGATCCTCGCGCTGTTGAAGCTGGCGCTCATGCTTATGCTAGCCGGAGTGGTCGCTACCAAGGAATGACAGATTGGCAACTAGTTGATAATAAACTAGTTGGTTCACTTACTTTACCTATGGCAGTTGGAACTGTTGGTGGTGCGATTTCGGTATTACCAATGGCTAAAGCCAATTTAGAGTTATTAAATGTTTCTAGTTCTGAAGAGCTAGCTCGTATTATTATTTGTGTTGGTTTAGCTCAAAATTTGGCTGCTTTAAAAGCATTAGTCAGTGATGGTATCCAAAAGGGACATATGAGTTTACATGCAAGCTCTTTAGCCATACAGGTTGGTGCAAAAGAGGAAGAAATAAAAGAATTAGCAAACCTATTGAGAGCTGAATCTAAAATGAATACTCAAATAGCACATAAATTATTAGAAAAAATAAGAAAAAAATCATAATAGACATCAAATGACTTAGGAATCAGTATTTAGACTGATTCCTAAGTCATTTTTAGGTCTTACGTCTGATGTTAAAGTATCTTCTTTTAAGATAGAATTAAATAGTATAAAAAATAAAAGGAGTTATTATATCATGTCAAAGAAAAAGAAAATCATTATTGCCGTTGTAGCAATACTTGTCATTTTGTTTGTAGGGTTTAAATTATTGTTTGGAGGAAAACCTAAAGAAGCACCAATGGCAGAATCAAACATCGAATACTTCGCTGTTGAAGATGTGGAACAAGTTTTTATTAACGGTATCGTGACTCCCACAGAGTCAAAAGAGTTTATTAAAGATCCTGCTTTAGGTAAGTTAGGTGATTTAAACGTTAAGAACGGAGACAATGTTGAAAAAGATGCTGTTCTTTATCAATATGTGGATGAAACAAGTAGTAATCAAATCACTGAGTTAAAATTCCAAATTGAATCAACTCAAGCTGAAAAAGAAAAAGCTGCTCGTCAAATGCAGTTAGAAATCAATGAATTAGGCTCTGCCACAACTGGTGAAGGTGAACCAGCTGCTGCTGCTCCATCTCAAGAAAGTATCGCTTTAAAATACGATATCAATAGTTATGATATTAAAATGGGCCAATTACAAAGCCAAATTGATGAACTATATAGCAAGCAAGTCAATCAAGTCCTAGCACCATTTAAAGGACAAGTGACTATTGCTCAAGAACAAAATAGAGATAGTGCGATTATGACTTTAACATCAAATGATTTTTATGTAGAAGGTGAAGTCAACGAACGTGACCTTAGTAAAATCAAAGTAGGTCAACCTGCTGAAGTAAGAACAATTGCTGATAATAAAGTTTATAAAGGTGAAATCACTTATATTTCAAACTCACCAACGACTAGTCAAGCTTCAGCAAACGGTGCTTCTCAATCTAGTGGTAGTGGTGCTTTATCAACTTATACAGTTAAATTAACACTAAAAGATGGTAAAGATATCAAAACTGGTTTCCATGTTCAATCTTCTATTAAATTAGATGATAAGAAAATTGAAATCCCTGAATCTGCTATTCACACTGATGAAAAAGATAAGAAAAAATATGTTTTCGTAGATGACTTCGGAACTGTTTTAAGAAAAGATATTGAAGTAGCTGAAAAAGCTAATGATGAAGGCATGATTGTTGTAACAAGCGGCTTAGAAGGCTTAGATAAGATTATCGTTAAATCTGATAAAGAATTAAAGAATGGTGAATTATTAGATACTATGGGTGCTGAAATACCAGAGGAGATGAAATAACATGACGGAAGACATTAAACAAGAAGAAATACTCTCTTCCTCTTCTCCTCTAATTGAAATGACTGATATAAATAAATACTATCCAGTTGGAAAAAATCAATTACACGTTTTAAAGAACTTGAATCTAACCATTGAACGTGGCGAATTTTTAATGATTATGGGGAAATCTGGAAGTGGTAAAACCACATTAATGAATATCATTGGTTTTCTAGATCAAACAACTGATGGAACTTATATATTTGACGAGAAAGATGTTTCTCAGTTAACTGAAAACCAAAAATCTGATTTAAGAAATAAATACATTGGTTTTATTTTCCAACAATTTTTCTTAATTCAATCTCTCAATGTTTCTCAAAATGTTGAATTGCCTATGGTTTATGAAGGACAGAAAAAAGAAAATAAACGTAAAAAGATTGCTGAACATTATTTACAACTCGTTGGCTTAGAAGGTAAAGAAAATTCTAAAACAACCGAGCTATCAGGTGGTCAACAACAACGTGTTGCTATTGCTCGTGCTTTAGTCAATGAGCCTTTATTAATTATGGCAGATGAACCTACAGGCGCTCTAGATAGTGAAACAAGTGCTGACATCATGAACATTTTAACGGATTTAAATAAAGAAGGTAAAACTATTGTCATGGTAACCCACGATAATGACATGAAAAAATATGCCTCTCGAGTAGTTTACATGCGCGATGGTATTTTCTTAAGTGAGGAGGAATTTAATAATGCTTAAAAATTTATTATTAAGTACTTTCTTAAGTTTAAAAGCTCATAAATTGCGTGTTTTTCTAACCATGGTTGGAATTATCATTGGTATTACTGCCGTAGTAACCGTTTCAGCCATTGGTGAAGGAATGAAGCAAAGTAGTTTAGAGTTACTTGAATCAACGAATGCTGATACGATTCGTTTAATTTACCGAGTTGACGCTGAGGATGAAACGGCTGTTGCTAGTCAAAGTTTTGATGAGTTTGCATTTAGTATGTCAGATTTAAAGATGCTTAGAAAACTTGACGGTGTGGATAATATTAGCGCTGATTATGGATTTGGGTTCGGTAATACAGAATCTATCCAAGGAAATATCTCCTTCTTTGAAACACAATCTGGTGGTGAAATACAAGCTTATACAAAACCTGATCCTAACGTCATTCATGGGGCTGATTTTTCAACATCAGATTTAGATAAAAATCGAATTGTTTTAGCCTATGATACGATGCTTTACGGTTTAAATATTAAACATCCTAAAGACATTATTGGCAAAGCAATAGACGTTGATGGACAAAAATTCCAAGTTATAGGCGTTAAAAAGAAAGTTAACATGGATGAAATGATTACAGATGGTTCTATTTTTAGTAATACCATTCCTAAAAAAGCTTATAATGATTTAGCTAAAAATAAGCCAATCAACGCTATTAAATTAAAAACTAAAACGGATGCTGATCGTATGATGGTTATTGAAGAAGCTAATGCTCTACTTAAAGATTACCACCCACAATTGGTTGGTAATTTTGAAGAAGATCGTAGTAATGAAACATTCCGTAAACAAATGGAAGACATGCTACAAGCTGTTATTACGGGGCTTTTATTCATCACTGCTATTTCACTACTTGTTGGTGGTATTGGCGTTATGAATATTATGTATGTTTCAGTCTCTGAGAGAAAACGTGAAATCGGAATTAGACGTGCGATTGGAGCTAAACCTTCCAACATTCTAATTCAATTTTTATTAGAAGCTGCCTTTATCACACTAATTGGTGGTGTTATCGGTGTTCTACTTGGTTCTGGTATTGCTAACTTAATTTCAGCAGTGATTCCTGATGTTAAAGCAATTGTCAGTCCTCAAATGGCCCTCATGTCTGCTGGTATTTCAGCAGCAATTGGTTTAGTATTCGGTGTTATACCTGCTGTAAATGCAGCAAAAATGGATCCTATTAAAGCCATTTATCAATAAAATAATAATGTAAAAAGGATTCGAAATAGTTAATTTCGAATCCTTTTTATTTTTATTAGTAGTAATATTGCGATTACTTTCAATTATTCATTAAAAGAAACAAAATTTAAGATAATTTTGTTTCTTTATTTTCAATAATTTTAGGTTAGTTCTTTTTGTTAGGATTTAAAATGATAGAAATATAATAGCTTAACCTTAGATTTAATTTTTTTATCAAAGAGAGAGAAAAAATGATCTATATACTAGATAATATTCATTTATTAGCTAGATTATCAATGTTTAGCAAAGATGGTATAATAAATAATTTGGGATATCTCATCTTTATATTAATGGGGAACTATAATATAACAATAATATCAGTTTTAATTTGTAAGGTTTTATTATTACTAAACTTACTAGAGATCATGGGATTATTAGTTAGTTTTTCATAAAAAATTAACTGAATATTATTAAAAATCAATGCCATTGAAAACTTTTATTAATGTATTTAACTAATTTAAGAAATAACTTATCTATTGAATGTACTAAAGTTATTTTTTTCACTAAAACTAATTAAATCAAAAAGTTAAAAGACTCATTAATAAAATCTATAATTAATTTATCCATGTAACAACGACTAAAGAACTGCCGAAAATATATTGAATGTGTTTCACCTCACAAGTATATATCTAAATCATCAAATTAAAAGGTACTATTTATATTTATTACAATTAACGTCTTCAAAACAAAAGTTAAATAACTGTCTAAAAATTCACAAACACAACTCTTTTAATACTTATAACAATTTCTTATATATATATTCAAAAGTTCTATAACTTAATTATTAAAACGTTTATATTTTTTCTAATAATTGAAAACGCTTTTCATATGAGAAATATATCTAATTAATTCGTCTAATAAGTTTGTTAAAAAAAACAACTTTGTCTAATTTTTAACAATATAAGAAAAAATGTTAGGTATTTTTTGAAATAAATTTCATTTTTTCTTTTATATAAATATTTCGGATAATTTTTCATTTTAATCAAAAGTTCACAAATACGATTAAAACGTTTTAGTATTTTTAAGAAAAATAAAAAATGTTAGTTTATTAAAATAACATTTTTATTTATATTAATTTTTTTTAATTTTCAATCGATTTTCTCCTTATTTTTTAACTTTAAAGAATACACACTCTAATATTGTCTCTTTATCTAAAGAAACTCCGTAATTCTTTAACTTTTCTCCATAATACTTATTATGAATGTTAAACCAATTAATGTAAGTTCCATCTCCTTCTGCAACTGCAAAAGCCTCCTCAATTTCACCAAAGGGTTTATTATAAACTTCGGTTACTTCGACAAGGCATACCTGTTTATTCTCTCCATCTCTAATTTCCCACAAATCTCCTACTTGACTAGCTAAGTTTCCCTCTATTTTTTGTAACTCTTTTAATGAAGAAGTAGCATATTTTTCACCACTCAAAACTAATTGAGCTAACTCTGTTTGTTCTTTTTTAGTGCCACCAAATTGAATAATTTCCATTGATAATCTCCTTTTACAAAAAAAGGACTACCCTTTCAGAATAGTCCTTTCTAATTACTTCTTAAATATAAAATAAATTCTCAGATGGGAAAATTGGATCACTTGTAATATCCATTCCTAAACGTTTTAATATCTGTTCATCATCTTTATTCAACATAACTGTCGAATGAGCTTGAGTTCCCTCTAATGAAGATAGTTTTTCATAAGCTATTTGAGCTGTTGGATTAGTCACGGCACTAATTGATAAAGCAATTAATACTTCATTTGCATTAAGTGCTGTAATCTTGCTGTGTAGATCAACATCCTTCATTTTACGAATCGTTTCTAAGATAACTGGTGATAATAATAAAATTTCATCTGCAATATTAGCTAAGTATTTAATTGAATTTAAAATAGCAGCAGCAGAAGAATCCATTAAATCAGTTGAGCGACCTGTAATGATTTTCCCATCAGGTAGTTCAAAAGCCATCACTGAAACTGGCGCTAATCCTATTTCTGTCTGTTCTTCTTTTAACTTAGTAGCATAATTTCTTGCTGGAATAACTGGATGTCTATCTTCTTTCTTGAGTTCCATCTCTTCCATAATCACTTGAATACGGCTAACAACATCATCGTCAACCATTCCACGTTTATGGAAACACTCTGTATCAAAGCAACGACGAATAATTTCTTCTTTAGAAGCTTCTCTAACCACTTCGTCATCAATAATCCCAAATCCAACTCGGTTAACACCCATATCAGTTGGTGATTTAAACACTGATTCTTGATTAGTAATTCTCTCAATAATACGTTTAATCACAGGGAATGTTTCAATATCACGATTGTAATTAACAGCCACCTCACCATATGCTTCATAATGATATGAATCAATTAAGTTAACGTCTTTCAAATCAACGGTTGCTGCTTCATAAGCAATATTTAAAGGATGTTTTAATGGAACATTCCAAACTGGGAAAGTTTCAAACTTAGAATAACCTGCAATACGGCCAAGTTTACTCTCATGATAGATTTGGCTTAAACTAGTCGCTAACTTTCCACTACCAGCTCCTGGTGCTGTTACAACAACAATAGGTTTTGTTGTAGGAATATAAGGATTTTTACCAAATCCTTCATCACTTACAATTTGATCAATATTGTATGGATATCCTTCAATGGCTTCATGTGTATAAACTTTAATATTTCTTTTTTCTAATTTATTAATGAATACTTTTGTAGCTGGCTGTCCACTGTAGCGTGTGATTAAAACACTATTAACTTTTAAACCATATTCTGTAAATTCATCAATTGATTTTAGAATATCCATATCATAAGTAATACCATAATCACCACGGATTTTATTACGTTCAATGTCTCCTGCGTAGGCACAAATAATAACTTCTGCTTGATCTTTTAATTTTTGAAGGATCTTAATTTTTGAGTCCTCATCAAACCCTGGTAACACTCGTTTTGCGTGTTTATCACCAATCAGTTTGCCTCCAAACTCTAGATACAACTTGTCATAATTATTTACTCTCTCAAGAATATATTTTGACTGTTCTTCAATATACTTTTGAGAATCAAATCCAATTTTCTTCATGTTGATCCCTCCATTAATTATTCAAGAAACTATTATAAAGGAAATAGTTCATACTGCCAACTGATAACTATCGTTCTTTTTAAATAATAGCTTCCTCACAAAAAAAGAGTGGGATATAGTATCCCCTCTTTTTTAATTACTTCACTTCTAGTTTAATTTTTAATTTTTCTAACATATCCTCAGTCATCTTATCTAAATCGTATTTAGGAGCAAATGCCCATTCTGTTTTAGCAGCAACACAATCTAATGTGTCTGGCCAAGAATCAGCAATTCCTTGTAATTTAGGATTAACGTCGTAGGTCATTGTAAATTCAGGTAATACCTTTTGAATACTTTCTTTAATGCCTTCAGGGTCAAATGACATGGCTGAAATATTAAAAGCATTGCGATGAACTAACTTATCAGCTGGAGCTTCCATTAATGTAATAATAGCGTCAATGGCATCAGGCATATACATCATATCCATGACAGTACCTTTACCAATTGGACAAACATAGCTTCCTGTTTTCAATGCTTCATAATAAATTTCAACAGCATAATCTGTTGTTCCACCACCTGGTAGCGTATCATATGAAATTAAACCTGGGAATCTAACCCCACGTGTATCAACACCAAATTTCGAATAATAATAATCACATAGCAACTCACCAGCTACTTTTGTGATACCATACATTGTTTTTGGTCGTTGTAATGTATCTTGTGGTGTGTTGATTTTAGGTGTTTCTGTTCCAAAAGCACCAATTGAACTTGGTGTAAAAAATTGTAAGTCTAGTTTTCTGGCAACTTCAAGGGCGTTAGTTAACCCTGTCATATTAATATGCCAAGCAACTTGCGGTTTATCCTCAGCAACAGAAGATAATAATGAAGCTAAATGAATCATCGTATCTGCTTTAAACTCAGTTGCAAGTTCAAGCATTCTGTCTTCATCTAACACATCCAAAGTTTCAAACAAACCATTTTCAACAACTGGATGTCCTTCTGGTCTTCTAATATCTGTTGCTAAAACATTATCGTTTCCTTTTTCTTCTCTTAAACGCGTCACTAATTCAGAACCTATTTGTCCTAAACAACCTGTTACAATAATTCTTTCCATGATTTTCCACCTTTACAATTAACTAAATGATTCCCATTTCTTTACCAACTTTTTCATAAATAGCTACTGCATTATCAAGCATTTCTTTTGTATGAGCTGCTGTTGGCATATTTCTCACACGTCCAGTTCCTAATGGGACTGTTGGGAAGACGATTGGTTTAACATAGACACCTTCTTCAATTAATCGTTTCGCAAAAGATTGTGCTAATTTTTCGTCCCCTAAAATAACTGGAGTTATCGGTGTTTCAGATTGACCAATATCATAACCAATTTTTTTAAGCTCTGCTTTAAAGTAATTAGCATTCTCCCATAATTTCTCCACATGGCTTGAGTCTGACTCCATTAAGTCAATGGCTTTAATAACTGCAGCAGAAGCTCCTGGAGTTAAAGAAGTTGAAAATAGAAATGGTCTTGCTTGAGATTTTAACCAATCAATTAATTTTTGAGATCCTGCAACATAACCTCCAACAACACCAATCGCTTTAGATAATGTTCCCATTTGGAAATCTACTTTGTCTGAAAGACCAAACTCTTTGACAGTTCCAGCTCCACCACCTAAAACACCAGAACCATGAGCATCATCAACATAGACAATTAAATTATATTTCTCAGCAATCTCCATAATTTCTGGCATTTTAGCTACATCGCCGTCCATTGAAAAGACACCGTCAGTAATATACATGATTTTTTTATAAAGGCCACTTTCAACAGCTGCTTTTGCTTTTTCTTCTAAATCTTTCATATCTGAGTGTTCAACACGAATAATTTTAGCTCGTGATAAACGACACCCATCAATAATAGAAGCATGATTTAAGCTATCTGAAAGAATAGCATCTTCTTTATTCATAACAGCAGAAATAGCCCCCATGTTACAGTTAAATCCTGATTGGAAAGCAATCGCTGCTTCAGTTCCTTTAAATTTAGCAATGCGCTCTTCTAATTCACGGTGGATTGCAAGTGTTCCGTTAATAGTTCTAACAGCACCAGCTCCAACACCGTATTTTTCTGTTGCGTCATTAGCCGCTTGAATTAATTCAGGATGAGTGGCAAATCCTAAATAGTTATTTGATGCTAAGTTAATTTTTTTCTTCCCATCAATCATAATTTCTGGGCCATTAGCACCATCAAGAGTATCAATTGTTGAATATAACCCTTTTTCCTTTAAATCATTTAGACCTTCATCTAAAAAATTCTCCAAACTTGGACTCATAAAACTCATAAATAAAAACCTCCTGATTTTTTATAATCATAGTATACCATTTTTTATCTACTCATCACTAAAAAGAACAGCTTTCTCATGATTTATCCTCTTAAATATAGATTAAATTAACTATTTAAAGACGCTTCGATAAACCCATTAAATAAACTTTGTGGACGTGTTGGTCGTGAAATTAATTCAGGATGAAATTGTGAAGCTACAAAAAACTTCTTATCAGTCATTTCTACAATCTCAACTAACTTACCATCAGGAGAAAGTCCAGAAAAAGTCCAGCCCTTAGCTTCAAATAAGTCGCGATACTCATTATTAAACTCATAACGATGGCGATGACGCTCCATAACAACAGATTGATTATGATAAACTTCTGCTGTTTTAGTTCCTGCTTTAATCTCGCAAGGATATAAACCTAATCTTAAAGTACCACCTAGGTTTTCAACATTCTCTTGGTCAGTCATCAAATCAATGATTTTGTCTGACGTATTAGGATTAGTCTCTGCTGAATGAGCCTCTTTTAATCCTAAAACATTTCTAGCAAATTCCACACAGGCCATTTGCATTCCTAAACAAATACCTAAGAATGGCACATCATTTTCTCTAGCAAAACGAATAGCTTCAATTTTTCCTTCTAAACCACGATCACCAAATCCTCCTGGCACTAAAATCCCTGCAACGTCTTTTAAAGCTTCTGCAACATTATCTGATGTAAGGTCTTCAGCTTGTATCCATTTGATATCAATATCGCTGTCATGGTTAAATCCTGCATGTTTAAGGGCTTCTACTACTGATAGATAAGCATCTGGCAATTCCACATATTTTCCAACTAATCCAATTCGTACTCGTTTGCTAAGATTTAGTACTTTATTTTCAAGCTGTTTCCATTCTGTCATATCTGCTTCAGGTGCTTCTATTTTTAAATGGTCACACACAATTTGGTCCATTCCTTGAGCTTGTAAATTTAATGGAATTGAATATAACGTATCTACATCTAAAGATTCAATAACCGCTTCTTTTTTAACATCACAAAACTGAGCTAATTTTTCTTTTGTTCCTTCACTTAATGGATACTCAGATCTAAGTACTAATAAATTAGGTTGAATCCCTAAGCTTCTAAGTTCCTTAACACTATGCTGAGTTGGTTTAGTTTTCATTTCACCTGCAGCATTTAAATAAGGAATCAAAGTTGTATGTATATACATAACATTATCGTTTCCAACTTCAGCTTTCATTTGTCGTAAGGCTTCTAGAAATGGTAATGACTCAATATCCCCAACAGTTCCTCCAACCTCGGTAATAATAATATCAGCATCTGTAGTAGTTGCTGCACGCATGATTTTATCTTTAATTTCATTGGTAATATGAGGAATGACTTGTACCGTTGCTCCTAAATAATCTCCTCTACGTTCTTTTTTTAGAACTTCAGAATAAACTTTTCCTGTTGTCACATTAGAATACTGATTTAAGTTAATATCAATAAAACGCTCATAATGTCCTAAGTCTAAATCTGTCTCAGCTCCATCATCTGTGACAAATACTTCTCCATGTTGATAAGGACTCATTGTACCTGGATCCACATTAATATACGGATCAAATTTTTGAATAGTTACTTTAAGGCCTCTATTTTTTAGTAGTCTTCCTAAGGATGCTGCTACAATTCCTTTACCAATTGATGAGACTACGCCACCTGTTACGAAAATATATTTTGTCATGATTTATCCCTCTTTCTTTCTAGTTTGGAGAAACTTAGAAAAAACAAAAAACTCCCCTATTCCATTTAGAATAAGGGAGCACTTATTTTCGTTCACTTCTGACCCTATTTCTAGGGTGCCCAACAAATACTTTACATCTCAAGGTAAAAAAAGTCAATTATTTTTTTCATAAAACATATGTTATCTTAATGCTAATAACCGATATTCATTAATAAGATTATCATTATTTGTTTCCATCCATTCTAATAAGCTTAACTTCATATCAGAAAGAATCTCGTGATATTCTTTGTTATCAATTTGATTAATTAACTCATAAGGATCATTATTTAGATCATACAATTCATCCGTATCACCTGCATTAAAAATATATTTATACTCTTTTTTTCTGATCATTCTCTGAGAATATAAAATACTTCCAATACCTGAGCATTCTGTTACCACTGTATCTCGCCATTCAACTGGTTGGTCTTCAAGCAATGGTTTTAAAGATTGACCATCTCTTTGACTTTCTTCTGGACTGTAACCGGCATAATTTAAAATAGTTGAATACAAATCCACATTAGAAACTAACTCGAATACTTGTTTTTTACTATCCTGAAATGGTTTTTTTATAAATAATGGAATACTACATGTTTCTTCGTACATAAATAAAGCTTTATCACATAAGCCACCATGAATACCTAGTGATTCACCGTGATCTGCACTGAATATAACCATTGTCTCATCATAAATCCCTTTGTCTTTTAAATAATCTAGTAAACGGCCAATCTGATAATCAATATGACTGACACAAGAAAAATAGTATTTTACAAACGGTTCGACATCTTCAAAAGAGGTAATATTTCCTTTTTTAACTTGATGGATTTTTGGTTTGTTTGGACTATCCCCTGAAAAATTTTGCCAAGGTTCGATAGACTTATCTTCATACAACTCAACAAATTCTTTTGGTGCATAATAAGGCTCATGTGGTCCCCAGAAATTTAACTGAAAGTACCACGGTTTGCCTTCTTCAAAAGAATCAATTAAAGTTTTTGTTCTTTCAATTAAAAAGTGCTCAATGGAAGTTTCAATCCCACTTAAAATAGCTGCTGCTTGATGGTCCCCGTAGTGACCTTTAATGATTTCTCCAAACTCTAAGGTTAAGTCTTTTTCTTTTAAATACTCTTTGTATTCATCATAAATATAACCACCAAACCCATGACCGGGAAAATCATCTCCTTGATAACCATGGTGAGTTGGAACTGAATCGTTTTTTAATTTAAACTCTGCAAATTCAATATCCCCCATATACTGTTGAATATACCAATCATTTTTTACATTGTTCACACCAGTTCCTAAATGCCACTTTCCTGTATAGCCAGGTGTGTAACCAATCGCTTCAAGTCTTCTACTTAATAGTAAAGCTGTATCTGCTAATTCTTGTACCATGTTGCCATAATTATAAGAATTAGTAATCATGCCATGATGAATTGGATAAAGACCAGTTTGGATAGTTGCTCTGGCTGGTGTACAAATAGGACATGTTGTATAAGCATTTTCAAACACCACGCTCTCTTCAGATAGTTTATCTAAATGAGGTGTTTCACTGATTAATTGTCCATATGCCGACAAGGTATCTTTTCTTTGTTGGTCTGTTAAAATAAATAAAATATTAGGTTTTTCCATTGAGAATGACCTTCTTTCACATTATTCACTTATATCTTAACTTTGATTGGTAAGGCTTTCAACTTTTTAATTGAACTTTACAAAAAAAGACTGCAATCATGCAGTCTTCTCTACTATTCGGTTGGTGTTAAATTTTCAATCACAATATCCTCAATTGTGATTAATGCATCGTCTTTGGTTTTATCAGCACTAAAAGATACTTTATCGCCATCTTTTAAAAACATACTATAAACATTGTTGCTTGTACTAATACGATAGACTTTATCATCATTTTCAAGCATAAATGAAACAGTTTGATTACCATCAACCACAAATTGATTCACTCGAGTTACAACACCTGAAACGTCTACTAAATCGCCAACTTCAGTATTTTTGTTATTGCTTCCTTTTAGACTTAATTTCATTTTATAAGCTTGTAATGTTTTTTCTGCATCTGTTCCATCAACTAAGATGTCACTGTCTGTTGCAGAAATATAAACGTATCCTTTAAAAATACCATTTGTATCTAATAAGGAAATAATCCAAGTTGGAACACCTTCGATATTATAAAGAATCGGCATTTTCGCTTCCCATTTTTTCTCTGGATAAATCTTTTCAGAAATAGCTATTGCGCCATCACTATCCATCATCCCTTTTGTGTCTCTATAAAACTCCATAGTTCCTGTTCTAGCATTAATTAAACTGTAACCTAAAGCACTATCTTGTTTTTCATCATCACTAGTAAAATCTGTAAAGTAAAGTAATTCTCCTGTTTTAGAAACAAGCGGCGTTACAGCACCAGATGAATAAATTCCATTGGTTGTTGGTATCTTAACATCATCTTTAGAAAATAAACTATTCAACCAGCCCTTACCATATTTTCCGTAATAATTATTCATACTACTAGCTACGGCACTTGTTAACGGGGCATCGATTTCTTCAGGAACATCTTTTAAATCATAGACTTTAGTTTCCCCTGTCACACTATTTAGAACAGCTGTTTTAAAACTATCGTATCGTTTTTTCCCACTAAGCCCGTATTCTTTATACAAACTTTGAACGTAATACGGAGTTCCATCATTTCCTATTTCTAAGTTAACCGCTCCAATTCTTGTATAGTTAGATGATTTCGCATAAATCTTGCGTTCTGCATCTTGCCATAAAAAGCTACTTGGAACATACTTCATTTCTTTTTCAACAAATTCTGGTTGCGCATTAATATCAGTAGCACTCACTTTGAAATACCCAGGAACTTTTTTGTATTTATTCCATTTCCAAAAGCCACGGTATTCTAATCCTGAAATATAGACATATTCACCGTCAATCAATTGAGCTGTCGTCGTTCCTAATTGGTAACCACTATAATTAGGGACACTACTCATCATTTTTTGCATTTTATTTCTAGCACTTTTTGTAGACATTGCAATTGGTGTTTCTTTTGTCGATTTCAATTCCTCTGTCTGCTCAACTTTTTTTACTGGTATTGTTTCGTAAATTTCAGTAATACTAAGAATTCTAATAACAGGTGTACTTATTAAAAATAATACCATGAGTAAAATAGAGATACCTAATAATTTTTTACCATTCTTCTGAAATGTAAAAGATCTTTTGTTTCTTTGTTCTCCGTCTGTCACAATATTATTTTCTGTGAAGGAAGATAAAAATGAAAACAGGTTACCTAAAATAAACCCTAATAAATTATAAAAAATCAATTGATTTAATGATTGTGAAGGTAATACAAAATAAACATAACTAAACGACAAAATGAAATAAACGATTGCTATTTTAATTCCTGTCATCACACTATTTTTTATTTTCTTTTCTTTAGGTCTAAACAAAATACCTAAGATAATGGCCAATAAAAAACCAATGCTGAATTTTAATGTTATAACTAATAATCCTATACTCAACAAACTCACTCCTTAAAACTTTAATACTCTAATCATAACAAATTATATGCTTATCTACATCGGTCTAAAGACTAAAAAAAAAGGCTCTATAATTTCTACTGTTGGTAGTTTAAAACTATCAACAGTTTTTTTATACAAAAAAACATGTGATATCCGTTAGAATGAAATTGCGAAAGAACAATCTAAGGAGGACACCACATGTCATACT